>NC_014541.1:1426386-2852772 GCF_000148645.1 Ferrimonas balearica DSM 9799
TTCTCTCGAGGCTATGCGTATGCGTCGATATACGCCAATGGCCGCTTTGTTACCGGCATTAATCTTGCGCCAGGTTTTAACCGTATTGATGACCGCCTGTTGGATGACGGTCAGAATCTGGTTGAGGTAAAGAAGCGATACAATGATGGGACAGAGGATTCTGAGACCATTAATTACTTCAAAAAATCGTTAGCTCGAGCTGATGAGCAGTCGATATATCTGAAGTTGGCGCTTGGAGCAAAAGAGATAAACGGAGCGTATCAGGGAGCGGTGACGCTTAAGTCTGCCCTTAACTCACACTATGGCGACATCGACTTTCAAACCTCCTATTTTGCCGAACTTGGTGACGTTTCGTCGGAGTTGGAGTATCAAAAGTCGTTCGGCCCTTTGATGTTTCAACTATACGGTGCTGTGGCAACGAATGGGGAGTCTGGATATGGGACCCGAATTTCCGCCAGTCCTTTCTCTCGTGTGTACAGCAGTCTCGAATATCGCTCGGTTGATTCCAAAGATTGCAGTGAGCAGAATCAATTTCTCTCATATAACTGCTTTGATGACCTGAACGCCTACATGTCGGTTCAATTGCCCTTTGGGGTCTTTGCTACCTACAACTATAAGTACGTGGATTACGCTACCTCCGGCGTTCGAGCTCAAACAAATCGTGTGTCATTAAACAAATATCATCACTTTTCCAATGGTATCACTCTTGGCTTGAACGGGAGTTTTGAGCAACGTGATGATATGAGTAATTTTATGAGCGGCATGGACAGTGAGAATCTGTATGTAGGCTTTAATCTGAGTTACAGCCAGGGTCAACACTCAATGAGTTACGATGCCTCATACAATGACGATCTGTTCAGGGAAACCTCCTACCCGACACAAGGGCACTCACTGGGCTACTCAACGCGGTTCGATGATCTGTCTCTGAGTGCACGGGCGGGAGTAACCCGAAGCAAACTGGCGACCAGTCACCATGCCTCTGTATCAGCACGATATGGCTCAGACTTTGGCGCCTTTTATGGAAGTGGCTCGTTTTCGCAGTCCCGTAACCAGTTTTCCCTGGCGCACGATTACCTTTTGGCTGTTAACGACAGGTCATACAGTTTCAGGTCTCACCAAACTGCCTATACGGATACTGGTGTGATATTTGATACCGGAACCATCCCGTCAGATGAGTTATTGACTGTTACGCTGAAAAGCAAGAATAGCGTAATTAGCTATCGATTGGATGGCAGCGAACAAAAGTTCTTTCCGCTGGAACCTGGAAGGTACAACTTAAGTGTTAAATCCACGGAAGTTAATAAATCAAGGCTATCAGACATACTTATTAATGAAAAGTTGATCGATATCTTCAAAGGCGATGTCAGGACAATTGATTTTACTTATAGCGATAAGTTTATCATCGCATTTAATGATATTGGGTCGGCAGATAGGGGTTCGATCAAGATAAAGGGATGCGATCGAAACTTTGGTTCAGATGGTGATTACGAATTTACCTGTACATCGAAAGACCTATTGAGTGATGGAGTGTTTGAAGCGTCAGTCAATGATGAAATCCTGCTTTGCCGGTACAACAATATGAGAATCTATAGCGATATCTATTATTCATTAGGGAGTGTACGTTGTGAGTAAAATTTTCCCTTTGCTTTTTTTGTTATTCTGCTCTTCCGCGTTTGGGATCTCGGTTAAGCCAATGGAGCTTTATGGGACTGAGGAAGAGTTGGTCTCCAGGGTGATAAAGGTAACTAACACATCGAAGCATGATGAGTTTGTCAGAGTTAACCTCTATCAACTGCTGAATCCTGGCACGCCAGAAGAAAAAGAGATGAAGGTTGAGAACACCGATTCTCTCGATATGTCGGTCTACCCGCGTCGTTTTAAAGTGGGACCGGGAGAATCTAAGCAGGTGAGGCTGTTACTTCCCAACAGTAATATACAGTCTGAGAAGCTATATCGAATCCGCTTTGTACCGGTTTCGTCTTTTGACAAAGGAATGACGATAAACGTTTCTTACGGAGTGTTGCTTCGTGTATTGCCAGTGCACAAGGAGCCGACTCTTCTGTATCGCTCGGATAAAAATGGTGTCAAACAATTTACGAATGTCGGAAACGTCAGGCTGCATGTTCAGACGACTTGCAACTCGGAAGAGCGTTCCGAGTTTAGGATCTACCCGGGAACGAGCATTGAAATAATGCCAGGCTGTGACACGGAAAATTACGGATTTAGAGATGATAACGGGACGGAAATTTCTTACTGATTGATAAATCAGGAATAGAAAGCGCTTATCTTTCCAGTTTGTCTCGGAGACGATGTATTTTCACTAACGAGGTATGACTGGTTATGATCGTTATCATGTTGTTGTCACAATACCTGAGTTATTGTTTTGGGAGCCACGTTTATGTACAAACTTAATCTGCAACGAGCATCAATAATAACACTTTACATTGCAACGCTGTTTTTTATAGTCGGTACAGGATCCGCTAATGCGGTCTATCGTGGCTCCACTCATACTGAAACGCACAACATCACTGTCGATGCATCTAAAACAACAGATAACTATAGAGAGTGGTTTTGGTTAGACTTACCTGCAGTAAGCTGTCTGCCTAATGATACGTTTAGGGACTGTGTCAAAGAGGAGTATTCGATGCTCCGTAATGATCTTCTGCTTTGGGCGAATGCGGCTTACATGCTTCCAGCAGCGAGCAACTGGAACCCAACTTGGTATATTAAAGGTGTCGGAATTCTGCCGCTTGCCGTATATAGTAACGATACGGATGAAATGTACCTGGCGGAATTTGGATGCAGTTTTCAGCATGAAGATAATCATCTTCATCGATGCATGTCTGGAAGAGGTGGAATAGTAGCGGATGTGCCCGACCACTTCCAGCACCTAAATCGACGAAGGGTCGGCTTAAGGCTTAGATTCTCAGACTTTGCTAAGCTTCCTAATGGTCAGTATACGGCTACGTTCAATGCACCATTTATGGACTGGCATGAGCGATTTCTTATTTTAAATGTTTCGGTTCGGATAAATGTTACGGTGATGCGTTCTGATGGGGATGATGCTGAGGAAGCGCCTGTCAAACTGCATGCTTTAGAGGGACAAGTTCTTCCCATTAACTTTGTTTCACTGGATACGGAGAACCAGTACGGAACGGGCAGCCTGGACTTTTGTCTGGAAGCTCCGGATTATTCAAATCTAACCATAAAAGTTGTCGGTCAGGACGTTTCGTATCCAGATTCTCTTGATTCAGAAAGTGCATATGGAGTCCGGACGCCAGGTGTTTTTGTATTGGCTAATCGCTCTGATTCGGTTCTGGATGCGGCAAACGCCATTATTCGATACAGAATTATCTCCAGAACGCTGGGATTGACCAATTCAGGGAACGAAAAGCAATACTGTGGCGAGTTGAATTATGGTTTTTGCTCTAACATACCGAAGCTCTATGACTTTTCACCACTCCCTGACTCGCCAGCCCCTGGAGGAGGAACGTGCAAGCGATTCGACATCTCTGTCGTCACCATGCCCTATAACATCTACCGGATACAAGCGGGAGACTACTCGTCATCGTTTTATTTGAATGTGGATGAAAGACCCTAGGCGTCGCAGGTGCAGAGATAGTAAAAAACCACCTGCATAGCAGGTGGCTTTCGATTAGCCCCCTAGAAGGGGGCTTTCCACTTAGGTGGGGAGATTCAGGCCTTGCTGCCTCTCCTCCTCCTGCCTTGAAGCTCTATTTTGGTGTCTCACATAGCGCCGAATGATTTCTTCGTTAGCACCCACTGAAGGCGTTGTTGATCAATTCGTTCTCGGGGAAGCCCGGCCCCAAGGGCTTTTCCGGGTTTAGTTGACCATCTGGCGGACAGGCATACCCAGTCCTATGACTTTGTTCATCGCCTTCACACCAGCCAACGCCTCACCGACCTGAGCATCATAATCACGAAGGCTCAGCTTCGGACTGATAAGCTGCTTGTAGCGACCGGCCGTAATTACCGCCTATTTAACGTGAACGACGATTACAAACGCGAAGGACTGGCGATTGAGGCGGGCTTGTCATTGCCGTCGCTTCGGGTGATCAGAGCACTGGAACAGCTATTTGAGTATCGCCCTAAACCGTTAATCTTACGCTGCGACAATGGTCCTGAGTTCATCAGTGCTGAATTTACCAACTGGGCCAAATCAAAAGGGATCCGGATTGAATATATCCAACCTGGCAATCCACAGCAGAACGCTTACATCGAACGCCACAACCAGACCATTCGTTACAGTTGGGTTAGCAAGCACCTGTTTGAATCCATCGAAGAGGTACAAGAACATGCCACCCGATGGCTCTGGTTTTATAATCATGAGCGGCCCCACAAGGCCAACAACGGCAGGCCACCATTGATGGCAGCCTAATCTCTACTTTTAACTGCGGTTAAAAATGGGAGGACTACCAGTTCTGTTCACCACCGCCATAGGCGGTGGTTTAGGGATGACAACAAAAAGCCCCGCTTATCGGAGGGCCTTTTTCGTGAATCGTTTATCTTTGATGACACAGCCTGTCGTGCTGACCGCCGTTATCGAATTACCCTTTTAGAGCCGTCGAGGCGGTGAACAAAAGCCTGATTCGGCTACAAATTTTGATGGTGGTCGCTTTTGTTTTACAGCCGATGCGTCAGCCCGTCGGCCAGGATGTGGTGATAGGCGCGCCATGCCAGAATGAATCCCGCGGCTGAGCGGGCCAATTGAACTGCCAGCATCATCCACAGGATGGTACCGAAGGGCAGATCCAGACTCAGCACCAAACCATACTGGGCCAGCGCCAACTTGTCGCCTTGATTCTTTGGGCTTAGCTAGAGTGCAAACCATCGCAATTCACCAGGATCGTCTTGTTGCGGATATGTCCTTAGTCTCGGCATTGTGTCTTCGCTTTATCCTTCATCGTAAGGCGTAGCGAGTGTGGCTTCCAGCGTATATCCGGCAGAGAACTCCTCCACCGAGAAACTGTTGGTATTCAGTTTGCCGGTAACCCAAATGGCGTCCCAGATGATGTCGAGGGGGATCCCCTCTTTATACTTCACGTAGACCAACTGGTTTGTCGGCGGCGGGGGGACATGAACGCAGGCGCCAAAATAGGGCACCAGAAGAAACTCGGTAACCTTGGTTTCATCGCCCTCTAGCGGCACGATAAAGCCGGGCAGACGTATGGTTTCGCCGTTCAGCTCCGGTACCACCGGGCCGGTGGACTGTACCCAGGGATCGCCACCGCCCATCAGCTCTTCCTCTGGGCCAAACGGCATACCAGCATGGGGGTTGGCGGGCATCAGCGGTTGGTTGCGCTCACTCTCCGGGCGCAGATCATCCCACTCCAATACCCGAACGTCTGCCATAACCTGGGTGGAAAACAGTAGGCTCAAGGCCAGGATAACGATGTTCTTCATGTGGTCCTCACAATCGTTGTGTCAGCCCGTCGGCCAGGGTGTGGCGATAGGCGCGCCAGGCCGGAATCAATCCCGCTGCCGAACCGGCCAGCTGCACGCCCAGCATCATCCATAGAATGGTGCCGGAGGGCAGATCCAGACTCAGCACCAAACCGTAATGGGCCAGGGCCAGTGGTGCAAGTGCTAAGATGACGGCCTGCGCCAGCAGGTAGCCCAGCAGGGTACCGACCAAAGCCAGTAGGGCCGCCTCGGCCCACAGTAGCAGGAAGATATGGCGTGGGCCGGCGCCCATGGCCCGTAGAATCGCCATCTCCCTCCGACGTTCATTCAGGCTGGCCAACAGGGTGGTCAACATGCCGGTTAACCCCACAGCCACGACGAAAGCTGCGACAATGGCGAGGGCCTTCTCAGCCTGGCTTAGCAGGGTCCAAAGCTCTGCCAGGGCCATTCCCGGCAGCACTGCAGAAAGTGGTTCACCCCGGTAGGTGTTGATCGCCCGCTGCACACCCAGCAACTGGAACTTGCTCTCCAGCCCCACCAGAAAAGCGGTGATGGTGTTTGGGGTAAGATCCATCTGCTTGACCTGGTCCACCTTAACGCCGTGGGTGCGGACACCCCCCTGCCAGCCCACATGGATCGCCTCAATGGCTTCCAGCGAGACGTGCAGGGTGCGGTCAACCGGCGTGCCCGTGGGGGCTAGAATGCCGACCACGGTAAAGGGCATATCGTCATGCAGCGAGAAGCTGGTGGAGCCGCCAGCACCGTGGGCCAACGCCAACTTGTCGCCCAGCTGGTAACCCAGTTTCTGCGCCACTTCGGCGCCCAGCACCACCTCGAACAGGTGGTCGAAGCGTTCGCCTTGGGCCAGAGTCAGGGCCTGCTTCTTGCCAAAACGGTAGTGGTCAAAGTAGGCCTGGTTGGTGCCGAGAACCCGATAGCCGCGATGGGAGTCACCCAGCGACAGCGGGATGGTCCAGGCGATACCCCGGGTATTGGACAGGCGCTCGTAGGTGTCCCAGCCGATGTTGTTGGTGGCGTTGCCCAGCCGGAATACCGAATAGAGCAGCAGGTTGATATTGCCGCTGCGGGCGCCCACCACCAGATCGGTGCCTGAGATGGTGTTGGCAAAGCTCTGTTTGGCTTGGCTGCGGACCAGCTCGACCCCGATAAACAGCGCCACTGCCACGGCGATCACGGTCAGTGTCAGCAGGACGCTGGTCAGGCGGTTGCGCAGACTTTGCAGCATCAGTTTTAGCATCGCGTGACCTCCGTGCCCTGTTCATCCACCTGCAGCTGGTATTGGGTATCCACACATTCGGCCAGGGCCGGGTCATGGCTGACCAGCAACAGGCTGGAACCCGCCGCCTGACACTGAGCGGTCAGCAACGCCATAAAGCGGTCACGGCTATCCGGGTCCAGTGCTGAGGTTGGCTCGTCGGCCAGAATCAACGCCGGCGACCCGATCAAGGCGCGGGCGACCGCCACACGCTGCTGCTGTCCGACGGACAGCTCGGTTACCGGGCGGCTGAGCACGGATTGTGGCAACTCCATGGCGTCCATCAGCCGACTCACCTCAGCTTCCGGGTCAGATACCCGCTGTCGGCGTTGCGGTGCAAACTTCAGCGGCAGCACGATATTGTCGTGGACGCTGAGGTAGGGCAGCAGGTTGAACTGCTGGAATACGATGCCCATGGATTCGGCCCGAAGTCGGTCGCGCTTGCCGGCGCTTAGCTGGGTCAGTTCGACGCCGGTCAATTGCAGGGTACCGTCGTCCGGCCTCAGTACCCCGGCGATCAGGTTGAGCAGAGTGGACTTGCCGCTGCCTGACACTCCCTTAAGCATGGCGCGCTCGCCCGCCTCCAGAGTCAGTTTGGGTAACCGCAACTGGCGACCGGACCCGGGCCAGCGATAATGCAGGTTGTGGATTTCAAGTTGGTGCATGGGTTACCACTGGACAGAGGGAGAGTTGGGAGTCAGCTCGGCGCCGCCACTGCCCTGTTCGGTCAGGCGCTGCAGCGTGAGACGGTGGATATCGGGGTAGTGCTTAAACAGGGGGACCTCGAGCGCCTTGATGGGGCCTTGGCAGGTCCAGAACCATTGCGCTTCCAGCTCCATATGGCCGCTGGCATCGGGATTGTCCAATCCTGCCGGTGGGGTGATTTCGACCCGGCTCGGCTCGCAGTCGGCGCCGCTGGAGAGAACAAAAAAGCGGTGGCCAGCGGTCAGTTGGCCCAGAACCTGCTGGACCAGAGCCCGCTCGTCGTCGTTTTGCGGTGCTCGTTCAAAGCCCCACAGGCTGTCGGTCGGCAGCGACAGCTCCACCATCACCTCGTTGCCTTCCTGGATCAGGGTCAGTTCTCCTTCACCATGCACGTGGGCGCCGTGTCCCGCACCGTGGTGCTGATGGTCATGGTCATGGTCATGGTCATGGTCCATGGCGCCCTTCAGATGGCTGTCGTGGGCGTGGCTATCGACGGCGGACTGGTCTGTGGCTGCGTGGTCATGGCCGTGGTCGTGATCGTCATGGGGGTGGCAGGCGGACAGGCTCAGCGTCGCGGTGATGGCGACGGCAGTCAGGGTCAGGGTTTTCATTGCGGGTTCTCCCGGGTCGGTTTGCGAAAAAGGGTTAACGGAGCAAAGCGAACGGGAGTGCAGGGGGGTCGCGGTTGCCGGTGAGGACCGGCGGAGGCGTGGGGCAAAGAGGGCTGGTGGCGGCCAGCGTCAGCACGGGGCTGGCGTTGGCCAGGGGCGTGGGCACCGCGCCGGGCAGTACATGCAGCCAGTGGTCAATCAGCTGGCCCTGGGCGCATAAGGCGCTGCCATCATGGTGATGCAGCGCCTCCGCCAATGCGTGGCTGGCAATCAGGGACAGACATAGGGTCCAGCCCAGTAGCAGCGTCGCGATCAGGCGCCGCACGCGACAATCAACCAAGCAGGTCCAGCACCACCTGGTGGTGGTCCTTGGTTTTGAACTTGTTGATGAACTGCTCAACGGTGCCATCCGGGCCAATCAGGAAGCTGAGGCGGTGGATGCCGTCGTATTCGCGGCCCATAAACTTCTTCAAGCCCCATACGCCAAAAGCGTCGGCGACGGCATGGTCTTCGTCGGACAACAGGGTGAAGTTGAGCTCATCACGCTCGGCAAACTTGGCCAGGCGCTTTACCGGGTCCGGGCTGATGCCCAGTACCACAACATTGTGGTCATCCAGCTGGGCTTTTACGTCGCGCAGGTTTTGGGCCTGCACGGTGCATCCCGGGGTCATCGCCTTGGGGTAGAAATAGACCAGCACTTTCTTGCCGGCGAAATCGGCCAGAGAGACGTCGTTATTGTTTTGGTCCTTCAGGGTGAACTGGGGGGCTTTGTCACCCGCTTGCAATGGTTGCATGGGCTCTCCTTATTGGGTCAGTCAGTCGGTTTGGGCGCCTTCCATACGGCGGAACCGGCAGGTCAGGTTCAGCTCTTCAGCCAAATCACTCAGATTGGCTTCCAGCGCATCCAGGTCCACTCGGGCGGTGGCATTGATGCGCACTTCCACCTGCTGCAGGCCAGAACCGTCCTCGCTTTGGCGGGCGTTGGAGCTGAAGCCCGCCAGATCCAGTTCGCGGTCGGCAAGGAACTGGGTGATCTGCTTCATGGTGCCGCGGCGGTCCTGACCCTCAAACTCCACCACCAGGCGCGAGGTAAAGTCGACGGCGGTGTGCTCGGAGGTGCGCTTGCAGATGGTCAGCAGTTCCCACTGCGCGGCGTGCATCGGCAGTTCGTTTTCCAATCGGGCAATGGCACTGTAGCTGCCGCCCACCAGCATAATCAGGGAAAACTCGTTGCCAAAGATGGCAACGCGGCTGTCGATGATGTCGCAGTCACAACTGGCAGTGAGGGTAGCCAGCTTATTGACGATGCCGGGACGGTCGGTGCCCATGGCGGTAACGGCCAGATACTGGGTCATGTTCGGTCCTATCTTGGTCGGGGCGACCGCAATGGCGGAAAAGTGAAGTGCCCCGGGTTCCACGTAAACGCGGCCATGCTAGCACAAAGGGTTTCGCCGGTCGCTCCCTTGTCTTCAACCAGGTGCAACAGTACCATAGCTTGCTCTGTAACGTAGGGAATAGACGGGATGTTTCGAGGCAGTATCGTCGCTCTGGTGACGCCGATGAACCAGGACGGCTCGGTGGATTTTTCCGCTTTGAGCACACTTGTGAACTTTCACATCGATAACGGTACCGACGCCATTGTGGCCGTGGGTACCACCGGCGAGTCTGCGACGCTTAACGTGTCTGAGCACGTCGCCGTGGTTAAAGCCGTAGTGGAACAGGCCGCAGGCCGGGTGCCGGTGATCGCCGGTGCCGGTGCCAACAGCACCGCTGAGGCCATCGCCCTGACCAAAGCCTGCGACGAGGTGGGCGCGGACGGCATGCTGAGCGTGACCCCGTACTACAACAAGCCGACCCAGGCGGGTCTGGTGGCACACTTCTCTGCCATTGCCGCGGCCACTGACAAGCCCATCATTCTGTACAACGTGCCGGGCCGAACCTGCTGCGACCTCAAACCGGAGGCTGTTGCGGAACTAAGCCGGGTAAAAAACATCGTAGGCATTAAGGAAGCCACCGGCGATCTGTCGCGGGTGACCCCGTTGCGTCAGTTGTGTGGTGACGACTTCCTGCTGCTGACCGGCGATGATCCGACCGCCATGGCCTTTATGCTGGCCGGTGGTGATGGCGTTATCTCGGTCACCAACAACGTACGTCCGGCCGAGTTTAAAGCCTTGTGCGATGCTGCACTCAGTGGCGATATCGTTAAGGCACGGGCCCTGGATGCCCAGCTGTATCCGCTCTATGGCGCCCTCTTTATTGAGGCCAACCCGATTCCGGTGAAGTGGGCAATGGAAGCCATTGGGGTAACAGAACGTACCGTGATGCGTTTGCCCCTGACCGAGCTGAGCGAGCAAGGAAAAGAAAAAGTGCGCGAGGCGCTGGCCGCCTCCGAGCCTGTTTGAGGGAAAGGAATGAAACACAATCGCTTAGCCATCGCCGCTTTGGCGCCGGTGCTTATCCTGGTGGGGTGCAGTACGCCACTGGAACGCCGTCAGGCCAGTGGTGGCTTTGACTATCTGGAGCAGCCCGCCCCGACGCCGCTGGTGGTGCCAGCGGGATTGGACGCGCCGCGCCTGAGCCGCGAATTTGATATCCCCAAACTGGGTGACAACGCTGAACGCGACGTGGTGGGGCCGCGCCTGGATGTGCGTCCACCGCTGCAGGTACTGCCGCTGGCACCGGGCACCCGTATTCAGGATGGCGTCGACAGCATCACGGTGTTGGTGGAAAGCAATCAGGACGATATCGACTTGGCCCAGGAGATCCACGACACCCTGCTGAAGTTCCTCGATGACAAGTCCATCAACGTGGCTCGTGATGACAGTGGCGTGATCGTCACCGACTGGATTGAGAACGAAGAGGTGATTGGCAAGTCCTGGTTCCGCGACAAGGTGTACCAGATCCGTCAACGTTACGAGTTCGATACCGTGGTGAAGGATCATGGTCGCAGTGGCTCCATCACCATCGAGTTGGTGGATCACGAAGAGGGGCTGGATGGTGTCGATGACAGCATTGTGCTGACCGATGCCGACCGTCGTCGCTACGCCATCGACATGCTCAACAACGCCATCGCCTACATGAACTTCGAGCGCCAGCAGCGCCAGGCCACTCAGGAACTGCTGAACGGCCGCGGCATCAAGACTGAGCTGGGCTTCGACAGCGACGAAAACACCGCCTTTGTGGCGGAAGCCAGCTTCGACCAGGTGTGGCGTCGTATGGACAAAGTGTTGCCGCTGCTCGGCTTCCAGGTGCGTGACCTGGACCAGCAACTGGCCACCTACTTTGTCGATTACGAGCCGGACGGTGGTTTCTGGGCGTCGCTCTGGGGTGACAACGATGAGCTGCCGCTGGAGGAGGGTCCGTATCAGATCCGTCTCGAGCCGATGGGCGAGCGCACCGCCATTACCCTGATGGACAACGAAGCCAATCCGCTGCCGACCGAAACGGTGACCCAGATGTATAACCGCTTCGCGGAACTGCTGCAGAAAGAGAGTCGCGACCTGCAGTAAATCCGCACAACCGGTCCAGCCAAAAAGCAGCCTCAGGGCTGCTTTTTTTGTGGCTGAACAGCGCCCTGGGTAGCGCAAATGTTGCGCCTTGGTGCGGCAAATGATCGTAGTTGTATTTGGAAATGGCTGGCTGGCACTTCTTTACATTCATTGACGAGGGCTTGGGGTACCATGCCGCCACTGAATTGGAGATCCGCCCCGATGATTAAGAAGTTCCTCGTCCCTGTTGTTGTGCTTGCGGCCGCTGGTGCCGCCTACCTGAACCTGGCCTCGGCTGGCGCTGATGCCGGTAAAAAGCCCGGCGCTCGCCCGGTTGAGGTGGAGACCGGCACGGTGGCAGCTTTGGAGCTGCCACAGCACCTGGCGCTGGTGGCCAACCTGGAAGCCTGGCAGGCGGTGACCATCGCCCCGGAAGTCTCCGGTCGACTGGTGGCCCTGATGGTGGACAGTGGTGACAAGGTCAAACAGGGCCAGGTACTGGCCCGTCTTGATGACCTGCAGCAGACCGCCCAGCGTGATGAGGCCCGGGCTTACCTGGCGGAGGCAAAACGTTTGCTGGCGGAACGTCGCCGCCTGGCGGATAAGGGCGCCATCTCGGCATCCGAGCTGGCGGCTCAGGAAGCGGAAGTGGCGATGGCAGACGCCCGCCTGGCCAGTGCTGAGGCGGAGTTGGCCAAGCGGACGCTGCGTGCCCCGTTCGATGGCGTGGTTGGTCTGGTCAGCCATGCCCCCGGTGCCCAGGTGGTCAGTGGTGAGGCCCTGATGACCCTGGATGAGCTGAATCGCCTGCGCCTGGATCTGGCGGTACCCCAGCGTTACCTCGCGGCCCTGCAGCCCGGCCAGCAGGTGAGTGCCCGCATCGACGCCTATCCGGAGCTGGGTTTTGACGGCACCCTGGTGGCGCTGGACAGCCGGGTGAACGCCAACGACATGACCGTGGCGGCCCGTTTTGCCTTCGACAACCGCGACGGCTACCTCAAACCGGGCATGCTCAGCCGCATCGATTTTGCCCTGCCGACCGAAGTGCGTCCGGTGATCCCGGTGCAGGCGATGGAGTACTCCGGCTCTGACCGTTTTGTCTACATCGTGGATGACAACAACGTGGCCCATCGCACCCTGATTGAGCCGGGTGTGCGCCAGGGCAATACCGTCGCGGTCGAGTCTGGCCTGGAAGTGGGCGCTCGCATCGTGGTGAAGGGGCTGGTCAGCATCAAGGATGGCAGCACCGTCCACGAAGTGGCGGCGGCGCCCGAGCGGGGTAACACGCAAGAGGTGGCTCGCTGATGCTGTTGTCTGACATCTCCATCAAGCGTCCGGTGATGGCCATCGTGCTGTCACTGCTGTTGACCCTGTTTGGCCTGGTGGCGTTTTCTCAACTCTCGGTGCGTGAGCTGCCGGACGTCGACGTCCCGGTGGTGTCGGTGACGGTCAACTATGAAGGGGCCTCGGCGGCGGTGATGGAAGACCAGATCACCAAGCCCATCGAAGACCAGCTGTCCGGGATCTCCGGCATCGATACCATCGAGTCCACCAGCCGAAACGGCTCCTCCCAGATCACCGTTAACTTTGATCTCGACTGGGACATCATGGAAGGCCTGTCCGACGTTCGCGATGCGGTCGCCCGCGCCCAGCGAAGCCTGCCGGATGATGCCGATGACCCGATGGTGCTCAAGTCCAACGTCAGTGGCGATGCGGTGTTGCGTTTGTCCCTGCGCAGTGCCGAGATGGACCGGATTGAACTGACGGACTTCGCCGAGCGTGTGCTGGTGGACCGTCTGTCGCTGGTGAGTGGTGTCAGTCAGGTCAGCCTGTATGGTGATCTGGAGCGGGTGGTGTACCTGGAACTGGACCCCAGTGCCATGGCCGGTCGGGGCATCTCGGTCAGCGCGGTGGAGACGGCACTGAACAACCAGAATCTCGAGCTGCCGGCGGGGCAGCTGCGTAACCGTGATCAGGTGATGTCGGTACGGCTGGAACGGGTGCTGAAGAATGTCGAGGACTTCAGCCGCGTGGTGGTGCGCTACGACGACGACGGCAGTCCGATCTACCTGTCGGACATCGCCCGCATCTACGACGGCGCCAAAACCGAAAACAGCATCTTTAAGAGCAATGGCCTCAACGCCCTTGGCTTTGCCATTGCCGCTCAGTCCGATGCTAACCCCATTAACGTGGCCAAAGGCGTACGGGCATTGATCGACCAGATCCAGCCGCAACTGCCACAAGGGATGGAGTTGGAGGTGGCCTATGACGCCACCATCTTTATCGAACGCTCCATCAATGAGGTGTACCAGACCCTGTTTGTTACCGCCGCGCTGGTGGTGGCCGTGCTTTACCTCTTCCTGGGGCAGGCCCGGGCCACCCTGATCCCGGCGGTGACGGTACCGGTCTCGCTGATTGCTGCCTTTATGGTGGCCCAGTTTGCCGGCTTCTCCCTCAACATCCTCACCCTGATGGCCCTGATCCTGGCCATCGGTTTGGTGGTGGATGATGCCATCGTGGTGGTGGAGAACATCTTTAAGCACCTGGAGCGGGGCAGTTCGCCTTTGGTGGCGGCCTACAACGGCACCCGTGAAGTGGGCTTTGCGGTTATCGCCACCACCGCTGTGCTGGTGATGATCTTCCTGCCCATCGCCTTTGCCGGTGGCATGGTGGGCAAATTCTTTACCGAGTTTTCGGTGACCCTGGCGGTGGCGGTGATCTTCTCCTCGCTGATCGCCCTGACGCTCACCCCGGTGATGGGGGCCAGCCTGCTGAAGGCCAATGTGAAGCCCAACCGTTTTAACGCCTGGGTGAATCGTCAGTTTGCCGCGCTGGAGAACGGCTACCGCCGCAGCCTCGAGCGCTCGCTGAGTTACAAGTGGGCCGGCCCGTCCATCATTGTGCTGGCGCTGGTGGCCGTGGCATTGCTGTTCCCCCGCATCAACACCGAGTTCGTCCCCACTGAAGACCGGGGCGTGCTGTTCGTGTTTGTGAAGGGCGCTGAGGGCACCGCGTTCGACCGCATGGTGAAAAACATGGAGGCTGTGGAGGCCCGTCTGCTGCCCCTGATGGAGGAAGATGGCCCGCTGCAGGCGATGAACCTGTCCACCCCGGCCTTTGGTAACCGCGGCGATCAGACCGGCTTCTTTGTGCTGCTGCTGAAGGACTGGGCGGTGCGGGAGCAGCACAGCAGCGAAATCCTGGCGCAGTTGCGCAAAGATCTCAGCGGCATCCCCGATGTGCGGGTGTTCCCGATGGGGCCGGGCTTTGGTGGCGGCAGCTCCGAGCCGGTGCAGTTTGTGCTGGGTGGGGCCGACTACGATGAACTGGACCGTTGGGCCCACGCCATCATTGACGCCACCGCCGCACGCCCGGAAGTGCGGGATCTGGACTCCGACTTCTCCCAGACCACGCCGGAGCTCTTGGCCCGGGTTGACCTGGAAGCCGCCGCGCGCGTCGGCATCAGTCCGCGGGACATCGCCCGCACTCTGGAAGCGGTATTGGGCGGCATCAGCCGCACCACCTTTGTGGACCGGGGTGAAGAGTATGACGTTTACCTGCGCGGTAATATCGACCGCTTCGATGACGCCTCCAAACTGTCCGGCATCTACATGACCACCCCGTCGGGTGAGCGGATCACCATGGCCAGCCTGGTGCAGTTCGAGGAGATTGGCTCCGCCAGTCGCCTGAAGCGATACCAGCGCACCAAGTCGGTGACCATTCAGGGCTATGTCGGTGAAGGCCACACCCTGGGTGAAGCGCTGAACCTGCTGGAGCAAACGGCCAAGGAGATGCTGCCAGCGGACATCACCATCGACTACAAAGGGGAGTCCAAGGACTACAAGGAGAACCAGGCTGACACCTTCCTGGTGTTCGCCCTGGCCCTGATGGTGGCCTATCTGGTGCTGGCGGCGCAGTTTGAGAGCTTTATCAACCCGATGGTGATCATGCTGACGGTGCCGATGGGTATCGTGGGCGCCCTGTTGGGGCTGCTGCTGACCGGCGAGAGCCTGAACCTGTACAGCCAGGTGGGGATGATCATGCTGATCGGGATGGTGACCAAAAACGGCATCCTGATTGTGGAGTTCGCCAACCAGCTGCGGGACAAGGGCGTCGCCTTCGAACAAGCGGTGGTGCAGGGGGCCAGTGCCCGTCTGCGCCCCATCCTGATGACCGCCTTCACCACCCTGTTTGGTGCCGTGCCGCTGTTGCTGGCCACCGGAGCGGGTGCGGAGAGCCGTTACGCCATCGGCGTAGTGATCTTCTTCGGTATGGCGCTGGCCACCGTCATCACTCTGTATCTGGTGCCGATGATGTACCGCCTGATGGCCAAGCGTACCCACTCTCCTGAGCATCGCACCCACGAACTGGAGACAGCGCTGGAAGCGGAAGGGCAACGGCTCTGAACGGCCCTGAACGCTGAGTAAAAACCCGACAAACTGGCCGCTGTGATCGCGGCCAGTTTTTGTTCATCTGCCCCCTCGCCAAGTGGCCCGTTTGGGCGTAGACTTGCCGCCCTTTTTCCCCTTGTGAGTTGTTCCATGCTGCAGCGCCTGACAGCGTGGGGGCCGGTGATCCTGCTGGCCCTCAGCGCCTTTGTGTTTAATACCTCTGAGTTTGTCCCGGTGGGCCTGCTTGCGGCGCTGGGTGAGAGCTTCAATATGACCGCGGTGGCCATCGGCCCAATGCTGACGGTCTATGCTGCGGTGGTGGCGTTGGCCTCACTGCCGGCGGTGCTGCTGTTTGCCCGTTTTGAGCGGCGCGACCTGTTGTTGGGCCTGATGGGCCTGTTTGTCGTCAGTCATGTGGTGACGGCCTGGGCACCGAGTTACCCCATTTTGCTTTCCGGTCGCATCGGCATCGCGCTGTCCCATGCGCTGTTCTGGGCCATCACCCCGGCCATGGTGGTGCGGCTGGCCCCGCAGGGGCAGGGCGCCAAGGCGCTGGGCCTGTTGGCCACCGGTACGGTACTGGCACTGGTGCTGGGCATCCCGTTGGGGCGGATTGTGGGCCAGTTGCTGGGCTGGCGCATCACCTTTGCCCTGATCGGCGGCGTCACCCTGTTGTTGATGCTGGGCCTCTGGCGGGGTTTGCCACGTCTGCCGGCGGAGCGCGGTGGCAGCTGGCGCAGCTTGCCCGGTCTGCTGCGTAACCGTGCACTGATGTGGCTGTACGGCCTGACCACCGTGCTGGTCACCGCCCACTACGCCGTTTACACCTACCTGGAGCCGCTGTTGCAACAGCACTTTGGCTACGCCCCTGGCGTCACCACCCTGATGCTGCTGGTGTTTGGCGGCTCCGGCCTGGCCGGCAGCGTCCTGTTCGGCCGCTATCAGGCCCGTTATGCCCGCCCGTTGCTGGCGTTGGCCGTCGCGGTGGTGGGGCTGTGCATGGGTCTGCTGCCGCTGGCGGGCGGTCAGCTCTGGCTGCTGGCCGGGCTGTGTGTGGTCTGGGGTGCGGCGATGATGCTGATGGGCCTGTCCCTGCAAGCTAAGGGGCTGAAGCTGGCGCCGGACGCCACCGATGTGGCGATGGCCATCTATTCCGGCCTGTTTAATGTGGGCATCGGCAGTGGTGCCCTGTTCGGCAGCATCCTGGCGGCGCGCTACGGCGTGATCCACAACGGCCCGGTGGCGGCGGGGCTTATCCTGTTTGCCATGGTGCCGTTGCTGGGGCTGTTCCGGGCCCGTCGCCAGCTGCCGATGGACGGTGCTGCTGCCTGATTCAGGTTCGTTTTATATGTCGCTATCTGCTTGTTCATTAAGCGTCTTTCTGGCAGTGTGAGGGCGACTTTTAGCGGAGTATAAGGAAGTGCTATGAAGCCAGGATGGCTATTGGGTATCAGCATGTTGGCGCTGGCAGGTTGCAGCAGCGACAGCGATGACAACAACGAATTGGACGCCATTGAGTTGGCTTCACCGGCGCTGCAGACCTGTTTCGACACCATTCGAAAGGCCTATGGCTGGACCCGGATCAATCAGGTTGAGGTGATCGCCTGCGACGAACCAGATGTGGCGACTCTGGATGGCATTGAGCAGTTTCCCAACCTGGTTCAGCTCAACATCACCAGCGAACAGCTGACTCAGGTGCAGCTGGCCAACTCCCTGATCTATGCGCAGCTGGAGAGCCCGGTACTGAGCGAGGTGGACCTGACCAGTGCCAGCAGCCTGCGCTACCTGTTGCTCGGCAGTCCGAAACTGGGTGATGTTGACCTGGCGGCGGTACCGGGGCTGAGTGGGTTGCTGCTGGACCAGCTTCCGTTGACCCAGCTCGACCTGAGCCTGGTGCCGGAGTTGGATGAGCTGGTGCTCAAGCGTTTGCCGCTGACCACTCTGGACCTGCGGCCTGTGCCGCTGCTGGATCTGCTTCAGCTCGATGGTAACGAGGCGTTGTCCCAGGTTCGCTTTGGCGACCAGGTTTATCTGAACGAGATGGCGCTGCGCGACAGCCCGCTGCTGAGCAGCCTGGACCTGTCCGCGCTCACCGGACTGCAGCTGTTCTATGCCACCGGCACCGGCCTCACTGGCCTGGACCTGACTTACAACACCGAACTGTCGGTGTTCGAGGCGCCGGGTAACCAGTTCACCATGCAACGCTTCGACTACAACACCGAACTGCGTTACCTCGACCTGAGCGACAACCCGCTCAGCGAGGACGCCCGCCAGTACCTGATGACCCTGGATTGGGTGGATACGGTGAAGTACTGAGGGTACAGCTTAACGCCCAAAAAAACGCCCTTCGGGGCGTTTTTTTGTGGCGAAGTTGCAGTGGGGAAGGGGCCGTCAGGGCTTCTCCTTGACCCACCCCAGTACATCTTTGATTACCGACCAGCGTGGCTTTTTCGGTTGCGCGTTCTGGCCCAGAATCCAGTAGTTGTATAGCGAATCCACATAGCCTGACGACTGTTGCAGCTCGAGCCAGGAGTTGAGGAACAGCCGCAGTTCGATGTTCTCCTTGGCCACCACGTAGGCCACCGGGAACGACTTAATCTCTTTTCGGTTATAGAGGGTGGTGTACTCGGGGTAGAGCATGGTCCAGGCTTTGCCCGCTTCCAGGCTGATCAACAGCGCATCCCAACGCTCGCCGTCATCTTCGAAGAACTGGCGGTCGGATTCGATGCGCTCAAAGCGGATGTTGGAGAACCGTTTTTCGATGAGCGGGATGATGCTGTAGTCGCCAACCGAGGCCACGGTCAGCGGGCCGGCACGGCGGACCATCTCATCGGTGGCAAATTCGTCGGCGCGGTGGTCTTTCACCACAAAGGCGTAATGCAGGGTCAGCACCGGATTGGTAAAGCCCACATATTGGATCCGGCGGGTGGTCATCTGCAATCCGGAGATCACCACATCGAAGCGGCCCCGGTTAAGGGCATCCAGTACCGTATCGGAGGCGTAGGGGATGAAAGCGAGGTCAACGCCAATCTCCCCCGCCAGTTTGTTCATCATCTCCACGTCCAGCCCCACCAGCCGATTGTCCGCATTGTAGAAGGAGAACGGCACCTGCAGGGGGTTGTAGCCCACCCTCAGTACCCCACTTTCGCGAATGGCATCCAAACCGCGGGGCGCCGACGTTGGCGGCAGTACCCGGGGCACAAAGTTGCGGACATCCTCCGGCAGGGATTCGGCCGAGGTCATATTGGCCACCACGTCGTCCATCACGTAGTCGGTATCAACCACCTTCTCCAGCAACAGGGCCGTGCCCAACAAGATGCCACCCAGCACCACCGGAGTGGCACCGGCGTAGAGCAGCAGGCGGCGGGGATTGAGTTTGGCGTGGCCAGCCAGCATGGCGGTGCCGCCGACCGCCAGGATAAACAGGTTCATGGCGGCCAGCAGCGAGGTAAACCGACTGGTAAACAGGCTGGACACCATATAGAGCTGGAACAGGTCAGAGGGCAGCTGCAGGCTGTCCAGCAACATGGGGACCGTCAGGTAGACGCTGCCAAACAGACTGATCAGGCCGTTGATCGCCATCGGCAGGTAGGTGGCGAAATCCAGCTCCGCGCCGGCAAACCAGGCGGCAAACAGCACAAAGACGATGGTCAGCAGCTTGCCCAGGTTGGGGAAACTGAACACCACCGGGATGATCACATTGGCGTAGTCGTCGGTATCGTCACTGCCGATGTTGTATTTGTGGAACAGCGCCTTGGTGTGCTCAATCAGCAGGGGCAGCACGATAAAGATGTTGCCGGCGGCAAAAGCGGTGATCAGGGCGTCCCGGGCGATCAGGGTCAGGTCGCGGTAGGAGAACGGGGTCATCACCGCCACCAGCGCGGGCAGCAGCCAGTAGGTGAGGATCACGGTCATCACCACGTGGGCGGCAAAGTAGACCTGCAGGCGCTGGAACTCCTCAATCTCCATGGTGCCTGCGGTGGCGGCTGTCATGGCGAAGATCCCCAGCGGCATCAGCTTGACGATGTAGCCCGTGACCCGGTTAAAGGCTTCCCCCAACAGCTGCATCGGTTTGATCAGGGCGCTTTTGTCCTCGATGCCGATCAGGGCAATGCCGGTGGCCACACAGAACAGCACGATGGCGGGGATGTAGCTGTTCGACATGGAGAAGAACGGGTTGGCGGGGATATAGAGGTCCAGCAGGTTAACCGGGGCGGGGTCCTGCAACACCGACAGGCTGAAGAAGTCGCCAGCCTGCCAACTGGGGAAGGTGAATTTGATCAGGTACATCAGTCCCAGGCCAAACACCCAGATCACCAGCATCAGCTTGCCCACATTGAGCGCCAGGCTGCGGGCCTGCTGGTAGGAAAGGTGGCCCAAACTGGAGATCAGCGACACCATGATGTAGGGGATGATGGTCATCTGCAGCAGTTTGACGAAGGCGTCGCCGATGATGGACATCCAGGCGAGCATCTCGCCGAAGAACAGGCCCGCGGCGATGCCGGCAGCAAACGAGAGCAACACCAGCGTGGACATGCTCATCGGTTTCTTTTTCGGTGCCTCAGCTTGGGCGGTAGCGGTCTGGCTCATGGTGGGGGTTAAGCTCCGTTATCGGCGAGCGTGGCGATGGCCCGCCGGTAGCAGGCCAGGTATTGCTCAATGGTGTGGCGGGTCGCAAAGCGGGTTTTGGCCCGCTGGCGTCCGGCGGCGCCGAGACGTTGCTGCAGCGCGGGGTCGCTCAGCACGCGAAGCATGGCGTCAGCCTGGGCTTTGTCATCATCCGGCTCGGCCATAAAGCCGGTTTCGCCTTCCGCCACCACTTCAGGGATGCCGTCCACATTGCTGCTGACGGTGGGCACACCACAGGCCATCGCTTCCAGCAGCACCATGCAGAACGATTCCCGGTAGCTGGGCTGCAACACGCAATCGGCCAGTGGCAGGTACTGTTCGACATACTGAACCTGGCCGACAAACACCACCCGGTCGGCGATGCCGAGCTGGTGGCAACGACCCTGTGCCGCCTCCATCTCCGGGCCGCTGCCCAGCAAAACAAGTTTGGCGTCGAGCTTTTCGCTCAGGCGGGCGAAGCTGCGCAGCACCGTATCGGTGTTTTTGACCGGCCGGAAGTTGGACGCGTGCATGACGATGGGTTGGTCGTCCCGGGCCAGGCTGCGGCGCAGCAGCGGGTCAGCCTGGTCGGGCCGGAAGTGGTCGCAATCGATAAAGTTGTGAATCACCTCGATGGCGGTTTTGAGGCCGAAATGGCGTTGGATATGGCCGCGCTGGTAGGCCGAGACCGTGGTGACGACGGTGCTGCGGTCGATGCTGAAACGGTTGAGCGGATAGAGTGGCCGGTCCTGCCCCACCACGGTGACGTCAGTACCGTGGATGGTGGTGACGATGGGGAAGGGGCGGCGGGTGATTTCGGTGGCAAGGTAGGCGCACAGAGAGTGGGGGATGGAGTAGTGGGCGTGCACCACATCGAGCTGGTATTGGTCGACCACTTCGACAATTTTGGCGGTCAGGGCGAAGGTATAGAGTGGGTCCTTAAACAGGGGGTAGTGGATCCCTTCCACCAGGTGGAAGTGGATGTGCCGTTGGTGTTGGCGCAACTTGAAGGGCTGCGCACTGGAGATAACGTGCACGTCGTGGCCCGCCTGCGCCAGTCCGTGGGCAAGCTCCGTCGCCACCAACCCAGAACCTCCCACGCTGGGGTGGCAGAGTATGCCGATTCTCATCTCGATTCGCTCCCTGAAGAGGCGCCCAGTGACCACTACAGCAAAGCGTAGATAACATTCCGATACATTGAGGAATTTTTAATAAATACAAACGACTAAGCCTATGATTTCCAGCCCCGGAAGACTTCATTTTGCATAGGCTGAACCGCTTTGCTCGGTGCCACGTATACTTGCCTAATCAAGCCGGGATAACGCAATGTTTTCTTTTTGTAAGGTCTTGTAAATCGTATTGTTCTGACTTGTTGTCCCGGTAAACTTGGAGCACACACTGTGATGCAGAGCAAGGGAATCATGAGAACAACAATCACCGCAGGAGTGGTGCTGGTCGCGGTGCTGGTTGCCGGCATCTGGTACAAGGAAGAGGGCAAGAGCGCCAAGCTGGCCCAATCCCGCCCCAATAATCCCCCTACCGTTATTGCCACTACCGTCGTTAGTGAACCGGTGCGCTGGGAAGTGGAAGCGCTGGGCACCGTCCGTGCCCGCGAGTCCGTTATCCTCACCGCCAAAGTGACGGAAAGTGTGCAGAAGGTGCACTTCGAGGATGGCCAACTGGTGGAGCAATCCCAGCTGTTGGTGACGCTGCGCGACGCCGAACAGCAGGCCAAACTGCGTGCGGCCCAGGCCAACCTCACTGAGCATCAGCGCGAATTCAACCGCATCGAGGGTTTGGTTCGCAGCAAAACCATCGCCAGCAACGAGCTGGATAAGATTGTCACCGACATCGACATCGCCCGGGCCCAGCTGGCTCAGTATCAGGCCGAGCTGGATGCCCGCTACGTGCGGGCGCCGTTCTCCGGCGTGCTGGGTTTCCGCCAGATCAGCCCGGGTGCTCTGGTGACGCCGGGCACCGCCATCGCCACCCTGGATGATCTGGCGGTGGTGAAGCTCGATTTCACCGTACCGGAACGCTTCCTGTCGCAACTGACCCCGGGCAAGCCTGTTGAGGGGCTGGCTGCCGCGTTCCCGGACGAGCGCTTTAAGGGCACCGTGGTCAGCGTCGACAGCCGCATCAATCCGCAAACCCGCGCTGTTGTCGTGCGTGCTGAGGTGGACAATCGCGACCTCAGGCTGCGTCCTGGCATGCTGATGACCCTCAAGTTGATTGCCGAGGAACGCCAGGGACTGGTGGTGCCGGAGGAGTCGATCATCCCGCTGCAGCGCGAGCAGTTTATCTACGTGGTCAATGTCGACAACGTGGTGGAGCAGCGCAAAGTGGTGCTTGGCCTGCGCAGCCGTGGCCAGGTTGAGATCATCGACGGCGTGATGGATGGTGAGCGGGTAATCACCCGTGGCATTCAGAAGGTTCGCCCGGGCCAGACCGTTGAGGTTCGTGCTGACGAGCGCTTTACCCACCTGGAGGCCAGCTGATGGTGTTAACCGACCTATCGGTAAAACGCCCGGTTCTGGCCTCGGTGATCAGCCTGCTGCTGATCGCCTTTGGCCTGGTGGCGTTCGACAAATTGCCGCTGCGGGAGTACCCCAACATCGACCCGCCGGTGGTGGACATCAGCACCAGCTATCGTGGCGCCTCGGCTGCGGTGGTGGAAACCAAGATCACCCGGGTGATTGAGGACCGCGTTGCCGGTGTGGAAGGGATCCGAAACATCTCCTCCACCAGCCGGGATGGCCGCTCCTCCGTGACCCTGGAGTTCAACGTTGGCCGCGACATTGATGCCGCCGCCAACGACGTCCGCGACCGCATCTCGCGGGTGCTGGACAACCTGCCGGAAGAAGCGGATCCGCCGGAGGTGCAGAAGGCGTCCGGCAGCTCCGAAGTGATCATGTGGCTGAACCTGGTGTCCGACCGCATGGACACCCTGCAACTGACCGATTACGCCCGCCGCTACCTGGTTGATCGCTTCAGCGTCATCGACGGGGTGGCCAACGTACGGGTCGGCGGCGGCAAGGTGTACGCCGTGCGGGTCTGGGTCGACCGCCAGAAACTGGCGTCCCGCGGCCTCACCGTCACCGACATTGAAGATGCCCTGCGTGCCGATAACGTAGAACTGCCCGCCGGTTCCATCGAATCGCAAAGCCGCCTGTTCTCGGTGCGGGTGCAGCGCAGCTTTATCCACCCGGATGACTTCGCCAAGCTGGTGATTGGCAGCGGCCCCGATGGCTACCTGATCCGTCTTGCCGATGTGGCCCAGGTGGAGCTGGATACCGAAGAGGAGCGCATCGCGTTTCGGGGCAACCTGCAGGACATGATCGGCCTCGGTGTGACCCGCCAGTCCACCGCCAACACCCTGGAGGTGGCGGAGCAGGTTCACCAACTGGTGGATGAACTGAACAAGAGCCTGCCGGCGGGGATGGAGATCAAGCGCTCCTACGACTCCTCGGTGTTTATTCAGGCCTCCATCGACGAGGTATACCGCACTCTGTTTATCGCCATGGCCCTGGTGGTGGTGGTGATCTACCTGTTCTTGGGCAGCGTGCGGGCGATGCTGATCCCGGCGGTGACGGTGCCGGTCTCACTGATTGGCACCTTTATTGTGCTTTACGCGCTGGGCTTCTCCATCAACCTGCTGACCCTGCTGGCAATGATCCTGGCCATCGGCATGGTGGTGGATGACGCCATCGTGATGCTGGAGAACATCCACAGTCGCATCGAACAGGGCGAGCCGCCGCTTAAAGCCGCTTTCCTCGGCGCGCGCCAGGTGGGCTTTGCCATCGTCGCCACCACCGCCGTACTGGTGGCGGTGTTCCTGCCGATCGGTTTCCTCGAAGGGGATCTGGGCAAGCTGTTCCGGGAGTTCTCCATCGCCATGAGTGCGGCGGTGATCCTCTCCTCCGTCGTGGCGCTGAGCCTCAGCCCGATGATGGGCTCCAAGTTGCTTAAGCCGGTGGAGAATGAGCCCTGGCTGGTTCGCAAGATTGATGCGGGCGTGGAGTGGCTCAAGGGGATCTATCGCCGGGCCCTTGAGGCCTGGATTCAGCGCCCGGTTCTGGTGGTGGTGATTCTGATCGGTGCCCTGGGCGGCAGCGGTTGGCTGTTCTCCAAGCTGCCATCGGAGTTTGCACCGAAAGAGGATCGCGGCTCCATGTTCCTGATCGTCAATGGTCCGCAGGGCGCCACGTACGAGTTTATGAAGCCCTATATGGACGAGATCGAGCACCGCCTGATGCCGCTGGTGGAGGCGGGTGAGATCAAGCGTCTGCTGATTCGGGCTCCGCGCGGCTTCGGCCGTACCGAGGACTTCTCCGGCGGCATGGCCATCATCGTGCTGGAGGACTGGGCCGAGCGGCGCAGCGCCTTTGAGATCATCGGTGATATCCGTGGCCGCCTGTCGGACCTGGCCGGGGTGCGGGCTTTCCCGGTGATGCGTCAGGCCTTTGGGCGCGGCGTTGGCAAGCCGGTGCAGTTCGTGATTGGTGGCGGCAGCTATGAAGAGCTGGCGCAGTGGCGTGACCTGTTGATGGCCGAGGCGGCCAACAACCCGGCCCTGGTTGGGTTGGATCACGACTACAAAGAGACCAAGCCCCAGCTGCGGGTGGTGATTGACCGCGAGCGTGCCGGTGACCTGGGCGTCTCCATCCGCGCCATCGGCCGCACGCTGGAGTCGATGTTGGGTTCCCGCTTGGTGACCACCTTTGAGCAGCGCGGTGAAGAGTACGACGTGATCATCGAAGGGCAGCGTGACCGCCAGAATACCGCGGCAGACCTTGCCAGCCTCTATGTCCGATCCAGCCGCAGCGGTGAGCTGATCCCGCTCTCCAGCCTGGTCAGCGTTGAGGAGTACGCCGATGCGCCGCGCCTCAACCGCTACAACCGGGTTCGGGCCATCACGCTGGAGGCCAACCTGGCCGACGGCTATACCCTGGGGGAAGCGCTGAACTACCTCAATGGGCTGGTGGCCGAACTGCTGCCCGCCGACGTGGTGGTGAGCTACAAAGGCGCGTCTCAGGATCATCAGGAGTCCGGTGGCTCGGTGGCGTTCGTCTTTGCCCTGGCGCTGGTGGTGGTGTTCCTGGTGCTGGCGGCCCAGTTTGAAAGCTATATCCACCCACTGGTGATCATGCTGACGGTGCCGCTGGCCACCTTTGGTGCCTTGCTGGGTCTCTACTTCACCGATCAGAGCCTCAATATCTACTCGCAGATCGGCATCATCATGCTGATCGGCCTGGCGGCCAAAAACGGCATCCTGATTGTTGAGTTTGCCAACCAGCTGCGGGACCGGGGCGTGCCGTTTGAGCAGGCGATCATCGATGCGGCAGCGGCCCGTCTGCGCCCGATCCTGATGACGGGCATCACCACCGCCGCCGGCGCGGTACCGCTGGTACTGGCATCCGGCGCCGGGGCAGAAACCCGCTTCGTCATCGGTGTGGTGGTGCTCAGTGGCATCCTGTTGGCCACCTTCTTCACCCTTTTGGTGATCCCGGTGGTGTATGGCCTGCTGGCCCGCCACACCAACAGCCCGGAGTTCGTAACCCGACAGCTCGAGCAGCAGCTGGCTGACGACAATACCGTGCTGATGAAGCGGCGATCATCGCAGCGTCCCACCGGAACCTGAAAACCTTACTGACGCAATACACACAACGCCTCGCTCCATCGAGGCGTTTTTTTATTGTCGTTGACGGCGGCTTGGAATAATTTAGTGAAGGCTTAATTTGGATAAGCCATGATTTAAAAGGGAATTTTCAATGAAGAAAACCATGATTATGGGGGCGGTGCTGATTGGCCTGACCGGCTGCTCTACGGTCACCATCAAGCCCGATCCGACGGTGGTGGTGAACAAAACCCCCAGCTACGAGGACTCACGCCACTTCTTTTTTTGGGGCCTGGCTGGTGAAGAGCGGGTCAATGTCAGTGAGGTCTGTGAAGGCCAGCCGGCACAGATGCAGAGCCAGCAAACCTTTCTCGATGGCCTGTTTGGCGGCCTGACCCTGGGGATCTACGCCCCGCATTCCGTGAAAGTCTGGTGTCAGGACACGGTGATCAACAAGGAGGGCGTATGAAGCGCATCACTCTGGCGATGATCGCCACCCTGGCGCTGACCGGCTGCCACACCATCCATTTCGATTATCAGGAACCGGTGGTCAGCAATGCGGCAAAGAGCACCGATGAGTGGCACCACAATGTGGCGTTGGCGTTGGTGGAGGTCAGCAAACCGGTGGACTTGGCGCAAAACTGTGGCGCCAATGGCTGGGCGTCGGTGAAGACCGAAACCACCTTCCTCAATGGCTTGCCTGTTGCGGTGATCCCCTACCTGGGGCTGATCTGGACGCCCAAAACGGCAACGGTGCAGTGCCAATAACGGACTCAGCGCCAAACGAGAACGCCCCGCGATTGCGGGGCGTTTTTTCTGCTGCGTTGCCTGATTTTACTTGTTGGGGTGGATCAGGCTCTGTTTGTCGTAACGGACGTTCAGCAGTTTGCACAGTCGATGGGTGCGGCCTTGCTCCACCATACAGTGGGTATCGTGCATCGGATCAAGCTCCGGTGCGCAGTTGGGGTCAAAATTGGACCGGGTAGACGCTTTGGTCACTTTGGTCATCATTTTTACGCGGTGCATTGTGGTCATGGTGGCCTCCCAAAAACTGGCGTTTAATCGATAATTTGCTTCTCATTTTGGTGATCTGCCATACGACTGTAACAAAGGGCTGTTAGAGCCACCAAATAAATCCCTCACAATTCATCGAACTGTAATATTACAGTGCTAAAGGCTGTGTCAGGGTTCACATTTCTCCGGCCACAAAAAAGCGGGCCATTCAGCCCGCTCGTTGTCTGGTCGATCTCTGCTCAGAATCGGTAGTCGATCGCCAAGCCAACCCGCTGGCTGTCTTCCACGGTCAGGCCCATCTTGTCGTAATCCATGTCCAGATACTGATAACGCAGCTCTGCACTCCAGTTGCTGGTCAGGTTGTATTGCAGACCCGCCTGGCCACCCCAGGTGAAATCGTTGCTGTTCTTACCCTGAAGTTTGTTGCCTACGCCCCCCATGGAGATACCGGCAAAGGCGTTGAGACGGCCATCATTGGTCAACGGCATCAGGTAATCGTAAGAGGCCAGGAACAGGTGCTGCTCGTGCTTGTAGCGGGTGTCGTCCCGGTTGAAGCTGTCCTCTTTGTAGCTGTAGGTGCCCATCACCCGGTGGTGGTCAGACAGGATGGCGCCAACCCGGCCCTCGTAGTAGAGATCATCGCTGTCCTTTCGAACGTCACCTTTGATGGTGTCCTGCTGGTAGCCCATACCGAAACCAACAAAGTAGTCGACGTCATTGGCCATGGCAGGCAGGCTGAAAAGACCGGTCATCATTACCGCAGCAGTAAGCTTTTTCATCAGGAGTTCCTCTCGTTATCTGTTTTGACGAGTTCATCCTAGAGCTTTGACTCTGAACGTTTTCTGTACTGGGGGCAGGGTGCTGACCGGGTCAGGAGAGGGGTTCAGCTGACGTTGAGATTGGGTCTGGTTTGAGTTCAGTTTGTACTGTTATCGAGGTTTGAATTCGGTTTGGCCGGGGTAAAAACTCATTCGGGGAGAGCCAAGGCTCCCCCCGAGGGTTGAGGGGGCAAAGGGAGTGTCAGCACGGCTTACTTCCAGTCGTCCTTATCCCACTCATCTTTTTTCCAGTCCTGTTTGCCCCAGTCGTCCTTGTCATAATCGGACGGCGCGTTGTCGGATTTCTTGCTGTCGTCCTCATCGGACTTGAGCTTGCCCTTTCGGCCAAGAAACGGCGGCAGCTTCATATTGGCGGTATGCTTCAACACCATCAGGTTGCTCAGGATCACGCCAATCACCAGGGCGATCAGCAACCACAGTTCCCATTTTTCCATGATCTCTCTCGGGCGAGGGTCGTTCAGTTAGGATCGTTCAGCGCCAGACAGTCTGCCAGTGAAAGCAGGTTAACGCCAAAATTGGCCATATCCTCAAGGTTGGCATCCGCCACAGCCTGATTCTGGGCGGAACAGCCCTCCACCAACACCGACAGCGGCAGGTCACGATTAACCGCATCGTGGACGGTGGCCCGCAGGCAGTTGGGCAACTGGGTGCCACACAGAATGATTTCAGGCCAGTTCAGGCTGTTCAGCACCTCATCCATGGCGGTTTGATAAAACGCGCTAAAGCGGGTTTTAACCACTACCAACTCCCCCTCAATCGGCGTCAGTTCCGGCACGATCTCCGCCCCCCAGGTGCCTGAAACACAAACCGGGCGGCCTTTACGGAAGGGTTCGGTGTTGAGGCCGGCCGGGTCGTGTTCACGGACGACGTGTATCACCGGCCAGCCCTGTTGGCGGGCATGGGCCAGGGCGGCGGCAATGGCCGGTACGCTGGGCAGAGCCTGCGCCACGCAAGCGGCGCCGTCCGGAGAAACGAAATCTTGTTGCATGTCGACAATCATCAATGCGGGCATGGTCATGTCCTTGTTGAACCATCGCTACCACATTGCCCCAACCCACTCGTCAGAACAAGGGAAAAGCCCAAAAGCACGGTGCGGTTATTTTTCTGTCATCTGGTGCCGTTATGGTACGGCCCACTCTTCAGAGGTCGCGCGCGCTCCCTGCCTCACCTCAGTGCTTTGGTCATGGATGATGACCCTCTGTTTCCGGCCTCATTACGAGGCCGGCTTTTTCTCATCCTGAGCGAAGCGCACTCAGGCTGACCCCATATTGTCCTCGATTTGCGCAACCCCATGGCGACGAACGGTTTTACCGTAGCGTCATCTTGGTTGCTCTGGGTATCATGGCCCTTTCCCTGATTTGATCGAGTGATTCGATGTCCGCCTGTTTGCCCCCGTCCGAGCCGCTGAACAACGGCCTGATGATGATCCATGGCAACCGCATGGAAACCCTGCGTGACCTGGTTGTAGAGTGGATCAAATCACACCCGCTGGCGCCACTGGAAAACGAGGTGTTTCTGGTGCAGTCCAACGGTATGGCCCAGTGGCTGAAGCTGGCACTGGCCGCTGACAGCGGCATCGGCATCGCCGCCGCGCTACAGATGCAGCTGCCCTCCCGGTTTATCTGGCAACTCTATCGTCAGGTGCTGGGCGCGGACGCGGTACCCAAAGACTCACCGTTCGATAAGCCACTGCTGCGCTGGCGCCTGCTGCGCTTATTGCCGGGCCTGCTGGATCGTCCCGCGTTTGCGCCGTTACAGCGTTTCCTTGAAGACGACCCGGACCTGCGCAAGCGTGACCAGCTGGCGGAGCAACTCGCCGACCTGTTTGACCAGTACCAGGTGTACCGGGCTGACTGGCTCGCGGCCTGGGCCCGGGGCGAAGATGAGCTGATCAACGCCACCGGTTTCCGCAACCCGCTGCCGTCGGAGCAGCTGTGGCAGCCGGAACTGTGGCGGGCCATCCTGGCGGATATGAATGACGCGGAGCGTGATACCAGCCGGGCCATGCTGCACCAGCAGGTGGTGGACCGATTGCGCCAGGGGCCGCCGCCGGTGGGTTTGCCCCGCCGCATCGTGGTGTTTGGCATCTCTACGCTGCCCTCCCAGATGATTGAAGCGCTGGCCGCGCTGGCCCAGCACTGCCAGATCCTGCTGTGTGTGCAGAACCCCTGTCAGCACTTCTGGGGCGACATCATTGAGCAGAAAGACCTGCTTCGGGCCCAGCTCAGCCGCGCCCGTCACCAGCGTAAGCCGGGACTGGCGGCGGAGCTGGACCCCGCCGCCCAGCACGCGGAGGTGAATCCTCTGCTGGCGGCCTGGGGTAAGCAGGGCCGGGACTACATCGGCATGCTGTACGGCTACGACCAGCCGGAGGCGTACCAGGGCCAGTTCAACAGCATCGATCTGTTTGAAGACCCGCTGTCCGACAGCGATGGTCGCCTGCTGCACCGGATCCAGGCGGGCATCTTCGAGCTGGAGCCCACCCCGGCGCCGCCGATGAGGGTGGACCCGGACGACGACTCGGTGCGCTTTACCCTGGCCCACAGTCGCCAGCGCGAAGTGGAGATCCTGCAGGACCACCTGCTCAAACGCTTTGCCGAGGACCCCAGCCTGACCCCCACCGACGTCATCGTGATGATGCCGGACGTGAGCCAGTACGCGCCCCATATCGAAGCGGTCTTTGGTCAGGTGGAGCGGGATGACCCGCGCCATCTGCCCTTTACCATTGCCGACCGGCCCCAGCGCGGCCAGCAGGTGCTGGTGCTGGCACTGGAGCGCCTGCTGAGCCTGTCCCAGGCCCGCTTTACCGTGTCCGAGTTGCTGGACCTGCTGGCGGTGCCCGCCCTGCGTGCCCGCTTTGGCATTGACGAAAGCCAGCTGCCGCTGCTGCAACGCTGGGTGGAGGACGCCGGGGTGCGCTGGGGGCTGGATGCCGCTCAACGCGCCACCCTCGACCTGCCCGATAACCTCGACCAGAACACCTGGGCCTTTGGCCTTAAGCGGATGCTGCTGGGTTACGCAGTGGGGCAGGGCGACGCCTGGGCCGGGATTGAGCCGTTCGAAGAGATTGGCGGCCTGGATGCCGCGCTGGTGGGTGGCCTGGCCCGTCTGCTGGATAAGTTGGAGGGGTTCTGGACCCAGCTGGGACAAAGCCACACCCCCGCCGCCTGGGCACAACATCTGCGCCGCCTCTGTGCCGAACTGTTCCGTCCCCAGGACGAAGAGGAAACGGTGATTCTCGCCCGCCTCGATGAGGCGCTGGCGCAGTGGCTGGAAGCCTGTGAACAGGGGGGCAGCACCGATCCCCTGCCGATCACCGTGGTGCGCGAAGTCTGCCTGTCGCCGTTCGGTGAAGAGGGCGTGTCCCAACGCTTCCTGGCCGGCAAGATCAACTTCGGCACCCTGATGCCGATGCGGGCTATTCCCTTTAAGCAGGTGTGCCTGCTGGGCCTGAACGACGAAGACTATCCGCGCAGCCGTCCGGCCATGGACTTTGACCTGCTGGCGGCCGCAGGCTGGCCCGATGGCCGTGGCCAGCCCATTGCCAACCAGTACCGACCCGGAGATCGCTCCCGTCGTGAGGATGACCGCTACCTGTTCCTGGAAGCACTGATGGCGGCCCGGGATCAGATCTACTTCAGCTACGTGGGCCGCAACGCGCGGGATAACGCGGAGCGCACCCCATCGGTATTGCTGGGCCAGTTGATGGACCACCTGCGGGCGGGCTACTGCCTTGAAGACGGTGAAGATCTGGTCGAGCACCTCACCACCGTGCACCCGCTGCAGCCCTTCAGCCGTGCCTATTTCAGTGGCACCGAAGGGAGCCTGCACACCTTCGCCCGGGAGTGGTTTGACGCCCATCAGGGCCACGTTGAGACCGAAAGTCCGGCTTTGCCGGTCTGGCAGCCTCAGGCCCCCATCACCCTGACCGACCTCGCATCGCTGCTGCGTGACCCGGTGCGGCTGCTGATGACCCGGCGCCTCGGCATCTGGTTTGGTGATGACACCGAAGCGGCGGAAGACCTTGAACCCTTTGCCCTGGATGGCCTCACCAGCTTCCAGATCCGCGATGAGCTGATGACCGTGCTGCGCCAGCACCCGGAGCAAACCGGGCCGCAGCGGGCCCAGTTGCTGGCCCAGCGCATCGGCCGTTTGGGTGGCCGCGGACAACTGCCCTTTGGCGCCTTCGCCGAACTGGCCACCGACCACCTGGCCGAACCCACCCTGGCCGCCTTTGAGCGTGCCCAGCAACTGGCCGGACAGTGGCAGCTGGCGGACGATCTGGAGTGCTACCACAAGCATGGTGCGCTGGTGCTGGAGGACTGGCTCAGCGACCTGTACCAGACCGGTGGCAGCCACTTCCGACTGCGGGTTCTGCCCCAGTCCATCGGCCAGCGTGGTCAGCTGAAAAACCCGATGCACGGGCTCGACCTCTACCTGGGCCATCTGGTGGGCTGTGCCGCCGGATTGAGCCTGACCAGTTATTTGGTGGGGGCGGACACCGCGTTCTGCCTGCCGCCGTTGCCGCGTAACGCGGCACAGCAACAGTTGAGCGCCCTGATGGATCACTACCTGAACGCCATGACCGCGCCCCAGCCGGTGGCCCCCCGTGCGGCCCTGGCCTACCTGGCCGAGCTGGAGAAATCCGGTGACGAGGACGACCGCGCCGCGCTGGATAAGGCCGAACTGGCCTACGAGGGCGGCTTTGCCCTTACCGGTGACCGCGACCGCAGCCCCTACCTGCGTCGTCAGTATCCGGCGTTTGCCGACCTGCGCGACACCGAATTCCCCGCGCTGGCTCAGGCGTTGTACCAGCCGCTGCGTGAGATGGAGGAGGTGACCCATGGCGCATAAACTGGATGCCCTGACCTTCCCCCTGACCGGCACCCGGCTGATTGAAGCCAGTGCCGGTACCGGCAAAACCTACACCATCGCCGCGCTCTACCTGCGACTGGTGCTGGGTCACGGTGGCAGTGCTGCGCATCCGCACCCACTGACGCCGGAGCAGATCCTGGTGGTGACCTTTACCAAAGCCGCCACCGAAGAGCTGAAAGACCGCATCCGCGCCCGCCTGGTGGAGGGCGCCGCCTGCTTCCGGGGACTGGCCGAGCCGGACCCCTATCTGGCGTCGTTGATGGCGGATTTCCCCGCTGAACAGCACCCCCACTGTGCGCTGGTGCTGGACCAGGCCGCACAACTGATGGACCTGGCCGCTGTGCACACCATCCACGGCTGGTGTCAGCGCATGCTGCGGGAGCACGCGTTCGATTCCGGCAGCCTGTTCAGTCAGGAGATGGAAGCGGACACCACCCCGCTGCGGGAAGAGGCGGTGCGCGACTACTGGCGCCGATTCCTTTATCCCCAGCCGCGCGCCGTGCTGGCGGCCATCACCGGCCTCTACGCCTGCCCCTCAGCACTGGAGCAGGCGATTGTGCCGCTGATGGGCCCGCTGGCGGAGGAGAGCGCACCAGCGGATCCCTTTGCCCTGCTCAACGAGCGGGCTGAGGCGGTGGCGGAAACCAAGTCCCGCTGCCGTGTCGAGTGGCCCACCTTTGTGGAACAGTTCAACGAGGCGGTGGCCAATAAGTGGGTCAAGGGCAACATGATCAAGCCGGCCCAGCTCGACAACCTGACCGCCTGGCTGGAGGGCAGCGACGAACTGCCGCTGGATAACGCCGGTAAGGTGATGGCGCGCTACACCACCGGCACCTTCGCCGATGCGCTGTCCGCCGGGGGCAAGAAGCAAGCCACTACGGTAGCGGACTCCCCGGTACTGGCGGCGCTGGAGAACCTGGCCCGACAGCTGGACGCCAACCCCGTCAAGGCGGCGCTGTTGCGCCACTGTGCCCACTGGGTGGCGCACCGGGTGGCGGCGGAGAAGCGGCGCCGGGCCCAGCTCGATTTTGATGACCTGATCAAAGACCTTGGCAAAGCGCTGGAGCAGGAGCACCGCGCCGGCGGCGATAAGCTGGCCAGCGCCATCCGCCACCAGTTTCCGGTGGCACTGATCGACGAATTCCAGGACACCGACCCGGTGCAGTACCGGCTGTTCCAGCGCCTCTATCTGGCGCAGGAGGACACCGCACTGCTGATGATCGGTGACCCCAAACAGGCGATCTACGGCTTCCGTGGTGCCGACATCCACACCTACCTTAAGGCGCGCCGCGACACCGAGGGGCGTCACTACACCCTCGACACCAACTACCGCTCCACCCAACAGATGGTGGATGCCGCCAACGCGGTGTTTGCACTGGGCGAGCGTCACCCGGACGGCCCCTTCCTCCATGGCGAATCGATCCCCTTCCTGCCGGTGGCCGCCAATGGCCGCAAAGAGGTGCTGATGGACGGCGACAGCCCGGTGCCGGCCATGACCTTCTGGTGGGATGAGGGCGATGAGGGCGAGGTACTGAGCAAGGGCGAGTACGTCTCCCGCCAGGCCCAGGCCTGCGCCGAGGAGATCACCCGGCTGCTCAATGGCGCGGCAAAAGGAGACGTGGGGTTTGACCGCGACGGCGAGCGCAGCCCGCTGGCGGCGGCGGACATCGCCATCCTGGTGCGGGACTTCCGCGAAGCCAGCGCGGTGCGCGATGCCTTGTCAGAGCGCGGTGTGCGTTCGGTGTACCTGTCTGACAAAGATTCGGTGTTCAGCTCCGAGGAAGCGGAAGCGCTGCAGCGGATTTTGCAGGCGGTGGCCCTGCCCAGCGAGCGTGCCATCAAGGCCGCGTTGGCGACGGCGGTGCTGGGCTTCAGCTGGGCGGCGCTGGATGCCTTCAACCACGATGAGCTGGCCTGGGAGCGGGAGCTGGCTCAGTTCCGCGAACTGAAACTGTGCTGGCAGCGCCAGGGGGTGTTGCCGATGATTCGCCGCCTGCTGGCCCACTACGGCGTGGCGCAGCGCGCGCTGGCAGACCCGCGCTATGGCGAGCGACGACTCACCAACCTGCTGCATCTGGCGGAACTGTTGCAGGGCGCTTCGGCCCAACTGGACGGCGAACTGGCGCTGATCCGTTTCCTCGCTGAACAGCGGGAGGACAGCACCCTCGGCGATGAGCAGGTGCTGCGACTGGAATCCGATGCCGAGCTGGTCAAGGTGATCACCATCCACAAATCCAAGGGGCTGGAGTACCCGTTGGTGTTCCTGCCCTTTATCGCCGGGTACCGGGAGGCCTCAGACCGGGGTGGGGTGCTGTTCTACCGCGATGCGGACGGCAACAAATCCCTCACCTTTGAAGCGGACGACGATGCCCGTGCCGCGGCGGACCGGGAGCGACTGGAGGAGGACCTGCGCCTGCTCTACGTGGCGCTGACCCGGCCCCGCCACGGCTGCTTCCTCGGTCTGGCGCCGGTCAAGCTCAGTCGTCGCGGCAAGCGCGGCGAGCCCGACATCCACCGGAGCGCGCTGGGTTGTCTGCTGGGGGCGGGCGAAGCGCTGGAACCCGCCACCATCCGGGCCGCACTGGAGGCGCTGGCGCAACATCCGGGCGTGGTATTGGCCACGCCGCCGGAGCCTACCGGCACCCTGTTGCTGGCCACAGAAACGGAACAGGCGCTGGTGCCACCCAAGCCTTACCAGCGCCAGTTGCAGCGCCCCTGGTGGATCGCCTCCTACTCGGCGCTGCTGACCGGCATGAGCGCCGACCACAGCCTCTCCGGCCTGCCGGAGCGATTGATGGAGGTGCAGGACGAAACGGCGCCGGTGCAGGCCCAGCCACAAGAGCTGGAGCCCGCCGAGGGCAGCATCCACGCTTTCCCCAAAGGGGCGATGCCCGGCACCTTCCTGCACGACCTGTTTGAATGGGCCGCACTGCAGGGCCAGGCCCGTTATGGCGCGGGCTTTGCGAAGATCGACCGGGCGCAGCTGGCCGCCGAGCTGAGCAGCCGCTGTGAACGTCATGGCTACCAGGACCACACCGAGGTGCTTCTGGCATGGTTTGAACAGGCGCTGGCGCTGCCGCTGGAACTGCCCACCGGCACCGTCAGCTTAAGTGGGCTGGACCAAGTGCAGGCGGAGATGGAGTTCTGGCTGGCGGTGGACCAGCTCGATGTGGTGGAGCTTGACCAATGGGTGCGGGCGTCCGTCTGGCCCGGCGAGCCCCGGCCCCAGCTGCGGCCCAACCAGGTCAACGGCATGCTTAAGGGGTTTATCGATTTGACCTTCCTGCATGAAGGCCGCTATTACGTGGCGGATTACAAGTCCAACTACCTGGGCGCGGATGAGCGGGCCTACACCGTTGACGCGATGCGCGAGGCGATGCTGGAGCACCGTTACGACCTGCAGGCAGTGCTCTACACCCTGGCGCTGCACCGACTGCTGAGCGCGCGACTGCCGGACTACGATTTTGACCGCCATATCGGCGGCGGCCTGTACCTGTTTTTGCGCGGCATGAGTCACGAGCACCCCGGCCACGGGGTGGTTACCGTGCCGGTATCGCGACAACTGATTGAACAACTCGACGCCCGTTTTCGTGGCGTGGCGGCGGAGCCCCTGACCCATGAATAATGCCCCGATCACCAACCCGGACCACGGCCTCTGGGCCGAGCTGGAACACTACGTTGAGCAGGGCTGGCTGCGGGCGCTCGATCTGGCGTTGGCCCGCTGGCTGGCCCAGCAGGTGCCGTCAACGCCGGAATCGGTGTTGCTGGCGGCGGTGCTGACCAGCCACCAGCTGGGGCGGGGCCATATCTGCCTCGACCTGGCCGCGCTGCTGGAAGACCCGGACACCCTGCTGTCCCTGCCTCCGGCCGGGCGTAAAGCGGACTCCCGTCCCGCCGACTGGCTGGCCGGGCTGACTCTGGCCCAATGGCAGGCCACGCTGGCAGAGGCCGAGGTGGTGGACACCGAGGAAGCGGGTACGGCACCGCTGGTGCTGGATGGGCAGCGCCTCTATCTGCGTCGCTTCCATCGGTTTGAGTCTCAGGTGGCCCGCTCGCTGCTGGCGCGGCAGGCGCTGCGCTTTGAGCTGCCGGACGATGTGCAGGCCCGGCTCGCAGCCCTGTTTGATCCCCTTAAGGACGAATCCGAGCGCGCCGGCCAGACCCCGCACTGGCAGAGCATCGCCGCGGCGTTGGCCGCCCGCAGTGCCCTGGCGGTGATCTCCGGCGGCCCCGGTACCGGCAAAACCACCACCGTGGTGCGACTGCTGGCGCTGTTGCAGGCCCTGAAACAGGATGAGCAGCGGGCACAAGGGCTGGAACCCACCGGCCTGCGTATTCGTCTGGCGGCCCCCACCGGCAAGGCCGCTGCGCGCCTGTCAGAATCTCTGGCGGCCACCCTCGGCGACATTGGTGAGGGTAAGGTGGCCGGGGTGGAGGCGGGCGTGGCCAAGGTGATCCCCACCGACGTGTCCACCCTGCACCGCTTGCTGGGGGCGCGCCCGGATTCCCGTTTCTTCCGCCATAACGCCGACAACCCGCTCCACCTGGACCTGCTGGTGGTGGACGAAGCCTCCATGGTGGACCTGGAGATGATGGCGGCGTTGCTGGCAGCACTGCCGCCCCGGGCCCGTCTTATCCTGCTGGGGGACAAAGACCAGCTGGCTTCGGTGGAGGCGGGGGCGGTACTGGGTGACCTGTGCCGTTACGCCGGAGAACCCCGCTATCAGGCGGACACCCGCGGTTTTCTGTTCCGCGCCACCGGCTACGATCTGGACGCCTTCCAGGGCCCCGGCAGCGACATTGAGCAGCAGATCGTGATGCTGCGAAAAAGCCACCGTTTTGGTGCCGATTCCGGCATCGGTACGTTGGCCCGGGCGGTCAATGCCGGCTCCGCCTCGGAGGCCAAATCGGTGTGGCCGCGTTTTGGCGACATCACCCAGCTGCAACCGGCCAGCGTCAGTGATGCGGCGCTGCGACTGCTGGTGCTGGAGGGGCAGGCTGAAGGGCTGGAAGGAACGCCCAAGGGGTACCGTCACTATCTGGAGGTGCTGTCTCAGGGGCTGGACGACAACGGCTGTGGCCCCGAACAGGACGCCTGGGCCCGTGCTGTGCTTAACGCCTTTGGCGAGTTCCAGCTGCTGTGTGCGGTGCGTGAAGGGGAGTGGGGCGTCTCCGGCATGAACGAGCGGGTCAGCACCATCCTGGCCAAGGCGGGGCTGATCCAGTCCGACGCCCCCTGGTACGCCGGGCGACCGGTGATGATGATGCGTAACGATTATGGCCTGGGGCTGATGAACGGTGACATCGGCCTCTGCCTGCCGTTTGCCGACGACATGGGCCAGCCGGTGCTGCGGGTGGTGTTTCCCATGCCCGATGGCAGCCTCAAGCGGGTATTGCCCTCCCGGTTGACCGAGGTGGAAACCGTGTTTGCCATGACGGTGCACAAATCCCAGGGCAGTGAGTTTGCCCATACTGCCATGGTGCTGCCCGCCGACCCCAACCCGGTGCTGACCCGTGAGCTGGTGTACACCGGCATCACCCGGGCCCGGCGCTGGTTTACTCTGGTGGCCCCCCGTCCGGCCCTGCTGGACAGCGCCATCCGGCAGCGCACCCAGCGTGCCAGCGGGCTGGGTGAACGCCTGAAGTAACAAAAAGGGGCCATTTGGCCCCTTTCTTTTTCGTCATGTTCTTTTTCGTAGCGTGGGCTTACAGCCCACGGCTCGCGCAGAGTTCGGCGCCCTCTAACCGTGGGCTCAAAGCCTACGCTACGAATGCCCCATCCTCTTTCTGAACCACCCTGTAGCGTGGGCTTATAGCCCACGGCTCGCGCAGAGTTCGGCGCCCTCTAACCGTGGGCTCAAAGCCCACGCTACGATTGTCCCATCCTCTTTCCGATTTCCGAACCGCCCCCGTAGCGTGGGCTTACAGCCCACGGGCTGCGCAGAGTTGGGTGCCCCCTGCCATGGTGCTGCCCGCCGACCCCAACCCGGTGCTGACCCGTGAGCTGGTGTACACCGGCATCACCCGGGCCCGGCGCTGGTTTACTCTGGTGGCCCCCCGTCCGGCCCTGCTGGACAGCGCCATCCGGCAGCGCACCCAGCGTGCCAGCGGGCTGGGTGAACGCCTGAAGTAACAAAAAGGGGCCATTTGGCCCCTTTCTTTTTCGTCACGTTCTTTGTCGCAGCGTGCACTTACCGCCCACGGGCACTCTTCTCTTTACGCGAAGCGCTGGCGCAGCTGGTCGTGGTGCTGAATCTCGAAGTGGGGGGTAATCTCCGCGCTGCCCGTCTGTTGGTGCGGGTTGTACCAACAGGTGTTCAGGCCCGCGTTGAGGCCACCGAGGATATCGGTATGGAGGTTATCCCCCACCATCAGTACCTGAGATTTGTCCGGCTGACCCATCTTTTCGAGGGCGTGGTCAAAGATGCCGGTATGGGGCTTGGTGATGCCCACTTCCTCGGAGATCACCACCAGTTCAAAAGCATCGCTCAGGCCAGTGCGCTCCAGCCGGATGCTTTGCAGCTCGGTAAAACCGTTGGTGATGATGCCCATCCGGGCTTTGCCCGCCAGGGTGTCCACCAACTCTCGAACACCCGGCAGGGGGGCGCAGAGCTCTGCCATCGCCATCAAGAAGTCGGAATTCAGCTGGCCACCACTGACGCCCAGTTTGTCGCCCCAACCGGTAAAGCGGGTGGTTTGCAGGGTTTTTGCGTCAATCTCACCGGCGTTATAGGCCTGCCACAGAGGCTGGTTCAGGGTTTGGTATTCGCGGTAATCGTGGTCGCTGAAGTCCACACCATGGCGGGAGAACATCAGCTTCAGGCCGGCCAGCGCGTCGAAGTTAAACAGCGTCTCGTCGGCGTCAAACAGGATCCATTGGTAGGGCATAGGGTCGTTATTGTGCGTTATGTGGATGGCGGCATTGTACGGCGCAGAATTGGCAGAGCCAAAGTGAGAATGCCGCCGGGGCCGGTCAGAGTTGGCCAATGATAGCGCTGTGAGCAATTGTCCTCGTGATATCAATCACGTAACCGGAGAAATTTGATAACGCTGACGATTGAGTATCGCCAGAATAGCGCCGCTTTTACCTTGTAAGCCCTTGTCTGGACTCGCATCGAGAGTCCGGGGCGACTCACTGCTGTGGCAGTGAACAGCACAGGAATCCAGGCGCTAGCCCACCATGAAAAAATCACTACTCTCTTTGACGCTGCTGTCCCTGTTAGCGGGCTGCGGCGGTTCCTCAAGTGGCGGTACCACTCCCGAGATCCCGGAGCCGGAGCTGCCAACCACCCTGCGTGCCACGTTGACTCTAGACGGCACACTGCGTTTTGCCGAGCCGGTGCGTTGTAACGGCAAACCCGCCATCGATTTCGAGATTACGGTGGGGGACAGCGTCAGTTGCCACTACAAGGGCACCATTCTGGCCAGCTTCACCGATGTGCAGCCGGACCCGGCGGCCCGCACCGGCACCACCACCGTTAAAAAGACCCTGATGCTGGGCCACAGTAACGGCTTCGCTGAGCGTCCCCATGCCGCCACCAACGCCACTGCGCTGGTGCGCAGTTACGGCGTGACCCACGGCGATACCATTACCCTGTCGCTGACCGCCCTGCAGGACCTGAAGTTCAAGGACACCTTCCTGAACCAGCTCGATCTGACGCCGGAAGCGTTCGCTGAACTGTTGGCTCAGCAGGCTAACGACAGCCAGACCGACAAGCTGCCCAGCACCCATGTGCCGGACATCGAAGCGGCGGTGAACCCTAACGCCTCACCGGATCTGAACGCCGGCTTCGTTGCCGCCGATGCGGAATCCGGCTACCAGTACCAGCCGGAGCAGACCATCCTGGCCAGCGGCCGCCTGACCGACCGCGACGGCAAGCCGGTGGCGGGGGTGACGTACTTCAGCCGCGCCAGCCGGGGCGTCACCGATGCGGAGGGCAAATTTGAGTTTGTCTGGGGCGACACCGTGCGCTTTGGTCTCGACACCTTCGAGCTGGGCCAGGTGCGTGGTAACCAGCAGCAGGTCAGCCTGACTGAGCTGGGCGAGGGGGATGTGGGCCTCAATATCGACGCCCTGGTGCGCCGTTATGCCGATGACCAGCTCGACCACTGGCAGCTGCCGGAGCGGGTTACCGAGGTGTTCGCGGCTTACCCCAACGTGATCAACGAGATCATCTCGCTGTCGCTGAGCAGCCAGCCCCGTGAACTGGCGCTGGGTGACGGCCAGGTACAGTGGTTGCCGGCTGAGTTTGCCGCCCAGTTTGATTCCGGCCTGGCCGCCGATATCGATCAGCAGCTGTGTCAGCGCGATTGCGAGGGTGACGCGGTGATGGCGCGCGGTGCCGTGGATGACAGTGGCCAGATCCTGGCGGACATCCAGAAGCTGTGGGGCAGCAGTGCCGATGCCCAGCAGCAGGGCTGGAAACCGGTCAGCCGCTTCCACGTGTTCCACGACAGCACCAACTTCTACGGCAGTACCGGCCATGCCCGTGGCCAGGCGGCGGTGAACATTGCCAACAGCGCCTTCCCGGTGATGATGGCCCGCAATGACAACAACTATTGGATCCCCTTTGGTGCCCCCAAAGCCTGGGACCAGCACGGGCTGGCTTACATCACCGAAGCCCCTTCCACCGTGGTGCCCGAGCGGGTAGGGGGCGAGACCGCCACCTTTAACCTGCCCTTTGTCAGTATTGGTGAGATTGGTCAGGGCAAGGTGATGGTGATGGGCAATGCCCGCTACCACTCGATTCTGGTGTGCCCCAATGGTTACAGCTGGCAGGGCGGTGTGGACGCCGATGGGCAGTGCCGCCAGTCCGGTGATTCCGACGACATGAAGCACTTCTTCCACAATGCCCTGCGTTACCTTACCGGGCAGAGTGGCGGCTTCACCGTGGGCACCAATGTCGCCTACGCCTATTTCAAACGGGGCGGTCAGGTGGCCGGTGAAAAGGTGCCCTTTGCCCTCGCCCCGGCATTTGGGGTGACCACCGAGCAGCTGCAGCGATTTGATGACCTTGACCCGAATCAGTACCCCCTGCTGATCCTCAACGGCTTCGAATACCTCATTGACCCCAACGGCAACCATTATGACCTGCCGCTGCGGGCCGATCTGGAGCGCCCTAAGCTGAGTCAGGACGACGCCACGGCCCTGATTGATTACGTCAGCCGGGGCGGCAGCATCCTGGTGATGGAAACCGTGCTGGAGGGCGAGAAAGCCGGTGCGCTGGCCCGTCTGCTCGACAGTGCCGGCATCGCCTTCGGCATGAACGGTTCGGTGGTGGCGGATGGCAACGGCCCCAGTGCCGGCTACCCGGACCGGGTGCGAAACCAGCGCGGTCATGGCATCTGGGTGCTGGAGCGTTACGCCGCCGTCGAGGGCGACAACGGCCCAACCCTGCCGTACCGCATCGAGAACGGTCAGGTGGTGTGGCTGTATCAGGAACAGAACAAGCCCGACGACAAACCGAAACTCGAGGTGGCCAAGTGGACGGAAACCGGAGCCGATGGCCAGCTGGTCACCCACGTGGCCTTTATCGACGAGCGGGAGAGTCAGGATGTGGCGGCGGACAAGGCGCGCATTCTGGCCGCGTTTACCCGGGAGGATGGTAGCCCGGCCTATCAGGAGTGTCGTGACCCCAACTACCACTACGAAGTGAACTGCCTGGAGTACCGTCCCGGTAACGAGATTGACGTGACCGGCGGCATGTTTGTGCCGCGCTACACCGAGCTGGATCTGGGCGACGCCCAGGCCCGGGCCATGGTGAAAGCGGCGGACCTGGGCACCAGCATTGAGCGTCTCTACCAGCATGAGCGCTACTTCCGCAGCGAAGGCAAACAGGGCCAGCGCCTCTCCAGTGTCGACCTGAACCGGCTCTACCAGAACCTGTCAGTATGGCTGTGGAACGACCTCGACTACCGCTACGACGACACTCTGGACGATGAGCTGGGCTTTGAGCGCTTCACCCAGTTCCTGAACTGCTACAGCGACGATCGCGCCGGGGGCGGCACCCGCTGTCCGGCCGAACTGCGCGCCGAACTGGTGGCTCAGGGCATGGTGTGGGGCGATGACGCGGGCGAGTACGCCGGTCAGCTCAACCCCGACTACCCGCTGAACTACATGGAGAAGCCGCTGACCCGCCTGATGCTGGGCCGCAGTTTCTGGGACCTGGACATCGTGGTGGACGTGCGCCGCTTCCCGGGTGAAGCCCAGGGCAGTGAGGGCGGCACCGTGGTAGCGCTGGAACCCAATGCCACCACCACCGCGTGGTATGCGGGCAATCGCCAGCCCACCGGCCAGTGGGCGGTGGCCCATCAGCCCTTCACCGTGGCCGTCAGTGGCACCGACGCGCCGGTGACCGTCACCATCGCGCTGGCGGATGACCTGACCGGCCGGGAGAAACACGAACTGGGCCTGCGCCGCCCGCCGCGGATGCAGCAATCCTTTACCCTGAACGCCGGTGAACTGGGCAGCAGCCACACGCTGACTGTGCCCTACGGCGGCCTGATCTATGTTCAGGGCCGCGCCGGCGAGTCCGGACAGGTCAGCCTGAGTGGCACCGTGGATGCACCGTTGTACCAGCTGGGCAAAGGCTGGGTGAACCCGCAGAACGCCCCGGCGCCCATTGGTGAGGTGGTGTCCCACAGCTTCGTCTACACCGCGCCTAAAGCCAATCTGGCGGCCAGCAACTACGGGGGCAGTCCGCAGACGTTTGCTGAGCAGCTCGACCAGTTCGCTGCGGATCTCAACGACTTCTACGCCCGCGATGAAGGCGCTGAGGGGCAAGCCAACCGGATGGCCACCGATCCGGCCCGTCCGGCCAACCGCCACCACTTTGTCAACGACGTGGCCATCAGCATTGGTGCGGCGCATTCCGGTTACCCGGTAATGAACAGCAGCTTCAATGTCGACAGCAATGAGATCGGCCTGGCGCCGCTCAACTCCTGGCTGCTCTGGCACGAGGTGGGCCATAACGCCGCCGAAGCGCCGTTCAACGTGGCCGGGGCCACCGAGGTGGTGAACAACCTGCTGGCGCTGTACATGCAGGACAAGCACCTGGGCAAGATGGCACGGGTGGAACAGGACATCCGCATTGCGCCGGACTTTGTCAATGCGGAACACCGCCGGGCCTGGGCCGTCGGCGGGGCAGGGGAGCGTCTGGTGATGTTTGCCCAGCTGAAGGAGTGGGCGGAAACCGAGTTTGATGTTCGCCACTGGTATGGTGATGGCGAGTTGCCAGCGTTTTATCGCACCGAGCCGGGGCTGGCAGGCTGGAACCTGTTTAAGCTGATGCACCGACTCAGCCGTAACGCCGTTGACCCGGCGATGCTGCTGCCCGGCGAGAACCTCTGCTACGGACAGGATCTGGGCCAGAGCGACCAGCTGATGCTGTGCGCCTCCTATGCCGCGCAAACCGACTTGAGTGCCTTCTTTGATGCCTGGAACCCGGGCAGCCAGGCGATGATCTACCCCGGCGACAGCACGCCGCAGATCGAGGGCGGCATCAGCCCGGTGGGATTGAACCGGGTGGCGCAGCTGAACCTGGCCAAACCCGAGCGGGACCCGCTGCGGATTGACCGGATCAGCGTCCACTGAGTGAACCCAAAGGGGAGCCATCGGCTCCCCTTTTTTATGGTTCAGGCTGGCTCACTCCAGACCGCCCACTCATTGCCCACCGGGTCAAGAAAGTGAAAACGGCGACCGCCGGGGAAGTCGAATATCGCCTTGTGCAGGGTACCGCCGGCGGCCTCGACTGCGGCTTGCGTCTGTTCCAGCTCGCGGCTGTACAGCACCGGCAGCGCCGCGCCCTGTTCACTGCGTGAGCTCAACGGAGCACGGAAAAAGCCACCGGCGAGGCCAGCCTGGCTGAACGCGGTGTAGTCCGGGCCGTAGTCGGTAAAGTGCCAGCCGAAGACCTGTTGAAAGAAGGTTTTGACGGCAGCCAGATCGCGGGCGGGCACTTCGAGATAGTGGATATGGTGATGGCTCATGGGGTCCCTCCTCAGTGGATTGCAGTGTGGCCCAACGTCGGTGTCCGTTCAATCGGTCACCCAGTGTCAGACAGGGTAAAACTGTGTAAAAGGCATCGGATTGCGATTCGGGCGGTTGTTAGCATGTTGCCATTACCGGGTAATACGGAAGACAACCATGAAGATTCGGACTTGGCTGCTGCTTGCTGTGGTGGCCCTCCTGCTGGGTGCAGGCTGGCTTTTTGGCCGCGGCGGCGACACCACGGCCCCGGCGGTGGAATACCGCACCGAAACCCTCTCTCGCGGCGACATCAACAACACGGTCAGCGCCACCGGCACCCTGGCGGCGGTGGATGATGTGATTGTGGGGGCCCAGCTGTCTGGCCAGATCACCGAGGTGTACGTCGACTTCAATGACACCGTCAGCGCCGGTCAGCTGTTGGCCCAGATCGACCCCCGTACCTTTGCCGCCCGGGTGGCTCAGTCCAAAGCGCTGGTGGCGAAAACCGAAGGGGATATCGCCCTGCAAACCATCGTGGTGGAGCGCGCCCGGGTCAACTTTGATAAAGCCCAGCGTGACATGGAGCGAGCCGAAGGGCTGGTGGCCGCCAACTACATCTCCGCCGATGAGGTGGATGCGGTGGAGACCGCGCTGGTGCAGGCAGAGCTCGACCTGAAACAGAGCGAAGCGCAATTGGCGGTGCTGAAAGCGACTCTGGAGGCCAACCGGGCCAGCCTGGCTCAGGACCAGATTGAACTGGACCGCACCGAGATCCGTGCCCCCATTGACGGCTTTGTGATTGACCGAACCATAGAGCGAGGCCAGACCGTGGCCTCCAGTCTGAACACGCCGGAACTGTTCACCCTGGCCAAGGACCTGTCCCAGATGGAGATCGAGGCCTACATCGACGAGTCCGACATTGGCCAGTTGCGTGAAGGGCAGCGGGTCGACTTCACCGTGGACGCGTTTCCCGACCAGAGCTACGTCGGCCGGGTGGCGCAGATCCGCCGTGCGCCGCAGGACACCTCCGGGGTGATCAGTTACACCGTCATCATCTCCGCCCCCAACCGCAGCGGCACGCTGTTGCCGGGCATGACCGCCAATCTGGAGATCGCCATCGATGCGGTGCGCGACGTCAGTCGGGTCAGCAATGGCGCACTGCGGGTGGCCAGCCAGCTGGATAAGAGCCAAGCCAGTGCGGAGCGGGGGCCTCTGGCCCGACTGGCGCCACTGGGGCTGACCGAACAACAGCAAGCCCGGCTTCAGGCGGAGCTGCCGCAAAGCCGTGATGCCATGTCGTCCCGCAGCGGTCAGCAGATGCGCCAGCGCATGGAGAAGGTGCTGGATGAGGTGCTGACCGATGAGCAGAAGGCGCTGCGGGCGGCGCTGAAGAGCGGCAAGGTGAAGCTGGGCACCCTCTATCTGCTTAAAGAGGGCAAACCGGAACCGGTGTCCGTGCAGCTTGGGATCAGTGATGGCCAGTACACCGAAGTGATCAAGCCCAACCTCGACGGCGAAGCCGTGGTGGTGCAACTGCGGGCGCAACGGGGATGAGTGCCGCCATCGAATGCCGGGGGCTGGGTCACAGCTTCCCGATGGCCGGCGAGCGCTTTGTGGTGCTGGACGGCATCAACCTGACCATTGAGCGGGGCGAGATGGTGGCCATTATGGGCCCTTCCGGCTCGGGCAAATCCACCCTGATGAACCTGATTGGCTGCCTGATGACGCCGGAGCTGGGGGAGGTGCGCCTGCTCGGCCAGTCTACAGCCGGTCAGAACAAAAGCCAGCTGGCCCAGTTGCGCCGGGACCACGTGGGGTTTGTGTTCCAGCAGTTCAACCTGCTCTCCCGAACCTCGGCGCTGGATAACGTCAAAATGCCGCTGATGTACAACGACGCGCCGGTGGTTGATGGCGATGCCCGCGCCCGTTCAGTGCTGGAAGCGGTGGGGTTGGGCAACCGGATGGACCACCATCCCAGCCAGCTGTCCGGCGGACAGCAGCAGCGGGTCGCCATCGCCCGTGCGCTGGTCAATCAGCCCAGTATCCTGCTGGCGGATGAACCCACCGGCGCCCTGGACTCGGTCACCAGTGAGGAGATCATGGCGCAGTTTCGGCGCCTGAATCAGCAGGGCCAGACTGTGGTGCTGGTCACCCACGAACAGGAGGTGGCCGATCAGGCCGACCGCATCATCCTGGTTCGTGATGGCCGAATTCAAAGCGACAGCCGACGAGGTGCACTATGACCCTGGTTTCCACTGCGCTGCTGTCGTTGCGGCGCAACCTGATGCGCTCCATCCTCACCACCCTGGGCATCATTATTGGCATCAGCGCGGTGATCGTGATGTTTGCCCTGGGCGAAGGCGCCCAACGCCAGGTGGAGTCGCAGATTGAAAGTCTTGGCACCAACCTGCTGATTGTCCGTGCCAACTCGGTCAGCAGTGGCGGTGCGAGGCAGGCTGCAGGCAACATCAACCGACTGGATATGAAGGACGTGGACGCGATCAAGCGGGAGATCCCGGAAGTGGTCGCCGTGGGCGCGTCGGTCAACGGGCAGGCCCAGGTGGTGTCCGGCAACCAGAACTGGAACACCGGCATCCAGGGGGGCAATACCGACTATCTGGTGGCCACCAACTGGGAGGTGGCATCGGGTCGGGCCTTCAACGACAGCGAAGTGCGCAGCGGCGCCAAGGTGGCACTGATGGGCCAGACCGTCGCCAAGGAGCTGTTCGGCGATGCCGAACTGGCGCTGGGGGAGGTGGTACGGGTCAATAAGGTGCCATTGACGGTGATTGGCCTGCTCAAAGGCAAGGGCCAGGATATGCGGGGGATGGACCAGGATGACACCCTGATCCTGCCCCTGAGTACCGCCAACCGCAGGGTGATTGGTGCCAGCGGCAGTAACGTCAACCGGGTCAGCCGGCTGACCGTGGCGGTGGATCAGGAGCCCAACATGGAATACGTCACCGAACAGATGACGCAGCTGCTGAACCAACGCCACCGGGTGGCGGCGGGGCAGGTGTCGCCGTTCCGCATCATGAACCTGACCGCCATGCTCTCCACCCGCGCTGAAGCCAACAAGGTGTTTTCCATGTTGCTGGCGGGCGTGGCAGGCGTATCCCTGCTGGTGGGCGGCATCGGGGTGATGAACATTATGCTGGTGAGCGTTACCGAGCGGACCCGCGAGATCGGACTGCGCATGGCGGTGGGCGCACAGCCTCGTCATATCCTGCTGCAGTTCCTGATTGAGAGCGTCACGCTGTGCCTGATCGGCGCCTTACTGGGGGTGACTCTGTCGCTGACCGCGGTGGCGGTGATGCAGTATGGCGTGGGGTGGGAGATGGCGTTGTCGCCGGGGATCATCCTGATCAGCGTGTTGGGTACGGGTTTGATTGGGGTAGGGTTTGGCTTCTATCCGGCCTATAAAGCCGCCAACCTGGATCCCATCGAAGCGCTGCGTTTCGAATAGAGCTGGCAAACGCCAGGCAAAATAAAAGCCGCCGGGGCAGAGCCCTGGCGGCGCAGTTCGGTTTCGCCGTTATTCATTCTTTTACCGACCCCTTCCCCTAAAGTGCCGGTTGGGTGGCGAATGAGCACAGTGTACGGAAAGTGGTCTGGCCTGTCTTTAGCAAACCTGAACCGAGTATGAATTGTGCGACCCTTCTCACAACCGGAACTTTTCAGCGTGATCGCCGTCACGGAAAAGATGTCTAAATGTCGTTCAATGCGCGCCTCTGGAGCGGATTGACGGATTTTTAGCCCCATTTCGGAGGCGCCATCAGGGGGGCGGAGGTTAAGCGCACCCGGGCAATGAACGGTTGAAATGGTACTCTTGGTGCACTAACCCTCCACGTCGATTTCTTCGGGATACCAACGCCCACCACACAGCGCTGTGCCCCCTGTTTTGCATGACTGCCCCTCGCTGACCGCAGGGGCGCTGTCTGTGGGGCGTCGGGCGGCATCGGGTGGGCCAGCCTATTGGCGTCAGCCAGGTTGAGGGGTAAAGTCAGCAAGCGAATAACAAAATGAGTGGCCAAGACGGACCACCGATAATCTAAGAATGGAGTTTGGAGTTGAGCAGTACCAATCCCTTGCTGGGCGCTTTTGACGCGCCCTTTGGCCTGCCGCCGTTTGCGGCGTTGCAGGATGAACACTTTGCCCCCGCCTTTGAAGCCGGGATGGTCGCGCAACTGGAAGAGGTGGCGGCCATCGTCGCCAATCCCGAACCCGCCAGTGTGGCCAACACCATCGAAGCGCTGGAACGTTCCGGCAGCTTGCTCAGTCGCACCCAGATGCTGTTTGAAAACCTCAGTGGCACCGACACCAACCCAACCCGTCAGGCCATCGAACAGGAGTTTGGCCCGCGTCTGGCGGCGCACCGTGATGCCATTGCCCTGAACGCGGAGCTGTTCGCCCGAATTGAGGCGGTGTGGCAGCAGCGGGACCAGATCGATGGTGAAGCGCGGGTGTTGACCGAGAAAACCCATCAGCGCTTTGTGCTGGGTGGCGCCCAGTTGCAGGGCCAGGCTCGTGAACGCCTGGCGGAGATCAACCGTGAACTGGCGGGATTGCAGATCCAGTTTGCCCAAAACCTGCTGGCCCAGAACAACGACTTTGTTCACCTGGTGGAGAACGCCGACGAGCTGGCGGGCCTGCCCCAGGCGATGATTGACGCCGCCGCCGAGAAAGCCGCGGCGCTTGGGCAGCCGGGTCACTGGGCCTTTGGTTGCGATCGCACCGTGTTGTACCCCTTCCTGACCTACTGTCAGCACCGGGGCCACCGTCAGGCCCTGTATCAGGGCTACCTCAACCGTGCTGACAACGACGACGAGCAGGACAACAAAGCCAACCTGCGCCGTCAGGCCGCCCTGCGGCTGGAGAAGGCGCGCCTGTTGGGGTTTGCCAGCCATGCCCATTACGAACTCTCAGACCGCATGGTGGAGGGGCCGGAGGCCGCACAAGACCTGATGGAAGATGTGTGGCAGGCCACGGTGGTGAAAGCCAATGAAGAGGCTGAGGCACTGCAACGGCTGATCGCCGCTGAAGGCCATGACTTCACCTTGGCGGGCTGGGACTGGTGGTACTACGCCGAACAGCGACGCCAGCAGGAGTACGCGCTGGATGACGCGGAGCTGATGCCCTATTTCAGTCTCGATAACGTCATCGAGGGGGCGTTCCACACCGCCCGTCGCCTGTTCGGTATCGACTTTAAGCCGCTGGACAACCTGGCGCTCTACCACGACGAAGCCCGGGCCTGGGAAGTGGTGGACAGCGATGGCCGCCATCTGGGCGTCTTTATCGGCGATTACTTCACCCGCGACAGCAAGCGCGGGGGCGCCTGGATGACGGTGTTCCGCGAACAATCCCGGTTGGATGGTGAAATGCGGCCGCTGGTGCAGAACGTCTGTAACTTCCCGAAACCGCAGCCGGGCCAACCGGCACTGCTGGATTTTGACCACGTTCGCACCCTGTTCCACGAGTTTGGCCACGCCCTGCACGGCTTGCTCACCGACTGTCGCTACGCCAGCCTGTCCGGCACCAACGTGGCCCGCGACTTTGTCGAGTTCCCGTCCCAGGTGCTGGAGCACTGGGCGCTGCAGCCCGAAGTGCTGGCCCACTATGCCCGCCATGTGGAGACCGGGGCGGTGATCCCGGAAGACCTGGTGCGCCGGGTGCAGAAGATGGGGCGCTTTAATCAGGGCTTTCAGACCGGTGAGTTCCTGGCTGCCGCCATCCTCGATATGGCCTGGCACACCATTGAAGGTGAGGTGCCGGAGGTGGCTGAGATGGAAGCAAACGTGGCGGCGCGTATCGGCCTGCCCGAGGCCATCGCCTATCGCTATCGCTCTCCTGCGTTTGCCCACATCTTTGCTGGCGGGTACTCGGCGGGATACTACAGCTACCTCTACTCTGCGGTGCTGGACGGTGACGGTTTTGCCGCCTTTACCGAGGCCGGCAACCTGTTCGACCCGGCACTCGCTGGGCGCCTGCGCACCCTGCTGCAATCCGGCGGTACCGTGAAACCGGATCGCCTGTACCGCAACTTCCGGGGCCGCGACCCGCGCATCGATGCGCTGCTGGAAAACCGTGGCCTGAACTGAGCCTCTGGAACACAATCACACTAAGCCGATCCCTGGATCGGCTTTTTTATTCTTTCGGGGGTATCTCAGTAGGGTCGGGGAAAGTTGGAGCGATTCGGTATCTTAGATAAGGCTTTTTACGAAAGATAGAAGTGCCGAAGCGAGGCCTTTAAAAGTGGGTGTCAGATAACCGCCGTCTAAAAGTGGGTGTCCAGATAACAGTGTATCTGGTGGGGGGGAGATGCCCTTATGAAACAGTTTATTAAGTATGCATTCGCATTTGTTATAACGGTATTTGGAGGCCCCGCTCACTCTGCAGTTACCTTTGTTCATACTGATGCGCTGGGCTCTCCAGCTGCCGTGACAAATACCAGCCGCCAGATAGTCGGGTTATCCCACTATCAGGCTTACGGAAAAGACATGAGAGGCTCTAGCGATGACGTCGGATACACAGGTCATAAGTTTGATAAGGATCTGGCGCTTAGCTATATGCAGGCGCGATACTATGATCCCGTCATAGGTCGGTTCTACTCCAATGATCCGGTTGATGCCCTTGGCCATATCCGGCGTGGCAATCCTACGCACGGCTTTAATCGTTACACCTACGTAAATAATAGCCCTTTCAAATATGTCGATCCTGATGGGGAGTTTGGACTCCTTGGTGCGGCGATAGGTATGGGAGTTGAGATTGGCGCTCAACTTTTAAGTAATGGCGGCGATATTAGCCAGATAGACGTTTCCGATGTTATCGTTGCAGGCGCAGTTGGCGCTGTGACTGGTGGGTTAGGAGGTCGTCTTGCAAGTAGCGCTGTAAAAGGCACGATGACTGTAGGGGACGCAGTTGTAACAACAGCATCAATCGGTGGCACAGCAAGTGGCGTAGGTGCGATTGTTGCTGGTGAACTCAACGGAACTCCAGCAACTGCTGGACAAGTTGGTGCTGCAGTTGTCGGAGGAACGTTAGGAGCTGGAGCCGGTGCTAAATTAGCATCTAGTTTTGCTAACACATTGAACAAGGGTTTTGGAGCATTGAATAACTCTGTGTCTTCTACGACTCGAAGTGGAATGGTAGGAGATACAGTTGAATCAGGTGCTTCCGCAATCCAAAGAAGTGGTGAAATAGCGGCAGAAGCTGCATCAAACTTAGGTCAAAAAGAATTGCAATGAAATCTATAGCCACCATTAAATACGCTATATTGGTAGAGATATTCTTTAGTCTGATTTGCGCGTTTTTAGCTGCGGTTGAATATTATATGGGCGAAGGCAACCTGACAGTTAAAGGTGTTATAGCTTGCTGGTTAGTATTTCAGGTGCTCGTGGCTATTGTTGTGTATAGGTTCTGGTCAAGATTGAGGGATGATACTTACTCAGATATCTAGACATATCATCTTATTAGTAGAATAGGCCAATAACTTACTGGCCAGCTTTCCCGAAAAGTTGGCCAGTTTCTTGGGGGGCAGGTCAGAACGGAGAAGTGGTCGAGTTGGGAAGGAATATCCATAGGCTTACACAAATGGAGGCGCTGAACACTGGCGGGTCTGGTGAGCCGAGATTTTTGTTGGCCCCGTCCTAACCAGCGGCCTTTTATGAGGTAAGAGTCAGAATCTCTGCTTGCAGAGCTTGCCCCTTTTTCACTCATCTACACCAGAGAATATAGGGAAGGTTAGAAGGTCACTTTCTAGCCTTTGTAGTTACTTTCCAGAGCGTTGGAACATGTGGGGTTGGCTTTTCGACACTATCACTTGAAGGTATCAAACTATATTGTCAGCGGACATTGGTCGTTAAATCAGAGGATAATAGGACATCCACTTTTAATCTGATTTAACTCGAAGTTATGCCAATTCAGGTCAGGACGCGGGTAGGTTGTTGTTTAGTGACCAACCCTGAGCCTGGAGTGTCCGATGCCCCAGCCCCGTCGAAACCAAGTCAGCTTGCAGGACACCTGCTATTACCACTGCGTCAGCCGCTGTGTGCGCCGAAGCTTTCTGTGTGGCCAGGACCCTTATACCGGCAAGAGCTATGAACACCGCCGGGGATGGGTAGAGAAGCGACTGCTTAGGCTGACGGATATCTTCGCCATCAGCGTGTGTGCCTTTGCCGTGATGAGCAACCACACCCACGTGGTGTTATGCGTGGAGAGTCAGAAAGCGGATGATTGGGATACTCACACCATACTGGAACGCTGGCACACGCTCTATAACGGTACACCGCTTACGCAAAGGTATTGTCAGCCTGAAGAGTACGACCTTATGCCAAAGGCAGAGCGACTTAGGGTTGAACTGCTGGCAGAAACCTACCGGCAGCGCCTGATGGACATCAGTTGGTTTATGCGGGCGCTGAACGAACCCATCGCCCGGATGGCGAATCGAGAAGATGGTTGCACAGGTCGTTTCTGGGAGGGGCGATTTAAATCTCAGGCTCTGCTGGATGAACAAGCCTTGCTCTCTTGTATGGCGTATGTCGACCTCAACCCCATTCGGGCTAATATCGCCCGCACACCAGAAACCTCAGACCACACCAGTATTCAGTTGCGTATCAAAGCGGCGCTTAACGGCCAGCAGCCACAACCACTAAAGCGCTTTCGCACCAACAAAGATGAAGACAACGGCGATACGCTGCCCTGCCATCTGAATGACTACCTGGAGGTGGTGGAGTTTACCGGACGTGCTCAACGGCTCGATAAACCCGGGCACATAGTCGAAACCACACTCGACTTAACCACCCGTCTGAGTATTTCTCTTAGTAACTGGCTCACCCTGACTCAGGGCTTTGAGTACCAGTTCGGCTGTCGTGTTGGCACCTTAACCAGCTTGCGGCGATACCGGGACCAGCACGAATCCATTCGAATACGCGGCTCGGGCAACGCCCGCCGCCTATTTGCCGCATAGAGATATCGATTCACTCCAGCCTTTATCACAATGCACTCTGGTGTAGGTGGAGGCCTGTCCATTGAGCGAGAGATATGAGGCGTCAGGGGCTGGGCGGCACCTGAAGTCGGCGTTTTGGCTGAGCTTTTGGTTATAAGGGCACTCCCGGATAAGGCTTTTTGAAAGATAGGAGTGCCGAAGCGGGGCCTTTAAAAGTGGGTGTCCAGATAACCTACTAAGCCGACCTCCGGGTCGGCTTTTTTATCCCAGTGTGGGGTTATCTCAGTGGGGCGGGGGAACTACACTGATTTTGTGGATAAATGAGAAGCGGGAGAGACCGATGAAACGAGGGATTGTGGGATTGCTGGGAATGATGCTGCTGTTGGGCGCACCGGGTGTCTGGGCGGATCCGCCGGAGCACGCCAAAGCCAAGCAGGCTGAGAACGCCGAACGCCAGGCCGAGCGTGCCGCACAGCGGGATGCCCGAAAAGCCGAGGAGGAGTGGCAGCGTGAACGTCGCAAGGCCCGCGAAGAGGCGGAGCGTGAGCGGCGCAAAGCGCAAAAAGAGCGTGAGCGGGAGGTTGAAGCCCGGGACCGTGAAGCCAAACAGGAAGCCGAGGAACGCCGTCGTGACGCGGAGCATCGCCGGGAGGAAGCGGTGAAGGAAGCGGAAGCGCGGGATCGGGAAGCCGAACGGGAAGCCGCAGAGGCACGACGTGATGCTGAGGAGCGTCGCCGCGAAGCGCAGAAAGAGGCAGAAGCGCGCGCCGAGCAGGCGCGCAAACAGGCCAAAGAGGTGGAACCGCCGCGATAGCGGTGAGCGGTCAGGCCAGCAGGGCCAGGCTGAGCGCGTAACCGGTCAGGCCAAACAGCGGCAGGGTGCCGAGGGCAAACACTGCAAATCGCCACTCGATGCGGTTAACCAGCGCCTGTATCAGGCTGTGGAGGATCCGCAGCCCCACATAGCTCCAGGCCATCGCCAGGGCGAAGGGGGGGCTGGCATCCAGTTGCACCAGCGCCAGTATCAACGCATAGAACAGCACCGGCTGCTCCATCAGGTGGTTGTAGTTGTCGGCTTTCCAGCGCACCCGGGGGGGCAGGGTGGCCATCTGCTCCCCGGAGGGAGCGTTGGGGTCGAGCTTCATCCCCGACTGGATGATGGCGGGCAGACGGGTGGCGTACATCCACAGCCACATCACCAGAGACCACGCCACCAGCGTGAGCAGGGGCAGCAGCAAGGCAGAGTGTTGGGTCATCATCGGACTCCTTTCCGGACAGTGAACCCAACATAACGGTTTATCCCGCCGCTGAACACCACTCAAATTGCATTAAAAAAGCCGGCAACTGCCGGCTTTTCCATTATTTGTTGATCACCTGTCGGCCCTGCACCCAGACGGTGCGGATATTGGCGCGACGGGTGAGGCAGATCAGCTTCTCCAGCAAATCTCTCGGGCTGTCCATGCCTTCCGGCAGGTACAGATCGCTGTCCGGGGCGTTGGCGTCCACCACCAGCGCATCAAAGGCGTACCCCGGTGCGAACAGGCCGACCCTGGCATCAATCGCCAGACCGCCGCCAACGGTGGCCATCCAGTAGGCTTCGAGGAAGCTGACCCGGCTGCCCGCTTCGCCACGCTCACCGGCGGGGCGGTGAGTGTCGGTGCCATCTTCCCGTACCCGGGAGTGGTTTACCGCGTCCAGGCAGGTGTGAAAAACGGACGGAATCGGCGCGCCGGCCAGGTCGGTGCCCAGGCCAACCTGCAGGTCGCGGTCCAGCACTTCGCGGGTCTTCATCGCCGCATTGGCGAAGTACATGTTGGACAGCGGGCAGTGGGCAATCGCCGCGTTGGCGTCACGGATGGCGGCCATATCCTCATCGGTCAGGAAGATGGAGTGGGCCAGGATGGTGCGGGAGGTGAGCAGGCCCATATCGCGGTAGATGGCGACGTCGGTCTGGCCATAGTGCTCCTGACTGTAGTCCCGGGCCCAGTCGCTTTCACTGCAGTGGGTCTGAACGTGGCAGTGATAACGCTGGGCCAGTTTACCCAGCCCTTTTAGCATGTCGGCGGTGCAGCTGGGCACAAAACGCGGGGTGATCACCGGGTTGACCAGCCCCTGCTCGTTGCCCGGCAGGGCGCGCACCTGCTGAATAAAGGCTTCGGTGTCGGCCAGGCCCTGTTCGGTGGTCTCGATGTAGTAGGGCGGACACTGGCTCGGGTCGTCCATGTTCACCTTGCCGACATAACCGCGCTGGCCCTGCTCAAGGCAGATCTCCGCCAGCGCCACGGACGCCGGGTTGTGGACGGTGGCGAAGTAGACGGCACTGGTGGTGCCGTTGGCCAGCAACGCGTTGACCAGGTGCGGGTAGACGCTGCGGGCGAAGCTTTCGTCTTCGAAGCGGGCTTCCAGCGGGAAGGTGTAATCCTGCAGCCAGTCGTACAGCGGCAGATCCAGCCCTTTGCCGGCCTGGGGCCACTGCGGGGCGTGGACATGGAGGTCAACCATACCCGGCATCAGGTATTGGCCGGGAGCCAGCTGAGTCAGTTTGCCCGCGGCCGCCAGGGTGTCGCTCAGGGCGGCAAACTCCGGGTCAGCCTGAGTCAGTACCGATTCAATTTGGCCATCGGCACCCACCAGCACGAGGGCATCTTCGTGGTGTTCAAAGTCGCCCTTAACCGGGCAGTGAAACAGGGCGCCGCGAACGGCGAGAGTGAGGGAGTCGATCTGTTGCATCTTGTTGTTGGTGTCCTGCAGCAATCGCGCGCCAGTGGCGCGGTAGGGTCGGGCGCGAGGATACCAGCGCTGCTTCTCTGTCGGTCTGTGCAAAACCGGATTTGTGAGCCGGGTGGCATCACCGTGAATCAACATCGTGACCCAGCACGCTTTGTCTCTCCTGTCATCCCCGTCCTGATCGTTATACAAGCAGTTGAAACGCAGAAATTTTCTGACCTACTGCAAATTTTTCTTGGTTTGTGGCCTTGGGTCACAGGGCGATAATGCCTTTGAAGTATCAAGCCGTTAACGATCGGGCCGCAGGGGCCAGGCGATCGAATTTGGAACGAAAAATATGAACAGGGAATCTTTTGCGCTAATCGATAAACCGACGTTTTTTGGCGCGTTGGGCTTGCTGCTGATGGTAGTAATCCCGCTGGCCATTTGGCCGGATGCCGGGGCCGAACTGGTGGCCCGGGCCAAGGAGTTGATGACCACCAACCTGGGTGCCATCTACCTGATTATGGGGTTGGGTTCGCTGTTCTTTATGATCTACATCATCTTCAGCGAGATGGGGCAGATCAAACTGGGTGAAGCCGACGAGGAGCCGGAGTTCGGCACCGCATCCTGGGCGGCGATGCTGTTCTGTGGCGGTATCGGGGCGTCCATCCTCTACTGGGGGTGCATCGAGTGGGCCTACTACTACCAGAGCCCGCCGTTCCAGCTGGAGCCGGGCAGTGAGGAGGCGATCCGCTGGGCCGCCACTTACGGCATCTTCCATTGGGGCTTTATCGCCTGGGCCATCTACCTGGTGCCGGCGCTGCCCATCGCTTACTTCTTCTACGTGCGTAAACAGCCGGTGCTGAAAGTCTCTGCCGCTTTGATGCCGGTGATCGGTGAAAAGCGCAGCCAGGGCTGGCTGGGCAAGCTGGTGGACGTACTGTTTATCTTCGGTTTGTTGGGCGGTGGTGCCACTACCCTGGGTCTGGCTTCGCCGCTGATCAGCGAAGGTCTGAACCAGCTGGTGGGCCTGCCGCAGAACATCATGACTCAGATTGGTGTGCTGCTGGTGTGTACCCTGATCTTCGGTTACAGCGCTTACGCCGGACTGGAGAAGGGCATCAAGATGCTCTCCAACTTCAACTTCTGGGGTGCCATCGGCCTGCTGGCTTTTGTGTTTGTGGCTGGCCCCACCGTGTTTATGCTGGAAACCGGCCTGGACGCGTTTGGCCGCATGCTGTCTAACTTCTTCGTGATGGCCACCTGGGCGGAACCGTTTGGCGGTACCGGCTCGTTCCGTGACACCCACTTCCCGCAGGACTGGACCGTGTTCTACTGGGCCTGGTGGCTGGTGTTTGCCCCCAGCATGGGCCTGTTTGTGGCGCGCATCTCCCGTGGCCGTACCATCAAGCAGATGGTGGCCGGGGCGATGTTCTTCGGCTCCATGGGCTGCTTCCTGTTCTTTATGATCCTCGGCAACTACGGCCTGTCGCTGCAGCTGAGCGGGGAGCTGGATGTGGTGGCCAAACTCAATGCCGATGGAGCAACCGCTGCCATCTTCGCCATCCTGAACACCCTGCCGATGCCTACTCTGGTGGTGGCACTGTTCACCTTGCTGGCGTTGGTGTTTACCGCCACCACCTTCGACTCCATCTCCTACATCCTGGCGTCCGTGGTGCAGAACAACGTGACCGACGAACCGATGCGTTGGAACCGTTTGTTCTGGGCGTTTGCGCTCTCCTTTATGCCGACCGTGCTGATGGTGCTGGGGGGACTGGCCACGCTGCAAACCGCCGCCATTGTGGCGGGCGCACCGCTGCTGATCATTGCCTTTATGCTGGGCCTGTCCGGGCTGCGTGCTGCTCAACTGGACCTCAAGCACCAGGAGGATTACGAAGATCCGGTGATCACCATTGGTGACCTGCCGGAGGTGGATCCGTGGTCCGAAGAAGGCAAAGCGATGACCCGTTTTGAGGGGCTGAAGCAAAGTGCCATTGAAGCGGCTCAGCAGGAGCGTGAAGCTCGTGATGCCATCCTGACCCTGAAGGCCGAGATGCGCATGGCCAGCGAGCGTGACCCCCGCTGTAAGCGCACCCTGAAAGCGGAACTGGCGCGCCTGCAATCCAGCCTGGCCCTGGCCACCGCCAACAAGCTGGAAGCGACCGAAGCCGCGCAGGCGGCCCGGGGCGAATTTAACGCCATCGTCTCCGCTAAGCGTGAAGCGGAGGAGATCGCCCTGGCGGAAGCCCCACCAGCGCCGGCGCAGTAAGTGTATTGAACCGCAAAAAAGGCGACCTTCGGGTCGCCTTTTTTTGGTGGATTCACCAGCTCAAAGGTGGATCATGGTGCGATAATGCTCAATGAGCTGCGCGCGCCGGAGTGCGGCTTCCCTTTCATCGCCCTGGGCTATCGCCTCCAGCATCCGGGTTTCCACTTGCCTGATTTGGTCGCAGAGCTGATGCAGGTTCTGACACTGTGCCGGAGCCATCAGTGGCTGCTCGTGTGGATTGGGGGCCAGCATCTCGTCATCATCAAGGATTTTTCGGCTCGGGGTTTGCGGCGTAATGCCGTTGGTCTGATTGTAACGCTGTTGGCGGGTGCGACGCTCCCGGGTCTGATCGATCGCCTGCTGCATCGCATCGGTCGTCTTGTCACCATAGAGAATCGCCATTCCGTCGGCATTACGTGCGGCGCGGCCGATGGTTTGCAGCAGCGCCGCTTCGCTGCGCAGGAAACCGGCTTTATCCGCATCAAAGATCGCCACCAAGGAAACCTCGGGCAGATCCAGCCCCTCCCGAAGCAGGTTGATGCCGATCAGCACATCGTAAACGCCCCGCCGCAGATCCTTCAGGATGGCAACCCGGTCCGCCGTCACGATGTCTGAGTGGAGATAGTGGGCTTTGATGCCAGCCTGCTTCAACTGCTCGGTCAGCGCTTCCGCACTGGCTTTGGTCAGGGTGGTGATCAGGGTGCGACGATCATGAGCGATGCGTCGCCTGATTTCGTTTTGCACGTCCGTCATTTGATCACCCTTGGGGCGCACCTCAACCACAGGGTCCAGCAAGCCGGTGGGGCGGATGATCTGTTCAACCGGCTCTGTGACGGAGCGCCGTAACTCATACTCACCCGGTGTAGCGGAAACAAACAGTGTTTGCGGTTTGATCGATTCGAACTCGGCAAAGGTCAGGGGGCGGTTGTCCAGTGAAGAGGGCAACCGGAAGCCATAGTCGATCAGCGTTTGTTTGCGCGCGGCGTCGCCCCGTTGCATGGCACCAATTTGCGGCACCATCACATGGGACTCATCGATCATCAGTACGCCGTTTTTCGGCAGATAGTCCAGCAGGGTGGTGGGCGGGCGGTTGGGGTCCCGCTCATTGAGATAGCGGGTGTAGTTTTCCATTCCGGAGCAGTATCCCTGTTGCGCCATGTCCTCCAGATCCAGCCGGACACGCTCTTCCAACCGACCCGCCTCGGTAAACTGATGCTGCGCGCGAAGCGCGTTGAGGCGGTCTATCAACTCCGACTCAATGGCGGGCAGCGCCTGTTGGATCCGATCCTGGGGGACGGCATACAGGGTTTTGGGTGATACCCGGTATTCGCTTAACGGGCCGAGTAATGTATCGGAAGCGGGCTCCAGGCGCTGAAGTGACACCAGTGTGTCGTTCTCTATCTGTAAGCGGATGGCGTCGTGGTCAGAGTCGGCGGGAAAGATATCGATACCCCGGGCGTCCGCCCGATAGGTGGCAGGGCTGATCTTCTTATCACTGCGCTGATACTGCAGCCGCGCCAATTGGCTGAACAGCGATTCTGGCTCAAGTTTCTGCTGTGGCTCGAGATGGATCTGCATCGCCCGATACTGGTTGGGATCGCCCAGGCCATAAATGGAAGAAACCGAAGCAATGACCACCACGTCCGGGCGCTCAATCAACGCTTTGGTGGTGGCCAGGCGCAGCCTTTCCAGTCGGGCGTTGACGGAAGCATCCTTGCGAATAAACGTGTCGCTGGCAGGCAGGTAAACCTCCGGCTGATAGTAGTCGTAATAGGAGACGAAAAAGTGCACCGCATTGTCGGGGAAGAAGCCCAGCATCTCCTCATACAGTTGAGCCGCGAGGGTTTTGTTGTGGGCGAGAATCAGCGTTGGCCGCTTAAGCCGGGCAATCAGGCTGGCCATGGTGTAGGTCTTACCTGAACCGGTGACCCCTTTCAGTATCTGATGGCTATGGCCGGCCTCAAACCCCTGTACCAGGCGGGCGATCGCCTGAGGTTGGTCGCCGGATGGCGGGAAACGGCTGTGAAGCGTAAATGCACCTTTCGCCATATCGAATCTCGCTGTGGATTCCGGGGAGTCTCCCGGTCAGATAAAAGCCTGCAGCTTGCCGCACGCGCTCCGTCGGCGTGGAACCTCGACCGATGCTTCATCTTAGTTCATCCCCAGGGGCGCCCGTTGAACCCGCCCTTTGAGCGGTAATTTATCCCCCTTCTCCCGTGCGCTGCGCCGTAAGCCATATCGCGTAGCCTGAGCTTCAGTCCACAGCGCGTGGCAAACCTGCGTGGGAAAACCAGAGCGGCATCGCCGAACGGGAAAGAGCGGCCGGCTCACACCATCGTGTTTTGATAAACAGGTGGTTGGCTGGTAATTTCCGACAAGCTCAGATTCGAACAACCACAAGGAGGTGGTGTGATGGAGTCGATGGTTCGGGTCCTGGTTGGACTGTTTTTGCTGTTTGCTTTGGTTTCAAGTTGCAGCGGTTTACTGTCCGATGGTGAAGTGGTGCATGCCCAGTCCTCTCCCCAGGGGCGCTATACGGCGCAGGTGCTGGAAAAGGAATACGGTATCGGTCTGGACGTGCGTGGGAAGGTGACGCTGGTGGACCATCAACTGGCGCGAAGGTCACAGGAGATCGTGCGCTTTTCCGGGCCGCTGGCACAGAGCGGCCTGGTGATGGAATGGCGTGATGAAAGCCACCTGATTATTCATCTGGATAGCGTGGATGTCATCAAGGCCAGCAGCGATAAGCCATTCGGGGGTGGAGTTCGCGTCAGCTTTGTGGCGGGTCTCGACGCTTTTCGTGAGTTGGGGTTGGAACATCCACTTGATGCGTCTCGAAAGGAGATTCCGTAATTTGGGCGCCTTTTGGTGCCGGGTATTTCCCCCCCCCCGGACAACTGCAGAGCCGCCATTGAGCCGGAGCGGCTTATCCCGCCAGCCAAACGGCGCTGCCTGCCAACAGAATTTGCCTCAATGACTGCCTTTTGAGGTCGAGTCAAATGGTGTTGGCGGGACTGAATTTAACGCATTGATCAGGCAGGGCTTGCTTGCTACCTTAGCCGCCAACCACTCCGATAGTTTGTTGGGGCACGTGGCAGACCGAACACAGAAATCTCTGCGTAAACGGCGCCGTTGCGGGCTCGGCAAGGTCTTGCATGATTACCTACAGAACCCAGTTTCCGCTCAACCCCGAACACCATATCCACCGCGTCCTTGATGCTGGCCGGGTCTGGATAGCGAACAGCCCCCATTACGCGTTATCCGGCGTGTTAGCCGGGGATCCAGAGATTGTTGATGGCACCCGGTTCAGCCTCGACGATGAGTCCATGACGTTCCGTCACTATGAGGCAGATGAGCAACTGGCGTCGTTTCGGTTTGAGGTGTCGGATTCCAGTGGGGTGCGCTGGGTCACCGAGGTGGCCGCAGTAAAGCAGGACGACAAGATGTCGGTCTCCATCCAGTTGAGTGCCGATGCCGAACAGCCGCTGGAGAAGCTTGGGCAGGGAAAGGCCCCCTACATCGTCAAGGTACTGCTGCGCGACATCGGCGGTGGCAAAGATGGCGCGCTGACGGTATCCGACCGCCCCTATTACCTGGATGAGGACGAGGTGGCCCTGGCGGCCAGCCTGATCAACGGCACCGCACAGTGCCAGTTGCCCATCGTCTACGTCAGTGCCAATAACGACAACAGCGCTCACGTCCATGCCAGCCAGCTGGCCGGGTGGCTGGCCGGTATGGCCCACGTCATCGTTGAGCCCAGCCGGGATTTTTCTTTCCGATTGATGCCCCAGGTGTACAACGAAAACGCCTACGGCGGTGCGGTGGCCATCTACTGGCCCGATGGCATGGGCAAGTGGTCGTTTATGCCGGTGAACCAGTATGCCGACCCCAAGGTGATGCAGGGCGCCATCACGGCCAAACTGCGCAACTCCTTGTTGTACCAGCGTCTCAAATCGCAGTGCCGCTGGGGTTACATCCAGGAGAAAGTGGCTAAGGCGAAGCTGGAAGCACTCAAAGCCTCCGGTTCCGATCAGGTGGCGGATTATATCGAGCTGTTTGATAACGAGATTGCCGCCAAGGATGAGGAGATCCACCGTCTGGAGTCTGAGATCGCCCGACTGAAATACGGCAGCTTTAACCGCTCTGACAACCCGATTCAGGACGGCGCGATTGCGTTGATCTCTGGGGAGCCCGATCTGTACCAGGCCGAGCGGCTGGCACTGGTGATGGAGGCTCTGGTAGCGGCACGGGATTCCGCGGAGCCCCACAGCCGACGCAGCGACATCCTCTCCGACCTGATTGAGCAGAATTGCAGTAACGGCGAGCGGGAGTCGATCCTGACTACCCTCAAAGCGCAGCTGCGGGCCTACAAATCGATGTCCTCCGCCACCCGACAGAGCCTGGAGGGGTTGGGCTTTGCAGTGTATGAAGATGGCAAGCATTACAAGCTGATCTTCCGGGGGGATGAGCGCTACTCCTTTACCCTGGCCAAGACCGGCAGCGACTTCCGGGGTGGCCTTAACTCCTACTCCGACCTGAAAAAACGGCTGTTCTGACGGCCGGAGCGGACAACAAAAAGGGCAGCCATCGGGCTGCCCTTTTGCGTGATAACGCGAGCTTACTTGGCCTTGGGGCGGAACGGCTTGATCACCGCTTCGTCGCACTCCAGGAACGGGCCTTCCATCAGGTCGATGCAGTAGGGGATGGCGGGGAACACTGCGTCCAGACACTCGCGGATCGATTTCGGCTTGCCCGGCAGGTTGACGATCAGGGTATCGCTGCGCAGGCCTGCGGTCTGGCGGGACAGGATGGCGGTAGGCACAAACTTCAGGGATTCGGTCCGCATCAGCTCGCCAAAGCCCGGCATCATGCGGTCACATACCGCTTCGGTGGCTTCCGGGGTCACGTCACGCTTGGCCGGACCGGTGCCGCCGGTGGTCACCACCAGGCAACAGCCCTGCTCATCGGCCATCTTAATCAGGGTCGCTTCAATCACGTCCTGCTCGTCCGGGATCACCTCGTAAACCGGCTCCCACTCAGAGGTGAGGTACTCGTTCAGGGTGTCGATAATGGCTTTGCCGGAGAGGTCTTCGTATACGCCGGCGCTGGCGCGGTCACTGACTGTCACGATGCCGATTTTGGCGATGGTCATGAATTCCGTCCTTACAGATTGGTGGAAGCGTTTGCGCTGTGAATCATAAAGGAAGGCGGGCGCGGATGCTTGTCTTTATGCCGGCCGTCATCGACGGCGCCAATTTGAGCCTGAGAAGCGCCCGACCGGCGTTGCAATTTGAACGGTCACATCCGCCGATGCCCCAGTCTGACCGGTGCTGTGGAGCAGGTTTAAACGCGAGGCTGCGCAAACCGTGCTACACCTATCGAGGCGCATCAATGCGCCGCTCCCTGATGTAGGCAGTATGGGGATGCGGTTATGTATTACCTCTCTGACCGAGCTTCAAGAACTTACGACGGCCTCTATACCGACAGGGCCATCGCGGAACATCTCGCCGACCATATGAACAGCGTCTGGCAGGGCGCGAACTTCCAGGTGTATGAAAGCCACCGTCCCACCACCGACTCCGAGGTGAAGGATCTGGCCTGGCATGGCGATCCGGAAGGCACCGCACGGCTGGAATCACTCTATGACAGGGTGGATGAGGCGCCCTGACAGCCGCTTTTCGGGAGGCCGTAGCGCCTCCCTTTTTTGATGCGGAGTACGGCGATACGCCAGCTGGCCCATAACCGGGTGGGTTTCGTGCGATATTTCAGCGGTTTGCGGTGTGGCGTTTTGTCCCTGAACGGTGCGTATTCCTGTCACCTCTGCGACAAAGTGTCCTTTTGGGTTGTGATAATTACTCCCTGTTGTCATTTCCGGTAATTTCACAGTGATGTCAGACGGGATTTTCATTGTTGCCCCTTGTTGGCCGCCAGCCCACTCACCAGAATGCCTGCAGCTGATTTGAGGGTTTGTCGCCCCAACGACGTCCCTACGGCACACTTTTTGCCTTGTTCGGGTGGTTTACCACTCACTGAACGCCCGAACGAGGCCTTTGCATTTACAGGGAGCAACAATGATCAAGTTCAAACATCTGGCTGCGACACTGCTGTTGGCGTGCGCGCTTCCCACCGCCGCACTGGCGCACGAAGGCAACCACGTTGTTAAGCTGGCCACCACCACCAGCACCGACAACTCCGGCTTGCTGGCCTACCTGCTGCCGACGTTTGAAAAAGAGACCGGTTACGAAGTGCAGGTGATCGCCACCGGCACCGGTAAAGCCCTGCGCCACGGCCGCAACGGCGACGTTGACGTGGTGATGACTCACGCCCCGGCCGCCGAAGCCAAGTTTGTTTCCGATGGTTTTGGCCGCGAGCCGCGCCAGCTGATGGCCAACGACTTTGTGGTACTGGGCCCGAAAGACGACCCGGCTGGCATCCGTGATGCCGCCAACGTGGTGGAAGCGTTCGCCAAGATCGCCGAAACCAAGACCCCGTTTGTGTCCCGTGGTGACGAATCCGGCACCCATATGAAAGAGCTGGCCATCTGGGAAAAAGCGGAAGTGACCCCGGACTTCACCGGCTACGCCGCCATCGGTCAGGGCATGGGCCCGGCGATGCTGACCGCCAGCGAAATGGGCGCCTACGTTCTGGCTGACCGCGGCACCTATCTGGCCTTTATGGACAAGCTGAACCTCGACGTGGTGTACGAAGGCGACAAGACCCTGCTGAACCCCTACCAGGTGATCCTGATCAGCGAGCAGAAGTACCCGGACCTGAACCACGAAGGTGCCCAGGCGTTCAGTGACTGGCTGGTGAGCGACGAAGGCCAGACCATGATCAACAGCTTCCGCATCAACGGTATGCCGCTGTTCAAGGCCACCTACCAGCAGTAATTCTCACTGCCCGCTTACCCCTTGCGAATGGTCAGCCCCGGCTGGCCATTTTACTGCGCCGAACCCGGTCGCAGCACCAATCGAAAAGGACACTTTGATGAAACTGGTAAAACGCCTGATTCTGCCGATGCTGATCACCGGCTCCGCTCTGTCTGCCCCGGCCCTGGCCGAGGCCCCGGTAAACCTCTACGCCGCAGGCAGCCTTAAGGCCGCCCTGGGTGAACTGGCTAAGGTGTACCAGCAGCAGTCCGGCCAGGCGGTGGCCACTCAGTTCGGCCCCAGTGGCCTGCTGCGTAAAGAGATTGAGCAGCACAACCAGGCTGACCTGTTTGCCTCCGCCAACCTGGCGCACCCGGATACCCTGGCCGCTGCCGGTTGGGGCCGCTCTGTGGTGCTGTTTGCCCGTAACCAACTGTGCGCCATTGCCCAACCGGAGCTGGCGGTCAGCACCGACACCCTGCTGCCGGTGATGCTGCAGCCACAGGTTCGGGTCGGCACCTCCACGCCGAAAGCGGATCCCAGCGGCGACTACGCCTGGGAGCTGTTCCGCAAGGCTGACCAGCAGCAGGCTGGTGCCTACCAGACCCTGTCTGACAAGGCGCTGACCCTGACCGGTGGCCCGGACAGTGAACCGGCCCCGAAAGGCAAAAACCAGTACGGCTGGGTGATGAGTGAGAAACGGGCCGACCTGTTTATCACTTACTGCACCAACGCGGTACTGGCCCAGCAGCAGGTGCCCCAGCTGCAGATCATCCAGGTGCCGCAGGCCCTGTCCGTGGGCGCCAGCTACGGCATGCTGGTGAAGCAGGACGCCCAGCCTCAGGCCTGGGACCTGGCCATGTTTATCCTGTCTGAACAGGGCCAGAGCATCCTCAGCCGCTACGGCTTTGTCGCGCCGAGCCTGCGCTAACACGTTAACCCCCCTCACGTCGTCGAACGGAATCACGCCTGAGCGCTGGTCGCGCCCCATGGCGTCGGCGACGTGCGGCCTAATTTTGGCGCCATGCGCCACCACACCCTCCAAGAAACGTCCCGATGGACACTGTAAGGACTCTAATTTCCATGTCGATGAAACCGACCCTGATCGCCGCCGCCTTGGCTGCCCTGACCCTGCCCGCTACTGCCACCGCCGCTGACCCGCTGCAGATGTACGGTCGTCTTAATCTGGTGCTGCAGGCCAATGACATTCAGGGTGAAAGCGAAACCCGTGTCGGCAGCTACTCCTCCCGTGTGGGCATCAAGGGCAGCCACCAGATCAACGAAAGCCTCGAAGCGTTCTACCAGGCCGAGTGGGGCCTGAATGTGACCGAAGGCGAAGAGACCTTTACCCATCGCAACCAGTTCATCGGTCTGCGTGGTGATTTTGGTACCACCACCATCGGTCGCCGCGACACTGCGCTGAAGCGCTCTCAGGGCAAAGTTGACCAGTTCAACGACTTTGAAGGTGACTTCAACAAGATCATGAGCGGTGAGGTGCGCGCTTCCCAGCAGGTGTCCTACGCCACTCCGCGCCTGGCCGACCTGCTCACCGCTGAACTCACCTACCTGGCCGACGATGGCAACAAGGGCGAGCATGGCATTTCTGCGGCGTTGATGGCCGGTGACGCCAGCTACCGTAAGCAGCCGTTCTACGCGGCCGTGGCCTACGACAGCGAGGTGGCCCAGCGCGACGTACTGCGCGTGACCGCCGGCGCCAAGCTGGCGGGCATTGAGCTGGGCGCCATCTACTCCGACGAAGAGGTGGTGGCCGGTGAGCTGAACGGCGCCTCCGGCGACGCCTTTATGGTGTCTGCGGGCTACAAAATCGGTAACGGTAAGATCAAAGCCCAGTACGCCGATGGTGACGTACCGGCCCGTGCCAACACCTCCTACAGCGTGGGTGGCGAGTACCGCCTGTCCAAGCAGATGAAGGTGAACGCCTACTACACCACTCTGGAGTGGGACAGCAAAGACGAAGACGACAGCTACCTGGGCCTGGGCCTGCAGTACGACTTCTGAGCCCTGCGCGCGGATTAGAAAAAACGGAGCCAGTTGGCTCCGTTTTTTTGTCCGTTACAGGATGGGCGCTTCGCCCACCACGTCGGAAGTCCCGGCCTCGGGCTCGTGGGTTTCGTGGAAATCCTCGAGCTGGTCGGCCACATCGTCCACCGCCCGTTTGTAGTAGGCCAGGTGGAACAGCGCTTCACCTTCGTGCACCAGCGGCAGGTTGGTGCGGCCAATCACGATGCTGTCGCGGGGGGCGATCACCGGCTCTTCAGAGTCACCCAGCGGGTCAGCGATCATCCCCAGCACCGCCCCTTTCTCGGCCTTGGCACCCATTGGCAGCATGGCGCGGAAGATGCCGGAAACCGGCGCCCGCACCCAGGAGCTGGTATGGGATACCATCGTCGTCTTGGGTTTTGCTTCCTTACTGCGCGACGGCGGCAGCATGCCGAGATGGCGCATCACGTTTAGTACGCCCTTGACCCCGGCACGAATGCAGATCTCGTCAAAGCGCAGGGCTTCGCCAGCTTCATACAGCAGGATAGGGGTGCCGTTGGCCCCCGCTACCGCCCGCAGGGAGCCGTCGCGGATCTCAGAGTGCATCACCACTGGCACGCCAAAGGCGTGGGCCATCCCTTCGGTTTCCGGGTGGCTCAGGTCAGCCCGGATCTGCGGCAGGTTGTCACGGTGACGGGCACCGGTGTGCAGGTCGATGCCGTGGGTGCACTTGTTCACCACCTCGTTGAGGAAGGTGTGTGCCACCCGGCCTGCCAGCGTACCGCGCTCGCTGCCGGGGAAGCTGCGGTTCAAATCGCGGCCATCCGGCAGGTAGCGTGACTGAGACAGGAAGCCATGCAGGTTCACAATGGGCGCCAGCACCAGGGTGCCTTTCAGTCGCTTCAGTGCCTTTAGCTTCTGCAGGCGACGGATCACCTCCACGCCGTTGATCTCGTCGCCGTGGATGGCGGCGCTGACAAACAGGCAGGGGCCTGGGCTGTGTCCGTTCAGCACGCGAACAGACAGTTGCAGTTGATGTTGCGTCACCAATCCCGCTAACGGGATCTCGACGGTGCGCTGTTGACCCGGCAGGATGGTTTCCCCGCCAAATTCAATGGGCCGGTTTTTCATCGTTTGGTACTACCTTGAGCCATTAACCCTTATTGCTGCCCCGTTTGGTGCTGCTTTCGGGTTTGGCGTTCGCCTCGATGTATTCGATGATCTTACCGGCAACGTCTTTGCCGGTTGAGGTCTCGATCCCTTCAAGGCCCGGTGAGGAGTTGACCTCCATCACAAGCGGACCTCGCTCAGAGCGGAGTATATCCACGCCGGAAACCCGAAGTCCCATAGTTTGTGCAGCGGCAATGGCGGTTTTTCGCTCAGTCGGTGTCAGCTTGGTCAGGGAGGCGCTGCCACCCCGGTGCAGATTGGATCGGAATTCGCCTTTTTGCGCGGTGCGCTCCATGGCGGCCACCACGCGGTTACCAATCACAAAACAACGCACGTCGCTGCCGCCCGCTTCTTTGATGAACTCCTGCACCAGGAAGTCCGCTTCCAGCTCGCGGAAGGCGTCAATCACACTCTCGGCCGCCTTTTGGGTTTCGGCCAGCACCACGCCACGGCCTTGGGTGCCCTGCAGCAGTTTCACCACCAGCGGGGCACCGCCCACCAGCTTGATCAGGTCTTTGGTGTTGTCCACATGGTGAGCAAAGCCGGTGTTGGGCATGCCGATGCCCTTGCGGGACAGCAGCTGCAAAGAGCGCAGCTTATCGCGGGAGCGGCCCAGTGGAATGGACTCGGTCAGGCAGTAGACGCCCATCATCTCGAACTGGCGGATCACCGCAGTGCCGTAGTTGGTGATGGAGCTGCCGATGCGCGGAATGACGGCATCGAAGCCTTCCAACTTCTCGCCCTTGTACCAGATGGCGGGCTTGGTGGCGGCGATGTCGATATAACACTGGAGCGTGTCAATGACGTGCATCTCGTGACCGCGCAGCTCCCCGGCTTCAACCAGGCGGCGGGTGGAATAGAGCTTGGAACCGCGGGAAAGGATAGCGATTTTCATTGCATTAGCCTTATTAAACAATCTCTTGCTTTGTAACCTTGGCCGTAAAAAGCCGACGGCACACGGACGGAAACCGAGTCCGAGCTCGTGCGTTACTCTTCAAAACTGTTGGTGTCGTTGCTGTCGCATTCGGGGCTGTCGCTCACCGGTTGGGGCTCAAGCAGGTAGCCTTCATCAACGTCCACCACAAACCGTCCCTCCATGGCGTTGCGGCCAAGCAGCATGCGAAAGCGCATGGTGTCGCGGTTGGTGAGGGTGATTTGCGCGGTAAACTCATGGGAGCCGGCCCGGATACGGGTTTCGATCACGTATCGCATCTGAGTGTAGCCGCCGGAGTTGGTCACTTCGCGGCGGTCCGCCACCGGGGCTTCGCACTCCACTTCGGTTTCGTTGTCATCCTGGAATGGGTGGATGGCAAAACGAACCCAGGGTTTTCCTTCCCGCTCAAAGGGTTCGACGCGAAAAGCATGCAGCGCACAGGTCTTAGCGCCAGTATCCACCTTGGCTTTGATGTTGGGAAGTCCCAGATCGGGAAGATGTACCCATTCTCGCCACCCTATGGTGGTTTTTTCAGCCGTCATCAGTCGCCCCCTTTTACAATCAAGTGATTAACTGCACTATTGCAGTTCGAATGAAGATTGCAATTTTAGTTCACCGTTTTTCGAGGAAACGCCCTTGGGATCTCAGAGTTATTATCGCGACCAGGACGATGACGCGCATCGCGCCCTCGCCAGTTACTGGGTAGAACCCCTTAACCAACTGGAGGGGGAGGAGCAGGTTCAGGTCTTCCTGGATGCGGTAGAGCAGCTGGAGGCCTCCGAGCTCGGCCTGCTGCTGGAGTCCCTGCCGGTTTCTGAGCGTCGCGCACTCTGGCCCCATCTTCCGCACGAAGCGCGGGTGGATGTGCTGGTGGCGATGCGCGTCGAGGCGCGGGATACCCTGCTGTCGGTGCTGGAACCGGCGCAGATGGACCAGCTGCTCGACGATCTCGACGCAGAAAGCCTGATTGAGCTGGCTGATAACCTCTCCGAAGAGTTAGTGGACCAGGCGCTGGCGCGGATGGACAGCCAGCAGCGTACCTGGTACCGCGAATCCCAGGAGTACGACGAGGAACAGATTGGCCGATACGTCGACCACGATGTGGTGGTGCTGCCCCCCAACGCCCGGGTAGCGGCGGCCTTGCGAATGCTGCGCCGTTATCAGTCCGCCTTTACTGACCGCGCCTACGTGGTGAACCGCAAGGGCGTGTGGTTGGGTGAAGTTACGCTGCACGCGCTGCTGCAGGCGGAGCCGGACACCCCGGTTCGCCACTGCCTTGACGATGAAGTGGTGCCCATTCCGGCGGATACTCCGGTGCTGGAAGCGGCTGATCGCATTGAGCACGCCGACATGTCGATGTTGCCGGTGACCGACGAGGGTGGTCGTCTGTTGGGGCGGATGACGGTGCGGCTGGGCATGGAGATTGTGCGGGAGCACTACGAAGGCCAGTTGATGGCCTCGGCGGGTTTGGACGAAGAGGCGGACTTGTTCCTGCCGGTGTGGCGCAGTGCCAAGCGCCGTGCCTTGTGGCTGGGCATCAACCTGCTGACGGCGCTGCTGGCGGCCTGGACCATCGGTCTGTTTGAGCAGACCCTGAGCCAGGTGGTGGCGCTGGCGGTACTGATGCCGATTGTGGCGTCCATGGGCGGCATTGCCGGCAGTCAGACCCTGACCCTGATCATCCGGGGTCTGGCCTTGGGGCAGGTGACACCGGGTAACGCCCTGGCGCTGTGTCGTAAGGAGATTGGGGTGGCGGTGCTGAACGGCATTGTCTGGGCGGCGGTGATCGGCGCCGTGACGGTGTTGTGGTTTGGCAGTCAGGCGCTGGGTGGGGTGATCGCCGGGGCCATCGTCATCAATATCCTGGTGGCGGCGCTGGCCGGGGTGGTGGTCCCAATGGTGCTGGATAAGCTGGAGATCGACCCGGCCCTGTCCGGCTCGGTGATCCTCACCACGGTGACCGATGTGGTGGGCTTCTTCACCTTCCTCGGCCTGGGGACCGCATTCCTGCTCGGCTGAGACTATCTTTTGCTACTCCCCCGAAACGGAGTGGCGTATGAACAGACTGCACTGCGCAATCGGGGCACTGGCCATAGTCAGTGCCCTTGTTTTTGCTGACGTGGCGGGCAGCCGCGACGGGCATATTCGGATGGGCGCCGACAGCGAATTGGAGGCCTGGGACGCTGAGGCGGGCCAGTGGCTCAGCCCGGAGCAGTTCTGGCTGGCCTACGCCGCGCGTAACGGCGGCCTGACCTGGGGCCGTGGCAGCGATTACCCACCCTACGGCGAGGTGAAGGAGGGGGACACCTTTATGGTGGAGCTGGACAGCGGTCCCTGCCTGATGGAGTTCTTCCACAAGCGCTGGCGTCGCGCCAATGATGTGCGTCGCTGGGACACCGCATTCAGCGACATTGGTGGTTGCGCCAAGGTGGTTGATTAGCCGTTATTAAGGTTGTTGAACCATCAGGGATTTTAATGGCCGATCTCCGCTAAGCTGGGAACCCGTTTCGTTACCGTGACCCGGATATGTGGATCGCCTTTACCCTGCTCGCCGCCTTTATGCAGGCCTGGCGCAACGCGTTTCAAAGTCAGCTTTCCGCCCACACCAGCGTGGCGGGGGTGACGTTGGTGCGCTTTCTCTGGGCTGGCCCGTTGGCGGGCGCTTACCTTTTTGGCTTGTATCAGTGGCAACCTCAGGCACTGCCCCAGTGGAATGGCGCCTTTTTTGGCTATGTGGTGGGGGCGGCGCTGATGCAGATCCTGGCCACCGGCCTGATGGTCAAACTGTTTCAGCTTAAGAACTTTGCGGTGGGCGCCGGTCTGGCCAAAAGCGAAGCGCTGGTGGCCGCCATCCTCGGCACCCTGTTTTTTGGCACCCAGCTCAGCCTGTTAGGGTGGCTGGGGGTGGGCATCGGTGCGATCGCCGTTATGCTGCTGTCCAGCCATGGCCATTGGCGCCAGCTATCCCTCTCCACCGTAGTATTGGGCCTGGCCTGTGGCAGCGCCTTTGCCCTGACCTCGCTGTGGGTGAGGGAGGCGAGCCTGCAGGTGGGGCTGCCGTTCCCGCATCGAGCCGGTTGGGTGCTGCTGCTGGTGATTGCGCTGCAAACCACGCTGTTGCTGGCTTACCTGTGGTGGCGTGAACGACCGACCCTTACGGCGCTGAGGGCACGGCCCCGGTTGGTGGGGCTGATAAGCCTGACCAGCTGCATCGGTTCCATCGGCTGGTTCAGCGCCATGTCGTTGCAGGCGGTGCCCTACGTCAAAACCCTGGGGCAGGTGGAGGTGTTCTTTACCCTGCTGGTGTCAGCGCTGTGGCTGAAGCAACCGGTGCGGGTCAATGAGTTTCTGGGCCTGTTCCTGATCGCGCTTGCGGCCATCATCGTGATCTGGTTCTGAGCCGCGCCGCCCGTTCAGGACAGCGCGGCGGGTATCCGCTCACTGAAAGCCAAATTTGCCGTTGGGGTTTTTCCACTCTTCCCGGGGCGGGATGGTTTGGATGGTGTCCCAGTGCTCGACAATCTTGCCGTCGGCCACCCGGAACAGGTCGTAGAAGGCCACGTGCTGATTCATAAACTGCCCTTCACTGATGGTCAGCACAAAGTTTCCCTGGCCCAGCACTTTGTGATTGGCGGTATACACCATAGGCATCCCTTGTTCTGCCAACGCACCAAGGGCCGCAGACAGGCCACTGAGGCCGTCGGCGACACCGGGATTGTGCTGCAGGTAGTCGCCATCATCCGGCCCGATAAAGCGGCCAATCTCCTCCATTTTGCCCTGCATCAGGATGGTGCTGACAAAGTCACTGACCAGTGCTTTGTTGGCATCGGTCTTATCCAGGTCTACCACTTCAGTGGGGCCATCAAACTGGGTGCGGCCACTGGCGTTCGGCGGGGCAATGTCTTGCAGGTTGTCCCAGTGCTCAACAATCAGCCCATTCTCAAAACGGAACACGTCAAACCCGGCCTTGGGGCCGAAGAAGTCGTACTTGGTGTGCAATACCACGTAGTCGCCATCGGTAAAGGCCCGCTGCACCTCGGCCCGGGCGGACCCCGGCGGCAGTTGCTGTAACACCGCCCCAAATCCCGCCAGACCGTCTGCCACCGCCAGATTGTGCTGGATGTATTTGTCCGGATTGATGTAGGCCACCGGGGCCGGGTCGCCGTTTTCAATGCTCTCAATCAGCGCAACCGCTTTCTCTTGTTGGGTCATGGGGGGCGCCTCTTCTGCCTGTGTGGTGATGAGGTCCAGTGAAAGGAACAGCAGTGCCGGGATGATCAGGGTTGGGGTTGTACAGCGCATGGTGTTCTCCTCAGGTGGTTGAGAACAGTGTAGACGGCGCAGCGACGCCGTCCTGCGGCTGAGGCAACGCGCCATTCTGCACGGCTGTGCCGGTCATTACCCGGCCGCGGATCTGGCGCTGTGGAGCCAGGGCTCGGCCAGTGATGTCTTTCTGAGCGCACCGGAACAGTACTTCTACCTGTTGGATCAGGACGGGGCGCTGGCCGGTTCCGGCATGGTGAACCTGAAGGATGGCCGCATCGACGCCATCTTCACTGACCCGGACTGGGTGGGGCAGGGGGTGGCCAGTACGCTGATGATGCATCTGGAAGCGCTGGCCCGTGCGCACGGTCTGGCCGAGCTGACACTGGATGCCACCCTGAACGCTGCGCCGTTTTACCGCCGCTGCGGCTTTGTCGGTGAGGCTCAGTCGCAGTACCACTCACCGCGGGGGCTGATACTGGATTGTGTGCCCATGCGTAAACTCCTGACCTGAGCGGGCTTCACAGCAACCCGGCTCATCCCGGCATCAAAAAATATCCGGCGTAAAGCGAGGTCGGCCTCACGCCTCGCTGTCCATCTCTCTGGCACAATCGCGGCTCCGACCGTTCTTGGTGTCTATCAACGTGCTGAACCTGTCCAATCCCGCCCGGGGCAACCTGCTGGCGGCGTTTTCCTTTGTGCTGTGGGGCATTCTGCCGCTGTACTACCAGCTGCTGCCTGGCGCTGAGATTTTTGAGCTGCTGGCGTTCCGGGTGATCTGGTCCGTGCCGGTGATGATCGTCGCGATGCTGTTGCTGCGTCGGGCGCTGCCGGACTGGCAGACTCTGTGGGCGGACAAGCGCTCATTGCTGCTGAGCTTTGTGGCGGGTGCGGTGATGTGCATCTCCTGGGCCAGCTTTACCTGGGCACTGACCCACGGACAGGTGCTGGCGGCCAGCCTTGGATTCTTTATCAACCCGCTGTTTGCCATCGCCTTTGGTGTGCTGTTTCTGCATGAGAAGCTGAGCAAGGCTCAGGCGGCCGCCGTGGTGTTGGCTGCCCTGGGCATCGCCTGGCAGGTGTGGCAGTACGGTGAACTGCCCTGGGTGTCGCTGGCGATGGGCAGCTTCTTTGCCCTCTATGGCCTGATTAAGAAGTTTATCCGCTACGACTCCTACACCACCCTGACACTGGAAGCGGCGCTGCTCAGCCCCTTTGCGCTGATCTATCTCGGTTACCTGGTGTTTACCGGCCAAAGCGCCGCCGGCGCCGATGGCCTGACCGGCGTGCTGCTCTACATTGGTTCAGCCCCCATCACCCTGGCACCGCTGATCCTGTTCAGCCTGGCGCTGCGCTACACCAGCCTGACCATGGTGGGCCTGATGCAGTACATCGAGCCGACCCTGCAGTTCCTGCTTGCGGTACTGCTGTTTGGCGAGGTGTTTGATGAAGTCAAAGCGGTCAGCTTTGGCCTGATCTGGGCCGGTTTGATCCTGTGCAGCCTCGAAGCGCTGCCCAAACTGCGTCGCCACTGGCGCCGCGCCTGACCTCAGAGTCCAGTAAGAGAAACGCCGCCGGGTTGCCCAGCGGCGTTTTTTTGTGCCCATGGCCACCCTTCGCTGCGCCTAATCCCAGTGCGGGGTTGAGATGCGCTGAATCAATACAGCGTGCTCACCGGCCTTTACTTCCGTTCATTGGCACCTCGAAATATTGAGTTTTCTCAAGAGTTTGTCGCCTCTCTCTGGTGGCTGTCGGGCGGACTTGGTAGCGTAGCCCGCCTGAAGCTTTGGGTCCCGGCAGGGGCCATCGGACTGTTCCACACCGCAATGGAGAATACGGATGCGCCGGATTGGTTGGGCCCTCGGGGCCTTAAGCGTGTTTGCCTGTCATGTCAGTGCGTTTGAGGGGTTGGAGTTTGAGCACAAGGACTGGTATCTGGCCTGCGACAATACCGGCACCTGTCGTGCCGCCGGTTACGCGCCTCCGGGACAGGGCTACAGTGCGGCGGTGATGTTTACCCGTCCGGCAGGCCCCGCCACGGACGTCAGCGGCAAGCTGTTTCTGGGCTGGTACGAAGAGGAGATCCCCCTGACCGGCTATGCACTGTTCATCAACGGCCAGGATATGGGCCCGGTCAGTTTTGACGATGACAATGCACTGACCGCCATGCAGGTGCAGGCGCTGTTGGCGGTGGTGACCCGTGATGCGGTGATCGAGATAGCCAATGCGCAGCATCGTTTTGGCCTCTCCGGCAGCGGCGCCAGTGCGGTGTTCCGCAAGATGGACGAGTATCAGGGCCGCAGTGACACCGCCTTTGCGGTAGTGGCCAAAGGGAACCGGGCAGAGAGCCAGGTGCCCCAGCCGCAACGGCCGGAGCCACTGAGAGTGCAGGCACCCGCAGGAGATGCGGTGTTGCTTGAGTCCGATTCTGAACCCTACCAGCGCACCCTGGAGAGGTTGAAGGCCGGAGTACCAGCAGAAGACCTGGATATGGCACTGGAAGACGCGAGCCTGTTTCAGGCGGAGCTGGGGGCAGGAAAGCGGTTTATCTCTGCCTGCTGGTATCTGGCTTATAACGAGATGTGCGCCCACTGGGTTTCTGACCCGGCCAGCCCCACGCCGCTGCAGAGTCTGCCCAGCGACGGCTCCCTGTATGTGGATGGCATCGTCAGCCAGCAGCGTAAGGCGCGTGGTCTCGGTGATTGTTGGGAGTTTCAGAGCTGGGGCTTTGATGGCGAGACCATGGTGCCCATCCTGAACGCCAGCAGTGGCCCATGCCGTGGCATCGCTGGCGGCATTGACCCGATGCCTACCTTTGTTCGTGACGTGATTATGCCGTCAGTTCAATAGTTGGGGGCTTTGCCCCCTCCCCCCTGTTAAACCGCCCCCATCCTTGCATACCGCCCCATATGGGCGTACTCTGCGGCGTTTTTTCACACTCCATTTTTCCCGGACGGTACAACGCTGTGATCTCCACCGCCAACATCACCATGCAGTTCGGCGCTAAGCCGCTGTTTGAAAACATCTCTGTCAAGTTTGGCGGGGGCAACCGCTATGGCCTTATCGGTGCCAACGGTTGTGGTAAGTCCACCTTTATGAAGATCCTCTCCGGTGAGCTGGAGCCGTCCGCGGGTAACGTGTCGAAAGACCCGAACGAGCGCATGGCCAAGCTGGGCCAGGACCAGTGGGCGTTCGAGGAATACACCGTTATCGACACCGTAATCATGGGCCACAAAGAGTTGTGGGAAGTGAAAGCGGAGCGTGACCGCATCTACAGCCTGCCGGAGATGTCCGAAGAGGAAGGGATGCAGGTGGCCGATCTGGAGGTGCAGTTTGCCGAGATGGACGGTTACAGTGCGGAAGCCCGCGCCGGTGAGCTGCTGCTGGGCCTGGGCATTCCGGAAGAACTGCACTTCGGCCTGATGAGCGCGGTAGCGCCGGGCCTGAAGGTGCGGGTGTTGCTGGCTCAGGTGCTGTTTGCAGACCCGGACATCATGCTGCTCGACGAACCCACCAACAACCTGGATATTCACACCATCCATTGGTTGGAAGAGGTGCTGCAGTCCCGTCAGTGCACCATGATCATCATCTCGCACGACCGTCACTTCCTGAACTCCGTGTGTACCCACATGGCGGACATCGATTACGGTGACCTGCGCCTGTATCACGGCAACTACGACGAGTACATGTTTGCCGCCGAGCAGGCCCGTGAGCGTCTGCTGTCTGACAACGCCAAGAAGAAAGCGCAGATTGCCGAGCTGCAGAGCTTCGTCAGCCGCTTCTCTGCCAACGCGTCCAAGGCCCGTCAGGCCACCAGCCGTCAGAAGCAGATCGACAAGATCCAGCTGGAAGAGGTGAAAGCCTCCAGCCGTCAGTCTCCCTTTATCCGCTTTGAGCAGGAGAAGAAGCTGTTCCGTCAGGCGCTGGAAGTCACCGGGCTGTCCCAGGGCTACGACAGTGGCCTGCTGTTTGACGGCCTCGACCTGAAAGTGGACGTGGGCGAGCGCATCGCCATCATCGGTCAGAACGGTGTGGGCAAATCCACCCTGCTGAACACCCTGGTGGGCGCCATGGAGGCCAAATCCGGTGAGATTAAGTGGTCTGAGAACGCCAACATCGGTTACTACGCTCAGGACCACGCCCACGAGTTTGAGCAGGACATCAACCTGTTTGACTGGATGGCACAGTGGTCTTCCGATGGCGCGGATGAAACCGTGGTGCGCAGCTTCCTGGGTCGCATGCTGTTCTCCCAGAACGAGATCAAGAAATCCGCCAAGGTGATCTCCGGTGGTGAACAGGGCCGCATGCTGTTCGGCAAGCTGATGATGCAGAAGCCCAACATCCTGGTGATGGATGAGCCGACCAACCACATGGATATGGAGTCCATTGAGGCGCTCAACCTGGCGCTGGAGAACTACGCCGGCACCCTGCTGTTCGTGTCTCACGACCGTCAGTTTGTGTCCTCCGTGGCCACCCGCATCATCGAGCTGAAGCCGGATGGCATTACCGACTTCCACGGCACCTACGAAGAGTACCTGGCCAGCCAGGGCATCGAAGGCTAAGCCTGACAGCGCAATAAAAAAGCCGGCATGATGCCGGCTTTTTTGATCCGCGAAGGGCGGTTACTTTTTCGCGGCTTTGCTTTTGCCTGCGATAAAGTCGGTCAGGGCGAACAGCACGCCGGAGGTGACGAAGGTGAGGTGGATGCCCACTTTCCAGGCCATGGTTTCCGGGTTGGTGTTTTCCGCGTCGAGGAAGGTTTTCAGCAGCTCAACGGTGGAGATGGCGACGATGGCGCCAATCAGTTTCAGCTTCAGGTCGGAAAAGCCGACGCTGCCCATCCAGGCCGGGCGATCTTCGTGGTCATCCGGGCCAAACTTGGAGACGAAGTTCTCGTAACCGCTGAAGGCGATGATCAGCAGCAGGCTGGCCAGCAGGGCGGTGTCCACCAGGGTCAGAATGCTGAGGATAGGGTGACCTTCAGCGCCGAAAAACACCATGGCAAACAGGCACAGCAGCTCTTTGCCGAACTTCAGGAACAGGACGCCAATGGCCACCACCAGGCCGAAGAAAAACGGAGCCAGCAACCAGCGGGCACTGAACAGCAAACTTTCGAACAGATTTTCCAGACGTTTCATGGTGAGTCAGCTTGGTCAACAAAGTAGAAAAGATAAGGCACCGCAGCGTTACTTGCGAATCCCCTGAGGGACCCGGTGGCGCGGTTTGGACGGCGCATTCTAATCCATCAAAGGCGTCCTAGCGAACGCTAATTCACGCCCCAATTCAGGGGGTTACTCAGTGCGAATATCGTCCCGCACCAGTTTGTGCATGATGGCACTGAGCTGTTGACGCTCCTGCTCGGAAAGCTGGGCAAAGAAGCCTTCGGAGATGGCGTGCAGGATGGGCGTTGACTCCTGGTTTACCCGGCGCCCTTCGTCGGTCAGGGACAGCATTCGCGCCTTGCGGTTGGTGTCGCTGCGGCTCGCCTCAATCAGCCCGCGCTTGATGCAGTTGTCGACCAGCCGCTTGGTGACGGAGCGGTCGCGCTTCAGCACGTCGGCCATCTGTTGTTGAGGGATGCAGCCCAGGTAATCCAGCGCTTTCATCGCCCCCACCATCTCCAGCGTGATATTGAACGCTTCGCCCAGGCGCTGGTTGCACACGGCCCGGTACTGTTTTTGCGCCAGTGACATCATAAAGGTCAGGCTGTTATCCAGCTCAGGAATGGTGGTGATGGACGGATTCATCCTGGATCTTTCCAAAAATCAGGCCCGCAAGGGCGGCCAATACGAACAGGGTAACCGACAGTTGCCAACCGCGTTGCAATGCGCTGGACAGGCCAAAGTCGTTCACCCCCATATAGAGTTGAATCGGTAAGGCTATCCCAAGCAGGGCATCGCCGTGAAGCGCTTTGTCCTCGCCGCTGCTGCGACTGATCTGGCGGGCAAAAACAAACACCAACAGGGTTTGCCCAAGGGCGAACAGCGGCAGCAGACTTTGCTGGCCAGCCAGCAGCAGCATAAACACCATCGCCAGGGCGCAGCCCCCCACCTGGGCCAGCAGCCGGTCCCGAAGCACGGCCATAAAGGCGCCCCGTTCGGTTTGGGTAGCAGCCAGGATCACCGGCACCATGCAGAAGGTGGCGGAGATCATGTCGACGATCATCAGAAACGCCAGCCCACCCCCAAGCAGAACCACAAAACGCAGTCGTGCGGCGTAGTCCGGACGCTGGTGCTTAGCGGGTGCAGAGACCGGGGCCGGGGAGGGCGGGAACCACCAGGCAAAGGTTTTCATCACCACCATGGTAATCAGCAGTGACAGCACGATGTCGTGCAGGCGGTCCGGCATGGTGGCGGGCAGGTTCTGGGCAAACACCACCATCATGATCCAGTTGAACACCGGCAGCACCAGCGCATTGCGTGCCATGGGGGTGGTCGCCCGGGCGTGCAGCTGGTCGAACACCATCAGGCTGATGGCCCACACCACGTAGGGGTGGTTGGCAAACAGCTCGACAGTGATGACCGCTGCCGTCGCCCAGATCAGAACCGGGCGGAACATCCGGGCCAGCCCACGCCAGGAGTAGTCCCGCGCCTTGGTCACCGACAGGATGGGGAACAGCGCCAGGTAGACCGGTGAGCCCAGATTCAGCAGGTGGCCCAGCAGCATGCACAGCGACACGGTGCCGGTGATGCGGCCCACTTCGTTCCAGTCGGTGGCGGTATTCATGGGCACCTCAGTACAGGTAGCGCAGTTGGGCAATCACCTGCATCCACAGCTTGCTGACGCTGCCCCACAGGGTATTCGGGCGGTAAACCATGATGCTGGCACGGGCGCCGGAGATCAGGGCCGGGTCGAGGCCGGGCACTTCAATGCGGGTGCGGATCTTCTGCTGTTCACGGATCCAACGGTTGTCGTTGGTGACACTAGCCAGCTCGCCATTGGCGCTGGAAGCGTCGTAGACCGCCTGTTCTCGGTTGGCGATCTGGCCCTGAAACAGCTGGCCGGGCAGGGCATCAAACGCCACCCAGACCGGAGTGCCGGTACCCAGATGGGCGATCCCTTTCTCGTTGAAGTCGGCGCTGATCCAGCTGTTGCCATCGCTGACCAGAAACAGCGCCGGGCTGCCGGCGTTCAGGTAACTGCCACTTTGCAGCTGCAGGTTGGTGACGATGCCATCCACCGGCGCCACCATGCGGGTGCGGGCCAGATCGAGCCGGGCCTGGGCCAGTTTGGCTTCGGCCAGTTCCACTGCGGCGTCGCCATCCCGATCGGACAGCTGCACCTTGAGCCGGGCGATCTCCGCCTCGGCCGCAGTCACCGCAGCGTCGGCCACGGTGGCGGCGTTCTGGCTGTCATCCAGCGCTTCCTGGGTGATCAGCCCCTGGCTGACCAGCTTGCTGTTGCGGGTCAGTTTCAGTTTGGCGTTGGCGGCGGTTTGCTGTTTTTGCACCAGGGTGGCTTTGGCGACGTTCAGCTCCTGCTCCCGGGCCTCATGGTTCTGGTGCGCCTGGGCCAGGTCGGCTTTGGCCTGTTCCAGCGCCAGTTGGTAGTCACTGTCATCCAGGCTCAGCAGCGCATCACCCCGTTTGACGTGCTGGCCATTTTTGACCGCGACGGCCAGCACGTTGCCAGACACCTCCGGGGCGATGCGCGCCACGGTGCGGTGCAGTTGGGCCTGGGTGGTGAACGGTGCCTGGGTATCACTGCCCACCAGAAAGGCGGCAAAGGCCAGAGTGGTGCCGAGCACCAGATAGAGGCCCCATTGATAGTGCTTATTACCCATTTTGTTTCACCTGCAACATGATCGGAAGGTGGGCAGTATAGCGCCTGATGTGTCATATGCAACAAAAATGTATGGCAGACGGGGGAGTGTCCGAGACACGAAGGGGTCGGTGGCGCATTACATGCCCTGGTGGAAGGAGCGGAAACTTGGTTATTCAGGTGCTGAAAACGTAAGCAATGTGATGCTGGAGTTAGGGGGCGCTGGTCAGTTTGTGCTCAGTTTGTGGCAATCAGCAGATCGGCCTCGACAGCGTCATTTTGGCCTCGTACTGTCGCGCCCGATAACCATAAACACCCAAAAACAGGTTGATTCCCATGATGCGTACGTCTCTCGCACCTACCGCTGTTGCGCTCTCGCTGACTGCCATTCTGGCGGGCTGCGGCAGCTCCAACAAAAGCCCTGCTCCTGCCGAAGCGACCCTGGAACTGCGTCTGATGCAGACTTCCGACATCCACTCCTATGTGGTGGGGTTCGATTACTACAAGAACGAAGAGGACGCCAGCTACGGCCTGGCCCGCACCGCGATGCTGATTAACGAAGCGCGCGGCGAAGCGCTTAACACCATGCTGTTTGATAATGGTGACCTGATCCAGGGCAATCCGCTGGCGGATTACGTGCATAAGGAGCACCAGGACAACGGCTACCTGGACCAGCAGGCCCACCCGGTTTACAAGGCGATGAACCATCTGAAATACGATGCCGCCAACCTGGGTAACCACGAGTTTAACTACGGCCTGGAGTACCTGGCAGATACCGTGGGTACGGCGGAGTTTCCCTATGTGAACGCTAACGTGTTCTGCCCGGCTAACAGCACCGAAGTGGTATGCCAGGATAAGCAACCGTTAAACCAGGACGGGAGCATCAACTGGGAGGACAACTTCTTCACTCCCTACGTGATGCTGGAGCGAACTTTCACCGATCTGGACGGTGAGCAGCACGAACTGACCGTCGGCGTATTGGGCCTGACTCCGCCGCAAATCATGCAGTGGGATAAGCGCTTTCTGGAGGGTCGCGTTGAGGTGGCCGATATGGTGGACGCGGCTGAGCACTACGTGCCCATGATGCGCGCCGAAGGCGCTGACGTGGTCGTGGTGATCGCCCACTCTGGCATCAACGCGGATGACCGTCAGGCGATGATGGAAAACGCGGCCTACTACCTGGCTGGTGTCGAGGGTGTGGATGCGCTGCTGCTCGGTCACTCCCACAGTGTCTTCCCGGGAGATGCCCGTTTCGACGGCATTGATGGCATCGATAACGAAAAGGGCCTGGTCAAAGGCACCGCCACCGTGATGCCGGGCTTCTGGGGTAACCATCTGGGTATCGTTGACCTGACTCTGGAGCGCCGTAATGGCGAGTGGCAGGTGGCTGACAATCAGGGCATCGTTCGTCAGATCGACAGTGACAGCCCGGAAGATCAGGAGATCGTTGATCTGGTGAGTGCGGACCATGACGCCACCAACGAATACCTGGACGAAACCATTGGTCAGCTGGCGCAAGAGGTGCACTCTTTCTTTGCCTTGATTCAGGATGACTCCTCCATTGAGCTGGTGACCGAGGCGCAGCTGTGGCACGGCCTGAAACTGCAGGAGGATGGCACCCTTGAAGCCGATTTGCCGATGCTCTCTGTGGCAGCACCGTTCAAGGGCGGCCGTGGGGGTCCAAACGACTTTACCTACATCCCGGCGGGCGACATCTCCCTGCGTAACGTCTCTGACCTGTACATCTTCCCCAATACCCTGCAGGTGGTTGAGCTGTCCGGTGCGGACGTCAAAGAGTGGCTGGAGATGTCGGCGGGCCAGTTCAACACCATCAGCCTGACCGAAAACGGGGATCAGGCGCTGGTAGCGACCACTTTCCCCACCTACAACTTCGATGTGATTGACGGTGTCGAGTACCAGATTGATGTGACTCAGCCGCCCCGTTACGACAAGGACGGCAATCTGGTAAACCCGGAGGCGGAGCGCATTGTTGACCTGCGTCTGGCCGGTGAGTCGGTACAGGATTGGGATCCCAACCAACGCTTCCTGGTGGTGACCAACAACTACCGTGCCTCTGGTGGCGGTCACTTCCCGGGCATCTGTGTGGAAGGCCTGTGCGGTGATGCCATCGTCTGGGAAGACCCGGAAGAGACCCGTAACATCATCTCCGCTTACCTGGCTGAGATCTCTGCTGAGGCCGGTGAAGGCGGCATCATTCCGCCGCGTAACGACAACTGGTCACTGAAGCCGTTCGCGGCGGCCGGGGATGTGGTGTTTACCTCGGCCAATACCGACGCTGCCAAGGCCGCAGCCGAGGCATCTGAGGTGATTGAGTACCTCGGTGACGGTGAAGGTGGCTACGGTAACTACCGTCTGAACTTCAGCCAGTAAGACTGCAAAACTGAAAAGCCCCCTTCGTGGGGGCTTTTTTGTTGGCGTCCCGTCAGCCTCGGGCCGGTGGGCCAAACAGCAGCCACAGTGCCGCAAAGTAGGTCAGGAAGATGGCGGGCAGGCCCGCGGCGCTGGGCCAGATAAAGGTGTCGATGGCGATCAGCGAATCGGAGATCAGGAACAGAAACGCCCCCACCACCGGACGCCAGTGCTGTGCCGACCAGCAGCACCCCATCACCATAAAGGTCAGCAGACCGGAGTAGAGCGCAATGGCTGCGCGCAGGTCGCCCTGTGGCGTGTCTGCCAGAAACGGGGTGATGAGGTACAGAAACACCAGAGTGCCGATGGGCAGCCCCCAGGCCAGGTGGGCGTAGGGCCCTTTGGGGCGCCGCCAGAACAGCAGTATCAGCGCACTCTGGGTCACCCCAAACGCCATCAGTCCCGGCAGCAGGTGGCTGTCGTGGCCGCGGTCGAGGATGGTGTCACCAAAGGCGGCAAAGCAGAGTGCCATCACCAGCAGCGCGCGTTCCCGTCCCTGCAGCGTCAGGTAGCTGAACAGCGCCAGGCTGAGGGCCGGAATCGATTTGAGCAGGTCGCTGGCCGGGTAGGGGCGCAGCGACTCGGTCAGGGTGTAGGCCAGGGCGCAGCCCCAGAAGATCAGGGCCAGGCCGGCTGGGGCCGACGTCCGTGTCAGCGTATTCATGGTGATTTATTGGGCTCGCAGTTCTCGTCGCAGCACTTTGCCGACGGTGGATTTGGGCAGTTCATCCAGTCTGACAAATTTACGCGGCTGTTTGTAGCCGGTCAGGTTTTCCCGGCAGTGTGCCTTCAGGGCGGGCAGGTCCAGTTCGGCTTCGCTGACCAGGTAGGCCACCACCCGCTCACCACTGCGCTCGTCAGCTTCGCCCACTACGGCGGCTTCGACAATGCCGGGGAACTGGGTCAGCACGTCCTCCACTTCGTTGGGGTAGACGTTGAAGCCGGACACCAGAATCATGTCTTTCTTGCGGTCGACAATGCGGACAAAACCATCGTCCTGGATCCGGGCGATGTCGCCGGTTTTCAGCCAGCCATCGGCGTCCAGTACCAGTGCGGTTTCTTCCGGCATCTGCCAGTAACCCTGCATCACCTGCGGGCCGCGCACGCACAGCTCGCCCTCTTCAGCCGGTTGGCCCTGCTCATCCACCACCTTCACTTCGGTGTCGATCAGCGCGGGCCCGATGGTGCCCAACTGCTCGTTGCCGATGGGGTTGAGACACACCACGGGGGAGGTTTCGGACAGGCCGTAGCCTTCGGAGACAGTACAACCGGTGGTCTGCTGCCAGATCTCGGCTGCCGCGGAGGTCAGGGCGGTGCCGCCGGAGATGGTGAGCTTGAGGCCGGAGAAGTCCAGCTCGCGGAAGCTCTGCAGTCGGCACAGGCCGACAAACAGGGTGTTAAGGCCCGCCATGCCAGTGATGCGGAAGGGGCGGATCTGCTCAACAAAGGCGGGCAGGTCGCGGGGGTTGGGGATCAGCACATTGAGGCTGCCGCGGGCAAAGAAGGTGATGAGATTCACCGTAAAGGCGTAGATGTGGTAGAGCGGCAGCGGCACCACAAACACCTCTTCGCCCTCGCGACAGGTGTCGCCCAGCCGGGCCAGCACCTGGCGGGCGTTGCCCAGCAGGTTGGCGTGGCTGAGCATGGCGCCCTTGGCCACCCCGGTGGTGCCTCCGGTGTACTGCAATGCGGCCAGGTCGCTGCCCTGGCGGCTGACCGGTTTCAGCGGCAGGCTGGCGCCGTCGGTCAGTACCGTCATAAAGCTGATGGCGTGGTCGAAGTCCCCTGCCGCAGGCGTGCTCTGGTGGAAATCCAGCGCGGTGGTGGTGATAACGGTTTCAATGGCGGTTTCGTGCAGAATGCTGGCGGCGCGGGGGGCCAGATCACCCAGCAACACCAACGCTTTGGCGCCACTATCAGACCACTGATGCGCCATCTCCCGCGGGGTGTAGAGCGGGTTGGTGTTGACCAGCACCAGCCCGGCCCGCAGTGCGCCAAAGGCGGCGATGGGCAGCTGCAGCAGGTTGGGCAGGCACAACGCGATGCGGTCGCCGGGCTGCAGGTCGGTGTGGTGCTGCAGGTAGGCGGCGAAGGCACGGCTGTGCGCTTCAAGCTCAGTAAAACTGAGGGTGTAACCTAAGGCGCTAAAGGCAGGCTTATCGGCGTAGCGGGCGCAGGTGTCGGTGATCATGGACGCCAGATCCTGAGCGTCGGTCAACTTGACGGGGTGGTCGAAGGCCATGGAAATCCTGTTATCAAAGGGCCGAAAACCTCAACATTAACCGGGCAACCGGCCCCAGGCAAAGCCCCCAAACAGGAAAAACCACTGCAATTTGGTGTGATCCCTGTTGCGAAAATGAAAAATGTTCGGATTCTTGCGCAGCATCCACTTTGGCCCAGCCCAATTAGGGTACAATTCGCGCGCTTTAAAAACCCTCTGACCCTCGGAATATCGATAACAATGCAATCCGATCTGATCATTTCCCAGCAGGCCAAACTGCTGCCTATTGCCGACGTTGCTGAGCGTGCCGGGATCCTGGCTGACGAGCTGATCCCGCAAGGCGAAGCCAAGGCCAAGGTGAAGTTTTCCCTGCTGCAGCGCCTGGATAACGCTCCCCGCGGTAAGCTGGTGGTGGTGACTGCCATCACCCCGACCCCGCTGGGCGAAGGCAAAACCGTGACCACCATCGGTCTGTCCCAGGGCCTGAAGGCCATTGGCCAGCAGGTGATGGCGTGCATCCGTCAGCCCTCCATGGGCCCCGTGTTTGGTGTGAAGGGCGGTGCCGCCGGTGGCGGTTACAGCCAGGTGGCACCGATGGAGGAGCTCAACCTGCACCTGACCGGCGACATCCACGCGGTGTCGGCGGCTCACAATCTGGCCGCTGCGGCCATTGATGCCCGGGTGTACCACGAGCAGCGTCACGGCGAGAAATTTGAAGCCAAAACCGGTCTGCCCAATCTCAACATCGACCCGGAGCGGGTGGTGTGGGACCGCGTGGTGGACATGAACGACCGCACCCTGCGTCGCGTCACCATCGGCCTGAATGCGCCGGGCTCCACCGCCAATGGCCTGGAGCGCGAAAGCGGTTTCGACATCACCGCCGCCTCCGAGCTGATGGCGATTCTGGCTCTGGCCAACGATCTGGCTGACCTGCGTGCCCGTCTGGGCAAAGTGGTGCTGGCCTACAGCCATGACGGCAAGCCGGTGACCGCCGAAGATATCCAGGTGGCCGGTGCCATGGCGGCGATCCTGCGCGACGCCGCCCAGCCGACCCTGATGCAGACCCTGGAAGGGGTGCCGACCCTGGTGCATGCAGGCCCGTTTGCCAACATCGCCCACGGCAACTCCTCCATCATCGCTGACCGCATGGCCCTGCGCCTGGCGGACGTGGTGGTGACCGAAGGCGGCTTTGGCTCCGATATGGGCTTTGAGAAAGCCTGTAACATCAAGGCCCGTGCCGCAGGCAAGGGTCCGGACGCTGCCGTGGTGGTGGCCACCCTGCGTGGTCTCAAAGCCAACTCTGGCCAGTATGACCTGCGTCCGGGGCAGGCGTTGCCCCAGGCGATTTTCGAGCCGGATGCCGCGGCCCTGGAAGCCGGTTTTGCCAACCTGAAATGGCACATTGAGAACGTCCAGCGCTACGGCGTTCCGGCCGTGGTGGCACTGAACCGATTCCCGCAGGACACCGATGAAGAGCTGGCGTGGCTGAAAGGCCAGGTGGAAGCTCTGGGTGCCCGTGTGGCCATCTCCGAAGCCTTTGCCAAAGGTGGCGCCGGTGCCACCGAGCTGGCCCATCAGGTGATGGACGCGCTGGCGCAACCGGCGGACTTCCAGTTCCTGTATGAGGCGGAGCAATCCATCGAAGCCAAGCTGCTGACCATGGCGGAAGCCGGTTACGGCGGTAACGGCATCGAGTTGTCCGACAAGGCCCGTGCCGACATCGCCCGACTCGAAGCGCTGGGCTTTGGCCACCTGCCGGTGTGCATGGCCAAAACCCCGCTCTCCATCAGCCATGACCCGGCCCTGAAAGGCGCTCCCAGTGACTTTGTGGTGCCGGTGCGCGGCCTGCGCCTGTGCGCCGGTGCGGGCTTTATCTACGTGCTGACCGGCAACGTGATGACCATGCCCGGCCTGCCGGAACGCCCCGGTTACCTGAACATCGATATCGATGCGAACGGCAACATCACCGGCCTGGACGAGTAATCCGGTACGGTACTGAAAAGGCGGCCCCAGTGGCCGCTTTTTTGTGCCCGTAACAGAGCAGCTTGTTTGGGCGTGAAGCGGGGCACCTGACCCCCGGAATTCGTTGACGGCACAAAGTCGCTGACGACAAGATGGTGAGTGTCCAGGCAGAGGGAGCAACCGGATGCACTATCACCATCGCCAACGTGGCACCGCCATGATGGCCATTCTTGCCCCCATACTGCTGTTTATTGCGGTGCAGATTGGGCGTGACCCCACTGCGGCCACCATCACCGTGTTTGGCCTGCTGGCCTTTGTCGCGGTGTGGTTTAACAGCCTGACGGTGCGGGTGGATAACGATGCGGTGCGCTGGCACTTTGGCCCCGGATTCTGGCGTAAGTCGGTGCCCCTGGCTGAAATTGAGCAGGCCGAGCCGATTCGCACCCGCTGGTACTGGGGATTGGGCATTCGAATGACGCCGCAGGGCTGGCTCTACAACGTTTCCGGGCTGGATGGGGTGCGCCTGCAGTTGCGTGGGGGCGAGTCCATTATTCTGGGCAGCGACGAGCCGGAGGCCTTGCGTCAGGCCATTGAAAGCGCCCGTCAGCGGGCCTGAAATCCTCCTCTCTCGATTCTCTATCCGCTGCTGCAATGGGCGGGATGTTCACTGGTGTCCACCAGCGCGCCATGACGGTCGAGTACCGCCACCTCCAGCGTCCATTCCTCCGGCATAAAGCGCAGCAGCGCCAGCGGGCTGCCGTCCAGCCGCAGGATTTGCCACTGCATATAGCGGCTGTAATCGATTCGGGGCATGGCAATGTTGTCGGGTTGTACCAGGGCATATCGACTGATGTGCCTGTCGCCGCGGTTGTCCACGGTCAGGTTGAAGTGGTGGGGGCCGGCCTGGCAGGTGTAGTGATCCCCGGGCGCAAAGGGGAGGCTGTCCATAGCGGGTATCAGCGCCAACATCATCCACAGCATGGCGGTTCATCGCTATCGGTTTGTCTCAGTCAGTTTAGTCGTTGCGGCGGAGCTGGCGTGGACGAATGATATGCGTTTTTGCTGATCTGGCGCAGGGCAGGGTGGCGATGGAAGCCTAGACTGGAATCATTATGGTTGGAGAATCGGGATGATCACACTGACCTGCCACGGCGCCGCGACCGAAGTCACCGGCAGCCGTCATCTGCTCAATATCAACGGCCAACGGGTGCTGCTGGACTGCGGCATGCACCAGGGCGGCGAGCTCAGTAAACGGCTGCGCCGGGACACCTTGCCCTTTAAGTCCCGCGACATCGATGCCGTGGTGCTGTCCCATGCCCACCTCGACCACTCCGGCGCGTTGCCCCGGTTGATGCGGCGGGGCTATCGCGGCCCCATCTACTGCACCGGCGCCACCCTCAATCTGCTGGCGGTGCTGCTGAAAGACGCCTGCAACCTCTACCTGAAGGATCTGGAGCGGGATAACCTGGTGCGCAAGCGCAAGGGCCAGAAGGTGCAGAAGCCGGTGTACGAGATGGAGGATGTGCTGGCGGTGCTGGAAGCGTGCCAGGTGTTGCCCTACGACCTCCCCACCGACATCCTGCCCGGGGTGCGGGTCAACCTGCTGGATGCCGGCCACATTCTGGGCGCCGCCATGGTCCACCTGACGTTGGATGACGGCAGCGAGCCGGAACCGATGCGGTTGCTATTCTCTGGCGACCTCGGCAATACCGAGTCCCCGCTGATGCGTGATCCCGCCCCGGTGCCCGAAGTGGACTGGGTGATGATGGAAAGCACCTACGGCAACCGTAACCACCGCAGCTATCAGGAGACGTTGGATGAATTGGCGGAGGTGCTGGAAAGTGCCCGCGGTGGCGTGATTCTGGTGCCGGCGTTTGCGGTGGGCCGCACTCAGGAGGTGCTGTTCCAGCTGGGCTGCTTCTATCATCAGGGTCGACTTGAAGGTTGGCACGTGGTGCTGGACAGCCCGATGGCCATCGAGGTGACTCAGATCTACGACCAGTGGCTCGAGCTGATGGACCCGGAGGATCTGGCCCAGCTCAGCGCCGAGGGCAGCAATACCCTGGAGGCGTTCCTGCCCTGCCTGCACCTGACTCAGAACACCGACGACTCCATTGGCCTGAATCGCATCAACCAGGGCCTGATCATCATCGCCGGCAGTGGCATGTGCAATGGGGGCCGCATGGTGCACCACCTGAAGCACCGCGTCTGGGATGACCGCACCCATCTGCTGTTCACCGGCTTCCAGGCCAACGGCACACTCGGCCGTCAATTGGTGGACGGCGAGAAACGGGTCCGGCTGTTTGGCCAGACCTATGCGGTACGGGCACACATCCACACCTTGGGCGGATTCTCTGCCCACGCCGATCAGGCCCAACTGCTGAACTGGCTGGCGGCGATTCCGGGACGGCCCCGGGTGTTGCTGGTGCATGGGGAGGAGTCAGCTCAGCTCGCACTGAAAGACGCGATTGAGGCTCGCTTGCGTCATCGGGTGGGCATCCCCTATCTGGGGGAAACCCTGGTACTGCGGCCTTGAGCCGGGCCCCAGCGTTGCCATAAACCCGGTGGCGCCAGGGGCAAAGTTTGGTATCCTCGGGCCACAGTCCCGAACTGCGAGTGAGCCGATGAAATATCAAATAATTCCGGTCACCCCCTTCCAGCAGAACTGCTCGTTGGTGTGGTGCGAAAAGACCCTGAAAGGGGCGGTGATCGATCCCGGTGGGGACGTTGAACGCATCCAGGCGGTGATTCAGGAGCGTGGCATTACCGTTGAGAAGGTGCTGCTGACCCATGGCCATATCGACCACGCCGGCGGTGCTGACGTACTGGCCCAGGCGCTGGAAGTGGGCATTGAAGGCCCCCATAAGGCCGACCAGTTCTGGATTGATGGCCTGGCCCACCAGTCCCAGATGTTTGGTTTCCCGGTTATCGCCACCTTTACGCCGGGTCGCTACCTCGAAGACGGCGACGTCATTGAGTTTGGTGAAGAGCGCCTCGAAGTGCTGCATACCCCGGGCCACACTCCGGGCCACGTGGTGTTCTTCCACCGTGGAGAGAAACTGGCTTTTGTTGGCGATGTGCTGTTCCATGGCTCCATCGGCCGCACCGACTTCCCGCAATCTGACCATCCAAGCCTGTTGAGCTCCATCACCCAGAAGCTGTGGCCGCTGGGGAGCGACGTCTATTTCGTACCGGGCCACGGGCCGGGTGCCACCTTTGCCGATGAACGCCGTAGCAACCCCTTTGTTGCCGACCAAGTACTGCAAGGATAACCACAAGAATGAAGAAGTATCTTGTTGCCGCCGCGCTGAGCGCTGCCACCGTCTTCCCCGCCGCCGCGCTGGAGATGGGGCAACCGCTGCCCTACCTGACTCTGGAAGACCAACACGGTGGGGCACACTCCCTGACCGGTAATGTCCATACTCTCCTGTTCACCCGCGATAAAGGCGGCAGCGACGTTGCCAGCGCCGCACTGGACGGAGTGGAGCAGGCCCAACTGGAAGCCAAACAGGTGGTCTACGTGGCCGACATCAGCATCATGCCTTCCATCATCACCTCCATGTTTGCTTTGCCGAAGATGCGTAAGCAACCCTGGCTCACCCTGATGGACGACAAAGGTGATGCCACCGCCAACTTCCCGCACCAGACCAACGAAGTCACCATGGTGCGCTTTGAAAACGGCAATGTGGCGGACATCCAGTACTTCTCCGACGGCGCCGAACTGAAAACCGCTCTGGCGCTGTAATCGCATGAAATGGAAAAAGCCCGCTCAGTTGAGCGGGCTTTTTTGTGCGGTGAGGGAGCGCTCAGCGGCGCAGGGTATAGAGTGCGGCGACGTTGCGGGCGGCCTGGCGCAGGAAGGGGCGGGCGTTGACCAGCGCCTCCTCCAGTGTCATCGGACGCGGCAGGATGGAGAACACTGCGTCGATGCCATGGTCGTGCACCACATCGACGTCGTCGCTCAGGCTGCCAGCCAGTCCAATCACCGGAAGGCCCAGCGCTTTGGCGCGTTTGGCGACGCCCATGGGGGTTTTGCCGTGGATGGTCTGGCTGTCGATGCGGCCCTCACCGGTGATCACCAGATCGGCACCTTCCAGGTGTTTATCCAGTCCCACGGTATCGAGAACAATCTCGATGCCCGGGCGCAGGGTGGCGCCAAAGAAGGCGAGGGCGGCAGCGCCCATGCCCCCGGCAGCGCCAGCCCCCGGGACGTGGGCGACATCCTGCCCCAGCTGTTGCAGCAGACATTCGGCGTAGTGGTTCAGCGCGGCATCCAGTTCGGCCACCACAGCCTCTGTGGCGCCTTTCTGTGGGCCGAAGATGGCGGAGGCACCCTTGGGGCCGCACAGCGGGTTATCGACGTCACAGGCGACCTCGACGGTCAGTTGGCCGAGGCGGGGGTCGAGGTGGCGGGTATCAATCCGGGCCAGGTCAGCCAGTGCGGCACCGCCGCGAGGCAGGGGTTGCCCCTCGGTATCCAGCAACTGGGCACCCAGCGCCTGCACCATGCCCGTCCCTCCATCGTTGGTGGCGCTGCCACCCAGACCGAGGATCAGGTGTCGAACGCCCAGATCGAGCGCGGCGCGGATCAGCTCGCCGGTGCCGTAGGTGGTGGTGATGCGCGGGTCGCGCTGCTCCGGCGTTACCAGATGCAGGCCGGAAGCCTCTGCCATCTCAACCACGGCGGTACTGCCGTCGCCAAGCAGGGCAAAGCGCGCTTCCACAGGCTGGCCCAGAGGGCCGGTCACGGTGCGGGATTCGTAATGGCCACCGGTGGCGTCCACCATCGCTTGCACGGTCCCTTCACCGCCATCGGCCACGGGCACCTTGATCACGGTGGCGTGGGGCAGGGCTTGTTTGAGTCCCGCTTCTATCTCGGTGGCGACATCCAGTGCGGACAGGCTCTCTTTATAGGAATCCGGTGCTACGACGATTTTCACGTTCTTCTCCCTTGTTGGCTGGCCGGCATTATGGCCGATGGGGTGGGCCATCACGAGGTTGCAGCGCACAAAACTGTACTCACCTTTGTATCCAGAGCCTGGTGGGGCGAAAGGCGAAAGTTAGGGCATATCAGCAGGGTAACTCAGGCGCATAAAAAAAGCCGCCCGAAGGCGGCTTAGTGATTCGCTGACTGGTTACAGGGCGTACTTGAAGGACACCATCACCATATGGGCGTTGTAGTTGTGACCCCAGTAACCCAGGGTGGTCAGGCCCGGAACCGCGCTCACGCCTACTTCGGCGTAGTCGCTGTCCTGGTAACGCTCATACATGTAGTCCAGACGGGCGCTCATCTTCTCGGAGAACGCGTAGTCACCGTAGAAGTTGATGCTGTGGCTGGTGGCGTAGTAGTCGTCGTACGGCACGCTGATGCCCTGGCTGACCACAGTGTCGCTGGTGGAGTCGGCGTACAGGTAGTCACCACCGATAACCAGTTTGTCCGCCATCAGGCCGGCGTAGCTGAAGCCAAGACCGGCGTGGATGAACTCGTCTTCCACATCGGCAAACCAGTTGGCGGTGCCGTTCATCACGGTGCTGCCGGCCTGGGCAGACTCAATCCACTGCTGGCCACCGAAGGCGTGCAGGTTGAGGTGCTCAGTGGCGGCCCAGTTCAGACCCAGGTCGTAACCGTAGTCTTTCGCTTCAGTCAGGCCGATTTCAGACTCGCTGTAATCGTCCTCGGCGTAACGGCCGGTGAAGTCGATGGACAGGGTGTCGATCGGGGTGTGAGTGATGCGCAGCTCGGTTTCAACGCGCTCGCGGTCGGCCAGGTAGTAGCGACGCAGCAGGGCATTGTCCTCTTCGGAGGTGCCACGGTTGGCGTCGTACTTGGAGCCGTCACGGTTGCTGTAACCGGCTTTCAGGCCGAAGTCCCAGTTGTCCAGTGAGGTGACACGCAGACGGGCCCAGAGGGTGTCTTCGTTGGTCTTCTCACGGTCCTGCTCGGTACGCTCAACGTCCTTACGATCGTAACCACCGTCGAGACGGTAGCCGGAAGCGATGCGGTAGCTGGCACCCACCTTGTAGGTGTTACGGGTGGTGTCGTACAGCTTTACGCCTTCCACGTCGCCGGACAGGCCATCAACGGTGATGGCGTCGCCCTGCAACACGGTGGAGCGGTTGTCGCGGTCGCTGTGATCGTAGCTGGCGGTCAGGCGCAGGCGGTTGGTCACGCTGGACGCTACGCGGAAGTTGGCGTCCAGGGTGCGGACTTCACCGTCGAAGCCGGCGATGCCGCCGATCTTCAGGGTGTCGTCGTCCTGGGTCATCTTGCCGCTGACAACTCGGCCGGCGAAGTGGGTACGGTTCAGGCTGTAGGCGCCGTTCAGTACCACTTGATAGGCTTCGTTGCTGGGGTCATTGGCCAGCGCGTACGCGTTGTTGTCCAGAGTCAGGCTGGTGGCCAGGTTGTTGTCGTACTGAGAGTAGATGTACGACACACCGGTAAACCAGTTCTGGCCGGTCAGCTTGGCACCCGCTTCCCAACGGTCGGTGGTGCTGTCCACCGGCGCAACGATGTTGGTGGCGGACAGGCCGGCAACGGAGCGGCTCTTGGTGCCGGTTTTGTCTTCGCGCTGGAAGTTGGCGTAGGTTTCCCACAGCTCACCGCCCACATCGAAAGCAAAGCCGTAACGCTCGCGCTCCAGTTTCAGGTCCTGCTGAACCAGGCTGCCGGTGTTGACCAGCTCGCTGCCGTTGGCCACGTACTGGCTGAAGGCGTTGTCTTCCTGCCAGGTGGTCAGAGTGCGGTAGTTGAACTCGGCGTTGGCCACACCGGCTTTGCCTACGGAGACGTTGGCGCTGCCGTTGCCGGTACCCAGACGGTCGGTCAGGATGCTGGCGTTGTAGCCGCTTTCGGCGTTGTAACGCACGTCGGCATTGAGTTCACCCACGCCACCGTCTTCGTTACCGCCGAAGCGGTTAGCGGCATGGTTGTCGTTGGTGATGACGGCACCGCCGCCAACACCTACGCTGCCCTGGTAGCCGTTCACCGGCTCACAGCGCTTACACTCCCACTTGGTGGTATCGACTTTCTCCAGGTTGGCGTTGGCCAGGCCGTAGTTGGCCATGGCTGCGCCGGAGAAGCTGGCCAGGGCCAGGGTGATCAGGTTGAGACGAAAGTTCATGTTCTGTCTCCCTTAGCGCTGAAGAGCCGAGCCATTGGGATGGTTGGAACCATGCACCTGGCTGTGGCAGTTGAGGCAGCTCTTACCGGCAGTCATACGGTCTTCACCGGAGTTGAAGATCGGGCTACCGCTGTGAGGGCTGGCGTGACAGCTTTGGCACAGCTGCGGCGCACGCTGGGTCAGCATGGCGTCGTTTACGCTGCCGTGCGGGTTGTGACAGGCTGCGCAATCTTCGGCCACCGGCGCGTGCTCATACAGGAACGGGCCGCGCTTCTCCGCGTGACACTCGTAGCAGGTGTTGTTCACGGTGGTGCTGGTCAGCGCCGCTTCGCTCATGGAGCCGTGCGGGTTGTGACAGTCAGAACAGGTCATGTCCGCCCACTTCATCGGGTGGGAGGAGCGCTTGTTCATGTCCGCCTTCTGGCGGGTGTGACAGCTGGTGCAGGTCTCGACTTCGGTCTTGCGATCGAGGATCGGGTCCTGAGCAACGTGGACCTGGTGACAGGAGCTACAGGCAACCTCTTCGAGGTTGTGCACGGAGCTGTGCCAGGCCATGCGCTCTTCGCCCTGGTGACAGGACAGACACACGCTGTTTTGCTTTTCAGCGGAAAGCGGCGCGTTCTCACCAAAGGTGATCATCGGCTCTTTACCGCCACGGTTGTGGGTACCCATCGGGCCGTGACAGGCTTCACACTGAAGGCCAGCCATCGGGCTCTTGGATTGGTCGGCACGGCCGTGCACGCCATCAAACAGGGCCATCACTTTTTCGGAGCGACGGTGGCACATCAGACAGTTGTCTGCGCCCTGCTTGGAGTAGTTACCCTCGGCGAACTTTTTGTCCAGTACCGCTTCAAACTCTTGCGGATCCATGTCGTCCCAGCTGCCAGCGACGGCCGGGCCACTCAGGCCCAGTGCCAGCACGGCGCTGCCAAGCAAGGTCGCGATCAGAGGTTTTGCTTGCATAGAGAGGCGTTCCTTTTCTGTACGCAGAATCGGGAGGGCCAGACGGCCCTCCCGGCTTGGCTTAGAAGCTGACGACGGTGTGGTTGTTCAGCTCAGGCTTGTGGCAGTAGAAGCAAGTTTCTACCTGGGCGCCAGCATCAGCCTGGTCACGCGGTACGTCCACCAGACCACCGCCAACATTGACGATGTGCTGCTGCAGGGTCTCACCGCCGGCCAGGGTGTCAGCCGGGTTGTGGCAAGAGATACAGGTGGCGGCACGCGGGGTGCTGTACAGGGCAGTACCGTCTTCGGCTGCACCGGTGTTCAGTGCGCCTTTCACGTTAAAGGAGCCCACTTCGAAGTCAGTGTGACACTGGGCACAGTCGGCCACGATCCACTGTTCGCCGTGCACTTTATGCAGTTTCAGCTCAATCGCACCCATGTTGGTCGGCGCGTAGGTGCCTTCCGGAGTGTGACAAGCGGCGCAGTCGCCCACTTTGATGTTGTCGTTGAGGACAAAACCAGCGTGGTGGCTGCCGTTATGCAGCTGGAAGGTTTCACCGTGGCAACCCAGGCAGCTGGCGTTGTCGAGGCTGTTGTGGCGCTCAGACAGAGCCGCGCCGGACTTGCTTACGAAGCTGGTGTAGGCGTCCAGGGCGATCTTGTCGGCGTTGTCGGAACACTCAGCCAGAACGCCGTTCTCGGCACAAACACGCACACCAACCATGGTCAGGGCAGTGTCGGCATCGCCTTCAGCAAACGGCAGCGCTTTGGTGGTGTAAACCACGCTGCCACCTTCGATGGCGGCGGCGATCTCTTCACCGTGGAACGCTTTGGAGTCTTTGCTGTAGTAGCCCAGTACCGGGAACTTCGGACCCACGTTGGACACGTACTCAACCATATCCAGGCTGTTAACGACTGAACCAGCATCGATCGGCTGACCGTTCTCGGTCAGGTTCACGGAGATGGTCACGCTGTTGTCGGCGTTAACAACGGAGGTGGCGGTCATACCAAACTGTTCAACCACGGTAGCCTCATCCTGATGAGACTTCATGTGGATGGATTCGATCTGGGTCGGGTTGTGACAAGCGGCACAGGAGGAGTTGTCCTGTTCGGCCAGGTGGCGCAGGTGCACCACGTCTTTGCCATCGTAACCGTTGTTGTGACAAGCGGAGCAGGTTTCCTTGGTGGGAACGCGAGTCCAGTTGCCCCACTCAGCCAGCTCTTCGGAAGCGACGTGACAGGCTTGGCAGTTGTTCTGCAGCAGGGCTTCTGCCGCTTGACCAGTGTACTCGCGGTCGTTCTTGTCGGTGAAGGTGGCGGCGGTGTTGTGGATGGTGTGCACCAGATGCTGGAAGCTGGCACGCTTGCCAGTCATGCGATCTTCGTTGTGACAGTTGATGCAGGTTTCCGCTTCGAAGTAGCTGCTGTGACGGGTAGTCAGCGGCTCACCTTCTACGTGACAGGCGGTACAGGCGTCGTGGCTGATCACGTCTTTGGTGTACAGCGCGTCGTTGCCTTGACCGTCAAAGTCTTCGGAGATTTCGTTGCGGGGCACCGGGGTGCCGTCGGGGAGGGTGTTGTTACCGGCCAGAACGTTGTAACGCTGGGTCAGGTCACTGTTCTGTTCGATGCCTTCAAAGGAGAAGGTGTAGTAGCCGTTGCCGTGGTCTTCGTAGACCTTGCTGCTGCCAGCGCTGGCCCAGCGTGCGGAATCACCGGCCTGGAAGAAGCCTTGGGGGTAGAGTTGGAAGTTCTTCACTTCCATGCTCTGCAGGCCCACTACTGACTCGTCTTCCTCGTTGGTGGCCAGAACGGTCACCTGCGGTTGGCCATCAACGTACTCAACCTTGGTCACTTCCAGGTTCAGTTGCGCGATGGTTTCGGCGGGGTTACCACCGGGGCGACCCGGGTCGCCGTCGTTGCCGTCGTTACCGTCATCGCCACAACCCACCAGAGCGGTGGCCATAATGGCGGCGCAGGCTGTCAGGCGCCATTGCATCTTGTTATTAGTCATCATCTATTCCCTGCAAAAGAATATTGGGTACTCGTTGCCGAGTGACCGGACCGGGGGTTGGCCTTTCTGGCCTGTTATCTACCCACAGAGTCACTGTGTGTTATATCAACTTGGCCCGCGACAAACCGTGATACAGATCAGCGATCTAGCGGCTTGTTTTTGTAGCGTTTTATAACTTTGCGCGGGCCCCGCCTCAGGGCCAGAACGTGATCCGGGTCGGTCCGGTTCCACGGAGCGTACAACGAAAAAGCGGCCCCGTAGGGCCGCTGATCATAACACCACTGACTCAGTTAAACTTGTGGTTTTTCTGAATGTTATCGGTGGTGTGGCAGGTGGCGCAGGACTCCGATACAGAGGCCTCTTCGCGGGTGCCTTTATGGATGCCACCCATGTTGAGGATGTGGGCATCGGCAGCGGCGATCTTGGCGGCATCGAAGTAGGCGTCAGACAGGTGACAGGAGGCACAAACGGCGGTCTGCGGGCTGCTGTAGGTGCTGCTGCCGCTGAACTGCGGACCGGTGCTGACGTCATCCAGGGTGTAGCTGTTGTCGTGGCACACGGAACACTGGTTCATGCTGAAGAACGCCTGTACATCCTCACGGCCATGGGCACGGACGCGGTCCATGGAGCTGGAGGCGTGTACGCGGGCCATCATGCTGGGCTTGTAGCCGTCAGCACCGTGGCACTGTGCACAGGTGTCGTTATCGGCGTTGCGGTAGTGGTAGCCGGAGCTGCGAACCACCATGTCATCAGTGTGACAAGCGGTGCAGTTCTCGTAGGCGGCTGCCGCATGACGACGAACTTCGCTGGCTTCACCGGCAACGGTCAGGTAACGGGTCTGAGACGCGTAGGGGCTGACCACGGCGGAGCACTGGCCATCAACGTAATCGGTCAGGGCGTTGCTCTTGTTGCTGACGCAGGCATTGAAGTAGGCAGTCACGGCCAGAACATAGTCCTGGGCGGCTGTCGGGTTATCAATGTCATTGAGCAGGGCAGCCAGGGTTTCGTGCGCCGGTACGGTTACGGTGCCAATACCGTTAGTGTTGACGGTGGCGGTGGCGTTGGAGCGGTTGGCCAGGAACTGGCTGGAACCGTCGGCCGCGACAGCATTAACACGCACGGTAACGTTGCTCAGGGCGGAGCCGGAAACCGCTTCTTCGCCTTTGGTCACATTGAACTGAATGTCGAAGTTGGTGCCATCCCAGCTCAGACCGGTGTAGTCAACGTCGATGTTGCTGCCCACGGTGGCGGCAGAGTGGCGACTCTCCATACCATGGTCAGAGAAGTGACGGAAGGCGCCACCACGGGTGTTGCCATCGTAGGAGCTGTGGCAGCTGATGCAGCCCTCTTCACGGTCACCGTAGTGGTAATCACCGTGGCAGTTCTGGCAGCTCTGCTTGTCCTGATCAGCAAACCAGTGCAGGGCGTGGTAGGTCACGTCCTCAGGCAGGGTCTCTTCAGTGGTGGTGTAATCCACGTGACAGGCCAGGCAGTTGGCGGTGCTTTGCGGGTAAACCCCTTCCTCGTTGTTGAATTTGAGGAAGAACGCGGGGTTGGCTCCGTCTTTGGCGATCACGGAATCGAACTTGGCCACGCCGCGACGATCAGAGTGGGTGGCACCAGTGTGGATGGCGTGCACCAGACCCTTGATGGAGTGGGAGTACTCAATGGTGTTCTCACCATCGGAAACGGTGCGAATGCCGTAATCGACGTGACAGAAAGCACACACTTCGGTGCTGGTGCCGTAGTGGGCGTTGCTCATCCGATAGGTGGGGTGTTCATCCCGCGCGCTTTCGTACTGGTTGGCTTTCACATCCTCAGCGGTGTGACAAGCAAAGCAGGTCTGGTCAGCCAGAACGGTTTTCGGGCGCTCCGCTTCAACATTGCCCGCTTCCCAGTAGTAGGTGGCGTAGTGGGTGGCATCGTAGTCGGTCTTGTCGCCGGCCAGCTTGCGCTGTACCCGCATCATGACACCCTGCACCTGGCTGTCGTCGTAGGCGAAGAAGAACTCTGCACCGCCCTCCTCTTTGGTGGTCGGCAGCGCGTGATCGACGACAAAACGGTACTTGCCGGTCTCGATCTCCTCTACGGAGCACTCGTTGTAGGGGGTGTAGGAGGTGTTGCACATGGAGGCGCTGCCCCGGGTGCCATTGCGGTGATGGTAGCTGGCCCAGATCTCGCGGTTGTGAAGCGGTTCCGCCATCGGCTGGACGTCATCGCGTGTCGCTTCGCTCTCCAGCGCCATACGGCCCATCTTGAGGGTCAGGTTGTCGATGGTGGCACCGTGAATGGCAACGCCATTGGTGTTCACCAGATCAAACTCCACCACCAGTTGGTTGCTTTCAGCGCTGTACTCCGCAAACAAGTTGCTGGTGTTCAGGCTGTCGGCTTGGCTGATGTGGACGCCGATGGGGCCCGGCTTGCCGTCTTCGCCATCGGAACCGTCCTTACCATCGCTGCCACAGCCGGCCAGCAAAGCGGACACCGCCAGCGCGGACGCCAGCTTTTTCCAGTTGTTGTTATGGTCGCTCATCTCTTTTCCCTGCAAATTGAAAAGAACTTTTTGTTAATTGCCCGCCATCGTTAGAGAAAACGGGTCGATGCCAGAGTCTAGGGAAGCCCTAACAGGGGTAACGTGATCGCGATAACGCTCACTAAAGCCCTGAGGTGTATCGAAAATGTTTCGCCTGACCAGCCCCGTTACCTTTGGGCGAAAGAAAAGCCGAGGGCACGGGCAGGGAGGGGCGAATAAACCCGGTCGGGGAAGTGATGGCTGTTATGGCAGGGTTATCGGGGTGGCGAAAAGGTGAGCAAAGCTTGGCGGGCCACTCTGTGACCGTTGTGCACAGGTTATTCCGGGCCGGGGTGATCAGGATCGCAAAAGCCGCAATCCAACATTCTTAAGGGCGAAAAAAAGCGACCCGATTGGGTCGCTTTTTGCAGTCAGACGAAGCGCTTAGTTACCGTGCAACGCGCGGATCTGATCCGGGTTGTGGCAGGTTGCGCAGCTTTCTGCGGCGTTGGCTTCAACGAACGCCTTGTCGCTGCTCAGTACAGCGCCGTAGGTCTCGATGTGAGCTTTGCCGGAGTCAGACAGGTACTTCATGTGGCAGCTCAGACAGGCGCCAGCATCAGAAGATACCCACAGGTCCTGACCATTTGCGTCGGCGTAACGCCATACCCGCTCGGGCGCACGGCCCAGAGCAATGCCGTCTACCTTGTCAGTTTTGGCGTGACAGGTGGAACAGTCGGTCTTGAGTACAGTGCCAGTCCCGGCGCCGCCATATTTCAGGTAGTGACCTTCTGCGTGGTGAGCTTTGTAGGCAAAGCTGGTCGGCTCTTTAGTTGCACCGTAGGACAGGCCTTTGTCCGGAGTGTGGCAGGCTTGACAGTTTACGCCGTTGTCGTAGTGAACAATCTCTTGATTGTGACAGCCCTGACATTTGGCCACGTCAATGATTTCACGACGCTCGGTAGCCGCTTCAGTGGTATCAACACCGTTCCAGACGAAGCGCAGCGGCTCATCCTGGATGTAGGCGAAGGTCACTTCGCTTTCGGTGCTGTCACAAGCGATGGGTTCAACAACAGGACGCCCGTAACCGCCTTTCTTAAAGCAGGTGGCAACGCCAGCATACAGCTCAACATTTTGGCCATTCATTTCATCTGGCAGAACCAGGTTGCGGTTGGCGCTACTGATTGAGAAGGTCTTGGTGGTTTCGTTGTAGCTGGAAACTTGCTCATCGGTGAGAGCAAATCCGCGATCGCTGTACTTAGATCCATCCTGGTAAGTCGGGTAATCCTTCTCAATATCCCAGGAGATGTAGATGCTGGATTTGGTGTACATGCTCGGGTTGGCAATGAACTCTTTAGCAACGGCTTCGCCCTTGTCATCCAGGATCTGAACGTCGAAGGTCAGAACACCGTTCTCAGCCTTAACTTTGCTGAACTCAGCGGAGTAGCCCAGGCTGGCGTTGTAGCTCTTCATTACATCGCCATGAGCTTCTTCTGCGCTGCGAGCGTAGCCCTCAGCAACGTGGCAGGAGATACAGTCGCGGTTTTCCGGATCGTGGTACTTCTTCGGATTGGTGGTGTGGCAAGCAATACAGGCTTCGTTGCTCTTGTCTGCTTTAAACAGAGCAGCATCCGCAGGAGCGCCTTCACCCTCTACGTGACATGCAGCACAATCGGCAGCCGGTTTCTGGGGATACATTACCTTGCTGTAATCGTGCTCAGAGCCTTTGTAGCCAATCACGATGTAAGGAGCCGGGATCATGCCTTTGGCATCCGCATCCGGGTGATCCGGTGCGTAAGTTTTACGGTCCTTGCCCTTGTGAATAGCGTGAATCATGTAAGTAAAGTCAACGCTATTGCCGGACTCCGGATCGCCGGAGGTGGCCGTGTGGCAGGAGGCGCAGTTTTCGATATCGATGCGACGGCCGCCATGCAAAGCGAGGCTATCGGGCTGGTGGCAGGTATAACAGGCTTCGATGCTGACGACATCGCGAGTCTGAATGTCGTCGGTCATACCGGTGGAGGGCTGCCAGTCATAGTGACCATTGGCAACAGTTTGGGGCAGCTCCAGCTCCAGAGTGGCGCGATGGGTTGCTTCGCCGTTGTAAACCACCTCAAGAGGTTCGGTCACGCTGGCAACATTGATCTGGTAAGTGTAGGTATAGGTACCATTACCATGATCGGTGAGGCAGTCCTCACAGCTGGAAGCCTTTTCAACGCCAGCCTGGAACTGGGCGCTGGGGTTCAAATGAGTGGTGTCTTCCGGGAGGTCACCCGGTTGCTTCTCACTATTGATGTAAGCTTGCCACTGATAACCGCGGTCTTGTTCAACTCCCTCTTCGGCGCCAGGCATGGCTTCAGTTACATGTGCCAACTGGGCGATACCAAAGCGTAGGTCATCGTCTTTAGTCAGACCATACAGCCCAACGCCGTTGGCATTTTCGAGGGTGAACTCAACGGTAACGGTACCGTTTTCAATTTGGGCATCGGTGAAGTGCGCAACGACAGTCGGGCTTTCACTTATATGAATACCAACCGGACCCGGCTTGCCGTCTTCACCGTTAGAGCCATCACTACCATCACTGCCACAGCCGGACAGTGCGAGGGAAACCATGGCCGCGCTGGCCAGCAGTTTCCAGTTTTGTTTTGTTGTTGTCATCTCTATTCCCTGCAAATGAGAAACGATGTCTTTAAGTTGTTCTCACGACGGCGTGTATACCGCCGCACTGGTGAGTCTACGGGTGGCAGGTCAAAATAAATGTGACCGTGTTAACAAAGGTGGGCAGATGGAACGGCGAAAAATCCTCAAGGTAAACAAAGGTGTGATGCAGATTTCAGTGCTGCTTTTGAGGTGGGAAAAAGGTTTCCGGGATGAGCGTTCGGTAAACAGTTGGCACAAAGTGATGACCGGGCGCTAACCCGGGAAACAGGCATGAAAAAAGGGGCCATCTGGCCCCTTTTTGGTTCGACTGATGCTCAGTCCAGCCCGTGCACCACGTCGTAGCCGGCACTGCGCCCGGCATCGTGGCAGGTGGCACAGGTTTCTGCCGCTTCGGTGGGCACATATTGACCCGGTGTTCCGGCATAGACCCCACCATTTTGACGGAAGTGAGCCACCGCGGACGGATTGGCCTCTTCAGAGGTGGCGTGACAGCTGGCACAGGCCGCCACTGCGGGTGAGAACTCACCGTCTGCGGCGCTGAATGCTGGCAGCGAGGCCATGGCAGACAGGCTGATCTGGCCGTCAGCGTGGCAGGTGGTGCAGTTAGCCGAGCTGTCCGGGTAGGTGATGGCCAGGTCGGTATTGCGACGCGCCGAGCGGGTACCCGCATGGATCTCGTGGATCATCACCTTGTACTCGAAGCCCTGGGAGAACGGCTTATTGGCGTGGGCCGAGCCGTTCGGGTTGTGGCAGGCCACACAGCTGCCATCGGTCAGCAGTACCGCGGTGTTCGGGGTGCCGGCGTGGCAGGAACCACAGGCGCTGTCCGGCGGATAGGTCTCATCGCCACGGGTGTTAACGTGGCTGGAGGAGAAGTCCGCCTGCTCGGCGTGACAGTTGACACAGCCCATCTCAATGGCGGCTACGCGACGCATCATGACGTCACTGCCATCGGCAGAGAAGCTGGCCTTATTGCCGGCCACGATGGCGTCGATCACCCGTGCATCCGGACTGTCACAGGCCACCGGCACCAGAGTGCTGGTGTCGAGGTTGGTGATGCCGGCATTGGCGCAGACAAAGAGTTTGCCGTCGAGGAAGCCCTGAGCGGTGGCGGTAAACAGGTCATGCACCGTGGGGTCGATGCCGGTGACGGTGTAGGTAAAGCCACCCTCTGCGGCCGTTGAGGTGATGGTGCCACCGGAATTGGCGGTTTTCAGGTTGAACGCGATGCGTGACTTGTGACGGCCGTAGGCACTGGCGGTGTCGGCACGGACGCCACCAAGGTCATACTCACTGCCATTAAACGCGGCGGCGGTGACCCAGAACTCAGAGACGTTCGGGTCCATCTCCGGCGCCATGGTGCCTGCCCAGTTCAGGGTAAAGGTCAGGGTACCGGTGGCGGCGTCGAAACTGCCGTTGCCCAGAGTGTAAGTGTACGCTTCGCGGGCATTGGCGGTGGCGTCGGCCTTGGCGAGGTGGTAAATGGCTGAGCCTTCGGGGTTGGTGTCGTCAGCGTGACAGCCGGCGCAGTTACCCTCGGCAAACGGGGTAAAGCCTTCGCTGTGGAACAGGCCGCGGGCGGTGCCATCCCAGTCCGCCGGAGCGAACTTTTCGTGGCAGCTCAGGCAGGCTTCCTGGCGATGGAAATACCAGTTGTTGGCCTGGGCTGGGGCATCCTCACCATCGAGGTGGCACACCTTACAGTCGTTGCCGTTGGCCGGGAAGGTGACTTCGCGGTAATCCTGACCGTTGCCCCTGAAGCCGATCATAAAGTACTCGGCCTTGTGGATCTGGTGCAGCATCGAGCCCAGATCGATGGTGGCGCCGGTCTCCGGGTCGCCCGAGTAGGGGGTGTGACACACGGTGCAGTTTTCCACTTCAAAGCGGGCACCACCGTGGAGGATCAACGGGTGGGCGGCGCTGTTGTCGTAGTCGTTGCTGTGGCAGCGCAGACAGGCCTGCTCCAGCACCACCAACTCGCGGGTGTCTGCGGCTTCCGCCATCGCGCCGGTGGCGGGGATAAAGTCGTAGTGGGCATTCACCAATGCGGCCGCGACATCCCCCCGGAAGCGACGCAGTTCCATGGTGACCCGGTGGGTCAGGTTGGCGTCATAGCTGGTATCGAGCCCGGTGATGGCCGGGTATTCCGACAGCGCGGTGGGGAAGGTGTATCGGTAGCTGCCGTTGCCGGTTGCTTCGAGACACTCGGTGGTGCATCCGGTTTCAATGCCCGCCTGGATCTGCGGCCCTTTCAGCGCGTCCCAGCCCTCCGGGAAGGTGTCTTCGACATTCACCTCGCCCGGTTCAACCACACGGTTGATGTAGCTGGTCCACTGGGTCGACTTGGTGCCTTTGCCACTGCCATCCTCGGCACTGCCATCACTGGGCAGCGGTCGCAGTCGTTTCTGCAGGGTGGTGAGCTTGGCGATCCCCATGCCGATGCGATCCAGCTCGGCGTAGCTTTCCAGTCCAGAGATGGCCACGCCGTTGGCGTTGGTCAGATCGAAATCCACCATCACCATGCCGGCATCATCGATGGTGACACCGGTAATGGTGGCATTGAGGCTGTTGGCGGCGGCGACGTCAATGCTGACTTCGCCCGGGGGCCCCTCGGGCCCGTCCGCGCCATCGTCACCGTCGTCGGGACAGCCGGTCAGGGTCAGAGCCAGGGTCGCGGTGGCCAGCAGGGTGCGCCAGGGCGCCAGGGGAGTGGATGGGTTCATAAGGCGGTCCTGTTGTCGGTTAAACCAAGTGGTCATGGGCGACTCCTTATTGGGCCGGGGCCAGTCCGTGGGCCGGTGCGACGTCATAGCTGCGACCCGGGCCATGGCAGGTGGCACAGCCCTTATCGCCAGCGGCCATATCAAAATCACCGCCAAATACCGCGCCCTGTTGGGTCATGTGACCCTGGGCAGACGCGCTGCTGTGGCAGACGGCACAGGTGGCCGCTTCGAGGCTGGTGAAGGTGCCGTCATCCAGTGCCATCGGCGGCAGGGACGTCAGCAGGGGCAGGGCAAAGCTGTCGCCCTCATCCCCGGAAATGTGGCATTGGCGGCAGTTCCCCACCGGTGCCGGGTAGACCAACTCCTCATACCCTGCGCGCTGGCCGGTATGAATGGCGTGGATCATATGGCTGTAGTTGGCGTTGGTGGCGGAGACGTTGTCTGCGCCTGCGGTTGCCACCATCTGGCCGTTATGGCAGAGCTGGCACTGCTGGCTCAGGTCATTGCGGGCGCCGTGGAAGTTCAGCTGTTGGTCACCATGGCAGCTGCCACAGGTTTCGTTGCTGACCACATCGCGGCGTGCCGTACCGGTTCCCGCGGTGAAGAACTCGGTAAAGCTGGCGATGGGGGTTGTCTGGGCGTTGGCATCCTCGCAGGGCACCAAGGTGTCACCGCTGCGGCAGATCCGTCCCTGCATGGCCACTGCGCCACCCTGGTCGGCTTCTGTGCCTGGCGGAATGGTCAGGCCCGGCAGGGTGTACTGGTATTGGCCGGGGCCCAGGACGGTGTCCGGAGTCAGGCTTTCCAATCGGATGTTGGGGGCCGAGGTGGTGCTGTAGTCAAAGCTGGTGCCCCAGTTGGCATAGAGGCGCAGATCATTGACGTAGGGCAGTTGGTCAGGACTGCTCAGGGCTTCGCCGGTGACCGGGTTGCTGAGGTTCACCACGATACTGAGACTGGCGGCGGCCGGGTCAAAGGTGATGCTCTCGATGGTGGCACTGAACTGCCCCAATGCGTCCGCTTTGGCGGTTTGCAGATGGGCACTGCGGGTCCAGTCCGGGTTATGACAAGCGACACAGTTGCTGTTGTCGGCCTGAGCCGGGTGACCCACACCCGCCACAAAGTCGATGTTGCTGTGGCAGCTGCCGCACGCCAGTTGGCTTGGGAACAGGGCCCAGTTGTCGGACTCCGGCAAGGCTTCGCCGCCGGTGTGGCAGGTTTCGCAATTCAGGAAGTTGGCCAGTTCGCTTTGGCCGTGTGCGGAGTGGGCCAGGCCGGACAGCACGTTGGCCGGATTGGAGATGCGGTTGTCGGCGTGGCAGACGGTGCAGGTCTCCAGCTCGGTGTAGCGGCCGCCATGACGGACACTGCCCAGATCGGTATGGCAGCTCTCGCAGCTTTCAGTGGCGGCAATCAGGCGGGTGTAGTGGGGATCACTGTTCGGGGGCGTGAAATCCACAAAAGTGTTCACCACCGGCAGCGCCGTGCCATCGGGCAGGGCATCCCCGCCCACCTTCACCACCAGACGCTGAGTGGCGTCAGCGCTGTACTCGACACCGTTCGCATCGTTCACGCTGAACTGGGTCTGGTAGTCGTAGAAGCCGTTGCCAAAGTCGGTCCAGACGCCGGGGCACTCGCCCTGTGGCGTGCAGGTTTCCGAGCCGAGGAAGCGCCATTCACTGCTGTTGCCGGCGCCGGTAAACCCGGTGGGCAACAGTTGGGCAGCCAGAATCACGGCACTGGGCAGGCCGGCAACCCCTTCGTCATTCTGGTTGGTCACCAGCAGTCGGAGTGTGAACTGGCCATCCTCGTTGATGGCATAGCGCTCAATGTTGGCGTTGATCTCGGTGACCTCCTGAGCCGGAGGCGGTGTGTCCGGACCAGACGGCCCCTGGGCGCCGTCATTGCCGTCTTTACAGGCGCTCAGCAGGCTCAGCGCCATCACTCCGGCCAGCAGGAGACGCAGGGAGGAGAGGTCACTTCCAGTTTTCATGTCACGGGCTCCTTGTGCACGTGGCCCTGTTGCGGCTTTCGGGGCGTCGAACTTAAAACTCATGGCGGTAACTCAGGTTCAGCCGGTAGTCATCGTAGTCGTGGGACAGGTCGCCAAAGGTCAGCACGTTGCTGATGCTGTTCGGGTCGAGTCCCAGATTGAGATAGCTGCGGTCTTCGTAGTCCTGGTACAGCAGATCGAGCTGGACGCTGGAACGTTCACTCAGGTGATAACGGCTGTAGAGGTCCAGCGTGGTGCGGGTGGCGTCATAGGGGCCCAACTCACTGCCCAGGCCACTCTCGATCTCGGTGACGGTGTCGCTGTCAGCCCAGACCAGGTTGGCACCCAGATCAAGGCGGTCATCGAAGGCGCCGCGGTATTCCAGATTAAGGCCCGCGGACTGGGCATCGTCGTCCTGCCGTCCCCGCCACTGGGCGCCGGTATTGCTGCCCACCTGACGGGTATCGATGTTGTAGGCGTTGTAGAACACCGATGCGGTGAACTTCTCACGGTAATAGCTGAGGTTGACGTCATAGCCGCTGCGTTCTACTTCATCGAGTCCCACTTGCGAGTCGTCATAGTCGGAGTCGCTGCCCTCCAGCGTCAGTTGCAGGCTGAGCGGCTCGATGATCTGGTAGTTGGCCACCAGCTTGGCGTAGGCGTGATCGCGACTGGCCAGGTAGTAGTGGCGCAGGGCGCTGTCATTGATGCTGTCGCTGTTGGGGGTACCAAGGTAGTTGTCCAGATCACGGTTCTCGCCGCCCAGTTCCAGCCGGATGGCGAGGGGTTCCCACTGATTCAGGCGCAGGATGCCCCAATAGGCGTTGGTGGTGGCCTGATCGCCGGGCTGTGCGGTCCACTCCTGCTGGCGCCAGCGGTAACCAAGCTCGCCACTGAAACCACGGTAGAAACGGTAGTTCATCGACAGGCTGGCTTTCTGGTCTGTGGTGTCCAGCTCCACCGGTACCCGGCTCCCTGCCGGCACGCTGTCGGTGATGATGTAGGGGTAGGCCTGCAGCGGGTTGTCGTAGTCCCGGTCCTGATAGTCGTATTGAGCCAGCAGCGTCATTTTGCGCATGGGGCGGATGCGGTAGCGCAGGTTGAAGTCAATTTTGTCCAGCTGCAGGTCGGCATCCGTCGCCGGCAGGGCAGGCGCGGGGCCGGTGATGGTGGCGGGCAGGAAGGCGTCATCCTGATCGTGCCGGCCCCAAACCAACTGGCCCGATACCGACTGGATGCCAGCGGCCCAGGTGCCCTGGATATGGAACTGGTGGGCGCTGTTGTCCGGTGCGACCGATTGCTGTCCGGCGCGGGCGGCGCCGAAGGTTGGGGTGTAGGGGTTATCCCAGCGTTGGGCATCGAGGTCGTTGTCGTACTGGCTGCCCAGGTAGCCAAAGGCCACCTGCCACTGGCCGCCGACGACGTTCAACCCAGCCGCAACCGATGTGGTGTTGTCGTCCACCCGCTCAGGCAGGTTGACGGCGTTGCTGATCAGGGTGGCGCCACTTTGGCGATGGCCGGTTCGTGCTTCGTGCTTCACATCCAGGTAGGTGCGGATCTGATTGAAGTACTTCTCCAGCCCTAAGGCGAATTGGTCCCGCTCTATTTTGAGGTCGACCGGGTTCAGCGGCCCGGTTAACCCGGGCATCTGAGCGGTGGTGCCCCCTTCAACCCAGTCCCCCGGCAGGGTGTGGGTGCCCCGGTTGCCGTTGAATGGCGTGCGTACGGTGTTGCCGAACCAGGCCAGTTGACGCCAGGACAGCAGCGCGGCGAAGTCGCGGGCACGGTCAGCACTCAGTGACAGGGTACTGACGTCATAGCCCAGCTGGTCGATCAGCAGCTGAGTGCGGATGTCGTTGCTGTACCATTGGGTCACATCGGCATCCAGTCGCGGCACCAGTCCGTCGGTGTCGGTGCCGCTCTCATTGGCAAAGTGGATGTCGCTGATGCTGTTCTCGGTAATCCCGATGGCGAACCCGCCGGAGGTGCCCATCTGCGGTGTGCAGCGCTCACACTGCCACTGCTCGGTGTTCGCCGTGGCGGTATTGGCGCGGTTGAGGCTGAAATCGGCACCACTGACTGCGGGGGAGAGGACGAGGCCGATTAGGGTAGCCAGTAGCGATCTTTGCATCTTGGACACTCCCTATCGTTGCAGCAGCTTGCCAGATGGATGGTTGGAACCATGCACCTGGTTGTGACAGTTGAGGCAGCTCTGGCCGGCCGTAAAGGCGCTGTTGCCACCCTGGAACTGGGGTGAACCGGAGTGCGGGCTGGCGTGACAGCTTTGGCACAGCTGCGGTGGTCGCTGGGTCAGCATCGCGTCATTCACGCTGCCGTGCGGGTTGTGGCAGGCCGCGCAGTTATCACTGACCGGCGCGTGCTCCCACAGCAGCGGGCCACGCTTCTCCGCATGGCAGGCGTAGCAGTTGTCATTGACAGAAACCTGGCTGAGCATGGCGTCGTTCAGGCTGCCGTGGGGGTTGTGGCAATCGACACAGGTGATCTGGCCGGTGCGCATCGGGTGTGAAGAGCGCTGCTGCATCTGGGCAAATTGCTGACGATGGCAATCGGTGCAGTTGGCCTGGGCCTGCAGTTTGTCGCGGCTGGGGTCCTGAGCGGCGTGGACGTTGTGGCAACTGCTGCACGCCACCTCTTCGATATCGTGAGTGCTGCCGTGCCAGGCCAGTCGGTCGTCGCCGCTGTGGCAACTCAGACAAACGGAGTTCTGTGCTGAGGCACTGACTCTGGAATCCGGGCCGAAGGTGATCATCGGCTCCTTGCCGCCTCGATTGTGGTTGCCCTGAGGGCCGTGACAGGCTTCGCACTGCAGTTGGCCGGGGGCCATGGGGCTGGCAGGGTTGCTGGTGCGGCCGTGAACACCATCAAACAGGGCCATCACCGTTTCACTTCGGCGGTGGCACATCAGGCAGTTGTCAGCACCTTTGGCGGAGTACTTTCCTTCGGCAAACTTCTCTACCAGGATCGTTTCCAACTCCGCTTCGCTGAGTTCCTCCCAGGCCGCACTGGCCCAAAACGAAGACAGCAACAGGCATGTCAGCAGCACCACCTGAGTGAGGTGGAGGGCCAACGGGCTCACACGTATCATCATTTTCCCTGCATCCTTGGCACTTATGGTTTTTGTTCTCGCGGCGTGAATCCGCAGTTAACAAAGGGTTAAGCTAGCACAAATACCCAGTCGAACTAGGTTCTTTTTGGTGAAATTTTGCGAAAGGTATGGCTGGGCAGGGTGAGGTTCTGTTTTTGAGCGGGTGGGTGAAATGTGCGGCAGCTCCCGCTTATTGCGGCATCAACGGCTGTTCGAATGCGGGTTAATGTGCAAACAAATTCTCCAATGTGAATTCGTTCCATTGGATTCCCAGAAGTGTGATTGTAATCATTAATTTACTCATCGCCCCTCAGTACAATTCCCCTCGAAAAATCAGGGATTCTCCAATTTAGAAGACGCAATTTTGGGGATCCCGACCGTTGTATTAGGGGATGAGAGATGCAAGATCGTAACGAACAGAGTGGTTGGGCCAAGCTGTGGCGCCAGCCCAAGGCAAAGTGGCTGCTGGGTATTCCGGTAGGTGCTTTCCTGTTCCTGGCCATCGGTGCTGTAGGTACCGTTGGTTTTAACACCGTTATTCACGCTACCAGCACCGACGCTTTCTGTGTGAACTGTCACGTACCTTCCTACGCTCAGGAAGAGTTCAAGCAGTCCGTTCACGGCTCCAGCCGTTCCGGTATGGTAGTGAACTGTGCTGACTGTCACGTCGCCAAAGAGTTCGTGCCGAAGATGTGGCGTAAGATCACTGCCATGAAAGAGGTTTACTGGCAGATCAAGGGTGACTACAACACCCCGGAAGCCTACGCCGAGCACAAGAAAGACATGCAGGCCCGTATCGTGGAAGGTTTCCGCGCTACCGACTCTCGCGAGTGCCGCAACTGTCACGATGTTGAGCGCATGAACTTCGACAAGCAGAAGAAGATGGCTGCCAACATGCACCAGCGTATGGACAAGATGGGTAAGACCTGTATCGATTGTCACGCTGGCAAGATCGCTCACGACCGCGCTAAGTAAGCTTCGCGCCCTGTGAGAATAAGCCTCCGCCTCGGCGGGGGCTTTTTTTTGGCTGCAATTTAAAACGAAATAATTTCGATTTGACCGTCTGATTCGCCCGCCAGTGCACAACTTCGGAAATTGTCGTTATTCGTTCGCTGGAAATTCGATCTACCGCAAACTTTTCCCAGGCTGTGGGAGTATACTCAACCTAAATGAGACTGATTAGCATTTGGTGATGTATGACCTTAGCTGAAATGGTAAATGGCCAACGTGGCCGGGTGGCCCAATTTGGTGCCAATGGTTTGGAACCCGCGACCCAATTAAAACTGGCAGCGATGGGTTTGGCCCCGGGCTGTGAAGTGCAGTTGGTTCGTCGCGCGCCGCTGGGCCGTTCCATTCAATTGAAGCTGGCGGGCGCCTCTGTCTGCCTGAACCATCAACTGGCCGAGCAAGTTGAGGTCGAGGTTAAAAATGTCTAAGACCATTGTTTCCGTCGGTCTCCCCAATTCCGGTAAATCCACCCTGTTTAACGCGCTGACCGGTGGCCAGGCCAAGGTCGGCAACTGGGGCGGTGTGACCGTCGCAGAGAGCCTGGGTGCGCTGAACCTGCAGGGCCAGTCCATTCAGCTGATGGACCTGCCGGGTCTGTACGACCTGACCCCCTCCCAAAGTGGTCCCGAAGACGAAGCGGTTTCCCAGAACATTCTGCTTAAAGGCGAGTACGACGGCATCATCAACGTGGTGGACGCCACTCAGCTGTCCCGCCACCTCTACCTGACTCTGCAACTGCGTGAGTTGGGTGTCCCCATGGTGATCATCCTCAACAAGTGGGACGCCGCCCAGGCCGCGGGTATGGAGCTGGACATTGAGGTGCTGCAGGCTGAGCTGGGCTGCCCGGTGGTGGCACTGTCTGCCCGCCAGTCTGATGAAAAGCACAAAGCGGTTGATGCCATTGCCCAACTGCTGAAGATCGACACCGCCGAGGTGCTGAAGATCGGCTACGACGCCGTGATTGAACAGCAGCTGGCGGAGCCGCGTCATCAGAGCCTGATGCAACTGAAGCGCGGTGATCACAAATGGCTGAACCTGATTGCCGCCAGTCGCCACCAGTGGGTGGCGGACCTGCTGGACAAGGCCGCACACAAGCGTGACACCGCCCCCAGCCTCAGCGAGCGCCTGGACCACTGGGTACTGCACCCGGTTGCCGGTATCCCGGTGTTCCTGCTGATGATGTACCTCACCTTTATGTTTGCCATTCACGTCGGCAGCGCCTTTATCGATTTCTTCGACATCATGGCGGGCGCCATCTTTGTTGATGGCACCGCGCTGGCGCTGGAATCCCTCAATGCCCCGGATTGGCTGATTGGCTTGCTGGCCAATGGCGTGGGTGCCGGTATCCAGACCGTGGCCACCTTTATCCCGGTGGTGGCGTTCCTGTTTGTGGCCCTGGGTATCCTGGAAACCTCCGGCTATATGGCGCGGGCCGCCTTTGTGGTGGAAGGCGCAATGCAGAAGCTGGGCCTGCCCGGTAAAGCGTTTGTGCCGCTGATTGTGGGCTTCGGCTGTAACGTACCCTCCATCACCGCTACCCGCACCCTGGAGCTGCGTCGCCAGCGCATCATGGCCGGTATGATGGCGCCCTTTATGTCCTGTGGTGCCCGTCTGCCCGTGTACGCGCTGTTTGCGACCGCGTTCTTCCCGGACAACGGCCAGAACCTGGTGTTCCTGCTGTACGTTATCGGTATCGTGATGGCCGTGCTGACCGGCCTGATGCTGCGCCACACTCTGTTGCCGGGCGCCAGCGGCACCACCGTGATGGAGATGCCGGACTATGAGATGCCGACGTTGCGTACGGTTCTGTCCCGCACCTGGCAGCGTACCCGCCAGTTTGTGCTGGGCGCCGGTAAGGTGATCGTTATCGTGGTGACCCTGCTGAGTTTCCTCAACACCATGGGTACCGACGGCAAGATTGGCCACGAAGACACTGACAGCTCCTTGCTGGCCGTGACCTCCCAGACCCTGACTCCGGTGTTTGCCCCGATGGGCATTGAGCAGGATAACTGGCCCGCGACGGTAGGCATCATTACCGGCATCTTTGCCAAAGAAGCGGTAGTGGGCACCCTGAGCAGCCTGTACAGCCAAGGCGGTGAAGAGGAGGGCGGCGAGTGGAATCTGCTGACCAGCTTCAACGAAGCGCTGGCGACCATTCCGGAAGCGCTGCTGGGCATCGAAGTGACCGACCCGCTGGGCCTGAGCATTGGCGATGCCCATGACATCGACACCATGGCCGATGATTTTGGTTTCGAAAGCGGCAGCCTGGCCAAGCTGGAGCAGGGCTTCGGTACCCGCGCAGCGGCCTTTGCCTACCTGCTGTTCGTGCTGCTCTACACCCCGTGTGTGGCGGTAATGGGCGCCATGGCATCTGAGTACGGTGGTCGCTGGGCCCTGTTCGCCGGTGTCTGGACCTTTGCGGTGGCATACATGACCGCCACCCTGTTCTACCAGCTGGCCATGTACGGCCTGGGCGCCTGGGGCTACCTGGTTGCCGTTGCGGCCATCGTTACCGCAGTCTTCTTTGCCCTGCGCAAAGTGGGACAGCGCCAGAACCATGGTGCCGGGGATATTCCGGTTATCATGCAGGAGTGACTGGAAACCACTAATGTAAGTGGGTAACTTAGAAAAAAAGCAGCCTTAATAGGCTGCTTTTTTTATGGCCCCTGGTTTTGGGCCGGTGTGAGTGAAAGGGAAGGACACGATGAGAGAGCAGGGCTTCTGGTCCCGGTTATGGCGTAAGCCATCCGCCGGTTGGCGATTGGGGATCCCCTTGGGGGGATTGTTGTTTTTTGTCTTGGGTGCCGTAGGCACGGTGGGCTTTAACGTGGTGATCCACGAAACCAGCAGTGACGCCTTCTGCGTGACCTGTCATGGCCCCTCCAAGTTCGCCGCTGAGGAGTGGCCGGAGCACACCCACTACAACACGGCATCCGGCGTGCTGGTGACGTGCGCCGACTGTCACGTGGCCAAAGAGTTCGTGCCCAAGATGTGGCGCAAGATCACCGCCATGAAGGAGGTGTACTACCAGACGCTGGGCACCTACAACACCCGTGAGAAGTTTGAAGCGCACCGGGCCGAGATGGCTGAGAGTGTCTGGGCCGAGATGCGTGAAACCGATTCCCGCGAGTGCCGCAGTTGCCACAAAGTGGAACGGATGGACTTTGCCCGCCAGAAAAAGTCGGCCGCCGCGATGCACCAGCGTATGGATAAGATGGGCAAGACCTGCATCGATTGTCATAAGTTCCTGGCCCATAACCGGCCGGCCAAGCCAGAGCAGGGAGAGTAAGCGATGGACCGAAATAATCGTGGTATCTGGCAGGTCCCGAACGCCAAGTGGCGACTGGGCGTGCCCCTTGGCGGCATTCTGGCGCTGGTGCTCGGGGTGATTGGCTGGGTTGGCTTTGAGGCGTCACTGCACTGGAGCAGCACCGACGAGTTCTGTACCTCCTGCCATAACTCCCCGTCTGCCTGGGTGGCCGAAGAGTGGCACCAGACTGCGCACTTCAAAACCCCGTCCGGGGTGGCGGTACACTGTCACGACTGCCACATCCCCAAGGAGTTTGCTGCCAAGATCTGGGTTAAGGGCACCAGTGCCGTGCACCATATCTATACCCAGCTGACCGGGGTTTACACCGATAAAGCGGTGTTTGAAGAGCGCCGAGAGATGCTGGCCCAGCGGGTGTGGGACAAGATGCGCGCCAACGACTCAAAAGAGTGCCGCAACTGTCACAAAGTGGAGCGTATGGACCCGGCGGCGCAAAGCCCGACCGCGGCCCAGTTCCATGAAGTGCTGGCGGATGCCAACGGCGAGGTTACCTGCATCGATTGTCACGCGGGTATTGCCCATAATTTGCCCGGAGCAACCGCCCGCTAAAACCCAATTCGGGGGCGGATTGACGCCCCCGACCTCAGCCACCGCATCTGGTAGTTGCTACGCTTGGGAAGTTGTTGCACCATACCGCTTTTGATCGACCCCCCAAGCCCAAGAGGATGCGCATGAGCCAGCCGGACACCGAGGTTCGTCCCAGCAACTTTATCCGCAACATTATTGACGAGGATCTGGCCTCCGGGAAGCACACCACTGTGCACACCCGATTCCCGCCGGAGCCTAACGGTTACCTGCATATCGGTCATGCCAAGTCCATCTGTCTGAACTTTGGCATTGCCAAAGACTACCAGGGTAAGTGCAACCTGCGTTTTGATGACACCAACCCGGTGAAAGAAGACATCGAGTATGTTGAGTCCATCAAGCGTGACGTCGAATGGCTGGGTTTCCAGTGGGACGGCGAGGTGTGCTACTCCTCCGATTATTTCGATACCCTGCACGGCTACGCGGTTGAGCTGATCGAGAAGGGCCTGGCCTACGTCGATGAGCTGAGCCCGGATGAGATCCGCGAGTACCGTGGCACTCTGAAAGAGCCGGGTAGAAACAGCCCCTACCGCGACCGCTCCGTCGAGGAAAACCTGGCGCTGTTCGACAAGATGAAGAACGGTGAGTTCGCCGAAGGCACCGCCTGTCTGCGTGCCAAGATCGACATGGCGTCCTCCTTTATGGTGATGCGCGATCCGGTGCTGTACCGCATCAAGTTCGCTCACCACCACCAGACCGGTGATAAGTGGTGCATCTACCCGATGTACGACTTCACCCACTGCATCTCCGATGCGCTGGAAGGCATTACCCACTCGCTGTGTACCCTGGAGTTCCAGGACAACCGTCGCCTGTACGACTGGGTGCTGGACAACATCAGCATCGAGTGTCACCCGCGTCAGTACGAGTTCAGCCGCCTGAATCTGGAATACACCGTGATGTCCAAGCGTAAGCTGAACCAGCTGGTGGTGGACAAGCACGTTTCCGGGTGGGATGACCCGCGTATGCCAACCATCTCCGGTCTGCGTCGTCGTGGTTACACCCCGGCGTCCATTCGTGAGTTCTGTAAGCGCATCGGCGTGACCAAGATGGATAACTTCGTCGAAATGGGCATGCTGGAAGCCTGTATCCGCGATGACCTGAACCAGAACGCCCCGCGTGCGATGGCGGTACTGGACCCGGTTAAAGTGGTACTGGAAAACTTCCCGGCCGACCGCGTGGACACCCTGACCATCGCTAACCATCCCTCTGATGAGGCGATGGGCAGCCGTGATGTGCCCTTCACCCGTGAAGTGTTTATCGAAGCCGATGACTTCCGTGAAGAGGCCAACAAGAAGTTCAAGCGTCTGGTACTGGGCAAGAAGGTGCGTCTGCGTGGCGCTTACGTGATCACCGCTGAACGCGTTGAGAAAGACGCCGATGGCAAGATCACCACCATCTTCTGTTCCGTGGACCTGGACACCCTGGGTGTTGATCCGGCCGATGGCGTTAAGCCGAAGGGCGTGATCCACTGGGTATCCGCCTCCCACGGCGTGCCTGCGGAAGTGCGTCTGTACGACCGCCTGTTCAGCGTGCCGAACCCGGGTGCCGGTGAACTGGAAGAGACCCTGAACGCCGACTCTCTGACCGTGGTGAGCAATGCCGTGGTAGAACCGGCTCTGGCCAGTGCCGAGGCAGAGAAAGCGTTCCAGTTCGAGCGTATGGGCTACTTCTGCGCTGACAAGGAATCCACCGCTGAGCGACTGGTGTTTAACCGCACCGTGGGCCTGCGTGATTCCTGGGCCAAGATCGCCGATTAAGCGGTAATCCCATAAAAAGGGGAGGGCAGATGCCCTCCCTTTTTTGTTGCGGCAAGGTGCCGCGCGACAGGCAATAAAAAACGCCGGCATTGGCCGGCGTTCTGCTGTCTGGCTGACGACTCAGTCGTTGTGGTTGCACTCTTCGTTGGTGCAGTGGCCATACAGGTAGAGGCTGTGATTGGTCAGCTTGATGTTGTGCTTGAGGGCAATCTCGTGCTGGCGGCGTTCAATCACCTCGTCGGAGAACTCAATCACCTTACCGCAGTCCAGGCACACCAGATGGTCGTGGTGGTGCTGACTGGCCAGCTCAAACACCGCTTTACCACTTTCAAAGTGGTGACGGGACACGATGCCGGCATCGTCAAACTGGTTCAGTACGCGATACACGGTGGCCAGGCCAATCTCTTCGCCATGGTCCAACAGCAGCTTGTAGAGCTCTTCCGCGCTGATGTGTTGGTTTTCCGGGTTCTGCAGCAGCTCCAGGATTTTTACCCGCGGTAGGGTCACTTTAAGTCCGGCTTTCTTCAGTGCCTGATTTTCATCGGTCATGTTTGTCTCGTCTGTCTACTGGGCCGTCTACCGCGGCGGTATTCAGTCATTATATGGAGGCGGGCGGCAACATTAAACCACTCTCTACAGAAGGTTTTAAAGCTACGGGCTTGAAATGGCAAAAAAATAGTCTCAGCATGGTAAAAAATGGACAGTGAATGAAGCGCATGTATCAGCGGATTGTTGTGTTGACTGGAGCCGGTATCTCCGCGGAATCCGGGATGAAAACCTTTCGTGCCGAGGACGGTTTGTGGGAGGCCCACCGGGTTGAGGATGTGGCGACACCGGAGGGGTATCGCAGAGATCCCGATCTGGTCAATCGGTTTTACAATCAGCGCTGGGAGCAGTTGAACAACGGCATTGAGCCCAATCCAGCCCACCACGCTCTGGCTGAATTGGAAAAGCAGCTAGGCAAAGGGCTGCTGGTGGTCACTCAGAATATTGATGATCTGCACGAACGCGCTGGCAGTCGTCGCCTTATCCATATGCACGGTGAGCTGAACAAAGGCCGCTGTCCCCGCAGCCAGCAGGTATTCCCGCTGCTGGAACCTTTCGGTAATGACAACCTCTGCACCTGTTGTGTGCCCGGCCAGGTGCTGCGTCCCCACGTGGTGTGGTTCGGCGAGATGCCGTTGGGACTGGATCGCATCTACCGGGCGCTGGAGCAGTGCGAGCTGTTTATCAGTATCGGAACTTCGGGCACCGTCTACCCCGCAGCAGGCTTTGTTGAGATGGCCAGCCATGGGGGCGCGGATACCCTGGAGATCAATCTCGAGCCCTCTGAAGTGCATAGCCAGTTCAGCCACCATCAGACCGGCCGGGCCGGTGAGCTGGTGCCCAAGCTGGTGGAGTGGATCAAAGCGGGCAATCGCTTCAGCTGAGCCCGCTTTTCATCCGGTTTAACTCAGTGCCCGGTAGATGGCGCCGGTTAATCGGGTCAGTTGCTCTGGGGTGATGATGTAGGGCGGCATGATGTAGACCAGCTTGCCAAACGGTCGGATCCACACGCCGTCCGCCACAAACCGCTTCTGAATCGCCGCCACATCGACCGCTGTGGTGGTTTCCACCACGCCTATGGCGCCAAACACCCTTACGTCCGCTACGGAGCTCAATGCACGGCAGGGGGACAGTTCGGTCTGGAGCTGGGCCTCAATCTGTCGTACCTGCGCCTGCCAATCGCCGCTGGCCAGCAAACCCATACTGGCCTCCGCCACGGCGCAGGCCAGCGGATTGCCCATAAAGGTTGGGCCATGCATAAAGACGCCGGCCTCCGAGGCGCACACCCCCTCAGCGATGGCGTCACTGGCCAGGGTGGCGGCCAGGGTCATGGTGCCGCCGGTCAACGCTTTACCCAGGCAGAGTATGTCGGGCACCACATTGCTGTGTTGGTAGGCGAACAGCTCGCCAGTGCGACCAAAGCCGGTGGCGATTTCATCGAAGATCAGCACGATATTGTGACGGTCGCAGGCCTCCCGCAGGGCATCCAGATAAGCGGCACCGTAGAAACGCATGCCTCCGGCGCCCTGAACCATCGGCTCGACAATCACCGCTGCGGTGCGGGCGGCGTGCTCCGCCATCGCCGCGTCAATTGCGGCCCGGTCTTCAGGGTGCAATGGCTCGCCCAGCCCGGTTTGTGGCCGTGGCAGGAACTGGGCTTTGGGCAGGATGTCCCGAAACAGGCCATGCATGCCATTGACCGGGTCGCACACGCTCATGGCGGCGAAGGTGTCACCGTGGTAGCCCCCAAGAATGGTCATCAGTCCGGTTTTGTCCCTGCGACCACAACCCTGTTGGTATTGCAGCGCCATCTTCAGTGCGACTTCCACCGAGACGGAGCCGGAATCCGCCAGAAACACCTTGGTCAGGCTGGGGTGGGTCATCGCCACCAGACGCTGTCCCAGGGCCGTTGCGGGGCCGTGGGTCAGGCCGCCAAACATCACGTGGCTCATGCGGTCCAGCTGCGCTTTCGCGGCATTGACCAGCACCGGATGGCTGTAGCCATGGATGGTGGACCACCAACTGCTCATGCCATCAATCAGGCGTTCACCGCTTTCCAACTCAATGTGAACCCCTTCGGCCCTTGCGACCGGGTAGCAGGGCAGGGGATGGGTGGTGGAGGTGTAGGGGTGCCAGAGGTGGTCACGGTCAAACTGCAGATCGGCCTTCATGGTTAAAAAATATCCATTAGTCAATTTGGTGCGGTGGTCGGCGTTGACAGTCTACCTGCTCACCGTATCCTAGCCAACGATAACTGTTTACTCAGATGGAACTCCGTTATGGCCCCGATCCGCCACGATTGGCAACTGGAAGAAGTCCAGGCCCTGCTTGCTAAGCCCCTGAATGACCTTCTCTTTGAAGCGCAAACCGTGCACCGTCAGCACTTTGATCCCAACCAGGTGCAGATCTCCCGGTTGCTCTCCATTAAAACCGGTGCCTGTCCGGAGGACTGCAAATATTGCCCCCAGAGCGCGCGCTACCACACCGGGCTGGAGACCGAGCAGTTGCTCGAGGTGGAAAAGGTGCTGACCGAAGCCCGCGCGGCCCGCGATGCCGGAGCCAGCCGCTTCTGCATGGGGGCTGCCTGGCGTAACCCGCGCGAGCGTGACATGCCCTATCTGCTGCAGATGGTGCGGGAGGTGAAGTCCATGGGCATGGAAACCTGCATGACTCTGGGCATGCTCAGCAGCGAGCAGGCCGAAGCCCTGGCGCAAGCCGGGCTGGATTACTACAACCACAATCTCGACACTTCGCCGGAGTTCTATGGCGAGATCATCTCCACCCGCAGCTATGACGACCGCCTCAATACCCTCGATAACGTCCGCAAAGCGGGGATGAAGGTGTGTTCCGGCGGCATCCTCGGGATGGGTGAGCAGGCCAGTGACCGCGCCGGTCTGTTGGTGCAGCTGGCCAATATGGAGAAGCACCCGGAAAGTGTGCCGATCAACATGCTGGTGAAAGTGGCGGGTACGCCGATGGCCGAGCAGGACGACCTTGACCCGATTGAATTTGTCCGCGCCATCGCGGTGGCCCGCATCATGATGCCGCAATCCCACGTTCGCCTCTCGGCCGGCCGTGAAAACATGACCGAAGAGCTGCAGGCGATGTGTTTCTTTGCCGGCGCCAACTCCATCTTCTACGGCTGCAAACTGCTGACCACCGCCAACCCCAAGGAGAACAGCGATATGGCGCTGTTCGCCAAGCTGGGCCTGCGTCCGGAGCAGGGCGCACCGGTGCACCTTGAGAAGATGACCCCGGTGGCGCCCGCGCAGAAGGATGAGCTGTTCTACAATGCCGCCGATTGATCCCTTTCAGCAGCGGGCTCAGGCTGACAGAGCTCGCCGCGAGGCTCAGGGATTGTGGCGGCAACGCCGGGTCATTGAGTCGTGCGACGGTCGTACCCTGCTGCATCAGGGGCGTCGCTACCTGCAGTTTGCCAGTAATGACTACCTCAACCTCGCGTTGGGCGGTGCCTCGCCCAGCGCCGAGGGGGCCGGCGCGTCTCCTTTGGTCACGGGCCAGCATCGTGCCCATGCCGAGCTGGAGCAGCAACTCTGCGCCCTGACCGGCTACCCGGCGGCGCTGTTGTTCAGTTCCGGCTTTGCCGCCAACTCAGCGCCCTTCAGCCTGTTGCAAAGCGGCGATAGGGTGCTGGCTGACAAACTGAGCCACGCCTCGTTGATCGATGGCGCGCTGGCCAGTCCTGCCACCCTGCGCCGTTTCCCACACAATGACATGGACACCCTCGGCCACTGGCTGGCGCAGGCCGACAGCCCCACCCTGGTGGTGTCGGAATCGGTGTTCTCCATGGACGGTGATCGCGCTCCGATGGCGGAGATGGTGGCATTGTGTCAGCGCCATGGTGCCCTGAGCTGGCTGGACGACGCCCATGGCTTTGGCGTCATTGGCGAAAGCGGATTGGGGGCGGTGGAATCGGCGCGCCCCGACCTGCTGACCCTGACCTTCGGCAAAGTGCTTGGGGCCCAGGGCGCTGCGCTGCTGGGGCCTCAGTGGCTGATTGATGCCCTGTTGCAGTCGGCACGCCACTACATCTACTCCACTGCGCTGAGTGTTGATCAGGCCCGCCGTGTGAGCCATCAACTGTCGCGCCTGTTTGAGCCGGAGCATCGGCAGCGGCTGTGGCGCAATATCGACCGCTTCCACGCCCTGGCCAAATCGGCCGGGCTGCCGGCTCTGGCCAGTGACAGCGCCATCGTTCCGGTGATCATCGGAGACAATGAACGGACACTGGCGGTGGCGGACAAGCTGAAGGAGGCTGGCATCTGGGTCCCTGCCATCCGCCCGCCTACCGTGCCAAAGGGGCAGGGACGTCTGCGCATTGTGCTGACCGCCGCCCACACCGAAGCGGATATCGAGCGTCTGGTGGCCACCCTGGCCGGGATTCTGGAGGAAGGGGCATGAGTGAGGCGGTAGCGGAGTGCTTTGGCCGCGCAGCGGCTGGCTATGATCAGCACGCCACGCTGCAACGTCGTGCGGCTGAGCGGTTGTTACAACAGGCCCGGCCCGCGGCGCAGTGGCTGGACCTCGGCACCGGCACCGGCTATGTGGCCCGGGGCCTGCCCGCGCAACAAGTATTGGCCCTCGATCTGGCCCTGCCCATGCTGCAACAGGCCCAGTGTCTGGGCACGCCCAACCCGGTATGCGGAGACATTACCGCTTTGCCGGTGCAAGCCAGCAGCGTGGACGGCATCGCCGCCAATCTCTCGCTCCAGTGGTGTCGCCCCCTGTCGGAAACCCTGCCAAAGCTGGCAAAGGTGATACGTCCCGGTGGCCAGTTGCTGGCCACCCTGCCGCTGGCACACACCTTTCCTGAGTTGCAGCCGCTGGCACAACAAGGGGTGCTGGCCTGCAACCGGTTTGCTGATGAGGCCGGGTTAAGCCAGGTGCTGAGCCAGTCCGGTTGGGCTGAGTGGCAGCTGACCCCCTTTACCGAGGTGGTGCACTTTGCCGATGTGCGCACCCTGCTGGCGCACTTTAAAGCGACCGGCGCGCACCACAGCGCCCAGCGCCAGGCCGGTCTGCGTGGCCGGGCCTGGTGGCGCCGCCTGAATGACCATTTGAACCAACACCGGCAAGCGCAGGGGATCCCATTAACCTGGCAGCTGGTGCTGGTGGAGGCAACGCGATGATCTTCTTTGTTACCGGTACCGACACCGAGGTGGGCAAAACCCGGGTGAGCGCCGGCCTGTTGGCGGCGGCCCGGCAGCAGGGCATGTCGTCACTGGGCTTAAAGCCAATTGCCGCAGGCTGCAAGCTGACCCCGGACGGATGGCACAACGAGGACGCGCTGGCGCTGATGGCGGCCAGCAGCCTGAAGCTGAGTTATGCCGAGGTAAACCCGATTGCCCTGCAACCGCCCATTGCGCCCCACATTGCTGCGGCGGAAGCGGGCGAGTCCATTACGGTTGAGCGCCTCCGTGCCGCCATGCCCAGAGCCGCGATGGCGGATGCCGGACTGTGTCTGGTGGAAGGCGCTGGCGGCTGGCGCTTGCCCATCGGGCCGGGTGGCACGCTGCCGGACTGGGTTTCCCGGGAGGGTTGGCCGGTAATTCTGGTGGTGGGGATGAAGCTGGGTTGTCTGAACCACGCCCTGTTGACCGCCGAGGCGATTCGGGCCGATGGGCTGACTCTGGCGGGCTGGGTCGCCAACCGGGTGGATCCGGATATGAGCCGTTATCAGGACAACCTGGCCACCCTGCAATCGATGCTGGCGGCCCCTCTGCTGGCCGAGGTGCCCTATCTCGGCAGTGACGAAACGGCCTGTGACCATCTGGCACAGGCCGTCAAAACCCTTACAGCAGGCGGCTGAGGTCCGCGCCGGGAGGCAGTGCCTGTTTCTGGGTGCTGCCCTGGAACAGGTAACCGGTTTTATCCCCCATCAACACCAGTGCATTGCCCTGACGCTTCAGGGCGGTGCCCTCCTGGATCCCAACCACCGGCATCAGCGGGTCCACGCAGGTGAACTCCAGCAGGCGCTGTTCCCGGGTTTCACCGTGGTGCCCGGGGGGATGGTAATCGATGTAGTGGGGATTGAGCTGGAATGGCACCAGTTGCAGGGCCGTGAAGCTGGGCGGCTGGATGATCGGCATATCATTGGTGGTGCGAATGCTGTCGCCAGCAACGTTGGAGCCGGCGCTCCAGCCGATGTAGTGAAGGCCGTTGGCCACCTGCTCGCGCAGAACCTCAACCAGGTTGTGGTGATACAGCTCATGCAGCAGATGGAAGGTGTTGCCGCCGCCCACCATTACCCCATCGTACTCCCCCAATGCCGAGGCCGGATCGCTCAACTGGTGCGCGCTGTCGAGGGTAAAATCCAGCTCGGCCAGGGCGTCGACCACCTTAGCGTGGTAGTCGTCATAGCTGATGCTGACCCCGGCGTAGGGGATAAACAGCCAGCGACTGCCGGGTTCCACCAGATCGGCCATCCAGTTCAGGGCGTGAGAGAGGTAGGGGGTGTCATCCGCTTTCGAGCTGCTGAGCAGCAATAGGGAGAGGCTCATGATCGATCTCCGAAACGTCGATTTTGCTTTTAAAAATCAGATGTTAACGCCAGTTTAGCAACTCTGTAATGGGGACGGAATGGCGAAAAGGGACTGAAAAGCCGGGATCACGTGCCAAGTGACCCTGATAGGAAGATCGGTTAGCACTAAAGATAGAACAGATTTCTCTGTTAGATCCATATCTTGTGGTTGTTATCGTCAAATAGTGCCATATACTGATTATCAACGTGGTTCGGTCTCCCAAACCGAGTTAATAAAGCCGCCTCCCCAGGGCGGCTTTTTCTTACGCCTCTATACGTTTCTTTACGTTTGCTGAGCTTGAAAAGCGCCGGTGGGATCCCGATCATTCTGGCATGGGTGCCCGGAGCAGGGCGCCTGACCATGATTAGGAGAAACAATGAAGCGCATCTTCCTCTTTTTGCTGACCAACCTGGCCGTTGTGCTGGTGCTGGGCATCGTGCTGAGCATCATCACTTCTGCACTGGGTATCCAGCTGCACAGCTACACCGGTATTCTGGTGCTGGCGGCAGTTTTTGGTTTTGGTGGCTCTCTGCTGTCTTTGCAGATGTCCAAGTGGATGGCGAAAAAGTCGATGGGTCTGCAAGTTATCGAGCAGCCGCGCGATGAAACCGAAGCCTGGCTGCTGGACACCGTTGCCCGCCAGGCCCAACAAGCTGGCATTAAAATGCCGGAAGTGGCCATCTACTCTGGCCCGGAAATGAACGCCTTCGCCACTGGCCCGAGCCGCAACAACTCTCTGGTGGCGGTCTCTACCGGCCTGATGTACGGCATGAACCGCGATGAAGTCGAAGCGGTTCTGGCCCATGAGGTGAGTCACGTAGCCAACGGCGACATGGTGACCATGGCCCTGATCCAGGGTGTGGTGAATACCTTTGTTATCTTCGCTGCGCGCCTGATCGCCGGTACCGTAAGTAATGTACTGAGCAGCGATGAAGACAGCGGCGAAGAAGCCAGCTACATGACCTACATGGTGGTGTCCTTCATTCTGGAGATCATCTTTGGCATCCTGGCCTCCATCATCGTGATGTACTTCTCCCGTCAGCGCGAGTTCCGCGCCGATGCGGGCGGTGCGGCCCTGGCCGGTCGCGAGAAGATGGTGGCTGCGCTGGAGCGTCTGCGCCACGGCCCGGAAAGCACCATGCCGGCCAACATGGCGGCCTTTGGCATCAACGGCAAAGGCGGCAGCCTGACCGAGCTGTTCATGAGCCACCCGCCGCTGGAGCAACGCATCGATACCTTGCGTCGCGGCGGTTAATGTCTCAGACATTCAAAAAAGCGGCCAATTGGCCGCTTTTTTTGTGTGCCTATCAGAATCTGAGTCAACCGAAAGCAATCACTGGTGCTTGCGTTATGTTCAAGATAAACATATATCTATCACACCTTCGAAAAATATCGATGGGACAAAGACTTGGCTAAGCCGAATCCGCCTCATTGCGGGAACGTAGTGGCTCGGCTAGGTTTTATAAGACTGTGTGAGCATACCGTTGGCTTGTGAAGCCGTGGTTTTGGAGGATAGGAACGTGTTGAGAAAACTGCTGATTGCCCTGTTTGGTTTGGGGCTGGTGTTCGGCGCGGCGGCTGCAGATACGGTAGCCGATGCGCATGCTGAAATGAATGGGTGTGAAAGCTGTCACCAGGACGGCAGCCCCTCCAGCGATGGCGCGTATGAGAATGAGCAATGTGTTGCCTGTCATGGCGGCATGGCCGAACTGGAAGGTGAGCAGCACGCTGCCCATGCCGACATGCTGGTGTGCTCTGATTGCCACGCCGTACACGATATGGAAGTGGGCCAGAAGCCGACCTGTGACGCCTGCCACGATGACGGCCGGACGCCCTGAACCCGTCCTATAGGGGAATTCAACGCCGGTCTGTGACCGGCGTTTTGCTTTCTGGCTCCAATGTCATTTCATTGATATTCGTCACTTTATTAAGCCAGAATTCTGAAATTCTGCGATCTGATCAACGGTTTATCTCACCCTGAATTGTTACAGTGAGCCAGTTCCTATGTCAGTACGATACGTGCTCACGCACCTCGCATCTGGCTGGAACAACACACTGTGTGAGGATGAGAAAAATGTTCAAGAACCTGCTTATCGCACTGTTCGGTGCCAGCATGGCGTTCGGCGTTGCCGCTGCCAGCGTTGTTTCCGACATGCACTCTGACATGTCCGGCTGTGAAACCTGCCACGCAGACGGTATGCCGTCTGAAGACGGTGCTCACGAAGCTGCGGCTTGTGCTGACTGCCACGGCAGCATGGCTGACCTGGTCGAGCCGCACCCGCAGCACGACGGCATGATGGAGTGTACTGACTGTCACAACGTCCACGAAGACGAAGTGGGTCAGGCTCCGGCCACCTGTGACAACTGTCACTAAGGTCTCAAACGCCGCGTAATGCGGCGTTTTTTCTGGGCCCTTCACGGCCCAGGTTTCCTTCTCTCGCTTCCCTGCCTACAATGTCGCCCTCAATCCAGGAGGGTCCGATGCAGTATCCCGTCAACGAAATCTTTGAAACCATCCAGGGCGAAGGCCACTTTACCGGTGTGCCGGCGGTATTCCTGCGCCTGCAGGGCTGCCCGGTGGGCTGTGCCTGGTGCGATACCCGCCACACCTGGGAGGTGCTGGCTGAGGATCAGGTTGAGCCGGGCCTTGTGATTGGCGCCGGTGATGGCGAACCGCGCTGGGCACAATGGCCGCTTGAGCAACTGGTGGCGCACCTGACGGGCCCGCAATATCGTGCCCGCCACCTGGTGATTACCGGTGGAGAGCCCTGCATGTATGACCTTCGTCCATTGACGGAGCGCATGATTGCGGCGGGCTGGCGCTGTCAGATTGAGACCTCAGGGTGTTTTGAGGTCAAGACCGATCCGCAAACCTGGGTGACGGTTTCCCCCAAGGTGGGTATGAAGGGCGGATTGGAGGTGCAGCGTTCTGCGCTGGAACGGGCCAATGAGATCAAACACCCGGTGGCGATGCAGAAGCATGTGGATGAGCTGGATGCGCTGTTAGCCGGGGTGGCGCTGGAGGGCAAAGAGGTGGCGCTTCAGCCAATCAGCCAGCAGCACCGGGCCAATGAGCTGTGTGTGCGGGTCTGCATCGAGCGCAACTGGCGCTTGTCCGTGCAGACCCACAAGTACCTGAATATCGATTAAGCGTCTGGGCCGCGGTAGATGCAGCCGGAGGTGCAGGTTTCCTTGATCGCGACCTCGCTCAGCTGAGGCAGGCTCGGCTTCAACTCGGCCCAAACCCACTTGGCCAACACCTCACTGGTGGGGTTTTCCAGACCGGGGATGTCGTTCAGGTAGTGGTGATCCAGTCGTTCCCAAATCGGCTTGAAGTGGGCTTTCAGCTCGGCGAAATCCATCACCCAGCCGGTGTGCGGGTCCACATCCCCTGCAACGCTGATGCGTACCAGGAAGGAGTGGCCATGGAGCCGCCCACACTTGTGGCCAGCAGGAACGTGCGGCAGCTTGTGGGCTGCTTCAAAGGTAAACTCTTTATAGATCTCGACGGACATCAACTTCGGCCTGACGACAATGGGGCGCCAAGTGTGCCACGGAGGGGGGGCATGGGCAACCAACCCCCCTTGTGAATCACAGGTAATAGCCGAGGAAAGAGGGCGTTATCGTCGATTATTCCGAATTTCCGTTCGACACTATCCGTATAAACGATTGGCGATAAGGGTTTAATTCAGGTAGAAATTATCTCCACTATCGACCAATTTTTGGCAGGAGATGAGCATGAAGAAAATTTTGGGCGGTCTGGCGGCCCTGATGTTGCTGATGGGATGTGGTGGTCCGGATGCCACCTGGGTCCACCCGACGAAAGACGGCCAGGGTTTCCTTCAGGATCGCGATAACTGCAACCGTCGACTGGATGCCAGTGCCGCCGGCTACAACGACCGCTTTGCCGAGTGCATGAATCAACGGGGCTGGGTGCTGGAGTCCCATTAATCCGGGCTCGCATGAAAGCCGTAAGGAGATCTCTGGGTCTCCTTTTTTGTGTAAGGTGTAGATAATCGGACGTCGCCAAGGAGGACGTATGCGCCAGCCCCCACTTACTGATGATGAACAACAGGTACTGGAAGAGAAAGGCACAGAGCGCCCATTCAGTGGCCGCTTCCTGAGCCTGGATGATCAGGGCACCTACTGCTGTCGTCGCTGCCAGTCACCGCTGTTTCGTTCTGAGCACAAGTTCGAATCCGGTTGCGGCTGGCCTTCGTTCGATGATGAGATTGCCGGTGCTGTCCGCCGTGAAACCGATGCCGACGGGCGCAGAACGGAGATCCTCTGCGCTCAGTGCGGCGGCCATCTGGGTCACGTTTTTGAGGGTGAGGGACTGACGGCCAAAAACCTGCGCCACTGCGTGAATGCCCTGTCCATGAGCTTTGCACCCAGTGCCGAGGCCGGTGAACAGTGGGCAGTGTTTGGCGGCGGTTGTTTCTGGTGCCTCGAAGCGCTGTTTCAACGATTGCAGGGGGTGTCCTCGGTGACCAGCGGCTACGCCGGTGGCGAGCAGGAGCGCGCCGATTACCGCAGTGTCTGTGCCGGTGACAGTGGCCACATTGAGGTGATCCGGATTGGCTTTGACCCGGCCATCATCAGTTTTGGCCAGCTGCTGGAGCTGTTTTTCGATTGCCATGACCCCACCAGCTGGGATCAGCAGGGCGCCGATAGGGGCAGCCAGTACCGCAGTGCCATCTTTTGCCAGGACGACACCCAACGTCAGATTGCGCAGCAGCAGATCACGGCATTGGAACAGCTGGGGCGGGGCAGGATCGTCACCGAGCTGCGCGGCAATGAGCCCTTCTATCCGGCCGAATCGGAGCATCAGAACTACTTCAACCAACACAGCAACCAGCCGTACTGTCACTGGAACATCAAACCCAAGCTGGCCGCTCTGATGGCCAAGTATTCGGATCGCGTCCGGCCGGAGGGCGGCGCATAACGAGGCGGCACCTGGCGCCCGAGAAGGGACGCCAGGTGCCGATTTCGCCCTCGGATCTCCGCTTGGTCATGTGGCGTCAATGGCTGGCTGGTTCCGCTGTGCAACTTCCGCTAGGGTAGGGGCATTATCACTGACCTGGTGCCCCAATCGTGTCGATCGCTGAACTGCTGCAATCCCGCTCCCAACCCGTTCAATCCATCCTGCTTGTCTGCATGGGCAATATCTGTCGTTCCCCCACCGCGGAAGCGGTCTTTCGCCACCGCGCTGAAGCACTGGGGCTGGCGCTCTCCATCGATTCTGCCGGTACCATTGCCTATCACGCGGGTGAAGCCCCGGATCCGCGCTCCAGTGCTGCAGGGCGGGCCCGGGGCTATCGGTTTCAGGGCATGACGGCACGGCAGATCAGGGCGGCAGACCTGAACCGGTTTGATTTGGTCCTGGCCGCTGACCAGCAAAACCTGGCAGACATCCATCGCCTGGCCCGTGGCCCGGTCACGGCGCACATTGGTCTGATCCTCGACAGCCTGGGGCAGGGCGCCCGTGAGGTGCCCGATCCCTACTACGGTGGCGAGGATGGCTTTGAGCAGGTGCTCGACCTGATTGAGGCGGCGGCGGACGCCTGGCTGACGCCACTCTCCCGCCTGCCGCGCTGACCCCTGCTCGAAATCGAGACATAAAAAAAGCCACCCGATTGGGTGGCTTTTTTGTGGCCCGGAGGCTTACTCGACCGGGCGAGTCATGTTGGCGTTCACCATCATGCGGTAGCGGTTCAGTGCGAAGTCATTGGCTTTGGCTTCGTACTGCGGCACGGTCACTTCCTTCAGCGGCATCTCCGGGGCGGTGCTTGCCGGAGTCGCCATAGCAGCCTGGGCTGCGCGGCTCAGGTCCAGCAGACCGTTACGCGGTGCTGCGGTGGCGACCGGGGCCGGGGCGGCTTCCTCTGCGGCGGTTTCCACCGGAGCTTCAGTCACTTCGGCCTTTACCTCTTCAGCAGCCACTTCCTCAGCCGGGGCTTCGGTCACTTCGGCTTTAACCTCTTCAGCAACCGCTTCCTCAGCCGGGGCTTCGCTCACTTCGGCTTTAACCTCTTCAGCAACCACTTCCTCAGCCGGGGCTTCGGTCACTTCGGTCTTTACCTCTTCAACAACCGCTTCTTCAGCAACGGCTTGTGCAGCCGGGGCTTCGGTGACTTCGGCCTTGGCCTCTTCAACAACCGCTTCCTCAGCAACCGCTTGTGCAGCCGGGGCTTCGGTAGCGTCCGCTTTGGCTTCTTCAGCAACGGCTTCTGTCGCCGGGGCTTCGGTCACTTCCGCTTTGGCTTCGTCAGCAACGGTTTCTGCGGCCGGGGCTTCGGCAACCTCAGGCTGGTCCAGCGGGATGCTCAGTTGCTCTTCCGCCGGTGCAGCCATGTCAGTGGCTTCCGGGTAACGGGCCGTAACCGGGTCACGCTGAGCCTGCTGCTCCGGCATTTCGCCTTCGCTGCCCTGCTCAACGTCGTCACGGGTCTGGCGACGGCGACGCTGGCCAGCGGCACGCAGGTGACGCGGGCTGCGGCGAGAGCGGCGGTGAGCGTTGCGCTCATTGTCGGTCAGGGTCAGTTCGGACTCTTCGCGACGCTCGCCATTGCCTTCGGCTGCCACGGCGGTCTGTACCGGCGCTTCGGCAGCGGGTTGCGGGGCGACAGCCGGTTGCTCAGCAGCCACTTCGGTTACCGGGGCGGCAACCTGGGCTTCTTCCTCAACGGCGTCACGCTTGATCGGCTGGCTGCGAACGGAACGCTCCAGCTGACGGCGTTGACGACGCTCGCGGCGTTGCTCAACCTGCTCTTCGCGGCGAGATTCGGTTTTGGCTTCGGCTTCCGCCTCAACCTTTTCGACTTTCTCTACCTTGTCCTGACGCGGCTCTTTCTTACGACGCTCGCGGCGCTCTTCGCGACGGGAATCATCACGGCGCTCTTCACGACGGGATTCTTCACGACGCTCCTCACGACGAGAGTCGTCACGACGCTCTTCGCGGTTGTCCTTACCGGACTTGGCGGCACGATCCTGACGCGGCTCATCCTGGTTGCGGTCACCACGACGGTCGCGACGGTTGCGGCGGCGCTCTTTGTTGGCTTCGCCTTTACCTTGCTCGTCCTGCTCAGAACGCTCGCCGCGCTTGCGGTTACGACGGTTACGGTCCTGACGCTCGCCGCGTTCGCCACGCTCGCCACGTTGGCGACGTTGGCCACCACGCTCGGACTTCTTCTCTTTCGGCTGTTCCTGCTCGGCTTCTTCGCTGCTGAACAGGCCCTTGATGGCAGCACCAATGCGGGCCAGCAGGCCGGGCTTGGCGGCGGCAACCGGCTCAGCTTTGGGCTGACGCTTCGGCTTGGCAGGAGCAGGGGCTTTCTCGGCCGGCTTCTCGGCTTTGACTTCGGCTTCCGCTTTCGGGGCGCTCAGACCCTGCAGTACCGGCTTGTCGCCCTGCTGACGTTCCAGCTTACGCGGTTCGTACAGAGTCGCTTCCGGACGCTCTACCAGGCTGTAGCTGGCTTCGCTGATGGTGTCGTCTTTGCGGTGGCGAACCACGGTGTAGTTCGGGGTTTCCATATGGGGGTGCGGAATGACGTACACCTCCACCTTGTGGCGCTGCTCGATGATGCGAATCGCTTTGCGCTTTTCGTTGAGCAGGAACGCGGCCACATCGGTCGGAACCTGAGCTTCGATCTGGGCGGTGTTCTCCTTGATCGCTTCCTCTTCCATCAGGCGGAGGATGGAGAGCGCCAGAGACTCGGTGCCACGGATGGTGCCCTGGCCGTTACAGCGCGGACACAGGTGGGCAGCGGACTCACCCAGGGACGGGCGCAGGCGCTGACGGGACATCTCCAACAGACCGAAGCGGGAGATACGACCGATCTGAACGCGGGCGCGGTCCTGACGGACGGCGTCACGCAGACGGTTTTCCACTTCACGCTGGTGGCGTACCGGGCCCATATCGATAAAGTCGATTACCACCAGGCCACCGAGGTCACGCAGGCGCAGCTGGCGGGCGATCTCGTCAGCCGCTTCCAGGTTGGTCTGCAGTGCGGTTTCTTCAATGTCGCCGCCTTTGGTGGCGCGGGCGGAGTTGATGTCCACCGCGGTCAGCGCTTCGGTCGGATCGATCACGATGGAACCACCAGACGGCAGGCGCACTTCCCGTTGGAAAGCGGACTCAATCTGGGTTTCGATCTGGTAGTGGGTGAACAGCGGCACTTCGCTCTGGTACTGCTTGAGCTTGCTCAGGGCGTCCGGGCGCACCAGGCTGATGTGCTCTTTGGCCTGTTCGAAGATGCGCGGGTGGTCGATGAGGATTTCGCCGATGTCGCTGCGCAGGTAATCACGGATGGCGCGAACGATAACGTTGCTTTCCTGATGGATCAGGATCGGCGCCGGGCGGCTGTCAGCGGCTTGCTTGATGGCGTCCCAGTGGTGCAGCAGCACGCGCAGGTCGTCCGCCAGTTCTTCAGCGGCTTTGCCAACGCCCGCGGTACGGACGATCAGGCCCATGCCTTGCGGCACCTGCAGCTTGGACAGGGCGTCTTTCAGCTCAGAGCGCTCGTCACCCTCGATGCGGCGGGAGATACCACCAGCGCGGGGGTTGTTCGGCATCAGTACCAGGTAGGAACCGGCGAGGCTGATGAAGGTGGTCAGGGCCGCGCCCTTGGTACCACGCTCCTCTTTGTCGACCTGGACGATCACTTCCTGGCCCTCTTTGATCACCTCTTTGATGTTGGGGCGACCGGCCATCGGCGCACCATCAGCAAAGTATTCGCGGGCAATCTCTTTGATGGGAAGGAAGCCGTGACGCTCAGCGCCGTAGTCGACGAAGGCAGCTTCGAGGGAGGGTTCTACGCGGGTGATTTTGCCTTTGTAGATATTGGCTTTTTTCTGCTCGTGACCGGGACTTTCGATATCCAGATCATAGAGGCGCTGGCCATCTACCAGAGCAACACGCAACTCTTCAGATTGAGTTGCGTTAATCAACATTCTTTTCATTTTGGTGACAGATTCCATTTCTTGTCACCGAACAGGTCGAGTACCGGAGCAAACCCGGCACCCCAAGGTGTTAAGCAGCCTCACGGCTGGACTGGGGTGGAGGCACGGTGGGGTGAACCCACACTCTAGAGCAGGCAGCCGCGGGCGCACCGCGGATGGTCTGGTTGCCTGATAGGCCTCATTGTCAATGCGCTTTCGCGCCGCTATCAGCCGCCGGAGCGTCTGATGAAATCTTTGTCTCTGCCGGGCGATTCTGCCGGTCAGACCTGTCGGTAACAGTGCTTATTTCTATATCGATTGCGGGGAAGGAAGCCTGCCTCGGATGGAGGCACCGTCGCCAGCGCAGGGGCGTCAAAGGCGCTCACCTGCCCGGGGTATGGTCTGCGGGTAATCCGTGAAACTGCGAGATTACTGGCCCTTTCCTGGCCCCGACCGGGATGGTATCTCCATCAAACGGGCATTCTGAGCCCACCGGTGCGACAAGAATAGCAACTTTGCAAATCCTCAGCAATTATCGAACGCGCTATTTGGGCCGCTTTATGGCTCGGTGTACACTAGCGCCCATGAAAGAGTCCGTTTCCAAACCCAGTCCCCAGGTCCAATGGGTCGACATTACCGAAGACCATGCCGGTCAGCGTATCGATAACTTCCTGCGTACCTTCCTAAAAGGGGTGCCAAAGAGCCTGATTTACCGTCTTTTGCGCAAAGGCGAAGTGCGGGTCAACAAAAAGCGCATTAAACCCGAATACAAGTTGGCAGACGGCGACCAGATCCGCATCGCCCCGATCCGCGTGTCTGAGCGAGACGAGACCGTCGCGCCCTCCGCCAAGCTGGAAAAGGTGGCGCAGCTGGAGAGCCAGATCGTCTACGAAGATAAGGTGATGCTGGTGATCAATAAACCGTCCGGCATTGCCGTGCACGGTGGCAGTGGCATCAACTTTGGGGTGATTGAAGCGCTGCGTGCGCTGCGCCCCAATGAGCGTCAGCTCGAGTTGGTGCACCGTCTTGATCGCGCTACCTCTGGCTTGCTGATGGTGGCTAAGCGTCGCTCCGCCTTGAAACACCTGCAGGACCAACTGCGGGAGAAGACCATGCGCAAACAATATTTGGCGCTGGTGAAAGGGCAGTGGAACCCCAAAACCCGGGCGGTGCAGGCACCGTTGCTGAAAAACACCCTGGGCACCGGTGAGCGCCTGGTGCGGGTGGATGCAGCGGGCAAACCGTCTGAGACCCGCTTCCGCATCGTCGAAAACTTTGCTGAGGGCACGTTGGTGGAGTGCAGCCCCATCACCGGCCGCACGCATCAAATTCGCGTGCATACCCAGCATGCGGGTCACCCGATCGCCTGCGATGAGCGCTATGGCGACGACGAGTTCGACGTACTGATGCGCAAGAAAGGCCTCGACCGGCTGTTCCTGCACGCGTTCCGCCTCTCCTTTACCCATCCGGTGGAGGAGGTGACCATGACGGTGGAAGCACCGTTGGACAACAAGCTGGAAGCGGCACTGGAGGCCTTGCGCGGATGAGCCGAGCCTACGACCTCATCATCTTCGACTGGGACGGTACACTGATGGATTCGGTGGGCCGCATTGTCCACTGCTGGCAGCAGGCCGCACGGCTTGAGTCGCTGCCGGTCGCCAGTGAAGAAGAGGTTCGCGGCATCATTGGCCTGTCCATGGCGGAAGCGATCAACAACCTGGTTCCCGGGCTGGATGGTGACCGCCAACAGCGCTTTCGCGAACGCTATCGGGTGCTGTACAGCGACCCAGACCTGCCACCTACACCTGTGTTTGAAGGTGTGGACACCCTACTGGAATCACTGCGTGGCAGCGGCCACAAACTGGCGGTGGCCACCGGTAAGGCGCGTCATGGCCTGGAAAGAGCGTTTGCCCACAGTGGCCTGAAGCACCACTTTGTCGATTCCCGCACCGCTTGTGAAACCGCTTCCAAGCCTGACCCGCAGATGGTGATGGAGTTGTGCCAGGCCCACCAGGTGGCGCCGCAGCGTGCGCTGATGGTGGGCGATGCCTGGTTTGATCTGGAGATGGGCAGGCGAGCGGGCAGTGACAGCATTGGCGTCAGCTATGGTGCCGGCAGTGAAGCACACCTGATGACCGCCTGTCCCCGCGCGGTGATCCACCATCCCCTCGAGCTGTTGGACTGGGTCTGACCGCGTTTTATTTCCGGGCCAGTGCGTCAGCCAGTTTGGCGTCGAGCTGCCCGGTCATCCAATCTTTCAGCATCACCCAGTCTGCCGCCAGGCTGTAAAACGGGTATTGAAAGGTCGCGGGCTTATTGTGCTCAAAACCAAAGTGACCCACCCAGGCGAAACCGTAGCCGATCACCGGCAGCAACCAGAGCAGTGTCCAGCGTCCGCTGGCCAGAATAAATCCGAGACAGAGTAAAACCAGAATGGAGCCGGTGTAGTGCAGGGCGCGACAGCGGGCGTCACTGTGTTCGCGCAGGTAGAAGGGGTAAAACTCAGCAAAATGGGTAAAGCGCTTGGTGCTCATGGGGACTCCCTGTCCGCAGTGCCAACCTTCCTTTTGTAGCGAAGGACCGGTCCCCGGGCAAGCGCCTCAGCGTTGTTGCAGGGTCAGAACGTCCACGCCTTCGTTGGCCAGCAGCTCGCCCAGGCTGATCAGGGGCAGGCCAATCAGTGCGTTGGGGTCGCGGCCGGTGAGGCGGTCAAACAGCATGATGCCAAGGCCTTCACTCTTAAAGCTGCCAGCGCAGTTGTAGGGTTGTTCAGCACGCAGATAACCCTCAATCTGAGCCTCTGTCAGGGCTTTAAAAGCCACCTCGAAGGGCTCCACCAGGGTTTGTGCCTTACCGGTGGTGCTGTTGTAGAGGCACAGGCCGGTATAGAAGGTGACCACTTCACCGCTGGCGGCACTGAGCTGTGCGACGGCTTTTTCATGGGTGTGGGGCTTGCCGAGAATATTGCCTGCCACCACCGCCACCTGATCGGAGCCGATGATCAGGGCGTTGGGGTGGCGTTCGGCCACGGCTTTGGCCTTGGCTTCGGCCAGACGGGCCACCAGTTGCTGTGCGGTCTCGTCCGGCAGCGGGGTCTCGTCCACTTCAGGCTTGTCGCACTCAAACGGCAGGCCCAGTTTGCCGAGCAGTTCGCGGCGGAAAGGGGAGGTGGATCCGAGTACCAGAACCTTGTCCATAGTTACCTGTGACTTCATTCAATGGAAAGTGGGCCGCAAAGGCTAACAAATCCCGTTGACAGCACCAAGGTAAACACGTAAAAAGCGGACCTCGCCGAGCACGCTTCGTCGCTGTACAAAGCCGCGTCAGGCGGGCTTCCCGGGTCTAAAATTTCCTTTGACTCGGTTCAGTTCAACCATTAAGATGCGCGCCTTATGCAGAATGTACGAATTCCGGTAATGCTTAACCCGGCTCGTTGCGCTCAACGAGGTCTTAGCTACGAAGGTGTCCTTCCGGCTAAGGTGCTCAAGCGCGTGAACGGGGCAAGCGCCGGCGACTGCACTGATGTGCGGGTGTTCGTTGAATGTGGCATTGATGTTCAGGGGATAGTCTACCTCAAGGGGAAGGCTGTGACGGAGCTCACTCTGGTATGTCAGCGTTGCATGAACACCTATAGCCATCCGATCGCGGTTGAGTTCGCATACAGTCCTGTGACTGACGATTCACAGATTGATGAGCTCCCGGACGCCTATGAGCCAGTCGAATTAGACGAAAATGGCGAGGTGCACCTTCAGCATCTTATTGAGGATGAAGTCCTGCTGGCCTTCCCCATCGTGCCGATGCACGATTCAGAAGCCTGCAACCAGTCCTCACGAGATGTCACGGTTGGGAATTTACCCAAAACCGACCCTGCTGATGAGCGTCCGAAGAACCCGTTCGCGGTGTTAGAAACTCTTAAGCGAAATTAATCGAGGAGATTGGGGCCATGGCCGTACAACAGAACCGTAAGACTCGTTCCAAGCGTGGTATGCGTCGCTCTCACGATGCACTGACTGCATCTCAACTGTCTGTAGACGCCACTTCTGGTGAGAAGCATCGTCGTCACCACGTGACTGCTGATGGTTACTACCGTGGCAAGAAGGTCATCAACCTGTAAGTTGACCCTGTCTTGTCCAATCTAACCTTAGCGTTAGATGCCATGGGGGGCGATCACGGCCCCCATATCACAGTGCCTGCAGCTTTGCAGGCACTGGCGCTTTATCCCCAACTGACCATCATCCTGGTGGGTGACCGCATCGCCATCGGCGAACAACTGCGTCGTCATCACCGCACCGAATCCTCCCGACTGCAACTGCTGCACGCTGAACAAGTGGTGTCCATGTCGGACCGCCCCCTGCACGCGCTGCGCAACCGCCGCAAGAGTTCCATGCGCCTGGCGTTGGAGCTGGTCCACGAGGGTAAGGCCGATGCCTGTGTCAGTGCCGGCAATACCGGCGCCCTGATGGCGATGGCCAAAGTGGTGCTGAAAACCCTGCCGGGGATCGACCGTCCGGCTCTGACCACCGCCCTGCCTACCACCACCGGCCACCCCGTCTACATGTTGGACCTGGGGGCAAACGTCGTGTGCGATTCTGAAACCCTGTTTCAGTTTGCGGTAATGGGATCGGTTCTGGCCGAATGCGTCGGCAATCGTCGTCGCCCCCGCCTGGCCCTGCTGAATGTGGGTGCCGAGGAGATCAAGGGCAACGACCAGGTTCAGCAGGCTGCGCAGCTACTGCAAGCCACCCCACAGCTGAACTACAGAGGATTTATTGAAGGCGACGGTATCTTTACCGGCGCCGTCGATGTGATCGTGTGCGACGGCTTTGTCGGCAACGTCACATTGAAGACCACGGAAGGGATCGCTCGACTGTTGGTGCAGCAAATGCGCCAAGCCATGGAGGGTAACCTGCTGGCCCGAGCTTTGGGCTGGCTGCTGAAGGGACGCCTTAAGCGGCTCTATCGGCAAATGAACCCCGACCAGTACAACGGTGCGACTCTGTTAGGATTGCGCGGTATTGTGGTCAAGAGCCATGGCAACGCCGATAACGCGGCCTTCCTGCGCGCCATTGAAGAGGCGGTGCTGGAAGTGCAGCGGCAAGTGCCGGGCCGAATCAAAAGCCGACTCGAGTCGGTGTTGTTGGATAAATCCTAAGTCTACTTATGTATACAAAAATTCTTGGTACCGGCAGCTATCTGCCGCCCCAGGTGCGGACCAACGCCGATCTGGAGCGCATGGTGGACACCAGTGATGAGTGGATCCGCGAGCGCACCGGGATCCGTGAACGCCGTATTGCCGGTGCAACCGAATCCGTGACCACCATGGGCCACGAAGCCGCCCTTAAAGCGCTGGAAGCGGCCGGTGTTGCCGCCGACGAACTGGATATGATCATTGTCGGCACCACCAGCGCCGATAACGCCTATCCCTCTTCCGCCTGTGAGATCCAGTCCCTGCTGGGTTCCAATGGCTGTCCCGCCTTTGACGTGGCCGCTGCCTGCAGTGGTTTCATGTTTGCCCTTTCTGTGGCCGACCAATTCATCAAAACCGGCCAGTGCAAAAAAGTACTGGTGATTGGCGCTGATGCCTTGTCCCGTCACTGTGACCCGGACGACCGCACCACCCTGATCCTGTTCGGTGATGCCGCCGGTGCCGCCGTGGTTGGCGCCAGCGAAGAGCCCGGCGTTCTCTCCACCCACATCCACTCCGATGGCCGCTTTGGCGACCTGCTGAAAACCCGTGTTCCGAAGCGCAACAAAGATGTGCAGCTGGAAGCGGAGCAGGGCGATTACCTGATCATGAAGGGTAACGAAGTGTTCAAGCAGGCGGTGACCCGTCTGGCTCAGGTGGTTGAGCAGGCGCTGGAGCACAATGGCATGGCCAAGAGCGACATCGACTGGCTGGTGCCGCACAACGCCAACTTCCGCATTCTGAAAGCCACCGCAAAGAAATTGGCGCTGCCGATGGAGCGCGTGGTGATGACCCTGGAAGAGCACGGCAATACCTCTGCCGCCTCTGTACCGGTAGCACTGGACATGGCGATCCGCGATGGACGCATTCAACGTGGTCAGACTCTGCTGCTGGAAGCCTTCGGTGCCGGCTTTGCCTGGGGCGCCGCCGTGGTCAAATACTAAGGACGACAACTGATGACTCAGAACACCGCATTCATCTTCCCCGGTCAGGGTAGCCAGACCGTGGGCATGCTGGCCGAATTGGCCGCCGATTACCCGATCATTCAGGCCACCTTTGCTGAAGCCAGCGAGGCGCTGGGCTTTGACCTGTGGCAGATGGTTCAGGACGGCCCGGCCGAAGCACTGAACAGCACTGAAAACACCCAGCCGGCCCTGCTGACCGCCTCCGTGGCGATCTGGCGTGCCTACTGTGAAGCGGGCGGTGTGGCGCCGACCGTAATGGCGGGCCACAGCCTGGGTGAATACTCCGCCCTGGTGTGTGCCGGTGCCCTGAAATTTGACGATGCGGTTAAGCTGGTCGCCCTGCGTGGTCGTGCCATGCAGGAAGCGGTTCCGGCCGGTACCGGTGCCATGGCCGCCATCATTGGCCTGGACGACGACGCCATTGCCAAAGCCTGTGCGGAAGCCGCTCAGGGTGAAGTGGTGTCTCCGGTAAACTTCAACAGCCCCGGTCAGGTGGTGATTGCCGGTCATAAAGACGCGGTTGCCCGTGCCGGTGAAGCCTGTAAAGCTGCTGGCGCCAAGCGCGCTCTGCCGCTGCCGGTAAGCGTGCCTTCTCACTGTGAGCTGATGAAGCCCGCAGCGGAGAAACTGGCCGCTGCCCTGGCCAACATCGACGTAGTGGCGCCTGCTATCCCGGTGATCAACAACGTTGACGTGGCCAAAGCGGACACCGCAGAAGCCATTAAAGACGCCCTGGTGCGTCAGCTGTACTGCCCGGTGCGTTGGACTGAAACCGTCAACGCCATGGCCGAGCAGGGCATCGAACAACTGGTCGAGTGTGGTCCGGGTAAAGTACTGACCGGCCTGACCAAGCGCATCAACAAGGCCCTGTCCGGCACTGCGGTAAACCAACCCGCAGACCTGCAGGCCCTGCTGTCTTAATCAAAGGAGAGAATCTATGAGCCTGGCTCTTGATCTGAGCGGCAAGGTCGCCCTGGTTACCGGCGCCAGCCGTGGTATCGGTCGCGCCATCGCGGAGCAACTGGTTGCCGCTGGTGCCACTGTTATCGGCACCGCCACCAGTGACCGTGGTGCCGAAGCCATCAGCGCCTATCTGGGTGATGCCGGTTGCGGTCTGGTACTGAACGTGACCGATCCGGCGTCCATCGAAGCGCTGTTTGAAACCATTAAAGGCCAATACGGTGACGTGGATATTCTGGTGAACAACGCCGGCATCACCCGCGATAACCTGATGATGCGCATGAAGGACAGTGAGTGGACCGATATTATCGACACCAACCTGACCTCCATCTTCCGCACCTCCAAAGCGGTGCTGCGCAGCATGATGAAAAAACGTCATGGTCGTATCATCAATATCGGCTCCGTAGTGGGTACCATGGGTAACCCGGGCCAGGTGAACTACTCTGCCGCCAAGGCGGGCTTGCTGGGCTTTACCAAGTCCCTGGCCAAAGAAGTGGCCAGCCGTGGGATCACCGTCAATGCCATTGCGCCCGGTTTCATTCAAACTGATATGACCGAAGAACTGACCGATGATCAGAAAGCCGCTATCATGGGGCAAGTTCCGGTCGCGCGCCTCGGCCAGGCGCAGGAGATTGCCGATGCGGTGGTCTTCCTGGCATCTGATCGGGCCAGTTACATTACCGGCGAGACGTTGCACGTCAACGGCGGCATGGTAATGGCCTAATTCAAACTGTGACGTAATATGACGTGATAGTGGTTCGAAAATTCACGAAAGATTATGTATTTTCGTGGTTTGACCACGCTGCAAGGCGCTTGCATTGTACGTGGAATCGAATACACTAACCGCAATTCGACGCATCAGCGTATTTGAACAGGAAAGTAACAATCATGAGCAACATCGAAGAACGCGTAAAGAAGATCATCGTAGAACAGCTGGGCGTTAAGGAAGAAGACGTTAAGCCTGAGGCTTCCTTCGTTGACGATCTGGGTGCTGACTCTCTGGACACCGTTGAGCTGGTAATGGCTCTGGAAGAAGAGTTCGACACCGAGATCCCGGACGAAGAAGCTGAGAAGATCACTACCGTTCAGGCTGCGATCGACTACGTTCAGGCTAACCAGTAAGCCTCAGCATTCCAGAAAAACAGGCGGCTTATGCCGCCTGTTTTTTGTTTCACCCGGAGGATCCTGTGTCCAAACGTCGCATTGTGGTTACCGGCCTCGGTGCCGTAACCCCGGTGGGCAACGATGTTGCCACCACCTGGAACAACCTGTTGGCGGGCCAAAGTGGCGTCGCCCCCATCACGCACTTCGACGCCAGTGAACTGGCGGTGCGCTTCTCTGCCTCGGTCAAGGATTTCGACGTCGAGCAGTACCTGTCCAAGAAGGACGCGCGCAAGATGGACCTGTTTATCCAGTATGGTCTGGCCGCGTCGGTACAGGCGATCAAGGATGCTGGTCTGGAAGTGACCGAAGCCAACGCACACCGCATCGGTGCTGCCATTGGTGCCGGCATGGGTGGTCTTGAGCTGATTGAAGCCAACCACACCCAGCTGATGAAATCCGGCCCGCGCCGCATCTCCCCCTTCTTTGTTCCGTCCACCATCATCAACATGATCGCCGGTCACCTGAGCATCATGTACGGTTTCACTGGTCCGAACATCGCCATCACCACCGCCTGCACCACCGGTGTGCACAACATCGGCCATGCCGCGCGCATGATCGCTTACGGTGATGCTGACGTGATGATCGCTGGTGGCGCTGAGATGGCGACCACCCCGCTGGGCGTGGGCGGCTTTGCTTCTGCGAAAGCTCTGTCCACCCGCAACGACGACCCGACCCGCGCGTCCCGTCCCTGGGACAAAGACCGCGACGGTTTCGTTATCGGTGACGGTGCCGGTGTGATCGTACTGGAAGAGTACGAGCACGCGGTGGCCCGTGGCGCCAAGATCTACGCCGAACTGGTTGGCTTTGGTATGAGTGGCGATGCCCACCACATGACCTCGCCGCCGGAAGATGGCCGTGGTGGTGCCGCTGCCATGCGCAACGCGCTGAACGACGGCGGTGTCGCGCCGGAGCTGGTGGGTTACATCAACGCCCACGGCACCTCCACCCCCGCTGGCGACATCGCTGAAGTGAACGGTGTGAAATCGGTGTTTGGTGAGCACGCCTACAAGCTGATCATGGGCTCCACCAAGTCCATGACCGGTCACCTGCTGGGCGCTGCCGGTTCTGTGGAAGCGATCTTCACCGTACTGGCTCTGAACGAGCAGAAAGTACCGCCGACCATCAACCTGGAGAACCCCTCCGAGGGTTGCGACCTGGACTTCAACACCCAGGGCGCCCGTGACGTCGAGATGGAGTACGCGCTGTGCAACTCCTTCGGCTTTGGCGGCACCAACGGTTCACTGTTGTTCAAGAAAGCCTGAGGCTTTTAGTGCATTCAGCAAAAGCGCCCCTTGTGGGCGCTTTTTTTGTGCGTGAACGATGGGCACGACGGCCTTATCCGCAAAGCGGCCGCCTTAATCGGGAACGCGGGTTGGCAACCGGGACGCACTGTCAGACAATGGCTGCACATTTTGCAGTAAGGGAAGCAAAACAATGAGTCAGGTAGCGTTTATTGGACTGGGTGTGATGGGGTATCCCATGGCGGGCCATCTTCAGGCCAATGGTCATGATGTCTGTGTCTATAACCGAACCACCGCCAAGGCCCAGGCCTGGAGTGAGCAACACGGTGGCCGTTGGGCCGAGACGCCGGCCAAAGCGGCCGAAGGTGCCGAACTGGTGATGGTGTGTGTGGGTAACGACGATGACCTGCGCTCCGTGGTATTGGGGCCCGATGGGGTACTGGCGGGCATGGCCCCCGGTGCCATCCTGGTGGACCATACCACCGCCTCTGCGGATGTGGCCCGTGAGCTGGCTGAGGCTGCCGCGGCTCAGGGTAAAGGCTTCCTCGATGCACCGGTCTCTGGTGGCCAGGCTGGCGCCGAAAACGGCGTGCTGACCGTGATGCTGGGTGGCGATGAGGCTCAGTTTGCCCAGGCCAAGCCGGTGATCGACAGCTATGCACGTTCCGCCGTGCTGATGGGCCCGGTGGGCAGTGGCCAGCTCTGTAAGATGGTGAACCAGATCTGCATCGCTGGCGTGGTTCAGGGACTGGCAGAAGGGCTGCACTTTGCCCAACAGGCGGGCCTGGACGGTGAGCGCGTGGTGGACGTGATCAGCAAAGGGGCGGCCCAGTCCTGGCAGATGGAGAACCGCTCCGGCACCATGCTGCAGGACCAGTTCGAGTTTGGCTTTGCCGTCGACTGGATGCGCAAAGACCTCGATATCGCCCTGACCGAAGCCCGTCGCAATGGTGCCCAACTGCCGCTGACCGCGTTGGTGGACCAGTTCTACGCCGAGGTGCAGAAACTCGGTGGTGGGCGTTGGGACACCTCTTCACTGATGACTCGCCTGAAGCGCTGAGCCGGTGTGCCGGATACAACAAAGCCGCCCGATGGGCGGCTTTTTTTGTGGCGTACGCTCGGTGGCTATTTGGCGTGGCAGATCGCCAGCTCAACGTCACTGATGGCGGCCAGGGCCGCCCGCGCTGCGGTGGCCTGGCTGATCTGAGCGTCGTCCAACTCCACCAGTACCGCCCGTTGGATTCGGTCAAAGCCGACCCGGTGACGAGCCATGTCGGCCAGGGCCATCTGCATCGGCGGCAGGCTGGGGTTAAACGCCGCGTTTTCCGCGTAGCGGCCGACAAACACCTGACCATCCTGACACTGCAGTGCCACCGCTGAGGGGCTATGGGAGTAGGGCGCGTAGCTGAGGCGAGCAGCCGCCAGGGCAGCGTTCACCAGCGCATCGTCACTCTCCAGCTGCAGAGCCTGGCCGGAGGCGGCCATCAGCCCCACTTCGACACCGAGGTCACTGGGGCCAAAGGCGTAGGGCAGGTAGTGATGCAGGGCACCGTTATCCTGGCCCGGCAGCACAATGATCAGTTCGTCGGCGCCGTTCAGCTCATTCATAAACTGACGGCAGTGGCCGCAGGGTGAGGCGTTCACCACGATCTCGGTCAGGCCCGCTTCGCCAGCCAGCCAGGCGTGGCTGATGGCGGACTGCTCGGCGTGTACGGAGTGGAACAGCGCTTCACCGGCCAGCTCCAGATTGGCACCAAAGTACAGCGTGCCACTGATGCCGCGGGCAATGGCGCCCACTTCAAAGTGGGAAACCGGCGCCTGGGAGAAGCTGGCAGCCAGAGGCAACATCGCCAGCAGCAGATCGTGACCTTTCATTCCGCTGGCCTGTTCCAGTGCGGCGACGTCCTGTGGGCTCAGCTTCCCGGTAAAGGGCTGAGGCAGGTGCGCAGTCAGCGCCGCGGCAAGCTCGGCGGGGATCTGGGTCAGTGCAGTGTCAAAAGGGGTGGCCATACGGCACGCTCCGTTGTCTGAGATGTGCACAGTGTAGGCAGTCGCGGATGGAATTAATGTGCGCGCCATCACGACGCGCATTCTGAACAACGGGGTTGATGGGCTACAAGGACTGCAGGTAGTGACCCAGAGCGGTCAGCAGTTTCATCTTTTCTTCGTCGCTGCTGTGCTGCTCGAACAGCTGCTCCAGATTGTGCACGTAGTCGGCATCCGCCAGGGATTGCTGGCAATGCTGAACCCAGCGGCGCTGCTCCGCTTCACTGAGGGTGTTGGGGTAGTTACGGGCCCGGTAGCGGAAAAACAGCTTGGGCAGGCGCGGGTCAACAAACTGCGGCTCCAGCGCGGCCAGATGTTCCGGTGCGGTGCTGCGCACCAGTTCCATCTGGGCCCGGTCCGCCTCGCTGAAGAAGCCGCCATAGAGTTGAACGTCCGGGTTGTCCGGTTCGCGCTGGGGCGGTGCGTCGTCGCTGAACAGGCCGTGCAGTTTCTCCCGCACTTCGGCGTGGTGCTGACGCAGCAGCTTGTAATGCTCGCGGCAGGCCGCCTTATCCAGCCCAAGGCGCTCGGCATTGGCGTCCTCCAGGCTGCTGGCGGGGGCGATAAAGGGCGATTTGTTCATGTGCACCAGCTTCACCGGCACCCGCGGTTCGCCCTCGGTGCGGTCGACCGCTTTCTGATACAGCTTCGCCTTCAGAGTCTCAATGTCCCACTCCAGCAGCGGGGTGGGGTCCATTGCGAGATCGACACAGGCTACCGCGTTCTTGTTCTCCGGGTGCCAGGCCATCGGCAACACCAGAGAGGCGCAGCCCTGGCTGGCAGGGAAGCGGGAGCTGACGTGCAGCAGCGGCTTCAGGGCCAGGATGTCGATCTGGCTGGCGGCGAAGCGCTTGTTGCGCAGGCGGAATGCCCACTCATACAGCTTGGGCTGGGTGGTCTTGATCAGCTTGGCCAGGGCGATGGTGGCCTTCACATCGGACACCGCATCGTGGGCGCTGTCATGGCCAATGCCATTGGCGGCGGTCAGGTGCTCGAGCTTGAAGCTGGGGGCGCCGTCTTCACGCTCAGGCCAGACGATGCCCTCCGGGCGCAGGGCGTAGCAGGCGCGAACCAGATCGATGATGTCCCAGCGGCTGTTGCCGTTTTGCCATTCACGGGCGTAGGGGTCAAAGAAGTTGCGGTACAGCGCGTAGCGGGTGATCTCGTCATCAAAGCGGATGGAGTTGTAGCCCACGGTACAGGTGTTGGGGCGGGCCATCTGTTCATGCACCCGGGCGATAAACTGCGCTTCCACCTCACCGAGGCGGTTGGCCTTCTGCGGCGTGATGCCGGTGACCAGCATCGCTTCCGGCTTGGGCAGGTAGTCGGCGGGAAGGCGGCAGTAATACTCCACCGGCTCCTCGATGATGTTGAGATCCAGGTCGGTCCGGATCCCGGCGAACTGCGCCGGACGGTCGCGCGCCACATCCGCGCCCCAGGTCTCGTAATCGTGCCAAAGCAGGGTTTCGTCTTGCCGCATTCAGGTGTTCCGCTTTCTACAGTAAAGCGCCAGTGTACCAGAAAGTTGCGGGGGTTTTAGGGCGCCAGGTGGCGCCCTGGCTGGGTTTAGCGAGTCAGCAGATCGTACAGCTGATCTTTTAGCCGTAATCGGTTCAGTTTCATCCCCTGAAGGTGTTGATCGCTGATGGGTGAGCCGGCCAGTTCAAGGCGGCGTATCTCATCATCAATCTGGTGGTATTGCTCAGACAGCTCGGCAAACAGGGGGTCGATTTCGGTGCGTTGATCAATCTGATTGGCGAGCCGTGGAAACTCGTGTGGCAGGTCGTGCGGTTCACCCAACATAGATGCCTCCGGAATGGGGGTTGAACACGCTTTAATGATAGACACGGTGGGCGCTGACGTCAGGGTGACTGGGGGCTTCTCGGGCTACAAGGTTCCAAAAATGTCAAAAAAACATTAAAATTACGCCTTTTCCCGCAGGGCCGTTCGCGAAAGGGATTTTCGCCAAGGGCAAAAATAATTATTAAATGGGTGTTGTGTGTATGAACATTCCTGCTGAAGTTTCGACCTTGCAAATCTTTCCCCAGCGCCGGTTCAAGGTGTACCAACAGCGCCAGCTCGACAAGATTGAGCTGGTCAATCGCTTGCCGGAAGCGCTGAAATTCGAGATGAAGGTGGTGGCCAGCGTGCTGCCGTTTCGGGTCAACGAATACGTAGCCAATGACCTGATCGACTGGGACAACCTGCCGGCCGATCCGATCTTCCAACTCTCTTTTCCCCAGAAGGGGATGCTGGCGCCGGAGGCGTTTGAGCGGATGGCGACTCTGCTTCGTCAGAACCCGTCACCGCAGCAGGTGTTTGAATTGGGCCAGACCCTGCGTGCCGAGATGAATCCGCACCCCGCCGGCCAGATGAGCATGAACGTGCCGGAACTGGACGGCGAGAAACTGCCGGGGATGCAGCACAAGTACAAGGAGACCGCGCTGTTCTTCCCGGCCCAGGGCCAGTACTGCCACAGCTACTGCACCTTCTGTTTCCGCTGGGCTCAGTTCGTCGGCAAGGCGATGCGCTTTAACTCCAACGACGCCGATACCCTGCACCGTTATCTGGCGGCGCATCCGGAGATCAGTGACCTGCTCATCACTGGCGGTGATCCGATGGTGATGAAAACCACCAAGATCGCCCAGTACGTTGAACCGCTGATCGACAACCCGGACACCGAGCATGTGCAGACCGTCCGTTTTGGCACCAAGGCGCTGACCTTCTGGCCCTACCGCTTTGTCACCGACGACGATGCCGACGAGTTGCTGGCGCTGTTCCGTCGCCTGGTGAAGGCGGGTAAGCACGTTTCCATCATGGCCCACCTGAACCACTGGCAGGAGATGGAAACCCCCATCTTCGAAGAAGCGGTCCGTCGCATCCGCGCCACCGGCGCCAATATCCGCGCCCAGGCGCCGCTGCTGAAGAACATCAACGACAACGCCGATGACTGGGCCAGGATGTGGCAGAAGCAGGTCAAGCTCGGCATCATTCCGTACTACATGTTTGTTGAGCGAGATACCGGTCCGAAGCGCTACTTTGAGGTGCCGCTGTATCAGGCCTACGAAATCTACCGCGATGCCATCAGTAAGGTGTCCGGTCTGGCCCGCACCGCCCGGGGGCCGAGCATGAGTGCCGGTCCCGGCAAGGTGGAGATTCAGGGTGTCACCGAGGTGGCCGGAGAGAAGGTGTTTGTGTTGCGCTTTATCCAGGCCCGCAACCCGGATTGGGCCCAGCGTCCGTTCTTCGCTAAGTACGATGAGAACGCCCACTGGCTGGACGACCTGAAGCCCGCGTTTGGCGAGGCCAAGTTCTTCTGGCAGGAGGAGTATGAAGCGATGGGGGGCAGCCTCGAAGGCTGAACCACCAGAGACAGAAACGCCCCGCAGTGCGGGGCGTTTTTTTGGGGGGGCGCTTAGCGCTGGCAGGTGGCGATGGCCAGCTCCACCAGTACTTCGGCCATGTTCAGCTCTGGGTGAGCCGCTTCCATGCCCTTGAAGCCCGGGGAAGAGTTGGCTTCACACAGCAGGAAGTGACCGTCTTCGCCGCACAGGAAGTCCAGGCCAGCGATGTCCAGGTTGAGCAGGGTGGCAACGCGCACGGACAGCTCTACCAGCTCCGGAGTCAGCTCCTGCGGGGTGGTGGTCCCGCCAGCGTGTACGTTGGCCTTGAACTCACCTTCCGCCGCCTGGCGAACCATGGCGGAGATCACCTTACCGCCCACCACGATAACGCGGATGTCACGGCCGTGGCTGGACTGAACGTAGCGCTGGAACATCATCTCAGCTTTCGGGTTAACGTTACCCATCAGCTGCATCATGTCCTTAAACTGGGACTCGTTGCGCATCAGCATGACACCGGTGCCCTGAGAACCACTGCGGGTCTTCAGCACCACCGGCATGCCCATCTTGCGAACCACTTCGTCGGTGTCCACCGGGAAGCGGGCCAGCATGGCGGCCGGCATCGGTACACCCTGGTGGGCCAGTGCGATGGCGGATTGCATCTTGTCACCGCACAAGGCGATGGCGTCGGCGCTGTTCAGTACCTTCACACCCTGCTGAGCCAGGAAGCGCAGCAGACTGAGGGTGAAGTAGCTGGTGGTGGCGCCTTGGCGCGGCAGCACGAAATCGGGCAGTGCCACCGGCTCTTGGTCCAGATAAAGACTCGGAGCCAGGTGTTCACCCACCACCATTTCCAGGCGGTCAGGGCGGATCACATCGATCTCGATGCCCTTGGCTTCAGCAGCAGCCACAATGCGACGGATCTCGTAGTTGTCCGCCGGCAGGTCTGCGCGGTCTTTACTGTAAAAAATCCAACCTTTCATTCCAGGTCCATATCCAAGTTGCTGTCCTCGGAGTCGCCCCAGCCGCTCTTACTCGGACTGGCGGTCAGGGCATAACGGCGTCGGTTCAGCGTTGCCAAATATTTAAGCCACACCTTTTCGTGTGGGGACTGGGCTTCGCGCTGCCCGGAAACGACAGCCAGAAAAGCCTCTTCTTCCTCGTTGATCGGCGCCCGTTCTGCGTTGCTCAGGGCGGCGTAAGCCACACCATGGCGCTCAAGACGCTCCGCTTCACTTAAGGTGAAAAAGCCGCTGCGGGCAAGCCCACGGGGATAGCGTCTGTCCGCAAAGCGGGACAGAGCCTGAAAACTAACTGGACTCTCTGCCACTGTTGTTGTCTCTCTGCATCGCTCGTTTTTGAGGAGGCGCGACTATAGGGGACAAGAGGGACCTGACAAAACGAAAAAAATCTTGGCCGGGCGCAAAAATCCCTCGCTGTTGCCGCGGCGGCGATTGATGGAAGATTGAACGACCCATAGCACAAGGGTTTGATCATGAACCGGATCCCTGATAACTGGCTGGATGCCCCAATTCGACAAAAACCTCACCGTTCCCGTCCCCATCAGGATGAGCCTGCTGGCGCCCACCGCCAGAAGGCCCGCCGGCCTGCCCGAACACCTCAAAACGACTGACGCTACACTTGTTCTCAGGCCCCGCCGGGGCCTGAGCGACCCTGTCGCTCTTCTCTGCCCACGGGCGATGACCGGGAGGCGCGATGGTGTCGGTGTTGCAGCAAGGGCTCCGCTTGGGGCTGGGTGCGCTGCTGGCCACGGCCAGCAGCGTCACTCACGCGTTTCCCACCCTGCCGATGCTGGTCGACCCCACCGTTGATGATGCCGCGCCCCTGGCCACCATCTGGCCAGCGTTGTCCGGTGCCCGTTTGGGTGACCTTCCGATGATGCTGGAACAGGGGGAGATCCGGGTGCTGACCAGTCTCTCCCTGGGCTGGTACTACATCGAACGCGGTCGTCCCAAGGGCAAAGTGGTGGCGCTGCTGGAGCTGCTCAAGCAAGACCTGAAGAAACAGCTGGGGCGGGATGCCGACCAGCTCAAGCTGACGCCCATCCCGGTACGCCGCGACCAGTTAATCCCCTTTCTGCTTGAAGGCTACGGCGACCTTATCGTGGCCAACCTCACCATCACCCCGGAGCGGGAGTCGGAGATCGCCTTCAGCCAGCCCTGGCGGGAGGGGGTGTCTGAGTGGGTGGTGTCCGGCCCGGACTGGCCTGAACTGACCGAGTGGACCGAGCTGGCGGGGCGCAGCCTGGTGGTCAACCCGGACTCCAGCTACTACGCCAGTGCCGAAGTGATGAACCAACGGCTGCGGCAGCAGGGGCTGGTGCCAATGACGCTGATACCCGCCGACCCCCGGCTGGAGGATGAAGACCTGCTGGCCCTGGTGGCCAGTGGCCACTTCTCCGCCACGGTGGTGGATGACTTTAAGCTCGGCCCATGGTTAACGCGTTTTCCCCAACTGCAGGCTCAGACTGCGGTACCGCTGCGCCAGGACGGTGCCGTCGGTTTCGGCCTGCGGCGGGACAATCCGGCCCTGCTGGCTCAGCTCAACCAGTTTGTTGAAGCGCACCCTCAACAGGGGCGCAGCATGGCGCTGATTGCCCACCGCTACCTGATCTCTGACAGCTGGTTAAAGCCCTCCCTCGATACCGAGCCCTTTGGCCCGATGCCGGAGCTGGTGGGGCTGTTTCAGCGTTATGGAGAGCAGTATGGCTTTGACTGGGTGCTGCTGGCGGCTTTTGCCTTTCAGGAGTCGGGCTTCAATCCCCGCGCCCGCAGTCCGGTCGGCGCCGTGGGCATTATGCAGGTGATGCCTTCGACGGCGCGGGAGATGGGCATCGGCAACCTGACGGTGGCGGAGAACAATATCCATGCCGGCACCCAGTACCTGGACCGGTTGCGAACGCTCTATTTTGATGACCCGGAACTGAGTGAATTCAACCGCGCCCTGTTTGCGATGGCGGCTTACAACGCCGGACCCAACCGCATCAACCGGTTAAGACGGGAAGCGGCTGCGCGGGGGCGTGACCCCAATCAGTGGTTTAACAACGTGGAGGATTTGGCGGCGGCGGACATCGGCGCGGAAACCGTCACCTTTGTGGCCAACCTCTATCGCTACTACATCGCCTACAAACGGGTGCTGGCGGAACAGGCTCAGCGGGATCAGGTGCGTGAGGTGCTGGAGCGGGGGTTAAACCCCCAGCGCTGAGCCGGCAACCGCGCTTTCAGCGCCCGCAGAGCGTGGCGCAGGGCTTGCCGGTCCGGGGCCTGATTGGGGTCAAACCGTTGGGCCAGATAGCATTCCGTCAGTTGCTGGATGGCGCTGGCGATGGGCGGGCATTGGCGGCCCACCCGCTGGGCGTAGGGGCCTGCCGCCTCCCCAGGCTGGGGGCCAAGGCCGTGGCGGCGCAGCAGGGCCTGTGCTTTCTGATAGTGACGCAGGGCCTGAGGCTTGGCTTTGGGCCAGCGCCACAGCCCCAACAGCCACGCCTGAAACAGCGCGACCAGGCCGATGCCGGTGGCCATCACCAGGGCCAGGTCCCAGATCCGCACCTGGCCAAACCAATCCTGCCACAGCGCCTGCTGACGTCGGGTGTCAAAGCCCAGTACCCATTGGCTCCAGCGATGATCCAGTACGCCCAGATAACGGTGCAGGGTGCGCGCCAGTGGCCATTGGTGCCAGCGCAGCAGGCCGGTACTCTCCGACAGAAAGGCCGCTTCATCCGCCAGTGCCACTTCCGGCCCCTGTTCCACCCGGGAGGGGGCCACGGCGGCGGTAGGGTCGACCGAAACCCAGCCCCGATCCGGCAGATGCACCTCAACCCAGGCGTGGGCGTTGTACTGGTAAACCGACATCAGTTGCTGGTCCGGACTCAGGTCGCCGCCCTGGTATCCGGTGATCATCCGGGCCGGAATGCCGGCACTGCGGGCCAGGAACACCAGTGCCGAGGCGTAGTGGCCACAAAATCCTGACCGGGTATCAAACAGGAAACTGTCGATCTGCTGTTGCCCCAATGGCGGTGGCGTGAGGGTGTAGTGGAATGGTTCGCGGCGGAAATGGTCCAGCACCGCCTGCACCATCGCCTCGGGCTGGGCGTGTTGCTGCAGCAGCGCGCGGGCCCATTGGCGGCTCTGTGGGTTGCCACGGCTGGGCAGGCTCAGGTAGTGCAGCCGTTCACTGCTGGTCAGTGGTGTGAAGGGACGTTCGCCGCGGTGCCAGGTTAACGCCACCTGCTGGCGTTGAGCGGGGGCACTGAGCCAGACCTGGCGACCGTTCTGCAGGACACCCAGTCGGTTATCCAGGCTGCTGGAAGGGGTCAGGGTGGCCACCCAGGTTTGGGTACTGGGTTGCACGGTCAGGGTGTAGTTCTGCCCTTCGCTGCGCGGGATGCGATGCATCGCCGCCTGTGGGGGCGAGGCCTGCCAGCGCTCGCCGTCAAAGCGGTCCAGCACCAGGGCGCGCCAGTACAGGTGCTCGGGGGCCGGGGCATCCCCCTCGAAACTGGCCCGGAACGCCAATTCGCTGGAGCGTCCCAGCCGGGCGATGTCGCCCAACGCCAGAGTTTCACTCAGCCCGGTGCGGGCGGTCTGGCTGCCGTGCATCTGCCACAGTGGGCCGATCCGCGGCACCAGCACAAACAGCAGCAGCGCCAGGGGCACACTGAGCAGCACCATCTTGGCGGCCAGACGGGGTCCGGCACTGAGCGGCCCAGGTCGGTAGACCGAGACCAGCACCTGGGTATTGAGCCAGAAGCAGATCAGGATCTGCAGCGCCGCAGCGGGATCAAAGCGGTTCAGGCCATGCAGGGCGATCAGGAAATAGCCGGTTAGCACCACCACTGACAGGTCGCCATGGTGGCGGATCTCAATGGTTTTCAGGCCATAGGCCAGCACCAGCAGGTTGATCAGCGCCGACAGCATGCCCACCTGACTGACCACCAGCCCCAGCGTGATCAGTGCCCCCAGCCCCAGCAGATTCACCAGCAGGCGAGGAGGGCGCGCCACCCGGCCAAAGAAGATGCCAAGGCGCCAAAGCAGACAGAGGGCCAGGATGGCCAGGGTCCAGGGGGTGCAGTGGCTGGCCAGTGGCAGGATAACCGCCACCTGGGCCAGCAGCAGCCAGCCCTGGCTGCGCCGGCTGATGGGACGTCGGGTTCGCGCCATCAGGGGCTCTCCGGGTAGCAGGCCAGGGCATCCAGGCAGCGGCGCCGGTGCGCTTCGCTGCTGTCCGGGCCATAGCGTTGTGGTCCCAGACGCAAGGCATAGGGCTGGTGACGACGGTGCAGTTGCTCAAGCTGATGGGTCAGCCGGGATAAGCCAGCTTCCAGAGGCAGGGCGGGATCCAGCGCCAATTCCGTGGGCACCCCTTCCGGGGTGACAAAGGTTTTGGTTTGCCATTCGCCGCTGCGGGCGGCCTGTTTCCACGCCACCCGGGCCAGGCTGTGGCCCCGCTGCCAGGGCGCCAGACCGTGGAAATCATCAACACCGGCGCGGTGGCGGCGATTCTGGTGGTCCCCTTCGCTGGCCGCCGGTACCGGCAGTTGGCCTCCGGCTTGCGGCTCGGGCCAGACCAGCGCGGATTGGTCCAGATCCAACCGTGACCAGGCCCGACACAACCCCAGCGGGTAGGCGCTGGCGATCACCAGTCGGTCCGGCCGCAGTCGGCCACGCCGGTGGGGTGGGTGCAGCGCCTGTACCGTCACGGCCCGGGGACCGACCTTACTGACGTAGCGGTTTACGCCGCCGGGGAAGCGCAGCTCCAGATGGTAGTGGGCCCGCTCGCTGGAGAGGGTGATGTCGAAGGGCAGGGCATCACCGGCGTGGCGGCTGTGACCCTCCCCACCGGCGACGGTGAGCCCCGCCAGGTTGCGGAACGACAGCAGCAGGCTGGTATTGAACAGGCTGATCAGCAGGAAACAGAGGGCGAGGATCAGGTTGTTCTGGTAGTTGGTGCCAAAGATAAACAGCACACCACACAGCACCAGGTAGCCGATGCCCAGGGCGGTGGGCAGGATAAACACGCTGCGGTGGGTCAGGTCCTGGCGCCGGGCTGCGGGGAGGCGACGGGCCAGCCAGCGGCGCCACCATTGACCGGGCAGGCGGGCGGACAGGTTCATCGGATCGGGTTGACCTGCTCTAGGATCAGCTGCGAACGCATGGAGCCGTCGGTGTGTTGTCCGGCACGCAACCGGTGTTCCGCCACCGAGGGGAACACCGCCTGCACATCGTCGGGCACCAGGTAGTTACGGCCACTGAGCAGCGCCCAGGCGCGGGCGGCGGCCAGCAGGGCGCGGCTGGCGCGGGGGGAAAGGGGGGCGCAGTCCATCTCCGGACGACGGGAGCAGGCGACCAGATCAAGCAGGTAATCCAGTACTGCATCGGTGGCGGCAACCCGCTGAACCTGTTGCTGCAATGCCGCCAGTTGGTCAGGGGTGAGGCAGGCTGAGAGCTGGTCGAGGTCGTCGGCCCGGTGGTCCCCCTTCAGCAGCCGTTTCTCGGCATCCTGATCCGGATAGCCCAGGCTCAGGCGCATCATAAAACGATCGAGCTGGGATTCGGGCAGGGGAAAGGTGCCGGATTGCTCCATGGGATTTTGGGTGGCGACCACGAAAAAGGGGTCAGGCAGGGGATGGGTGGTGCCATCGAGGCTGATTTGGTGTTCCGCCATCGCCTCAAGCAGGGCGCTCTGGGTTTTGGGGCTGGCCCGGTTGATCTCATCGGCCAGCAGCAGTTGGCAGAAGATGGGGCCGGGGTGGAACTCGAACCCCTTGCTGGCGGGGTCAAAGATGTTCACCCCCAGCAGGTCGGCGGGCAGCATGTCGGCGGTAAACTGCACCCGCCGGAAGCTGAGCCCCAGGGTGCGGGCCAGTGCCGCCGAGAGGGTGGTTTTGCCCATGCCGGGGAGGTCTTCAATCAGCAGATGACCGCCCCCCAGCAGGCAGGCCATGGCCAGACGCAGAGCCGTGGCCTTGTCGAGCAGCACCTGCTCCAGTTGTTTGAGCGCGGAGCCCAGTTCTGATGACATCCGTTTTATCTCAATATCTTGCCTGCGCGTTTCAACAACTATTGGTCAGGATCCCCGCCCTTGCCAGTAGGCTTTTCAGCAAAGCGGTTGATGAGATCCATCGGCACCGGGAAAACCAGCGTGTTGGTGCGGTCTGAGGCCACCTCCGTCAGCGTCTGCAGGTAGCGCAGCTGCAGGGCATTAGGCTGATTGGCCAGCACCGCGGCGGCATCCGCCAGTTTCTCAGACGCTTCCAGTTCGCCGGTGGCGTGAATCACCTTGGCGCGACGCATCCGCTCCGCTTCGGCCTGGCGGGCCATCGCCCGCACCATCGATTCGGAGATGTCGACGTGCTTGATCTCAACGTTGGCAATCTTGATGCCCCAGTTGTCGGTGTGCTGGTCGAGAATGCTTTGCAGGTCGCGGTTGAGGGTTTCCCGCTCGGCCAGCAACTCGTCCAGCTCATGTTGACCCAATACCGACCGCAGCGTGGTTTGTGCCAGCTGGCTGGTGGCTTCGAGGTAGTTCTCCACGTTGTTGATCGCCATCTGTGGGTCCAACACGCGGAAATACACCACGGCATTCACCCGCACGGACACATTATCGCGGGTGATCAGGTCCTGGGTGGGAACATCCAGCACAATGGTACGCAGGTCAACCCTGACCATCTGTTGGACAATGGGAATGATGATGATCAGCCCCGGGCCTTTCACGGTCTGAAAGCGGCCCAGCAGGAACACCACTGCCCGTTCATATTCCCGCAGAATGCGGAACATGCTGATCAGCAGTGCGACGACCAGAACGAGGACGCTCAACAGGGTGTATTGAGTGATCATGCGGACTCCTTGTGTTGGCTGACCGACAGCACCATGCCCTGTCGGCTGACGATGGTGACCCGTTGGCCGCGGGTGAGGGCCTGGTCGCTGTAGGCTTGCCAGATCTCGCCGCCGTAGCGCACCCGCCCGGTACCGGGGAAGCCATCGACCACCTCGGCGGGTGCTCCGGCCAGTTGCACATCACCGGTGGTGGCAGGTCGCCGCCGGGCCCTCAGCACCATGCTGAGGATAAGAGTGAATACGCCGAGTGAGGTCAGGGAGATCGCCAGAATCAGCGGCAATGCGATCTGGTAGCCGGGCAGGTCGGAATCCATCAGCATGGTGGACCCCAGGGCAAAGGCGATCACCCCGCCGATGCCAAACAGGCCAAAGCTGGGACTCAAGGCTTCGGTGATCATCAGGATGATGCCGAGGATCATCAGCGCCAGCCCGGCATAGTTCAGCGGCATCATCTGCAGCGCGTACATCGCCAGCAGCAGGCAGATGCCACCCAGTACCCCGGGCAATCCCACGCCGGGGTTGTAGAACTCCAGAATCAGCCCGTATATCCCCACCAGCATCAGGATGTAGGCCACGTTGGGGTTGGTGATCACCGCCAAGAGTTTATGGCGCCAGTTGGGCTCGCGCTGGACCAGTTCGCCGCTGCTGTCGATGGCATGGGTCTGGCCCAGCAGTTGCACCTCGCGGCCATTGATGTCGGTGAGCAGGGTGGGCAGGTCGGGGGCTATCAGGTCAATCACCCCCATTTCCAATGCCTCGCTGGCGGGCAGGCTGGCGGCTTCGCTGACCGCTTTCTCGGCCCAGTCCGCGTTGCGGCCATGCAACTCAGCCAGGCTGCGGATGTAAGCGATGGCGTCATTCAGTGCTTTTTTCTCCAGCGTGGTGCGGGCCACGACCTTATCGTCCTGCTCCGACGCGGGCTTATCGCTCTCTGGTTCGGGCGTCGATTCCGGTTCCGGATTGGTGGGGGCTGGCTCCTGGGGGCCAGGCTGGCTGGGCATACCAATGGCCACCGGGGACGCGGCGCCCAGATTGGTGCCGGGGGCCATGGCCGCCACGTGGCTGGCCAGCAACAGGTAGGTGCCGGCGCTGGCGGCACGGGCCCCGGAGGGGTAGACGTAAGTGGCAACGGGCACCGGGCTTTGGGTTACGCCCTGAATCATGGTGCGCATGGCGGTATCGAGACCACCGGGCGTATCCATCTGGATCACCACCAGGCTGGCATTGGCTTCCGCCGCCTGCTCAAGCTGCTGCACCAGAAAATCCGCATTGGCCGGGCCGATCACCCCTTTGATCGGCACCACCCAGACTTGCGCCAGTGCACCGGGCACCAGCAGGCATAAACACAATAACAGGACTCGCATGGCCGCCTCCGGGCCCGGACACCTGACCTAAGTGTAGGCAAATCAATAATCGCGGGCGCGCTCAGCCTCGTTCATCAGGGGCAATTCACGACCCGCAAGGTTGGCGTAGATCAACTGATAACTGAGGATTGCCTCAATGTATTCGCGGGTTTCCCGGAAGGGCACGGTAGCGACAAAGCGGGCGGCGTCGAGGCTGCCATCACTGCGCTTAAGCCAGCGGGTGACCCGATGTGGACCGGCGTTGTATGCGGCGGAGGCCAGCAGGCGGTTGCCGTCGTAGCGCTCCATCAGCCCCTGGTAGTACGCCGAGCCCAGCTGGATATTGCGCTTGGGGTCGTACAGGTCCTGGGCATCGCGGTAGGGCGCGCCAATTTGTCGAGCGGTGCGCTTGGCGGTGGAGGGCAGCAGCTGCATCAGGCCATAGGCGTCGGCATGGCTGCGGGCCAGGGGATAGAGTGCGCTTTCACGCCGCGCCACCGCCTGCAGCAGGGCCATATCCAGCTGGCGCATCTCGGCAAAGCGCAGGAACTGGTCGCCGTGGGCGGTGGGGAAGCGCCAGGGCAGGGCGTTCCACATCTTGCCGATGATGGTGCCGTCCACGGTCAGGAAGTGCCACTGGCGGTCATAAGCGATGGCGGTCAGTGCCGCTTGCTGGGATGGGGTCAGGCGCACCATCTGCCAACGCCATTCCTCCCGGGCTTCACTCTCGCGGGAGAGCGCCATCAACTCCTCGATTCGGGCCACCCCAGGCAGGGCCAGCACTTCGGCCCGGGATTTCGGGCTGACGCTGGGCAGTTCGCTGTTCATCACGTAGGGCTGGCCCAGTTGCTGGGCGGCCTGAAAGCCATAGAAATTGCGCTGTTGAGCCAGGTCCAGCCACAGCGCCAGTCCGGCCTCCTGCTCACCCAGCTGTTTCAGTGCGTAGCCGCGCCAGTAACGCCACTCGGTTTTGCTGGCGTTGGCGTCGGTGAGACGGTCGAGCCACTGCAGCAGGTCGTCCCAGTCTCCGGCGAATATCGCTTTGCGGGCGCGGATGATCACCAGATTGTCCGCGCTGCTCTGGATAAGCTCGGAGTCGAGAATGGGCTTCCACTCGCCATCCTGAATCAGCGCATGGTAGAGCAGGGTGTGGCGCACTCCATCTTCGAAATCGCCCAGTTCGTCGCGCCAGTATTGGTAACGGGTCCAGGCCCGGCTGGCATTTTTGCGGGCCAGTCGTTTCAGGGTGGCGGCCGCGATCGCCTGGCCGGTTTCTTCCATGCGGGTCAGCGGGGCGTTGTGGCGCAGTTCCGTGGGGTGGCGGTAAAGCCGCACCAACAGATCGCCCTGACCGCGATAGCGGCTGCTCAGCTTGGTGTTGAGGTAGCGCAACAGGGAAAGTTGGCCAGCGTCATAGGCCAGCAACATTCGCTGCCAGATCAGGTTGTCGCTGCGCTGTCCGGCCTTGGTCCAGGCGGTGAACAGTGGGTCGCAGGCTTTGTCGCGACTTTTGCCATACAGCCACAGCGCTTTGGCGCCCTCCCAGGCGATGTCGGTGTCGCCATTGTCCAGGCGGGCGCGGTAGTAGTAACAGCGCAGGGTTTCGTTGCGGGGGGATTCGGGACTGATGGTCAGAAAGGCCGACCAGTCCTGGCGGCTGCCACGGGAGAGCAGAAACCGGTGTTTAAAGGGGTGATAGAGTGGAGTGGGGGCTAACCCCTGCAGGATCTCCACCGCCTGCTGAGCGCTGAGCTCGCCCAGTTGCCTGAGCCGGTAGTGGTAGTCGAGATAGGGGGTCAGCGGATAGTCGTCGAGTTGCCGACGCAACGGATAGTAGGCGCTGGTTTTGCCCATAGACAACGCCTCGCGCGCCTGCTTATACAGGGCCCGCTGCGATTCGATTGCCGGGGTCGAACTCCCGGCGGTTTGATTGGCGGCTACCCCTGAACTGAATGAGACCAACAGGCACCACAGACCGCCACATACCCAACTGCGTAACGTCATTACCGGACACTCCTTGCCTCGATAGCGCAAGCTTAGTGTCCGGCACGGCGCTTAGACAACTCGGATCAGGTGGGTTTTTCAGTCAGTTCCACTCGTTCGCTCAAGGCTTGTTCAAGCAGGGCGGGATCCGCCTTCTTGCTGCTCTCGGCGCCAAGCTGTTTGAGCTGTTCGCCCTGACGTAACAGGTTGCCCCGGCCCTGGGAGAATTTATTGAGTGCCTGCTGATAACTGCCCTGAGCGGTGTCGAGGGCACGACCCAGTTTCAGCAGGTCGTCGGAGAAGCCCACCAGCTTGTCGTACAGCTTACCGGCGCTCTGGGCGATGGCCTGGGCATTCTGGCTCTGGTGCTCATAGCGCCACAGGTTCTGTATGGTGCGCAGGGCCACCAACAGGCTGTTGGGGCTGACCAGCATGATATTGCGCTCCAGCGCTTCGTTGATCAGGCTCGGGTCGCGCTCGATGGCGGTAACAAAGGCGGGCTCCACCGGAATGAACATCAGCACATAGTCGAGGCTGCGCAGCCCCTTCAGCTTGTGGTAGTCCTTCTGGCCCAGTGCCTTGATATGGCCGCGGATGGAGGCGAGGTGCTCGGCCAGCGCCTGTTCGCGGGCGGCGTCATCCTCGCTGCTGTAGAAGCGCTCATAGGCCACCAGCGACATCTTGGCGTCGATGATCACGTCCTTACCGTCGGGCAGGTGCACCACCACATCGGGCTGGTAGCGCTTGCCATCCTCCTGCTGGTAACTGGCCTGGGTGTCGTACTCATGGCCTTCGCGCAGGCCGCTTTGGTCCAGCAGTCGGCCCAACACCACCTCGCCCCAGGTGCCCTGAGCTTTGTTGTCCCCTTTCAGGGCACGGGTCAGGTTAACCGCGTCTTCGCTCATCTTCTGGTTGAGGGATTTCAGGTCCAGCAGTTGGCGCTCCAGCGCGTGGCGCTGTTTGCTCTCCTCGGCATGGCTGGATTGCACCTGCAGGCGGAACTGGTCGAGCTGCTGGCGGATGGGGGTCAACACCGCATCGAGACTTTGGTGGCTCTGTTGGGCAAACTGCTGCTGTTTCTGTTCGAAGATGCGGTTCGCCAGGTTCTCAAACTGGGCGGTCAGGCGGGCTTCGCTCTCTTGCTGGCCGGCCAGCTGTTCGCGCAGCGCCTGCTCCTGATTGCGGCTTTGCCCCAGCGCCGCGTGCAGGCGGTTGATCTCCTGTTCGCGGGCACTGAGTCGGCCCACCAGTTCGTCGCGCTGGTCAGCCAGTTGTTCGGCATCGTGATTGAGCAGGGCCAGTCGCTGGCGTTGCTGAATCAATACGATCAGGGCGGCCAGCAGGGGGATGCCCAGGCCAAGGGCGATCCAAAGCGGTGTGGTCATAAAGCGTATCGGGATGGGAATAAAGTGCCATCGTGGCATTGCCAACGCCGGCCTGCAAGGGGGGCACAGCGTGACTGATCACTCGCTAAGCGGCGGAAAATTGGGCGATCGACCCGGCCTGGTGACCCGTATATGAAATTTCTCCGGGTGGGACGGGGTCTATAGCCAGAGTGAACAGGAGGGACAGCAATGAGCAAGTACGCGAACAAACCATGGCAACGGATGACGGAAGCAGAGGTGACGCCGGAGGCGGTGTTTGCCGACCGTCGCCGCTTGCTTAAGCAGTTGGGCTTTGTGGGTGCTGGTACCCTGCTGTCCTCCTCCGCCAACGCGGGCGTTCTGGATTTTCTGCTGGGTGACAGCGAGCAGGCGGTGTTTGCCCGCCGGGCTCTGCAACACCGTAAAAACCTCACCTTCGACCACCTCATCAATGGCCCGCTGACGCCGGAACAGAAGGTGATCTCCCACAACAACTTCTATGAGTTTGGCACCGCCAAAACCGACCCGGTGAATAAAGCCCAGGGATTTAAAGTGGAACCCTGGAAACTGGTGATCGAGGGGGAGGTCGCCAAGCCGATGACCCTGGATTACGACGATCTGTTTAAGCTGGCCCCGTTGGAGGAGCGCATCTACCGGCTGCGCTGTGTGGAGGCCTGGTCGATGGTGGTGCCCTGGCTGGGTTTCCCGCTGGCCGCTTTGCTGAAGCGGGCAGAGCCCACCAGCAAAGCCAAATACGTGGCGTTTGAAACCCTGTACGACCCGGAGCAGATGCCGGGACAGAGTAACCGCTTCCTCGGCGGCGGCATCGATTACCCCTATGTCGAAGGACTGAGAATGGATGAGGCGATGAACGAACTGACCCTGCTCAGCGTCGGCCTTTACGGTAAAACCCTGCCGCCCCAAAATGGCGCCCCCATCCGACTGGTGGTGCCGTGGAAATATGGCTTTAAGAGCATCAAATCGATTGTCCGCATCCGCCTGACGGAAACCCAACCTCCCAGCACCTGGAATCTGCTGGCGGCCCATGAGTACGGTTTTTACGCCAACGTCAATCCGGCGGTGGATCACCCCCGCTGGTCCCAGGCCAGCGAACGCCGCATTGGGGCGGGGGGCCTGCTGTCCGCCAAGCGCATCCCCACCGAGCCCTTTAACGGCTATGGCGACTATGTGGCGTCGCTGTACCAGGGCATGGACCTGACCCGGTACTACTGATGAGCAATCGTGGATTGATCCTGCTGAAGACCGCCCTGCACCTCGCCTGCGGATTGCCATTGCTGTACCTGTGGCTGGCGGTTCAGAGCAGGGCCGCTGGCGGCGACCCGGTGCAATACCTGATCCACTTCCTGGGCATGGGCATTCTTAATACCCTGGCGGCGACGCTGTTGGTGTCGCCATTGGCCCGCTGGCGGCGCTGGCCCTGGCTGATGCGGGTACGTCGTCTACTGGGGTTGTGGTGCTTTACTTACGCTTTGTTACACCTTGCTGCCTTCCTGGTGTTCGACCTGCTGCTGGACTGGTCGTTGCTGCTGGGCGAGGTGGTGAAACGTCCCTATATCACCGTTGGAATGGTGGCGTTTGTGGTGCTGCTGGCGCTGGCGGTGACCTCGCCCAAACTGGCGCAACGCAAGCTGGGCCGCCGTTGGCAGGCGCTGCATCGCTGGGTGTACCTGGTGGCGATACTGGGGCCGGTGCACTTCTGGTGGTCGGTCAAATCCGGCAACTGGGAGCCGGCACTCTATCTGTCCGGCTTTCTGCTGTTGCTGGCTTGGCGCTACAAAGTACTGATCCCAAAGCGGGTGTTTCGTCGGCTTGGGGCTGACAGCAAGGGCTAAAAAGTGGTTAACTTTCCGTGACCTTTACTGTTGTCGGAAAGATAAAACAATGAGAACGACCCTCTTTGCCGGCCTGGCCGTCCTCGGCCTGTCTGCCTGTCAAACCCCCGAACCTGTTGCCGTTGAGCCGGCCCCCTGTCTGGCCGAGTGTCAGTCAGCCCAGTTCCAGCAACTCTCCAACCAACTGATTGACGACCTCTGGCGTCTCTCCCCGACCTGGGCCCTCTACAGCGGCGTCTACGACTACGCCGACCAACTGGTGGTGCCCGATGAGGCGTCACGTCAGCGCCAACTGGCGTTTGTGGCTAAGTGGCGTCAGGCTCTGTCGGCCTATGACGACCAGCCCCTCAGCGCCACCGCCCGCACCGACAAGGCACTGCTGGACAACCTGCTGGACAGCATGGAGTGGCAGGTGTCCCGCTTTAAGGCGTGGCAGTGGAACCCGGCTCAGTACAATGTGGCTGGCCCCTTTGCACGGCTGATGAACGAAGAGTACGCCGACCTGGATACCCGCCTTAAAGCGGTGCTGGGCCGGATGTCTGATGTCAGCCGTTACTACAGCGCGGCCCGGGCCAACATCCACAACCCGACGCTGGAACACACCCAGCTGGCGATCCTGCAGAACAAGGGTGGTCTGGCGGTGTTTGATGACACCATGCTGGCTAAGGCCAAAGCCTCCGGCCTGAGCGAGGGCGAAAAAGCGCTGTTTGAAAAGCGCTATTTTGAAACCCGACAGGCGATCCTCAGCTTTGTCAGCTTCCTGGAGGAGTTGGAGCGTGAACTGAAGGCCAATGGGGCCCGTTCCTTCCGCATCGGTGAAACCCTCTATGAGGAGAAGTTCGCCCTCGACATTCAGTCCGGCATGACCGCCAAACAGCTGTACCAGAAAGCGTTGGCTGACCGTGACCAGGCCCAGAAGCAGATGGCCTCCATCACCGAACAGCTCTGGTCCAAGTACTTCCCCGGCAAGGGGATGCCTCGGGACAGCCAGCAGGCTACCCGAGAGCTGATTGACCACCTCTCCGCCCGCCACGTAAAGCGGGAAGACTTTGTGGCCGAAGTGAAGGCGCAGATCCCGGAGCTGGAAGCCTTTGTGCGCCAGCATGACCTGATCACCCTCGACCCCAACAAGCCGCTGGTGGTGCGCGAAACCCCGCCCTACATGCGGGGTTTCGCCGGCGCGTCCATCTCTGCCCCCGGGCCGTTCGATAAGCACGCCAACACCTACTACAACGTGACCCCGCTGGATGGCATGAGCGACGAGCAGGCGGAAAGCTACCTGCGTGAGTACAACCACTGGATCCTGCAGATCCTCAACATCCACGAAGCGATCCCCGGCCACTACACCCAGCTGGTGTACTCCAACGAGTCGCCGTCACTGGTCAAGAGCCTGTTTGGCAATGGCGCCATGGTGGAAGGCTGGGCGGTCTACACCGAGCGGATGATGCTGGAGGAGGGCTACGGCGACTTCGAGCCTGAGCTGTGGCTGATGTACTGGAAGTGGAACCTGCGGGTGATCACCAACACCATCATCGACTACGAGATTCAGGTGCTGGGCGCCGATGAAGCCACCGTGATGGACCACCTGGTCAACGGTGCCTTCCAGCAGCACGAAGAAGCGGCTCAGAAGTGGCGCCGTGCCACCCTGAGCCAGGTCCAGCTGACCTCCTACTACGCCGGTTTCCGCGAGATCTACGATTTCCGCGAAGATTACAAACAGGTGAAGGAGGGGGACTTTGATCTCAAAGCCTTCCATGAGACCTTCCTGTCTTACGGCAGTGCCCCGGTGAACATCATCCGCGGCCTGATGTTGGAACAGGCGCAATAAGGAGCGGGCCATGAACCGGGCGAGATTGACACTGCTGCTGGTGCAGATCCGGGATAATCCCCAGACCCGCGACGAGGAGTGGCGGAGCTTCGCCCAGTTTTGTGGCCTTAAGCCGGAGCAGATCCGGATCCTGAACCTGTTTGATACGCCGCAGTTCGGCCCCGAGGTGCTGGCCGGTGTGGACGGGGTGCTGGTGGGAGGCTCATCGGAAGCCAGCGTGCTGGAACCGGAAAACTACCCCTTTGTGGTGCCCGCCATGGCGCTGTTGCGTCACTGCATCGACATTAAGATGCCGGTGTTCTGCTCCTGCTTTGGCCACCAGCTGGCGGTGCGGGCGCTGGGGGGCGAAGTGATTCGTGACCAGCGGGATTTCGAGATGGGCACCGTCGCCATCTCCTTGACCGACGCCGCCCGGGACGATGTGCTGTACCACGATATGCCCGAAGGCTTTATGGCCGTTTCAGTGCATCGTGAACGCGCACTCACGGTCCCGCAGGGGTGTACCTTGCTGGCCTACACTGAGCCCTGCACCCACAGCTTCAGGGTGGATGGCGCACCATTCTGGACCACCCAGTTTCACCCTGAGGTGGACAGAGCGGTACTGATTGCGCGGCTGACCCAGTTTGCCCATCACTACACCGACGGCGAAGACCATCTGCGCGAGGTGCTGGACAGCGCGGTGGAGACGCCACTCTCCAACGACCTGCTGCGGCGTTTTGTCGATCGGGTGTTGCTGCCGAAGTAGGGCAGCGTTCAGACACAAAAAAGGGGCCTATCTGGCCCCTTCTTTTATGCCTGCTCCGCCACCGCTTTTTTCAGCGGCGCCGCCGCTTTAAAGGCGGGCACGGTGCGCAGCGGGATCTCAATCGTCTCGCCGGTTTGCGGGTTGCGCCCGGTACGCGGCAGGTGGTGGCGCACTTCAAACACGCCCAGGGGCGGAAGATAGACGGTTTCACCCTCGTGCAGGGCCTGGGCAATGGTGTTTTCCAGCGCCGCCAGAACCCGCTTACACTCGGCCTGGCTCATCTCGCTGAGTTCGGCCATTCGCTTAATCAGTTGTTGACGATTCACAGTCGGCTCCGTGGCAAAAGGGGGCTGTTATACCGGAGCTGAGGACTGAAACAAGGGGGGAATCGGGCGAGCGGCGATGAAGTGACCAAAAAAAACGGCACCCGAAGTTCGGATGCCGACAATTCCAACAAGACAGTGTGGGAAGAGCATGAATCTGTTAAGGATTGTAGACAGAACGTTCACATTAAACTGTGATCTCCCTCAAGCCTTGTTAACCCGGTGAGCGAGCCGGGATCTGCCCCAGATCACTATTTATTGAACCTGTCGCCAATTGAGAATTATTCCTATTGAGGCAGGCTGAAATTCCTGTCACTATCTACTGCCGTATCCAACCATCCAATCCTTTCTTGGGGACAGTTTTACATGACATCACGAGCCTTGGGCTTCGCCTGCATGCTGATGAGTGGCGCCGCCATGGCCAGCGGTTTGCCGCAGGCCGAGCAGAACCAACAGGCGCTGCAGAATGCCGCTCGGGACACTCAGGCGCAGGTTGACCGTCTGACCGAGCAACAGTTGAACCAGCAAGCCGAGCTGGAGCGGGTCAAGGAGGAGATCAACAACCTCAGCGTGTACCGCGACCACCTCAAGCGGCTGGTGGATGACCAGCATCGTGAGCTGGCCAGCCTGGACAGCCAGTTGGCGGGCATTGAAAACACCCGCTCCGGCCTGGTGCCGCTGATGTACAACATGCTGAGCGACCTCGAGCAAGCCGTGGAAGGTGATCTGCCGCTGAAGGCGCAACAGCGCCAGGCTCGCCTGGCGGACCTGAACCAGATGATGGGCCGTGCTGACGTGGCGGACGCGGAGAAGTTCCGTCGTTTGCTGGAGGCTTACCAGATTGAGATGGAATACGGCCGTCGTCTGGGCACCTACCGTGACACCCTGGTACTGAATGGCCAGGACAGCCGCGAAGCGGAGTTCCTGCATCTGGGCCGCCTGGCTCTGCTGGCGCGCAGCCTTGACGGCCGCGAGTATTGGGTATGGCAACAGGGCCAGTGGCAACCGGCCACTGACATCAGCACCAGCGTGTTGGCCCAGGCCTACGGCATCGCTGCCGGCCACCAGGCCCCCTCGCTGCTGACCCTTCCCCTGAGCCAGGAGATCCAATAATGCGTCGTCTGACCCAAACCGCCGTGACGGCGGCGATGTTGCTGCTGTCGGCCCACACCCTGGCCAACACCGACATGGTGGAACGCAGCGCCGAAGCCCGCGCTGCGGAAGCCAGCCACAACGCCCAGCGTGAATCCCGCCATCAGGCCAGTGCCGCCGAGGTGGAGGCCCAGCTCAAGCAGCAGATGGCTGCCCTGAAGGCGCTGAAAGCCGAAGTGGCCGCCCTGAGCGACACCTTCAGCGACAACGAGCGCGCGCTGTCCGAGAAAGAGACCGAACTGACCCTGGCCACCGGTGCCCTGGGTGAGGTGTACGGCGTGGTGCGCCAGGTCGGCGGCGAACTTTCCGCCGAGCTGGAGCGCGGCCCGCTGGCCCTGACCGCCCCAGAGCGCATTGAGCAGGCCCAGGCCATGGCCCGGGCCGATCGTCTGCCGGAGTTGGCCCAGTTGCAGGCGCTGCCAGCCATCATGATGGCCGACATCCGTGACGGCGCCGCCATTCAACCGGTGACCCTGCCGCTGGCCCAGACCGACGGCAAGATCGCTGAGGCCCAACTGTGGCGTATCGGCCCCTTTAACCTGCTGTCTGAGCAGGGCTTCGCCCAGGTCGACACCGCCCGCGGCCTGGCGACGCTGTACCCGCGTCAGCCGGACTTTATGCTGCCGGGGCAGGGCAACGCCCTGGTGATCGACCCGGCCATGGGCGAACTGCTGGACCAGTACCAGCAAACCCCGACCCTGAGCCAGCGTCTGGCCCAGGGCGGCCTGGTGGGCCAGGTGATTCTGGTGCTGCTGGCCATCGGTGCCCTGATTGCGCTGGTGCGGGCGGCCGTGCTGCTGCGCAGCCAGTTGGCCATCAACAAGCAACTGAAACAGCGCGAAGCCAACGACAACAACCCGCTGGGTCGCATTCTCAAGGTGTACCACGCCCAGAAGCATCACAACCTGGAAACCCTGGAGCTGAAGCTGCTGGAAGCGATCGTCAATGAGCAGCAGGGGCTGGAGAAGGGGCTGTCCATGCTTAAGCTGATGGCCGCCATTGCGCCGATGCTGGGTTTGCTCGGTACCGTGACCGGCATGATCGAAACCTTCCAGGTGATCACCCAATACGGCAACGGTGACCCGAAAGTGATGGCCGGCGGCATCTCCATGGCGTTGGTGACCACGGTACTGGGCCTGGTGGCGGCCATGCCGCTGCTGCTGGCGCACAACCTGCTGTCCACCCGCGTCACCGTGATCCGCAGCCTGCTCGAGAAAGAGAGCATTGCGCTGGTGGCCGCCCACGCCGATGGGGAGTCCAAGGCATGACCCAATGGTGGGACTGGATAGGCCAGTTTATGGCCCGGGGCGGTCCGCTACTCTGGGTCCTGGCCGCCGTTGTCCTGATGATTTGGGTGTTGATGATGGAGCGGGTGTTGTTTCTGGCACTGCGCTTCCCGGCCCAGTCTGCCCAGTGGCAAGCCCAGTGGCAGGCGCGTTCGGAACGCACCAGTTGGTACGCCGTTGCCTGCCGTGAAGGCATGCTCGGCCGTGCCGAGCGTGGCCTCAACGCCAACCTCGACTTCATCAAGGCACTGGTGGCGATCTGCCCGATGCTCGGTCTGCTCGGTACCGTAACCGGCATGATCAGCGTTTTTGACGTGATGGCGGCCCAGGGCACCGGCAATCCCAAGCTAATGTCGGCCGGCATCGCCATGGCCACCCTGCCCACCATGGCAGGGATGGTGGCCGCCCTGGCGGGACTCTTTGTCCACGCCCGATTGCAGAAATACAGCCAGCGTGCACTGCACGGACTGGCCAACGCGTTGCCGCGGGAGAATTGAGATGCGAATTTTGCGTCCTGTTCCTCAGCAGGAGGAAGCTCAGGTCGACCTGACTCCGATGCTGGATATCGTTTTTATCATGCTGATCTTCTTTATCGTGACCACCTCCTTTGTGCGTGAGTCCGGTATCGAGGTTAACCGTCCGGAAGCCTCTACGGCGGCGTCTCAGGCGGGGGCCGGCTTGTTTGTGGCGATCAACAACCGCAATGAGATCTACATCGACCAGCGCCGCATCGACATCGAGCGGGTGCAGGCCAACCTTGAGCGCCTGCGTGCCGACCAGCCGGAATCCCCGCTGGTGATCCAGGCCGATGAGCGGGCCTTTAACGGTGTGGTGGTCAAGGTGATGGACGCGGCCAAGGCGGCGGGCATTACCGACATCGCGCTGGCGGCGGAGCCGGGCCAATGAGGGACTACCTGCTGGCGCTGTGCCTGGGCGGGGCGATCACCGCCGGGCTGTTTAGCCTGATGGCGATGATGGTCACCGGAGGCCCGGGCAAAGCCCCAAGCGAGCCCGGTCCGGCCCCGGTTTCGGTGCTGATGGCGGATCGTCCGGAGCAGCTTAACCGCCGCAGCCGGGCGTTGCCGGAGCCGCCGCCACCGTTGCCGGAGTTGCCTCAGGCGCAGGTGGTGGAGAACAGCAGTGCCACCAACGTTCAGATGAATCTGGACCTGCCCACCCTCAGCATCGATGGCCCCGGTGACATCCAGATCGGCATGCCCGCCAAAGCCGACCTGGCCACCGCCGACCGCCAGGCGATGCCGCTGTACCGGGTGGAACCGGCCTACCCCCAGCGTGCGTTGCGGATGCGGGCCGAAGGCTACGTGCTGATGGAGTTCACCATCGACGAGCAGGGCCGCCCCCGCAATATCCGGGTGATCGAGTCTGAGCCGGTGCGCCTGTTTGATCAGGCTGCCATGAAGGCGCTGGCGCGCTGGAAATACCAGCCCAAGCAACTGGATGGCAAAGCCGTGTCTCAACCCGGCCAGACCGCCAAACTGGAGTTTAAGCTGAACCGATGAGAGCGCTGATTTTGTGCCTGGCCATGCTGGCCGGCACCGCCCAGGCCGCCATGAGCCCCATTATGGCCAGCAAGGTTCAGGAAGCCTGGGCCCTGTACGAAGCGGATAAGCTGGACCAGGCCATCGACATCCTGGCCCCGCTGGAGCCCCGCGATGGCGAATCCAAAGCCTACGTGGCGCGCCTGTTGGGCAGCCTCTACTGGGCCGCGGAGCAGCCGGATAAGGCACTGGAGCAACTGCAGATCGCACTGGACAGTGGTGTGCTTAACGAGATGACCAGCGCCCAGACCCGCCGCATGGTGGCGGACATCCTGCTAATGAATGAACGTTTCCGTGACGCGCTGGGCCACTACCAGTGGCTGCGTGATAACGCCCCGGCGGAGCTGGTTAACGCGGATCTGCACCTGCGCATCGCCCAGAGCCACTTCCGACTGGAGCAGTGGGCGGAAGTGATTCCGGCGGCACGCGCTGCGGTGGCGCTGGAGTCCAGTGTCTCGCCCTACCAGATGATGCTGACCGCTTATCAGCAACTTCAGAACTGGCCTGAAGCGCTGAAGGTGACGGCGGCGCTGATTGAGCTGGAGCCGGAGCGCCTGAGTTGGTGGCGTCAGCGCGCCAGTGTGCAACTGCGCCTGAACGATCAGGAAGCGGCACTGCGCACTCTGGCGCTGGCGGAGCAGAACAACCTGTTGACCAGCGAGGGGGATTACCGCTCACTGATTCAGCTGTTCAACAACCGTGGCCTGCCGGAGTTGGCGGCGCGTTTCCTGGCCGGGCAACTGGGTAAGCACATTGACGACGATGTTGAGCGTCGGGTGGAGCTGGCCCGTTACTGGCAGATGGCGCGGGAGTGGGACGCCGCACAACAGGCCTGGGGCCGGGCGGCAGAACTGGACAGCCAGTATCGGGTCAATCAGTTTGAAGTGCTGGTGATGGCCTCCGAATTCCGGCAGGCGGTGGCACTGCTGCCAGCGCTGGATGCCCTCAAGCTGGACAACGACGATCGCCTGCGGGTGGAGATGATGGCGGTGCGCGCCTACTACCAGATGGGCGACTACGCCGACGCGCTGGCGCGGGCAGAACGGGCGCGTCATTACGACCGGGAATCGGCGGATCCCTGGATGGCGTTCCTGCAGGAAAAGCTCGCACTCTGAACAACCACACCCGGCCTGGCGCCGGGTGTTTTTTTCTCGGCGCACCCCGCGCCCGGGGACGGCAACTGCCATACTCACCCTGTAGTGACGTTGTAGGAGTTGTGGTTCCCATGCGCCTGATGTTCGTTATCCTGTTTTGCATCTGCAGCGGGGTCGCGATGGGGGGAGACCGCAAGCCACTATGGTTTGCTGATTCACGCCAGGAACAGGCGGCACGGGAACTTGAGGGACAATTGGCGATCCTGGCGGCAGCGGATCTGGATCCCCGTTTTGATGACCTGCAGTGGCGGTTAGCTCAGGCCTCCGGGCCGGAGCAGGCCAGCCTGTTGTATACCGAAGCCTACCTGTTGGTGCGCGCCTTCTGGCGCGAGGTACACCGTTTTCCTCCCGGCCAGCTTGATCTGAACGCGCCTCTGTCACTGATGCCTGAGCCGGGGTTTGCCAGTGCCATGGCGCACGATGCCGCCAAGGGTAGGTTGTATGAGCGGGTGCTGGCGCTGGAGCCGCCCGTGCCGCACTATCTGGCCTTCAGCAATCGCTTGCGCAAGCTGCACCATCTGGCCAGGCAACCGCCGTTGGCGATTGGGGCCTGGGGGGTGATCAAACCCGGTGAGCACCACGCCGAGGTGGCGCCGATTCGCCGGCAACTGGCCCGTCTCGGGGACTACCCGGGCCGCACCGACAGCCTGCGTTACGACGGCGGCATGGTGGCGGCGGTACAGCAGTTTCAGCGCCGTCATGGGCTAAAAGCCGATGGCGTTATCGGGCCGCGAACCCGTCACTGGCTGCGGCTGGATTATCAAGAGCGTGCGCGCTTGCTGGCGCGTGCACTCGTGCGCCAGGCCCATGATCGGCACTATTTCGCACCGGACCACCTGCTGGTCAACATTCCCGACTACCGACTCGACTGGGTTCAGGACGGCCAGTCCCGCTTCAGCGCCCGAGTGGTGGTGGGGATGCCCTCCCGACGCACCCCAAGGATGCACAGTGAACTGCGTAGCGTGGTGGTTAATCCCTACTGGAACGTACCCAACTCCATCATGCGGAAGGACCTGCTGCCCCGGATCCTGACCGACGGCAGCTACGTCCAGCGCAACCGCTTTGAGGTGCTGGACTCGGAGAACCGGCCACTCTGGCTCTCGCCGGATGAACTCTCCCGCCTGGCTTACCAGGGCTTCCCCTATCGACTGCGCCAGCGTCCCGGCCCGGGCAATTCGCTGGGGCGGTATAAATTCCACCTGATAAACAGTCAGGCCATCTACCTCCATGACACCCCGAAACAGCGGCTGTTTGAACGCAGCACCCGGGCGTTTTCTTCTGGCTGCATCCGGGTTGAGAACGCCGACCTGCTGGCGGACCTGCTGCTGCAGGCCCAGTCCCCCGAAGGGCCGCCATTGAAGCGTTATCTGAATGCCAGTGGGCCACGTTGGTTGACCCTACAGCAACCTCTGGCGGTTTACCTGGTGTATTGGAGTGCCTGGATGGATGGGGGGCGCGCTCAGTTTCGAAGTGACATCTACGAGCTCGAAAAAGCAGCAATTGGTCGCCAGCCCGCCCTGACCGCGAGCCTGGACAAAAATAAGGAATAAGAGTGACTTGCCGGGGTAAGCTGTTTTTGGACTAAGTTATGGCAGAACAAAGCACTTGAAAGGTCAAAAAGTGATCGGTAGGGTGGGCCCACTAATGAACGGGAAGGAGACACTTCCCGAATAATAAAATGGATTTGGTTTACGGGTTCATCATGTCAGAGATCTGCACTTTGCGACGGCGCCTGCTGGGCGGCGCCGGGGCCACATTGATGTTGGCTGGCCTTCCAGGCGTTGCCCATGCCAGTCTGCAGTCGCCCAATGCGCCATTGCGCGCCCTCAGCTTTTATAACCGCCATACCGGTGAGCGCACCACTGCCGAGTTTTGGGGCGAAGGCCATTACCTCCAATCCGGGCTGTCTCAGCTCGACACCGTGCTGCGCGATCACCGGGTCAACGAAGTGGCCCCCATCGACCGCGGTCTTTACGAGCTGGTATACCAACTGGCCGAAAAGCTGGACTACCACAAAGATATCCACCTTATTTCCGGCTACCGCAGCATGAAGACCAACGAGATGCTGGCCGCACGCTCTGGTGGCGTGGCCAAACGCAGCTACCACACCAAGGCGATGGCGGTGGATATTGCCATGCCGGGCGTGGCCCTGTCGGACCTGCGCAAAGCCGCGTTGTCCCTGCAAGGTGGCGGTGTGGGGTACTATCCGCGTTCCGGTTTTGTCCATGTCGATACCGGCCCGGTGCGACGTTGGTAAAACACCACAAATCCCGCTTGTTGGCGGCTTTCGCGCTGTGATAGAATCCGCCGGCTTTTAAAAGCAAAGTGCCGACGTTGGTCGCAAACGTCGGCATCTTTTTTTCTATTTTTGAGGTTTTACCTATGTCTTTCGTATTCGAAGCTAAAGTCCGCACCGACGCGGGGAAAGGTGCGAGCCGCCGCCTGCGTCACGCTGGTCTGATCCCGGCCATCATCTACGGTGGCAACGCTGAGCCGGTTTCCATCGAACTGGATCACGACAAAATCCTGCACGCTCAGGACGAAGACGCTTTCTACACTGCCGAACTGACCATCGTTGTTGATGGCAAAGAGGAAAAAGTAAAAGCGCAAGCCATGCAGCGTCACCCCTACAAGCCGAAAGTCACCCACATCGACTTTAAGCGCGTTTAATCGCCAGCTTGTATGAAAAAGGCACCTTCGGGTGCCTTTTTCTGTTTTGGGCTGTCTAACCTTATCTTTCCAGCCACCTTTTGGGAGCGAAACGATGATATTGGCCCGATTGCGCCGGTTACTGTCCAGTGAGCAGGACTCCGGCATCAAGCAAAGTGAAGTGGACGCGCGGCTGGCGTGCGCCGCCCTGCTGTTGGAGGTGTCCCGCAGTGATGGCAGCCAGAGCCCGGAGGAGAAAGCGGCGATTTGGCATCTGTTGGAGGAGGGGTTCTCGCTGTCGGAGCGGGAACTGCGCCTGCTGTTTGACCAGGCCCTGGAGGTGAGTGAGGAGGCGTCGGATCTGTTTGCCTTTACCTCGGTGGCCAAGAAGAACCTGAGCCAGGCCCAGAAAATCGCCCTGATCCAGGGGCTGTGGCGGGTCGCTTATGCCGATGGCGACCTGGACCCTCAGGAGGAGGGGGTGATCCGCAAGGTGGCGGACCTGCTCTACGTCAGCCACGGCGATTACATTCAGGCCAAGCTGGCCGCGCAGCCGGCGCAGTAGCCGCGTTCAGCCGTGGGCATAAAAAACGGGGCCAATCGGCCCCGTTTTTTGATCAGTGCGCTTTAGTGGCCGCTGTTCACCGGCGCCAGCTCACCGTCATCGTCCAGCTTGACCTGGCTCCAGCCGTGCATATATGCCAGCGCCTCGTCGATGGCGTGGCGTAGCTGCTCCGGCTCAGGCTCGGCGCCTTCACGCCAGGCAACGGCGTGTTCTTCATCGCTGCCCAGGGTGGCCACATAGCCAAGCAGGCTGGCGCAGGACTCCACCTCTTGGAACTGCTCGTCGGTGAGCAGCTCCTGCCACGCTTCCTTGAGGAACAGGAAGCCGGTCATAAAGCCGGCCAGCCAGTGTCGCAGAGGCTGCGGTACCTGGCGTTGGTTCAGGGCATCCAGATGCTCGCTCATCTCCAGCGGCATCAGGCGCTGTTTCAGGTGCACTTCGTCGTGCAGCTGGTTGAAGAGGGTGAACAGGCGCTCCATGATTTTGGCTTCAAAGGGCCAGTACTCTTTCTCCGGCTCCACCCCAGCGATGGCGCTGCTCCAGCTGGACGGGTCCAGGGTGCGGGGGTGGCAATGCAGATGGGCCAGGAAACCTTTGGCCTGCAGCAGGTCCATACCGCCGTGCTGGGCGCATTCATTGAGGACTTCGGTCAGTCTCTTTTCGTCGTGTTTCGTCAGTTTCTCTTTCATGGTCTCAGCCGGGTTGGAACCGTGGTGAATAGGGTCGCATGTTTGCGAAGCTTTGCCAGCGCTATCACCCCATAACTGTGCGCCAGATCCCTGCTGGTGTGCATCCGGCACCGATTGGTTTGCGCGCAAGGGCAATGATATAACGGACTTTCCTGGATTATGCCGTATCAAGGACGAAATATGTTCACCCTCCCCATCGACGATGACATCAAGTTGGCCCTGCTCGGGCCGGAACACGCCGCCCGGCTGTTTGAGTTGGTTCTGGCCAACCGCGACCACCTCAGCCATTTCCTCGCCTGGCCGGGCCTGGTGCAGCAGCAGGAAGACAGCCGCCAGTACCTGTGCCAGATGCTGGGGGAGTATGGTGAGGGCCACAGCCTGACCTGCGGTGTGCTGCTGGATAACGAGCTGGTGGGGATGATGGATCTGCGCGGCCTCGATGCCCGCCGGGTGGGGGTTCTGGGTTACTGGCTGGCGGAGGCTTACCAGGGGCGGGGCATCGTCACCCGTGCCGCCCGAGGCTTAATCCGCTATGGTTTTGTGCAACTGGAACTGGAAAAGATCGAGCTGCGCTGCGCGGTCAGTAACCACCGCAGCCAGGCGGTGGCGGAGCGGTTGGGCTGCGAGCTGGAGGGCACTCTGCGCCGCGCCGAGTTGGTTAATGGTCACTGTTTTGATCACCGTGTTTACGGCCTGATGCGTAATCAATGGCAATCGGGTTAATGGGTTATCGTTGCACTTGCAGGGCGGTGAAGATTGTCGATAAGGTAGCCGCCATCACCACAGCGTTTGGTTTTAGGACGAGATGAAACCCGGAATTCACTACCACTGTCCCGCCTGTGAGCAGGCCCAGCAGATGAGCGCCCAGCGCTTTGCCGACCTGATGAAGCACCAGAGTTGGCCCTGCGACGGCTGTAACGTGAAGCTGGAGGTTAACGCCAGTGACCGCCCGGCCCTGGCAGAGCGCATCGGCCAGTATCGACAGCAGGCCAGCAAGCATCTGCTGCCCATCGGCTTGCTGCTGGTCACCATCGTGATGCACCTCAATGGCGTGATTGGTGACGCTCTGTTGGCACTGGGCTTTGCCCTGAGTTTTGTCGGTTTGATGTGGGTGCGTCGCCTGACGCTGCCGTCACTGACGCTGGGGGTCAGCCGACTGGGGCAGGGCGATAACGACGGGTAAAACGACAACGGGGCCAATGGCCCCGTTTTTGGTTGTGCTGATGCGGTGGCTGCCTTGCTTCATTGGCTTTTGCCTGCGCTTCCAATATGTTAGGCAAACATTGATGTAACCGTTTGCATGGAGTGGAGCATGGCATTGCAGTGGACCGGTGTTTACGCCGCCTGGATAGGTTTGATCACCCTGGCCCTGGCCTGGGGAGTGGTACGGCAGCGCCGGGCCCTGAAAGTTGGGGTGGGCGATGCTGACAACCGTGATCTTCAGTTGCGGGTTCGTGCCCACGCCAACCTCATTGAATACGCCCCCATCGCCCTGATCCTGCTGGGTTGCATTGAAGCCAGCGGGGCGCCGTTGTGGCTGGTGCATGGCGCAGGAGCCACCCTGGTGCTGGGGCGGGTGTTGCACCCCTGGGGGCTGGTCGGAGGCAACGGCGGTTACCACCCGGGCCGCCTGCTTGGCACCCTGCTCACCTGGCTGGCCATTCTGGTGCCGGCCCTTTATCTGCTGGTGAACCCGTTGCTCTGAACCTCAGGCGGCCCGACGCTGAGCCAGCGCCTCGACCACCCGCTGGCACTGGCGCTCAATCGCCAACACCTGATGACGCGGCATCCCCCGTGGCCAGGCCTCGTTCAGCAGCGCCAGCAGCTTTTCGCACACCGGGCTCAGGTAGGGGGCCAGGCTGTGCATCGCCATCAGCAGTTGGAGCTTGGCCTGCTCATCGCGGCCATCCGCCACTTTCTGCCACTGGCCATAAAGCTGCTCCAGTGCGGTCATGTTGGCGTGAAAACGCGCCTCCAGATGGGCGAGCATCGCCGCTCTGGCCTCGACCATCATCTCCTCGGTGCTCTGTGCCAGCGCGGTACGGGCCATCTCCATGGCGCGACGAAAGTCCGCTTCAAAGGAGAGCGTCAGCAGCAGGTGGGCCAGGTGCTGGAAGTCGTAAAAGTGGCTGAGCTGGCCATTGCGACTGAGCGCGAGTGTCAGTGCCACCGCTTCTTTGATGCGTCCGGTCAGCAGCAGCAGGTGGGCTTTGGCCAGTTGCACCGGCCCCCTGGCGTCTTCCGCTTTAATCTGTCCCAACAGCTTGGTGATCAGTTGCAGGCACTGGGGACGTTCCGGTTCCGGCAACAGGTCATGCGCCATCAGCAGGCGTCGAACCCGGTTAACCCGGGTGTAGACGGTGTCCCGATAGGTGCCTTTGCACTTGGCACTGAAAGCGTCGTAGGCCTTAACCATGCCCATGGCGTCATCGACGCAATAGCACAGGTCGGAGATCAACCCCTCCCGGTGCGAAGTGTCGTGGGCCAACCGGTGGGCCGCCTGCAGGTGCGCGATGGATTCCGGGATCTTGGTGGATGACAGGTGGTAGCGACTCAGGCAATCCAGCGCATCAATGGTGACACGACGACTTTCTATCAGCGGCGTCAGCAGTGCCAGCGCCTCCTCAGTCTCACCCAGATCCAGATGGGTGTTGGCCAGACCGAGGCGGGCCCAGTCGGCGCCGCTTTGCTCCAGCGCGCACTGATACAGCACCTTGGCTTCGCTGAAGAAACGCAGCTTGCGCAGAATGCGGCCCTGGGTTTCCCGCAAGACCGGCAGGTACTGCGGATGCCAGACCGCCAATTCGTCACACAGGCGGATGGCTTCCTCATGCTGGCCGGCGCTGATCGCCTGATGCAGTGGCAGCAGGGCATAGCGACGACGCAGGGCGCGGTCGATGCGCTGTTTCAGCATCTCCGGATTCAGCGGTTTCAGCAGGTATTCATCCGGCTTGAGGTCGAGCATGGCGTGCACCACGTTGCCTTTGGCTTCGCCGGTGATGACGATAAAGACCGTGGTATCGCAGATCCAGTGCTGGTGGCGCAACTCCTCCAGGATCTGGCGTCCATTGAGGCCCTCGCCAAAGTTGAAGTCGCACAGAACGATGTCCACCGGCTCGGTCTGCTCCTGCGCCAGCCGCAGGCACTCCTTGCCGGTTTTGGCCAGCAGGATATGTTCATCGCGAAACCCCTGGCGGCGCAGCATCAGGCGCAGAAAGGACTGCACCGGTGGCGCATCGTCGGCCACCAGTACCCGAAGGTGGGCGTAGTCGGGGGCTTTGCTCATGGGGACTCCCGGGTTACCTGGGTCAGCTCCCGGTTAACCGCCAGATAGGCGTCGCCGATGGCGGACCAGTCCTGTTCGCGGATCGCCTCGCCCATGGTGCTCAGGCTCGGCATCTCTAGACCCAGCATGGCGCGGCATCCCTCCATCTTGTGGTGCAGGGCTTGGGCCTGCCCGGCATCTTTGCGCATGATGGCGCGGGCCAGCTGGCGCAGGTCTTCGGCGGTGGTGTCCGCAAACAGGTGCAGCAGTTGTGCTTGCTCTGCCGCACTCAGGGCATCCAGCGGGGCCGGTTGGTCACCCAGGCCAAAGCTGGCGACAAGACGATCGAGCTGGGCCGCGTTGATCGGTTTCTCCAGCACCTCGTCAAATGCCATATGGGCTTCTGCGGGCAGCGCAGATCCGCTCCAGGCCACCATCAGGCACTGGTCACCAAACTTGCTCCGAAGATTGCGGGCCAGCAGGTGCCCCGGCAGCTCCGGCATGCACTGGTCAATCACCACCATGGCCGGGGTTTCGCCGCAGTCACTGATCACCTGCTCGACAGTGAGCGGGCAGGTCAGCGCGCAGGTGCGGCAACCGCGGGCGAGCAGCGCTTGTTCCAGCAACATGGCGTTGATGGCGTTATCGTCCACCACGATACAGAGTGGCTCAGTCATTATTGTTATTCTCCACGATGGCCAGGGCTTGCTCGAAATCAAAGCCGTCCAGGGCCTTTATCAGGGCATGATGTTGCTCATCCGTCAGGTTCAGGCTCGCCGGGGTCATCCCGCCGACCCAGATCAGCGCTTGGGTGTCGCCCATCCGCAGGGCATCGATAAATTCGGTTCGGGTGGTTTTGACCTCTTGAGTGCTGGGCTCCGCCTGGAACGCCAGCTTGCGACGAATGCCCTTGGCCAGTTTCCGCGCCTGTTGCCGCAGCAGGTTGCGCAGGGTGTCATCATCGCTTTGTTCCGCCTGGTGACACAGCCAGTACAAGGCGTTGGCCCCCAGGTTGCCCGCCACCCCTTTGAGGTTGTGCAGCGCCTTCTGGAACTGGGTCTCCTCCGCCCACTGCTGGCTGGCAAACTCGGTCAGTTGGTCAGCAAACAGCGCCAGGGCCTTGTGCAGTATCGGGCGTTGCCCGCCGGCATTCTGCAGCGCCAAATCCATATCGATACCGTCGATTTGACACACGTTCAATGCTTTGCGCGGTGGCTCCGGCACCGCCACGCTGTGGCCCAGCCAATGAGACAGGGTCTGTTGCAGCTGTTCTATCTGGATCGGTTTATCGACCGCATCGTCAAAGCCGCTTTGCCACATCCGCGCTTTTTCCTCCGGCAGGACATAGGCACTGAGCGCGATGATCGGCGCAGAGCAATGGCCTTCGCTCTTGATGTGGCGTACCGCATCAAAGCCATCCATCACCGGCATATGGCAATCCATCAGGATCAGGTCGTAATCCCGGCGTTTAACCTGTTCCACCGCCTCCAGGCCGTTCTCCACCAGGTCGAGCTGCCACTGCAGTGGCGCCAATAAGCCCAACATCAGCTCACGGTTGATGGCGTTGTCCTCCACCACCAACACCCGCTTACCAGCGGGCAGGCCACTCAGGCCCGGGCCGTGTTTATGGGGCACCTCCCGCTCCTGTTCCGGTTGCAGGATGCGACTGATGGCACGGGCCAAGCGAGGGCTGGTCAGTGGCAGGGCCAGGGCGTTCTCCTCGATGGTGTTGACCGCGCCGCCCCATTGGGGGCGCAGGCGCAGTACCGGCAGCGAGGTCTCGGGCAGCGGTTCGTCGCCGAGCACCACCAACAGGTGGGGGTCACTGATGTCCCCCTCCTCAAAGTCACAGTCGCAGGGCAGCACGATGCCGTGATAGGCGGTCCAGCTGCGCCAGTCGGCGGGACGAGCCTGCAGGCCGTTGTGCCACTTAATGCGCACCCCGGAGAGAGCGGTAATGCGCTGGTGCGGCGGTCGGGTATCCAGCTCGGCCAACGGGAAATGGGCACGCAGGGCAAAGCGACTGCCCACACCCTGCTGGCTGTGCACCGTGAGCAAGGCGTTCATGGCGCTGGCGATGCCGTGACAGATGGTCAGGCCCAGGCCGGTGCCGCCAAAGCGTCGGGTGGTGGCCGGGTCGCCCTGCTCAAAGGGCTGAAACAGGGTTTCCAGATGCTCCGGAGCGATGCCCACGCCGGTATCTTCCACGGTGAACTCCAGTTCAACGCTGCGCTCCTGGCGACGGTGGACACGCACCGTCAAGCGAACTTCCCCGCGCTGGGTAAACTTGACCGCATTGCTGGCCAGGTTGAGCAGCACCTGGCCCAGACGCCAAGGGTCACCCACCAGGCCGGCGGGCACATCGGCGCCCACGTCAATCCGCCAGTCGAGTCGTTTATCCCGGGCACTGAAGGCGGTCATCGCGTCGATATGTTCCAGTACCGTGTGCAGGTCGAAGGGGTTGCTCTCCAGCACCAGCTTGCCCGCTTCCACTTTGCTGACGTCGAGGATGTCATCCAGCAGGCGCAGCAGGCCCTGACCGGATTGCTGAACCCGCTGCAGCCAGTTGGTTACCTTGGCGGGCAGCGGCTCTTTCAGCGCCAGTTGGCTCAGGCCGATGATGGCGTTCATGGGGTTACGGATCTCATGGCTCATATTGGCGAGGAAGCGGGCCTTGGCGTCTGCCGCCTTTTGCGCCTCATGCACCGCCAGAGAGAGGTCGTCCAGCACCCGCAGTGACGCCCGGCGGGAGCGCAGCAGGGTAAACACCAGAATAAAGGTGGCCAGGGTAAACATCAGCGCCATCAGCACCAACAGGTGCACCAGATCGTAGGATTGCTGCAGCGTCCTGCGATGGTTCGCCAATGCTGAGTTCATGGTGTCAGACAGCGTCTGCGCGCGATTGACCACCGTCGTACTCAGGTCGTTGTAGTCCATCTTTAGGGTACCGACCTGAACCACCGCAACTTTGTAGCGTTCAACGCATTGCAACAGATTATGGAGTTCCGTTCTGTTGAGCTGGGACTCCATGGCCATCAGTCGCTGGGTGGCCTGATCCACTTGCGACAGGTAGTTCGCCATATGGGACTGGGTGAAGTCGCGTTGCTGGACATTAACCGGCCGGCGTTGACTGTTGTTGGTGGCATCAGACAACGCGCTGATCAGCTTGGTCAGCGCCTGTTGCAGATGCGCCGGGTCAACGGTCCCGGCATTCTCATTGTCTTGGACCCCCACCACCGGAAAGGAGATGATCTGCTCTTTGATCCGGAAGTAGTGATCCCGGGTCTGGTTGTAACTGAGCGTGAACTTCGGCATGGTTTCGAGCAGTTTGATGACGGATTGCCGGTAATCCCGGTACAGCGGCTCGAGCCCCTGCATATCCGGGTAGCGCTCCAGCACCCGTTCAACCTCCTGCTGGAACTCCTTTAACTCATGCTCCACCAGCGGCATGTCTTGGCCTTTTTGTTCCCGCATCAGGATCATCTCGGCGATGCGCACTTCGTCCAGCGCCATCTGCATCTGGGAGATGTCGCGGTATGCGGTGTAATCATTGACCACCCGGCTGATGATGCTGATGCTGCCTATGGCCGCCAGCATCAGCAGCAGGATCACCAGGGCAAAGGCCATAAACAGGCGCGACAGTGACTGCCGCTCCTGTTGGCCGCGGGCCAGAATTTGGTCCAATTGGCTCATGTAGTTAATCTCGGTAGGTCTGGCTGATCGCCACCATGGCGCTTTGCTGATTCAGGAAGTGACGAACCAATACCGGGTCCAGATGGCCACCTGCGCTTTGTTCGATAATGGTCATGGCCTGCTCCAGGCTCAGCGCCGGCTTGTAGGGGCGCACGCTGACCAGGGCATCAAACACGTCAGCAACGGCGACGATGCGGGCCTCCAGCGGGATGGCATCACCCGCCAGCCCATGGGGATAGCCAGCGCCATCGAACCGCTCATGGTGGTGCAGGGCGATGGCGCGCGCCATCACCATCACACTGGCGTCGTCCCCCTCCAGCAGCTGCGCACCCAGCTCAGTGTGGGTTTTCATCACTTGCCACTCGGCGTCGTTAAGCTTGCCCGGTTTGCCGAGGATGGCGTCGGGGATGCCGATCTTGCCGATGTCGTGCAGCGGTGCGGCGTAGAACAGGTCTTCACACCAGGCGGGATCACAGCCGTGAGCCTGGGCGATCAGGCGGGCATAGTGCGCCACTCGCAGGACATGCAGGCCGGTCTCTTCATCTTTAAAGGCGGTGGCCTTGGCGAGCTTTTCAATCATCACCAGGCGCGAGCGTTGCAGTTCGTTGGCCTCGTGTTTCAAGGCCTGCAGCAAGCCCAGCTTGCGGTGCTGTGCCGCCAGTTGGGCGCGCACCCGGTGCATCACCGAGGGGCCGTGAAACGGCTTGCGGATATAGTCGATGGCACCGCATTCAAAGCCACGCACCTCATCTTCCGGTGCGGAGTTGACGGAGATAAAGATCACCGGCACATCGGCGTGGCGAGGGTCTGCCTTAATCTGTTGGCACAGGGTGTAGCCGTCGATGTCCGGCATCACGATGTCCAGCAGGATCAGGTCGGGGCTGCCGATCTCCAGGCGTGCTAAAGCCTGCTGGCCGTTGCGGGCCACCAGTACGCGAAAATGGGCTCCCAGAATTCCGGTGAGCAACTGCAGGTTTTCCGGGCTGTCATCCACGATCAGCACAGTGGCCCGCTCTTGAGCGATCAAAGTCATGGCGTTTCCAAGGGTCTGCCACGCCGAAAGCGCGGCGACAGCAAAGGGCTCCGCCGTGCATCAGCCGGCAGGGCTGATCACAGAAACGGAGTCGCGCATTCAATGCGATAAAGATGTCGACGTTTGGACTGTCGATGCGGTTTCCGGACAGCGTCCTGCGTGTCGTTGAGGCGGAAACAAAATAGGGCCAGACCTGAGGAAGGTGTGACCGGGTAGCTACAGAGGACTGTGGGAGGGAACCTCTTATCTACCTTCCGGAGCCGAGTATGAATAAGACCCGTGGATCCGGCGGCGGGAATTTACGCAGCGGTGGATTTTAGGTCAACGATAATCGCAGAAAAGTTGCGTGCGAGATGCGGAATTCATGATCCGCTGCACAGATTGAAATGCACCGGCGACAGCCCCGAGTGTGAATCGCTAACCCCCTTGAGTCAAAACGAAAAAAGTTCAACGATCAGCGTATCTTGAGCGCCGATGTTGAACTCGATTTCCGGGGTTTTCTGAATCCGACTCGCGGTCGGATTGCCCGGCTTTTGGAGGCGGCCCCGAACCAGAGTGGCGACCACAAACGAGGCCATTCAGCACCTTGGCCAGTGGCGCAGCGGCCACTGGCCAAGGGTCAGTCGATGTCGAAGGAGTAGTAGAGGTCGAGAGACTGCTCAGTATTCTCCGCCGCTGCGGACACCGCTTCCAGCCACAGTCTTTGCAGCAGGTAATAGCGCACCGTCAGTTCGTTGATGCTCTCACCAAACACCCCAACGCCGTACTTGAGGAACAGCCGCTTACCCAGGTAGCCGCTGATGGTGACCTGAGTGTCCTCACCGTCACTCTCGGTATCCAGCACCACGTTCTGGAACCCCAGCCCCTCGCCGATGGTGGTGAACACCCCTTCCGTGGTGTTGACGCCAAGGCCCAGGGCGGCGGACGCGAACAGGGCGCTGCCGCCGTCCGAGCTGTTCAGGCCCTGACCCCGGGTGATGTAGGAGAGGATCTCCTGCTGCTCCATGGCGGGGCTGGAGAACAGCGTCATTTGCGGCGAGTTGGGGGTGCCGGTCAGGCGCAGCCCAGCGGTGACGTCTTCAGACTCGATGATGCGCACCGCTTCCACATCCAAGTTGGGCAGAGTCGGCGGGCCGTTAAAGGTGGCCATGCCCCGGCGGATGGTGAGACGTTGGCCAAAGGCGCGGAATACCCCGTCCAGCAGGTTCAGGTCACCGTAGGCCTGCATCGGCTGGCCCGGCTGTTGGCGCAGGGTCAGTTTACCGCCGACATTGCCGGTCAGGCCGAAGGCGCTGACCTTCAGTTTGTTCTCAATCTCAATGTCCATATTGAGGTCGAGGTGGCTGCTGACCGGGGAGGCGGTTTCCTCCTGCTGGTCGATGTAGACCACGTCATCGGACACCGCGACCGCCCCTTCCGGCAGGGAGGAGAGGGTAAAGCTGCCCTCCGGGACTTTCACTGTACCCCGTACCCGAACCCGCTCCGGCGTCAGTTCAAAGCGCATCTGGGGCGAGGCTTCCAGCATCAGCATCGGCGGGTAGAGGATGGAGAGGCGCTCCCCAATCAGAGCCAGTTCACCCCGAACGCCGTCAGCCCAGTTCAGGGTGCCATTCAGGTCGGCTTTCCCCTGACCCATCTGGACGTCACCATCCACCTCCACCTGGCTGCCGGTGAAGATAAGCCGCAGGTCCATGTCTTTCAGCTCGGTGGGGTTTACCACCGCCTTAAACCGCCCCTGGGTCAGGGCCAGCTCGCCATTCAGTTGCGGTTCCCGCAGGGTGCCGGAGAAGGTCAGGTCTCCCCCCAGGGTGGCCTGGGCGTCGGACAGCGAGGGCAGCCAGGCCAGGTAGGGTTCAAGTTGCAGCGCCGTGGTGCGCAGGTGACCGGACAGCGCGTAGGGGGCTTCCGGCCCTAGGTTGATCGCCATATCCACGCTCTTGGCGTCGTCAATCTGGGTCTTGAACTGCAGCGCCAGCCCCTCCTGATTCAGGGTTGCCAGCAGGTCAATCGAGTTCCACTCGATGCGGCTTGGCGGCAGGCCACCGCCGCGGCGCAGCACCAGGCTGCCGTCGCGGTCGTGCAGTTGCGCTTGCAGGTAGGGCAGTTGTCCCGGTTGCCAGCTGATGTAGGCCTCCCCTTCGATGCGACTCTTGGGCCGCATCCTCGGCGGCAGGATCTTTTTCAGTGCTTTGCGCACCTGGGCATCGAGACTGAGCGCCACCGCGCCACGGGGGCCAAGCAGAGCGGGGCCCTTGAGGCAAAGGTCGACACCACTGCCTTGCCAGCAGTGTTCACCCAGGACGATGGCCTGACGCTTCTGGTCGTAGTTGAGCATCGCAGGCAGGTTGGTTTGCCACTGGCCGTAAGGCGTACCGATGGCGCCATTGAGGACGGCACCTCGCCAGTAGCCGGCTTCCGGGTAGTAGTTCCCTCCCAGCGCCAGCGCGGCATTGATCTCCCCGGACAGACTGATGTCTAGATCCTGACGCAGCCGGTTACCCAGGCCCCGCACCTGAACCGGCCCCAGGCGGGTGCCAGCCAGATGCAGGTCACCGGTATTGAGGTTGAGTTGAGCCTGGTGGTCGCGGCGGGGCCAGTAGGCCAGCACCAGATCGGCGCGGTCGGTCAGGTACTCGTCATATCCGGGTTTGCGCGAGCTCAGCACCAGATCCAGCTTGGGGTCGCCCACCGGGCCGGTCAGCTGCAGCGTGGCCTTGGCATCGCCGGACAGTTCCGGCAGCCAGCTCGCCAGCGAGTCGGCGCGCAGGGTGCCATTCAGTGCCCATTCACCATCGACGATGGCGCCATTGAGCTTCAGGGTGGTTTGGTTGATGGTCAGATCGAGTTGGTCGGCATCCCCCTGCCAGTCGCTGTTGAGCGCCAGCCCGCCCTGCAGCCGCAGCGGATAATCCCACAGCATGCCGGTCAGGTCGGCATTGTCGATGTCGATGGCCCAGCGATCCGGTTGGTCCTCAATGGCCTGGTAGTAGCCCTGGGTGCTGGCTTTGCCATCCAGTTGCAGGGTCAGGTCCGGGTGGAGGTTGGACAGATCGAGATCGTCAGCGGTGATGCTGGCCTGCCAATCAAGCTGCTCGCCGTAGTTGAGGTGGCCCTGGAAACTGGCCTGGCCCAGATCACCGTCCACCTGCGCCTGCTGGACGGTCAGGGTGCCGGGGTGGTGTTCCACCGCGACCTGTACTTCGCCACTGGTGTAGCCAGCGGCACTCAGTTGGCCCTGAAGTTCAGCCCGTTGCTGATTCAGGTCGCCACTGGCGGTCAGACGGACGTTTTCCCCCTGATATTCCGCGTCACCCTGCAGTGGCCAGCGCAGCTGACTGGCATTGAGGCTGAGCTGGAACGGCATCGAGGGCAGGCCCAATTCAATCTGGCCCTTGACATTGCCGGTCAGCGCCCCCTCGGTGTCGAGGGTGAAGCGCAGGTCGGTCAGTCGCTGCTCGGCGGTGGCGTGAACCTGATGGCCTGCCAGCTCCGGCAGCCAGAGCAGTTCGCCCATTTCGCCTTCCACTTCGGCATCGATGCCATAGCCATCTTCGAAATCCATCCAGACCCGCCCGGTCAGCGAGGCCCAGTTATGGCGCACTTCGATATGGGGCAGGCTCAATACAGTGTGTTGCCAGCTACCAAGGAAGCTCAGGTGCTCGACCCGGTGATCCATCCAGCCCACCTGTACCCGGGCGTCCCGGGCCAGGGCCTGCTGCACGTCGATGGCAAAGGGCAGGTCAACCTCGGGCAGGTGTGCCATGGCCCAGCGTTCCAGTTCGTCACCGGTGGGGGCGGGCTGTACCGCCGGTTCGGCGTCGCCCTCATCGTCATCGCCCAGCGGGATGTTGATGTCGGCGCCGTCCAACTGCAGGCGCTCCACCGCAATGCGGGTACTGGCCACTTCGGCGGCGGCCCGCAGACGCACCGCCTTGTAGGTCATGTCGTTGACCCGGACATCAATATTGCGCAGGTCCAGGTTGTCACCAAGAATGCTGAAGGGCAGGCCCATGCCGGTGTAGCCATCGGGGCCGGGCTGTCGGGGTGGGGCGGGCGGTGCTTCCGGTTCGTCGCTGCCGCCGGCACCGATCTGGTCCGTGTCGATGGCCACACGGACCCCATCGATATCGAGGCCATCGACGCAGATCTGTTTGTTGAGCAGGCAACCCAGCCGCCACTGGCCATCAAGGTGGTCAACCTCGACGTCGATGCCGGACATGGTAAAGCGCACGTCGCTCAGCTGCAGGCCGCGATTGATCTTGCCGCCCTGGTAGTTCAGCGACAGCCCCGGCACGGTGGCATCGGCGATGGCCGCCACCATCCGGCTGCCGACCGGAGTGCCGATCAGCAGCGCCAACAGCACCAGCAGTGCCAGGGGCAAAAAGGTGAGAATCAGCACAATGCGGCGGATCATAATTCGGCTCCGATACTGATGTGGAGCATGGGGCTGGCATCGGGATCGGTAAAGCCGTAACCCACTTCAATCTTGATCGGACCCACCGGCGAGATCCAGTGGACGCCGCCCCCAAACGATGCCTCGAAGTCGATGGCGTCGGAGTCGTTGGTGTCAAAGGCGTTACCGCCATCAAAGAAGGCTGCCAGGCGCCAACTGGGCGTGAGGTAGTACTGATACTCAATGGAGCCGACCAGCAGGTAGCGCCCCCCCACCAACAGTTCTGTGGTGCCGCCTTCGCCGTCGTCCACCGTGATTTTGGGGCCCAGCGACTGGTAGCTGAAACCGCGAATCGATTGGTCACCACCGGCGAAGAAGCGCAGTGAGGGCGCCAGTTCGAGCAGGTCCTCATCGGCGATGACGTTGATGCCGATGTCGGCCCGGGCGGTCAGGCGGTGGCGCTCTATCGGCGTATACACCGCCCGCAACTGGCTGCGGAAGCGGGTGATGCGCTGATCGGAGCCCCAAACGGTGTCGGCGTGTTCCAGCAGGTAGAACTGGCGCAGCCCGTCGGTGGGGTCGAGTGGCGGGCCCCGGCGCTGGGTGCGGCTGAAGCTGATGCCTGGCATCAGGTATTTGGCGCTGTGGTCCTGCGGGCCCTGCACCCAATCTTCATAGAGGAAACGGGCGGAGAGGGTGCGGGTCCAGCGGTTGCCCATCACGGTGCGCCGGCCAAAGCTGGTCTGGTACTGGCTGGAGTCGATGTCGCCAAACTCCTCTTTGCCGACACTGGCGTTGAACACCAGTTTGTCGTTGATCGGGTGATCAAAGGGGATGCGGTAATCGAAGCTGAGCTTGGGGTTGACCTTGGACAGCTCCGCTTTGGTCTCCTGGCTGTGGCCGTGCCGGTTGACCACCGGGGTTCGCCAGGTGGTGGAGATGCGCGCTTCGGTGTCGGTGGCGTAACCCACACCCAGATCGATGGAGTGGCGGGGCGGGGGCGACAGCCCGGCCTCAATGGGGACGATGCCATCCACCGCCTGCTCCGGATGGGGCAACACTTTCACATCCTGGAAGTAGCCGGAGCCGAGCAGGGTACTGGTCAGTCGCGCAACCTGGTCCGCGTGGTAGGGGGTGCCGGGGGTAAAGGGCACCATCTCCTGCAGCAGTGAGGGTTTGAGCTCGGAAGACCAGAAGTTCACTTCCCCAAGGCGATAGCGACGGCCGCTGTCGTACAGCAGCACCAGATTGGCTTTATTGGCATCCCGATCCACCTCAATACGGTGCTGCGCCATGCTGCCATCGAAGTAGCCACGAACCAGCCCCAGTGTTTGCAGGTCGGATTTCAGTGTCTCGTACTTACCGTGATGAACGATGTCACCGGGCTGGATGTCGATGCGGTTAATGCGGTCGGTAAATGCGGGGTCATTGCGGGCATCCCCCTCCAGCAGGACGATCACCTCGTCGTAGCGCATCGGCTCCCCCCGGTCGACGGTCAGGGTCAGGATCCAGTTCGGGTCGGTGCGTTCCACCTTGGTGTTGAATACCGCCTGGTAGTACCCCAGTGCCTGCATCGCTTCCTCGGCCTTGTCCTCCAGGGTAAACAGGAAGCTGGCCCGTTCGGCGGCGGTTTTGGGCAGTGGCGAGAGGTGGGCGCGCAGGTTTCGGGCCAGATTGCCCCGGACCCCTTCCACTTTCAGCTCCAGTCCCCCCTCTTTGACCTCCCGCTGCATGGCATCGCGGACGGGGCGTCGGCGTTCAGAGGTGGCCTTGCCCTCCGTGGGCTCACCGGCGGCGAGAATCAACACCCAACGGCTGCCGATCTCCTCCAGTTTGGCGGTGATGGGGCGGGCATCTTCGCCCAGAGCTTCAAGGCTTCGCTGGGCGGATTGTTCCGCCTCTTTGACAAAGTTGGGATCGGTCGGCGCCTGGCCATCCCACTGTGGCAGCAGGTCCACCAGACGTTTGCCCACCTCCTCCCCGAGTCCCACCACTTTAATGGTGAGATCGGCAACCGGATGGGGCAGCTCGGTGATGGGCTCCGGCGGTGCTTCTGCGGGGTCTGCCCAGGCCGGCGTCATCAGCATCAGCAACGCGGCAATGAGTAGGGGCAGGGCTCGAAGCAAAGGGGGATCTCCAGTCTGACGGGGCGAGGGAGGCGCAATTAAGGTAATGATAATTCGAAAGTACCAAGTCGTGGAGGGGGGATTGAAGGTAAATTTGTATCTGTCGCATTTGCCTCCTGTTTGAAACGCCTTTTGGGTAAGGAAAGAGAACACGGTTTGAGGGCCAAGTTTGAGGACACCGGATGAGTACATAGTTTGGTAGGCCCGGTTTATGTCACACTGCGGTCACGGAATCTTCCACGACAAGGACGCAACATCGTGAAATCGGCACTGCTGGCGGTGGCCCTGACCGCCCTGACCCTCTCCCCGGCTGCCCAAGCCAAACCGACGCCCATTGCCCTCGCCATCCACGGCGGCGCCGGCACCATCGACCCGGACAACATGAGCGAGGCCCAGCGTGAGGCGGTGACCGCCAAGCTGGACCAGGCATTGATGGCGGGATACGCGCTGCTGGAGCAGGGCAAACCGGCTTTGGATGCGGTGGAAGCCGCAGTAAGGGTGCTGGAGGACTCACCGCTGTTTAATGCCGGTGTTGGTGCGGTGTACACCTGGGATGAACGGCACGAGCTGGACGCCTCCATCATGGATGGGGCCACGCTGGAGGCGGGCGCTGTGGCCGGCGTCACGACGGTGCGTAACCCCATCTCGCTGGCACGCCGGGTGATGACTGACTCCGCCCACGTGATGCTGTCTGGCCAGGGGGCCGAGCAGTTTGCGCAATCCCAGGGTCTGGAGCAGGTGGCCAACAGCCACTTCGACACCGAGCGCCGGCTGCAGAGCCTGCATAAAGCCAAGGCGAAAATTCAGGCACAGGAAGCGGTCAGTCACCAGGCCGCCGTAGCGACACTGGATGACCACTACAAGATGGGCACCGTGGGCGCAGTGGCACTGGACCGAAACGGCAATCTGGCGGCGGCCACCAGCACCGGCGGCATGACCGCCAAGCGTTGGGGTCGGATTGGTGACAGCCCGGTCATTGGCGCGGGCACTTACGCGGATAACGACTCCTGTGCGGTGTCCGCCACCGGCCACGGCGAATTCTTTATTCGCTACAACGTGGCGGCGGACATCTGTGCCCGGGCCAAGTACCAGGGCATCCCCCTGGCAGCGGCCTCCGATACCGTGATCAACCAACGCCTGGTGGCGGCGGGCGGTACCGGTGGGGTGATCACCGTCGACCCGCAGGGCCGGGTGGCGATGCCGTTCAATACCCAGGGGATGTACCGCGCCAGCATCGATGCCGAAGGCAATAAGACGGTTGCCATCTGGGGCACGTCGCAGTAACCCGCCGTTCATTCGACCCGGCCGACTGCGGCAATCGCATTTGCCACAGGGACATCGCGGTCGGGGCCGACTACCTTTATAGGGAGTCAACTGGCCCACTAGGGGGAAGGATGGAATCGGTAAAAGTCATTGATTATATGGAGCGTCACCCGGTCAAGCTGACGCCTGACACACCACTGTCCAGTGCCGTTGAGATGCTGCTGTCCAAAGGGCAGGCGGGGGCACCCGTAGTAGATGCGGAGTCACACCTGTTGGGCTTTATCTCGGAGCAGGACTGCCTGGCCAAGCTGCTGGAAAGCTCCTATCACTGCGACCTGACTGCCAAGGTCGAGGATGTGATGCGCACAGATGTCCTGTCCACCACGCCGGATGATTCGGTGCTGTCGCTGGCGGAGATGATGCTGGGGCAGAAGCCGAAGATCTATCCGGTGGTGGAATCCGGCCGGGTTGTTGGCATCATCGATCGCAGCCGGGTGCTGCAGGCCATCGGTACCCACCTGAAGGTGTGTTTCCGTCACGCCGTCTGAACGCTGCCGCAGACGGGTTACTCACAACGGCGCGGGAAACCGCGCCGTTGTTGTAGGTCGAATGGGATCACGTTTTGACAAAAAAGCATAAGTCCCACGGATTTGTTGTTAAGAAAATCTGCAATTCAGATGCGACTTTCCCTTACTATTAGGGGTTAGCGAAGTTCATGGAGAGTGACGATGAGAGATCGGGTCTGGGAACAACTGCGCAGCGAAGCGGAGGTGATCACCCGCAGTGAGCCGCTGTTAACCAGTTACGTCCACACCTGCATTCTGAGCCACCGCAGTTTAGGCGGCGCACTCAGTTTTATCCTGTCCAACCAGATGGCTGACGAAGTGATGTCGGCGATGGTACTGAGAGAGTTGCTGGAGGGGGCGTATCACGCCGATCCCAACATCATCAATTGTGCCGCCCACGATATGGAAGCGGTGTACCACCGCGACCCGGCTGCCAAGAGTTTCCTCTCGGTGCTGCTCAACCTCAAAGGTTTCCAATCCATTCAGACTCACCGTCTGGCCCATCACCTCTGGCACAACGGCCGGGAGGAGCTGGCGCTGTTCCTGCAAAGCCGCAACTCTCAGGTGTATGGGGTGGATATCCACCCGGCTGCCCGCATCGGTAAAGGGGTGATGTTCGACCACGCCACCGGCATCGTGGTGGGTGAGACCGCCGTGATTGAGGACAACGTCTCCATTTTGCAGTCGGTCACCCTCGGGGGCACCGGCAACGAATCCGGCGACCGTCACCCCAAGGTACGCAGTGGCGTGATGATCGGCGCGGGGGCCAAGGTGCTGGGCAATATCGAAGTGGGCGAGGGCGCCAAGATCGGCGCTGGCTCCGTGGTGGTCAACCCGGTACCGCCCCACGTTACCGTGGTGGGGGTGCCCGCCAAGATCATTGGCCGACCCGGCTGCGACTCCCCCTGCGACACCATGGATCAGAGTCTGCTGGGTGTCGGCGCCGACATCGGCGCCGGGATCTGAGCCCTTCACAACAGTCATCAGGCGGCCCGGGGCCGCCTTTTTTGATCCAACACAACGTTGATCGCTGCTCAGCTTCTAGACTAAGACTCAGAACGGTAACCATTTTCCCGGGTTGCCGACTCAGGGAGCGAGGGGGATGCATGGGGCAAAACATTCAAAAAACGGCCTTTACTGAGCAGGACCATGAACGCTTTGTCCAACGCATTAAAGCGGATATGGAAACGCTGGAGGGGCTGCTCAACACACCGGGTTGGGGTGTTGGGCCCCGCACCATCGGCGCGGAACTGGAGTTGTACCTGACCGACCCAAAGGGGCGACCGGCGCGGCGCAATATGGAAGTGCTGGCGCTGGCCAAAGACCCCCTGCTGACCGAAGAACTCAACCGCTTTAACCTTGAATTCAACTGCCCCTACACCCTATGTCGGGGGCGTCCATTTGAGTGGCTGGGGCAGCGCATTGATGAGCGGCTGACCAGCCTTCGATCCTTGATCAAACCCCATCAGCTGGAGGTGACGCCCATCGGCATTTTGCCCACCCTTGTGGCGGAGGATTTTGGCCTAGCGTCGATGACGGACAGCCCCCGCTATCATGCGCTGACCGAGATCCTCTCCAAGCGCCGCGGTGGCCCCTTTCAGATCTGCATCCAGGGCAAAGACCGCCTGGTGATGAGCACCGATGACATGACTCTGGAGGGGGCCAACACCTCGTTTCAGGTTCATCTGAGGGTCAGTCCTGATGAGTTCGCCTCCTGGTACAACGCCGTCCAACTGGCCTCACCCTTTGTGTTGGCACTGGCGGCCAACTCACCGCTGTTTATGGGCCACCGACTCTGGCACGAAACCCGGCTGCCGCTGTTCAAACAGTCCATCGATTGTCGCAACCTGTGCCGGATGACCTGGAATCCCCCCGCCCGGGTCTCCTTTGGCAAAGGCTATGTGCGCCACAGCGCCATTGAGCTGTTCCGCCAGGGCATCAGCCTGATGCCGGTGTTGCTGCCGGAGTGTGACGAACATGGCGGGGACCGGCCGGGCCGTGGCCCGGCGCTGAAGGCGCTGCGCCTGCATCAGGGCACCGTCTGGAGCTGGAATCGGGCGGTGTATGATGACGCCGACGGCGGCCACCTGCGCATCGAACTGCGCAGCTTACCGGCCGGGCCCACCACCATCGATATGCTGGCCAATGCCGCGCTGGCCATCGGGCTGGCCTCGGCCCTGCGGCCCCAGATTGATCGCCTGATGGATCAGATCCCCTTCGAGTTTGCCGAGTACAACTTCTACCGTGCTGGTCAGTCGGGGCTGGGGGCGGACATGCTGTGGCCGGATCAGGACGGCGTGCTTCGGGAGATGCCGCTGGACGCGTTGATGCCGTCACTGCTGGATCAGGCTGAGGCGGCGTTGCAGGAGATGGGCATCGACCCGGTCGAAGCGCAGCGCCTGATGGAGGTGCATCGGGCGCGTCTGGCAGCGGGGCAGAATGGTGCTCGCTGGCAACTGGGATGTCTGCAGGCGCTGGAGTCGACCCTGGGGCGACAGGCGGCGCTGGCGGAGATGTTTGCCCGCTACCGCCAACACAGCATCGAGGGGCGACCAGTGACGGAGTGGCCCTGTCCATGAGCATCGAGTTTGATACCCAATGGCCCACGCAGGCCCAGCGCCAACGTGGCCTGCTGGAGTGGGTCAAGGCGCAGCCCCGCCCCTGCTGGCTGACCTGGCCGGGGCGGGATCCCTCCCGCCACCGGGTGGTGGTGACCCTGCTGCACGGCAATGAACCCTCCGGTTTAAAAGCGTTGTGGACCCTGATGGCGTCCCCGCCCCAGTGCGCCGTAACCAGCCACTTCTGCATTGCCCACCTTGAAGCGGCCCGACTGGATGGCGGCTTTGTCCATCGTCACGCGCCAGGCCGGCCGGACCTGAATCGATGCTTCGGGCGGGCCGGACTGGGCTGGGAGTATGGGCTGGCACATGCGATCGCTGAGCGCATCCGGTCACTGCAACCGGAAGCGGTGGTCGATCTGCACAACACCTCCGGCAGTGGACCCAGCTTTGCGGTCAGCATGGCGGACACCCCGGCGCACCGGGCCCTGGCCAGCCGCTTCACAGAGCGGATGCTGCGCACTCAGGTACGGTTGGGAGCGCTGATGGAGCTGACCACCCCGCAAACCCCCATTGTCACCATTGAGTGTGGCGGTGCGATGGACCCCGCCTCCGACGAGGTGGCGCGGGCTGGACTGTTGCGTTTTCTGGCGGATGATCCGCTGCTGGATGAGCCCCGCGGGGCCTGGCCGCTGGAGGTGCTGCACCGTCCGGTGCGGGTACAGCTGGCGCCGGGTTGTCGCATCGATTACGGCGTTGGTCCGGTGGACGGGTGCGATCTTGTGTTGCCGCCGGACATTGAACAGTGCAATTTCGGCTGGCTGGATGGCGGCACCGAGCTGGGTTGGCTCGGTCCCGATGGGCTGGGGGCGCTGCGCCTGTCCGATGGCCTGGGCGAGCTGGCGGTGGAGCAGTGGTTTGTTGAGCGGCAAGGGCGGCTCTGTCTGCGTCAACCCGGCAAGCTGTTTATGATCACCAGCAACCCCAGCATCGCCCTGTCTGATTGCCTCTTTTATATGGTCAAGGCGTGACTCGCTACAGCGCTTCTGTGTGGGTCAGGAACTTATACAGCTCGGTACCCTCCTGCACATTGGCGGAGGCGAAATGCAGCACCGGGATGGCGTCCGTGGGCACCGTGACCTCGGTATACAGCGGCCCATCCTGACCCAGCCGCTCATAGTGCCAGATCCGTGCGACAGGCGTGCCGGCGGGCACCGGCTCACCCAGCGGTGCCAGATACTCAATCTGGCCAGCGCAGGGGCTGTAGAGCGCCCGGTAGTTCGCCAGTGCACAGGCATACTGCGGCTCCGGCGCCACCTTATGGGTGCCCTCAGGCCAGCAGCCCTGACTCTCCAGATAGCGGGCAATCCCCGCCGCATCCCGCTCCGCCTGGTTTACATCCAGCTTCTCCTGACTGCCCAGTTCCAGGGTGAACGCGTCCACCGGCATCGGCAGTTCCCGCCCCAGTGCGGCCAGCCGTTGTGACAACTGCCACCAGGGGCTGAAGGCCGCCTCATCCAGTGCGCCACCAAAGTCGCTGGGCATCACGATATTGAGGGGGATATTAAAGCGGTGGGCGTTGGCCCGGGCGTAGTCCGGCACATACAGGTGGCGGGCGCTGATGGGACCGGTGTGCAGGTCCAGCACCACATCGGCGTCCACCGTCATCTGTTGCAACCGCAGGGCCAGCAGTTGCCCGGTTTTCAGGCCCCAGGGCGAGGCCAGCCGGCGGGCCAGTTGGGCTTTGAGGCGCTGGCGGAAGGCGGCACAAAGGGTCGCGTCGTCCGACGACAGATGGCTCTGACAGAAATCGTCCAGGTCGGCATTGTCAAAATGGTACTGACGGTTCCAGTTATCGCCACTGATGGGATCAAACCGGCCCAGGGTAAACTCGCCGCTCTTCTGGTTGATGCCGATGGGGTTGGCCATGGGCACCAGAATCAGCCGGCCACGGGGACGGTTGGCGCGACACAGTGCGAGCAGGCGCTCCAGTACCGCATTGCCCTGGATTTCGGCGCCGTGGATATTGGCCTGCAGATAAACGGTCGGGCCACCGGGGTGGCCCTCTACGGTAATTACTGGCACCCGAGCCAGCTCGCCACTGGGCTGCTGGCCCACATCAAGATGGGTGGTGGTGATCATCCCTTGATCCATTTCGAGAAAGCGTGGCCCAGTTGTAACACAGCAGGTGGCGCAATGGCCATCCGGATGGCTTTGATCAGAAACCCAAACCCACCGCATTGCTGACAAAGCACGAGGGCACTTTTCCCTGTGACATTGATCACGGCTTTGGGTAAGCTGGGGCGCAACAGGTATGACCAGTAATGCCACAAGGAATGTTATGTCGGACGCCAAATCCCATCACGATAATTACGTACTGCGCCTCTACCACAAACTGAAAAGCAAACCGCTGGGCGGTTGGCTGTTCAGTCGGGCGCTGGCCGCCAAGGCGCCCTATTTCAAAACCGTGGGCGCCACCATTACTGCCCTCGAACCGAACCGCTGTGAGTGCATCATCAAAAAGCGCCGTGCGGTGGAAAATCACATCGGTACGATGCACGTGATCGCCATCTGTAACGGCCTGGAGCTCTCCATGGGGGTGATGGCGGAAGCGTCGATTCCCAAGCATCTGCGTTGGATCCCGAAAGGCATGTCACTGGATTACACCGCCAAGGCGGGCAGCGACATTCGCTGTGTGGCGCGGGTCAAACCGGAAGATTGGAAACCCGGCGATCTCGATGTTGAGGTGGTGGCTTACGACGATCAGGACATTGAGGTGGTGCGCGGACGCATTCGCCTCTGGGTCAGCGAAAAGCCGGCCCGGGCTAAGGCGGCCTGATGGTGGAGGGGCTGGGCTGCAGCAACGCCCGCTTACGGGTGCATATGGGCAACCGCCCGCCGCTGATGCCCTTTACCGAACCCGATGGGGTGATGCCGCTGCTCGATGGCGACATCGCCCGCATCAGCCAGGCCGGGGGTAACGGCTGGCGCAAACTCTTCAGCGTTTACGCCAAGCTGGTGTGGGCGCTGCCGGACCGGCCCGTTGCGGCACGGCGCTGGAGCCGATGGCAGGATTACCGCGACGGCGCGCTGTTGCAGCCCGACAGTGACACTGCCTTGCTGTTCTCTGATCCACAACCCACCCCGGAGGGGCTGCAGATCCTGATGGGCAAAAGCTTTGGACTGGCGGCGACGGGGCGGGCTGGTATCCCCTTGTGCTGGCTCGACGCCCACTTCGCCGTCAGTCCAGACAACCGCACCATTGTCTGTCCCTATTTTGACTACCGACAACTGACCAATGCGCGCATCGACACTTTGGTGACTTTGATGCGATCCCTCCATCACTGAACTTGATAACCGATTTCGATTCCCGGGTGGGCATGGCTCGCACAAGCCAGTAGAATGCCGCACCTTTTTTCGTTTTCGCTGTTGTTATGCTGTCCGGTCGTCGCACTTCCCACGCCCACCCTCTCCTTCTTGCCATGTTGACCATGCTCACCGCTGGCCTCTGCGCCAGCCTCTATGTGGCCAGTGGCGGCGAACTGGAACATCAGGGCATCGGGATGCAATGGCTGGCACTGGCGTTTGCCACCCTGTTGAGCGGCTCCATGGTGCTGGGAGGCGAAATCGCCACCAGTACCGTCTCTCTGGGTACGCAAACCCTGATGTGGCAGCGTGTCCAGATAGTGGTAGGCAACCTGTTGGGGATCGCTCTTGCGCTTATCGGTGTGCACTTATTGAGCGGCGCACTGTGGCAAGAGGGTCAGTGGGGCGAGGAAGCGCTCCATGTCGCAAAGGAAAAACTGTCCTACGGGTTTTGGGAACTGGTGGCATTGGGAGCGCTCAGCAACTTGGGGTTGTGCCTGGCGATCTGGCTGAGCCGTATCGCGGATCAACCATCACTAAAATTGATGACACTGGTCGCCCCGATCTGGTTGTTCCTCAATACCGGCATCGAACACGTGATGGTGAACCTGCTGCTGGTGCCGTTTGGCCTGGTAGTATTGCAGGGGGCCCCGGAGCCGTTCTGGCAAATGGCCTCCTGTGATCCCAGTGTCTTTGCCAGCCTCACCGTAACAAACCTGGTCTGCAACAACCTGATGCCAGTCCTGCTGGGCAACCTGGTGGGCGGCGGCGGTGTGGTGGGGCTGATCAACCTGTGGCTGGACCGGGGCAGTGACGACGCGCTGTGGCTGGAGTCGTTGGACGAGGATCGTTAAAGCCGGGCCAGACGACCCGGCATTCAGGGGCAATCAGGGGCGCAGCGAGCGGCGCTTCTGGATATGGCGGGCCTCCGCCATCAGGCAGTCGCGCAGCGGGTGCGGCGCACTGTCGGCGCGCCAGATAAAGGAGAGGCGACGCTCCATATTCAGTTCCGGTACGTTCAGGCACACCAGTTCGCCCCGAGCCACTGCCGCTTCCACCTCAAGATAGGGCAGGCAGCTCAGGTAGCTGCCTTTGGCCACCAGTGCACGCAGCACGCTGACCTGCTCATATTCATGGCGTACATTCAGATTTTCGATAAGCCCATGCAGGGCGGAGTCGAAGATCGCCCGCGTACCGGCGCCGCGCTCACGCAGCACCCATTTGGCCTGCTCCAGTTGGGTCAGGCTGATGCGGTCCAGTTGGGCATAGGGGTGATGCTTTCCCGCCACCAGCGCCAGGTGGTCATTACACCAGGTGTGCTGGGCGATGCGGGCGTCATCGCAGCGCCCCTCAATCACCCCCAACTGGAAGCGATGCTTCACCACACCCTCAATCACCGCCTCGGTATTGGCTACGTCCACTTTGACGTGGATCTCCGGAAAGTCATTATCAATTCGACTGATAAGCTCCGGCACCAGGTGCTCAGCACCGGTCTGGCTGGCGCCCAGACGGATCTCCCCACTCAACAGATGCTGCCCGGCAAAGCCCAGCTCAATCTGGCGGGCATCGCTGATCAGCGCCCGCGCCTTGGGCCGCAGCCATTGACCCCAATGGGTCAAAATCATCCGTTTTCCAATGCGTTCGAACAGCGGCTGGCCCAGCATCTTCTCCAGCTGTGACAGCGACATGCTGGTTGCAGACTGGGTCAGCGCCAGCTTGTCGGCGGCCTGACTGACGCTGCCCAGGGTGGCGATTGCGTCAAATACCATCAACTGTTTCAGGGTGTATTTCATTTTGGGCCAGTGAGCTCTTTTGTGGGTTTGAGCCTGCTTCAACGGGATGCGGGCCAAAAGATCATGCCACAAGCGGGAGTAATGGCCCATTTCCCCACTACAAAACTGTGCACCCGGTCATCAGCTCAACTGATAGGGCATAGCAAAAGAATCAAATTTTTTTTCTCCCCATTGGCTCGTAACGTGAATGGCGTCCGGAGTGGTTCCGGCAACCTGTGACCTAAGGAGCATTGCAATGAAAAATCCAACCGCGCGCACAGCAAGCGTGCATCAGGAGGGGTGTCCATGCTGAGCCTGGTGGCGGAAAAGCCCAAGGGCGACCCGCTGTTGATGGCGGCCGAGAAGGCAGCACTGGCCAAAGCCAGCAAGCCGACCCGGGTGGCGTTCTCTCTCGCGGTTCTGGCCGGCATCTACATCGGTATCGCCTTTACCTTCTACATCACCGTGGTGACCGGCGCTGGCGATATGCCCTGGGGCATCAGCCGTCTGCTGGGTGGCCTGGTGTTCAGCCTGGGTTTGATCCTGGTGGTGGTGGGCGGTGCTGAGCTGTTTACCAGCACGGTGCTGACCGTGGTGCCCTGGGCTTCAGGCCGCTTGTCAGGCACTCGCATGCTGGCGCACTGGGGCCGCATCTACGCGGGCAACATCGTGGGCGCTCTGAGTCTGGTGGCGCTGCTGCTGATGGCCGGACAACCGGACCTGCTGGGTGGCCAGTGGGGCCTGAAAGTGATGTCCGTGGCCAGCCACAAACTGGAGCACACCTTTGCCCAGGCCGTGGCGCTGGGTGCCCTGTGTAACCTGCTGGTGTGCCTTGGGGTCTGGATGACCTTTGCCACCGACAACGCGGCGGCGAAAGCGGCCCTGGTGATCCTGCCGGTGGCGATGTTCGTCAGCGCAGGCTTTGAGCACTCCATCGCCAACCTGTTCCTGGTGCCGTTGGGGATTGCGATTTTCCAGCTGGCGGACGCCGGGTTCTGGAGTGCCGTCGGCGCCGACCCTGCCCAGTTTGCCCACCTGACCGTAGGCAACTTCATTGTTCACAACCTTATCCCTGTCACCCTCGGCAACGTGCTGGGTGGCGGCCTGTTTGTTGGCTTGTTCCATTGGTGGATCCATGGCCAACGCGATCCGATTGAAACGAATTCGACTGCACTGCAAGGAGTCCCAACCATGACCAAGCCTCTGTCCCAAATGACCGCCGCCGACCTGGCCGATACCCAACCGCTGCTGGTGGCCCCGGAGGCCAACGTGGCCGAAGTCACCGCCCAACTGATGGCCCGTGGCCGTGGCGCCGCCCTGGTGGTGAAAGCCGGTGAGCCGATTGGCCTGGTGGACGAGCAGGACCTGCTGCAGGCTTGCTACCTGGCCAACTTTGAAGACACCCAGTTTGTGCCGGTCGAACAGGCGATGCAGCCGGTGGCCTTTATCGTGGAAGCCGATGAGCGCATCACCAAGCTGGCCTGCCGCATGGCGGTGGACGAAGCCAAGATGTACCCGGTGAACGACGGTGGCTACCTGACCAGCTACAACATCGGCAGCCTGGAACAGCGCGCCAAGGATGCCACCCCGGCCGGTAACGCCATTGCTGTGGTGATGCAGGAAGGGCGTGTGATCGGTGTGGTCGAGAAGCGCAAGCTGCTGGCCCTGGTGACCGGCACCCTGGTGGAGCAGAAAGAGCAGGACGAGAGCAGCGAGAAAGAGGTGGCGTAACTGCCACGGTAAGATCAGAAAAGGGGCCGGGTGGCCCCTTTTGGCGTTGGGGGGATGAGATCAGTCCGGCATCAGTTTCCAGTACCGAGCAGGTGAATTCCCTATTCGGTTCCTTGATAATGCGCAGAACAGATTCAAGGCGTATCCCCAACGGATACCGCCATCGGGACAAAGCAGACAGTGATTCAGGTAAAGTGTTTTCGATTCGAGGTTGAATCAAAAATCAGGCAAGCGGATGTCGTCGGTTATTCCTTGGATGAACAGTATCTCGATGTCAGGTTAACGGATGGCCGCATCGTTACGCCTTACCTTCATTTCATACCGACAGAAAATGACATTCCCCTGTTCGATCTGGTGGATATGGTGGAAGGATGCATCGCGGATAGCTTCAATGTGAAAGCCTGTAGCGTGAGCCACAACGAAGATGACGTGTTTATCAAAAGTGCTTTCACCCTGGAGTTCGGTTTAGGCAGTTCGGCTGAACTGAAGGGCAATGTGCTCACCATTTCGCAAGATGACGGTGACTATCGATACGCTGTTGAAGCGTCATTCACGGAGGTCGATTCGCCCTCTTTCATCAAACCTGTCTCAGTGCAATCCGGTTCGTCGTCTGTGGTGGCGGCTAAAGCCAGTATTGAAGCGATGACCATGTAAGCGTCGGCCGTTTCTACTTTGTGAGCGGATATGAAACGACGAGCAGCAGAACCCGTCGCTGACCAGATGCCCTGGCGGAGCTGAAAGGTCAGGGTGAAAGCATTGGGTGAAAGCACCGGGAACAAAGTGGCGCAACCGCTTTGGTTTAAAGCGTAAAGGGGCCAGTTGGCCCCTTTTGCATTGGGTCAGACGTGGCGCAATCAGGCCGCAGGGGATTGACGCAGGCGGTAGAGGGCGCGGCGGTGTCCATCCATCCACTGTTTCGCATAGCGGGCCTGGCCCGGCTGCTCCGGCACAAAAGGGCAGGTCTCAGCAGATTCACCGTTCATCCCCGCATTCCAGCCCATATCGTGGGCCAGCTTGCCCCCTTTCAGCACCTCGTCAAAGAGTGGATTCATGGTGCGCGACAACAGGCGACGGAACAGGCTGCCGGCCAGGTGCACCCCAATCACGATAAGGGTGCCGTACAGCAGCATCATCGGGATATTCCCTTGCCCCAGCAGATACGCCGCGATGGCGCCCAGCATCATCGCCATGCTAACGACCCGGTCAAACTTTTTCCCTGCGCCGATTTTTGAGCCCATATAGAGACGCTCCAGCCGCTGATGCTTAGCGGCAAGGGCGAAGTACTGCTGTTGTTCTTGTTCGGTCATCTCGTTGTTCTTCAGTGAATCCAGCAAGGTGCCGTCCGGCACCGTAAACACAGGCGCTCTTTTACCACGGGTCGGCGAGAGTCCCTAGTGATTCGCGGATCTTTCAGAAGGAGAGGGTGGGTTTGGCGTAGCGTTGGCCTGTGGTCCAAGGAAACCATGTGGATTCGAGTGATAAGGGCTTAACAGGGTTTATCAGAACACCCACTTAAGGAAAGGCGATTTCAACTCCTGTCAGGTGTATCAGGCAAGCCACCCTGCATCTAAGGCTACTGCATTGATTTAGCAATATTGGCTTGTTACGTTGGTCATCGCTTTTCAGGCATGAATACGTTCGTACCGCAGAATGAAATAAGCGATGTTGGTTATTGTGGCGTTAGGGAAACTCGATGAGTAATCGTAACTGGGTCTGCTTCACTTGTCGGATAACGAACAGGAAATCTTCGCGATTTGTTGGCAGAGCGGTATGTCCGCAGTGCAGAGGTTCCCTCAGGTACCTTGGCTACAAGATACCGGTGCCTCCGAAGCATAAGGTTAAAGAATGGAAGAGACTTGAATCTGACCTTGCACTCCAATCAAGGCAGTCCGAGTGCAGAAAATTCAGTTCAGGAATTCGAATGCGTCATGATTTAGAGCAAGAGTTGGTTAAGCTAAAGTGTCGTCCGGACAATCCAGGCATAAGAAAGCTGATTAAGCAGGTAGAAAGAAGACTTAAGTATGCCTGACAACAGCGTTATGGTTGGAAATTTCCTGAGGAACGGGGTTTATGTGGGATAAGTCAATTCCGAAGAGAGCACTAAGACTCTCATTCGGAGCGTCATGCATGATAGGTATTGTCATTCTGGTCCAGGCGGTATTAGGAGGCGTCCAAGGAAGTGCGTCTGAAGTGGCTGTTCGGGCATTAATAGTATCGGCAGGGATCCCTTTTATTCTTTGGTTGTTCTTCGTTGTTTATCTTATCTTTAATCCGGATTTTGATGGCCATGAAAAACGTCGAAAGTTGAGTGACGATGGCAACTAGTTGTTCAACGGCTTTGGATAGAACAGGGAGGAAGTGATTGAACATCTTCAGAAGCATTGCCATGTCATATAACTACTCAAAACTTTGGGTTAAGGCAGTCGAGCTTTCAGGTCTTAGAAGATATGATGAAGCCAAATCAGTCTTGATTGAGATGGAAACATCAGGAGGTAAGGCAGACCTGGAGTATTGTCTACTAAGGGGTTTTATCGAGTACATGCACTGTAATCGAGATGGCGCAATAAGCTCGTTGAAAGCTGCTATTGAGAAAGCGAAGAAGTCAAAACGTCTTAATAGTCAAGAAAAGGGTTATTTGATCGCTTACGCAGAAGGTATGCTGAGAGAGTATGGAGTAATTCATTGTCAAGCAGACTACAGAACCATTAACCTAAAGAAGGTTCCATCTCATTTCAAAAGAAAGTATCCACTGACTGATCACCCCGGCTGGAATGATTAGCCTAAACTCAGATCGCCATTAAATCACCAGATATAACGGCAGTTCATCAGGCGCAAGCGAATGACCGGGTTTGTGAGACTGAAGATATCTAAGCGATGCTCTCTGGTGGATGCAAGGGTGGGTGTCCAGTTAGGCTAATTTATCAGCCAGATATACAGGGGCGCTATCGGTCAACTGCGTTCAGTCGAGGTAGCCCGCTGCTTGTCTGCTTCCGAGCAGTTAGCGACGATTAACTCTTCACTTGGTGGAGCATGGTGGTCGGCATAAAATATGCGTGGCACAAGCAATAGTCAGTCGAGCGATTGCTATCCTTCTACGGCGTCTTGTTATGCTTCTAGATATAAAACGACAGGATAAAGACCAACAGCACAGCAAAAAAAATAGTATATAGCGGCATTTTCCTCGTTTTGTAACCTCTCAAACCAATAGGGTGGGTTGCCCAATTAGTTAATATCGTAGCCAACTTAAGCCTTTTCCTTACTATCTTATTTCCACAAGAACGGTAGTGGAATTTTCTACTTAAAAATATTCCACCATAGTGTCGAAAATCATCCTCCAGTTCATGCTGCTTTTCAGCTATGAGATGTTCATTTTTTTCGATAGCTACTGTGACATTCAGCACAATTGATCCGTTGTCATTTTCTTTAATTGAACATTCGCTAGGACTCATACTCTGGTAAACCTGCATAAACCCACCACGTGCTGAGTAGATGGACTGAAAAAGGAAGGAGTACCGAACCGATACTTTTCTACTTTTGGATTGGTCCATCTAATAACATGGCTCCGTGCTAAGGAAATATAAAGCCGCAATGTGTGGCGCATCAATGTGGGGCGCATCAATGCTTGGCTAAATTAGCGAAAAATGAGGATCGGAAAAGTTTTAGTCGCTCCATCATAATTGCCTTGTTAGGTAACTTTTGCGTGTCCAGTTTGAATTTGTTTTTTGATATAACTGTCGACGGCATCTTTCATGGTTTTATTCGGGTTCAATTGACAAAAATAGCCGATCGACATAATGAAATTCATGGCCTCTGGCATATGTTCAGGTGATTTGTTTTTTTCGAAAGTAACTCCTAAGCCAGTTAAATATCCTGCCCACCAGTTCTTGTAACCAAACTGCATATTGGGCAAGTTCTTATTTTTGCTATAGGAAGAACACTCAACACTCCCAAAAACTTGACTTTTTTCGGTTGCGCCGATTTTCATGGCAATAATGGATAGCATCATTAATATAAAACTTTGCACCAATCGCATTAAGTTTCCTAACGTTTATTAGATTGAGCCTGCAACGTACGAAACCTTGCAAGATGGCCATAAAAATCAGGCATGTGATGGCTTTAACCTAACTAATCCCAAGGACTTTGTGAAGGGCAAGGCTTACTGTCTCAACGACCGCTCTCCGCCCTTAAAACGACCGTTGGGCCAGTACCCGCCAATGACCCGAATGAGCACTAAAGCAGTCTTTCTCGCCAAGGACGCGGTGACAGTATTGTGGCGAGACTTGGCATACTGTCCTGATCGTGGGCTAAAACCCCACGCCACGTTGGGTTCGGCAGATCTCAGTCAGTGCCGCTCCGATAAGGGTGACCCCAATCCAATAAAAAAGCCCGCCAATCGGCGGGCTTTGTTGTGGTCGTTATCCATTCTGATGGATTTGCAGCGGGCACTTCAGTGAGGGCCCATCCGCATCAGCTTTTCACGCTGCCGGGCAGAACCCGTTTCAGAATGTCGGCCAGGGTGACAATGCCAATCATCTGGCCCTCTTTGCGCACCACGGCAAGCTGAACACTGGCTTCACGCATCCGCGCCATCGCTTCGTACACCGGTGTGGTGGCGTCCAGCACAAAGGCTTTACGGGCAACCTCCTGAGCGGGGCGGTCGGTCGGCTCCATCAGGGTGTCACGGACGTGCACCACCAGCGGCTTCAGACCTTCGTTACCGAACACCAGAATGCGCAGGTGGCCGGAGGCCATGGCAGCGGCGCGCACGTCGGCGACGGTGGCGTTCTGATCCACATGGGCCATCACCTGACCTTCGGTCACCAGCGTCTCCACGGTGATGGAGCCGAGGTCGATCAGGCTGGACAGCTGGCGCTGAGTGTCGGAGTTCAGGGTACCGACTTTACCGGAGTGCTCCACCAGTTGGCGGATGGTGTCGATATCCCGGCCACCAACGGCCGCGCTGTCCACCGGCTCAACACCGGAGGCGCGCACCAGGCGGTTCGCCACGTGGTTAATGCCATTAAGCAGCGGACGCAGCGGCCAGACAAAGGCGCGGGCGACGATGCCGATGGCCAGTGCGGAGCGCTCCGGATGGGCGATGGCCCAGGACTTCGGTGCCATCTCACCCACCACCAGGTGCAGGAAGGTGACGAAGAACAGCGCGAAGCCAAAGGCCGCGCCATCGGCCAGCCAGTACGGCAGGTCCATGGCGAGAAACACCGGGCCGAGCCATTGGTCGACGGCGGGCTTGGTAACGGCACCCAGGGCGAAGGTACAGAAGGTGATGCCCAACTGGGCACCGGCCAGCATCATGGTGAGGTCGTTCATGCCACGCAGGGCGGCACGGGCCGAGGCGCTTTCAATCGCCATCTCTTCCAGACGGTGGCGGCGCGCCCCCAGCAAGGCAAATTCGATGATCACGAAGAAGCCGCTGAGGACGATAAGGGCCAGGGTCACCAGGGTGACAATCAATGGATCGTTCATTGTTCACCCTCCTCGCTGGGTTTCTCGACCAGTTTGACCCGCACCTCGGTGGGGACGTGTCGTTCAATGCGCAGGACATTGACCTCAAGTTGTCGCAACACAGGTTCTCCGGCCGCAAGCTCCGATGGGTCGATCGGCAAATCAATGGTGACGGTGTCGCCTTCGGCGGGCAGGGCACCGCGCTGAGCAATCAACATACCGGCGATGGTTTCGATGTCGCCACGCGGCAGGTCGTAGTCGATGGCACGTTCCACCTCGTCGAGGTGCACGTCGCCCTCCATCAGCCAAGTGTTGTCGCCTTCAAAGACCACGGCGCTGGTTTCGGTGTCATGTTCGTCGGTGATCTCACCCACGATCTCCATGGCCAGGTCTTCGATGGAGAGAATACCGGCGAAACCGCCGTACTCGTCGATGACACAGGCCAGCTGCGCGGTGGAGCTTTCCAGCTGTTTGAGCGCGTCGGGCAGTCGCATCAGGGTCGGCAGTACGGTGGCCGGGCGCATCACGGCGGCCACGGTGTCGTCCTGGTGGCCCGCTTCCATATGCGCCAGCACGTCAGCCAGGTGAACCACCCCCACCGGGGCGTCGTCATCGTTCACCACAGGGTAGCGGGTATGCGCTTGCGCCATCAGCGCCAGCAGCTCGGTCAGGGTGGTTTCGGGTTCCACCCAGTCCACTTGCGAACGGGGCACCATGGCGTGTTCCACGTCGCGTTCCGGGAAGTCCAGAATGCGGTCCATGATCAGGGACAGTTCCACCGGCAGGTCACCACTGTCGCGGGAGTTGGCGATGATGTGGTGCAGGTCCTCTTCCGAGGCGCTGACGTCCAGATCGTGCACAGGTTCGATGCGCACGGCGCGCAGCAGAATGTTGGCCGACTTGTCGAAGAAGCTGATAAACCAGCCAAAGACGGACATGTAGATCAATGTAGAGCGCGCCAGCATCCGGGCCATGGGCTCGGGATTGGCGATGGCCAGGTTCTTGGGATAGAGCTCACCAAACACCATCTGCACCAGCATGGCGACCACAAGCGTGGTGATGGTACCGATGGTGGTGCCCGCTTCCAGAGACAGCCCGAAGCTTTGCAACAGAACCCCCATCGACTGCCCCACCAGAGGCTCGGCCACGAAACCCAACACCAGACCGGTCACGGTGATGCCCAGCTGGGCACCGGACAGCATAAAGCTGGTTCGCTTAGTCACGGAGAGGGCGCGTTTGGCCGCTTTGTCGCCGGAGTTGGCCAGGGTGGCCAGTCGTGCACGGTCCACCGCCATGTAGGCGAATTCCTGGGCAACGAAATAACCGTTGGCGGCGATGATAGCCAGAATAGTCAGAAGACCGAGAAGCAGGGTAAGGATGGGCTCAATCATGGTTGCAGCCTCTCTTGAGGGGATAAGGGCAAGAGGGGGCTACACATTCGATCCGATTGGGGGTCCACAAAGTATTCCTAAGTTACAAACAGGAAAAACAGTATATTTGAGCTGCGGTGATTTGGTCTACAGATATCATTCGTATGCAATGATGTGTTTTGATTTGGTATATTTTACAGTCACTTGGGTTGGTGCCTTTGTCAGTTTTGCATCATTGGGAGGCGAGAAAAGGCGAGTGTTAAGAAAATGAGGTCAATCCGTAACCGAACGGGCCCGCTGGGCCCCAGTTTTTTGAGGGGCTGTGTGTGATGTGACCAACCTCACAGCCCTGGTAACTGGCCCCAGAGCTTAAAGCCTGCCCGAGTGTGTGCGCTACTCGTGATACTTGCGGATAACCGCCACTTTGCCGTTTTCCATCTCAAGCAGCTCCATCATGGTGCTGGTGTACTCAATGGCTTGCTGGTTCTGGGGGTGAATCCCTTTGGCATGATGCCGGTAGCGAATGGCAATGGCGGAATCGTTAAAGACAAAGACGTCGAGCAGTTCGGCCTGGTATTCGGTGTGGGCGCCGAGGTAGAACGTCATCCCTTCACGCATGGCGGCTTTGCCATCCGGCAGGCGAGCGTCGTCGGTTTCCCAGGGCAGGTGAGTGTGGCCCACATCATCCATCAGCAGTGCCAGATAGGCTTCCAGGTCCTGCTTGCTGGCATCCGGCGCCTGGGTGGCGCTCATCGCCTGAAAGTAGCGCTGGGCGAAGGCGTGGAGGTCCGCAGAGGCCGCCATGGCGGATGGGACAATGAGCAGAAGCAGCGCCGTTACGAGGGCTTTTGCCATGATGCTTTCCTTGTCTTTGGGCTGGGTGTCAGTCTTTGTCAGCGCGCTCTGGACTCCGGCTCCAACCACACCTTCGACATGACTAAGACCAGGTTGCCCGATGTCGTTATGAGCGATCAATAGAGAGCGTGGATGGATCCTCGGTTTTAATAAATACCGCCCGATAGTGGGTTAATCCACTGTCGTCAGTGATGACGCCGTCAAAGGTATGATTGTCATCAAAACCGGAAATCGACTTTAACCCTTCCGTCTCCCGCGCATCATTCACCGTGATCTCTGCAAGGCAGATGAGCCCCCGGCAAAGTGCATTAAAGTCGGCAATGCCAGTCAGCGATAAGATTGCCTCATTGAGTGCTTGCTCTCGTTGATACGACGCCAAGCTGCCCTCCATATGATTGAGGCGCTCAAAGGCGTGCTGAAGGGTTTCCGTCCGGAAGATCTGCTTAATGGTGGATTCATAAACCACGCCCTGTTCAGAGAGGAAGCTCCGGTTTAACGCCATCTCGCTGGCAAATGAGAGGACGGCAGGCGTCGCGCTTCCCAGAGGGGGGCGGTCATCTTTGGCACTGCTGTCGTTGCCCGGGCGCGGTGGAATGTGGCCTTGAGTTTGGTCGCTCTGGGATGGCAGCTCACGGTGACGGGAAAGGGCCGGTGCCGGGGTGCCAGAGGTTTCGGATTTTGGACGCGCTGAGGGCTGGCTCGGGTCAGAGATCAACACGGCGTAGGCCAGAACGGACAACAGTGCGAGCAAGGCTGAGGCGTAAACCGTCGGTTTGTTTATCATGCAATCCCCAAAGTGACCATGGGCAACGGCCCCTATTCAAAAACGGATTCGGTGCGAAAGCCGGTTGTTCGACTTAACGCGTCGATGATTTTGACTAGCCGGGACAGCGCTGCGCCATCAAGGGGAGTGAAGTGGTGAGAAAATCGGTGTGATTCATCAGCCCACGCCGGCAGAGAGGGCACACGACAGCAAACGATTGGGGATGGGCCACACCACAAGAACTCAAAAAGCCCGCACGGTATTCGTTGCGGGCTTTTGGTTGGCCGGTGTGCCGGTTCAGGGCATCAGCTGTGGGCGTGCTCCAGAATGGCGCGGCTGACGTCCAGTGTCAGGTCACCGGTTTCGGAGAGGGCCACCATGCCGTGGGCTTCCAGCGCCTGCACCACGCTGTCGATCTGGTCGCGGCCAATGCCGTAATCGGCCAGACGGGTTTTCACCCCCAGCGACTCGAAGAAGGCGCGGGTTTTGGCGATGGCCGCGTCGATGCGTTCATCGTCAGTGCCTTCGGTGATGTCCCACACCCGCTCGGCGTACTGCAGCAGCTTGGCGCGCTTTTTGTCCTTGCGCAGGGCCCACAGGGAGGGCAGCACGATGGCCAGGCTCTGGGCGTGATCAACGCCAAACAGGGCGGTGAGCTCGTGGCCAATCATGTGGGTGGCCCAATCGTGCGGTACGCCGGAACCGATAAAGCCGTTCAGGGCGCAGGTGGCGCTCCACATCAGGTTAGCGCGGGCGTTGTAGTTTTCCGGTTCCGCCAGAGTTACGGGGCCCACTTCGATGAGGGACTTCAGGATCCCCTCCGCGGTGCGGTCCTGCACCATGGCATCGGCGGGGTAGGTGACGTACTGCTCCACCACGTGAACAAAGGCGTCCACCACACCATTGGCCACCTGCACCGGCGGCAGGGAGAAGGTGAGGCTGGGGTCCAGTACCGAGAACTGCGGGAACAGCAGCGGGCTCATCACCGGGAACTTACCGCCCTGGTAGGACACCACGGCGCCCATATTCATCTCGGAACCGGTGGCGGGCAGGGTGGCGACGGTGGCCAGCGGCAGGGCGCGGTCGATGGGCAGCGGCGCAAAACCGTGCTGCAGCAGGGTGGCTTCATCGCCTTCAAACGGCACGGCAGCGGCGATGAACTTGGTGCCATCCATGACTGAGCCACCGCCAACGGCCAACAGAAAATCCACCTGCTCGTCGCGGGCAATGTGCACCGCTTTCATCAGGGTGTCGAACTGCGGGTTAGGCTCGATACCGGCAAACTCCACCACGGTGCGGTTACCGAGACCGGCCAGCACCTTGTCGAGGGTGCCGAAGCGCTTAACGCTGCCGCCACCGTAGAGCACCAGAACCTTGGCATCCTGGGGCACCAGTTGGTCCAGCTCAGCCAGACGGTCCTGGCCAAAGACGATGTGGGTGGGGTTGCGGTAATCAAAGTTCTGCATGAGATTGCCTCCGGGCGTTGAGTTGACTCCAGCTTAGCGTTTGCGGCGCAGGTTTAAATGGCACATACGGGCAAACTCTTGCCTAAAACGCTCACCGTGAACTTTTTTGTGCAATTGGCGGAGGGCTTGCCTTATGCTGGCTCCAATACACCAATTGTGGAGTTGTCCGGCCTGATGAACGCGCTTGCTCAAGCCCTTGCCCCTCTCGCCCACAGTGAGGGCGTCAATACTACGCCCCTGCCCGGGGTCTGGATCTTTAAGGCCAGCGAATCCCGTCCGCGGGAACCGCTCTGCTACAGCCAGGGCATCATCATCATGGCTCAGGGCACCAAGCGGGTGCATCTGGATGAGCAGGTGTTTGAGTACAACCCGGACAACTATCTGGTGCTGACCCTGCCCATTCCTGCCGAGTGCGAAACCGTGGTAGAAGACGAGCCGATGCTGTCGCTGGTGGTGGACATCAACATCGGCGTGTTACACCAATTGGTGCGGCTGTTTGAGGAGCACCGGCAGGCGCCGGGCGAGGGCCGTATGGTGGAGGGGCGCAGCCTCTATGTCAGCCCGCTGGGCGAGAGTATGCAGGACAGCGCGGTACGGCTGGCGCAGGCGCTGGCGTCCCCGCTGCAGGCTGAGGCACTGGGGCCGGGACTGATCCAAAGCCTGCTCTACCACGCGTTGCAGGGCGAGCAGTCCGGCCCGTTATTTGCGTTGGCTCGTCACAACACCCATCTGGCCCGCCTGGAGCGTGCCCTGAGGCATATGCATGAGCATTACCAACAGAGCCTGGACATCGACCAGCTCGCAGCGATGGCCAACATGAGCCCCTCCACCTTTCACCGCAATTTTCGCCAGATGACGGCGTCATCACCGATTCAGTACCTGAAAAAGCTGCGCCTGACCCGCGCCCGCGAGTTGCTGCAGGATCGCGGACTGAAGGTGAAACAAGCGGCGGCCATGGTGGGTTATGAAAGCCCCACTCAGTTCAGCCGGGAGTTTAAGCGCTACTTCGGCGAAACGCCGCAACACTGGGCCGGGCAGGGCGCCTGACTCTGGAACAAGCGGTAGGGTAAAGGGGAGTGTGACGGGTCTCGCGCTATTGCGATGTTCACGCCCTGAGCAAGTGTAAAGATCGTTGCGGATGTAAATGCAAATAAATATCATCCGCAAGAATCAATTCGATACTGTTTTTTACTATGCCTGCCTACAAGCTGTCTCTTGCTCCCATTTCCGCTTTGTCGCTGTGGTTTACACCGGTTGTTGCTGCCAGTGAGCCGCCCAATGAAACCATGGTGGTCACCGCCTCGGGCTTTGAACAGGATGTGACTCAGGCCCCGGCCACCATCTCCGTGATTGGTCGTGAACAGTTTGAAAATCGGGCCTATCAGGACATCACTGACGTGCTGAAGGACGTGCCCGGCGTGGTTGTCACCGGGGGCGGCTCCCGTCAGGACATCAGCCTGCGCGGTATGCCCGCCCAGTACACCGCCATCCTGGTGGACGGGCGCAAACAGTCTGGGCGTGAATCCCAACCTAATGGCAGCGGTGGCTTTGAACAGGATTGGCTGCCGCCGCTGGACGCCATTGAGCGCATCGAAGTGGTGCGTGGCCCGATGTCCACGCTCTATGGCTCTGACGCCATCGGTGGGGTGATCAACATCATCACCCGCAAGGATTACGACCAATGGCAGGGCAACCTGCGGGTGGAAGCCACGCTGCAGGAGAACGCCGACTCCGGCAATCTCTACCAGGGCCAGCTGCGCGCCAGCGGACCGCTGATTGAAGGGCTGCTCAGCGCCAGCCTTTACGGCACGTATCAGGAACGCAAAGAGGACGACATCGAGCGGGGGTACAGCGGCAAGGTGCTGAACAACTACCGCGGCTCCGCCTATCTGACGCCGTCTGAGCAGGACACCTTTACCCTGGAGTTTGCCCATCAGGACCAGACCCGCGAATCCACCGCCGGGTTATCCCTGCCTGACCGCAACGACAGCAGCCAAACCGAGAACCGCCACCAGAGCTGGTCGCTGGCCCATGAGGGGCGCTATGACAGTGTGATGGGACAAAGCTACCTGCAGCAGGAATCCACTGAGAATCTGGGGCGGGACATCACCATCACCAATTTCACCGCCAACAGCCAATGGACCCTGCCGCTGGACGCCCATTACCTGAGCCTCGGGGTGACCTGGCTGCGCAGCGAACTGGAGGACCACTCCACCAACATCAACGGTTCACAGACCGAGATCAGTAACGACCAGTGGTCGCTGTTTGCCGAAGACGAGTGGCTGATGCTGGATAACTTTGCCCTGACCGTCGGCGTGCGGGTGGATGACAATGAGCAGTTTGATCTGCATGTCAGTCCCCGTATTTATGGGGTCTGGAGCCTCAATCATGCTTGGACGCTGAAGGGTGGGGTATCCACCGGTTACCGTGCTCCCGAGCTGCGCGAGATGGCGCCGGGCTGGGTGCAGGTGAGCTCAGGTGGCGACATCTACGGTAATCCGGAACTGAAGCCTGAGGTCTCTCTCAATAAAGAGATCAGCCTGCTGTACGCCGGTGAGCGCGGTCTGCAATCCAGCGTCACCCTGTTCCACAACGACTTCGAAGACAAGGTCACACTGGTGTCGTGCGACGCCGAGCGTTGCGGCGGCGATCCCGATGCCCGTCAGAACATCAATATCGACGAAGCGGTGATCTACGGCGCCGAGGCCGCGCTGGCGGTTGACCTGTTGGACAACCTCAGCCTGAGTGCCTCTTACACCTTTACTGAGTCTGAGCAGCGCTCCGGCGAGTTTGAAGGGCGCCCACTGACCCAGATCCCCCGTCATGTGTTCAGCACCAATCTGCAGTGGCGCCCCACCGAAACCCTGGGGGCCTGGGGCCGCGTTAACTTCCGTGGTGAAGAGAGCCAGCCGGTAAATGACTCCCGTCGGGCCATTGTGGCGCCCTCCTATGGTGTGCTCGATATCGGTGGCGACTGGCAGGTCACGTCCCGGGTAAAGCTGATGCTCGGCATCTACAACCTGACCGACAAAGCCATCGACTACGACAACTACGGCTACGTGGCCGATGGCCGCCGCTACTGGCTGGCCGTTAACACCGAATTCTGAACCGGACCATGAACATGATGATGAAGATGACCCGTCCCTGGCTGCTGACTCCGATCTTGGCCGCACTGACCCTGGCCCCGGCGCAGGCAGAGCCCGCACTCAATGCCCAGCAGATGGCCGAGCGAGGCCTGCTGCACGCGGATACGTTCAGTGGCATGGCCAATATCTGTGACCTGAGCAAGCCACTGAAAGTGGCCGGGCAGCGCCCGAAAAGTGGCGCGGATGGTACGTCCCGCCCGAAGCGGGAAAAGCGCCAGCGTCGCGATATCGCCCCCACCCAGGTGTTCGATAACCTTTACTACGTGGGCACCGGCTCCGTCGCCAGTTGGGTTTTGCAAACCTCTGAAGGACTGATCCTGATCGACGCGCTCCACAACAACGGCGAAGCGGAAGCCTATATTGAGGCGGGGCTGCGCACTCTGGGGCTGGACCCCAATGACATTAAGATCCTGCTGGTGACCCATGGGCATGGCGACCACTACGGCGGCCAGGAGTATCTGGTGAAGCACTACCAGCCAAAGGTGGTGATGAGCGAGGCAGAGTGGCGCTATCTGGAGCAGCCGGTGCTGCCGGTCACCAATCCGCGCTGGGGCAAGCCGCCGCAGCGGGATGTGTCGGTCAACGATGGCGATACCCTCACCCTGGGTGACACCACCATTGCGCTGTATGTCACGCCCGGCCACTCCGATGGCACCCTGTCTTTGGTGTTTCCGGTACAGGACAACGGCACCACACACATCGCGTCGTTGTGGGGGGGAACGGGCCTGAACTTCGGCCCGATCGAGTCGCAGTTGATGCAGTACTCCGAGAACGCGGAGCGCTTCCGCCAGATTGCCATCACCGCCGGGGCAGACGTTTTTCTCTCCAACCACCCGACCCGGGATGTCACCGCCGAACGCCTGCCGATGCTGGCGCAACGCGAAGTGGGCGAAGCACACCCCTTTGTGCTGGGGGTGGAGCGGGCCAACCAGGTGTATGAGCTGCTGCGTGATTGCAGCCACGCCCAGGCCCTGAAAATTCAGGAATCGCGGCGCTAACGTTTTCAACCGATGCGTTTTCAACAAACGCGCCACCAATAAAAACGCCCCGTTACGGGGCGTTTGGGGTTGCTCACGGCGCGTCGGGTGTCATTCGGTGGACACCGTCAGGTTGGTGGTGTTGCGCTCGGTTTTGATGCGGGGCGCGTCAAATCGGTCCAGCGTCATCACCTTATGCCAGGCCCGGCCAAAGTCCTCAACAAACTGGGCTTTGGCGTCGTCGGCGGCGTAGAACTCCGCCAGTGCCCGCAATTCGGAGTTGGAGCCAAACACCAGGTCCACCGGGGTGGCGGTCCATTTCACCTTACCGCTGCTGCGGTCCACTCCCTCGTACAACGCCTCGCCCGCTTTCTGCCAGCGGGTGTCCATGTCCAGCAGATTGACGAAGAAGTCGTTGGACAGGGTGCCGGGGGCGTCGGTGAGTACACCATGGCGGCTGCCATCGCTATTGGCGTCCATGCTGCGCATGCCCGCCACCAGTACCGACATTTCCGGGGCGCTCAGGGTCAGCAGGCTGGCCTTGTCCACCAGGGCGGCAGTGGGGGGCAGTCGCGCATCGTCGCCATAGTAGTTGCGGAAACCATCAGCGCTCGGCTCCAGGAAGGCAAAGGAGATCTCGTCGGTTTGGTCGGCTGAGGCATCGGCCCGGCCCGGCCGGAACGGCACGGTGAGTTCATAACCGGCGTCCTTGGCCGCTTTCTCAACCGCTGCGTTACCCGCCAGCACAATCAGGTCAGCCAGGGAGATGGGCGTTTCAGTGTTCTGCTCGTTAAACGAGGAACGGATCCCCTCCAATGTGGCCAGCACCTGAGCCAACTCTTCCGGACGGTTGACCGGCCAATCCTTTTGCGGTGACAGGCGCAGTCGTGCACCGTTGGCACCACCCCGCATGTCGGTTCCCCGGAAGGTGGACGCGGAGGCCCAGGCGGTACGCACCAGCATCGGTACGGTCAAGCCGGACTCCAGCACCCGTTGCTTCAGGGCGGTGGCGTTGGCTTCGCTGATCAGGTCATGCTCCACCTTGGGGATAGGGTCCTGCCAGATGAGGATGGTTTCGGGCACTTCGGCGCCCAGGTAACGGGCGCGAGGGCCGAGATCCCGATGGGTCAGCTTAAACCAGGCCTTGGCAAAGGCTTGCTGGAACGCTTCCGGGTCTTTCTGGAAGCGCATTGAAATCTCCCGGTAGGCGGGGTCGAACTTCAGCGCCAGATCGGTGGTGAACATGATCGGAGCATGGCGCTTGTTGCTGTCGAACGCGTCCGGCACCAGATTGGCGGCGTTGGGGTCATCGGGGATCCACTGCACCGCGCCTGCCGGACTCTTGGTTTGCACCCACTCGAAGGCAAACAGGTTGTCGAGATACTGGCTGCTCCACTGAGTCGGAGTCACCGACCAGGCCCCCTCCAGACCACTGGTAATGGTGTCCTCTCCATTGCCGGAGCCGCACTTGTTGGTCCAGCCAAAGCCCTGCTCTTCAATGCCGGCGGCGGCAGGCTCGGGGCCGACGCAATCCTCGGGGCTGCGGGCACCGTGGGCTTTACCAAAGGTGTGGCCACCGGCGATCAGCGCCACGGTTTCCTCATCGTTCATCGCCATCCGGCCAAAGGTTTCGCGGATGTCGCCCGCCGCAGCGAGAGGATCCGGGTTGCCGTTGGGCCCTTCGGGGTTCACGTAGATCAATCCCATCTGTACCGCGGCCAGCGGGTTCTCCAGTTGGCGGTCACCGCTGTAGCGTTTGTCATCCAGCCATTGGGTTTCCGGACCCCAATACACCTTGTCGGCTTCCCAGTCATCTTCACGTCCACCGGCGAAGCCGAAAGTGGCAAAGCCCATCGACTCCAGCGCCACGTTACCGGTCAGCACCATCAGGTCGGCCCAGGACAGACTGCGGCCGTATTTCTGTTTGACCGGCCACAGCAGGCGTCGGGCTTTATCCAGGTTGGCGTTATCGGGCCAGCTGTTGAGGGGTTCAAACCGCTGTTGGCCGCCACCGGCGCCTCCCCGGCCATCGGCCACCCGATAGGTGCCGGCACTGTGCCACGCCATGCGGATAAAGAACGGGCCATAGTGGCCGTAATCCGCGGGCCACCAATCCACCGAGGTGGTCATAACCTTGGCGATGTCCTGTTTGACGGCGGCCAGATCCAGCTGGCTGAAGGCTTCGGCGTAGTGAAAGTCATCGTCCAGCGGGCTGGATCCGGACTGATGCTGACGCAGTGGGGTCAGGTCGAGTTGTTCCGGCCACCAGAACTGGTTGGACTTGGCCATATCGGCGTTGCCGAGCGCCGAGCCCGACAGTCCGGCTAACAACGTTGCGGTCACGGCGACCGAGCAAGAGAGTAAACGCATGGTGTGCTCCTCACGAATGGGTACCGCTTAGGTATAGTTGAAAGCGTTTAAATCGAACGGGAACAATCGACTCGAATAATCAATTGCCCTCTTCGGCTTTTTGAATTGCGTTTCTTGCGAGTGGGTCTGACTGACAGTCGAACAGAAGTGCACGGGCGCACGGTTTTGTAAAAGCCACTGGTGTAAAGTTGCCATCCCTTTGTTTTGCTTTGGTCCCTATGTTTACCTCACGCACTCGCCTTCCACATTTTGCTTGGCCCGCCAGCCCGGTTTTCCAGGTTGGGGCGTTGGTGGTGGTGCTGTTTCTGGTGCAGTGGGTGCCAGCAGAGGTTTGGGCGGCGTATCCGGAACTGGCGATTACCCAGCGATTCCTCTGTGATGTGGCACCGCGCATCCTGTTGCTGTGCCTGATGTTGGCGCTGGTGCTGCACCTGCTGGAGCGGTCACTGTACAAGCACCTGCAACGGGGTGGGGCGGTCAGGCTGCCCTTCAGCCTCAGTACCGGCCTGTTTGTGGTGCTGTTCGGTTGCAGCAAGCTGCTGATGCTGGTGCAGAGCCGCATCGATCAGTTCACCCGCGGCCAGCGGTTGGCGTTGTTGACCATTGCGCTCTCCAGTGCGGGTGGCCTTTCCAGCCTGGCGCTCTCCGCAGTGGGCTATCCGCTGTACCAGTTGCTGCTGGCCAACCTGTTGTTGACCGCGCTGATGACCCTGATGATGCTGCCGCTGATGGGGGGCGGACGTCAGGACAATCTGCTGCTGCGTCCGGATAACGACACCCCTTTTAGAACCCGTTGCCTCGCGTTTCTGTCCGGCGGCAGCAAGTTGGTGGTGAACATGACTCTGGTGATCTCGGTGATGGAGTCGCTGCTGCAACGCTACCCCCTCGACAGCGTCAGTGTGAACCGGCTGGTGTGGTTGCCCGAGCGCTTCTTTACCGCCCTGGGGTTCAGCCCGGAATACACGCAGGCGCTGGCCTATCACTGGGTGGTGAAAAATCTGGTGAACCGGGATATGGCGATGATTGGCCTGGCGGAAGAGGGCTGGCTGTTCCAGATGCCAACGATAGAGCAGTTTCTGGTGGTGACCCAGTTTGTCAGCATCGTCGGGGTCAGCACGGTGCTGATCATCGGCCTGAACATCATCGCCATGTTTGGCCGCAAGGGCTGGCCGCTGTTCCGGCTGATGCCGCTGGCGGTGGTGCTGTCGACCCTGCTGCCGCTGGTGCCGGTGTTGCTGCTGACCGGCTGGCGCTGAGCCCACGGGCGAGCGGCGATTCGCAGCGCAGACAGCCCGGGCGGTCCCCGATTTGAGAGACAAAAAAAGCGGCCCTAAGGCCGCTTTTTTCGTGTCTGGGTATCACACCCGGGTCACGTCAACGTAGAGCTTGAGGCGTTGGCCCGGTTGCAGGTACTTCTGGCCCTGCAGTTGGTTCCAGCGCACCAGGTCTTTCACCGTCACGTTGAAACGCTGGCCGATGCGGGCCAGAGAGTCACCGCTGCGCACGGTGTAGGTGATCTGGCGCATCACCGAGCTCTTGGTCTGGGTTTCGCTCACGCGGTTTACCCAAATTACCAACTTGCGTCCGGGGCGCAGGGTATCGCTCGGTGCCATGCCGTTCCAGCTGGCCAGTTGAGCCACGGTGACGTTGTTGGCGCGGGCGATGGTCCACAGGGACTCACCGGAGCGCACGGTGTGCTCCGTCTTGTAGTCTGCACGTTTGCTGGACTGCTGGCGGGCCAGACGCTGATCAGCGCTGAACTCGTAGTCTTCCGGATCCTTGGCCGCCACTGGGATCAGCAGGGCCTGGCCCACGCGGATCAGGTTGCCATCCAGCTTGTTGACCGACTGAATCACGCCAACACGGGTGTGGTACTTCTGCGCGATAACGCCCAAAGAGTCACCCGGTTTCACGGTATAGCGCACCCAGTTAACCCGCTTGGCGGAATCGGTGTCCGCCAGGGCCACGATAAAGCCATCGGCTTTTTCAACCGGCAGCAGCAGGGTGTGCGGGCCATCCGGCGCGGTGGACCAACGGTTGTATCCGGGGTTGAGCTTATGCAATTCGCCCACGGACATGTCCGCCAGATCCGCAGCGAAGGAGAGATCAATCTGGGAGCCCGCGTCCACCAGCTTCAGCGCCGGCTCATTCGGGATCGGATTCAGTTTGATGCCGTACTCGTCCGCGTTCTTGATCACGTCGGCCAGTGCCAGCAGCTGCGGCACGTAGCGCTCGGTCTCGCTGGGCAGATTCAGGGCGAAGTAGTCGGTCGGCTTACCCGCTTTCTTATTGTTGCGGATGGCACGGAATACCCGGCCTTCGCCGGTGTTGTAGGCGGCCAGTGCGTAGTACCAGTCGTTATGCAGCTTGTCGTGCAGGTACTCCATCATGTCCATGGCGGCGACGGTGGAGGCGTACACATCGCGACGGCCGTCGTACCACCAGTTCTGCTCCAGGCCAAAGTGGCGGCCCATCGGCGCGGTGAACTGCCAGATCCCGGCGGCGGCACCGTGGGAGTAAGCGAACACGTCGAAGGAGCTTTCCACGATCGGCAGCAGGGCCAGCTCGATAGGCAGGTCGCGCTTCTCAATCTCCTCAACAATCAGATACATGAACGGCGCAGCGCGCTGAGAGATGATGTTGAGGTGATTGGGGTTGTTCAGATACCACTTGCGGAAGCGTTCAACCCGGGCGTTGTCCGGGACGTCCATCGCCATCTGCGAGCGGATCCGCTCCCACACATCGGTGGGCGGCGGGGGCAGGGCGGGCTCTGCCGGTTTCGCTGCAACGGCAGCGTCCGGTGCCGGGCTGGCCTTGGCGGCATCCTGCTCCGGCTGGTTTGATTCAGGCTGGCTGGCCAGATTCAGACTCTGACAGCCGGTCAGCATCAAGGCTATGGCCAGGGCAGGCAGTGTTTTTTTCATTGGTCAATCGCTCTAATTAGCCAATTCTCAGACCGAAGGATCCCTTTCAGTCGGCACAAAAAGGCGCACAGTGTACCCGTTTTGTCAGAACTTGTCTTTCCAGTGACGCAGGGCTGCAAAGCGCGCCACACTATCGGATTCTGTGCCCTCTCGTTGGCTCAGGGCGGCCTTGACTGCGGCGGTATCGACCCGCAGGAAAGGATTGATGGCCCGCTCCTGGCCAATGGTGCTAGGCAGTGTCGGCAGCCCTGCCGCGCGCTGCGCCTCGCACCAGCGCCGATATTCCAACAGCGCCTCGTTGTCTGGCTCGACGGCACTGGCAAACGCCAGATTGGCCAGAGTGTACTCATGGGTGCAGAACACCCGGGTGTCCGCTGGCAAAGCGGCCAGCTGCGACAATGAGCTGTGCATCTGGGCGGCGGTGCCCTCAAACAGGCGGCCACAGCCGCCGCTGAACAGGGTGTCGCCACAGAACACCGCATTGTCGACGCAGTAACCCAGGTGATCGAGGGTGTGTCCGGGCAGGGCGATAACCTCCGCCGTCACCCCCAATCCGTCCAGTTCGACCTGTTGGCCGTGCTGAACACGCTGGGTCAGGCCCTGGATAACCGGGTTATCCGGCCCGATGACGGGGATGGCTGCAAACGCGTTCCTTAACGTTTCAATGCCGTCGGTATGATCCCAATGATGATGGGTGATGAGGATGCCGCGCAGCTGCAGTTGCTGCTGCTCCAGGTGCGCCAGAACGGCGTCGGCGCTGCCGGGGTCCACCACCCAGGCCGCATTGTCACGATGTAAACACCAGATGTAATTGTCATTAAGTGCTGCAATTGGGGTGATCATCATCACAACGCGTTCCCATAAGAGTAGAGGATAGTGACCGGCTAGGTTACCTCAGAGCGAAATCAACCAAAAGGCGGTTGCTGGGTTGGGGTCAACTGGCTAGGCTAGGCAAAAAGGGCAACGGATAGGTGTAATGCTGCGTCCCGCGTACAGCGAATCCCCCATTGAGCCGCCGCCAAGCTGGCAGGCGCTGCCTTACGGGGACTGGTTAAAAGAGCAGGTGGAATCCGGCCTCGACGAGTGGTGGCCGCGCATCTTCGGTTATCACCTGCTGAAGCTCGGCCCGCTGGCCGACACGCTGCCCACCCGGCTGTGCCCGGTGCCGCATCAGTTCGGGCTGGCCCCGCAGCGGGGTTCGGTGCGCGCTGAGCTGACCCGCCTGCCACTGCAAAACGCCAGTATCGATGCCGCGCTGGTGCCGTTCTGTCTCGAATTTCAACAAGACCCCCACGCCCTGTTGCGGGAGCTGGACCGGGTGCTGATCTCCGGTGGTCACCTGGTTTTGGTGGGGTTCAGTGTGCTCAGCCCGCTGGCCTTCGGTTACCTGTGGCCGAAGCATCACCACCAATTTCCCTGGTCAGGGCGTTTATTTACCCCTGGCCGGGTTCACGACTGGCTCAGCCTGCTGGGCTATCGGGTGTTGAGTCACGAGAGTTTGGCCCACCACACGATGCTGTGGTCGCCGGAGAAGTTCCCAACCGCTCAGCGCTGGCTGGCGGATCTGGCCCCCGGGTTCGGCAGTGTGTACCTCATTGTGGCGCGTAAGATGGAAGCGCCGTTGACGCCGGCGCGTCAGCGTTGGCACCTGCGCCGTCCTCTGGTGGGCCAGCCGGTGCGTGAAGCGGTGGGACGGGAGAGCAAGCCCCAGGTGGCCGCGCGTCAGCGCAGCGACACCACCAAAGGGTAGGGGAGCGATTCAGCTTTTAAAGCCGCTGTCCGGCAACAGCTTGTCCCCCCCGGCCGCGGTGCGGGCCAGTTCATCGCAACGTTCGTTGTTCGGGTCACCGGCGTGGCCTTTCACCCAGTGCCAGTCAATCTCGTGACGGGCCACCTGTGCATCCAGTGCCTGCCAAAGGTCGACATTTTTCACCGGCTCTTTGGCGGCGGTTTTCCAACCGTTGCGCTTCCAGCCGTGGATCCACTGGGTTATGCCCTGGCGCAGGTACTGGCTGTCGGTGTACAGCGACACTTGGCAGGGTTCGGTCAGCAACGCCAGGCCCTGGAGGGCGGCCATCATCTCCATCCGGTTGTTGGTGGTGTGCTGGTATCCGTAACCAACTTCCTTGCGATGACGCTTGTAGATAAGGACAATGCCGTACCCGCCGGGGCCGGGATTGCCCAGGCAACTGCCATCGGTGTAAAGCGTTACGCGTTTTTTCTCTGCCATGCCCTTGCTACCATAACCAGCAAAGCGACCCTACTGGCCGCGAAAGCCGGACAGTATACCCATTTGTCTTGTCGGAAAAACTATGACTCAAGCTGCTGATCTGCGACAGATCGTGTTCGATACCGAAACCACTGGTATGAATCAGGGCGCCGGCCCTCACTACCTTGGCCACAAGCTGATTGAGATTGGCTGCGTTGAACTGATCAATCGTAAGCCCACCGGCCGCACCTATCACGTCTACATCCAGCCGGACCGCCCGGTGGATGAAGAGGCGATTCAGGTGCACGGCATCACCGATGAGTTTCTGGTCGGTAAGCCCCGTTTTGGGGAGATCGCCGAAGAGTTTTTCGAGTTCATTCGCGGCGCAGAGCTGATCGCACACAACGCGAACTTCGATATCGGCTTTATCGACTACGAGTTCGAGATGCTGGGCCGTTTTGGCAAGCTAGAAGACCACTGCAGCCTGGTGGACACCCTGCAACTGGCCCGGGAGAAGAAAAACCGCGGCGAGATCCAGGGCAACCTCAACCTGGATGCCTTGTGTCGTTTCTACGGCATCGACAACTCCCATCGTACCCTTCACGGCGCATTGTTGGATGCCGAGATCCTGGCGGACGTGTTCCTCTACATGACCGGTGGCCAGGTGAAGATGAACTTTGGCTCCGGTGACGGGGATGCCGGCGGCATTATCCGCCTGCCCGAAGATCGTCGTCGCACTAAAGTCGTGCTCGCTACGGCCGATGAACTGGACAACCACACTAAGCGCATGGAGCTGGTTTCAGATGCCATTTGGCTGCGCCACTGAACGACCGATGTCTCGCCTTATCAGGGCGTTTGGATTGACCGGATGGTTGGCTCTGTTCGCGTTTAGCGCTCAGGCGGAGCTGACCCCGCAAACCACCGAGTTACTGGATAACCGCTTTCGCATCGACCACGCGATTGACCAGATCACCATCCTGGCTCAGCGCGCGCCGGGCAGTGCCCCCGTGGTCGTGGTGAAGCCGGATGGCAGCAAATGGTATGCCCACCGTCACCCTGACAGCGTCACCTGGAACGCCACCCAAAGCAGCGACCTTATCCGCATCAACAACCCCACTCCCGGCCCGTGGCAGCTGGTTGGGGAGGTGGTGGATGGCTCTGAACTGCGGCTGATGAGTGAAGTGGCGCTGCGCCATGACCCGTTGCCGGAGCGGGTCTATCGCGGTGAGCGGGTAAAGCTGACCGCAGAGCTGCTGGGAGATGACGATCGCATCGTCATGCGTGACTTTGAGGCTCAGCTGGACTGGAGCATGAGCATCCGCAGCGCCAATCGCCCCGGCGATGAAAACTTCGGCGCCGGCCCCTTTATGATCGGCGCCTACCACGACGGTGGCAAAGGTCTGGATGAGGTGCCCCACGATGGCATCTTCACCTCCAATCTCGACTTCAACTACCCGGCGGGCCTCTATCGCTACAAGATGGCGGTCAGTAATGAGGTGTTCCACCGTGAACTGACCGGGGAGATCGAGATTCTCCCGCAACCGGTGCGCATCGCTCTGGTGGAACTGCCCAGCGGCGAAACCAACCACTCTGAACTGACCATTACCCTCGAGCCGGACGTGACGCCGGAGAACCTTCATCTGGACCTCGCCATTGAAACCCCGGACCAGAGTCGCTATCAGCTGTCGATAACACCGACTGAGCCGGTGCAGCAGATGCCGCTGCCCATGGTCAGTGCCTATGGCAACTACCGCATTGAGGGGGAGGCCGCTGGCACCCGCTACGACGGGGTCGAGTTTTTCCTGTCGTTGCCGGAGCTGGCGTTCTACGTCGCTCCGCCACCGCCGCCGCCGCTCTCCGCAGAGGAGATGGCCGCCATTGCCCTGCGCGAAGCCCAGGAGCGCGAAGCCAGTGCCCGAACCCGGGTGATCTGGACGGTGGGGGCGGTCAATATTCTTCTGCTGGTGGTGGGGGCTGCCATCCTGATTGTCTGGCGTAAACGTCAGCGCCTCTATCAGGAGTTGATGGCGATGCCGATCGAGCCTCAGGAACTGACGCCGGATCAGGTTGACCTGACCCAGTTTAGCCCGGACGACGGGGCCGGAACCCAGCGATAACAATTGCCTTTTTAGGGGTTTGGCGAAACTTTGTCTATTCAGACCATGTTTTTATAAAAATCGGTTGACGCTATCAGGCCCCGTCCGTAATATGCGCCTCGTTCTCGGGGCCAAGGGCAACGGGGGCGATAGCGCGGAGTGGTAGTTCAGTTGGTTAGAATACCGGCCTGTCACGCCGGGGGTCGCGGGTTCGAGTCCCGTCCACTCCGCCATTAATTTGCGACTTCTGATGTTTTCGGGAGTCAGGCGAGAGCAGCGCAAGCGCTGCGGGGTCGCGGCCGAAGCTCGGCGCGTTGAGTCCCGTCCACTCCGCCATTAATTTATGCTCCTCGGAGCAACAGGGCATCGGAATCGCAACCCGGTGAGCTGTCTAAACCAGTTTGGTGCGGAGTGGTAGTTCAGTTGGTTAGAATACCGGCCTGTCACGCCGGGGGTCGCGGGTTCGAGTCCCGTCCACTCCGCCATTAATTTGCGACTTCTGATGATTTCGGGAGTCAGGCGAGAGCAGCGCAAGCGCTGCGGGGTCGCGGCCGAAGCTCGGCGCGTTGAGTCCCGTCCACTCCGCCATTAATTTGCGCTCTTAGGAGCAACAGGGCATCGGAATCGCAACCCGGTGAGCTGTCTAAACCAGTTTAGTGCGGAGTGGTAGTTCAGTTGGTTAGAATACCGGCCTGTCACGCCGGGGGTCGCGGGTTCGAGTCCCGTCCACTCCGCCATTAATTTGCGCTCTTAGGAGCAACAGGGCATCGGAATCGCATCCCGATGAGCTGTCTAAACCAGTTTAGTGCGGAGTGGTAGTTCAGTTGGTTAGAATACCGGCCTGTCACGCCGGGGGTCGCGGGTTCGAGTCCCGTCCACTCCGCCATCTTTACGAGAAGCCTGTCCCGAAAGGGACAGGCTTTTTTGTGCTTGGAGCGCGGACGGTTCAGTGTTGCGTGATAGCGAGGTACCACAACCCATCCCTGGTGCCCCCCTCCGCTCGGCATCCCTGCCTCGCGCTCAAGTACTGCGTTGCTGCGCAACGGTCACTTTCGCCCACTCCGCCATCTTTACAAGAAGCCTGTCCCGAAAGGGACAGGCTTTTTTGTGCTTGGAGCGCGGACGGTTCAGTGTTGCGTGATAGGGAGGTACCACAACCCATCCCTGGTGCCCCCCTCCGCTCGGCATCCCTGCCTCGCGCTCAAGTACTGCGTTGCTGCGCAACGGTCACTTTCGCCCACGCCGCCATCTTTACGAGAAGCCTGTCCCGAAAGGGACAGGCTTTTTTGTGCTTGGAGCGCGGACGGTTCAGTGTTTCGTGATAGCGAGGTACCACAACCCATCCCTGGTGCCCCCCTCCGCTCGGTATCCCTGCCTCGCGCTCAAGTACTGCGTTGCTGCGCAACGGTCACTTTCGCCCACTCCGCCATCTTTACAAGAAGCCTGTCCCGAAGGGGACAGGCTTCTTTGTGCTTGGAGCGCGGACGGTTCAGTGTTGCGTGATAGGGACGTACCACAACCCATCCCTGGTGCACCCCTCCGCTCGGCATCCCTGCCTCGCGCTCAAGTACTGCGTTGCTGCGCAACGGTCACTTTCGCCCACGCCGCCATCTTTACAAGAAGCCTGTCCCGAAAGGGACAGGCTTTTTTGTGCTTGGAGCGCGGACGGTTCAGTGTTTCGTGATAGCGAGGTACCACAACCCATCCTTGGTGCCCCCTTCCGCTCGGCATCCCTGCCTCGCGCTCAAGTACTGCGTTGCTGCGCAACGGTCACTTTCGCCCACTCCGCCATCTTTACAAGAAGCCTGTCCCGAAGGGGACAGGCTTCTTTGTGCTTGGAGCGCGGACGGTTCAGTGTTGCGTGATAGGGACGTACCACAACCCATCCCTGGTGCACCCCTCCGCTCGGCATCCCTGCCTCGCGCTCAAGTACTGCGTTGCTGCGCAACGGTCACTTTCGCCCGCGCCGCCATCTTTACAAGAAGCCTGTTCCGAAAGGGACGGGCTTTTTGTGCTTGGAGCGCGGACGGTTCAGTGTTTCGTGATAGCGAGGTACCACAACCCATCCCTGTGGGATCCCTCCTGTCGGCATCCTTGTCTCTACCTCACCGAACTGCGATGCGTTGCATTGGTTCCGGTTCGCCCCCTGTGGGATCCCTCCCGTCGGCATCCCTGCCTTCACCTCGCCGGAAGGCGGTAGCTTGCATCAGTAAGTGGCTCTGGCTGCTCTGGCCGGAAAATTTCCCGACAGATCGAGTTGATATGGCCGCTGTTGTGACTAAGGTTTAGAGCGGACCCAAGGCCGTAACGGGGGACCATACCAGCGCAGAAGCGCTGCGATCAGACCATATGGAGGTGGTCAATGAAGGTGAGGGCCAAGGTCACCATCTTATTTTCGTTTTTGCTCACCGCAGCAATTGCCAACACCTACTTTATCTTCGCGCTGGATCAGCAAGGCGAGGAGAAGCGGCGTAGGGTGGCCCATACCCATGAGGTGATTCTCGAATCGGAACGCCTGTTGGGGCACCTTGTTGATGCGGAAACCGGCCAGCGTGGCTACCTGCTCACCGCGAATGCGGCCTACCTGGCTCCCTACCATCGAGCCCTGAGCGCCATCTCCACCAAACAGAATCGGCTGAGTTTCCTCACCGCAAAGGATCCACAGCAGCAGGCGCTATTGCGGCAGATTGACCGCAGCATAGCCCTCCAGCTGCAGGAGCTGAAGGCCACTATCGAGCTCAATGCTGCCGGTGAGCAGACCATCGCCATGAAGGTGATGTCGTTAAATCAGGGCAAATACTTTATGGACGACATTCGCCGCCAGATGCGCCGCTTTGCCAGCCACGAGCGGGAACAGTTGGCGCTGCATCAGGGCGAATTCAACCAGTACCGGGTGGAGATTAAGACCCTGATCTACGCCGAGTTCGTGTTCTTTATCTGTCTGGCGCTATTCACCTTTTTCTTTCTGCGCAACAGCCTGTTCTCGCGCCTGTCGGTGTTGTTGAACAGCGTTGAGAAGATCAAAGACGGCAAGGTCGTCAGTCAGGCGGAGTTGCAGTCAAACGATGAGATCAGCCTGCTGATGGATGCCTTTGTGGACCTCAGCTATCGGGTGAACCAGCGTGAGCGGGTGCTGGAGTTTAAGGCCCATCACGATGAGCTGACCGGTTTGAAGAATCGACTGGCGCTGCGGGAGGATCTCGAAACGGCGCTGGAGCAACTGAAGCAGGACAAACTGGCGTTGCTCTTTATTGACGTCAATGGACTTAAAAGCCTGAACGACAGCAAAGGTCACGATTATGGTGATGCCTTGCTGTGTGAAACCGCCTGTCGCCTGCAGGCCAGCGTCCGGGACACCGACGTGGTTTATCGCATCGGCGGTGACGAGTTTATCGTCCTGTTGAAACACATTAAGGCGGTGTCGGACGTCGACCGTGTGCTGAGCAAGATGCACCGCAGCTTTATCAAACCCATGACCTACAACGGTGCCATCGTGCCCCTGTCCGCCAGTGTGGGCATTGCCATTGCCCCGGACGATGCCGCCACCGCTGAAGCGCTGATCACCTTTTCTGATAGCGCGATGTATCACGCCAAGCTCAGCGGCAATGCGGGATTCCGCTATCACCGGCCCTCTTAGTTGGACCAATGCAAACGGCGCTTCATCGGCCAGATGGATCGCACTGCAGATAACGTGGGCTTATCGCCTACGGACGGTGCCTGTGAATCTGTGATGAACCAAAAAAAGCCCGCTATTACAGCGGGCTTTTTGTGTTGTGCACTGAGGCCATCAGCCAAGCTGGGCGATGGAGGGTTTCAGCATCACTTCGGGGTCCAGCAGGCGGTCCAGCTGTTCCTGGGTCAGCAGGCCCTCTTCCAGCACCAGCTCGACGATGCCCTGACCGGTTTGCAGGGCAGTCTTGGCCAGACGGGTGGTGTTCTCGTAGCCAATGTAGGGGTTGAGCAGAGTGGCCAGAGCCAGACTGTTGTTCACCAGCTGCTGACAGTGGTCCTTGTTGGCGGTGATGCCCACTACGCAGCGGGTGGTCAGCATCGCCATGGCGTCGCTCAGCATCTTGGTGGAGTTCAGCAGGTTGTAGGTGATCAGCGGCTCCATGGCGTTCAGCTGCAGCTGACCCGCCTCAGCGGCCATGGTCACGGCCAGGTCATTACCAATCACCTGGAACGCGGTTTGGTTAACCGCTTCCGGGATCACCGGGTTGACCTTGCCGGGCATGATGGAGGAACCGGGCTGCATCGCCGGCAGGTTGATCTCGTTAAAGCCGCAGCGCGGGCCACTGGAGAGCAGGCGCAGGTCGTTACAGATCTTGGACAGCTTCACCGCGATGCGGCGCAGGATGCCGGAGTAGAGCACAAACGCGCCCATATCCACGGTGGCTTCCACCTTGTCACTGGCGCTCTTCATCTCCACTTTGGCGATGTCGGTCAGGTGACGGATGGCGGCGTCAGCGTAATCCGGATGGGCGTTAATGCCGGTACCGATGGCGGTGCCGCCGAGGTTCACTTCGGCCAGCAGCTTGGCCGCTTCGCGCAGGCGGTCGATGTCTTCAGCGAGGGTGTGAGCAAAGGCGCGGAACTCCTGACCCAGTGTCATCGGCACCGCATCCTGCATCTGGGTACGGCCCATCTTGAGCACGTCATCAAACTCGTCACCCTTGCGCTGCAACGCTTCCACCAGGTCGGTGATGGCGTCGATCAGCGGCTGGCTGGCGAAGATCACCGCCAGACGCACCGCAGTCGGGTAGGCGTCGTTGGTGGACTGGGCCAGGTTGACGTGGTTGTTGGGGTGCAGCTGGGCGTAGTTGCCCTTGGCGTAGCCGAGGATCTCGAGGCCGCGGTTGGCGATCACCTCGTTGGCGTTCATGTTGGTGGAGGTGCCGGCGCCCCCTTGAATCAGGTCAACGATAAACTGGTCGTGCCATTGGCCTTCGATGATCTCCTGACAGGCCGCCACGATGGCATCGTGGTGGTGCTGGCTCAGGACGCCAACTTCCAGGTTGGCTTTGGCCGCGGCCATTTTTACCATGGCCAGGGCATTCACCAACTGCGGGAAATGGCTGATCGCCACGCCGGTAATATTAAAGTTTTCCTTGGCGCGCTGAGTCTGAATGCCGTAGTAGGCGGTGTGGGGTACCTGGGCATCGCCCAGCAGATCGTGTTCGATCCGAAAAGCAGAGTTGTGGTTCATTTTTTATTTACATCAATATGAGGCCGGGGGAGAGGCCTAATAAAGAGAAACCGCGCTCGGCTGAACGCGGCTGGGAAATTAACGGCGACTGTCGAGGTCGACCATGGTCACCAGCAACTCCTGGTAACTCATGTCCAGATCCTTGGCCAGGTTGATCAACTTGGCTTTGTAGGTCTGCACTTGCTCCTGCTTCTTGGCGGCCTCACGGCGCTCATTCAGCATCTCGTCAATCACTTCCTTGAAGGTTTCGAGCTGCTTGTCCGACCATGCCAGCTCGTTCAGAAACGCGCGCATCTGCGATTTAGACCGGGTGGCAGAGTTCAATTCACCCGCCTTGCTTGGTTTTTCTTGTTCCAGTTCAACTAACGCGGATCGAAAAGCGGCTTCCAGCTGGGCATTGCTCATAGAGTCAGGGCTCTCTTTTTCAATAAGAAATGAGGTACTTGGTCTTCCATGACTCTAATTGTAGTTGGCTTCCTGCCTGAATATAGGTCAAGTATCATAAAGCAGTTTATTTGATGCGCAACGCTTTATTAGCGCCAACCCATGCGCCACAGGTCGGAATCTTCCAGTGATTCGCGCGCCAACTCAAACTCCCGGCCGTTGTGTACGCCCTGAAGCACCACCTTTGTCACCTCTCCCTGGGAATCGGTCAGGGTGCCAGTGACCACAAAGTGCGTTTCATCGTGAAAGTGGGCATTGCTGGTCCACTTTGACAGCAGCAGGTCTTTGGATGAGAACACGTTCATGGCTTACCTCCCGTGGGCAATGGGCGATACGGTGGTGAACAGCGCCCGGCATAATGGAAACAGCGCGGCCCAGCCAACACCGATAATGATGACACCCAATGCCGTGGTGGGTGCCAACTGCAGGGCCCCAAACTGGACCCCGAGAAAATAACCCAACGCGCCGATGACGCCACCAACCAGCGCCAGCGCCCAGGGGGAACGCGGCAGCCGCTGGTGGCAAGCGGCCAGGGTCAGGCCGAATCCCACCCACAACAAGGCCAGATGGATGGGCATTGCCACCGGACTGCCGGTGAGGCTCAGCACTTGCTGCTGTATCAGCAGGCCGTCAAACGCCATACCGATGGCGGCAATCGCCAATCCACCCAGGCGCCAACCGCGGGCACAGGCCACCATGGCAACGGTCGTGAGGGCTTGCCACAGCAGCGTATCCTGCTGGCCGAACACCGCCAGTGCCCAGTTGATGTCGAACAGCACCAGCACCGCAATCAGACGGCGGTTCATGGTGACATTCTCGCTTTCAGCCAGCGGGTCGCCGGACCCAGTACCGGCACTTGCTCATACAGCATCTGACCCATATCAAAGTAGTCGCGATGGTGGGTAATCAAGCCCTCCTGACAGCGTAGCTCACTGATGCCTTCAACCCGCACCGGTTTACCGCCTGCCAACTTGGGGTGGCGCAGGGTCATCACCCAGGGCTGGGCCCAGTGGGGCGGCGTGCCGATGGGAACGCCCAGCTCGAAGTGACACTCATCAACGTTCTGGTACAGCGTTGCCAGGTGGGCTTTAAAGCGGTCGCGACCATGCAGTTCACCACTGGGATCGGCGAACACCACGTCCGGGTGGTACAGGGTATCCACCTGATCGAGGTGGTCCCGCCCCAGGGTTTGCCATACCCGGGCAAACGCTTCTACCGGGCCTTCCGGGATCCTATGAAGCATGGCGGGTCTCCTCCATCTGTTGTTTGAACTGAGCGGTAAAGCGGGCGGTCTGCGCTTTGTGGTCGACCATCGGCGCCGGATAATCCGGGGCCAGCAGGAAGGGGCCGCCTTTGTGCAACTGCCGCGCAGGGACTTCCGCCAGCTCCGGCACCCATTGGCGGATGTAGTCACCGTCCGGGTCGAAGCGTTCACTCTGCCGGTAAGGGCTGAAACTGCGGAAGTAGGGCGCCGCATCGGCACCGCATCCCGCCGCCCACTGCCAGCCACCATTGTTGCTGGCCAGATCGCCATCCACCAGCTGTTGCATAAAGTACGCCTCGCCGAGGCGCCAATCGATGTGCAGATCCTTCACCAGGAAGCTGGCGCACAGCATCCGCACCCGGTTGTGCATCCAGCCGGTGGCGTTGAGCTGCCGCATGCCCGCATCCACCAACGGAAAGCCGGTGCGCCCCTGTTGCCAACGGCGCAACCACTCATCATTGGCTTCCCACCGTGCCTCCTTGGCCGGGAACAGCGCATCATGCCTGGACAGGCGGGCGTGATGATAAAGCAGGTAGCGGTAAAACTCGCGCCACAGCAGCTCATTCAGCCAGCTTTGGGCACCCTCTCCGTCAGCCTGCTGACTCAGCGCGTGGGCGGCTTGTCGGGGTGAGAGTACCCCGGCGGCAAAGTAGGGAGAGAGGGCAGAGGTGCCCGCTTTGGCAGGCCAGTCACGGTCATCGTGATAGGCGCTGAGACGCTGCTGGCAGAACCGTGCCAGAGTCCGGGCGGCAGCCTGCTCTCCGGCGGGCCACAGAAGATCGACGGTCTCAGACCACGCATCATCGGCCTGGAGCGGCGGTTGGGCGGCCTGAGGTTCGGGCGCTGGCAGCGGCTGCGGCGGAGCCATCCATTGACGGCAGCGGCGGGCAAAGGGCGTAAACACCTGGTACAAGCCACCCTGGCCGGTGGTGATGGCGCTGTAATCCACCAGGTTGGCGTCGGCGTAGCGGTGCAGCGGGACCGGCAGTTGGTCTGCCAGTTTCTGCTCCAGCGCGCGTTCGTTGACGCCCAGGCCATGATGGCAGTGTACGGCGCCGATACCGGCCTCGTTGCACAGCGCACCAAGGCGGGCTGGGATGTCGTCAAAGTGCTCGCACCGCCACACCGTCAGGGGGATGCCCAACCCCGCCAGCGCTTCACGCAATGCCTGCACATTGGCGTAGTGCCATTGCGCTTTGCGTGGACCGCAGTCGTGCAACTGCCACTGCTGCGGCGAGGCAATATAGAGCGCTACCACCGGCTCACCCCTCTGGGCAGCGGCGAAGAGTGCCGGGTGGTCATGCACCCTCAGGTCGTCACGGAACCATACCAGTTGCATGGGGCCTCACAGGTGATAGCGCAGCGCCAGGTGCTGCGGGTGAGGCTGCAGATAATGCTGCTCCTCAATGTAGGGTTTGGGATAGCGCTTCAGCAGGCTCTGCAGCAGGGTGATCGGCGCCATCAGAGGCAGTTGCCCGTCGTGATAGGCGAGGATGGTCTCATGCAGGTGCTGTCGCTCTGTGGTGTCCAGTTCGCGCTTAAAGTAGCCACCAATGTGTTGCAGAACATTGGTGTGGTTGCGACGGCTGGCCGGTTTGGCCAGTGCGTGCATCATGCGCTCACCGTAGTAGGCCAGGCGCTCCGCCATCGGGCGCTCACGGCTGATGGCGATGTAGCGGCCCAGCTCCCGGTAGGTGGCCTGGTTGTGGGCCATCAGCAGCAGCTTGTGGCGGCGGTGGAAGGCGAGCAGTTGGTGTTCGCCCGGCTCGCTGGCCACCAGTTCCTGATAGGCGTGGTAGACAAACACGCGAGTAATGAAGTTTTCCCGCAGCGGGATGTCATTGAGCCGGCCATCCTCCTCTACCGGCAGCAGCGGGTAGGCTTCCATCAGGGCGGCGGTAAACAAGCCACGGCCGTTGTGGCGCGCGCCGTTCTGTTGTTCGTTCATGACCCGGACCCGCTCCATACCGCAGCTGGGCGACTTGGCACAAACGATGTAGCCGGAAAGGCCAGCCAGGTTGGGCAGAGTTCGCTCATTAAAGGCCTGCATGGCATCGGTGTGGTCGATGTGATTTTTATCGTCCATCAGACGAACGCTTTCACCAATCTCCCGCAGGCGGATAGTGGGGCGGGGCGTCCCAAGGCCCATGCCCATCTCAGGGCACAACGGCTTCATATCAAAGATGTTTTTCAGAGGACCATCGACGAAACCGGACCGTTTGTGTCCACCGTCGAATCGCACTTCCTGGCCTACAATACAGGCACTTACTCCCACTTTCGGCATCGTCATAACGCACCCCGTCAGCTCAACTTCGTCTCTATCCATAGTGCTTACGCTTGCGGGGTTAATGTTAGATCAGTCAGGATGAGCCTCAGTAACGTTTTTATCACCAAATCAATCATTTCAGGAGTGTTATGATGTTGGATCTGCTGCCGGACCTGTGCGACGCCCACCCGGATGTGGTGCGTCTGTTTCCTCCCATTTTTCGCCAGTTTGGCGGCAAACGGATCTTCCACGGTCCGGTGGTGACGCTGCGCTGTCCCGAGGACAATTCGTTGGTACGGGAAGCGGTGGCGGAGCCGGGGCAGGGCAGAGTGTTGCTGATTGATGGTGGCGGCCTGGCCCGTCGTGCGCTGCTCGGCGATATGCTGGCCGAGAAAGCGGTGGCCAACGGCTGGAGCGGCATCGTGGTGTTTGGCTATGTGCGTGATGTCGCGACGCTGGCAACCCTGGATTTGGGGGTTCAGGCACTGGGTGCCGTGCCGATGAAAACGGAAAAACGCGGCCTGGGCGACCGGGACGTGGTGGTTGAGATCGACGGGATACGTATCCAGCCCGGCGATTATCTTTATGCGGATGACAACGGGGTGCTGGTGGCACCCCATGCGTTGCCACTGCCTTAATACTGGACAGGAAATCGAACACGATGAAAGTGATTAAATGGTTACTGCTGGGTCTGCTGACCGTGGTAGTCGTACTGACGCTGTATCTGGCGTTCTTCTTCGATCTCAACAGTTTTAAGGGCCCCATCGCCGATAAGGTTAAGCAGGCGACGGGACGTGAGCTGGTGATTGGCGGTGATATTGGCTGGTCGGTTTACCCCACACTGGGGCTGGAACTGGCCCAGGTGCAGCTGGGTAACCTGCCCGGTGAGCAACTGCCGCCGCTGTTGAGCGTTGAGCAGGCGTCGGTCGGGGTGGCACTGCTGCCGCTGCTGAAGCGCGAGCTGCAGGTCGAAGAGCTGGCGGTTTCCGGGGTGCACCTGGAGCTGGTGACTCTGGCGGACGGGCGCTCAAGCCTGACCGGGTTGGGCGGTGAAGGCGCTGCCAAGCCCAGTGAGGCGGCCCCGGCAACGGACAGCAGTGCGGCGGCGCCCAAGCGCTGGGTCCTTGGTCACCTTGCGGTGAATGACCTGACCATCCACAACGACAACCGCGCCGCCGGTGCGGATCAGACTCTGGCCATCAAACAACTGGAATTGGCCCGCATTGAACCGGAACGCGCCGCGCCACTGCGTCTGCAGGTTGAAGTAGGGGATGGCGATTTGGCCGTTTCCACTCAGGCAGAAGCGATGTTGACAGTGTCTGCCGATTTCAGCCGGTTCCAGATCGATGACTGGCGCCAGCAACTGGAGGCCAAGGGCAGTGCGATTGGCGCACAACCTCTGGCGTTGTCGCTGGCCTGGGACGCAGACCTGAATCTGGCCGAGCAGCAGTTTGTGGTGACCAACCTGGAGTTCAAGCTGGCGGACTTTATCCTCAACGGGGAAGCCCAGGCCAACCTGGCCGGGGTGCGTCCAGCCTTCCAACTGACGGCCAAAGGCAATGCGCTGAATCTCGACCCCTGGCTGCCCGCGGACATTGCGGACAAGGGGACGGACAAGTCGGAACCGGCACCTGAATCGGCCCCCGCGCCGCAGGAGGAGCCGGACCTGAGCGCCATGAAACTGCTGGATCTGGATGCGGACCTGCACCTGGGCGCGCTGAAAGCCCGCGGCATCGAAGCGGAAGACCTGGCCCTGAAGCTGCGCCTTAACGCTGGTGTGCTGACCCTGGAAAACGCCAGTGGTAAAGCCTTCGGCGGCCAACTGACCGCCAAGGCGAGTCTGGACGGTACTGCCACTCCGGCGCGCTACAGCTTTGATCAACGCATCGAGCACCTCTCCATCCAGCCTATGCTGAAAGCGTTGGCGGATACCGATCTGCTGGCCGGCACCGGCGAATTCTCGCTGAAAGGCAAAGGACAGGGGCTGACCGGAAAAGCACTGAACAACCTGACCGCCACCGGTGCCCTGGCACTGGAGGATGGGGCGGTGTATGGCGTCAACGTGGCGCAGATGATCCGCGAAGCCGAAGCCAAGCTGAAAGGGGACTTCAAAGCGGAGGTGGCGGAACAGAAAACCGACTTCTCTAACTTCCACACCCAACTGGTGATTGAAGACGGCACCCTGGGCACTCCGGGCCTGAAAATCGCGTCTCCACTGCTGCGCATTGAAGGGGATGGTAAGGTGGCGATTGAGCCACAAACCCTGGATTACCAGTTGGTGGTGGCGCTGGTGGGCAGCCTGGAAGGGCAGGGTGGCAAAGGGCTGGATGAGCTCAAGGAGATCCCAATCCCACTGTCCATCTCCGGCCCGATTACCAACCTCTCCTATGGCCTGGATACCGATGCGCTGCTGAAGGGCAAGCTGGACCAGGAGAAGGACAAGCTGGAAGAGAAACTGAAAGACAAACTGTTTGAACGACTGGGGAATTTCTGATGCAAGCGAAGCTGATGGCGGCAACCGCCGCCCTGTTACTGACCGGCCTGGCGGGTTGTGCCGAGTCCAGCGCCAGCGCGGCACCGACCGCAGCGGCCAACACTGCCCCGGCCCCGAGCGTGGTCGGCGGCCAACTGAAACCGGCCAATGGCGCGGTTTACCGGAGTTCGGAGGAGCAAGCGGTGCAGGCAACACTGGAAGTGGCAGAGCGTTGGTCCCGCTCAGTGGGGGGCGAGATTGCGTTGGTGCTGACCAACACCAGCAGTTCGTCGGTTCAGTACACCATCGCCTCCGGCATGCTGGCGGACTTTATGCTCAGCAAGGGCAAAGAGGTGGTGTGGCGTTATTCCCAGGAGATGATGTTCACTCAGGCGCTGGGCAAGTTAACCCTGGCCCCGAACGAAACCCGCATCGTGAAGGCGCGGGTCTCCGGAAACGCCCTGTCACGCCTGAATCCGGGCCGCTATACCGTCAGTGCGATGGTGAACACCCATCCGAAAGACGCCGGCCCGGCCATTGCGCCGGTGATGGTGAACCTGGACTGAGCCCTCAGAACAGCAGAAACAGGCCCCAGCACCCGTAGACCACGACAGCGGGCAGGGCCGCAATCAACAGCGCCTGGCCCTGGGCAATCCGGGTCCAGGCGCGGATCCCTGAGTAGTACAGCCAGATCTTCCACGGCAGTACCAGCGAAAGGGCCTCCGCCAATCCCATACCCGCATGCCCCACCGGCAGGTCCAGCACCCGGTTCAGACTCAGTGGTGACATGGCACCGGGGCTGATTTCACCGCTGCTGAACAACACCCACACCAGCGCCACCAGGCTGGGCACCAGCACCACCAGGTTGCACCACCAGGTCAGCCCGAACCAATCCCCGAACCCCTGAACATTGTCATCGTCCACCAGGGTCATCTTGGCCAGGTAGAACGCCATCAGCGCATTGGCCACCAGCATACCGAGGAGGCCAATCGACAGCTGTGCCGTCAGCATTCGGCCCATGGTCATCTCCGCCAGCACCGTGGCGCGGTCTTTGGATGGCATGGACTGGAGAGTGGGTTCCAGCATCTGGGACTGATACCAGGCCCAGTCCACGTTGTTGAAGTAGAGGGTCTGCACCAGACAGAACGCCACCATAATCAGCACAAAGGGGATCCAGGACAGGCCTTTACGAGTTTTTAACTCCTGATAGATGGGCAGGGGCTGCCACAGGGATTGCCAAAGGGCTTGAGGGAAAGTGAGTGCTGACATGAAAGGACATCCTATTTCCTGAGACATTTCAGCATGGTAAATGGCTTTTTACGATTTTTATATACTTTTAATCGGTTCGACCTGCTAGCTTTGTGCCCCTGAGAATTTGGCCGAACAGGAAGATCGACCATGATTGAGATTCGTGGCTTAAGCAAGCGCTTTGCCATCCACAATCCCAAAGAAGCCGCCGAGCAGGAGGGGGAGCCGGATCCCCGTCAACGCGGGCGGTTTTTCCACTCCGTTGAGTCCGTCCACCTGACCTGCGAACCCGGTCAGGTTGTGGGGCTGGTGGGCCCCAATGGTGCCGGCAAAACCACCACCTTGCGGTTACTGTCCGGGGTACTGAAGCCGGATGGCGGCAGTATTCTGGTGGAGGGGGAAGACCTGCACCGCAATGGCGACAGTGTGCGCCGGAAAATCGGCTTTATCTCGGCCACCACCGGCCTCTATGAGCGTCTGTCGGTGCAGGAAAACCTGCTCTATTTTGCCCGGCTGTACGGCCTGGATAAGCGCGACAGCATGGCGCGGGTGGAGGAGCTGTGTGAGCAGCTCGACCTCGGGCTGTTCCGACATCGTCGCCTGATGGACCTCTCGTCGGGGATGAAGCAGCGCGCCAATATTGCCCGTGCCGTCATCCATCGCCCGTCGGTCATCATCTTTGATGAGCCCACCACCGGGCTGGACATCATGTCCACAGAAACCGTGATCGACTTTATCAAGATGCAGCGTGATGCCGGCCTGCCGGTGATCTTCTCCACCCACCATCTGGAGGAGGTCAGCCTGCTGTGTGACCGTTTGTCGGTGATCGTGCAGGGCCACACCCGTTTCGATGGTCCGCTGGAAGCGTTTGCCGGTGGCCGCGATACCACCGCTATCCGCCACCGCTTTATGGCGCTGAGTCAATCAGGCCAGGACGCCGCACTCGAGGAGGGAATCGATGATTGCGCTGATATGGCTTAAAGAGATGCGCGAGGTGCTGCGCGACAAGAAAACCCTGTGGTTTGTTGTGTTGTTCCCCACCGTGCTGTTACCGGCGCTGATGGGTGGCGCCATCTATGTGGGCGCGTCCAGCGTTAAGCAGGTTTATGAGTCGGACTTGCGTTTCCAGCTGGTGGCCCCCGAGCCGTGGCGTGGCGAGATCGCCGAAGCTCTCACCAATGGCGAGCGACTGGTCTGGGATGATCAGGTGCAGGTGTCCAACCGTGAGCAGTTCGACGCCGCCATCAATGAGGGGGTTCTGGAGTTTGTGCTGGTGGTGCCTGACGATTTCAGTGCCACCGCTTCGGAAGTCAGCCAGTGGCAGTTGTACTACAACCAGGCCGATGATGTGGGCCAGTTCGATCGCATCCATCAGGCGCTGCAGCCGCTGTTTGAGCAGTGGCAAACCGAGCACCGTAACGCCTGGAACCTCACTGAATCTCAGGTACAGGTACTGAAACAGGCGGTGGAGCTGGAGCAGGTTGGCGTGGCCGACCAGCGCGAGTTTATCGGCGAAAAGGTCGGTGGCTTCCTGCCCTACGCCCTGCTGCTGTTGTGCCTGATGGGGGCGCTGCTGCCGGCGCTGGACCTGGGCGCCGGAGAGAAGGAGCGCGGCACTCTGGAGACACTGTTGATGGCGCCGGTCAGTAAGACCACGGTGGTGATGGCCAAGTTTATGGTGATCGCCATCTGCAGCCTGACCGTGGCACTGCTGACCATGGCCAGCGGTGTGGTCTGGTCGCTGGTGCTGGGACAGGTGTTTGCCATCGAGATGCTGGTGGAGGCGATCAGCACCATCGGGATGATGGACCTGGTGTTGATCCTGCTGCTGCTGTTGCCCATCGCCATGTTCTTTGCGGCGTTGCTGCTGGCGGTGTCGTTTTACGCCCGCACCTACAAAGAGGGGCAGAACTATGTGGCGCCGCTCAACTTCGTGGCCATCCTGCCCGCCATGGTGGCGCTGTTTCCCGGTATTACCCTGACCAGCACGCTGGCCTGGATCCCGCTGGTGAACGTGACCCTCGCCAGCAAGGCGCTGCTTAAGGGCACCTTTGACTACTGGCAGCTGATGCCGATCATGGCCAGCAATACCCTGCTGGCGGCCTTGTTGTTGGCGTTCTGCGTCAAATGGTGCTCCCGAGAGCAGGTGTTGTTCCGTTAATGCACGGACACCGCCGATAAAAAACGCCCCCGATATGGGGGCGTTTTTTTGTGGCTGCTGAGGCTTACTCCGCTTTGCGGATGATGGCGTCGACGGTGTGCAGGTCGACATCACGCTGATGGCCCAGGCGGGTCATGCCGTGGCCCTCCAGGGCGGTCAGCACCTGCAGCAGCACGTCGTTCTTATCGAGCTGGTAATCCCCCAGGCGGGTGCCGACCCCAACGCTGCGGAACAGGTTTTCGATGATGTCGATGGTGCGGTTGGCGATGCCATCGCCCTCCAGGCCAAACACATTGCGACCCATCTGGGTCAGCTTGGCCTCCTTCTGGGCCAGGCAGACCCGCAGCAGGGCCGGGTGCACCAGAGCCAGGGTCTGAGCATGGTCGAGACCATACAGCGCGGTAAATTCGTGGCCAATGGCGTGGGTGGCCCAGTCGTGGGGGACGCCCACCCCAATCAGGCCGTTCAGCGCCTGGTTGGCGGTCCACATCAGGTTCTCCCGCCACTCCAGGGTACGACGCTGGTCAAACTGGCCAGCCAGCACCACCAGATTGCGCAGCAGGGCCTCGGCAAAGCCATCCTGCACCATGGCACCGGTGGGAACCGTCAGGTACTGCTCGCAGATGTGCACAAAGGCGTCCACCAGGCCGTTGGCCAGTTGCCGGTCGGGCAGGGAACTCATGGTATCCGGGTCGAGCACGGCAAACACCGGAAACACCGCGGGGGCCAGGAAAGAGCGCTTTTCGGCGGTAGCGGTGCGGCTGATCACCGCGGCGGCGTTGGACTCGGAGCCGGTGGCTGGCAGGGTCAGAATGGCGCCCAGAGGTAGGGCCTGGCGCACCTTATGCTTGCCGCTGAGAATGTCCCAGCCATAGCCCTCGTAACAGGCCGCCGCTGCCACGTACTTGGTGCCATCCACCACCGAGCCGCCGCCCACGGCGAGCAGGAAATCAAACCCCTCGTCCTTAACCCGGGCCACCGCTTTATCCAGCGTCTCTACCGTCGGATTGGGCTCGATGCCGGCAAACTCGGCCCACTGGTGTGCCTTCAGGGCCTCGGCCACCTGGTCGTATACGCCATTGGCCTTAATGGAGCCGCCACCGTACAGCACCAGTACCTTGGCGTCCCGGGGGATCAGGCGAGCGACGCTGGCAATCTGGCCGCGGCCAAACTGGATCTGGGTGGGGTTATGAAAGGTGAATTGCATAGGGCGCTCCGAGTCATCTTGGGCACTGGCCCGACGTCTGATAAGGACTCGATTGTGCCTGCGAGCAGGCAGGCTTTCCAGCACCATGATCACTAAAAGCCGCCCTGTTGGCGGCTTTTGCAGCAGTCAGTGGTCAGGCTTGGGCGGCGGGGCGGTAGGGGATGCCCAGCTTGCGATAGATAAAACTGAGCAGCCAGATGGGGCCGATCAGCAGGAACTGGATGTCCTCGAAGAAGCTGGGCTTCTTGCCCTCAATCTTGTGGCCGATGAACTGGAAGATCCACGCCACCACAAACAGCGTCAGGGCACTCTGCCACAGGGGGATGGCCAGAGTTGCCTGATGCCACAGGATGATGCCGACCATGGAGGCAGTGACCCCGACCATGCCGATGGCCAGATTGCGGGACAGACGCCAGTAGAACAGCAGGCTGATGACAATCAGTACCAGAGCCAGATTCAACAGCGGCTGGCCCGGCAGATGCACCTCCCACAGCAGCGCCAGTACCGTCCACATAATGATCGGCACGCAGATCCAGTGGATGGTTTTATTGATGGGGTTCTGGTGGCTGACACCGTAGGCGTTGAGCCATTGTTGGATGTTCTTATCAAGCATGCGGATCTCCCGTCCGGGTTCGGTCTGCCGTGTGTGACTTGGATCACACCCTAATCCGCTTTAACCTAAGAATCCAATGACTGTTTTTCAGTGAAAGCAATGATGGATATTCATGAGTTGGCGCCCCAGCGCATCGACCTCAACCTGTTCCGCATCTTTGTCGCGGTGGCAGAGAGCGGCTCCACTGCCGCCGCCGCACGGCAGCTGCACCTGACCCAATCGGCGGTTTCCCACGCATTGGGGCGGTTGCGCAGCCAACTGGGCGATCCGCTGTTTGTTAAGCAGGGCCGCAACCTGGTGCTGACGCCCCATGGTCGCGCCATGATCCCCCAGGTGCAGTTGGCCCTCTCCACTCTGGCCCAGTGCCGGGTGCAGCCCGGTGAATTTGACCCGGCCAGCGCCGGTTTGGAGTTTCACCTTGGCTTTCGCGACATTCTTGAAGCGATGCTGCTGCCGCCCCTGATGTCGAGGCTGGACGAACTGGGCTCTGGCCTGCGCTTTACCAGTGCCCGCGTGCGCGGCAGTGAGCTGGAGGAGAAGCTGAAATCCGGCGAGCTGGACCTGGTGGTGGATATGGAACTGCCGGTCAGCGAGGCGATCTCCAGTGCGGCGTTTCGGGCCGAACCGTTGGTGGTGATGGTGGGGCCGTCCCATCCGGCCTTTGCGAGTGGGGCGTTAAGCGAGGCCGATTATGTGGCGGCAGAGCATGTTCTGGTGACCCTGGAGCCCAGAGAGCGCGCCTTTGTTGAGCAGCGGATGCAGGGCGTTGGCAGCCGCCGGGTGGTGCGGCTGCACTGCCATACCTATTTTGCTGCGGCTTCGGTGGTGGCCAGCACGTCACTGTTGCTGACCATGCCCGCCACCTACGCCAATACCCTGGCTGGATTGCTGGGGCTGAAAGTCCTGCCCCTGCCATTTCCCTGTGAGCCGCTGCCGGTGCGGCTCTATTGGCGCCGGGCCAACTCCGATGAGCCGTCCATCCAGTGGCTGATCCACACCATCCGGTCGCTCTGACGCTCAGCCAAAACGGCGGTCAGAGAGGGTCTCAGTGGGTTTCATGCCGCGCTCATACCAGCCATCCCGGGTGGCCGGGATGTTGTCGAACGCCTGGATATAGGGTTTGACGTCAATGATGGGGGTGCCGTCGAGCAGGTCGATGCCGCGCACATGAATGACGTTATCGACGATGCGATCGATCGCCACGATGCTCAGGCCGATCGGATTCGGACGTTTGGGGGAGCGGGTGGCGAAGATGCCGCGTTCAACGGTATCGAGAAAGGGGGTCACCTTGAGCGCGCCCGGCTGGCTGCGGTGCAGATGGAACAGCACATAGATATGGGAAAACTCATGCAGGTCATCCAGTCCTTCTGCGTATTGCGGCGTGATCACCAGCTGACCCTGGTTGTCGGTCAACCCTGCGCCCTGAATGGGCATGTTGGCGATGTCGGAGTAGGGGGTTTCGGCGTGGCCGATGGCCTGGAACTGGATCATGGGGGCTCCTGTTGGGGGAAAGCCTCAGGGTAGGCAATGGCCGCCACTCTGAGTGGGTGATGCCGCACACTTTGCTGATTCCATCCCAACAAGGACGGCAGGCTGTGACCTGTGGCGTAAATGAAACGAATTCAGTAATGCCGATGTAGAGCATCAGGGGCAACTTTGTGATCGAAAAGGCTGAGAACTCGTGATCGATAGGGCATGATGAAGGCGCCTCAACCGAGGCAGTCCATATGATGAAGCGGTCGCAAACAGGACGATCGCAGCACCGGTTGGCCACTATACTCAACCGGGCCTGAACAAGAGCGGAGCAACGCCCTAATATGAGTGAACACACCGAGCTGGACGCCCTGGTGGCGCGGGTAAAAGCGGCCCAGGAGGCCTTTGCCAGTTACAGTCAGGAGCAGGTGGACGCCATCTTCCGAGCCGCCTCATTGGCCGCCGCAGACGCGCGCATTCCCCTGGCCATGATGGCCGCCGAAGAGACCGGAATGGGGGTGGCGGAAGATAAGGTGATCAAGAACCACTTTGCCTCCGAATACATCTACAACAAATACCGCGATGAAAAGACCTGCGGTGTACTCAGTGAAGACGAGGCGTTCGGCACCATGACCATCGCCGAACCGGTTGGCATCGTTTGCGGCATCGTGCCCACCACCAACCCCACCTCCACTGCCATCTTTAAAGCCCTTATCTGCCTTAAAACCCGCAACGGCATCATCTTCTCTCCCCACCCCCGCGCCAAGCGTTCGACCTGTGAAGCGGCCCGCATTGTGCTGGAAGCGGCCGTCAAAGCCGGGGCGCCGAAGGACATTGTTGGCTGGGTGGCTGAACCTTCCGTCGCCGCCTCCAATGCCCTGATGCGCCACGACGACATCGCCCTGATCCTGGCCACCGGTGGCCCCGGCATGGTCAAGGCGGCTTACTCCTCCGGCAAGCCCGCCATTGGCGTGGGGGCCGGTAACACCCCGGTGGTGATCGACGATTCGGCGGACATCAAGCAGGCGGTGGCCTCCATCCAGTTGTCGAAAACCTTTGATAATGGGGTGATCTGCGCCTCCGAACAGGCGGTTGTGGTGGTGGACAGCGTGTACGACCAGGTGCGCGAACGCTTTGCCAGTACTGGCTCCTACGTACTGAGTGCCGAAGAGTGTGAGCGCCTTAAGTCGGTGATCCTGAACGACGGCCACCTCAACGCCGACATCGTTGGCCAACCGGCGTGGAAGATTGCCGGGATGGCCGACATCACTGTACCTAAGAGCACCAAAATCCTGATTGGCGAAGTGAGCAGCACCGGGCTGGAAGAGCCCTTTGCCCACGAGAAACTGTCGCCGGTTCTGGGCCTCTACCGGGCATCCGATTTCGAGGACGCGGTAGTTAAAGCCGAGGCGCTGGTGGCGCTGGGGGGCATCGGCCACACCTCGGTACTCTACTGTGACCAGGACCTGCAGAAGGAGAGGGTGCTGACCTTTGGCCAGCGCATGAAGACCGCCCGCATCCTGATCAACACCCCGGCGTCGCAGGGCGGCATCGGCGATCTCTACAACTTTAAACTGGCGCCCTCCCTGACCCTGGGCTGCGGCTCCTGGGGCGGCAACTCCATCTCCGAGAACGTGGGCCCCAAACACCTGATCAACACCAAAACCGTGGCCAAGCGGGCGGAAAATATGTTGTGGCATCGACTCCCTGAAAAGATCTATTTCCGTCGCGGCGCGCTGCCCATTGCGCTGGAGGAACTGAAAGGCAAATCCCGGGCGCTGATCGTCACTGACCACTACCTGTTCAACAACGGCTACTGTGATCGGGTGCTGGAGATCCTCAAGGGCATGGGCCTGGAAACCGAGGTGTTCTTCGAAGTGGAAGCGGACCCGACTCTGGCCATCGTGCGCAAGGGGGCGGCGCTGTGCCAGAGCTTCCAGCCGGACGTGCTGATTGCGCTGGGCGGCGGCTCACCAATGGATGCGGCCAAGATCATGTGGGTGCTGTACGAATACCCGGAGACTCAGTTCCATGACCTGGCTCTGCGCTTTATGGACATCCGCAAGCGCATCTTCCAGTTCCCAAAACTGGGCCAGAAGGCCGAGTTCGTTGCCATCCCCACCACCTCCGGCACCGGTTCGGAAGTCACCCCCTTTGCGGTGGTGACCGACGACAGCACTGGCCAGAAGTATCCACTGGCGGACTATGAGCTGACGCCCAATATGGCGATTGTGGACCCGGATCTGGTGATGAACATGCCCGCGTCACTGACCGCATTTGGCGGCATTGATGCGGTCACCCACGCGCTGGAAGCCTACGTCTCCGTGCTCGCCAACGAGTACAGCGATGGCCAGGCGCTGCAGGCGCTGAAGTTGTTGTTTGCCCATCTGCCCGAGAGCTACCACAAGGGCGCCGCTGCGCCGAAGGCCAAAGAGAAGGTGCACAATGCCGCCACCATCGCCGGCATCGCCTTTGCCAACGCGTTTCTCGGCATCTGCCACTCCATGGCTCACAAGCTGGGCTCGGAATTCCATCTGGCCCACGGCCTGGCCAACGCCCTGCTGATCAGCAACGTCATCCGCTACAACGCCACCGATGTGCCCACCAAGCAGGCGGCGTTCAGCCAGTACGACCGGCCTACCGCACTGTGTCGTTACGGTGAGATTGCAGACCATCTGGGACTGGGCGGCAGTGACAACGCCGAAAAGGTGGAACGCCTAGTGGCGGCCATCGACGCGCTGAAGGCGGAGTTGGACATTCCCGAGTCGATTCAGGCCGCCGGGGTGCCGGAAGCGGAGTTCCTGGCCCGCCTGGATGAGCTGGCCATCGAAGCGTTTGACGACCAGTGTACCGGCGCCAACCCGCGCTTCCCGTTGATCAGTGAACTGAAGCAGCTGTTGCTGGACAGCTACTACGGCCGCCCCTACCGGGAGAACGGAGATAACGCCTAAACTGTGGGGCAGGTAGCAGAGTCCGGCCTGACGTGTTCTGGATCACAGACAGAACGGCGGGGCTCTGGCATTATCCCGCCTCATTTTTTTCCCGGCCCGCGGTGGGCTGGGATGAATAGAAAGGTATCAACATGAGTGGCTTGCCAAACTGCCCCAAATGCAACTCCGAGTACACCTACGAAGACGGCACCATGTTCGTCTGCCCGGAGTGCGCCCACGAGTGGTCTAAGGATGCGGCGGGCGACGCCGATGACGAGGACGTAAAAGTGGTTCGCGATGCGGTCGGCAACGTCCTGCAGGACGGCGATACCGTCACCGTGATCAAAGACCTCAAGGTCAAAGGTTCCTCCACCGTGGTTAAGGTGGGCACCAAGGTGAAAAACATCCGCCTGGTGGACGGTGACCACGATATCGACTGCAAGGTACCGGGCATTGGTCCGATGGGCCTGAAGTCCCAGTTCGTTAAGAAAGCGGACTGAGTACGTCATCCTGAAGAAGCCGCCCCTTGGGGCGGTTTTTTTTGGGCCTTTTTCCCGGCGGCTTAACTTTCAATTAAGTCGAAACCGCACCCCGGGATAGGCACACTGTGCGCCGATCAAACACGGGGCCGAATGGAGTGGGCCTCGATACCCCATTTCCTTTGACCGGAGTATCGTTATGACCGCCCTGAAATTCGCGCTTCCCGCTTTTGCTGCCTTGGCCCTGATGGGATGCAGCAGTGATGACCCTCAGTACCCCGAACCGGAACATCCGATCATGCCGGCTCCGGAATCCCCGATTGAGCCGGACAAGGACAACCCGATTGAGGCGGTACCGGGTCATCCCATCGAAGATGTGGAGGGGGATTGGGTGGCGCCGGATCTGGCGATGCTTGGCCCCGCGTTGATGATCCCCTCTGCCGATGGCACTGAGTTTGTCCTGCGCTTTGTTGACGGCCAGCACGTGCGGGAAGAGGCCTTCGTCACCGAACTGTTGCCCACCAACCTGAATCAGGCGCCACAGGAAGCGAGCATCCGTTACCTCACCAAAGAGGGTGATGCCATCGATTGGGAGCGACTGATGCGCGCCCAGTGGGGCGTGATCGCGGAATACACCGTGAACAGTCAATTTGGTGGCACCTGGCTGCGGGCCCAGCCGGAGCGTGAACTGATCCTGCCTGGCGAAGTGGTGGCGGACCGTCAGATGCTGGCGTTTGAGCACCTCGGCGCACAGGACTACAGCGTCGAGGCCAGCATTAAGGGCATCAGTGGCGCCGGCAACATTGCCTCGCCGGACTGCCACCTGATGGGGCAGTTGCACCGTCGCGTTAACGACGCCGGTTACATTGGTGAACTGGTGGGTGCCAGCTGCGTTAACCACAACGAGCAAACCGACGTACAGGGTTACATTGTTGCCCGCACCATTGACGGTGAGGTGTCGATTCAGTTGCATGCAGAGTTGCATCGCAGCGGCAAGCCGGTGATTTACTACGGTGGCGATTTCTAATCACCTTGCTCGCACAAATCGTTTCAAAAAAAGCCCGGACTGAGTTCCGGGCTTTTTTGTATATTGCATAACGAAAGGTGAAATGAAAAATATTACTTCACCCTATGCGTTTTCTTATTGAATTGGAATCTGAGTTCCATTCAGTTATGCATAACTGGGAAACAAAAAATTTCGAATTGGAGATAATGGCAAAGCGTTGTCACATTTGTTGTGGTACTGCGAAGTGAGCTGGATCACGTGTACATTTTCATTGTCTCAAGTTATAAATTTCGCGACGCGAAAGTTAGGGGTGCCTTCAAAATTTTAAGGAGTTGTTTCTTTTACCCGGGCAATAGTGTGATCTGTGTTTGAGTGTGTTCGACAGTCTTTGCGCATTATTCTGCTCAATTGAATCGAACGCCACGGAACCCGGTAATGAAACTCGACCAACTCAGCTACAGCCAGCTGAAAGTGCTGATGGCGGTATACAAACATGGCCAGGGCCATCAGGCCGCTAACGAACTGGGCATGACCGCCTCATCCGTCAGCCGGACCCTGAAAGGGTTGCGCGACATCTTCAAAGACGCGCTGTTCGTTCGCCGCAGTTGTGGCCTGATCCCCACTGACAAAACCGAGCAACTGATCCCGCTGGTAAAGAAGCTAGTGGACCAGTACCAGCAGATTGAGCAACACCACTCAGTGTTCAGTCCGGAAGAGTCCGGCGGCCAGTTCACCATTCTTGCCTATGACGAGTTTGTCTACGCGGTTCAGAAGGTGGTGAATGAGCACATCCTCAATGAAGCCCCCAACCTGAAATTCGAAATTCGCACCCTCAGCCACGACTGCACCGCTGAAGTGGCCAATGGCGACATCGATTTTATGGTGGTGTACGAAGGCTTTGAGGGGAAAGGGCTGAACTGGGACATGTTTTCCGAGACCGGTGACCTCTACATCCTGGCCAACAGCGAGCACCCCATTCTCGATGCCCAGGTCGACCTCAGCACCCTCAGCCGCTATCCGCTGCTGGAGCTGGACAACTACAACGACCTGACCTGTCCGCTGCTGGTGAACCTGTGCCGGGAACTGGGCTTTGAGATGGAGGTGGCCGGCTACACCGACAGCGTCGCCACCGCGATGCGCCTGCTGGCGCAATCCAACGCCGTCACCCTCAGCTGCAACCAATTCACCCGCCAGTTTGTGGACATGATCCAGGGCGTCGATTACGTCCGACTGCCGGACCATCTGGCTAAGAAAATCCGTGAATACCGTCGAACCGATCGCGATATCGGTAACTATATCCTTTACGGCGATATCAATAATTCAGCTTCGTTTAATTGGGTCAAATCGAAATTGACCTACGGATTAGAAAAGGAGTGGAGACTCGCTTCCCTGAAATAAATCAACACCCCGTAGTAACAATAAAATTTGCACTTTGGCCCTGTCTTCTGTCAGGGCCACGGGAACCCTTTAACCAAAATTGAGGTACACAGTGGAATTCTTACTCTTCTGTATCGCTGCCTACGCCGCCTATCTGGTGCTGAAAAAGCCCGAAAAAGAGGCCCTGGCAGACCGTTTGCTCTTTGCCTGTATGGGACTGAGCTTGTTTATCTGGATCATGATGTCCTGGGGCATTTTGATGCCCATCGGCAACTATTAACGAGGAGCGCTCATGCAAGCCCGTGACGCAATTTTTAATAAGCTGGCCTCGTTTGCCTCAGTGGTCATTATGGCCCTGCCGGTGGGGATCGCCTGCTTTATCTTTGGTTTCCTGATGAAGGATAACCCCTGCGCCTTCTGCTGGCAGGAACGGACCGCCATGATCCTGGTGGCACTGACCGCCCTCTACATTGTGCGCTTCGGCCTCAAACCCAAATACATCGGTGCGCTGGTGTGGCTCGGCATCTACGGTGCCTGGATGGCCTCCGTACACACCTCCATCAACCTCGGCAGCGACATTGGCCAGGGTTTCTCCGTCAAGATCATGGGCGCGCACACCTACACCTGGGCGTTGCTGGTGTTCGTGGTGGTGCTGGTGGTTGTGGCCGCGCTGATGATGTTCCTCGGTAACCGTTTCCCCGGTAAGCCGACCCAGACTCCGGGCAACCCGGCGCTGGTGAAGGTGGTCGCGTCCGTCTTCCTGTTCGTCATCTCCGGCAACATCGTGCAGGCCTTTACCCAGACTGGTCCGCCGCCGTTCGTTGGCCAGGACAGCCCCGGCCGCGTTTCCTTTAACCCCAAATTCATGAGCTGGGAGCTGGACCACTGGCCGACCTATGGCCCGGATGCCCGCGGCGCGTATGCCATCAGCGACCCGAGCTACGACCAGGTTAACCGTACCAGCCCGATGTTTGACGGTGCCGCTCTGCCGGTCTCCGCCCAGCAGGCACTGCCGGCCGCCATCAGCAGCCGCATCACCGCCATTGACTATGAGCCGGTCAGCCAGCGCTACGCCGTAGTGACCAGCGACATGTGGGTCTACATCCTCGACAACAGCCTCAGCCGCATCCTGACTCAAGCCAAGATCGACGGCATGTACATGATTCACATCAGCCCGCTGGCCGGTGTGGCCTTTACCTCCGAAAACGAACTGGTGGTACTGGGTGACAACAAAGCGTTTGCCAAGCTGGTGCTGCAACCGGACCAGACCTGGGAAGTGAACTACCGCCGCTTTAACGAAAGCACCGATGGCATCGGTGAGTCCGAACGCGGCCAGTTCGCCACCGTTCGCGCCAAGCTGAGCTACGCCGCTGCGCTGGCTTACGACAAAGACGCAGAGCAACTGGTGACCGTGACTGCCGCTAACGAGCGCGGTGACAACCTGGTGGCCTCCCGTTTCGCTCTGGAAGACATGACCCTCAGCGCCGAAGCCAACTTCAACCTGGGTGACAAGCAGGACCGCTGGATGGCCAACCTGCCGATGCTGACCGGTTACGCCATTGATGGTCCCCACAGCTTCCTGCTGAGCGGTTCCGCTGGCGAGGTGCTGATGATGAACACCGAAACCGGCGCCATTGACCACGGCATCCGCCTTGCGACCCCGGCCAACCCTCAGGGACTGGTTAAGGTCGGCAACAACCTGATGACCGTTGCCTTCGACAACGGCGTCAACACCCTCTACCGCTTCGAGCTGTAGTCGGACACGTTCACCGGACCATCGGAACGGGAGTCCTCGGATCTCATCCCCCGAGCCCGCCCCGATGGTCCGGTACACAAGAGCAATGTGATAACAACAACACCGGTAGTGAGATGATGAAACTGAACAGACGCAACTTCCTGCAGGGAATAGGCGCAACCACAGTGTTTGCCGGCCTCTCCGGTCTGGTTCCTGGGGTCGCGAACGCCCAATCCGCCGGCGCGCATCCTGGCCTTCTGGCCAAGCGTAATGGCACCATCAAGTACCACAGCTGCCTGCGTAACTGCGCTGCCCGCTGCCTGCTCAAGTTCCGGGTGCAGGACGGCCGTATGACCTACGTGACCGGCGCTGAGGAGCAAGCCAAAACCGGTACTGCACCCTGCCTGAAGGGACAGAGCTACGTGCAGTACACCTACGCCCCGGACCGCATTCTCCATCCGATGGAGCGAGCCGGTAAGAAAGGCGAGGGCAAATGGCGCCGCATCAGCTGGGAAGAGGCTTACGCCAAGATCAGCAGCCGCCTGCAACAGGTGATTGACGAGCACGGCTCCGAAGCCATCCTGCCTTACAGCTACTCCGGCAACTACGGCGCCATCGGCATGAGCGCCTCCGGTGAGCGCTTCTGGAACCGCATCGGCTCCTCCATCCTCGAGCGCAAAGTGTGCACCTACGCCGCTTACGACGGCCTCGAATCCCTCTACGGCACCTTCCTCGGTCCGGACCCGGAAGACATCATGCTCTCCGACGTCTACGTGACCTGGGGCCACGATGAGGTGGTGTCCAACGCCATCGCCATCAAACTGATCAACAAAGCCCGCGACCGCGGCACCAAGCTGCTGGCGGTGAACCCCCAGCGCACCCCGCTCTGTTCTCAGGCTGACGTGTACCTGCAGCCCAAGCCCAGCACCGACGTGCAGCTGGCCGCCGGCATCATGAAGTACCTGGTTGAGCATGATCTGGTGGATCATAAGTTCATCGCCGAGCAGACCATCGGTTACGACGCCCTGCTGGAACGCCTCAATGAACTGAGCTACGACGACATCGAGCGCATCACCGGCGTACCGCGCGCCAAGATGTTCGAGTTTGCCCGCGTTCTGGGCGAAAACGAGAAAACCCTGCTGCGTATGGGTTATGGCTTCCAGCGCAACTACAACGGCGCCCGCATGTCCCGTGCCGTAGCGATGCTTCTGGCGGTCACCGGCAACTTCGGTAAGCGCGGTAACGGTCTGATCTACGACAACGTGCAAGCCGGTGGTGGCCTCAATCAGTACCTGGCCAGCGGCAAGTACATGCGCAAGAACAAAGACGCGCAACGCATCAACATGACCGAACTGGCCAAGGCCATTCACCCCACCCATCCCACCAGCCATGACAAGCCGTCCAAGCCGATCCACGCGATGATCATCTACAACGGCAACCCGGTGGTGGTGGCCCCGGACACCAACGCGGTGATCGAGGGCATGAAGCGTGAAGACCTGTTTGTGGTCGGCCACGACATGGTGATGACCGACAGTCTCGACTACTGCGACATCATCGTTCCGGCCGCCAGCCAGTTCGAAACCTCCGACATCGTCGGCGATTACCACGGCTACTACACCCAGGTGTGTGAGAAGGTGATTGAGCCCCTGGGCGAGTCCAAGTGCAACTGGACCTTCTTCCGCGAACTGGGCCAGGCCATGGGCTTTGAAGATGAAGCCTTCCAGGCCAGCAACGACGACATCATCCGTGAACTGCTGGATACCGACTCTCCGGATTACAAGGGCGTAACCTACGAGCGCCTGATGAAAGAGAAGTTCGTGAAGCTCGACATCCCGCAGCCGATTCTGGCGGATGGCAAGTACGACACCCCCAGCGGCAAGATCGAATTCAGCAGCCAGATGATGGCCGACGCCGGATTCCACCCGGTACTGGATTGGGGCCTGCCCGAAGAGGAGATGGAGCCGAAAGAGCGCGAGCTGCCTTTCCGTCTGCTCTCCAGTGGCGTACCACAGCGCGTCAACAGCTCCTTCTACAACGTTCAGTACATCCGCAACATCCCGGCCTACTACGTCAAGATCCACCCCAACGACGCGGCCAAGCACGGGGTGAAGGATAACGATCAGATCACCCTCTCCAACCACCGCGGCGAGGCGACCTTTGTCGCCATGGTCACCACCGGCGTCGGCGAAGGCACCCTGATGGCGCCGAAGTGCAACTGGATCCGTCTCAACCCGAACGGTAAGAACGGCTGCACCAACTCGCTGACCACCGACAAACTGACCGACATGGGCGGCTGCTCCGCCTACCACTCCACCCGTGTGGCCCTGGCTAAAGTCTGAGGAGAGACAACATGGACAACCAACTGCAACGGGGCTTCGTGTTCCGCCAGGAAAACTGCGTAGGCTGCCAGGCATGCACCATCGCCTGCCAGATCCACAACGAACTGCCGGAGAACGTGCGTTTCCGCAAGGTCGACCGTTACGAAGTGAAGCGTGGTGATGACGAGATTGACGTCTGGCTGACCCACTCCTGCATGCACTGCGGCAACCCGGCCTGCCTGATGGTCTGCCCCGCGGGCGCCTTCACCACCCGTGATGACGGCCTGGTGGTACTGGACCGCGAGCGCTGCACCAGCTGTGGCCTGTGTGTCAGCGCCTGCCCTTACGACGCCATCGCCGTGGACCCCCGCGACGGTCGTGCCGCCAAGTGCAACATGTGTGTTGAGCTGATTGACCAGGGCCAGCAACCGGCCTGTGTCACCGGCTGCACCGTCGGCTGTCTGACCACCGACAACGTCAGCCAGTTGCTGAAAAGCAACACTCACGCCAGCAAAACCGGCGTTGGCTACCGCGACAACCTGACCAAACCGAACATGGTGATCATTAAGGAGCGCGTCTGATGTCTCTGCCATTCGGGGCGCAGGCCGCCCATTACCAGGCCTTTAAAGACATGGTGTTCCAGCCGGGACTGGCAAAAAACCTGGACGCGTTAATCGCGGTGCTGGAGCAGAGCGGCCTTTACCCCGAATTGCTGGCGGAGGCCCGCACGCTGCGGCCCGAGCCACAGCGACTGGAGTACGACTTTAACCGCATGTGCATCGGGCCCTACCGCCTGACTGTGCCGCCTTATGAGTCGGTCTATCGCAGTGGCAAATCGGTGCTGAACAGCCACCACACTGTCGACGTACACGCTTACTACCAGCAACTCGGCCTGACCATCGAGCCGCGCTTTAACGAGCCGGCCGACTACATCGGCAACGAGTTGGAGTTCCTCTACTGCGCGTCTGCGCTGGCCAGCGAGCATCGCCGTGCCGGACGCGACGAGATCGCGGAAGAGCTCGACCAGCTGGCTCGTCAATTCCTGACCGAGCACCTGGGACTGTGGTGCGGCGATTTCGCCGACAAGATGGTGGCCCATGCCCGCGAGCCGTTCTGGCGCCTCTATGGCGTCGCACTTAATCACTACGTTCAGTCACAGATGACCCATTGATGCCGGGGGGCAATCCCCCCGCGCAATGCACGTTGTTAAAAGGACGAATCATGAAAATTCGATTTGGCATACTCCCGGCCCTGTTGCTGGCCGGAGCCACCTTTGGGGCCGTCGCGCAGCAAGCTGAAGCGCCGCAGCCGCAACTCTGGAGCCCGGTAACCCACGAAGTGGTGCAGGGTGACATTCCCGAGATCCGCGGCATCGCCGCTGACCACGTACTGCCGGCATCCAGCTGGACCGTCAACCAGGCCGAACTGACCGGCCTGGATACCCTGGGCAATGCCCAGTTCAATGCCGACCTGCTGCTGTTTGGCGTGTTCGGTGTGGCGGTGCTGTTTGCCCTGTTTGTGATGATCAACGGCAAAGCCAAGCTGACCCACGGCTTCTCCGGCAAGCTGGTGCCGCGCTGGTCCAAAACCGATGTGGCCGTGCACTGGATCGGCGCCATCGCCTGTATGGGCCTGATCCTCACTGGTCTGGTGATGGCGGCGGGCCGCTTCTATCTCGACCCGTTGATGATGGAGGCGCGCTGGCAGGGCCTGGTCAACGCCATGGTGGCGTGGCACAACTTCCTGGCCTTCCCCTTTATCGTCGGTGCGCTGGTGATGATGGTGAAATGGGCCCCGAAGCAGATGCCGGAAGCCTGCGACCTGGCCTGGTTTAAATCCTGCGGTGGCTACCTGAACTTCGGCAGCTTCAAAGGCAAGCACCCGGACGCGGGTTTTGCTAACGCCGGTGAGAAGCTGTGGTTCTGGTGCTTCACCCTGTTCGGCCTGATCCTGATTGGTACCGGCCTGGTGATGATGTTCCCGTCTCTGGTCAGCACCAAAGACGCGGCTAACCTCGCTCTGGTGCTGCACCTGGTGGGGGCACTGATTGTGGGTGCCTTCTCGGTGGTGCACATCTTTATGGCCACCATCATGTCGGAAGGCGGCATGGAGTGCATGGTGTCCGGCCAGTGTGATGAAAACTGGGCCAAGCAGCACCACAACCTGTGGTACGACAAGCTGAGCCGTTCCTGAGTCTCCCAGGAAAGGCAAACCCCGCTTCGGCGGGGTTTTTTCATTTTTGCCGCTTACTTCAACAGCGGTAAAGCGGGCGTCGTGAAGTGGCTCTCAAGTTACGGATTTGCTGCCAAAAGTGCTTGTGTCACGAAGGCCAGTCGCGCTGATATAGCGGACCGCAACGGCCGGATAGCGGCTGAGATTCAAGGAGGTAGCACGCGATGTTGGCAGTGATTTTCGAGGTGACCCCCAGTGATGCGGGGAAAGCGGCGTATCTGCAGTTGGCCGCGCAATTGAAAGCGCAGTTGGCCGAATACCAGGGGTGCCTGTCGATTGAGCGTTTTCAGAGCCTGGCGGACGAGCGTAAGCTACTGAGCCTGTCTTTCTGGCAGGACGCCGGGTCGGTGCAGGCCTGGCGCAACGATATGGCCCACCGTTTCGCCCAAAGCGAAGGCAAAAACCAGCTGTTTGAGTCCTACCGCATTCGGGTCGCCGAAGTGTGTCGGGATTACACCCACCAGCAGCGTGAGCAGGCGCCGCTGGATTCACGGTCGATGCTGGATTAGTTGGCTCCGGCTGGGGTGTGGAAGTGATATTCATAGAACTGCACCCCCTCAGGCCCCTCGGGCAGCGCAATCTCGCTGAACCCACATTTTTGCAGCACTCGTGCTGATGACGGGTGATCTTTGGAGACACCGGCGCGCAGGCAGGCCACCTGCTGATGTTGCTGGCACCACGCCATCAAACCCTGCACCAGTTCACTGGCCAGCCCTTGTCGCCAGTGGGCCTCGCCCAACAGGTAGCCCAGGTGCCAGCTGGTGCCCACCTGCACCAGTACCGTCGGACTCAGGATCAGAAATCCCACCAACTGCCCGTCACTGAGGCGGCGCACCGCCAACAGCATCGACTCTTCGGTTCGTGCCTGCAGCCACGATTGTGCCTCTGACACATTGGTGACTGCCGGCCAATGGCCGGGCAGGGTGTCCTGCACCGCCGGCGTTAGCAATGCCAGGGTGTCTTGCGCCAGCGTATCGACGCTGTCCGATTGCAGGGTGATGGGACGAGCACTAAGGCGTTGGGTATCGAAGTGGGGGAACATGGGGCGATCTCACTGCAGGCCATTTCCAGACAGTGTGACCGCCGCGATGCCGTTTGCAAGGGTTAACGGCGATGCTGATGCAGCGAACGCACCAGAGCGGGCAGGCGGGTCAGGCGCTGAACCCGGCCGCGCCAGCTGCCATCAAAGAAACTGGCCTGGCGATTGTCGCCGTACTCAATGTGGAGCCAGCCCTGATTGTCCAGAGTGAAGTGGCGGATGGCATCGAGGTTGATCACCTTGTGCTGGCCGTAAAACACCACGCCATCCGCGCTGACCAATAAGCTGCCCGATTGCGGGACGGCGGATCCCTGTGTTGGTCGATACACCATCTGTTCGTAAAGTGCGGTCATGCCACGCTCCTTGTGCTCACCGGTTATCTGGCCCTATCCCTGGCCGCGGTAACAGGTTAAGCGATCCCCTTGGGCGCGATGACAGATTGGAGTGTGACGGGATCCGGACCTCCCGTTATCACGTCGGGAGGTCCAGCTGGCGTCAGGCGAGGGCGTCGTCCGCCAACGGTTTTTTCTGCAGTTTGCGCTGAAGCGTTCGGCGGTGCATACCAAGGGCGCGGGCGGTGGCGGAGACGTTACCGTCATGCTGGCGAAGAGCCTGTTGCAGGTGCTCCCACTCCAGCCGTTTCGGGTTGATTGGCGTGTCGTCAGCGCACTCGCTCAGGGCCACTGGCGCGTCGGTCAGGGCGCTGAGCAGGGTGGCGGTATCCACCGGCTTGGCCAAATAGTGGTTGGCCCCCAGCCGCATGGCATCGACCGCAGTGCTGACGCTGGCGTAGCCGGTCAGCAGCACCAGTTGGGCCTGGGGCAGGGTGGCGCGCAGCGGCGCGATCAGCGCCAGGCCATTGTCCTCCCCCAGGTTCATGTCCAACAGCAGGTGGCTGGGACGCCACTGGCGGGCGTCCAGCAGGGCGTCGGTTTTGTTGTTGACCCAGCGGGTGTCATAGCCGTGCTGGTTCAGTCGCCGGGCCAGCACCGGGCCCAGCAGCGGGTCGTCCTCAATGATCAGGACGCGTTGGGCGCTCATCGTGCCACCTCCGGCAGGCAGATGCGGGCTTCGGCGCCCCCCTCACGATGGTTGCTCAGACGCAGTGAGCCGCCGAGGCGCTCAAAGGTGGCGTGACTCAGCAGCAGGCCCACCCCAAGGGAGCGGCTTTCAACCCGTTCCCGCCCCAGCTTCTCTTTCATCGGCCCCAGCCCCGGCCCCCAGTCACGGAACACCAGAATGATCCCTTCCGCTTCCATCGACACCTGCAGCGCCAGTTTGTCGCTGCCTTTGCGCAGGCTGGCCTGAGCGCCGTTGTAGGCCAGTGACAACAGAGCCGGCTGCAGCGCCGGGTCGCCACTGAGCCAGGGGTTATGTGAGCACGGGCTGACGTCCAGTTCGATCTGCGGCAGCAGCAGTTGCAGCTGGGTTTTCAGGCCGCTGAGCAGCGCTTCCAGCGATTGCGGCTCGGGGGAGTCGCTGCGCAGTTTTTCGCTGGTCTGGCGCAGGCCGTTGAGGCTTTGCTGGCACAGCGACAGGGGGCCGCTCATCTGTGGCAGCAGCGGACTGTCCGGATGCTGTTCCAGCGCCTCTTCGTGCAGCAGTGTCAGGGTGGATAGCGGGGTGGCCAGCTGGTGAGCCAGCTGAGCGGAAGCGGTGCCCAGTGCCAGCAGGTGCTCCTGGCGCAGCTGGGATTCCCGCAGACGGGCCAGCTCCTGCTCCTGCTCCCGGCGGCGTCGGGCCATCACCGCGACGGCGCCCAGCAGTACGGCGCAGCTGAGCAGGAAGTTCAGCCACATGCCGAGGAAGTGCGCCGCCATCTGGCTGTCGTGCATATGGGCATCATGGGGCATCGACAGCATCATCAGGCTGTAACTGAGGCAGGCCAGCGCCGCGATGCAGAGCGCGTGGCGCAGCGGCAGCATCACCGCTGAGATCGCCACCGGCATCAACAACAGGGTGACAAAGGCGTTGGTGGCACCGCCGGAGAAGTGCAGCCAGAGCGCCCACAACAGCGTGTCCACCACCAGTTGGGCAAACAGCGGCAGGCGCTGACCCATCGGGAGGGTGGTCACGCCGAGAAACAGTGCCTCGATCATCATAATGGCGATGAGCGGCGGGAAATCGAGGGTCAGGCCAAGCAGCGGGCCGGTACCGGCCACCAGTCCGACCTTAAGAATCAGGCCGAGACCGCGCAGCCACCACAGTTGGGTTTGCGGGCGGTAGGGAAGCATCCTTGTTACATCCTGTTGAGGGTGATCCGCCGCAGCATAACAAAAGCCAATAGGCAAAAACGCTACCCGGTTAGCAAGTCGGTGCCCCAAATTCATAGATTTGGTTGCACTTGCCCCATTGCTGTTGGCTCATCAGTTGGTTAGCTTGCGGTTAACGCCCTGTCATGGAGACCCGATATGTGGACCCGGAGCCGTCCCCTGCTTGCCAGCCTGGTATTAACGCTAAGCTGCGCCATCCCCGCCAGCGCCTTTGATCGTGTCACCGGCGCACCGTTTGCCTCACGTTCACCGGTGTATGCCGAACAGGGGATGGCGGCCACCAGTCAGCCCCTCGCCACCCAGGTGGCTCTGGATATTCTGCAATCCGGCGGTAACGCCATTGATGCCGCGATTGCCGCCAATGCGGTGCTGGGGTTGGTGGAGCCCACCGGCTGCGGCATTGGCGGGGATCTGTTCGCCATCGTCTGGGACGGTGAGACGCAAACCCTGCATGGCCTCAATGCCTCGGGGCGCAGCCCGAAAAGCCTGACTCTGGACACCTTCAAAGAGATGGGACTGGAGCGGATCCCGCCTTATGGGCCGCTGCCGGTGTCGGTACCCGGCGCGGTGGACGGCTGGTTTGAACTGTCCGAGCGCTTCGGCAAACTGCCGATGAGCCAGCTATTAAAGCCCGCCATTGACTACGCCGAACGGGGCTTTATCGTCTCCGACCTTATCGCCTACTACCTCGAACGCAGTGCACCACGGCTGGGAAAATATGACGGGTTTGCCGAGACCTTTATGCCCGATGGCAGGATGCCGGCGGCCGGGGAGCGTTTCCGTAACCCCGGCCTGGCGTACAGCTACAAGCTGCTGGCCCGGGAGGGGCGTGACGCGTTTTACCGGGGCGAAATCGCCCGTCGCATCGATGAGTATATGAAGGCCCAGGGCGGCTACCTCAGCTACGACGACCTGGCCAGCCACCGCAGTGAATGGGTGGACCCAGTCAGTGTCGATTATCGGGGCGTCACCCTGTGGGAACTGCCTCCGCCGGGGCAGGGCATCGCAGCGCTGCAGATCCTGAAGCTGCTGGAGGGGTATGACCTCGCCGCCATGGGCCGCGACAGCGCCGAGTTTGTGCACACCTTTGTGGAGGCCAAGAAACTGGCCTTTGCCGACCGCGCCAAGTTCTATGCCGACCCGGCGTTTGTCGAGGTGCCGGTGGCCGAGCTGATCTCCACGGAGTACGCGGAGGCCCGGCGCAGTGAGATTGGGCCGACCGCCGCCAAAGCGGTGGAGCCGGGCAACCCCGCGCTGCTGCACGGTGACACCATCTACCTCACCACCGCCGACCGCTACGGCAATATGGTGTCGCTGATTCAGAGCAACTACCGGGGCATGGGCTCCGGCATGACGCCGCCGGGGCTGGGCTTTGTGCTGCAGGACCGGGGCGAACTGTTCACCCTCACACCGGGGGAGGCCAACACCTATGCCCCGGGTAAGCGGCCTTTCCACACCATCATTCCGGCGTTTGCCACCCGGGATGGCAAACCCTGGCTGTCATTTGGGGTGATGGGGGGCGCCACTCAGCCCCAGGCCCACGCCCAGATCATCATCAACATGGTGGATTTTGGCATGAACCTGCAGGAGGCCGGGGACGCGCCGCGCATTCTCCACACCGGTTCCAGCCAGCCTACCGGTGAAGTGATGCGCGACGGTGGCGTGGTCAGCCTGGAGTCGGGGTTCTCCTATCACACCCGCCGCGAACTGATGAAGCGCGGCCACGTGATGCAGGAGAACCTGGGGGGCTACGGTGGCTATCAGGCCATCGAGTTTAACCCCGCGACCAACAGCTATATCGGCGCCTCAGAAAGCCGTAAGGATGGACAAGCGGCGGGCTACTGATCGTGCCCGCACATCTCGAAGTAGGCCCCGGACGGGTGGAAATCGATGGGGTCAGCGCCCTGGTCGGTCAGCCAGTCCCGGGCCTGTCGCAGGCAGGGGCACTGTTTCTGTTCCACCAGATTGCCGTCCGCACCGTAGGCGCGGGCGATGTAGAGATCGCCCTCCAGTGACCAGATGGCGCCGGTTTGCGCCCGTTTTTTGATTCCAAACATCGCTGCGTCTCCCGTGTTACCAGGGGACCGGGCTGCCGGTCCAGTCCACAAAGCTCAGTTCACCATCTGCCACCGCTTCATCCATCAGCCGCTGCAGGACCGTGGCGCTCTGCAGGGGGGACAAGCGGGGGCGGTTGGCCGCGAAAGGTTCAGACAGGGGGCTGACCACCGTGCCCGGATGGTAGGCCATCAATTTGACCGCAGGGGCCCGGCGCGCCAGCTCAATGGCGCTGCAGCGCAGCAGCATATTGAGACCCGCTTTGGCGGCGCGGTAGCCGTACCAGCCACCCAGTTGGTTGTCGCCGATGCTGCCCACCCGCGCACTGAGTACCGCCACCGTGGCATTGGGCTGGCGCACCAGCAGCGGCAGCAGGTCCGCCACGTAGAGTTGCGGCAGGATGGCATTCACCTGATACAGCTCGGCCAGCGCCTCACCGCTGAGATGTTCCAGTCGACGCTCCGGTTGCAGGTGGTCGTTATGCAGCAGGCCGAGGCAGATCACCACCCGGTGCCAGTGGCCGGGCAGCTCCATCAGGGCATCGAGGCAGTGGGCCCGTTGCGGATCACTGTGGTCGCAGGGCATCCATTGAAAGTGGGCATGGTCAATCTCCGGGTCATCCCGGCTCAGGCCTACCACGCGTTCGTTTCGTGCCAGGGCCAACTCGGCCATGGCACGCCCTATGGCGCTCCCGGCACCAACGATCAGGGTATTAGCGGTCATGGTTGCACACCTCACACCGTTGTTCGCCGGTCAGCAGGTAGGACAGGCGGTGACGATGGCGGGCAAAAAAACGGTAGGCCAGATCCGCGACCGGCTTCACCGGACGCCAACGCAGCGGTGCGGTCCAATGTCCCCGCCCCACCAGCGTCCAGGCGGCGTGGGTGACATCCAGCCCGGTCAGCCAGGTGCCATCAGAACGTTGACCGTGCAGCACCCGGTTGGCGAGCGTCAGGTCCAGCTCCGGGAATCGCTCGGCAATATCAGGGTGGTTGAGGTCCTCGAAACGGATGCGATGCAGTGCATCGCGAGCCTTGAGCGCCTCGATTTCCCGGCGACATAACGGACATTGGCCATCAAAGAAAAGCGTCAAGTACATGACAGAGTCCATCTGGGAGGTAACACTAGGGGTTACGGCAAGTGGGGTGTGACGGATCACGCCAGCAAACCAAACGGCGCATTGGGCCGTATGCATATGGACAGTTAAAGAAGGGGCGCGATCACAATGAATGAAGAAGCCAAGCTGGTACGGGATACCCTGATAGCCCGAGGACTTGAGACGCCGTTGGTGGACAGCGAGCTGAACAACGAGCAGAAGTACGCCCGCATCAAAGGGCTGATGGCGGAAGTGATGGGCACGCTGGGGCTGGACCTGAGCGATGACAGCCTGCGGGAAACCCCCCATCGTATCGCCAAGATGTACGTTGAGGAGATTTTTGCCGGTCTGGATTACGAGCAGTTTCCGAAGCTGTGCGTTATCGACAACAAAATGGGCGTGGATGAGATGGTTAAGGTGAAGGAGATCAGTCTGGTCAGCACCTGTGAGCACCATTTTGTCACCATCGACGGCACCGCCACGGTGGCATACATTCCCGACAAAAAGGTGATTGGCCTGTCCAAGATCAACCGCATCGTGCAGTTTTTTGCCCGCCGGCCCCAGGTGCAGGAGCGCCTGACCCAACAGGTGTTGGTGGCACTGCAAACCCTGCTCGGCACCAATAATGTGGCGGTCTCTATCCAGGCGACCCACTACTGTGTGAAGGCCCGTGGCGTCGCTGACGCCAGCTCCTACACCGAAACCACCGCGCTGGGCGGCGTGTTCAAAACCAAGGCGGCCACCCGGGCGGAGTTTCTGCGATGACGGCTCCGGTTCTGATCACTGGCGTTGGACAGCGGGTTGGCCTGCATCTGGCGCTGGCGTTTCTGGAGCAGGGGGTGCCGGTCATTGGCACCTACCGTCGCGAGCGCGAGGCGCTGGCAGGATTGCAGGCGGAAGGGGCTCGGTTATATCCGGCAGATTTCTGCCACGAACCCAGTCTGGAGGGGCTGATTGCCACGTTGCGTGATCGTCACCCGGCACTTCGGGCCATCATCCACAACGCCTCAGACTGGATGAAGGAGGGCGATGCCCCGGACGCTGAGGTGATGACGAGGATGATGCAGGTGCATGTCAATGCCCCGTATCGGCTTAATCTTGCCCTGGCGGAAGCCCTGAAGGCCGGGGCTGACCCAGTGGCAGACATCATCCATCTCACCGACTACGTGGCCGACACCGGCAGTGCCAAGCACATCGCTTACGCCGCCAGTAAAGCCGCGCTGGCCAATATGACTCTCTCATTCGCCAAGCGGCTGGGCCCGACCGTTAAGGTCAACGCCATTGCACCGGCACTGATCCGCTTTAACGAGCACGACGATGAGACCTACCGGCAAAAAGCCCTCGCCAAATCGGTGATGGGCAAAGAGGGCGGGGAAGCGGAGGTGTGGCATACCGTGCAATACCTGATGCAGTCCCAGTACGTCACTGGCCGCACCCTGCATCTGGATGGCGGCAGGCATCTGGTTTAACACCACCACTTCAATTCAGGATGCATAACCGGCCGTAGCGTGCGCCGGCGGCGCACGAACCGAACGGGAGAATGGCTGCGAGCGCCACACTCCAGCCATCTGCTCCTAAGCTGGGTGTCCAGTTAAGCCCGAATCCATTTGGTTTCCGTGGGCCACAGGCCCACGCTACGGTTAACGCCGCCGCTTCGATTCAGAGTGCGAAACCGATTGTAGCGTGCGCCTGTGGCGCACGGCATCAACAGGCCCTATCGCCCCCTTAAACCCGCCCCAACGCCGCCAATATCAACCCGCGATTCAAGTGCTGCAGCCGGTTCACAAAGGCTTCGGTTTCCTGTTTGTTGGTCAGGTCTTTAAACGCCACCACCTGACTCTGAATGTTGGCGGCGATGGCGGACGTCAGCATCGGTAACGGCAGGGTCAGTTCCGCGGTGGGCAGGGTTCTGGTCAGGTTGGCTTCCACCTCGTTGACGATAAGCCGGGCGATCTTGTGCTTGGCCAGTTCGCTGTCCGCACCCAGGGTGTAGCCCAGTGAGCGACGCAGGTTGCTGTTGGCGGCTACCCGACCGAAAAAGTGATGCAGACTGGGCGCGGCCTCCAGCGCGAGCCAGTCCTGTTCGCTCTGGTAGTCGGCCAGCATCTGGCGAAACCGGTTGGTGTGGTGCAGCAACAGCACATCCAGTTTGGAGCTGAAGTGACGATAGAAGGTGCTGCGGCCAACGGACGCCTGCCTCATCAGTTCACCCACGGTCACCTGCTGGTAGGTCACCAGCCGTAAACGCTCGGTCAATGCCGTCACGATGTTTTGCCGGGTCCGTTCACCCTGACCAAGCCTCTCCTGATGCGTCACGCTGTCTCCAATAATGCGGTTATGACGGAGTAGATAGAACTCTTGCCGGCCATTTAGTTTCGGCGTCGAAACTGATTTTTCGCTTACCGGGACAAATCGGCGCCGTTGTCTCTCTCACCCCGGTGAAGCGCTGGCATACCTTAGCGCCACAACCAACCCAGTGGAGCTCAAATGAAACCTCTGTTTGCTTTAAGCCTGGCGCTGTTTGCTGCCAGCAGCTTTGCCAATATTGACCGCACGGCGCTGCCGGAACTGCCCAATGTCTATGTGTATGGTCCGCACCTTGTTAGTGCCGGTTTACCCAAGTCTGACGACTATGCCGCACTGAAGAGCGCGGGTGTCGATGTGGTGATCAATGTGATTCCCCATCACAGCAAGTGGGATAAGGAGAATGGCTTTGTGCCGGATCCGGCCAGTGCCCGCAGCAGCGGACTGACTCATTACACCGTGCCGTTTGAGTCGGCGGAACCGGTGGCGACCATGGAGCACTTTATTGCGGTGATGGACCGGATGTCCCAGACCGAACAGGACGTGTTGGTGCATTGTGCCGTGAACTGGCGGGCGTCGGGTCTGGTTTACCTTTACCACGCCATTAAGACAGGTAAGGCGGACAAAACCGAGCTGAAACCCTGGGGCGATCTGGAACAGGCGTTTGCCGAAGCGCCCAATCTTAAGCATTTCTTTGACGTGGTCGAAGCGCACTATGGTTTAGCGCCCGCGCTCTGATTTCGCCGTGACGGTGGGCGATACAACCCAACCCGATAAAAGCCGCCCGGACTGTTCATCCGGGCGGCTTTCGTGATTGGGGGGCGGCCTCAATCCGGCCTGCCGTAGCGGGCTCAGATGGTGGTGTCGAGAATCATCGGTACCAGGTGGAGGCAGCCGTTCATCACGCCGCTTTCACTCAATTGCAGGTTGGCGAACTGATTTAGCTGGTGGGCCTTGCCGACCAGCGCCACGCTCTCCAGCCGGAAGTGGTCGTCGAGGCAGACAATCTGGCTGGCCCGGACGATGTCATGATGCTGATTCAGGTTGTCCTGCAGTCGGGTGAGGAGGGTGCGCTTGCGGGTGTCAAACACGTAACTGAGCGTGGCCATGCAATCGGTGTCGGGCTCCGCTTGTATCAGCTGCTCCGAGCGACGCTGGCGGATCAGGTCGCGGAAGAACTCGCTGCGGTTGCGGTACTCCCCCAGTTCCGTCATCCGGTCCAGCTCTGACAAAAGCTCGCTGTCCAGCGAGACGGTGATGCGTTCGGTCGTCATCGTTGTCACACCCCCAAAATCGAAGTATTACGAATTTTATCGTCTTCACATTTTATTGATTCTGATCAGAAACACAAAGTATGACGAAAACTAATATCTTCACACTGACGTCAGGGAGTGAGTGTGGTGAGGGTGTTTGTTCGTTTTATGCTGTTTGTGCGTCTTATGGCGATGCTGAGTCTGCTGCCGATGGTGGTACAGGCCGCTGTTCCTCTGGTGAACTGCGGGGTACCACTGACGCTGGCTGGGCCGGCACAACGGATTGTGACCCTCAATCAACAGGCAACCGAGGCACTGGTGGCCATTGGCGCCGGGCAAAAGGTTGTGGGCCAGGCCTATCAGGATGACCGGCCCGCGGCCCGGTGGGCCGAGCGCTATAACGCCATCCCGGTGATGGCCGAGGAGTACCCCAACCCGGAATCGTTGCTGGCAACCGCGCCGGACCTGCTGGTGGCCGGATTTGCCAGCGCCTTCAGTGATTGGGGCGTGGGGGCGCGGCAGCGCTGGCTGAACTACGGCACCAACAGCTACCTGTTCGAGTCCGCTTGCGCGGCGCAGACGGTGACGCTGGAGGGGCTGTACCGCGATATGACCCATCTGGGCCAACTGACCGGCCATCAGCAACAGGCCACCTCGTGGATTGCTGAACAGCAGCAGCGCCTGTCGCAGATCCGCTGGCCGGAATCCCAGCGCAAACCCAAGGTGTTGCTGTGGCTGCGGGGGTATGATCTGCCCTATGTGGCCGGGTGTTGTGGCGCCGGCAACCTGCTGATTGAACAGGCAGGGGGCATCAATATCGCCGCCGACCTGCCCAAGTCCTGGGGCCATCTGTCCTGGGAAACCATCCTCAGTCGTCAGCCGGATCTGATCCTGATGGTGGATTCCAACTGGTCGTCGTTCAGTCAGAAGGAAACCTTCCTGAGCGGCGCGCTCTACGCCCGTCACCTCAATGTGATGTCCACCGGCCAACGCCACCCTATCGCGTTTTCCGAGGTGATGGCGGGGGTGCGGTTGCCCGACGGCATTGAACGTGCCCACCACTGGTTCCGGGCCTGGCAGCCATGATTGGGCCTGATAAACCTCTGGCGACCTACGGGGTCGGCCTTATCGCGTTGCTGTGTTTGCTGCTGGCCAGCCTCTCCTGGGGCGCGTTGTCCCTCGATATGACGCAACTGCTTGGTGGGCTGCAACGTCAGCCGGAGCAGGCTTTGGCTCAGGCGATCATCTGGGAGATGCGTCTGCCCCGGGCGCTGCTGGCGGCGCTGGTGGGGGCCGCGCTGGCGGTTGCTGGGGTGCTGAGCCAGACGCTGGTACGCAACCCCCTAGCCGACCCCTATCTGCTGGGCATCGCCAATGGCGCCTCCTTCTTTGCGGTGGCCGGGCTGACCCTCGGACTGGCCGTCCCCCAACCCCTGCTGGCGCTGCTGGGCGCGGGTGTCACCTTTGCCCTGGTGATGATGACGGCGCAACAGAAGGGGCTGCGACTGGCGCCCTTTGCCTTGATACTCTGCGGCGTCACCATCAGTGCGTTGGGTTCATCGCTGACGACGCTGATGATGTTGATGGGGGATGAACGGGCGCTAAGCCAGATCCTCCACTGGCTGATGGGATCGCTGGCGGGCACCGAGTGGCCGGAACTGATGCCATTGGCCATCGCGCTGGCCGTCGTCCTGCCGCTGTTGATTCGGCACAGCCATGAATGGGACCGGCTGCTGTTGGGCGAAGACAAAGCCCAGTCGCTGGGGCTGAGCCTGGTGACCACCCGTCGTTTGTTGGCGCTGGCGATTTTGGTGCTGACCGCATTGGCGGTGGCCAGTGCCGGTGTGGTGGGCTTTCTGGGCCTGTTGGTGCCTCACCTTTGTCGGATGTGGATGGGGGCAGGGCACCGAATTCTGCTGCCCACTGCGGCGCTGACCGGCGCTGTGCTCTGCGTCGCGGTGGATCTGCTGTGCCGCACCGTGCTCGCCCCAACCGAAATTCCCCTCTCCATCCCGCTGGCGATTCTGACGGCGCCGATGCTGCTGTCGCTGATCCGGAGGCAGGCCAATGCTGTTAATTGATCACCTGCAGCTGGCCAGCCACGGCCTGCGGTTGGCCAAACCGCTGGAGTTGCGCCTGCCAGAGGGGCAGTGGCTGGGATTGCTGGGCCCTAATGGTTGTGGCAAAACCACGCTGCTGAAAACCCTGGCCGGGCTGCTTCCGGCCAGCCAGGGCGGGCTGTGGTTTGCCGACCAGTCACTGCTGACCATGACGCCGCGGGAGCGGGCCCATCAGCTGGCGATCATGGTGCAGCACAACGCCCCTTGTGGTGGCCTGACGGTGGAGCAGGTGGTGGCGCTGGGTAAAGCGCCGGACCGGGTACTGGATCGCACCTGGCTCGACCAACTGCTGCGACTGTGTGGCCTGAGCGAGTTGCGCCGCGCCCCGCTGGAACGCCTGTCCGGCGGGCAGGTTCAGCGTACCATGCTGGCCCAGGCGCTGTTTCAGGACACGCCGGTGATGCTGCTGGACGAACCTGCCAACCACCTCGACATCTTTCACCTGCACCACCTGCTTTCCCTGTTGCGCCAGCGCTCGCTTACCGTGATTGCCAGCTTCCACGACATGAACGTGGCGGCGCAGTACTGCGACCAGCTGCTGCTTCTGGCCGATGGCGAACAGGTGGCCTGCGGCGCGCCGGAGCAGGTGCTGACTCCCGCCCATCTACAGCAAGCCTATGGCGTGGATGCCCACGTCACCACGGGCATTCATGGACGTCCCCAGGTCACAGTACTTGGGGCCTGCGACAACAGAAGGAACTGGATATGAGCCGAACCCGGCTACTCCTTGCCATCGCCCTGCTGCCGATGGCCACACCCGCCCTTGCGGTGGATGAAGTGATGGTGGTGACCCACCGTACTCTGGAAGAGAGCCTGACGCTCGATCAGGCCCGCCTGGGCAACAGCCTGGTGATTGTGGAGCGCGAGCAGATTGAGCGCTTTGGCCAGGGTGACATCAACGACATTCTGGCCCAGCTGGTGCCGGGGTTGTTTGCCGCCGGAAAGGGGGGCCGTTTCGATGGCGCTTACTACTCCCTTCAGGGCTCGCGTAAGCAGGATATCCTCTGGCTGATTGACGGCAACCGGCTTAACAACCGCCTGTACGGCGGGATCTACCTGGACAGCCTGAACCCCAACATCATTGAACGGATTGAGGTGCTCAAAGGCGGGCAGGGGATCATCTACGGCAGTGACGCCATCGCCGGGGTGATCAACATCGTCACCCGCAACTACCAGGGTGAAAGCGAAACCAGCGTCGGCATCGGCACCGATACCCTGCCCAGCGTCAATACCGACCTCTTTCTCAGTCGCGCTTACGGTGACGTCGAGGTGTCGCTGTTTGGCGCATACGCCTGGAGTGAGGGCTACCAGCTTTGGCGCGACAGCGACATCCACTGGACCGCCGCCGATGACGTCGAGCGGGGTTATCGCGTGGCAAACCTCGGGGGCAAAGTGCGCTGGGTGCTGGACGATGACCGTTACCTCACCTTGTTGGCCCAGTGGAACGACAGCGATCTGGAGCGTCTGCGTCCCTACGGCACCATCGACAGCAACAATGAACGCGAAGAGAAGATCGCCACCCTTGACTACCAGCACCGGCTGAATCCGAAATGGATGCTGCAACTCAAGGCCTACTATCACGCGTGGGACAGCTACTACAACCGCATCGACCAGAACGAGTCCGGCCAGATCATCGTGATGGACGACAACAGCTACTGGGGCTTCGAAGATTACGGCCTCAAGGCGTTGATGCACTGGGACGGTGAGTCCGACCAGAGCTGGCTGTTCGGCGCCGAGTTGCAACGCTATCGCGGTGAAGACGAGGTGATGGACTTCGTCAGTGAAACCGAAACCGTCAGCTCGCTGTTTGCCCAGTACCGGCCCAGAGTGCTGGATACTGACCTCGCCCTTGGCCTGCGCTACAGCAACATCACCGGCGCCGGCGACAGCCTGAACTGGAGCGTCGGCGGCGATCATGAGTACAACGACGTGATTCGTTTTAACGCCTCCATCGGCAGCGGATTCCGCCTGCCCACCGCCGAAGAGCTCTACTCCGTGGAGGAGGAGGGCGGCATCACCGGCGACCCCAATCTCAAGCCTGAACACAGCCTCAATGCCAACCTCGGCGCCCTGATGACGTTGTCCGACTGGACGCTGGAGCCGCTGCTGTTCTGGCGTCAGGTGGACGACCTGATTGGCATTGAGGACAGCACCTTCCGCAACCTGGAAGGGCGGGTGGAGACCTACGGCATCGAGGTGCTGTTGGGCACCTCCGGCGAGCACTGGCAGTTCAATATGGCCTCCAGTTACGCCAGCAGTCAGGAGGAGGGCAGTGACGAGCAGATTGATCAGGTGCCCCAGTGGCTGGCCAGTGCCGACCTGACCCTTCAGCCCACCGAGTTTCTGCAGCTGTTTATCCAGGGCCACTACACCGGTGAGTTCACCCAATATGACACCAAGGCCGGTGACTACTGGCTGCTTCACCTGGGCGCGCAGTATCGCCTTGCCCGCCATCAATTTAACCTGAGGCTCGAAAACGCACTGGATAACGAATACGACGTCAGCGTGTTTAACCCGGGCTCCTCCGCACCGGAGGCGCACCGCGAGCCGATCACCACCCGGGGCATGCCCCGCAACCTGCAGTTCAATTACCGTTACCAGTTCTAGGAGAGCGAGATGAGTCAGCGAATTCTGTTTCTTGGGGTTTATGGCATGGAGATGGTTGAGTGTGGTGGCGCTCTGGCCATTAACGCCAACAATGGCGGGCACTCCTTTGCGTCAGTGATGCTGGCCAAAGATGAGATGAAGGCCCAGCTTCGCCGAGCGGCTGAGGTGTTGGGGGTGGAGCGGATCGACTTTAATGACTTTGAGCGCGGCGGCATCGACCTGCGCCATGAGTACAAGCTGGCGCTGGTCAGGGTGATTCGGGAAACCCGGCCGGACATCATCATTACCCAGGACCCGGAACACAGCTTTGAAGATCTCGATCCGGACCGCCGCCCGGCGATGCTGTTGATCCTGGAAGCGATCGCCCTGGCGGGGCGGGATTATGGCCTTGAGGCGATGCCGGAGCTGGCACCCCATCCGGTGCCCACCATCTACTACATGAGCCCGAAGAATCCCAACTGCAGCGTGACGCTGGCGCAGGTGTGGCAGCAGAAGGAGGAAGCGATGGATTGCCTCAGCAGCCAGATGACCTTCTCCGGCCACCACTTCACCGAGCGTCTCAGCGCCGCTGAGCAAACCGCCCTGCATCCCCGGTTTGCCGAGCTGTCGATGGCGCAGCGGGGCCGGGAGGTGCAGCGGGCGATGGACCGGGCTCTCTACCTGCACACCGGCCTGTTGAGCCACAGCCGCTACGCGCTGGCTGAGCCCTATCGCCGCCAGGGTATTATGGAGCTGGACGCGTTGATGGTGTGACGCCGGATATGAGGGGGGGAATCCACCTCTTCCATCACGGGTCCTTTCGCGGATCCCAACATGTGGGCTGAGCCTGACAACCAGGTATGAAATTCGGGGTGCGTTTGCGCCCCTTTTTTAAATGCCGGTTCCGACGGTGATGTAAAACGCCGTATCACTGTCACTAAAAGCCAGGTCGACGCCCATATGAATGCCGTAGCGACGGGCGATCTGGTAGCGAAATCCGCCGCCGTAGGCATCCGCCGTTTCCCGCTCAGAGCTGGCCCCCCGGGTCTGTCCGATGCCGTAGAAACCCAGCAGGGTCCACCGATTATCCAATTGGTACATCAGTTGGGCCTGCACCGAACCGACCTCTTCCCCCTGATATCGAAACATCGAGATGCCCCGCAGGTGGATATAGGGGTTCAGCGTAGGGGGGAGCAGGTCACTGCTGTTCAGGGTCTCATAGCGTCCGGCGATGGCCAGTGACCAACGATGGGCCAGAGGCAGGTAGCCTTCGCCCTCCAGCAGCAGCGTCTGGTAGTCGTAATCGGCACCAATGGCATTGTCGTGAACCATGTATTCGGCGTTCACCTCGAAGCCGCTTGTTGGGAAAAAGATGTTGTTGCGGGTGTCGTAGGTGGCCACCACACCCAGACCCGAGTTGGTGCTTCTGTCCAGGCCCGTCATCCGAAAGAAACCGTCCACGATGACATTGGATGAACTCAACGTGGATTGGACAAACAGTTGCTTGACGCCAAGCAACAGGGGACTGCTGCCAAGCCGAAATTGCAGCGTTTGCATCAATACCGCTGCGTCGGTTTGGGTATCAAACTTGACGCTTCCGCCACCGGGGAGCAGCCCACCAAGATCGGTGTAGATATCCAGTTTGGCCTCTCCGGCCCCGCCGCCCACCAGGTAACGTATTTTGTCTTCCCCCCAAGTTCTTCGGTGCCCGGCAAACGCAAACCAGGTGCCGTTTTCTGTGCCCAATGCCCCTGCGACGGTGGCGGCGGGAGGGAGCAGTTTGGCGCCGCCATCAAAACTGGCCAGAGCCTGAACCTTGCGTTGTTCCTTTTCTGCTTCCGACTCGTGCAGAAAGACACCAGCCACGCCAAATCCGTACCCTACGGCAGGCTCGGTAATGAGGATGGGCACGGGCAAAAAACCGTAGGCGTTCTCCGCCAGGTAGTTGCCCATATCAAAACGCCGGTCCACCGGATCAAAGAAGTCGATGCTGGCGCTGGCATCGGCAGTGAGGGAGAGTGCCAGCAGGGGCAGACTGAACAATCGTTTCATATTACTCAATGTGGTTAAGTGGCTTCAGGCCGAAAAGAGAGCCATCGTGTGCTCAAGCCGCTGCGGCGAGTCCAGGCACGACATCCCGGCGTCATCGTTATCCCGTCATGGCGTCTGCTTGGGAGCCGGTCGGCGAGCAGAAAACAACATCACCACCACACTACATCTGGTTTTCGGCTGCAAGTTCTTCAGCCACCATCGAGCTGAGCCAACGCTCTGAAACTCTGGCTGAAAGTCGTCTGGCTGGTTCTGGATAATGGAACACGGGGGACACGATGAGATGAACGGTGACCGTGACGTCATAACCTGAGAGGGGCGAAAACGGGTTAAAGGCCACGGCCAGGAACCGGCGGGGTGGCGCACAGAGGATTGGTTCCCACTGTGCCTCACCATGAACCTATCCTGTCTCCACTACACTGGCTCAGATGGGCTGAGCACCACCTTATGCCAAAGCGCGGTAAAGAGGACGACGTAACAGAGCAGGCCGCCAACGGCGATGGCCGGCCAGGGCCCGTCCGGGTGTTGTTCGGCGCAGAGCAGGCCGGTTAACAGCCCAAGGGTGGCGCCAGCCCGGGCCAACGGTTTGGGCCGGTTAATCCGCAGTGTTTGTTGGCAGTAAGGGCAGGAAAAGGTGTGGTAGCGCCAGGTCAGCAGGGCGCGCCAGGCCGACAGAGTATGTTGGCAGTGTGGGCATCGTGGAGACATCTCGACATCCTTGCTCTGACGGGGGATTAAGTGGTCCCCCTTACCGTGGTTTTAGCACAAGAGACGATCTGCCAGACTGATCCGGGTCAGGGTTTTGTCACGGCCCAAGGCCGCTGAATCATAACCTGCCGTGATGATCTTGATAGCGTGACATCATTTCCGTTCCCCGGAGCCATCGGGTAGCGTGAGCGGACGCCCGGTTGTGGCGTTTGATCTTCGTTATTCCAGGAGTTTGCCATGCGTGCGGTGACCTACCACCCCGACCGAGACCAGTTTGTTCTGAGCCATCAACCGATGCCTGCACCGGGCCCCGGTGAGGTGTTGGTGCGGGTGGAAGCCTGTGGGCTGAACCCGGTGGACGCCAAAATCCACCTCTGGCACGGTCAGGCCCCGGGCATGAGCCGGGACTGGGTGCCCGGCCTCGATGTGGCCGGGGAAATTGTGGGCCTGGGCGAGGGCGTTGAGACGTGGAAATTGGGGGACCGGGTGCTGTATCACGGCGACATGTTCCGCCCCCATGGTGGCTTTGCGGAGTACGCGGTGCACGCGGCAGGAACGCTGCTGCGTCACCCTGCGGTGTCGCCCGCCGTGGCGGCTGCCACCCCCTGTGCGGGTTGGACCGCCTGGCGAGCCCTGATCGATCGCCTCAAGATCAGCGCACATGACAGCCTGTTCGTTGCCGGTGGCGCTGGCGGCGTGGGCAGCTTTGCGCTGCAGATCGCCCGGGATTTTGGGGTGGCGACCCGGATTGCTACCTGCTCAGCGGCCAACACCGAGTTTGTTCACCAGGTGGGCGCCACACACGTCCTCGACTACCAGCGCGACAATGTGTTGGCTGAAGTGCAGGCGATCACCGGTGGCCAGGGCGTCAGTAAAGCACTGGATGCGGTCGGTGGCGATAACGACATCCTGGCAGCGTCGGCGCTCGGCTACGAAGGGCAGATGGTGGAGTTGGTGCGCACCGTACGGCCGGAGTCTTATCCGCAGGCCTTTATGTTGGGGCTGGGATTCCACCAACTGTCACTGGGGTCAGGCCATCGTAATGGTGCGCGCGGCCAGCGCGAACTGGTGGCCGCCGGCGAAGCGTTTTCCGCCCGGCTGGAAGCCGGGGCGATCACGGTGCCGCAACTGACGCCGCTGAGTCTGGATTTGGTGCCGGAGGCCCTGATGGCGATGCGGGAGCAGCGCACCGTCGGCAAGTTGGTGCTGGTCAACGACTGACTTGCTAAGGGCGGGGTTTCACTGGCACCTTGGAGAGATTGGTGCCAGTGAAATCAAGGAAATATCGTGTCCTCTGACCCGCTAAGCCCGCAACTGAAAGCCGGCGTCGATGCCGGCATCATCACGCCGCAACAGGCGCAGGCGCTGCAAACACTGTGGCAGGCCGCGCCCGGACAGGCGCCCGCCCGGTTCGATCTTACCCACCTGCTTTATTACCTCGGCGCCCTGATGGCCATTGGCGCCATGACGGTGTTTCTTGAACTCAGCTGGGACCACTTCGGCGGCTTTGGCATTCTGGCCCTGACCGGCCTCTATGCCCTGGCGGGCCTGGCGCTTCAACGTCGCTTTGAACGACAGCAACTGATGCTGCCGGCAGGGCTCTCTCTGGTGTTTGTGGTTTGTCTGACGCCGCTGGCGCTGTATGGCTTTTTGCTTGGTATGGGCTGGTGGCCGGACAAGCCATCATTCCCCGGCCTGTTCCGCTCCCTCAGCGGGCATTATCTGCTGCTCGAACTGGCCACCATCCTGACCGCCACACTGGCACTGTACTGGCGGCGGGTCCCGTTCCTGTTGATGCCTTTTTCCGTGGCAGTGTGGTTCCTATCCATGGACATCACTCAGCTCTGGGCCGCCGAGCGCCTGAGCTGGGAAGCACGAGGCCAGATCAGCATGGTGGCCGGTGCGGTGCTGGTGGCGCTGGCACTCTATGTTGATGGGCGCCAACACCGGTTGACGCCGCCGGGCGACTACGCGTTCTGGCTCTATCTGTTCGGTGTACTGGCCTTTTGGCTGGGGCTGAGCTCACAGGAGAGCAACAGCGAACTCAGCCGCGCTGTTTATGGTGCCATCAACTTAGCCATGATGTTCGCCGGTGTGCTGCTGAACCGGCGGGTGTTTACCCTGTTTGGGGCGCTGGGGTTTTGTGGCTATCTCGGTCACCTGGCCTATGACCTGTTCCGCGACAGTTGGTGGTTCCCGCTGGTGTTAACCCTGCTGGGGCTGGCGGTGGTGCTGCTGGGCGTCCGCTGGCAGAGGCAGGGTCAGCAATGGCGGCAGTCGCTGTTGGCCAGGCTGCCGGAGCGCTGGCGCCGTTTTCCGCCGTTTAACTGAGAAGGCTGCGCTCAAATCGGCGCACCGCCTCGCTGGCTGGCTCCAGCCGGATCGTGCCGGTTTCCGCAAACCCGAGCCGGGTCAACAACGCCGCAGATGCGCTATTGTCCGGCGCCGTGATGCCCAACAGGGTGTTGAGTCTCCATTCGGTTTTGGCCCGGTTCAGCACATGCTCGCAGGCCTCCAGGGCAAAGCCCTGGCGATGGTATTGCGGCAACAGCGCAAAGCCTAAATCGGGGAAGGGCAGGGCATCGCGGTTCAGCAGTCCGCACAGCCCGATGGGGGCGTGGTCCGGCTTGATGCAGACCACGTAGAGGCCATAGCCATGGGCCTGATAGTGGCTTTGCAGCTGGTTTTCGATGTAGTCGATGGCCTGGTCCAGGGTGCGGATGCCGCGATCACCGATAAAGCGAAGCCAGCCCTCACTGTTGACCAGAGCAAGAATAAAATCGGCGTCGGCGCGGTGGGCCTCGCGCAGCACCAGACGTTCGGATTGTTGCATCGTCAATACCTTGTTTATGGGTCGGGTGATGGCCTGAGTGTGATGGTTGCAACAGTCTTAATAAAGCGTTAATTGACCAGTAGCCAAGGGAAACTTTTTCAATTAACTTAACACGATAGGTCAATATGTGGTCGAGGGAATGATGCGGCCTTTAGTGAGTCTAGCTCTGTTTTTGATGTTGCTGTGGTTGTCCAATTCAGGGCATTACGGGCCACTGCTGTTAGGTTTGGGAACGGTCTCAATTGTACTGGTGTTGTGGCTGAGTGCGCGTATGGGCATGTACGCCAAACCCATGCCGCTTCGCCTCAGTAAACTGCCCCGTTATTGGCTGTGGCTGATGTCGGAAGTGGTGCGCGCCAACATTCAGGTGGTGCGCCATATCTGGCGTGGCTACCGCTCCATCTCTCCGGGCGTCGCCCGTCTGCCTCTGCCACAAAAGTACGACGTCACCCGCGTGGTGTACGCCAACTCCATCACCCTGACCCCCGGTACCGTCACCCTGCGCATTGACGGCGACACCATTGAGGTGCACGCCCTGAACGCCGCATCCCTTGACGAGTTGGCCGAGGGCGAAATGAGCCGGCGAGTGCTGGCACTGGAGTCCTGATGCTGGCAGCGGCGGCGTTAGGCCTGACGGTGGCCATGTTACTGGCCCTGGTGCGAGCGGTGGCGGGCCCCACCCTGTATGACCGCATCCTTGCGGTAAACCTGTTTGGCACCAAAACGGTGTTGTTGATTGCGGTACTGGGCTTCCTGATGGGGCGCCCGGATTTTCTCGATATCGCCCTGGTGTACGCGATGATCAACTTTATTGCCATCATCGGCGTGCTGCGTTTCTTTGAGCAGCGCCAGGAGGACAAGGAGTCATGATGGACTGGACCTTCTGGTTTGGCAGCGTGCTGTTGTTCTTTGGCACGTTGCTCTGCATCAGCGGCACCGTTGGGGTGCTGCGCTTTCCCGATATCTATACCCGACTGCATGCGGCCAGTGTTACCGATTCACTGGGCAGTGGCTGCATCCTGGCCGGTCTGGCGTTCTGGGTCGAAGGGGATTGGCTGGTGCTGGCCAAGCTGTTCTGGGTCTTTATGTTTTTGATGGTCACCAGCCCGACCGCTGGCCATACCATCGCCCAGGCGGCCCTGACCGGCGGAGTGAAACCCAAGATAGGGTCGGAGTGAGGGATAACGGGAAATGGAGTTTCTGCTTGATATTGTTCTGCTGAGTTTGCTGGCCCTGACCGCACTCGCCATTGTCCGTACCCGTGACCTGTTCGCCTGCGCCATGCTCACGGGCATCTACAGCCTGTTGTCCGCGTCGTTTTTTGTCTTGATGGACGCAGTGGATGTGGCGTTTACCGAAGCGGCAGTGGGGGCGGGGATCTCCACCCTGCTGATGCTGGCGGCCCTGACTCTGACCGGGCGCTTTGAAAAACCGCATACCCATCAGGCGCGCCGCGCTATCAGCGTGATTGCCTTCATCACCTTTCTGATGCTCTACGGCCTCGAAGATATGCCGCGATTCGGTGACCCAAATGCCCCGGCCCAGCGCCACGTGGCGGAGCACTATCTCGAGGACGGCTTTGAAGAGGTGGGGGTCCCCAACCTGGTGACCTCCGTGCTGGCCAGTTACCGGGGCTTCGATACCTTCGGTGAAACCGTGGTGGTGTTTACTGCGGGCATTGGGGTGTTGGCACTGTTGGCCCGTCGTCGCCAGCGTCACCCCAGTAAGGCGCTGAACGATGGCCACCGGATGGAGAACCACCTGATCCTCCGGGTGGTATCACGTTTTCTTGTGCCCCCGATTCTGCTGTTTGCGCTGTACGTCCAGTTTCACGGTGACTTTGGCCCCGGAGGGGGCTTTCAGGCCGGGGTGATCTTCGCCGCTGGGTTGATTCTTTACGCCATGGTGTTTGGCCTCGAAGCGCTGCGCAAAGTGATACCGGAAACGGTGATCCGGGTGCTGGCGGCCTTGGGGGTGCTGCTTTATGGCAGCGTTGGCATGGTGGCGCTGTTGCAGGGCAAACCTTTCCTCGACTACCGGGCGCTGGCGGATGACAACATCGCGGGCCAGCACCTGGGTATCTGGCTGGTGGAACTGGGCGTGGGCATTACCGTCGCGGCAGTGATGCTGCTGCTGTTTATGGTGTTTTCCGCCCGTTATGACAGGGGAGCCGAGTGATGATGAGCTGGCTGGCACAATACAACTATTACATCGTGGTGGTGCTGATGATGATTGGGTTTTACATCGTCATCGCCCAGGCCAACCTGATCAAAAAACTGATGGGGCTGAGCCTGTTCCAGACCTCGGTATTCATTCTTTACATCAGCATGGGCAACGTGGAAGGCGGTACGGCGCCGATTCTCGACCCCGAGTTCGGTGTGTTCTCCAACCCCTTACCCCACGTTCTTATCCTGACCGCCATTGTTGTCGGCGTGGCCACCACCGCGCTGGGACTGGCGCTGGCGGTGCGGCTGCATGAAGCCTACGGCACGCTGGAAGAGGACGAGATTCAACAACAGGATGACGGTGCATGTTGAGCCATCTGCCCATTCTCCCGGTAATTTTGCCGCTGTTGGCGGCACCCAGCTGTTTGTTGCTGGGCCGGCCCCGCTTGGCAGCCGGTTTTGCCCTGGCGGTCAGTGCCGCTGTGCTGGCGATGAGCGTACTGCTGTGGCAGCAGGTTGTCTCAACCGGTGTCTGGAACTACCCGCTGGGTGGCTGGCAGGCCCCTTGGGGCATTGAGTACCGCATCGATGCGGCCAGCGCGATGATGATGGTGCTGGTCAGTGCCATGGCGTTTGTCGTCTTGGTGGCGGCACCCACCAGCCTCAGTCGGGAGCTGGCGGATGAACGGCAGACCCCGTTTTACATCCTCTACCTGTTGGTGCTGGCCGGTTCACTGGGGATTGTGGCCACCGGCGATGCCTTTAACCTGTTTGTGTTTCTCGAGATCAGTTCGCTGGCCACCTACGCGCTTATCGCCCTGGGCCGTGATCGGCGGGCCCTGTGGGCGGCCTATCAGTACCTGATCCTCGGTACCCTTGGTGCCACCTTTATCCTGATCGGGGTCGGCCTGCTCTACATGATGACCGGCACGCTCAACATGGCGGACCTGGCCGCGCGCCTGCCCGCGGTGGAGAGCACCCGCACCATCTACACGGCGTTCGTGTTTATCCTGGTCGGAGCCTGCCTTAAGTTGGCGCTGTTCCCGTTACACCTTTGGTTGCCCGGCGCTTACGCCTGCGCCCCTTCGGTGGTGTCCGCCTTCCTCGCCGCCACCGCCACCAAGGTCGCGGTGTATGTGCTGCTGCGGTTTATCTACTCCATCTTCGGGGACTTCTTCAGCTTTACCCACCTGCCATTGCAAACCAGCCTGTTGGTGCTTGGGGTGCTGGGGGCAATCGCGGCCTCCATCGCCGCCATCTACCAGTTCAGCGTCAAGCGCCTGTTTGCCTACTCCAGTGTGGCTCAGGTGGGTTACCTGATCATCGGTATCGCCACGGCCAGCGCCACCGGCCTGCTGGCCACGCTGCTGCACCTGGTGAACCACGCCCTGATGAAAGGCGCGCTGTTCCTGGCATTGGCTGCAGTGGCGTATCAGATGGGCCACACCCGCATGAACCAGTTTGCCGGACTGGGGCGCCGCATGCCCTGGACGATGGCGGCCATTGTGATTGGCGGGCTGAGCCTGGTGGGCATTCCCGGTACCGTGGGATTTGTCAGCAAGTGGTATCTGGTGCTGGCCCTGTTTGAGCGCGAATGGTGGCTGGCCGCGGTGGCGGTATTGGTGGGGTCTCTGCTGGCGTTGATCTACCTGTGGAAGGTGGTGGAGCAGGCCTACTTTGTCGAGGGCGATGGACCCAGCGGCGAAGCACCATTGGCAATTCTGCTGCCTACCTGGTTGCTGGTCATCGCCAATATCTACCTCGGTATTGATACCCGCTGGACCATGGGTGCCGCCGAAGCGGCTGTCGTTGCACTGATGGGGGTTGCGCCATGATTGAAGTGCTGTTGTTGCCCCTGCTGGTGGCGATGGCCATCGGCCTGACCGGACGCTGGCCAAATCTGCGTGAGGCGATCTCGCTGCTGGGTGGAGTGGCGTTGTTCGTAATGGTGCTGGGGCTGTACCAATCACCGCCGCAGCCGATTACGCTGGAGGCGCCATTTCCCGGCCTGACCGTGGGTTTTGCGGCGGAACCCCTTGGTCTGCTGTTTGCCCTGGTGGCCAGCGCACTGTGGCCCATTACCGCGCTGTACGCGGTGGGCTATATGCGTGGCCATGGTGAAAAGAACCAAACCCGCTTCTTTGCCTGTTTTGCCCTGGCGATGTCGGCGGTCATGGGCATCGCCTTTGCCCAGGATATGCTGACCCTGTTCTTCTTCTACGAACTGCTGACCCTGGCCACCTATCCGCTGGTCACCCACGCCGGCACCGATGCGGCGCGACAGGGTGGGCGGGTCTATCTCGGTGTCCTGCTGCTCACCTCCATTGGATTGCTGCTGTTTGCCATGCTGGGCATCTTCCAACAGGCCGGCACTCTCACCTTTACCCCGGGCGGCGTGTTCGGCAGTGGGCACAGCCCCATCATGCTGAGCGTGCTGCTGGTGATGTTTGTGATGGGGATAGGTAAAGCGGCCATGATGCCGTTCCACCGCTGGTTGCCGGCCGCCATGGTGGCACCGACGCCGGTCAGCGCCCTGCTGCACGCGGTGGCGGTGGTTAAAGCCGGGGTGTTTACCGTACTCAAAGGGGTGGTCTACCTGTTCGGTCTGGAGACCGTATCGGGTCTGCCCATCACGCCGTGGCTGCTGGGGCTGGCGGGGTTCTCCATCATCGCCGCCTCGGTGGTGGCGATGCGCCAGGACAACCTGAAAAAGCGACTGGCGTACTCCACCGTCAGCCAGCTCGGTTACATCACGGCGGCGGCGTTGCTGGCCACGCCGCTGGGCATTGCAGCGGGGGGCCTGCAGATTGCGGCCCACGCGCTGGGCAAAATCACCCTGTTTTTCTGCGCGGGCGCCATTCTGGTGGCGGCCCACAAGAGCCGCGTCAGCGAGTTGGATGGGTTGGGGCGGCAGATGCCCTGGACCATGGCCGCCTTCTTTATCGCCAGCCTCAGCATTATTGGTTTGCCGCCCACCGGCGGGGCCTGGGGCAAGTGGCTTCTGCTCAATGCCAGTATCGACAGCACCCAATGGATGCTGGTGGCGGTGTTGGCGCTCAGTACCTTATTAAACGTGGCTTACCTGCTGCCCATTCCGGTGCGGGCCTTCCTTGGCCGCAGCGATGAACCGCAGCATGGCGGCGAGGCGCCCTGGCCGGTGCTGGTGGCGCTGCTGCTGACCGCCATAGGCACCCTGGTGCTGTTCTGGTTGCCGCAGCCTTTGCTGGCGTTGGGTGAGATGGCAGGGGGAGTTCAGGGATGAATCACTGGGGCATGAAACTGTTTTATGGGATTTGCGTCGCCCTGCTGGCGCTCGATTTTGTGGTCCATCGCCATACCGAACACCCGTGGGAAACCCTGTTGGGCTTCTACCCGCTGTATGGCTTTGTGGGCTGCGTGGTGCTGGTGTTGCTGGCTAAGGTGATGCGCAAGGTGGTGATGCGTCCGGAGGACTATTACGACCGACTGGAAGGCCGTGAGGGGGAGAACCGTGATGATTGATTTTCCGCCCTATCTGCTGTTCGTTATCGGCGCGCTTCTGGTGGCGCTGGTGCGTCCGGGTATTGGTCGCTGGATAGCGCTGACCACGCCGTTGCTGAGCCTGGCGCTGGTGTGGCAAGTGCCTTTGGGCAGCCACGTTGAGCTGGTGCTGATGGGGCATACCCTGGAGCTGTTCCGACTGGATGCGCTGAGCCGGGTGTTTGTTCTGATTTTCCATCTGGCGGCGTTTCTGGCGCTGCTGTTTGCCAGCCATCTGACCGCCCGACTGGAATGGGTGGCGGGCCTGCTGTACAGCGGCAGCGCCATCGGTGCGGTGCTGGCGGGAGACATGCTCAGCCTGTTCCTGTTCTGGGAAGGGATGGCACTCAGCTCGGTATGGCTGGTGTGGGCCCGGGGAACCGAACGGGCCTATACCGCGGGCATGCGCTACCTGATTGTGCAGGTGGTGTCTGGCCTGTTGCTGTTGGTGGGCGGCCTGCTTTACCTGCACCAGCACGGCACCCTGTCGTTCGGCCCCATGACGCTGGCGGATCCCGCTACCTGGCTGCTGTTCCTGGCCTTTGGCATCAAATGTGTTTTCCCGATGCTGCACAGCTGGCTGGTGGACGCGTATCCGGAAGCGACGCCCACCGGCACGGTATTCCTCAGCGCCTTTACCACCAAGGTGGCGCTGTACGCGCTGGCCCGGGGCTTTCCCGGCACCGAGCTGCTGGTCTACATCGGCGCTGCCATGGCCTGCTTCCCCATCTTCTACGCCGTAATTGAAAACGACCTGCGCCGGGTACTGGCCTACAGCCTGATTAACCAGGTGGGCTTTATGGTGGTGGGCGTCGGGCTGGGCAGCGAGCTGGCGATGAACGGGGCGTTGGCGCACGCGGTCAACGACATCCTGTTTAAGGGACTGCTGTTTATGTCGATGGGCGCGGTGCTGATGATGACCGGCAAGATCGACGGCTCCCGCCTTGGCGGCCTCTACAAGACCATGCCCAAAACCACCATCCTCTGTATCGTCGGCGCTGCCTCCATCTCAGCGTTCCCGCTGTTCAGTGGCTTTGTCAGTAAGTCGATGGTGATGAGTGCGGCGTTGATCGAAGGGCATCCGGTGGTGTGGCTGATCCTGCTGTTTGCCTCGGCCGGGGTGTTCCACCACGCTGGTATCAAGATCCCGTACTTCGCGTTCTTTGCCCACGACAGCGGCCTGAAAGCCTCCGATCCGCCCAACAATATGTTGTTGGCGATGACCATCGCTGCGCTGTTCTGTGTGGCCATTGGCATCTATCCGCAGGCGCTGTACCAGCTGCTGCCCTATGACACCGGCTACTGGCCCTATGACGTGACCCACGTGCTGGCGCAGACCCAGTTGCTGGCGTTCTCTGCACTGGCGTTTGTGTGGCTGAACCGCCGCGGTTTGTATCCGCCGGAGTTGCCCTCGGTCAACCTGGATGCGGACTGGCTTTATCGGGGCATTGGCTACCGGATGGGCGCGGCGCTGTGGCAGCGTGGCTGGGCATTGCAGGCGTGGTTGGGCGAGCGTGCCCAGGCATGGCGCCAGTCCGCCGGACGTTACCTGGCGACCCATGTGCCGGAAGGGCAGTTGGGCGGCTCACCGTTGTCCGGTGCCATGGTGATCTGGGTGGCGGTGATCCTGGCCGGTTACCTGCTGCTGAGCTTCCTGCCCGGTATGGGCTAAGCCCCACCACCACGGCTCGTCGCCGGGCTGAATGGGCCCGGCCTCACACCCAGAGCGGAAGCGGTATCGCGCCCACTTCAACGCTATTGTGTACCTGTCAGTCTTTTCTGGCGGGTACACCTATCTCCTTTTTGCCCCCCTTAAAACGCGCTTTTTCCTGCCGCGCGTAATGGCATTTGTGAACGCGGCGGATGACCCAGTTCACAAACTTATCAGTTGGTTCGCAAACTACCATTTGGCGTTTACAAACGACCTACTTTCAAAATAACGCGCTGATTACATTTCCTGATGCGAAAGCCGCAATAACATGCAGAGGAATGATGATGAAAAAGCGCATATCGCAACACACCAGATTGACACTTTGTGCCAGCGCACTGATGACCATTTTGGCCGGATGTGGCAGCGACAGTGACGACAATAACACCACAAAACCCGATCCGAACCTGCCGCCGGTGGCTGGTGAAGTCTCGACGATTGTGGTGATTGGTGAAGAGACCGCCATCGACTTGATTGCGGAGGCCAGTGACCCGGAGGGAGACGCGTTAACCCTGGCCGAAGCCACCGTAACTCAGGGCGCCGGGTCGGTTCGGGTGGAGGACAACCTGCTTTGGTTCAGCTCCGACGATTACGGGCTTGCCCAGGTGGAATACCTTATCCGTGACGCGCAGGGAGCAGAGACTCGCGCCGTGGCGGACGTGGAGGTGAAAGCCAGCCTGCAGGAGTATGCCGGCACCGAAACCTGTCTGCGCTGTCACCAGGATAAGGCGAGTTTCCTGGAGACCGGCCACAACTACAAATTCACCAAGGTGGAGAACGGCGAGCGGCCGGAATTCCCCTTTACCACCCTGAAAGGGGCGTTGGCGCTGTATGAAGGCGTCGAGAACAGCGCAGGTACGCCGGAAACCTGGGCGGACATCAGCTACGTGTTGGGTGGCTACCAGCGCCAGGCGATTCTGCTCGATAACAACGGCTACATGATCAACGGCACCAAGGCGATGTTCGATGTGCTGCCGAAGGGCGAAACCCTGGGCCCGGATCGGGCGGTGCCATTTGCGGCGGGAGCGGGCGGTGACGGCATGCCCTACAGCTGCGGTACCTGCCACAACACCGGCTGGCGTGATTACACCTCCGAGCCGGATGATCATCGTAACCGCAACCGTCAGGATGACCTGATCGGCATGCAGGGCACCTTCGCCCTGACCGGCGTCCAGTGTGAAGCCTGCCACGGTGCCGGTGCGGACCACGCTAAGACGCCAAGCAAAGACAACATTACCCTGATTGCCGAGGGTCGCAGCCGTGCTGACCTGCAGGCGATGAACATGGCCTACGGTGAGGCGGTGGCCTGTGGCGAGTGCCACACCAAAGCGGGTGAGCGTCACTATCCGGACTACATGACCAGCTACGACGAGAAGTTCGGCACAGACACCATCGGTGGCTTTGTGAAGGACTACTTCGAAGAGGGCCGGAACGCGGGTGATGCGCTGCTGGGCTATGACCCGGATACCGGCGAAGCCACCGGTGCGAAGCGGATGTTCCACTGTACCGAGTGCCACAACCCGCACCTCTCCACCAACTTCCAGGATAAGCCTGGCCACGGTGAAGCACTGACCAAAGCCTGTCAGGACTGCCACCCGAGCGTGGAGTTTGCGGACGGTGTCGGCGCGATGCACGGTGCCATGGCCGACTGTACCGATTGTCACATGCCTAAGAACTCTCACCTGTTCAGAATTGACATCTCCGAGCCGTCAGAGAGCCCCTACCACTATGGTGAGGATGGCAAATACCGTCAGCCCTGGCTGAGACCGGTGCAGTCCTGTAAGACCTGCCACGCTGAGAACTACGACGATGTGGCCTCTCGTGTTGAGCGTATCCACCGCTAAACGCGATTGAGTAAAGACACCGGCCAGGCCGGTGTCTTTTTCGATCCAACGTCACAACGGTTTATCGATATCAGAGACAGTGAAAAATGACGACTTTTGATATTAACCCAGCGGAAACGCAGGAGATGGAGGCGCCGGAGGCATCCGGCATTGAGGTGAGGGACCTGGACGGCCTCTACCACGCTCAGCGCGCTTCCCCTGCCAGCCTGTTTCAACCACATCCTGTGAACGGTACCGGTTTTATCTACATTGAGCAGGGCGAAGGCGAGCATCGAATTGATGGGGGAGTGTACCCCTACCAGGCGGGCAGCCTGATCTTTGTGGATGAGGGGCAACGGCACGCGTTTGACCCGTCCGACCGCCCCCAGGGCAAGATGGTGACCATCCCATCCTCTTTCTTTACCGAGTGCGCTTTCACCATTCGACACTCCAATTTCGTGCCCTTCAGATTAAGCTTGTTGTGCGCGCCGGTACTCCAGTTGACGCCGGATCAGAGCGCCAGCTGCAAACGCCTGTTGAGCCAGATAGCGGCGGCCAAAAACGACGTCGGCATCGATGCCATTATGCTCCAGTTGCTGTTTTCCGCCCTGGTCCACAAATTGTCCAACTACTCCAGCCACCAGCGTTCGGTTGCCAATGATCCCTGCCGGCAACGCTTCGATGAGTTTCTGGCGTTATTGGAAGAGGGCTATCAGCAGGGTCGTGAAGTGAAGTGCTACGCCAACCAGATGGCGCTGAGCTACAAACAGCTGAACCAGCTGTGCAAGCGGTGCAGCGGCCGCACGGCCAAGCAGTTGATCGACCTGCGGGTCAACCTGGCGATTACGCGCAAGCTCAGGGAGGAGGGGGGCTGCATTCAAGCCATTGCCGATGAGTTTGGCTTTGATGACATCACCAACTTTGTCCGCTACTTCAAGCGGCACAACCGGATGACGCCGTCCTGCTATCGGGCGGCGTATCAAGGCCAGCGGCACCACCCGGACGATTGAGAGGCGCCAGCCCGATGGCGGTGCCGGGCGGGGGCCGACGCAGTCTTCAGGCCATAAACAAAAACCCCGATGGTTTGCACCATCGGGGTTTTCTTTAAGAATCAGCCGAAGTCAGATTACTTCTTAGCTTTCTTCTCTTTCTGCTCAGCGATAACGGCTTCCGCAACGTTGTTCGGGCAAGCAGAGTAGTGGCTGAACTCCATGGAGAACTGGCCACGACCAGAGGTCATGGTACGCAGGTGACCGATGTAGCCGAACATTTCGGACAGCGGTACGTCAGCCTTGATGCGAACGCCGGTTACACCAGCTTCCTGGTCTTTGATCATGCCGCGACGACGGTTCAGGTCACCGATAACATCACCAACGTGATCTTCCGGAGTGAACACGTCAACCTTCATGATCGGCTCCAGCAGCTGCGGGTTAGCCTTCGGAATGGACTGACGGAAAGCGCCTTTAGCGGCGATTTCGAACGCGATGGCAGAGGAGTCAACAGCGTGGAAAGAACCGTCGAACAGCTCAACTTCAACGTCCAGAACCGGGAAGCCAGCCATGGTACCGGTGGCCATCATCTCTTTGAAGCCTTTCTCAATGGCAGGCCAGAATTCCTTCGGTACGTTACCACCTACAACAGTGGAAACGAACTTGAAGCCAGAACCCTGCTCGCCAGGCTTGATGCGGTAGTCGATCTTACCGAACTGACCGGAACCACCAGACTGCTTCTTGTGGGTGTAGCTGTCTTCAACCGCGGAGGTGATGGTTTCACGGTAGGCTACCTGCGGCTGACCAACGATCAGTTCAACGCCGTAGGTACGCTTCAGGATGTCTACCTTGATGTCCAGGTGCAGTTCGCCCATGCCTTTCAGGATGGTCTGGCCGGACTCTTCGTCGGTTTCAACCTGGAAGGACGGATCTTCGGAAACCAGTTTACCGATGGCGATACCCATCTTCTCAACGGAACCTTTGTCCTTCGGCTCAACCGCGATGGAGATAACCGGATCCGGGAAGATCATCGGCTCCAGGGTGCACTCGTGCTTCGGATCACACAGGGTGTGACCGGTCTGTACGTTCTTCATGCCCACTACCGCGATGATGTCACCAGCCTGAGCGGTGGTGATTTCGGTACGGTCGTTAGCGTGCATCTCCACCATACGGCCGATACGCTCGGTCTTACCGGTGTGAGAGTTCAGGATGGTGTCACCCTTCTTCATGGTACCGGAGTAGATACGTACGAAGGTCAGGGCGCCGAAACGGTCATCCATGATCTTGAACGCCAGGGCGCGCAGCGGCTCTTTCTCGTCAACAACAGCAACTTCGCCAGTCGGCTCACCGGTTTCTTTGTCGGTCAGCGGCTGAGCGTTTACTTCGGTCGGGGACGGCAGGTAGTCAACTACTGCGTCCAGAACCAGCTGGATACCTTTGTTCTTGTAAGCAGAACCACAGTAGGTCGGGAAGAACATCAGGTCACGGGTACCGGTACGGATACAACGCTTGATGTCTTCCAGAGACGGCTCAACGCCCTCTTCCAGGTACTCCATCAGCAGATCTTCGTCGGCTTCCAGAGCGGTTTCGATCAGTTCTTCACGGTACTGAGCGGCTTTCTCTTTCAGCTCTTCCGGGATCTCTACAACTTCGTAGTTTTCCGGCAGACCAGAGTCATCCCAGATGTAGGCTTTCTGGCTCAGTACGTCGACAACGCCAGAGAACTCGTCTTCGATACCGATCGGCAGAGTCATAACCAGCGGGCGAGCAGCCAGTACGTTCTTCACCTGATCAACAACGCGGTAGAAGTCTGCACCCATACGGTCCAGCTTGTTCACGAAGATCAGACGAGCAACTTTGGATTCGTTAGCGTAGCGCCAGTTGGTTTCGGACTGGGGCTCTACGCCGCCGGAACCACAGAATACGCCAACACCGCCATCCAGAACCTTCAGAGAACGGTAAACTTCGATGGTGAAGTCAACGTGCCCAGGGGTGTCGATGATGTTCAGGCGGTGGTCGTTCCAGAAACAGGTGGTCGCAGCAGACTGAATGGTAATACCACGCTCAGCTTCCTGCTCCATGAAGTCGGTGGTGGTGGAGCCATCGTGAGTGTCACCGATCTTGTGGATCTTACCGGTCAGCTTCAGAACACGCTCGGTGGTGGTGGTTTTACCAGCATCAACGTGGGCGAAGATGCCGATGTTTCTGTACTTGGAAAGGTCTGCCATTTTTGTACTCTATTGGTCAGGGTCAAACAAAATTGCGCGGTAGTATACAGGAATTCCCAAAGGTTTACGAAAACTTCGTCCTCTGGAAACGCCGCCTGTTCCAAACACTCCGCTACCTTGCCTTCCGTCTAGAGACCGCTGCGGCTTTGCATGCGGCGGGGACCGGCGAAGGGTAAGTGTAGGCCGCGCTGAGTCTGATGCGAGTGCGGTCAGAACGGAAATGGTTGGCTGTGAATTTTGGACGATAGATATCCTTAATCGCCGTGGCATTTTAGCGGCTTTTATGGCCATGACAAGATAAGCTTGACGGGATTTCGTTCTTGTGGGACTCACCCGTCAACTTGGTCTGCATTGCGTTACCGCCGTTCTAACCGGTTTTTATGACCGGGTCATGGGGTAAGGCAGTGGCAAAGTAGGGGCAACGATATGAACCGTCGATACCTGAGTGACCAACACCAGGGGCTGGAATGGGAACTGATGAAGGAGCAAAGCGGGGCGCTGGGCCGGGCCGGCAAAGCGCTCAAGGCCGCGATCGCCGATTACCGCGCTCTGCCCGAAGATGACCCCGGGCGCGATGCGGCCCTTCAAGCCGTGTGTGACGCGGTATGGAATCTGGAGATGCAGCGTGAGTTTGTGGGGTTTGTTGACCAAAACCTCGATGCCATTCTGGCGGAGTTCGATGTCCCCGCCGAAGCGCTGGCGCGGCGGGGTGCCCGATCCTGAGGCGGTCCGTCCCGACCAACCTCGATTCAGAAGTTCCAGCGCACCTGACCAAACAGCAGGGTAGCAGGGCTTTGGCCAAACAGGCTGCTGTCGCTGCCATCAAAACGCTGCAATACGCCCAGCAACTGCCAGTCATCCGCCAGTGAGTGGCTGGCGTTAACCCCAATAAAGTAGGAGCCATCATCGTAACCGGTGCCGGAGAGGGTGATGCGGCTTAAGGGTGAGAGGTCAAAGCTGGCGTCGGCGTAGCCACTCCAGCGGGTAAAGCTGAGGGTTCGGGCGGTCAGTGGCAGATTCAGGAACGCCAGCGCGTTGCCGGGGTCCTGCGGGTTACTGATGTAGAGCAGGGCGCCGCGCACCATCCAGTTGCGCTGACCGGCAAAGCTGTAGTCACTCTCCAGAGTGGCAACGGTGGCGTGTTGCAGCGCCTGTCCCTGCCACTCACTCCGGTTGGGCGAGAAGTGGCTGACCTCCCCACGCACCCCGGCGCCGGCGATGTCTCCGGCGAAGCCCGCGCCAATCACGTTATCCAGCCCGGCCTTTCCCAACACCAACTGGCCATCCCAGCCCTGATGGTTGAACAGGTAGCGCCCTGCGGCACTGTTCAGTTCACTGTCGTCCGCAGGGTTGTAGACCAGGTCGGCCTGGCTGGCGAAACCCAGTACACGGGTGAGGCTGATGGCATCGCTGCCGGGCCGCTCTTCGTAATCAAAGTCGTAGATGGAGTAGCTGTTGAACAGGTCGTTGGGGTTCCACAGCGTGGCCATGGCCCAGTTGATGCGAAAGCGGCCACCGCGCACCTGCCATTGGCCGCTCTGCCAGTCGAGGTAGAGCCGATCAAAGGTGGTGGTGGCCACCAGCCCCTTGTTGTCGACCCAGTTATGGGTCAGGTCGAAATAGCCATCATCCCGGCCAATCAGGTCGCCGTAACCCGGCAGTTCGGCGCTGTCGCCAGCCAGTACCCGGTTGCGCATGCCCGCGTTAAAACGGAGCGAGGGACTGAAGCGGTATTCGACATTGAAGCGTTGGTGCAGCAGGTGATCGAAGCCGTTGTCAGTTTGGTCTGGCAGGGTGGCGGTGGCCATGTATTTGACGTAGCCGCCGAACTGCCAGGGCTGCTCCGGTGCCAGGCCGGGAATGGTGGCGGCAGCAGCACCGCTGTACAGCGCCAGCATCAGCGGCACCCCGGAGGCGAACCGAACGTGGCCACTCACTGCTGCCGGTCCTCGGTGATCTGGCCATCCTCAATCACGATGACCCGACGGGCTCGTTTGATCACCCGGGGGTCATGGGTAGAGAAGATAAAGGTGGTGCCTTCGCTCTGATTCAGCTGCTGCATGATGTCCAGCAGTTCGGCGGTGCTTTGGGCGTCCAGGTTGGCGGTGGGCTCATCCGCCATCACAAAGCGCGGACGGGGGGCCAGGGCACGGGCCACGGCGACCCGTTGCTGCTGGCCACCGGATAGCTTAGCGGGCACCTTGTGCAGGTGGTCTGCCAGGCCCACTTCGGTCAGCAACTCGGTGGCGCGTAGGCGGCACTCGGCTTCCGGGTGGCCCTGCAGCTGCATCACAAATTCGACGTTTTCCAGCGCAGTCAGTACCGGCAGCAGGCTGTAGTCCTGAAAGATAAAGCCCACGTGGTCGCGGCGAAAACTGATCAGCTGATGTTGGTTGAGGTTATCCAGCCGGTCGCCGTCGATGCTGATGCTGCCTTTGGAGGGCACATCGATGCCCCCCAACATATTCAGCAGGGTGGTTTTGCCGGAACCCGAGGGGCCCATAATGGCAACGAACTCACCCTGCTCAATGGTCAGGGAAACGTCCCGCACCGCGTGCACCGGAAACTCGGAATCCGGGTTGTAGATTTTGCTCAGTCCTTGAATCGCGATGGTCATGGTTATCTCAATGTCGATGGGCCATGGCTTCCGCCGGATGCTGCCGGAGGATCTGGCGGGCCGGGTAGAGGGCAGACAGCAGGCTGGCAGCCAGTACGGTGGTCAATACCATCAGGTAGTCGCTGCGGGTGACCTCCGGGTAAAGCTGGGTGTCTGCCCCAAAGGCTGCCAGACCGTCCGCCATGGCGCCCAGAGGGATGCCGGTGTGACCCAGCAGGGCGATGACGCCAACGCTGGTCACCACTCCCAGGATGCCGCCGCACAGGCCCAGCAGGCCTGCCTCCAGCAGGATCAACAGCAGCACCCGTGGCTTGGTCATCCCCACCGCCATCAGTACGCCAAACTCCCGGGTTCGCTCGAATACTGACATCAGCATCAGGTTGACGATGCCAAAACTCATGGCCAGCACGTATATTGCCAGGATGATGGCGTTGCTGACCCCCATCTGGCTGAGAATGGCGGCCAGCATCGGTTGTACCGCCTGCCAGTCGCGCACCGAGTTGGCGTCGTCCAGTGTTCTCAACTGCTGAATCAGTTGCGCCGTTGCGGGGCCATTGGCTTCGGCCCCGTCCTCCGTGACCACCGCGATCTCGTGCACCCCATCCAGCTGGGCCAGGGCGGCCAGATCACTGCGGCGCACAAACAGCTGGCTGTCATCAAAGGCGCTGATGGGGCTCTTAAACAGGCCCCGTACCCGGAAGGCGGCGCCGCTTACCTCACCGTCCGGGCCGGTAAAGGTCAGCACCACCTTGGATCCCAACTTCAGCCTCAGCCGCTCGGCGGTTTTGACCGACACCACCACCGGGTTGCGCCCTTCGGCATCCAGCCACTGCCCCTCGCGGACATGGCGGGCCACCGGACTGACGCTGGCTTCGGCTTCGGGCACGACGCCATTGATGCGAATGCCGCGGGTGCTGCGGGCGGAAGCGACCATGCCATCCACCACCAGTCGGGCCGACCAGCCCTCGACCGTTGGGCTGTCGCTCAGCAGGGCGGTGATGGCGTCCGGGTTGGCGAGGGTATCCTGGATGTCCGGGTGATCCAGGTAGTTGCGGCTGTGGATCTGCAGGTGACTGGTTTGCCAGGCGATGGCGTTCTGAATCATGTTGCTGTAGAGGCCGCTGATAAAGCCGATCATCACGATCACGCCAAGCAGGCCAAACACCATGGCGGCCAGCATGATGCCGGTGCGCAGGCGGTTACGCCAAAGGTTGCGCCAGGCCAGCTTAACCAACATGGCCGCCCCCTTTCAGGGCGTCCACCAGCACCAGCCGGTGAATTCGCCATAGCGGATAGAGCAGGCACAGCACCAGAAGTCCCAGCACGATGGCGATCTGCTGGCCAAACAGCCAGGGTTCAACCAGAGCGGGAAGCAGCGGGTCCCAGCCCATCTGGCGAATCATCTCGGCGGTGTCGCCGCCCAGGCTGATGGGATTGGCGTGCAGCCAAAGCAGTAACGGCACGCTGACGGCCAGTCCCATCGCCACGCCAACGACAGCCAGCATCAGCGATTCGAGCAGCACCAGCTGCACCAGTCTGGCGCGGACCATCCCGGTGGCCAGCATTACCCCAAATTCGCGCTGTCGTTCCAGGGTCATCATCAACAGGGTGGCAAACAGGCCAAAACCGACCACGCCATAGAGCAGGGCGATCATAAAGACGCCGCCGGCCCGGTCGAGCGCAATCTGCTGAGCCATCTCGGGGGCAAGATCGGCCCAGTCCCGCACCCGTTGCTCGGGGTATTGTTGCGCCAGGGTGCGCTGCAGTCGTGGCAGGGCAGCGAGGTCGGGGGTGTGCAGCACCCAGGCGCTGATCTGGTCACCGGTGCTGTACAGTTGCTGGCCCAACGTCAACGGCAGGTAGACCAGCTGGTTGTCGATGCCAGGCATCGGGAAGCGTAACAGGCCACGGATGGGGTAGAGGCCCGCCGCAGTCTGGCCGCGATAGCCCTGGCCATAGAGCACCAGCTTGTCCCCGACCTCCAGCTCAAGAAAGCGCGCCAGCCCCTCGCCAACCAGCACCCCTTGGTCGTCATCGGTCAGGTACTGGCCGGCAACGACGCGCTCGTCCACCTTGGCGTATTCCGCCTCCCTGCTGGGCAGCACCGCCATCACCATCGCGCCTTTGGAGCGCTGCTCGCCAGCGGCCAGTGCAAAGGACTCGAGGCGGGGCAGTACGTAATTGATTGGTTTATCCGCCCGGGCGGCCTCGATGAACTCCCGGTTGCCGGGCACCAGGTCATCAATGCTGTGGCTGTCGCCAAAGTCGGGGTGTTGGATCTGGATAAGGCCGGTGGCAAAGCGGGCGGCATTGTCGATGTTGTTGGCGTAGCTGCCCTCCTGCAGGCTGCGGGTCAGCAGTGACAGGATCAGCGCCAGCGCCAGCGCCGCCGCAGTCAGCAAGGTTCGGCGTTTTTGCCGCCACAGGTTGCGCCAGGCCAGTTTCAGCAGCATCGGCGCCTCAGTCCCGCAGGGCTTTCATTTGCGATTGCGAGAAGAAGGCGTCGTCGATGGCAAAGTCGAACTGGGCGGTGTGGGTGATGATCTCGGTTTTCTGCCCTGGCTTGTCGGCGGGTTCCATCTCCATCCGGGAGGCCACCTCGCGGCCTCCCATCGTCCTGACGTCGTAGGTTCTGAGGGTGTTGACCAGTTCATCAAACTCGTCATAGAAAGCCACCTGACGCTGCAGGTAGCTTCGCTGGCTGATCCACAGCCTGACTTTGCTCCACACCACCGGGGCATCCGGTTTGGCGATGGCGTCGATCACCCAGGTGTTCTCGCCGTCATACTCCGCTTCACCCACCAGTTGATGGTCGTAGTCCACGACGATGGAGGATTGGTTGATCAGGTCATCGTTGGTGAAATCTGAGCCCATCCAGGATTGCCCCAGCATGGAGGGGGCGATTTTGACCACCCGTTCGATGCTCGGCAGCCAGTTCCACATCTCCCTGTGCCGCTTCAGTGAGGCACTGCCCTTGTCCCTTGCGGGCGCGGTCACCAGCACCAGTGAGTAGGACTGCCCCTTGGTCCAGCTCTTCATGGTCATGCTGCGGGTCCAGTCCGGACGGATGATGTTCATGGTCAGTTCGCTGTAGCTGGCGCTGCCGCGCATCTGCTCGTCGGAGCGCTGCACCAGTTCGCTGGCATCGGGTGGGGTCGCGGCGTTGGCCAGTGGCGACAGTATCGTCAGCAGAGCCAGTGCAAATCGGGAAAGCGCCATGGTCGATGTCCCTGTTAACCGAGCGGTATCCCCAGTTTGCCAAAATTCGGGCGCGCTGAAAAATCGAACAGTTGGGGCGGCTTGTCGAAAAAACGCGCTTCGATACCGGGAATTGACGTCATTTTCACCAGCGTAGTCGCCCGCTGCTTTGTTGGTCAAAGCGGAGGCGCGTCACGCGGGTCGTGTCCGGGCGAGAAGAAATCTACCTGGCGCGGACCCGTGCTGTGAGGATGGGCGGTATCGCGGCGGAAGGTCGAGGCGGATCACCCTCCAAGGTCCGGAATTTGTGGGGCGTCTCAATTGACGTTCAAAAGCGGGAATTCTCGCAAAACTCCGGGGCGAAAACTGAAAAAGCTTATCTATCACCAAAGGGGTAATTTGGGCGGATTTTCGCATTTGCAAACCGTGGCTAAGTCGTGCAGGTGCCAGTGTGAACCCGGTGACATTTTTTCATTTTTACCCTGCGTAATCTTCTCCCCCGAAAACGGTGGTGACCGAAACCCTACTGCGAGTTCAACGCGTTAGGGCGGCCCATCCCAACCTCGAAACGGCCACACTGGCCGAATTTTGGAGAATACCGTGGAGTTTTTGCTCTTCTGTCTGGTGTTTGTGAGCGCCTTCCTGGTGGCGTTCAAGCCCGAAAAAGAGAAGCTGGCCAGCCGCCTGCTGGTGATCAGCATTCTGCTCAGCGTCTTTATCTGGTTCGTTATGACCGCAACCATGATCATTCCGGCGGGGAACCTGTAATGAACAAAGCACTTCTCAATGATGTGATGATGAACCGCATCGTAGCGCTGGCCTCTCTGGCCCTGATTGCGCTGCCGGTTGGTATCGCCTGTATCATCCTGGGCTTCGGCATGGGCGATAACCCCTGTGCCCTGTGCTGGCAGGAGCGCACCGCCATGGTGCTGGTCTCCCTGATTGCGCTGTTTATCACCCGCTACGGCCTGAAGCCGAAGTACATCGGCCTGCTGCTGCTGACCGCCATCTACGGTCTGTTCGCCGGCTACCGTCACAGCTCCGCCCACATCCTGCGCGACATCGGTCAGGGCTTTGGCCCCGCCATCTTCGGCGTGCACACCTACGTGTGGGTAATGGTGGTGTTCCTGGTGGTGCTGCTGTTCGCTGGCGTGCTGTTGCTGCTGCAGGGTGACAAGCTGGTTCAGTGGACCGAAAAAACCCGCTGGGAAGGCCTGAACAAGGCCGCAGCCAACGTGTTCCTGGTGGTGATCGCGTTCAACATCGTGCAAGCCTTCAGCCAGACCGGCCCGGCGCCGTTCCTGGGCCAGGGCGACCCGGTTCGCATGAGCTTCAACCCGCAGAACATCATCTGGTCTGCTGGCAAGTGGGATGGCCTGTCCAAGGTGTCTCTGCGTGGCGCTTACTCCATCGCCAAGCCGGACTTTACCGATATGCCGACCAACGACGCGACCCGCGCTGCGGCTGACACCACCATTGAAGCCGTTAAGAGCGTGACTCTGCCGGCTGAGATCGAAGGTGCGGTAACCGGCATCAGCTACAACCCGAACAGCCAGCTGTTCGCCGTTGTGACCAACAAAAACTGGGTAGCGTTCCTGAATCAAGACCTGACCCAGGTACTGGCCAAAGCCAAGATCGATCCCAACTTCTCCGTTGAGATCTCCAACCTGGCCGGTGTGGCGTTCGACAGCGACAACAGCGTACTGGTGACTGCGGACCACAAGAGCTTCGCCCGCGTTGCTTACGACCCGCAAGCCAAGCTGGCTGACTACTACGCCAACTTCTTTGAAGGTACTGACGGCATCACCGAGTTCAAGCGTGGCCGTTTCGAAACCGCCCGTGCCAAGTACAACTACGTTGGCAGCGCTGGCTTTGATGCCGCCAACAACGAGTACCTGATGGTGACTCTGCCGGACGTGAAGCGTAACAACTTCGTGCTGGTTCGCCTGAGCGGTGCCGACTTCAAACTGAACAGCGAGCGCGTTCTGAGCATCGACACCCAGGCTCTGCCGATGGTAACCGGTGTGGTACTGAGCGGTGATGAGCTGGTGATGCTGAGCCAGTCCGGCCAGCAGCTGCTGACCGCTGACGCTGCCACCGGTGCGGTTCACGGTGCCATCAACCTGGCGGAAGCCGGCAACCTGCAGGCGCTGACCGAGCAGGACAACCACCTGCTGGTGGTGGACGCTGCCGAAGGCCGTAACCAGGTGCGTTTCTACGCGAAATAAGTTCGATTTCATCGACGCGAAGGCCGGGGTTTTCCCCGGCCTTTTTTTTGTGCCCGCGTCATCAAAAATTCCCTTTGTTTTGCTGCCGGAGTGGCGTAGATTGCGCCGGTTTCTGCTAGTCAGCTTTGGAGAGGGTTATGTCTGAGTGGTTGTCCATTGCCCCGTTCGAATGGCCACGCATCGGTGCGGCGCTGTTCTGCGGCTTTATTGTCGGTCTCGAGCGTCAGATCCGCGGCAAGCCCGTCGGGATCCGGACCTCCTCGCTGATCGTGCTGGGTACCCACCTGTTTATCGTGGCGTCGATGACCATGAACAACGAGATGACGGACACCTCCCGCATCATCGGCCAGGTGGTCACCGGGGTGGGCTTCCTCGGCGCCGGGGTGATGCTGGCCCGGGATGGCATCGTGGTCGGGGTGACCTCCGCCGCCACTATTTGGGCTCTGGCGGGCATCGGTGTATGTCTGTCGGTACTCAGCCCGATGCTGGCGATTAAGCTGTCGTTTGTGGTGGTGGGAATTCTGTACGGGGTGGACGTGGTGGAAAACTGTTCCAACGCGCTGACCCGGGGCGTGCACAGCCGCTACTACGACCTCAAGCGGCGCATGCGCGGCGGCATTAAAGAGGAGTAAGTGCCCTAGCGGGCATCGTAGAACTCGGCGGCGAAGTTCTGAACGCAGAGGTAGCCGTAGAGAGGGTGGCGGCCAAAACCGATGCCCACCATGCGAAAGTTGGGGTTCATGATGGCGATACGGTGGCCGCGGTCCGGTACGCCATCATCGACAATCAGCGCCATCACCACGAAGCGGCCCACCTCGCGGTCCGCTTCGCCATAAAACAGGTTCTCACCGGCGGAGCCACGCCACAGGCCAAAGCGGCTGATGCGGTCTGCCGGGGTGGAGCCATCCTTGCCGATGTGGCCCATCCGCCCCTGTTTCGCCTGCTCCTCCCGATAGGCCCGGGCTGCCAGGGTCAGGCCGTAGGAGGGGGTCAGCGCCGGTACCGGGGCTGCCCCGGCCATGTTAGCAATCGCCTCCTCAAGCGCCGCCACACCCTCCCGGGTTTCCACCATCTGAATCACCCCGGGGCGGGGCGTCTTCCAGGGTGGGTCAACCATGTCCGTCCCCTGGAAATAGCGCCGCATCGGCTCCAGCACTTCACGGGCATAACGGGCCGGCTCGGTGCGGGCAAAGTTCAGCTCCGACAGGATTTCGGCTTCCACCGGGGTCAGCCGCAGCGGCTCCGCCGCGGTCAGCGGCGCCAGCACAACCAGAATCAACATTATCCATCTCATGCCCTGAGCTTAGCCTGACCGGCGGCGCCAGCGAAAGTGGTTGCGTGACGACTACACTGTCAATCACGCAAAACCGCAGGCAGGAGAGTCGGGATGAATCGATGGCAAGGGTCGCTATGGGCGCTGGTTTTCTTTACCGCAACGGCTTGGGCAGACGGCTGGCAGGGCCGCTGGATTGACCTTACTCATCCCTTCTCCGCGCAGGCCATCTACTGGCCCACGGCGGATCGCTTTGAGAAAACCACGGTGTTCGATGGTGTCACCGACAAGGGCTTCTACTACTCCGCCTTTAATTTTCGCGCCGCCGAACATGGCGGTACCCACGTGGACGCGCCAGTGCACTTTGCCAAGGGCCGGCGTGGTGTGGCGGACATTCCGCTGGAGCAGCTGATCGGCCCCGGCGTGGTGATTCGGGTTGCCGACCGGATTGGTGATGACCGCAACTACCAGGTCAGTGTCGACGACCTGACACGCTGGGAAACGCGTCATGGGCGGTTGCCCGAGGGGGCCATCGTGTTGATCGATTCCGGCTCCGCCCAATTCTGGCCGGACAGCCAGCGTTACATGGGCACGGCGGAGCGCGGTGAAGCGGCCGTGGCCAAGCTGACTTTTCCCGGCATCCACCCGGAGTTGGCCCGTTTTCTGATTGAAGAGCGCCAGATCCGGGCGGTGGGCATCGACACCCCCAGCATCGATTACGGGGCCTCCACCTTGTTTGAAACCCACCGCATCCTGTTTGAGCAGAATGTGCCGGGGTTTGAGAACGTGGCCAATCTGGATGGGTTGCCTGAAAAGGGCTTTCAGGTGATTGCTCTGCCAATGAAGATTGCCGCGGGCAGTGGCGCGCCCCTGCGCATCATCGCTTTTGTGCCTGAGGCGTCGGGACGGTAGCCCGGTGGTGGCGGGTTTTGGTAGGATCCCCCGCCTAAAAGACGTGACCAGGATACCCCGTTGAGCAACACCAATCCCTTTGCCCCAGAACAGCTTGCCCTTTGTATGCAGGCGGACGCCGCCGCCATTCGCCGACGTTTGTCGGGGATGAAGAAGATCAAGGACAAGACCAAACAGGCAAAGCTCACCGAACAGCTGCAAACGCTGATGGCTGACAGCCAGGCCCGGGTGGCCCTGCGGGCCCAGAACGCGCCCAAGGTGCGTTATCCGGACCTGCCGGTTTCCGACAAGCGGGACGAGATTGCCGAGGCCATCGCCAACCATCAGGTGGTGATCGTGGCGGGGGAGACCGGCTCCGGTAAAACCACCCAGCTGCCCAAGATCTGTCTGGAGCTGGGCCGGGGTCAGCGTGGCCTGATTGGTCATACCCAGCCACGTCGGCTGGCGGCCCGTGCCGTGGCCACCCGGGTGGCGGAGGAGCTGGAGTCGCCGCTGGGCCAGCATGTTGGCTTTAAAGTGCGATTTGCTGACCAGAGCTCGCCGGACAGCTACGTCAAACTGATGACCGACGGCATCCTGCTGGCTGAGATCCAGCATGACCGTTGGCTCGACCAGTACGACACCCTGATCATCGACGAAGCCCACGAGCGCAGCCTCAACATCGATTTTATCCTGGGTTACCTCAAGCAGCTGCTGCCCAAGCGTCCGGATCTCAAGCTGATCATCACCTCCGCCACCATCGACGTGGCGCGCTTCTCGCACCACTTCGATGCCGCGCCGATCATCGAAGTGTCCGGCCGTACCTTCCCGGTGGAGCAGCGCTATCTGCCGCTGGTTCAGGAGGAGGGCCCGGATCTCGACCTGATGGAGGGGATCTTTGCCGCCGTGGATGAGCTGTGCGATGAGGGCCCCGGTGACATCCTGATCTTTATGAACGGCGAGCGCGAGATCCGCGACGCCGCCGATGCGCTGAACCGCCGTAACCTGCGGGATACCGAGGTCCTGCCGCTGTATGCGCGCCTGTCCCATGCGGAACAGGCCCGCATCTTTGCGCCCCATGGTGGCCGCCGCATCGTGCTGGCCACCAACGTGGCGGAAACCTCGCTGACGGTGCCCGGCATCAAGTACGTGATTGACCCCGGCACCGCCCGCATCAGTCGCTACAGCTACCGCACCAAAGTGCAGCGCCTACCCATTGAAGCGATCTCCCAGGCCAGCGCCAACCAGCGCGCCGGTCGTTGTGGCCGGGTCAGCGAAGGCATCTGTATCCGCCTGTACAGCCAGGAGGATTTTGAATCCCGTCCGGCGTTTACCGACCCGGAGATCCTGCGCACCAACCTGGGCTCGGTGATCTTGCAGATGCTGGCTTTGGGCCTGGGCGACATCGCCGCGTTTCCCTTTATCCAGCCGCCGGACAGCCGCCACATCAAAGACGGCATGACCCTGCTGGAGGAGCTGGCGGCGATCACCGTCAGCAAAGGCCAGCCGAAGATGACTCCGCTGGGCCGCCAACTGGCCCGCCTGCCCATCGACCCGCGCCTGGCGCGAATGGTGATTGAGGCCCAGAAGCAGGGCTGTGTCCATGAGGTGATGGTGATTGCGGCCGCGCTGTCGATTCAGGACCCGCGCGAGCGCCCGATTGAGCGCCAGCAGGCGGCGGACGAGAAGCACGCCCGCTTTGCCGACAAGGGCTCGGACTTTATCGCCTTCCTCAACCTGTGGGATTACCTTAAGGCTCAGCAGAAGGCGCTGTCCGGCAACCAGTTCCGACGCCAGTGCAAGGCGGAGTTCCTTAACTACCTGCGGGTGCGCGAGTGGCAGGACCTCTACTCCCAGCTGCGTCAGAGCCTGAGTGACCTCGACATTCGCCTGACCATCGGCGAGCGTGCCGGGGAAGACCAGATCCACCGCGCCCTGCTGGCGGGCCTGCTGTCCCACATCGGCATGAAAGAGGCAGAGGGGCACTTTAAGGGCGCGCGCAACACCAAGTTCTATGTGTTCCCCGGCTCCCAGCTGGCCAAGAAGCCGCCCAAGTGGCTGATGGCCGCCGAACTGACCGAAACCAGTCGCCTGTTTGCCCGCACCGTGGCCAAGTTTGACCCGGAGTGGGTGGAACCGCTGGCGCAGCACCTGATCAAACGCAGCCACAGCGAACCGCACTGGGAGAAGAAGCCCGGCTCGGTGGTGGCGTATGAGCAGGTCAGCCTGTACGGCGTGGTGGTGGTGCCGCGCCGCAAAGTGCAGTACGGACCGGTGAACGCCGTTGAAGCCCGCGAGATCTTTATCCGTGAAGCGTTGGTGACCGGCGAGCTGGGCCTGAACGAGAAGTTCCTGCAGAGCAATCTGGCCCTGATCGACGAGGTGCAGGCGCTGGAGCACAAGTCCCGCCGCCGCGACATCCTGGTGGATGAGCAGACCCTGTTCGCCTTCTACGATGAGCGCATTCCGGAAGGGATCTACACCCGTCAGCGCTTCCAGGGCTGGTGGAGCAAAGAGCGCCGGATTCAGCCTGATCGACTCGATCTCTCCAAGTCCGATTTGATGAAGCGCGATGCCGACCACGTCGGTGAGCAGGACTACCCGGATCACTGGAGCCAGGGGGGCATCACATTGCCGCTCTCCTACCAGTTTGAGCCCGGCGCTGAGGACGATGGTGTGTCACTGCACCTGCCGATTGCGCTGCTGAACCAGGTGGAGCCGGAAGGGTTCGATTATCTGGTACCGGGCTTGCGCCATGACCTGCTGGTGGCGCTGATCAAGACGTTGCCCAAGCCGCTGCGTCGCAACTTTGTGCCAGCCCCCAATTACGCCAGCGCCGCGCTGAACGCCATCACGCCGTTCGAGATGCCGCTGCTGGAGGCGCTGTGCAAGCAGCTACTGCGGATGACCGGCACCCGGGTCAACCCGGAAGATTTTGACCTGAGCGCGTTGGATAAGCACCTGGTGTTTAACTTCAAGGTAGAGGACGACAACGGCAAGCTGATCGCCCAGGGGCGTGACCTGCTGGCGCTGAAGCAACAGCTCAAGGGCCAGATGAAGCAGGTGATCGCTAAGGTGGCGGACAGCGGCATTGAGCAGTCCGGCCTGACCGACTGGACCCTGGGCGACCTGCCCAAAAGCTACGAGCAGAAACGGGGCGCCTACGCGGTGAAAGCGTATCCGGCTTTGGTGGATGAGGGCGACAGTGTCGGTATCAAGCTGTTTGATGCCGAGGACAAGGCGGCCCGTGCCAATCGGGTGGGTCTGCGTAAGCTACTGCTGATCAACGTGCCCAGCCCGGTGAAGTATCTGCAACAGAAGCTGCCCAACAAGTCCAAGCTGGCGATGTACTTCAACCCCTTCGGCCGGGTCGACCTGCTGATCAACGACTGCATCGACGCCGGCATCGATAAGCTGCTGGCGGAGCATAAGCTGAACGTGACCAACAAGGCGGAGTTTGAGGCGGCCCGCGAGGTGATTCGCGCTGAGCTGAACGACACCGTGGTCGGTATCGCGGTGCAGGTGGAGCGGGTGCTCACCAGTTGGGGCGGCATTCGTAAGAAGCTGAAGGGCAAGATCAGCCTCGAGATCGCGTTCGCCATGTCGGACATCCAGGCTCAGCTGGATCGCCTGGTGTACAAGGGCTTTGTAGCCGACACCGGTTGGGATCGACTGGATGACCTCAACCGCTACCTGAAAGGGGTGGAACGACGGCTGGAGAAACTGCCGGTGGACCCACATCGGGACAAGCTGCACCTGCTGAAGGTGCAGAAGGTGGAGCAGGCCTACCAGGCCGCGCTCAACAAATTGCCCAAGGGCCAGTCGGTGCCGGAGGCGCTTACCGCCGTGCGCTGGTTGCTGGAGGAGTACCGCATCTCCTGCTTTGCCCAAGCGCTCGGCACTAAGGTGCCGATCTCCGATAAGCGCATCCTCAATGCGCTGGAAGAGCTCTGAGCGCTGCCGCCAAAAGCAGCAAAAAAAGCCACCCGAATGGGTGGCTTTTTTATGGCGTGGGCTTAGCGCTTATGGCCCAGTACGGTGACGCCAGCGCTGGAGCCGTCGGAGTTACCGAACACCTCGATATGGGTGACGCAGCGGGAGTAGGCGAACTTGCGCCACTGGGTCTGCTCGCCCTTCTTCATGTCGCGGTAGTAGTTAAAGGTGCGGGTGTCGCCATTTTGGAAGGTCACCTTGATGCGCTTGAGGTGCAGGCGACGCTTGGCTTTCAGCTTAATGGCGTTGGTGTTGCGGCACACCAGCAGGGGGATGTCAGCACCGCGGTTGCCGTGTTCCAGCAGGATGGTACGGCCCAGGGTGAAATCGTCGTCTGCCAGGGCAGCAGCCGGTGCCAGCAGGGTGCTGGCCAGCAGCAGAATCGGGGCCAGGCGCGAGGCGTTGATCATGGTTTTTCAGCGTCCAGATAAAAGGGGCGCGAACCATACATCCGGCAGCGGATGTGAGCCATCGGAATGCGCTGAAAATCGGGTCAAAACCACAGTTTTTATTCGCCGCTGAACAGAAAAAACGCGGGCACAGGGCCCGCGTTGCAACGAGGTATCTCAAGGGTGCTAACCGTTAAACTTGGGATAGTCGAAGTTGTGGCACTCCTGGCACAGCGCTTTTTTCGGGGTGTGTTCGCCGTGACAGTCCATGCAGGGCGCGTCTTTGCCATAGTGCAGGCTGTCATGCGGGTTCTGGTGCGCCTCTTCGCCTTCTCGGGCGGTTTGCTTGGCCAGCGCTTCCGGGTCGTGACACTGCAGGCAGGCCTCGTCGGAGGGGTAGCGGTTGAGGCCCTGGTCGTGGCAACTGTCACAGCCGGCTTCGTACAGGGGGGCGTGGTAGTCACGTTTGTCCATGGCCAGAGTCGGTTGGCTCAGGGCCAGCAGCAGGGGACAGACGAGTATCATCAGGGTCTTGTTCATGATCAGGCCTCCATCATGGAACGGGCAGCGATGATGCCAAAGGCAAGGCATTCGGGAGTGGCACAGCCACCAAGGCGGCTGACGCCGTGGACACCACCGGTCACTTCACCGGCGGCATAGAGGCCGGCAATGGGCTGGCCGGTGGCCGCCGCAATCACCTCCGCCTTCGGATTGATCTGCACACCGCCCTGGCAGTAGTGCACCTTGGGCCACAGGCGCTGGACGATAAAGGGCGCCGTCAGCTTGATGCCGCGACCAGCGTCCATGCGTTTGCCGAACTGCGGGTCATGGCCTTCGTCGACGTAGCGGTTCCAGTCGGCAATCTGTTGTTTCAGCGGCTTCAGCGGCACATCAAAGTGCTTGGCCAGCGCTTCTACGGAATCGAACTCCCAGGCGACGTTGTACTTGAGCACCTTCTCCATGGAGGGGTCATTCTTCGCTTCCGCCTTGGGCACAATCAGCAGTGCCGGGTTGGGCTTGCCATCCTTGTCGCGGCGCTGCAGCTCCAGGTCTGCACGGGTTTTACGGTCGGCAATTTCGTCCATAAAGCGCTGGCCAGTGGTGCGGTCGACGGCGATGGAGTGGGGGAAGTTGTACAGCGCAAAGCCTGCGCCGTAACCAAAGCCCCCTTCATCCGGAGAGGCCCAGGGGCCGGACTGGATGTGGGACAGGTGCACCGGGGTGGCGCCGGCAGCCAGCATCTCGATCAGGCCATCACCGGTGGCGCCCTTGGCGTTGGTGCAGCCCACTTCGGAGGTCAGGGTCGGATCCTGAGCCTGGCGGAAGCTGATGTTGTAACCGAAGCCGCCGGTGGCCATCAGCACACCGCGGGTGGCGCGGACCTGGATCACGTCACCGCTTTCCTCTTTGCCGAAGTGGTAGCCCCGGCGGATCTCCACCCCGATAACCCGGCCTTTTTCATCGCGGATCAGGTGGTCGAACTTGTGGCGGTTGTAGGTTTCCACCCCCATTTCGCGGGCGGTTTTCAGCAGAGGCTGGATAAAGCCAGCACCGGAACGCTCAATCACCTGGTGGCTGCGGGTGGCGCTGGTGCCGCCGGTGGTGATGATGTGGTCACGGTATTTGGAGCCGCAATCCAAAGTCAGTTGGTACACGTAGGGGCCCAGTTCGGCGCTGGCGCGCAGCAATGCTTCGCTGGCCAGGCCACGACCGGCCTTTAGCTGGTCCAGCACCATCAGGTTGGCGTTGTCTTCGATGCCGAGCTTTTTCTGCAGGTCGGTGCCCGCGAAGCAGGCCTGGCCGGCATTCAGGGTGCTGTTGCCGCCGTACACGCCCATCTTTTCAAATACCACCACGCGCTTGGCGCCCAGCTTCTTCGCTTCCACCGCCGCGGCCAGTCCGGCAAAACCGGAACCGATGATCACCACATCGTACTCACTGTGCCAGTCCGGGGTCTGGCCACACTGTGCTGCGGCCAGGGGCAGGGTAGCGCCCATGGCGGCCACGCCTGCACCCAGCTTCAGAAACTCGCGTCTTCCTTTCATGATTCTCGCCTCAATGAATGAACTCGAGACGCACTGTAAAGGCGTTAAATATGGTGAAATTTGAATGTCGTCACAACAAGTTTTTCATCGAAAAGCTTTTCTTGATGGCGTAGGAAAACTTCATGCGAAATGGTTTTGTGAAGCGCCACGCAATAACTTTTCGGTGCTTATGGGAAAGTCGGGAAAAATGAAAATGGATGGATTGATATGCCCTGTCCCAAAAGCAATATGGACATTGTTCACTGCGACGAACTGCTCAACGTGGCGGAAGCCCTGGTGGAGGAGCATGGCGTGGTGTCGTTTCGGTTTGCCCAGATCGCCAAGGATGCACAGTGCTCCAATCACACCCTGTACAAGTACTTCCGTTCTCGCGAGGATGTGCTGGTTTGCCTGTTTTTGCGTAACTGCACCTCCAACTACCTGCCGCTGTTTTTGAAGCAGAACCCGGACCTGACCCCTTGGCAGCGTGCGGCGCTGGCGGCGGTGTTCTCCAATGTGGCGGTACAGCGCAATGCCACGTTCGATACCCTGCGGGTGGTTTCCATCAACAGTCTGTTCTGGCAACCGGCCAGTGATGAGAAGGGGCAGTTGTTGCGCCAGCGGGTCAATCTGTTCTGGGACCGGGTGCGCTTTCATGTTCAGCAGGCGGCGGATGAGGGGGCGCTGCTGGCGGACTCGGACCAGGTGCTGGAATTAACCCAGAGCCTCTACTTCTTTATGGCGGGTATCCTCTCCTCCTACGAAAGTCAATTAATGAGCGAACGTTATTTAACAGAGCGAGATCCCACTTTCTATCGTCATCTGGCGAAAGTTCTTGGTCAGCAGCAATGGAATATTCCGCTCGATGTTCAATCGTTGGAAGAATTGGGCGACAGAGTCAATCACTTCTTTGATGAGAATTATCTGGAAAATAAAAGCTGTCGCCACTGCCGGGAATTAAATGGGTTAAGTGATATTCCTGCACTGAACGCCGCATTAAACTGACCCCGCTCAATCCCGCTGTCAGGGCCCGTCATCGGGCCCTCATAGTTTGTTGCTATTTCGGCGTTTGGCACCGAATCGGGCAGCGAATAAGCGCCCGTTGCCACGCTGCCCGGTTTGCCGCACACGGTCATTGAATGTGTCGCCGATTGGGCCCAAAATGCGGGCCCTTGGGGTCGGATGGACCCCGCTGTACCCTGCTGCAGCATCAGTCAGACCGAGGAGAATGAAGTATGAAAGAAGCGGTCAAGCTGATTGCGTTTGACGCCGACGACACCCTCTGGGTGAACGAACCCTACTACCGCGGCGCCGAGCAAGCCTACGTTGAGATTCTGGGCCGTTATGTTGACCATGAAGACCTCGCCACCCGCCTGTACCAGACCGAGGTGAAAAACCTCAATCTGTTTGGCTACGGCGCCAAGGGGTACATGTTGTCGATGATTGAAACCGCCCTGGAGCTGACCCAGTACCAGATTGATGGCCGCGATATCGACCGCATTATCCAACTGGGCAAAGAGGTGCTGAGCTACCCCATCGAGATCCTGCCGCAGGTGCGGGAGACGCTGGAGACCCTGCAGGGGCGCTACCCGCTGATGGTGATCACCAAAGGTGACCTGTTGGATCAGGAGAGCAAGGTGGCGCGCAGCGGTCTGGCGGATTACTTCGGCCGCATCGATGTGGTGTCGGAGAAGGATCCGGCCACCTATGGCCGCCTGTTCAGTCAGTTGGGACGCCACCCCCAGGAGGTACTGATGGTGGGTAACTCGCTGAAGTCCGACATCCTGCCGGTGCTGGAGATCGGTGGCCATGCCTGCCACGTTGACCCGGGCTACGAAGGCTGGGTGCATGAGCAGGTCAGCGACCGGTGTCTGGCGGAGCATCGCTTCCACAGCTTTGACAACATCAGCAAGGTTCTGACCCTGCTGTAATCCCATACAAATTCCGTGGATCCAAACGGACCTGAATCACGTATCATCGGGTCCGTTGGTTTCCATTTTTTGCCGTAAAAGCATGACTTTCGACCTGCAAACCTGTGCCGAATTGCTGACCCATCCCCAGACCGAAGCCGTGCCCGGTGCCGAGCTGCGTCCGCGCATTGCCGTTATCGGCGGTGGCGTGGCGGGCAGCACCGTGGCGTTGCGACTGGCCCAACAGGGCGAGCTGGACGTGGTGCTGATGGAGCAGGGCCCGAGCTTGGTGAATGGTCCGCCGATGTGCCATTTGCACGCCGGTGGCAACCTGTACCGGGAGATCAGCGACGCGCAGTGCCTGAAGCTGCTGAAACAGTCCATTGACACCCTGAAACTCTATCCCCATGTGGCCAATGTCCGGCCCACGGTGATCGCCGTGCCGACCCGTGATGCCGGTGACCCGCTGGCGTTGCTGCCGCGGCTGGAGAAAGTCCGGGCGGCCTATCATGCGTTGGTGCAACAGGACCCGGACAACGCCCGACTTGGCGCACCGGAGGAGTACTTCCGGCTGTTTGAGCGAGCTGAGCTGGAAGCGTTGCGGGAAGCGCCGCTGCCGCAGCAGCCGGAGCGCCCTGAGCACTGGATGATTCCACTGGCCAAAACGCTGGATTTTGACACGGTGCAATGGCCCCTGGTGCTGGTGCAGGAGTACGGCCTCAGCCTGTTCCGGCTGGCGGCCAGTGCCGAGCTGAGTCTCGCCAGTTTCCCTCAGGTTGAGGTGATGTGTGGCACCCGCCTGCTGAACGTCGAAGCCAACGGCGCGGGTTGGGACCTGCACTACCAGCAGGGTGGGGTCAGCCGCACCATGACGGTGGATTATCTGGTTAATGCCTGCGGCTACCGTACCGGCACGTTGGACGATGTGCTGGGTGAGCCACGCCAGCGACTGGTGGAGTTTAAGGCCGCCTATCTGGCGCGCTGGCCCGAGGCTGCCGGCACCTGGCCGGAAGTGATTTTCCACGGCGAACGGGGCACTCCCGAAGGGATGGCGCAGCTGACCCCCTATGGTGATGGCCTGTTCCAGCTGCACGGCATGACGGAGTCGATCACGCTGTTTAAGTCGGGTCTGGTGGCCAGCGATGACCGCAGCGCCCAGCCTCGTCTGGCACCGGAACTGGAAGCCAAGATTGTCCGCGGTTGGCCAGAGTCGGTGGTGGTGCAGCGCAGTCGTGCGGCAATCGCCCACATGAGCCACTTTTTGCCGGGTTTTGCCAGCGCCGAGCCCGGTGGCAAGCCGCTGTTCGGGGCCCAGCAGATCCCGGGGACGGACCCCAGCCTGCGGGCAGCGGACGTCTCCTTCGGCCGTCATCGTTACGCCCGGACCGAAATTGTTAAAGCGTCCTCTGCCCTGAGTGCCGCCAATGCCATTATCGACTCTCTGGCGGAACAGGGCTGGCTGCAGGGCGATGAGCGCCCGGTGCCGATGCTGGAGCGCGATGCGGTGGTCAACCGCGCGGTGGAACTGGCCGAAGCCCGCCACTATCCCCCGCAGCTGGCCCGGCCCAGCGGCATGAAGTAGCAGCGATATGACACGAAAAAGGCAGCGTAGGCTGCCTTTTTTTGTTGTGCCCGCCTATTCACCGAGCCGGAATAAACTGTCCAAAGCCGTGCTGCTGGCCCAGCTCAGGCTGCACCTCGCCCTGGTCGACGGCGACCCTGCCATTGATCAGCACCGTCCCCACCAGACCGGGATTGCGGTTTACCAGGCGCTGCTGGCCAAAACCCTCCATCTCGGCCCAGTGCACGGTTTCCAGATTCTGGTCGAAACCCGCGGGGTCGAGGATGACCAGGTCGGCCCGGTCACCGGGGCGGATCTTGCCGGCGTCCACCCCCAACCAATCGGCTTGTTCTCCCGTCAGGCGCCATACCGCTTTGCCCAGGCTCATCATCGGCTGCCCCCGGTCCTGCTGGGTTTTAACCAGCTTTAGGAAGCGCAGCGGCAGGTTATAGAAGGCCATATTGCGGATGTGGGCGCCTGCGTCGGAGAAGGTCACCAGAATATTGTCGTCATTCAGGGTGCGGCACAGCCGCTGTTCATTGTGGTTGCCCACCGTGGTGTACCAGCGCAGTTGGTTGCCGTAGGCCACCACCAGATCGAGAAACAGGTCAACCACGTGGATATTGCGCTCCTTCGCCACACTGGCAAAGTCGCGGCCCACCAGATCCGGTTCCGGACAGTCGAGGATGATGGCGTCGCCAAAATCCCTTTGCCACACCCGCGGGCTCAGCTTTTCGCCGTAGAAGCGACGGAATTTGCGGCGGTAGGCTTCGTCTTTCAATAGCGCGTCCCGGGCCACCTTGTCTTTCAGGTCCAGTGCCATCTCTCCGGCCCCGAACTCCTCAAAGAACACCACGTCGATGCCATCGGCGTAAACGGTAAAGGGGGTAGGGAGGACCTGCCAGCGGAAGGACCCGCCAAGCAGGCTGACCACCTTGCTGGCCAGTCGCCCCAGTGGCAGTACCGTCTTATTGCCCTTGAGGTCGAGCAGGGAGATTAGGGTGGTTTTCAGGGGGCGGCGCAGGTGACGCAACGCTTCACCGATGTACTCGAATATCTTCAGGGGATTGGCCGCATTGGGGGCGCCTTGGTGCACCCGGCCCCAGTCGCGGACGATGCGGTTGAGGCGGCGGATCTCCGACATCGGCGCGTAGGTGCTGGGCAGCGAGCGTGACCAGGCCCGATCGCCGTCGATCTTGTCCCACTTCAGCCGCATGGTGGAGAGGCCCAGAAAGCCTTCATCCATTGCCTCGGTCACCACCCGCTCCATCTCCTTAAGCTGCGCTTCGCTGGGCGTCACGGTACGGTCGGTGGCGTCCATCAGCCCCATTACGCCCACCCGCAGGTCAGAGTGGCCGAGAAAGGAGATCAGGTTGGGCCCCAGCGGCTGCTGCTTCACCATATCCACCCACTCCCGCGGAGAGGACCAGCGCTTCTTTTGCTGCAGGATGGGCAGCACCTTCTCCCGGGGCATGGTTTCCACCCGGGTGAAGATGTCCGACGCGTCCTCGGCGTCCGCGCAGATCATGCTCAGAGAGCAGCTGCCCACCAGCGCGGTGGTGACGCCATGACGCACCGATTCCGACAGGCTGGGGGCCACCAGAAACTCCGCGTCGTAGTGAGTGTGGGTATCGAGAAAGCCGGGGGTCACCCACTTGCCGCTGGCGTCGATGACCCGGGGGCAATCCGCCTCATCCAATGGCGACTCAGACACCTCGGCGATGCGTCCGTCGCGAACGCCAATGTGGGCGATATGGGGGTCGCTGCCGGTGCCATCAAAATAGAGGCCGTTGTTGATGATGATGTCGAAGTGCATAGGGCCAATCCGTTGAACAATTTGTTAACAAGGTATCATTCTCAGTTGACCAGTCTTGATAATTCGCGCAAGTTCACTTGATAAAATACGCAACCATAAAGGCGGGGGAGCCGAGCATGCAGTACCAGGTACGCAGCAGTGCACTGGCGGGATTTGACCGCCTGGTTGTCGAACTGGGTGGCGACCCGCTGGCGCTGCTGGAAGCGGAACACCTGCACCCGAGCGCTCTGGCCAGTGCCGATATGATGCTCTCCTACCGGGCGGTGGCCCGGCTGCTGACCCGCTCGGCCTGGCAGCTTGAGTGCGCTGACTTTGGCTACCGGCTGGGACAGCGTCAGGGACTTGAGTTGCTTGGCGCACTGGGGGTGTATCTCTGTATTCAGGACAGCCTGTTTGACGCGTTCGAAGTGGGACTGAAAGCGCTGGATTACCACGTTCAGGGGATACAGATCGACGCGGTGGGGGAGCATGGCTGCACCGAGTTCCGGCTGGGATTTGCCTTTGAAGCGGAGCTGGATTGCCAGCAGTTGCGGCAACTGACCCTGAGTAACATCGCCAATATCGTTTCGGAGCTCAGCGGCGGCCAGTGTGTGCCTTGTCAGCCTTTGACCCATGGCGCCAGTACGTTGGTGTTTGCGAGCGCGGATCTGGCGCAGCCGGTCAACACCAGTGAGGTGATGCGTCAGCGCTTGTTTGCCCGCTGGCGTCGACAGGCCCCCAGCCGGCCCAGTCCTCAGCAGGTGCCCGTGGATGAAGCGGTAACCCGGGCCATTCTGGCGCTGTTGCCTACCGGTGACGTCAGCCTGGTTTCCATCGCCCGGGTGTTGGAGTTGCCAGCCCGAACCCTGCAATACCGGCTGCGTCAGTGCGGCAGCAGTTATGGTGCTCTGCTGCAGGGCTGCCGCCGTCAATTGGCCTGTCAGTGGCTGGAACAGAGCGAATTCACTGTCACCGATATCGCTCTGCGACTGGGCTATGCCGAACCCGCGGTATTTAACCGGGCTTTCAAAGGCTGGTACGGGGTGTCGCCCAGCCAGTGGCGGCTGGGCGAGCAGGCGCGTTAAGGGCGGGCCGCGGCCAGCTCGGCCACCAGTATCGCCATCAGCTCAGCAGCGGGCAGGGCGCGGGCCCGGGGCGCGCCGGTTCCGGCCCAGTGGGCGGCAAAATCGTGCACCTGCCGGGCCGCTGCCAGCTGGTGAAGCTGTTTGGCGGCGTCGTAGGCCACCGGATAATCGGGGATGGCCGGGGCCTCAGGCCGTTCCGCGTAGTCCATAAATCGATTGACCATGCCCCGCGCGGCGAGGCCTGACAGAGTGGCCGTCAGGCGGGTGTGGTGGGCGGACTCGCCCAGCAGCGCGGCACGGTAGGCGGGGCTGGCAGAGGATTCCGGGCAGGCCACAAACGCGGTGCCCAGTTGCACGGCGGTGGCGCCGAGCGCCAGCATCTTTGCTGCATCGGTGCCGTCCATAATGCCCCCGGCGGCGATAATGGGCTTATCCATCGCGCCGCTCAGCAAGGTCACTAATTCTGCTGTGGTGAGGCCGGGGTCCGGGGCGTCGGGGTCAAACTGACCTCTGTGTCCCCCCGCTTCAATACCCTGAGCCACCACCGCATCGACACCCGCATCCGCCACCCGTTGCGCCTCATCGGGCGTGGTGGCGCTGGCCAGAGTGACGATGCCCCGTTGATGCAGGGCGGACAGGGCCTCTGCGGAGGGCAGGCCAAAGTGAAAGCTCACCACCGCCGGGCGCAGCGCCAACAGCAACTCAAGTTGATGGTCGTTAAAGCTGGGGTAGATCTCCTGCAACCGGGCTGGGGGCTCGCTGCCCTGTTCGGCGAACAGCGGCGCCAGATAACTGAGCCAGTTTGCCTCCCGTTGCGGGTCGCGTCGGGCGCTGCGGTGACAAAACAGGTTGATGTTGAGGCTGGCGTCGGTCAGCGCCTGAGCGGCGCGGATGGTGCGCTCAGCCTGCTCTAGGGAGCTGGCCCCGATGGCCAGGGATCCCAGTCCCCCAGCGTTGCTGACCGCCGCCGCCAACTCCGCCGTGGCGACGCCCGCCATGGGCGCCTGAATGATTGGGTGGCGCAGTGCCAGCCGCTGCAGCAGCGTAGGGTGGGTGGTCATGATCAGTCCCTGTATCGTTATCCCATCCCGGCCATCATGACCTCAACACAAGCGTTCAGCAACGGTTGGCTCTTGTGGGAAGTGGAACGGTCCAATGACGCTGTCTGTCGCACAAGCTTGGCCCATTACATCCGGGCACGAACGTGAAGCGGCATATCGGACACGTTATGCGTGGCAAGCTTAGGGACTGGGGGATTGTTGCATGCTGCCCATGGCGGTATCTTCGTTTGTCTTACGTGTTGGTCGCAGGATGTGACCAACGGCCAAAGCGTCATGCAGTTAAGGGATGAACATTGAATCGGAAAAACCTTCTATTGGCCCTGGTCCTGTGGTGTTGCGTGGGCAACGCCGGAGCGGGCGAAATCCAATCTTTGCAGGAGAAACGCCAGGTCAAAACCCAGGTAATGGTGTTGGGCAGCGCGCACCTTAAAACTATCGACACGCCGATTGCGCCGAAGTCGCTGTCGCCAGTGTTGCAGGTTCTTGAGCGATATGGCCCTACGGCCATTGCCGTCGAGGCACTGCGACCGGTCGATATTCTGTTTATGATTCAGGCCGCCAGTGACTACCGGCCGGTACTGAAGCAGTTTGTCGGAAGCACTCTGATGACGCTGGCAGAGGCGGAACAAACGGCCTTGAAACTCAATCCGTATGAGGCGATTAGTCTGCTGCGCCCCTTGTTAAAGAACGACATTGCCACTGTCTCAGAACGGGTGACCGTCATCCGAATGGCCATTGCCGGCTATAACCTCCCCACCGCGTTACTGCACTGGCAATACCTGAACGACGCGCAGGCCACAGGGTTGTTGCCTGAGTCGCTCTCACAGTACCTGAGCGAGAAAGCGGGCCAGAATAACGAAACCATATTGGTTGCCGCAGAACTGGCCAGAACATTAGGTCTTAAACAGCTGTATCCGATTGATGACCACCGGGATAAAGACCTCTACCCCGAAGTGGTGAGCGAACTGATGGACTCCTATCAGAACTCGCAAGCGGCCCAAGGGTTCGCCAATAGCGAATACGTGAACAAACCGGAGCGACTCAAGGCGCAGGCGGTGGAGTCCGGAAACTGGCTGCCCCTGTTTCAGTGGATGAACAGTGACACCTACAATGAGCAGGTGCTCAGCCAGGAGTGGTCGCTGTTTGTAGACAAAGACCTGGCCCCGGCCGCAGCCATGGCCCGAATGACGCTGTGGGAGATCCGCAACCTCAATATGGCCTCCAACATCAATCGGGTGATTGCCGAGCATATTGGCGGCAAAGTGATGGTGGTGGTCGGCGGCAGCCATAAAGTGTTTCTCGAGCAATACCTCGCCAATATGATTGGCGTCGAGCTGGTGCAGTTTAACCAGCTGGTGGAAGACGCAAAAAGCAATTGAGCGAGGTGAAAAAGAGGCGCCTGTTTCGTATCTGAGCGTTGGCCGTGTGTGCTTCCAGAAAGGGCCGTTGGTTATTGCTGAGCCAACTTCACCGAATTGCTTTTCACTCTAAGAATACAGCAGCCTTAATCGACACCAAAGATATTGTTTTAGTCTGGTTCACTTGGTAGATTGGTCAAGTTTAAAACGGGTTCATTGCCATTGGTTAGTTATCTAAGTTGTAACAGATACACTGTTAGCTCTCAGTATGGAATTAGGATGAGTATTGCGATTATATTAAACATTGTTGTATTGATAGCTTCTCTCCTATGGCTTGGTTTCGATCCCGGATTTGAGCCATTCATTGTAGTTATCACAGCTGTTTTGACATTGATTGGCCTTTCGATTAATTCATCCAAGCATGGCGATACCGAGACTGTAGTAAAAAGTAAATCAGAATATGAATCAACAGTAGAGCCAGAAGTTAATAATATCACTGAGGTCGAGCTCATAGCTTCAAGATTTAGAGAGTCTCTTAAAATAATGAATGAGGGTAATCTATACTCTCCTTTCACGATATCTAAGCTTGCTCAACTGATGCGCTTACAAAAAACTGGAGATCTTGAGAAGGTGTTTAATGGGAAGGAGGAACCTTCTTTTGAGTTTATTGATCATTACTGCAATACTTTTGGAATAAACAAGGGTTGGATGATTCACGGGCAAGGAACAATATACGACAATCAAGAAAAAACAAACTTTGACCCTCTAGACTATTATTCGGATATAGAAAAGAGTAATCCAAATGAAATCTATTTCATCATGAATAGGTCCGAAGTTGGAGAAGTTTTTATTATTTTGGCCATGTCTGATTATAAGTATAAGATTTTGAAGCGAACGTGGCGTATTAGTAAGCATGTTGGTGGCGGTGGGCGCAGTCAGATTTTTGGGTTATACAAGTTAATTAAAGAGCTTAAAGAAAATGGGTATGGTTTAAAGTGTGGTGGTCGTATACTAGAACCAATAATATTTGAAAAGCTACTCTCTGGTAGCGTTTTTCCCGGCTCTATACTGTCCAAATATTCGGATGAAAATCCATGGTGGGATGACTTTACGGATGTTTATGGTAAGTACCCGATATCCTCTAATTACAAGGAGTGGTATGGAAAAGGTTTTTCATATGCTCAATCGGTTGTGAGAGAAAAACTCGAGGATGAGTGCGCTAACGAGTTTAAATAGGACCATTTCTAGCTAGAGATTAATTAATGAATTTTCATCTGGTTGAGTCTTCAGTTTTAGATATTTTATAGTGCTGCGATTACAGTGACTGAAACAGCCACTAATGAGCGACGAAATATTGTAAGGCTCATAGGTCATATTCCCTGTACGTTTCTAATTTATAGTTTCTCGCAGACCTACTTGCATAGTACCGGTGAGCGACACTGTATTAGCATCCCTTTATTTCTCAAAATAAAGCGACGTCAGTCCACACTATGCACTTATAACAGGGGGTGCAATTACGTTTGTGTTTCTCAATCGTATAGTTTCTTGCAGGGATAAAGATTCCCCCCCATTATTAACTTGCATTAATTCTTATAAATTTATCTGGGATGCATAACGATTCGCGTAGCGCTCGTTTTTTCACTCGACAATTAGATGGGAATAAATTTATTGGTTATTGATTCTGCCGATGAATCAAAGCCATTAGGGCTTTGGGCGTATAACAATCAGTTCGATGTTTTTCCCACATTCTGTTGATGGTGACGAAATGGAGGCATCGCACCATCTCGCGATTTTCTCGCCTACCACTTTAGATATATTTTTCTACCTAATTGGAGGTAGTTCGCTGCCGTTGGCGACATATTGTCGAAACTCTCTGCAATCGAAGTGTGATCAACGCCACGAGTCGCGGGGTTTGCCTTGGAGATTGTTCCTCCGAATTGACGACCGTTTTGCGTGTGCGCTCAAGGTTGCCGATGGGTTATAGATCCTGATCGTAAATTGTAAATGGAATGCTACTGACTGAGTTCGGTTCAGCGGCACACTGCAACCGTTGGCCCACATAGCCGTTATCGATGTGGCGGGAGGGCCGCCCCGGTCTGGCCGGATGCGCCGGGCGGGATAACGACAATAAACGGTTCAAAGGATGCAATGATGAAACGACTCAGCCTGATCAGCCTGGCTTTGCTGACCGCCATGCCCGCCATGGCCAACGACTCCCTTATCGAGGCGCTGCAGGACGGTAAGGTCAACCTGGATATGCGTCTGCGCTATGAGAACGTCAGCCAGGATAACGCTCTGAAAGACGCCGATGGCCTGACCCTGCGTACCCGCCTGACCTACGCCACTGGCGATCTCCATGGTTTTTCCGCCCTGGTGGAGTTTGAGGATTCCCGTGTGGTGGCAGGCATTGACGATTACAACAACGCCATCGGAAAGAATCCCGACTACTCCGTGATTGCCGATCCGGAAACCACGGAACTGGACCAGGCGTTTCTGCAGTACCGCAATGATGCGGTGAAAGCCCGTCTTGGCCGCCAGGTGCTGACCTTCGACAACCATCGTTTTGTTGGCCACGTGGGCTGGCGTCAGGACCGGCAGACCTTTGATGCCGCCAGTATCGTCTACACCCCGCTTGAAAACCTGGCCCTGAACTACGCCTACATCACCCAGCGCAACCGCATCTTCGCTGAGGCCAAGGATGTGGACGCCAAAGATCACCTGCTCAATGCCCGCTACCAGACCGGCATTGGCGCCCTGACCGGGTATGCCTACCTGCTGGAGGAAGACACCGACATCAGCAATGGCCTGGACACCTACGGCCTGCGGTTTGCCGGCAGCCATGTACTGGACAGCCTGAAGCTGATCTACGCGGCGGAGTACGCCACTCAGGAGTCGGACAAAGCCGGGGTGAGCTTCGATGCGGACTATACGCTGGTGGAAGGGGGGATCGGCTGGTCCGGGCTGACCGCCAAGCTGGGCTATGAGGTGCTGGGCTCGGACGATGGCCAATACGGCTTTGCCACGCCGCTGGCGACACTGCATAAGTTCAACGGTTGGGCGGACCAGTTCCTGACCACACCGAAGCAGGGTTTGGTCGACCTGTACGCCAGCATCGGTGGCCCGCTGCTGGGTGGCCAATGGGCGTTGGTGTACCACACCTACGAGGCGGATCAGGCCACAGCCGGTGTGGATGACCTCGGCGAGGAGTGGAACGTCAGCTACGGCCGTAAGTTTGCCAAGCACTATAATGCGGGCATCAAGTACGCGGGCTACAGCGCCGGTGATGTGGATGCGGGCAAAGTGGACACTGACAAAGTCTGGGTTTGGGCTGGCGTGGCGTTCTGATCCGGAGACATAAAAAAGGACGGCTCAGGCCGTCCTTTTTTGTGCGAGGCGAACTTACTTGCGGTAAGCGATCGCTTCCACTTCCACCAGCGCGTCCTTGGGCAGACGAGCGGCCTGTACGCAGGAGCGTGCCGGGGCAGCTTCGGTGCCGAACACTTCGGTGTACACCTCGTTGAAGGCAACGAAATCGTTCATGTCGGCCAGGAAGCAGGTGGTTTTCACCACGGTGTTGGTGCAGGCGCCCGCTTGCTCCAGAACCGCTTTCAGGTTGGCCAGGGATTGACGAGCCTGCTCCTTGATACCGCCTTCCACCATGACCATGGTTTCCGGAACCAGCGGCAGCTGGCCAGAAGTAAACACCAGACGGTCAAGGGCGATGCCCTGGGAGTAGGGGCCAATCGCTTCAGGAGCGTGAGTGGTGTGGATGACGTTTTTCATTCTCTACCTCGAGTTTGAAGGCGGTGACGGGGGATTCATCACCGCGTGACTGAATTCAAGCCTTGGCCTGGGCCAGGTATTTTGCCATTTCCGGCGCCGGAACCATACCGCCACCGGTCGCCCAGACCAGGTGAGTGGCCTGAGCCATCTGTTCTGCACCGATTTTAAGCCGGGCCAGGTAGTCGGCATTGGCGCACACCCGGGCGGGTCCCGGCATTCCGGCCAGTGCCGAAGGCTCCAGGGCCAACCCTTCATGATGGTGCAGCAGGCCGAGCAGGTCGAACATCTCCTGATCGCTCAGGGTCAGGTAGCCGTCGATCAGTCGGGCCATGGCCCGCCCGACAAAACCGGAGGGGCGGCCCACCGCTAAACCGTCGGCTGCGGTGAGATTATCGATACCCAAATCCTGAACTGCAATACCGTCGTGCAAACCCGTGTGGACACCCAGCACCATACAGGGGGAGTGGGTGGGTTCAGCAAACACACAGTGGACGTGGTCGCCAAAGGCCAGTTTCAGGCCGAAGGCCACACCACCGGGGCCACCACCGACGCCACAGGGCAGATAAACGAACAACGGGTGGTCGGCATCCACCCGGATCCCGGCCTGGTCAAACTGCGCTTTGAGGCGCTCACCGGCCACGGCATACCCCAGGAACAGGGTGCGGGAATTTTCATCGTCGATAAAACGGCACTGCGGGTCAGCGTCGGCGGCTTTGCGGCCCTGTTCCACGGCCACACCGTAATCCTGTTCATACTCCACCACGGTGACGCCGTGCTCCCGCAACTTGGCTTTCTTCCAAGCTCGGGCGTCGGCGGACATGTGCACGGTGACGTCAAACCCCAGTCGGGCACTCATGATGCCAATGGAGAGGCCGAGATTGCCGGTGGACCCGACAGCGATGCGGTGACGGCCGAACAGCGCCCGACAGGCGGGCTGCAACAGCTCGCGGTAGTCATCCTCCTTGCGCAGTAAGCCGGCTTCCAACGCGAGGGCTTCAGCGTAAGTGAGGACTTCATAGATGCCGCCACGGGCTTTGATGGAACCGGAGATGGGCAGGTGACTGTCAAGCTTTATCATCAGTTGGCCCGGCAGGGGCTGCCGGTATCGCTGGCTCAGTGCCGTTTGCATTGCCGGAATGGCGCGCAGAGGGGACTCAATGATGCCTCGCTGTTCGGCGGTTTCGGGAAACGCTTCGGCCAGGTAGGGGGCAAAACGGGCCAGTCTGGCGCTGGCCTCCGCCACATCCTCGGCGGTCAGGCCAACGTCGGGCAGGGCCTCGGAAAGGGTGGTGGCTTCGGGGTTAAACCAGGTAACGGGTTGCAGGGCCACCAATTGTTGCAGCAAGGGGTGACGTTCAATCAGATTTTGGATATTCATCGGATAAAGTGGGTCAGGGTGCCGCTTACAGCAGCGGCGCAAACATGTAGAAGAACTGCTCCGCCAGTTTGTGGCGAAGCGGGCGCTCACGCCACTCATCCAGTTGCAGGGCGTAGGACTGGTCAAGGTAATCCCGGTGCACCTCGGTCAGGTGGGCACAGAGCTCCTCATCGTCCACCGCCAGGGTGATCTCACCGTTCAGCTTCAGGCTGCGAATATCCATATTAACGGTGCCAATCAGGCAGTGATCGTCGTCAATCAGCAGTGACTTGGTATGAAGTAAGCCACCCTTGAAGCGGTAGATATTGACCCCGGAGCGAAGCAGTTCTGAGAAGAATGAGCGGCTGGCCCACTCGACCATCATCGAGTCGTTTTTGTCCGGCACAATCAGGTTGACGGTAACTCCCCGCTGCGCGGCGGTCTTGAGCGCGTCCATCAGGTGCTCGCTGGGCACAAAGTAGGGCGAACACAGGGTCAGACTGGTGCGGGCGTGGTAGATGGAGAGCAGCAGCACCTTCTGAATCACGTTGTCCGGCAGGCCGGGGCCGGAGGGGATAACCTGCAGCGCGTCCTCACCATGGGGCTCGTGGGCGAGGGTGTCGAATTTCGGCACCTCCGGCAGGTGGCGCTCACCGGTTTCCACCTCCCAGTCCCAGGATTGGATCGCACGCAGAACCGGCACCGCAGGCCCGGTAAAGCGCACCAGGACATCCACCCACTGGCCGACACCGGCGTCCTGCTTAAACATGCGGCTGTCCGCCAGGTTCATCGACCCGGTGTAGCCAATCTGGTTGTCGATCACCACAATCTTGCGGTGCTGGCGAAGGTCCAGCCGGCGGAAGAACATCCGCAGCGGGCTCACGGCGAGCGCCTCCACCACCTCAATGCCGGCCTCTGCCAGGGTGTCGGGCCAGCCGCTGTTGAAGAAGCTGCGGCTGCCGGCGGCATCCAGCAACACCTGGACCTTCACGCCACGGCCGGCGGCACGGATCAGCGCCTGCGCCACCTCATCGGCGCGCCCACCGGGACTCCATATGTAGAACTCCAGCGCCACGCTGTGTTGGGCAGCATCGATGTCGGCGACCAATCGGTCAAAGATGACGTCGCCCTGATGCAGCAACTCCATATGGTTACCCACCAGCGAGGGGATACCGGTGCGGTTCAGGCACAAACCGTGGATTGGGCGGGCGTGCTGGCCCATCTGAGGGACAGAACGACGGTGCTGGTCGGCCAGTTCCTGAAACCAGTCAGCGTAGGGCTCAAACATCGCTTCGGCTCGGCTGGTGCGCTTTTTGCCGATATTGAGTTCGCCAAACAGCAGGTAGCAGACGACGCCAAACAGAGGAATGATGTAGATCAGCAGCAGCCAGGCCAGCGAGACGCCGAAGGGACGACGCTTCAGGGCGATGCGCAGGGAAACGCCCGCCACCAATACCCAATAGCCGACCAACGACAACAGGGTGGCCGCCTGATAGAGGTTATCCATCTAAAGGACTGTCACTCAACGGTTTGTAATGGGATGGCGTCTAGCTTACTGCCTATTTCGGCGTCGGCAAAGCCCTGGGCCTGATAGCGGAAGCCGACCATCATGGGTTGATGGTCGGAACTGTCGGTGTCGTCAAACACCTTGGCGCTGCCGGGCACCACGGCCAGATCGGTGCTGTGGAAGATGTGGTCCAGGGGACTGCCAAAGAAGCGGGTGCGCTCGTCCTGGCTGAAACTGACCGGCTGTAGGCCAAGCCGGGACGTGGCTGCGGCCAGCAGCTTAAGCCGCGCCGGGCTCCAGGTATTGAAGTCGCCGGACAGAATCATCGGCCCCTGATGTTTGGCCAGACGCCGCTCCAGGGCGCTGACCTGGGTGGCAAAGTCCTGATTGCTGACGAAGTTGATGGCATGGATATTGGCCACCAGCAGGACCTGGCCGGACGGAGCGAGCTGATATTCGGTGATCAGGGCCACCTTCGGCGTGTTACTGATCGGCTCTTTGACGTCCGACAACAGCGAAAGCTGGTCACTTGGCGCAATGGTGGCGGCGGTCATCACCCCGGACAGGGTGCGTTTATTCAGCACCAGGTTGGGGGCGAATACGTAGCCGTGCTCAGAGGTCAGTGGCGGCAGCAGTACCGAGGGCAGGTTGGTTTCCTGCAGGGTAATCAGCTGCGGACGGTAGTCGTTGATCAGGCCACCGAATTCATGTTGCCACTGGGGGTTGTCCAACTGCTTGTAGATGTTCCAGTTGAGCAGCCGCAGGTCATCTTCCGGCAGGGCCAGACTGGCCGGTGCCGGATGGTCGAGGGTAACGGCGTGCTCCGGTGGCATGGGACAGCCCGACAGGCTGAACAGCAACAGCAGCGACACCAAAGTGGGGAACAAACGCATGGGGGGATTGTACGCCGCCAGCGTCGGGTTGCCCAGTTATTGTCCTATGGGGACGCCTCGGGCCAGGTATCCGGTATCGACACCAAACCAGAATGCGCCAGATTTGGCGTCAAACATCATATGGCGAACGGTGCCGCCACTGGGCACCTCTGACTGGCTGATGTAGCGCCTGGACTGGGTGTCAAAGCCGACAATCTGGTTGGGTTGCATCCCGGTTTGCGCGATCCAGAGAATGCCGTTGTCATCAAGGGCCGTGCCATAGGGCTGACTGCGGGGGCCACCGGGCAGGGGATGATCGGTAAATCGTTGCGCATCCCGGTTGTACTGACCCAGCACACCGCCCACATAGTCGACATACCAGATGTCCCCGTCGGCGCTGATCTCCAGCCGTCGTGGCCGCGCTTGCTCCGAGGGCAGGGTGATTTCGGTGAGTTCGAGGGTATCGGCGCTGACCAGCGCCAGTTTGTTGGTGCCCAGCAGCACCACAACCACGGTGCCATCCGGCGCCACCTTAATGCCGTAGGGGCGGGCATCGGTGCTGGGGATGCTGGCCAGTTGCACGGCACCGGTTTGGGGGTTGAGTCGCCCAATGGTGTTGCTCCACTGGGCGGTAAACCAGATATGCCCGTCGGGGTGCTGCACCAGAGTATGGGGGTCGGACACCCCCTCTGGCATGGCGTAACGGGTGATCTTGCCACTGTCCGGCGATATGGCTCCAATCATGGCGTTCTTATTGCCGGCGTACCAGACCGTGCCGTCGGCGCTGATGATGAGATTGTGGGGGTGGGTGCCCTCATCAATCTCCACCTTATGGAACTGGCCGGTGTCGGGGGTAAAGCGGGCCAGATAGTTACCGGACTGGCCACAGAACCAGACGTCGCCATCGGGTGCCACGTAGGGGTCCCGGGGGCGCCCCTGCCATTGCACCGGCCATTCGGTGATGGTCAGCAGGTTGGGCAGGGCAGAGGCCTGGCTGGCCGGGGCCAGCGTCAGCATCGCCGCAGCGCAAAGCCGAAGGAGTGTCCGGGCGTTCATGGGGCGTCCTGATTCGGATGAATGGCCATATCATTGAAGTTCAGGCCGTTGGCTTTGCCAAGTGGTGACCGGGCACAAAAAAGCCGGAGCGCGAGGCTCCGGCAATATGCAGTGGACGAGGGATTACAAATAACTCAGTCGGTCCAGATGATGTCAGTGGTGACCTGTGCTCCGGCGATGCTCAATGCGGCGCGGAAGTCTTCCACTTCGTTACGCCAGTCGAGACCGGTGGCCCGCAGCGTGTATTCGCCTGCGGCGGTTTCGGTCAGCACGGCGTCACAGTGACCACTGGGGTCGGTGCAGTCGAGCTGCGTGCTCTGGTGCCAGGTCAGGCCATATTTGACAGAAGTCGGCCCGGCGGCGGGGTACCCCATAAAGAGCGCCTGGAACGCATTGGCTCCGGTGACCGGGAGTTTGTCGTCCCCCGTCAGAGTAAAGCTGACGCTGCCGCCGGGACCGTCAAACTGGGTAATAGCCAGATCCAGAGTGGCGGTGTCGTTAATGCTGATGCTGTCCGGCTCCGGTTGTGGTGGCTCCGGGGTGACGGTGTTGTCGTCGCTGTCACTGCCGCAAGCAGCCAGGCCCAGCGCAGCCAGCAGCAGTAAAGCACTGCGTGTGGTATTGGTCCGTTTCATGGCTTGCTCCTTAGTGTCCGCCGTGGCAGGTGTCACACTCCATATTGGTCATCACGCTGGGGCCGAAGCTGTCCGCTTTGCTGTGACAGGCTTTGCAGCTGCCAACGCTCTCGGTCATCTCGCCGATGCTAGCCAGGTCTTCACCGTCCATCGCTTTGTTGAGGATGACAACGATCTGGTAGGCAATGGAGGCAGACAGCTCAGCACAGCGCTCGCCCTTCTCAGCCGCGTTCTTGTTGTTCTCACGCGCCCAGTTGGTGATGGAGGAGTGGCACAGCAGGCTGCCGGCAACCGTGGGCTGGCCCACTTTGGCTTTCAGCTCGTCGGTGTTGGCACCGATGGCGTTCAGGAATGCTTCGTCACGCAGCGGCAGGGACTCCTGCTCGTAGTAACGCAGTACTCGGGTCAGGTAAGCGTTGGCGGCTTCACCATTGATGGACAGCAGGTTAAACAGCATGCCGGAAGCGTTGACGTTACCGCATACGGAACCTTCGCCCAGAATGCCCGCGTAGCCATAGTGGGCCAGAGCGGTCGGTACTTGAGCAAACTTGGCAGCGTCCGGAGAATCGGATTGGGCCAGGCTGGAGATGATGCCGTGGAACACCTGGTACATGCAGCCGTTACCTGCTTTATAAGCGGCTTCAGCGACGGCATAGGGGTCCAGTTTGGCGTAGGCCAGGCGGTCGCCAACGGCGAGGGTCCAGCCTTCAGTGGTTTGAGTGGCGGCAAGAACCGGATTGGCCATCAGTACGGAACCGGCGGCGGCACCAGAGATGCCAATGATGTGGGTGAGTGCTTGTCTTCTGTCCATGGTCATGGTGGTCACCTTTTTGTTGTTTCGAAATAGCGCTGCTCGGCGCTTGAGGTCAGTGTTGACCAGTGCGAAACGGGGTGACATGAGCCGGGTCACAGTAATCCGGGGGCTGAAAATCGGGTTTAGGCTCCCCTATATAAGAAGGCTCTGATGTATCTTTTTTGGTCTATTTTCGAGTTATCGTCTGCCAATTTGTGAATATTCCTTTATTTGTGTCGAAATAATCGCGATTACCCGAAATTATTTGTGGCGATTACCCTTGGCGAGGTTTGATCTGGCGCAAAAAGTGAGTCGATAGGGGCTTTGGTAACGATATGGCGGCGAAGGGTTTGCCGGAATGTGACCGGCTCTGGGGAAATTTTCAGGGAGTTTTTTACACTGTACCCATCGTTCACAAACCTATGGAAATGCGATGCCAGGGATGCCACTGGGAAGCGTGACCTTCCACCGACAGCAAGGGGTGCTTGAGCGCACTGAAGACGGCGAGCGTTGGCAACTGCCCCGGGCCGAATTTCTGGTGTTGACCCAGCTGCTGGATCACCCCGGAATTCCGCTGAGTAAACAGCGTTTGCGCTGCGGCGGTGAGCCCGAGCCGGTGATGAGTGGCTCGGCGGTGGTCAAGGCGGTATTTACCCTGCGCCACTTTATCGGTGATGAAGCCACCACCCTGATCCAGACCGTGCCGGGTAAAGGTTATCGATTGGTGATGGAGTCGGGGCAACGGCCGGAGCAGACTCGCCAGACACTGGCGCTGGGCCGCACCAGTCAGCCGGTGGCGATGGTGGTGATTGGTCTGATGGCGCTGGTGGCCGCGTTACTGTGGTGGTGGCCGATGCCGCCGGCCATATCGCCTATTCCCCCGAAACAGAACCCCATGCCGATCATGACCGCCAGCAACCAGCCACTGGAGCTGGTGCGGGTCAGTGGTATGGAGCTGGACCAGGACCTGCTCAACAGCCTCAGAATCAAATTGGCCTCCACCCTGAAAACCTGCCGTGATACGCCCTGGAAGCGGGTTTATCTGGCTCGCTCAAACGACGGGCAGGTGCTCAACCTGACCTTTGAGGGTGAGGTGGATGGCCGACCGAGGCTACGAAACATCAAGATCAGCGATTTCCGCTCCGAACCCACTTTCCTGTCCAGCCATTGGCTGGAGGAGGCCAACCTCTGTGAATAAGCGATTGGCTTTGGCCTTGTTGGCCATGACGTTGTTGACCGGATGGCGCTGGCCCTTTGCATCGGAGCCCACCAATCTGGTGCTCTCCTGCCGCAATGAACTGGTGGAGAATCGGCTGGTGGGGGAGCAGCAGGACCGCTTCTACATGATTGCCGACTTCCTGCTGCAGGGGGATCGAGCCAGCATTAACTACCGCTATTTCCAGCAGGATGGCGTCCCGGTAGGCACCCTGAGCATGCGCGGAAAGGTGCTGGATGCCGACCTTGAGGAGGACGTTTACGCGTTGAGCCTGAACGAGAGCCATATCCTGATAGAGGATGAAGCGTTACCGCTGCCACAGCATATGGCCTATCTGAAGTCGTTCAGTCAGCGCAATATGGCGGAGCAGGGGGTACACAACCTGACGCTGCGGCTACTCCACCGCAATCGTGAATCGGACTATGCCATTGTGTTCTTCCTGCCCAGCACTGCGGTTTGCGGCTGCAGCGTACTGGACAGCGACGACGCGATGTAACGAGTCGGTCACTCTGACTGCCCGAGGTCTGTTGGCACGGAAGCGGAAATAAAAACGCCCCCATGAAGGGGGCGTTTTTTATGGTGCGGTGTTACCAGATCTTGACCCGGTCTTCCGGCGCGATGTACATGGCATCGGTCGGCTTCACGTCATAGGTCTCGTAAAACTCCGGCATGTTGGCCAGCGGGCCATTGGCGCGGAACTGTGACGGGGAGTGCGGGTCGGTGGCAACGCGGTTACGCAGCGCTTCCTCTTTGTATTTGGCCCGCCAGATCTGGGTAAAGCCGATAAAGAAGCGCTCGTCGCCGGACATGCCGTCGATCACCGGCGCTTCCTGGCCATCCAGGGACATCTGATAGGCGCGGTAGGCGATGGTGGCGCCAGAGAGGTCACCGATGTTCTCACCCAGAGTCAGCTTGCCGTTGACGTTGAGGTCATCGAACACCTGATAGGCGGCGTACTGCTTAACCAGCTTGCTGCCGCGCTCCTGAAACGCTTTCAGGTCCGCTTCAGTCCACCAGTTCTTGAGGTTGCCGTCGCCATCGTAGCGGCTGCCCTGGTCGTCAAAGCCGTGGCCCATTTCGTGGCCAATCACCGCGCCGATGCCACCGTAGTTCACCGCATCTTCCGCCTCCATGTTGAAGAACGGCGGTTGCAGGATGGCGGCCGGGAACACGATCTCGTTCATGGTCGGGTTGTAGTAGGCGTTGACGGTTTGCGGCGTCATGTACCACTCCCACTTCTGGATCGGCCCACCCAGTTTGGCCACCTCACTGGCGTGGCTCCACTTGGCGGCACGCATGGAGTTACCCACCAGGTCATCGGCTTTCACTTCCAGAGTGGAGTAGTCCTTCCAGCGATCCGGGTAGCCGATTTTCGGGGTAAAGGCGGCCAACTTCTGCTTGGCTTTTACCTTGGTTTCCGGGCTCATCCACTCCAGGTCGTCGATGCTTTCGCCATAGGCGCGACGGAGGTTTTCAACCAGCTCGCTCATCCGGGCTTTCGCTTCCGGGGTAAAGTGACGCTTCACGTAGACTTTGCCGACAACCTCACCAAGATCGCCGTTCACCTTGTCGACACCACGTTTCCAACGGGCTTTCTGTTCGGCCTGACCATTCAGCTGGCGGGCGAAGAAATCGAAGTTCTCCTCATCCAGTTCGGTACTGAGCTGACCGGCAAAGTGGGTCAGGGTCTGCCAGGTCATATAGGTTTTCCAGGCGTCCAGATCGTACTCACCAAACACCTTGCCAAAGCCTTCGATGTAGCTGGGCTGGTTGATGATGATCGCTTTCTCCCCGGCCACACCCAGGGTGTCGAGGTAGCGGGCCCAGTTGAAGCTGTCGGCCAGCTCCGGCAGGTCGGCTACGTTGTATTTGTTGTAGCGCTTCTCGCTGTCACGGCTCTGAACGCGGGTCCAGTGGTGCTCGGCCAGAGCGGTTTCCATCGCCATAACGGTTTCTGCGCTGGCTTTGGCGTTGGGCAGGCCGGCCAGTTCAAACATCTTTTCGATGTGGGCCAGGTAGCCTTCGCGGATCTTCACAAAGCGCTCGGCGTCGTTGAAGTAGTAATCGCGGTCCGGCAGAGACAGGCCGTACTGCCAGATGTGGGTGGCGTAACGGCTGGAGTCTTTGGCATCCACACTGATGTAGAACGCCAGTGGGGTGCCGCCGCCGATGATCTGACTGTGGGCGATGTAGGCGGACAGCTCGTCCTTATCGGCCAGAGCGGCGATGGCGTCGAACTCACCCTTCAGCGGGGTCACGCCCAGCTTGTTGATGGTGTCGGTGTCCATCATGGAGCGGTACAGATCCGCCACCTTCTGCTCGTCACTGCCCGGCTCCAGGCCGTCGGTGGCGGCCAGCTCTTCGATGATCGCCTTAACGTCGGCCTGAGCCTTTTCGCGCAGGTCATAGAAGGCACCGGTGGTGGTGCGGTCTGCCGGAATTTCGGCGGTCTTCAGCCAAGTGCCGTTGACGTAGCCGTAGAAGTCGTCCTGGGGACGGATGCTGTTATCAAAGTTCTGCAGTTCGATACCGGAACCCAGGGCTTTCTGCACCGCTTCCGCGGTCGGGGTTTGCGCAGTATCGGTCTGACTGCAGGCAGCCAGAACCAGAGCGGAGGCGCACAGGCCACCAACGATGAGCTTTTTCATCCACTTATCCTTATGGAGAGGAGGCAAATTGCGACCATTGGATACTAACCAGCGCTGAGTAGACGGTCAAAGGGTGGGGCAGAACAAGGTGTAAACGGATTTGTCACAGGTGGGATATGGCGGCTTTACCAGCGGGGCGCTCCGACTGAACCGAAGCGCCCTGTTCATCAGTACCCTTTCTTGTGCACCTTTTCCTGATGACACATCAGCTTGCCGCTGGGGTGTTCCATGCACTGTCCGGTCATCTCGTTACCGCCACGGCCTGACATCACGCACTGGTCTCCGGCGCTTTTATCGGCGCAGGCGGCAATCAGCTGCTGAGCGGCTTCCTCCCGGCCCTTGCCCTGGGGATGACAGAACAGGGTATCGTGTCCCGCCTGGCACACCCCCTCAATCTCGTCGCCGTTCTCACGGCTGAACTGGCAGGCATCGCCCTCGGCTTTGTCTTTGCAGGGCAGCACCATCTCCGGAGGCATTTTGTGGTGGGCCGCCTGCAGCGGCATGGCGGCCAGCATGCCGAACGCCAGTAAGGTCACGATCATCTTTAACGTCATCGTCTTGCTCCTTCCATTAGGGTTGCCTTTAGCCTAGCCAAGGCCAACACGACTCGCCTGCGGGGATGCCGGGAAGTCGTCGTGATAGTCACAACGAGAGAGGGGGGCGAGGCGATCAGAAAAGGGGAGGCGGGGGCAATGCTGCCCCCGGCGTTCAGAACTCGTAGATCACCATGAAGGCAGGGCCATGGTAATTGAAGTTGATGTCGACGTTACTGAACTGGCGCTCTTCATCCACCTGAATGTCGTAATCCTGCCAGGCCAGTCCCAGAGCCAGTTGGGGCGTGACGTAATAGCTGGCTTGCAGGCGCATATCGAGCAATCGACCATCATAGCTGTCGAAGCTGACGCTCAGGTACTGGGCATTAAAGGCGACCAGAAGACGCTCCATTGCCTGCCAGGCCAGCACGATCCCGAAGTTGGGCAGCGGTGCGGTGACTTTGCCGATGGCATCGGTTTCGGTAATGGTGTTGGTGCCTTCATCGGACACCACTTCCAGTTGACCGCCGATGCGGGCATCAATGTCCATCACGTGGGCACCCAACGTGCCGATGACACCAAACTGCTCGCTGCTGTAAAGGGTGTAGCCGTACATCAACTGGTAGATGTCGATGTCGAGTTGGGAGCTGACAAAGGCCCCGGCGTTCACTTGGTAGGTTTCGCCCTCCCAGGTGAATTCGTAGCTTTTTTCGCTTTCAACGGACCGGGCGTCGCGGTGCAGGGTGATGTAGTTCAGGCCGAGTAAGTGACGGTCATTAAAGCGGTAGGTCAGTTCCAGAAAGGGACTGAACTTGGACTCTTCAAGGGCGAGGTCCGACTCGAAATCGATGCGGATAGGGTCGCCTACGCCGATGATGTTTGCGCCAAAGCTGGAATCAACGCTGGCCCAGAAACCGCCTGCTTTCAAAGCAAAACCATCGTCGTAGGGACGGGCGCTGCACAGCAGTGGCAGCGCCGTTAACAGTAGCCATAACCATCGCATCGCATCATGGAATATTAACCAAGTGGTAACAACAGTTTAGGCCGGTTCGGGGGTGCGTGCCCACAAGGTTTTCTTCAATTTTTGCGACAGCCAGACGCCGCCCAGTGCCAGGCCGCCACCCAGCAGGTGATAGCCGTGGATGGTTTCACCCAGCAGCGGGATGGCGCTGGCGGTGGTGAGCACCGGCACCAGGTTCATAAAGTTGGCGTTGCGGCTGGCGCCAAGCTTGTTGATGCCCTGCATCCAGCAGAACGGTGCCAGTACCGACGCGAAGATGCCGGCGTAGATCACCAAAGGCAGTGCATCGCCACTGAGCGCCATGGAGGGGCTCAGGATCGCCGCCGGGGAGAGCCAGATAAGGCCCAGCAGGATCTGCACATAGAGCGATTGCCAGGTGGTCAGTGGCAGGATCCAGCGCTTAATCAGCACGCCATACAGGGCGTAAGCGGTGGCACCGGCCAGCAGCATGGCATCGCCATGGTTTACCCCCTGATCGAGGATCTGGCTGGGGTGGCCCTGACCAAGCAGGATGGCCAGACCGAAGAAGGAGAGTGCGCCTCCGACAACGGCACCCACGGTGGGCGCGTCCCGCAGGATCAGCACGCTCAGCAGCAGCGTAATCAACGGCACCAGGGCGCCAATTAACCCCATGTTAGTCGCAGAGGTATGGGCGGCAGCCAGATAAGCCAAGCTTTGGAACGCAACGATGCCCAGGGCCGCCAGTAGGGTCAGGCGGCCCAGATTCCGGAAGATCACCCGGCGCACACGCCATACTGACGGCAGCACGAAGGGGGTCAATAACAGCGCAGCCAGTGCCCAACGGTAAAAAGCGATGGCAGCTGGCGATATCACGTCTACCGACATTTTGCCCACCAGGTTGTTTCCGGCCCAGAAAACGACGGCAGCAATAGGGTAGAGGACAGCTCTGTTGTTCACGCAACGACTCCGCGAAAAATTAAGGGAAAGGGGGGAATGGAACGCGCGCATTGTATAGTGACTTTTTCGCATGATATAACGCGAATCGGACATGATGTGTCGGAACACGGACAAGATGAGCGACCTACAACATTACGCCCTGCCTTTGGCGCCCTCCGACGGCACCATTTACATCCACAGCGAAGAGATTGCGCCGGAAACCACCTTCCAGTCCCACCGCCACCCCTGGGGACAACTCAACATGGTGGATTCTGGTGTGGTGGAGTTGACCGTGGCAGGTGAAGTGTTTCTGTCACCGCCGCAATACGCCATCTGGATCCCGGCTGACATTGAGCACACCAGCTACAGCCGCCAACGGGTGGCGTATCGGGCGGTCTACGTGAATCAGGATTGGGCCCGTACGCTGCCTGACGCTCCCTGCATGTTGATGGTGTCGCCTTTGGTGCGGGCGATCATGGCTGACTTCGCCGGGCGCGAGGTGGACATTCCGAAAACCCCTGCAGACCGTCGGCTGGCCAGGGTGCTGGTGGATCAGCTGGCGCTGGCGGAGCCCCTGGCCGCGTATCTGCCCAGCACCAGTGACCCGATGTTGACGCCGATACTGGAAGCCCTGCAGGCGGACCCGGCCAATAACGACACCCTGGCGCAATGGGCACGGCGCCGCCACACCACCGAGCGCACCCTGGCGCGGCGTTGCCAGCGGGAGCTGCGGATGAGCTTCAGCGACTGGCGCTCCCGCCTGCGTTTTCTGACGTCGTTGGGGATGCTCAAAAAGGGGCTGTCGGTCAAAGAGGTGGCGCTCGAGCTGGGGTACAGTTCCTCTTCAGCGTTCATTACCCTGTTTCGCCGCCACGCCGGCACCTCGCCGGAGCAGTACCGACGTACCCGGGGGCTGAAAGAGGGCAGGGCGCTGGAGTAGACTATGACGATGACAAACACGAAGGAGGTGTGTTCGGTGAGTGACCTCAGCGATATCCGTCGAGAATACCTGAAGGGGGGGCTGCGTCGTAAAGACCTGCCAGAGCACCCCATGGCCCTGTTTGAACAGTGGCTGGAGCAAGCAAAACAGGCCGAGGTGCTGGACCCGACGGCAATGAGCCTGGCCACGGTGGATGAGCAGGGGCGGCCGTTTCAGCGCATCGTATTGCTCAAGCAGTTTGATGAGCAGGGTTTTGTGTTTTACACCAACCTGGGCAGCCGCAAGTCGCAGCACATTGCCCATAACAATCAGGTCAGCCTGCTGTTTCCCTGGCAAAGCCTGGAGCGTCAGATCCACATCACCGGCACGGCGGAAAAGCTGGGACCGGCGGAGGCGCTGAAGTACTTTATGACCCGTCCCCGGGACAGCCAGTTGGGCGCCTGGGTATCCCAGCAGAGTGCGCCGATTTCGGCCCGTGGCGTGCTGGAAGCCAAGTTTCTTGAGCTGAAGCAGAAGTTTGCCAAGGGCGAAGTGCCGTTACCGGACTTTTGGGGCGGATACCGGGTACGGGCAGACAGCTTTGAGTTTTGGCAGGGGGGCGCCAAACGTCTGCACGACCGCTTCCTCTATACCCTGGATGACAGCCGTTGGCAGGTGGAGCGTCTCGCGCCCTGAATCAGGGCAGAGCGCGTCGTGTCACGGTGGGGCGGGGCAACACCAGTTCCAGTTGTCCCGCTTCATGTTGTTGTTCTACGTGCCAGCCTAAATGCTGGTAGAACCCCAATGCCGGAGTATGGGCGAGGGTACGTAGGCTTATCCGGCGTGCCCCGCGCCAGAACAGATAGCGGCAACCTTGCTGCAGCAGTACCCGTCCCAGCCCTTTGCCCTGACAATCCGGGTCGACATACAGGGCCCAGATGCTGCAATCGTTGAGATTGACCACCACAAATCCCCGGTCACCCCGACCATCGTTGCCCAGCCAGCCACGCCCCTGGCGCGACAGGTAACGGGCATACAGGGTATCTGGCCGGTCACGTTCCGCCGGATACTCACTGATGCGGTGCCGAATCGCCTGCAGACTGGCGATGTCTGCCAGGCCAGCCCGGCGCAGTTGCCACATGGTTTCTCTCCTCGCGTTAGCTCCCCTCAAGTTCTAGTCGCCGTTGTCTGTGCTTTCCAATTTTCAGCCTGGCTAGGTTGTATTGCGCTTGTAGCCTGAACGTTTGGCTTTATAGTGTAGCGATATACTCGGATATTCAGTGACAAGGATGACGTCATGGGGAAAAGGGGGCGGGCTCCCTACCGCATTTTGGTTGGCCGGTTTGCCACCGCGACGCTTTTGGGGGCGCTGGGATTTTGGATCAACTGTCACCCCATTCCCCTGTTCTCCAATATCGAGCTGGTACTGGGTAATACCCTGATCCTGCTTTGCGCCAGCCGTTTGGGGCTGGCTTATACCCTGTGGTGTGCGGCGCTGGCCATCAGTGGCCTGGCCATGACCTGGGGTAACTTCTACATCTATCTGACGTATGGCCTGGAAGCCTTGGTGGTGTGGCAGTTGCGCCGACGAGGTTGGTACCTGCTCTACGCCGATTTTTTCTACTGGTGCCTGATTGGCATGCCGTTAACGGCGCTGCTGATTCAGCAGTTCTTTACCATCCCCACGGATTACCAACTGGTGACCGTAGTAAAGCAGGGCTTTAATGGCCTGCTCTACACGGCACTGGCCTCGTTGATTAGCCTATTGTTGCCGGCGGGCTGGTTCCGGAGAATTCGGCAGCAGCCCCACGTAACGCGCAACTTTCGCGAAAAATTGGTGCATGCGGTACTGGTGATGCTCAGCCTGGTGTTTATGGTGTCGATGCTGGTGGCCAGTCGGAATATGGTGGTAACCCATCAGCAGTTGCTGGCCTCTAACCTGCACGAGCGCAGTGCCCACCTGGTGCATGAGTACCATCGTTACCTGGATTACCATCAGCGTGTCGTGTCGCTCGCGGGCCAGTGGTTCAGTAATGGCATTGCCCCGAGCCAATGGCAGGCGCGCCTCAACCAACTGCACCGGCAAAACGCCGGCTTCCTGACCATGCTGGTGGCCGACGAGGCCGGGCAGGTGATAGCCGCCAGTCCCGGTCAGCACCTGCTGGACGGGACGTCGGGGCTGAACGTCGCGGACCGGCACTACTTTACGGTGCCGATGAACGAGCATCGGCCCTATCTGTCAGATCTGTTGCAGGGAAGGGGGTTTGGCCAGGATCCCATTATTGCCATCAGTGCACCGATTATGGGGCCCGGACACCGCCCCATCGGCATTGTTGAGGGGTCGCTTGACCTGGCTGGCATCGCGGCGGAAAACGATCAAAGCCATTGGGGCGACGTGACCACCGTGCTGACCGACGCCACTGGCCGCATTGTCTTCGCCAGTGAGGGACTTCGGCTTAACACTCTGGCCCGTTTCGAGTACCAGGAGCTAAAGCAGATCGAGGGCTCCGGCCTGGCGCTGTTGAACATCCACAGCACCAGCCTGAGCGTGGGCGAGTATTTCTACCATCAGGTGGCGCTGGATCAGGGTTGGCAGCTTTATGTGTTGTTGCCCTACCGGCCGATGGCTGAACGGATGGAGAGCTACTTTCTGGTCAGCACGGCGTTGCTGGTGGTCGGGATGCTGTTGGCGGTATTGCTGACACGTCAGATCAGCGCCTACCTGACGGCGCCACTGGAGTTTCTGGCAGAGAAACTGACGCTGAGCCAGGGGTCGGAGGATCCGCTGAGCCGGCTGCCGGCACTGCCACGAGGGTCGGCGTCTGAAATTCGCACCCTGTTTGATGAGTTGGACACCAACCGCATTGCACTCAAGGCCTATCAGGATTCGCTTGAGCAACTGGTGACAACCCGTACCGCGCAGTTGGAGGCGGCCAACCAGAAGTTGGCGCAGCAGGCCCATCGGGACGGGTTAACCGGCGCGTACAACCGGCGTTACTTTGACCTGAGCTTTGAGGTGGCCCGCCAGCACTGTGTCCGCAGCGGCAGTCACCTGGCCCTGGCGTTGATCGACATCGACCACTTTAAGTCGATTAACGACAGCCATGGGCATCTGGTGGGGGACGATTGCCTGAAAAATCTGGTCAGCCTGATCCACCGCTATTTCGGCCGTAAGCTTGACCTGCTGGCGCGATACGGCGGGGAGGAGTTTGTGCTGTTGCTGCCCCAAAGCGATGCCGACGAGGTGCTGCGCCGGCTCGAGTCGTTGCGCCGGACAGTGGCTCAATCCGCCGTCAGTGAAAGCGCCGACGGCGAACCGCTGTACATCACCATCTCCATTGGCGTTTTGGTGACCCATCCTCAATACAGCAGTCAGCAGAGCGATTGGTTAATGGCGGCGGATAGTGCGCTTTATCAGGCTAAAAGTGGCGGCCGCAATCGCCTTTGTCGGGCGGAGACGAGCGATCAATCTCAACCAATTCAGGATATTGTGTAACGCTTCGCCATTCGAACGCTGCTTCGACCACTCCCTACTGAAAATGCGGGTATATTGAGTCGGTTTGACCAAATCTAGAGGGTAGCATGGCCAGTTTACAGCACCTGTTCGAACGCAATCGGGCCTGGGCGGAGAAGATTGAAGCGGAACATCCGGATTTTTTTACCGAGCTGGAACATCAGCAGTCGCCGGAGTACCTCTGGATTGGCTGTTCCGACAGTCGTGTACCGGCCAACCAGATCATTGATCTGGCACCCGGTGAGATTTTCGTTCACCGTAATATCGCCAATGTGGTGGTGCACTCCGATCTGAATGCGTTGTCAGTGATTCAGTACGCGGTCGATGTGCTCAAGGTAAAGCACATTATGGTGGTAGGCCACTATGGTTGTGGCGGCGTTAAAGCGGCGCTGCAGGACTCCCGGCTCGGGCTGGCAACCAACTGGTTGCGCCATGTTCGTGATGTTTACGAAGACCACCGCGATCAGGTGGATTCACTGCCGGCGGAGCTGCAGCATCGCCGTCTGTGTGAGCTGAATGTCATTGCTCAGGTGATCAACACCTGCCAGACCACCATTGTTAAAGACGCCTGGGCCAGAAATCAGGCGGTGGCGGTGCATGGCTGGGTCTATGATTTGGCTGATGGCCTGCTGCGTGACATGAATGTGTCGATCAAGGCCTCACCGGAACTGTTACCGAAGACCCAGGCCGCGATTCTCGACCTGGCCCGAAAGAAGGACTGAACCGTCCGACCCATCAGTCGTCGGGGGGCGGCTTATCCGAACAAGGAGAGCACCATGCGCCCCCTGATCTTGCTTTGCCTCAGCCTGTTTTCCAGTCTGGCGTTTGCCGGGTTGGACCCCCACTTATCCCGTTTTGCCCCCTATCTCGATAAAACCTGGCGTGGTGAATTTGCCAACAGTACGCCGGAGCGCCCTATGGTGGACGTCTCCCGATGGGAGTCAGCGCTGCAGGGGAAAGCGATTCGCATCCGTCATTCGCTGAATCAGGGGGAGTAACGGATTACCCTCACCCTCGCAATTTCTCTCAAACCTCTCAGAGCCCAATAGTCATGCGGGCTACAGAGGAGTTTTCCTGCGTTTGGCGGCTAACCCCATAATTCTCAAAATTCCTGCATATTGCAGAACCTCTCAGCCAGCATCTGAGAGGTTTCGGCGCGTTAGACGGGCCGTCACACCCACCAAACTAAGGAGCGCCTAGCAGGGCGTTGTGGGCCCTCTCGGGCTGCATCTGATCGGTAGACATCCTATCCCGTAGATCGCATCTAAGATCGTGTCTGCCGCAGGTTCTGGCATACGTACTAAGAGCCAGAGCAACAGCAAGATCAAGATCAAGAGCCAGATGAAGTCGCTGCGCTCCTAGGCGAGGCAAGCTCGCCGCTATCTCTAAGAGCAAGAGCAGAGCGGTGCGGCACTGAGTTGGGTGCGGGGTAACCCGCTGCTACCCACGGCGGGGCGCATAGGCCGCTAGAGCCAAAAGCGTCTAGCAGGGCGGCGTGGGCTCCCTTGTACCGCATCAGATCGGTGGACGCCCCTCCAGTAGCTTTGCCCGCATCTAGGCCGTGCGCTGGCCTAGCATCAAGGGGCTGCGCCCCTTAATAATCCCCCTCACACGTATCCTCGGATCATGTGAAATCGCCGTACTCGATGGATAGGATGGCGGCCTCTAGGTCGGCCTAATCGCTCGGGTCTTCGGACTTGTAGAGCGCCGCAGGGGTGCGGCCACCAAGCGCTGGTACAGGGCTATCGAACCACTCCAGCGCCTTGTCCTGTTCACCGTCAAACGCCTTAGCAAGCAGTTCCAGCAGAGCTTCTGGGCGGTGTGTCTGGTCACTCAACGTGAGTCCCTCCTACGGTCTCCCAATCGGATCGTAATTGACACAATCTCTCCCGGCTACTTTCCCCGGTGATCACATGTGACAACTTGGAGCGGGTATTGAAGCAAGTAGGCGTAGGGCCCCGTCACGGGGCCCATCATAGCGCGGTTTCGAGGGCCTAGTTGACAGGCCCGGGTTGTGGTAACTACCCGAGATCAAGAGGCTATGTTTAAGTATTGTTGGCGCTAACAACCGCTGTTTGACACTCATTGCATGCAGGTTGCTACTAATTTAAAGTGGCCGCTGTTTATACCATTGCCCACTTTAGTATCTTCCTACCTAGCTCTACTTAAATCATCACTTAGCCAGATAAGCATCAAAATCTTCATATGGGCGCTAAACTGGCGCATTCGGTGTTGGCACGAGTATTATTGCGTTTGAAATGCTGTACATTGGTGATAGGTCAATATTTCTTATTGAAACAACGGTGTAAGGTTTGATGATGTTCGTTACCAATGCGTGATAGCATATCTCTAGAATGCGGAGATTGATGGAATCATTCCTCCTAGCAAGCTGTAACGCACCTTTTCTAATCACTCGCGACTAAGGATGGCAAGTTTTGAACTTTAATTCACTAAATGAAAATGAACTATTTTGGGAACTGTATAAGGTTAGAGATGGTTGGAACGAAAACAATGGACTTGCGAATGATTACAATGAAAGCAAAAAGTACCATGAAATTAGACGGTTATTAAAGGATAACTTTTCCGTTAAAGTTGAGATCATTAGATACGAAAATAAAGAAAATGGAAAGGTCACCTATGAGGTTGAAATACACAATTAGCATTTTCTACCAACAAATTTAGTGCATGGCAAGATTTTAAAATGGGGCTGTTAAAGTTCGGCTAGTTTTCGCTGCACTGCACATTTTGGTCAAGATTATCAGTCCTTTTATTTTGCGTTATGTTCCTTGAGGGAAATGTCGACATATGGATGCCTTCTATGCATATCCAAGTTACTATGATGTAATTATTGGTAATCTCATAGACAGAGATTGGCTGGTACATAATTTTAATGGGGTAGAAGGTAGTGAAATATATAATTTCTCAAATTATCTCTATAACAAAGAATTTAAAGGCTTTACATACACCATATACTTAGACTTAAATATTTATCAATACATAATTAGCGCGTTCAAAAAAGCAAATCCAAATAGTGTATATAGGGATGCAATTGGTTTGATTGCATTTTGTCAATTATCTAAGATTGAGTTAGACCCAACACTCGCAGTTTATGAAAAACTAAATTACCGAACAGACACTGAAACCCTTGATGAAGTGGTATCTGATCTAGAGTTATTTCATAGAATAAACAACATCAATAATGAAACTTTGATCTCATACTCTTTGGGTGAGCGAAATGACATTATCATACCTGAAAGTTACCCTATTGAGCGAGAATTAGTAAAGAAAGATCTTACAAAGTACAGAAGGCTTACTGAGTGGGACTCGTTATATCTGATAGTCTTATTCATAATATATACTTCACTGAATAAAGAGTCATCCAAGATAGAGAAATTTCAAACCGTTGTTGAATGGATGATACAAGAATTTAGGTTGTCTCTCGTATGTATTACTTTTGCAGCAATTTTCTTTAGCGATAAGCCATTAAAGAAAATGATGAAGTACAAGGCATCCTCCAATTCTGACTTAAAGCGCCGTAGCGCTTTCAACATGACTTGGGATTTATACAATTTAAATCGATATTTTAGAATGTGGACTGAAAGAGAGAGCAAGCAAGAAGGCATGTTTGCAAGTGGTGATAAAGCATTTAATGCGATTCTTAGAAACTCAATAAATGTACAGAAAAATGGAAATTTATCCTGTTTTAGTGAGTTTCTTCCTGTCAACGTTATAGAGTACATAGAAAAAATCACTTCTAAACCAGATTCACATGTTAAGCGTATATATTCATCAGACTTATGGACGCCGGATTATCGTTTGAAGCAGATTGAAAAATACGAATTATTAATAGGTATACGTTGAACGTAGAACAACAGGTGTAAATGTCGATGACGTTTATGCTTCGCCAATTGGGGCATAATATATTTTACCACATGAGAAGTTAGGAAATTTCATACATGAACTTAGAACAATTTTTGGCATTACCCGAAGAGCACGAGATCTCTGCTGACTCAGTACAGAAATTAAATCAAGATCTCGCAACTAAAACAATGATTGATATTCCAGTAGAGAAAAGACCACTTGTCAATGAATATCTGGTACATGTACTTAGCATGAATTCGGTCGAACCTGATATTAAGGGTAAACTTGATAATCTATTAGCTGAATTACAAAACGCATAACAAAGCACTCAAGCGGAAAGTTACAACTGGTTGGCACTCGTGCCTAGTACATTTTTTCAAGTTTATTTTCCGCTTTGCTTGGCTTCATATACCTAACGGGGCGTGATGAGTTTGTTCTATAATCAATGGAATGTCGAGTTTAAAATTTGGATTGATGATCTGGAACAAAATGATAATGATGATTTATTCGACATTCATCCTAATAACCCCTTGTTCAAGTCTTCTAAAAATATCCAATATAGATTGCAGGAACTAGTCGAAAATATAGAGAAGAAATCAAAGCTTAAGTCTGGTTAGTACTACATGAATGAAAGTAATATAGAAGCCGATGGTTTCGGATTTCAATCAGTATCAATTCAATCAGGTCAGTTCGGTACTACTATAGAGTTAGGGGTAACTAGAGATACCTTTGTATTTAAAACCGACTTCAAGAATTTGGATTGCTTATCAGTGCAAAGTGACAAGTGGTGGCACGTCATAATTACATTGCTGTACAAATATAAGTGTGACTTTGATGATTTTCATCAGTATGGCTCTTTAAGTGGCAAGGTTGTTCCAGCTATATTTGAAAGGTTTACAACAAATCTTCATGATGTCTCAGATGACGACTTTGGACTTCTTTATGTAAGTTGGGGGAACCCGCAAGATTTAGAGTCATCCTTCAAAGATGGTATAGAAGTCTTTAAGTTGTTGCACACCTTGAATCATGGTCTTTATCGCACTCGATACCTGCGCGATAAGCGATCTATTAGTAGGGCGCATAAAAAGGCACTTTAGTTGGACTTTAGCTATTATCGTATGCGTTTACGCTTAGCGAGTTATAGTCGGGCAAGTGCGAGCCAGAGCTAGGTGACTAGCGGTCAGTGCTGCTCTATCACCATCTTTCGAAACCCGATACGTCGTGCGGTCGCATAGGCTGAGTCGATGGAGCGGAAGACGCGTTCGCCCTCACGTTGCTTGGTCAGCAGCTCCTGCTTCTTGGCCTTGTCGGTGATCAGCAGCAACCAGCCCGCCTGCATAGGCGCTGGCACCGTTTTGGCGCTCACCAAGGCCCCATCATTGAAGCGTCGCTTGAAATCTATCTCCAGCATCCTGTGCCCTCTCAGTCCATTCATCGATGACAAATCAAATCCCAGATTTGATCCATCAAATTGCCAATTTGATTTAGTCTTTCGAAACGAGTTGTAAGTTCCTAGGCAGCATCGCCACTTCGGTTTGCTGCTTTGGATAGTCATCGGGCTTGTTCCCCGTGACCGTCTCGAACAACTGCTCCAGTTCCGCTAGCTTCACCTGCGTCTCATACAGGGCGTATTCGGCCTCACCCAATTGCCGATACAGGTTAGTGGTACGGGCTTTTTCGGCCTCATAGTCCTCCTTGTAGCCTTCCTTGAGTTCCTTCTGCTTGTCCCGGGCTTCTTTCATGTCCTTCAGTTCGGAGCCCGTGGTGGCGCGTACGGGGCCATCCTTCCGCTCACCAGCGTTGTACGCACGCATCTTCTTGGCGGCATCCTTACGCCACTCTTCATACGCCTTGTAATACGGAGCCCCAGACGCCACGCCTGCTTCAATCGTGAGCTTCTCCATGGACAATTTGGCGGTTGAGGGTACATTCTCACCCTCGCCCTTCAGAAGCCGTTCTAGCGCTTCTTCCATCAATGCCTTCGTACTCATGCTGTCTCCTTGATGTCGATGAGAGCCCCGTAAGGTTCAAACTTGATGCCATGATCCGACATGACCTTCTCGCACGCCCGAATCCCAATCAGCGTTTTATGGAGCAAGTTGGGCTGACGGATCTCCTGCTCCACCGCCCTCTGGTGGCGCTTAATCAGCCGCTCACGGAGTCTGACCCTAGCCTGAGCCTCTTCGTCAAATATCACGTCGTGTGAGCACAGCACCGGGTTGATCACTGGATCGATGGTGCAATCGACGCGACCACACTTGGGGTTCAGGCAAAGGCTGTGCCCGTTGTCCACGATGGCCAGTTCTCCGGAGCGCATCGCCGCTTCAATCTCGTCCCGGCTTTCAAATACGATGTTGCCCTCGGCCCTCTGCTGACGCACTCGCAGTGCTGCGCGTCCAGACACGGGATCATCGGACAGGAAAAGACGCTCTGCCTTGTCCGTCAGCATCAAGGCGGTCATCTCAGCGATCTCAGCTTGGATCTCCGCATCCATGTCCAGATCTAAAGCAATGGCTAACTCCGCCCGGCGTCCATACCACATGGACATGGCCAGTCTTACATGGGCATATTGCTGCTTTATCGAGACGATTGATCCAAACTGATTGCGAACTAAGAAAACTGCGAAGGTTCGACGGAACTGGTGGCTCTTCAAAGGCCACAGTTCTCCCACTGGCACATCGCCAATCCAATCCCGGTTAATCACCTTGAACTCTTCGACATGCTCCTTTTGGATGCGTATGCCTTTCTCACCAGTTTCAGGGTCAGGTGCTTCAGCGACCAGTCTTTGAAATGCTGCGTCCAGCGTGACGGATCGCACGGTATGTCCGTCGCTGTATTTGGAACCTGCATCCAGCGCGAGATACAGAGACGTAGCCACCTCTGACAAATTATTTGCATCTCCGCTCAAACCAGCTTGCTTTAACTCCTCCACTTTCTGGTTTAACCGTCTCCTTGCTCCGTTAGTCATGCAGGCAAGCAGTTCGATAGCCTTTTTCGCAACTGGCGCTACGACCCATGCATGTTGTGTAGGAATACCCTTATTTGTCTTCGAGGTCTTACCTAATAACAGGCAGTGGGTAACCCCTTTGAACGTCCGCGTAGTGTAGCTTTCAGGGGAGAGCTCATACATTTCCCCAATTCGCATTCCACTGACCGCACCAATGACGATGCTGCACGCTGCCATCACATTGTGATAAAACACCTTTGTCAAATTGACGCCAGCATTGCCCTTGTACTTTATATGGCGAGATGCGCTGACAATATTCGACTTGCTCAGGTACTCAAGAATTTTGGCACTGTCGGCATTTGACTCGTTAAGGGTAAGAAACCCGTCGATGAAATTCTCTAACTTAGTACGTTTTTTGTGCCACTGTTCAACCATCTGGATGGCATAGCCGTATATCTGGTTTGCAAGCTCTTGAGGGATGGCCAGTGTTTGCTCATTAAGCTTCTCTTGGTCAGCCAATCGCTTGCCAATCTCCTTTGCCCGCCCAGACAAGTCAAACTTCGTATAGCCCGCTGTCTTTAAGATGTTCAGGGAGTTCAGGTATTCAGAAGCCGTATCCGCCCGCAGCTTTTTAGCCGCAATCGCATCCAGAACTAGCTGTTGATTTCGCTCCACGTTCAGTGCTGACAAACTGGGAAGTCCGCAGTCACCCATGATTCGAAGGGCCCGGCACAGGCCACCAAATGTCCGCGAGATCGTTTTTATGGTTCCCGCCTCAGTGCGCTGATGTTCCCACAGCCGTTCGTACATGAGGTGTTTGATCGCCAAGCGGTATTGGGATGGGACGCGGTTCCAGTTCCACTTTGTTGGTCGCTTCAGTGCCGTTTTTTTGGTCTTTACGTAGGCGGCGAAGTCCCATACGTCATCTGTAAAGCGACTCAAAGGCCGGTCATTTGCATCTAGGCTTACGATGACTTTGGACAAATCCTGATCATTCAGATTGTCGACAGACAGCCGAATATACTCCGGTGTCTTCTGGTCGCTGTTAATCGTTGGTATGTATTCTGGTTTCATACGCCTTTCCTACCAAATGCCATAGATGTCTAAGAGAGCATCTTCGTCGTCCCACATCGGATGAGTCTCGTTGTCGAACTTAGCCATAGCCTCGGCGAAAATTTGAGGGTATTCCTGCTGGACGTCCCTAAGCATTTTCTGAGTTGCCTTGATAACGTCTTGTATCTTTCCCACCGGGATCTCGAAGTGGTTAACGGTCGGGCGCTGCAACGCTTCAATCAGGCTCTCTTGAAAGCTCAGCATGCACCAGATGTCATCGACTTCAGCCACCAGTGCTTGGAAGTCGCATTCAAAGCAGTCCAAGAACTTAAAGCAGGCCATCTCTGCGTCTTTTTCCTCCTCACGCAGCATACCTCCTCGCAACATCTCGGCCTTGAGTGCTTTCGCCTTCTCACCAAAAGGCTGCTTGCACCGAGAACCCACGGTCGTCCTTGTTGGTTCCTGCTCTCCTGTCTCGGTGATATCTTTGACCCGCATCGGTTTGCCGTATTTAGCCTTAACCTTTTCACGCGCTTCTTCCATTGATGCGCCCTTAGCCGTCAATACCTGAGCTTCAGCAGCACTCCCCAGAGAGTTGTTGTTTGCATGCGGATTTCCACTGGCATAGTGTTTTTCAATCGTGCTTGTCAGGTTGTTCAAGCCTTCTGCTACCAACGAGATGCTGCCCGTAGCAGCAATTAGGCCATCACTCTTGCTGATCCGGAAACGGCGAACAACAGGTCGAACCCCGTGGTGACTACGACGCGTAAACCATCTACAAAACTTATCGAGGATATTTGACGAAAGTTGACCATGATATTGCCCATTGATGATATTAGGGAAAACGTAACCATCCTCGGGGATTTCGAACCGTTGGATCAGCTTCAAATATGACTCAAAGAACTCGCGCCCGGTCTTGGTAAAACCGACTTCCCAAACGTTTTCTTTGCCACCTTGTCTGCCTTTGGCGGTAGTTAAGCGATAGAGGTTGATGGTCTTGTCGAAACTGTACTCGCGGTTCTCGATGTCGCTCATCCGGAGCTTCATCAATGGGGTGGTATTATCACCGGTGTACGAGGCCGTAATCAGGTAAGCAGAACACACCCACTTCGTCAGCCATGCTGTTTCATTGCCATTGGGGTTGACGGCCCACCACCCATTGCCGTCTGGCTGATCGAAAGGGCAATCAGTAGGTTCACATTTGATCAGACGGCTGCTCAGCACATTGAAAACGCGGAACAGGTCGATACGAACTCCCCGCATCTCTTCGTCCGTGTATGAGACTGTTGTGGGAGCGCTGGGTTTCGTGATCTTGGGCACCAACTTTGCCAAATCCTCCTGTCCTGCCCAATTCAGGAACAAGTTGATCACAGAGTTTATGGTTTTCAGTCTCCCCTTCCGGTTGGGCTCATTGAGGATTGTTTTACGTACCCACTCAGCATAAGCCTTGAAGGGCAATTTGCTTAGCTCAGCTTTGATACCTTTTTCATCCCAGAACCGAATCAAAGGTGTGATGCAATTGAAAAAACCATAAGCCGTATTACCGTTCTTCTGAGCAACCTCTGATAACCATTGGAAGATTGTCACGACTAAGGGATAGCGCTCGGCCATGAACTCAGCCTCAACCGGGTTAAACTCCTTGTTCCCTTTTCCGTTGGCTTCTAGCTTTGGCACACCCCGGTACGCCAACCGATACACGTGCAGCTTGTTCACTTTGATGCTATCCGACGCTTTTAAGTTCACCTCTATGACCAAACTCAAAGGGTCATGGGGCAGAACATTCTCCTGCCCACCATTAGGCCCTGATGGTGGGGCTAAGGGCTCATTAAGCGTCGCTCGGCGAGGTTCGCGCATCGTTCTCCTTAGGCCAACTCGGCCAAGATATCGTCAGTCACACCGATGAACTCACTGGCCCCGTAAATGGCATCCAGTTCTTGCTCATGGATCCGGTCAGCCTTGCGGCCCAAGTTCTCATCATCCCAGTGCTTGAGGTACAGCGAGGTTGTGTCAAGGCTGGAGTGCCTCAGTCGCGCCTGCACCTCGGCCAATGCCTGATCTCGCGTAAACATGGGCTCACCGGGAAACTTGGGGTGATCCATCGGGTGTGTGGCGGCGAGCAGCGCTGTGAGCAGATTCACCGCGTAAGTCGCACGGAGGTTGTGGAACTTGTGCTTGAAACTGGTCAAGCCGAAGTCGAGGTGGATCGCACGGCGGATCTCGCCCCAGCGAGCATTGAAGGAGCCGCCCTCGTACTTCACCCCGTCGCGATTCAACAGCAACGGCGGATACCGCAGCTTGTGTTTGTCGTCGGTGTTCTTGCTGTTGAATTCCGCTAACCGCGTCCTGTAACGCTGGCTGTGCTTGTAGATCGCCAGTTGCCGCATCAGCCACGCAGGGATCTTGATGACCCCTGTCGTCCCGTTCTTGGTGTCACAGCAGACACCGGGGCCAATGGAGATCTCTATCGCCAGTTCTCCGGGCTTGGGGAACCGAACCAATTCGCTGCTGAAACTCAGCACCTCACCAATTCGCATCCCGGTATACAAAGACAGCATCACACCTAAGCGCGTCTCCATCGAAATGGCCGTTTGCTTGTAGACGCCATTTTCCTTGGCATAGCCACGGCCCTGCTCAAGCGCTTGGAACAGCACATCCAGATCAGGCTCCGCTTCGGTCTGTTTAAGCGGACGGAGCTTGGAGGGCATCAGATGCCGCTCCTTTTTGTCCTTGGCATCGATTTTCAGGTCATTCGACAGGACTTTGATTGAGCCGTTGATATGGCCCAGCATGCGCTCGTCCTTAACCTTGATCACACGGAATCGACAGGGGTCTCGAAAGAACACCTTGCCGTGCCCCAGCCAGTACACGTACATCGCTGTCACTGCTCCGATATATGCCTTGGCGGTAGAGCTGGCGAGAGAGCGCTTGTTCGTCTCAGGATCGAGCACCTGATCATGCAGCGCTTGCAGGTAATCCCTGAAGCGATACAGGGGCCGAAGGTTCCTCGGTCTGGGCATGTGATCCCATTGCAGGCCGTGGTCTTCAAGGAAGGTGAAGAAATGCATCAGCGCCTTAGCCTTGGTGCCCAAATCCTTTGCGCGGTCAACGGTCATGCAGTAGATCAGGTAGCGGTTAGCGCAGTTGATCGGGCGATCATTTGAATCGAAAAGCTGTATCAGACCATCCAAGACCTGACCGTCGTCAGCCCATTCGATGCGGGGCTCACCATATTTTGAGACTTTGAAGTGGGGGGTAGCATTGACCCTGAAGCCGTCGAGCTTGACGTAACGAACAGGCATGCAAGCTCCTTGGTGGTTGACGGGGTGTTAATCAATAGATACCAAGGTATTTGAGAGGTTGCAATGCTGTGGGGTATTAATTTGAGAGTTTAACCGTGGGGATATGAAGGGGAAACCCTGATCATCTGGAATGCGGAACTGAGTCAGCTGGAGTTCTTCTACTTCACCACCGGCGGCTTCTATACCCGCGGGGTGGCTCAGTTTGACGTGGATGGCTTTGTGGCGACGGAGCAGGTTACCGGCTCTGATGAGGGGATCACCGAAGTGCGGGCCCGGGTGACGCTGAATCAGGATGGCAGCATGAGCCAAAGCTCGCGCTATCTGAAACAGGGCAAATGGGTGGATGGCCACAGCGTGACCTATTACCCGGTGGAGTGAGGCGGGGCAGAGACGAAAAAGACCGGCCTTGCCGGTCTTTTTTCTGGCTCAAAGAGGCGCTGTTGTTTCAGGAAGCGCGCTGCTTATCGTCGTTGCCGTCGGCGGGGCCAACGAAACGGGACAGCTCGCTGGCAAACACCGAATGCAGCTCCTCTTCTACGTCGCGCAGCCGTTCACGCAGGTCGGCGATGGACTCTGCGCCCTCAAAACGCTCTTGCAACAGGCGCTCGAATTTCGGATCGGTTCCGGGCATCTTGTTACCTCCTTTACCCCTGCGGGGCTCGGCAAGTCTTGCACATCCGGTTTGGATGGCCTGGGCTGAGCCGGTTTGGCCCGTTGGCGTTATCATAGCCACAATGCCTGATTCGCGCCTTCTACGGTGCTCAGAACCACAGTATCCATGGGCGCTGGACGCAGTTCAAGGGTACCTGACATCAATTCGTCGCGACGGAACCAATGGATCGTTAATTCCGAACCTTCACCGTAGCGTTCCAGCTGAGTGTCGAGGTTGCCGGCGACCTCCAGATTATCGACAGCGATAAGGCGATCCCCCGCGGCCAGCCCGGCGCGGTGGGCGTTACCTCCCTCCGCAACTGCCTCAATTCGCACGCCGAAAGCTTCGGCACGGTAACGGGCACCCAGGCTGGCTTTCAGTGCCGGTTTACCCTGGCCGCCCTTATCGCCATTGCCATTGGCCGCGCGCATCCGCATCTCGACGCCCACCTGTGCCAGCAAACGTTCCAGCGGCAGGTCATCGGTGTTGTCGAGGTAGGCGAACAGGTCGGAGACGTCGCGGTCAAGCAACTCCGCCACCAGTGCCTGGTGGGTGTGCTCGTCGGTGCCAATGCCGGTTTGGCCGTGACGCTCCCACAGCAGCCGCATAAGGTCATCCAGTGACCGTCGCCCCTGAGTTTCCAGACGCAGGGTCAGGTCCAGCGTCAGGGCAAACAGGGCGCCTTTGGTGTAGTAGCTGACAATGGCGTTCTGGGCGTTCTCATCCTGCTTGTAGAACTTGGTCCAGGCGTTAAAGCTGGAATCGCGCAGGCTTTGCTTAAAGCGGCCCACACCCCGTGTAACCCGGGTCATACCCTCGGCCAACATCTGCAGGTAGGTGCCCTGATCGACGCATCCGGAACGGTACACCAGCAGGTCATCGTAGTAAGAGGTGATCCCTTCGTAAGCCCACAGTTGGCGGGTGTAGCTCTCCTGGCTCAGATCGTACGGGACAAACTGGGCGGGCTTGATGCGTTTGACGTTCCAGTTGTGGAAATACTCATGGGAGCAGAGGGAGAGGAAGGTGCGATAGCCTTCGCTGATGCCCGGCTCGTTGGCGGAGGGCAGGTCGCCACGGCCACATACCAGCGCGGTGGAGGCGCGATGCTCCAAGCCGCCAAAACCACTGCCTACCACCTGAGTCAGGAACAGGTAGCGGTCGTAGGGAGCCTGGCCCCCGAACAGGTTGATCTGGTATTCGCAGATTTTGCGCAGGTCTGCGCAGATGCGGTCAGTGTCGGCGAGGTGGCGACCGGTCAGCACCAGATCGTGGGGAACGCCGCCAGCCTCAAAGGTGGCCAGGGTGAACTCCCCCATCTCAACCGGGTGGTCGATCAGCTCGTCGTAGTTATCGGCTTGATAGTCACCAAAACCGTAACGCTCAGCGCCCGCTTCGCGCATCGCCGTGGCCACGCGCCAGTTCTGGTACTGCGGGCCTTGCGGTGCCAGCAGGGTGACTTTGACGGGATTTGATTCCTGCCCCACCACGGCAACAAAGGTGCTGCTGCCGTTAAAGAAGCCATGGGTCTGATCCAGATGGGCGCCACGAACTGAGAGGTCCCAGGCGTACACCTGATAGTGCAGCTCCACCGCACCACTGGCATGGTCCAACTGCCAGGTCTGCTTATCCAACTGACTCAGCGCCAGAGGCTCGCCATCAGGACGCTGGGCGCGTACGCCGATCAGATGACGGGCAAAGTCGCGAATCATGTAGCTGCCGGGCAACCAGGCGGGCAGGGTAAAGCGCTGGCCGGCTTCGGCCTGAGGCACGCTAACGCTGACGGCGAAGAGGTGGGCGTTGGGGTCAATCGGTTGGATCTGGTAGTGGATCATCAGGGACTGCTTCCTTCCTGGTCGTTTTCCTGTTGGCGATTGTAACGGGGCAATCAATGGGTTGTCAGCCTCGATCCTCAGGCGACTGAATGTGATGGGGATCCCGTCTTTTCTGTGGGGCCGGACGTATGCTGCCTGCACTTGATCAGGCTGGAGTCGTGGATGTTGACCCTGTTTCGCCCCTTTATGCTGATGCTGGTGCTGTACGGACTGTTCTGTCTGTTTGGTTTGTGGCGTGGTTGGCGAGAGCAGAAACGGCTGGCCCGCCGACGGCGTCGCCAGTGACGCTGTAAAGCTGGCGACACCCGGCAATCAAGCGGATGACATCACTGCCATTTTTCCTGCGGGTGCGAGGCTCGTATAATAACAGCTGTCTTACTACAGCCTGATTTGGGAGCCCTTCATGGCCGAAGAAACCCTGTTCTCCAAGATTGTCCGTCGCGAAATTCCTGCCGAGATCCTCTACCAGGACGATCTGGTCACCGCCTTTAAGGACATTCAACCCAAGGCACCGCATCACATTCTGCTGATCCCCAACCACCTGATCCCCACCGTCAACGACGTGACCCACGACGATGAGCTGGCGCTGGGCCGCCTGTTTACCGTGGCCGCCAAGCTGGCCAAGCAACTGGGCATTGATGAAGACGGCTACCGCCTGATCATGAACTGCAACCGTCATGGTGGTCAGGAGGTGTATCACGTGCATATGCACCTGCTGGGCGGCCGCGCACTCGGACCGATGTTGGCCTCATGATGCGACCGGATAACAGCGAATTTTTCCCCCTGACCGGACTGGCCAGCCGCTTTGTTGAGCAGTTGGCACAGTGCCGCGCACTGGGGGTGAAAACCCTCGAAGGCAGTGAGCACCACGTGTTGCTGGAGTTGCCCTACAACGAACAGTTGGTGGGTTATCCCGATACCGGCGTACTCCACGGCGGGGTGATCACGACCCTGATGGATACCGCCTCCGGTGCCGCGGTGGTGTGTGCGGTGACTCAAGCCTCCGGCGAGATTGAGCTCTGTCCGACCCTGGACCTGCGGGTTGACTACATGAAGGCGGCTGAGCCCGGTAAGCCGGTGTACGGTTTTGCCGAGTGTTTCAAGCTCACCAGTGCGGTCGCTTTTACCCGCGGCATCGCCTACCAGGACTCCATGGATGACCCCATTGCCCAGGCGGTGGGTTCCTTTATGCGCATCGGTCCTGAGCTGATGACGGACAGTTTCCGTCAGGCGTTGAAGGGGGAGTAATGGACTTAAAGCAACTGCTTAAGGAAGCCAACGCGGACAACGATTACGGTCGGCTGTTGGATCTGGTGCCCTATGCCCGCTTTATCGGTATGGAGTGTGAGCGCTTTGGCGACGAGATGGTGTTCCGTCTGCCCGCCAAGGAGCAAAACCTGGGCAACCCGATGTTACCGGCCTTGCACGGTGGGGTGATTGCCGGTTTTATGGAGATGTCAGCGATTCTGCAGCTGATGGTGCTGATGCAGACCACCCGGGTGCCTAAAATTGTCGACTTTTCCATCGATTATTTGCGTGCAGGCTATGCCCGCGAGACCTATTGTGAGTGTAAGATCACCCGTCAGGGCCGACGCGTGGCCAATGTGAGTGTCAGCTGCTGGCAAACCAATCGGAAGCAGCCCATAGCGACCGCGAGGGCACACTTCCTGATCGACTAGGATAGGAGGCAAGGATGAAAGCGTGGATAGGGGTATTACTGCTGTGCCTGACGGGGTGCAGTTCCATTACGGCGGGCGTTGCGGCCCGCTCCGACCGGTCCGAGCTGCGCATTGATTCCAGCAGCGTCGCCCGTGAAGTCAGCATCGAGCAGGTGCAGAAAGGCTACCAGGGCGAACGCTTGCAAGCCTCGGCGGTGTTGATCTCCCGGGTCAGCACCGACCGCTACCTGCAGTACAAATTCACCTTCTATGACGCCAGTGGCGTGCCGGTGGAACCCGATGCCATGAGTTGGCGACCGGTTAACCTGCATGGTGGCGAGCGTCGCCCGGTTACGGCAGTCGCTCCGACTACTTTGGCCACCGAATTCGAGATATATGTCCGTCGAGCTACGGACGAATAGAGCTGGAAAAACTCCTTTACAATTGGCCATTTAAAACCGGCAGTGACTGTGATGTCTGTCGGTTTTTTTGTTGGCATTTCCGCTAGAATGGCAGCCAATTCAACCGCCCTCACGGACGATTGCACGGTATTGGGCCCACCCTTTTGCTGTTTTCTGGAGAAATGCCATGACCGACATGTTCCTCGAGATCTCCCCCGTGATGTTTTCCACCCCGCTGCTGTCTGGTGTTATCAGCACCTTCCTGACCGTGGGGATCGCCTACTGGGCTTATCTGGCCTACGACTACAACCGTACTGAGACCGAGCCAAAGCTCTGGAATAAGTAACCCGCTTTCCGAAAGCCCGCCGATTGGCGGGCTTTTTTGTGTCTGATGTCCCAAAACCCGCCGCTTTTGGATATACTCCGCTGCGCCACGGGGTGTGCCACGCACTGAGATCCTCCACTGAGGGAACCCGTTGAACCTGATCCGGTTAATACCGGCGTAGGAATGGCGCGCCCAGGCTCCCCGTTACCGTCGTCCGGATCAGATCGTTTTGACCTGCAATCAAGAGAATCGATACGGACATGAGACGCTCTTTGCTCTCCCTGGCCATGCTGGCCGCTCTCCCCGTCGCCGCAGAAGAGGCGATGGAAACCCTGACTGTTGTGGCCGACTTCCGAGGCCAATCGCTGGCGGAACTGCCGGCGTCCGCCACCGTGCTGGATGCGCAGCAGCTGGAGGACGAAGGGGGAGAGCACTTTGAGGATGCCCTGCACCGAATTCCCAACCTGAACTGGTCCGGTGGCAGCTCGCGCCCGCGCTATTTCCAGATCCGCGGTGTGGGTGAGCAGGAGGAGTATCAGGGGGCGCCCAACAGCTCTGTTGGTTTTATCGTTGATGACATCGACCTGTCCGGCATCGGCATGGCGGCGAGCCTGTTTGATCTGTCCCAGCTGGAAGTGTTGCGCGGGCCGCAGGGCACCCGTTATGGCGCCAACGCGCTGGCGGGTCTGATCTACCTGAAAAGCAATGATCCCACCGAACTGTTTGAGGCAGGCACCGAGATCAGCGTCGGCGAAGACAACCAGCTGACCGTGGGCGCTTACGCGTCCGGTGCGGCCGACGATAACGGTGAACTGCTGTACCGGGTGGCGGTGCAGAATCACCAGCAGGATGGTTACCGCTACAACGCCTATCTCGACCGCGACGACACCAACGCCCGTGACGAAACCACTGTGCGGGCGAAACTGCGTTGGCTGCCCACCGACACCTTCCAGGCCGACCTGACCTTCCTGCACGCTAATCTGGATAACGGCTACGACGTCTGGACCCTCGACAACAACGGGTTTACCACCAGCACCGACGAGCCGGGCGTTGACAGCCAACGCACCAATGGCGCGTCGCTCAAGCTGAACTGGGCAGTCTCTGAGGCCGTCAACCTCACCGCCATCACCAGCTACGCCAACAGCCGCACCCAGCACGCCTACGACGGTGACTGGTCCAACTCCGACTACTGGGCGGGACTGGATTGCCCGGTCTACGACGAGAACTGGAACGTGGTGGGCAGCGAGCCCTGCGTCTACGACTACTACTGGGACAAATCCGCCAAGCGCGACACCATCAGCCAGGAGGTGCGTTTTGCCTCCGGCGAAGCGGGGCGCATCTTTGCTGGCACCACCGATTGGCTGGTGGGGGTCTACTACAGCCGGCTGAAAGAGCACAACGATCTGGAAAGCTATTACAACGGCTTCCCGGACCAGTTCCTGATCAGTGACTACAAAGCCGCCAATACGGCGCTGTTCGGTCAGCTGGACTCCACCCTCGGCGCCTGGGAGCTCTCCGCTGGCCTGCGTGTCGAATACCGCCAGAGCGACTACGCCGATGATGCCGGCGAAAGCTTTGACCCGAAAGAGACCATGTGGGGTGGCCACCTCTCTGCCAGCCGTGCCCTGGCTGAGGGCCATCGTGCCTACGTGCGCCTGGCACGGGGCTACAAAGCGGGTGGTTTCAATATGGGCCTGCCACCGGTGCTGGAGGGGCAAACCGAATTTGAGTCCGAAACCCTCTACAACTACGAGCTGGGCCTGAAGAGCCGCTGGTTTGATGGTGCGGTGAACAGCAACCTGGCGCTGTTTTACATGGATCGTCAGAACCAGCAGGTGGAAGCCTCGCTGCAGGATCCGGACAACCCTCAGCGCTTCTTCCTGTACACCAACAACGCCGGTGCATCCGAGAACTACGGCCTGGAGCTGGACGTGAACTGGCAGGCCACTCGTCAACTGGAGATCTACGGTACCCTGGGTCTGTTGAAGGCGCGCTATAACACCTACCTGCTGCCGGAAGCTGACGGCTCCTTTACCGACCTGTCCGGCCGCGAACTGGCCCATGCCCCCAACTATCAGTACACCCTGGGGGGCACCTACCGGGCTGATAATGGCTGGTTCACCAACCTCAACCTCAATGGGGTGGACGCGTTTTACTACTCCGACAGCCACGATGCCCGCTCGGAGGCGTACACTCTGGTCAACGCCAAGCTGGGTTACGAGGCACAGAACTGGGCACTCTATCTGTGGGGGCGCAACCTGACTGACGAACAGTACGGGGTGCGCGGTTTCTACTTTGGCAATGAGCCAAACGACGGCTGGGCCGAAAAGCTGTACGTTCGCTACGGTGACCCGCGCCAGTTTGGCCTGACTTTCCGTTATGACTACCTGTAAGGAGCCTGCCATGCAATTGGCCGTTGAAATCAGTCTGTACCCGCTCAAGGACGACTATCTGAGTGTGATTAAGTGGTTTATCCAACGCCTTGATCAGTATCCGGAGGTGCGCCGCCTGACCAATGGTATGAGCACTCAGTTGCTGGGGGATTACGATGCGGTGATGGCGCTGCTCGCCACCGAGATGAAGGCCGCCCACGAGCAGTGGGGCAAAGGGGTGTTCGTCTGCAAGTTCATTCCGGGTGGAGTCAACCTTGACCACAGTGAGTGACTGGCTGCAGCAGGCCGCCTCTGAAGCCCACGCCCTTTCCGGCTGGGAAGCGGTGGCGGTGTTGCTGGCCATTGCCTACCTGCTGCTGGCGATGCGTCGCAGCCTGTGGTGCTGGCCCGCTGCGGCGGCCAGCACCCTGATCTACACCGTCCTGTTCTGGAAAGTGGCGTTGCTGATGGAGTCCGTCCTCAACGTCTACTACCTGGCGATGGCCGCTTACGGCTACTGGCAGTGGCGTTTCGGCGGTCAGCGGGGAGACGGTTTGCCGCTGGTGCGCTGGTCGGCGTCGACCCACCTGGCAGTCATTTTGGCCACCGGCATGGTGGCGCTGGGCGTGGGTTACCTGATGGACAACCACACCCATGCGGACATGGCCTATCTGGATGCCATGACCACCTGTTTTGCGGTCGTTACTACGGTGATGGTGGCCCGAAAAGTGGTGGAAAACTGGTTGTACTGGGTGGTGATCGACTTTGCCTCCATCTACCTCTATCTGGCCAAGGGCTTCTACCTCACCGCCGCCCTGTTCGTATTTTACGTGGGGATGGCCACGGTGGCGTACTTCCAGTGGCGCAGCCAGTACCAGCGTGAAAGCACACCGGACCTGGGGCTTCAGGGTGCCTGAACAACTGAAACACGCCTTGGCCCGCCTGAAAACGGCGGGCTTTTGCTGGCAGCGGATCCAACCGCTGGATGGGGGGCTGGGCAACCGGCTTTGGCGCCTGCAGGGCGCGGGCGACTGGGTACTGCGCCTGCACAACCCGGAATTGGCGTTCTGCGTTGACCGGGAGCAGGAGCCGCGGGCCTGGCGCGCCTGCGCTGAGCGTGGACTGGCGCCGTCCCTGTGCCACTGGGAGCCCGATTTCAGTGTGTCGCAATACGCGGGCAGTTCACCGTCACAGCCGCAGGAGCAGCCACTGCTGGCATTGATGCTGGCGTTGCACCAACTGCCGGGACACTGGAACCCGGTGGATCCGGTTGTACGCATCCGGCAGTACCTGGAAACCCCGTCTGAGGCGCTTCGCCACTATTGGCCGCAGTTACCGCAACTGGCCGCCCAGCTGGCCTTGTCGAAGCTGCCTGACGGATTCTGTCATCACGACCTGCACTGCGGCAATCTGCTGATCGACTCCAAAGGGCAGTGGCGTGTGATTGACTTTGAATACGCGGGCAGGGGTTCGCCTTTGATGGATCTGGCCCCCTGGCTGGATGGCACGGATCCCGGACTGACGTCTCCGCTTTGGCGGGAATACCTGATACAACGGGGCTTGAGCCCGGACCAGCAGGAGTGGACCGCCATGCGGGCGGCGATGGCACTCTATGGATTATTGGGGGCCGCCTGGTCAGAGCGAATGGATCGATGTCACAGCGATCGAATTTACTCTCAATGGCGTAAACACTACCTTGAACAGGTAAGGGTATGGCTACCCTGATGGTTTTCAAACGGGAGTGTCGACATGGAAGCAACGCTGGCGAGAGGATGTGAACCCCGGAGGTGCCGATGAAGCGGTGCCTGCTGGTGGTGCTGTTACTGGGCCTGTTGGCAGGCTGCTCGCCGCGTTTTGTTTACGGTTGGCTGGATTGGATCATCCCCTGGCAAGTCGATGATTATGTGACCCTCAACCGGGACCAGGAAAGCAGCCTGGACTTTATGATCGGCAAGCAGGTGCGCTGGCACCGGGCACATGAGCTGCCATTGTACCTGGCTCATCTGGAGCGCTTGCAGAGGGACCTGGCCGAGCCACTTGACCAGGAACTGGTGCTGGCCCACATGCAGGAAGCGTCTGAGCATTGGTACCGGTTGTTTGCCAAGCTGCTGCCGGACCTGGTCAGGCTCATCCAGTCGTTCAGCGATGAGCAGGTCGAGGAGATGCTGGCCCAGGTTAACAAGGACAACGCCGAACTGCGCGAGGAGTACGGCGATATGACCCTGGAGGAGCGCATCAAGCGCGCCAACAAGCGCATGGACAAGTCGATGCGCAAATGGATAGGCAAACTCTCTCCGGCCCAGAAAGCGGCCATTGCCGATTACAACCGTAATCGACACAACACCCTTGAGCTCTGGCTGGCGTACCGGGAAGACTGGATCGCCCATTTTTCCGATGCCCTCTATAACCGGGCCGATGGTGAACGCCTCAAGCGGGAACTGACCCTGCTTCTGGTCACTCCCGACGAGCTGAAGGGCCAGCAATACCTGAGCCAAATTTTGGACAACCGGCGCCGCCTGGCGCAGGGTCTGATCACCATCCATGCGGAGATGACGCCCCGGCAAACCCGTAAGCTGAACCGGGAACTGGATGATTTACAGGCGGATCTTGAATACCTGATCCACAAAGATTGAGCCACACTGTTGAAAGCGTTAGGGCAACCTACCGGTCTTGCCCTGTAACTCAAGTAAAACAGGGGCTCACTCATGCAAACCCTCATTCAACTGTGGCAACGCTTCTATTCCGCCACCACCGCTCTGGATGGGTTGGCGCCATTGGCGCTGCGCCTGTATCTGGCGCCGGTACTGATTCAGGCGGGCTGGAACAAGGCGGGTCACTTTGCTGATACCGCCGCCTGGTTTGGTAATCCGGACTGGGGATTGGGACTGCCCATGCCCGAACTGATGGCGGCTCTGGCCATCGGCGCTGAATTGATCGGCGGCATTTTACTTCTGCTGGGCTGGCTGACCCGACTGATGTGCATTCCACTGATGGTGACCATGCTGGTGGCTGCCTTTGCGGTGCACTGGCAGAACGGCTGGCTGGCCATCGCGGATCCCAGCTCATGGCTGGCCAATGACCGGGTCATGGAATCGGCGGAGAAGTTGGAACGGGCCCGCGGAATTCTGCAGGAGCATGGCAATTATGAGTGGCTGACCAGTTCCGGCAACGTGGTGATTCTCAACAACGGCATTGAGTTTGCCATCACCTATTTCGTTATGCTGCTGGCGCTCTACTTCCTGGGCGGCGGACGCTACACCAGCCTGGATTACTACCTCTCCCGCCAATAACCCTGCTGCGCGCGGCGTTGATTTTGACGCGGGGCTGGGCCAGCATGACGCGGGTATTCTAAGGATTGAGAGGTAACCCATGGACGCCAAAGCGTTATTGCTGAATCGCCATTCCCAGCACCGGCTGACCTATCCCGGCCCTTCCGCTGAGCAACTGGACGCCATCCTGGCGGCCGGCAGCCGGGCGCCGGACCACGCCGGCCTGCATCCCTGGGAGTTCGTGGTGGCGCAGGAGCAGGGCCTGGAGCGCCTTGGCGCCATCTATTACGATGCCGCGCTGGCGGATGGGGCCGAGGGGGAAGCCCTGGCACGGGCCCGGCTGTTGCCGACCCGCGCTCCGATGGTGATCACCGTGATTGCCAAAATCACAGAGCACCCCAAAGTCCCGGTAATTGAGCAGCACCTCAGTGCCGGATGCGCTTTGATGGCGATGCAGATGATGGCCTACACCCTGGGCCTGGGTGGGGTATGGCGCACCGGCTCCTACGCTAAGCACCCGCTGGTGCGGGAGGCGCTGGGGGTGCAGGGGGATGATGAGATTGTCGGGTTCCTCTACCTCGGCACGCCCGCCAAGCCGACCGAATCGCGCCCCTTACCGCCGTTGGAGGGCCACGTCCGCCACCTTTAATCCCTAAGGGGCCGGCAAAATGGCCAGTGCTGGCTCATGCAGGCTGGTCAGGTATACGCGGTCTCCGGCGTGCTCTGCGCCGGTAATAAACGCGAACGTGCCTTTAGGATCGTCAAAGTGGCGCCCAATTGCGCCGTTTTCATTGAGCCATAACAACTGACCATGGCGCTTGGCGGCCGGGCGCAGCGCGGCGGGCAGGCGCCGAATCACATCACGCAGGGCAGGGTAGGGCGCCAGGGCATCCAGCAGCCCGTCCCGGGGTGCCACCAGTCCAACCCAGTAGCCTCCGTTCTCGGCCCGGCTGATGTTATCGGGAAAACCCGGCAGCCCATCTATCCAGATCGAGGACTGGCCCGCCTGACTTCCCGAAATCTGATGGCGCCAAATCCGGTAGCGCCCGGTCTCACACACCAACACACTGTTGCCGTCGTGGCTTAGGGTCACACCGTTGGCAAAGCTCAGTCCTGTCATCAGAGTGTCGAGTTGGCCGCTGGCGGGATCGAAGCGGTACAGTGAGCCGCTTTGGCTGTGGGCCAGTAGGTCACGAACGCCGCCATCAGCCACACCGAACCGTTGTGCCGGAAACCGCCGGGATGCGTCGGTAAAGTAGATCTGCCCCCGGGGATCCACCGCGAGGTCATCGACAAAACCAAATGGGCCGAGCTCGTCCCCCGTCAACAGGGTTCGCGCCGTGCCATCCGGTTGCCAGCGCAGCAGGCCCTTGATGGCGTCAGCGATGTACAGCGTGCCATCGCTACTGTAATCCAGGCCCAAAGGGCGCCCGCCGGTATGCCCCAACATCTGCCATCCCGCGCTTTCAGACCACTGCCACAGTGTGCCATCGGCCAGTCCGGTGGTGATTTGGCCATCGGGACTCACTGCCACATCTTCGGGCCCCTGGCTTTGTGGCAATGGCAGTGTGGTGAGGCCGTAATCCAGCGGCTCAGGACCGGGCAGCTGATCCGAATTAACCGCATCCACCGGCCCCCACCGTTGAGCCGACATCGGCACCGGCCAAAGTGCCAGGTAGGCCATAACAGCAACCAGTACACTCAGTAACCAAACGGGCACTTTCATTGCCGCTCCTTGGCAAAAAAAATCGGATTTTCGATAACATAGAGGATAAATTGTGCTGGGGCGACCCCGGTCCACATTCGCTTTCGCTTGGGCCGGGGAACACTACACTGTAAGGAACAGATCGAGGTTGAGGTGGCTGTGAAATTAGCAACCTGGTGGCAGCGACGTGCCGTGCGCATCACGGTTTATGTCGCGCTGGCGGTCGGGACATATCTGGCCGCATTGGGCTGGGGTTTACCTGCACTGATAGAGCGGCAGGCGCCTAAATGGGTGGCGCAGGAGATGGCCGCTGAGTTGAGTCTGGAGCAGGTCCGGTTTCACCCGCTGGAATGGCGAGTGACCATCGATAAACTGGCCTTAACCGGTGACGACGGCAAACCGCTGGCGGGTCTTGAGCAGCTGGTGGTTGATCTTGAACCGTGGCGCTCGCTGTTTTCACGCCATTGGCAGCTTCAGGCCGTCAGCCTGACGGCCCCCTACCTGGACTACCGTCAGCGCGGCCCTGAAGAGAACAACTGGCACCAGGCCCTCGCCCCCCTGCTGGCAAAAGCCGAAAGCGCGCCCCCAGAGCCCGAACCTGAACCGAGCGGCCTGCCCAAGCTGGCGATCGATCAGTTTGTGCTGGAACAGGGTCGCATCCGCTATGAGCAGGACCAGCGTCATACGACCGAGTTGACCGACCTTGCCCTTGAGGCGGAGAACTTCCACCTGGCCCGTGGTGAAAACAAACTGGCGCTACGGTTAAGTGGCCCGGGGGGCGGCCAGGCCAACATCACTCTGGATGCGAATTTCGATCCGCTGGACCTGGCGATGACGCTGGATCTGAAAAACGCCGATCTGACCCGCTTTTGGCCCTACCTGGCCGAGGATTTCCACTTTGACCTCGCCAACGCGCAGACCGACATTAACCTGTCTGCCCACCTCTCGCTGGACCCGGAGCTGCAACTGCGGATAGAGCAGGGCGAGTTGACCCTGCGTGACCTCGATATGGTTTACCAAGAGACGTCACTGGTCCGGATGCAGCAGGCGGTTCTGGCGCCCGTCGAGTTTGATCTGGCTGCGCAACAGGTGAGCCTGGGGGAGCTGAGTGTTGAAGGGTTGGCGGTGAATGCCCAACTCAGCGACAAGGGGCTCGATCTGGCCACCCTGTTGACCCCAATCGGCGCTGAAGAAGCAGAGTCAGGGTCGGAAACGCCCTCAGAGACGGCGTCACCCTGGCAAGTGCAATTGCAGCGCTTAACCCTTGCCGACGCCACACTCTCGCTGACCGACCAGACCGCTGAAACGCCGGTGGACTGGCAGTTTGATGTGGCTCCTCTAGTGGTTGGCCCGCTCGGTACCGACACCGCTCAACCGCTGACCATTGACCTGGACACCCACATCAATCAATACGCTTTGTTGACGCTGGATGGGGAATGGCAGCTGGATAACAACCAGGGTGAATTTGAGGTGGCGCTGAATGATTTCGACCTAACCGATACCATTCCCTACTGGCAATCGCTGCTGAATCTGAAGCTGCACAGTGGCCAGCTGACGACCCGTGGCGACGTTACTGTCGCCCTGGACGACCCCCTCTCGGTGACCTTCCAGGGCGAGATCGGTGTCGCCAATCTGGTGACTCAGGATGCCCTGGCGGAGCGTGACTTTGTTAAGTGGGGTCAGATGGACATCAACCATCTGGATTTTGACCTGGCCCAGCGCTTCTTGAAGATCGACCAACTGGCGTTTAATGAGCCTTATGCCCGCATCATTATTGATGAAGATGGCAGCACCAACTTCGCCGGCCTGGTGGCTTCGGTGGAGGAGGACCAACAGGGCGGTAATGAAACGGCACAGCCGGCACCAGCGCAAACCGACCCAGCGCAACCACAGACCGGAGAAGCCCCTTTTGACGTCACAGTGGGGCGGATACTGTTTGCCAATGGTTCGGCCTTCTTTGCGGATAACACCTTAACGCCAAAGTTTGCGACCGGCATCGAAACCCTGACCGGGGAGATCAGCGGCCTGGATGCTCAACAGGAGAGCCGCGCCGTCGTGGATATTCAGGGGCAGGTTGACCGTTATGCGCCGGTATCGCTAAAGGGAACGGTGCAGCCCCTGGCGGAAAAGCCGTTTATGGACCTGGCTCTGAACTTCGACAACATCGAACTGACCTCCCTCAACCCCTATTCCGGGACCTACGCCGGCTACTTTATCGATCAGGGTCAGCTTGACCTGGCACTCAAGTACGCACTGGATGATAACCAGCTTCAGGGCAGCAATCAGGTGGTGATCAGCCAGCTTAAGCTGGGCCAGCGCTCCGATTCTGATAAGGCCACCAGTCTGCCAGTGGCCCTGGCGGTGGCATTGTTGCAGGACAGCAACGGCGTGATCGATCTGGGACTTCAGGTGTCCGGTAATGTGGATGACCCGGAGTTTGCCATTGGCCCCCTGATCTTCAAGGCATTGGGTAACGTGATCACCAAAATTGTCACCTCGCCCTTTGCTTTGCTGGGCAACCTGCTTGGGGGTGAAGATCCGCCGGACCACGTCCAGTTTGCCGCAGGCCAGAGCCAGATGGATCCGGAGCAGACCGCGCAGATGGCCCGGCTGGTAGAAGCGCTGTCGCAGCGCCCAAGCCTGGTGCTTTCCGCTCAGGGTGCGGTTGATCCGGTCGCCGATGGACGGGCGTTGGCCAAGGTGGCGCTGGATGCCCGCCTGATGCCCCAGGGCAGTGGCCTGACCGAGCCGCCTGAGCTGGCATTGGCCGCGGCCTATGATGCCGTGATGGGCATGGGTAAGGCGCAATCCGAACAGCAGATGTTGGCCGAACGCCTGCCTGACCTCGATGACGAGGAGCGCAATCGACGCTGGCGCAAAGGGCTGTATGAGCAGCTGCTGGAGGCACAGCCGGCGGATGAAGTGGCACTGAAAAACCTGGCGTCGGCGCGGGGAGAAGCGGTCAAGGCTGCGTTGGTTGAGGCGGGTTTGGCGGCGGAACGGGTGTTCCTGCGGGAAAGTCGGATCAATCTCGATCAAAGCGGCGCCAAGGTCGTTCTCGAACTCGACGCCGCCGGCTAGTTACTCAGTATCGGCTGGCACCACCAGCAAGTGGCAACGCAGGTCGCTGATCATCTGTTCGGCTTTGCTGCGCCACAGCTGGTTGAGTACACCGGAGCGCTTGAAGTAACCCATTACCAGCGTGTCGGCTTTCAGCTTGCAACTCTTATCCCGAATCACCCGGCCCGTATCGCCAGACTTAATGTGGATATGGTCCGGGTCGACCCCCTCGGCTTCAAGCCAGGCAATCGCTTCAGCACAATTGGCGGTGGCGTCTCTCTCAACCTGGTGCGGGCTGACGATGTCCAGCTCGTGTAGGAAGCGTGAGAGGTGCGGTGCATAGATAACATGGATCTCACTGTCACGGGCTTGCGCCATTAGCTTGGCGTATCGCATCACTTTCAGGTTGAGCTGCTGAACCTGGGCATCGCGATGGTCCAGATCCATGGCCACCAGAATGCGAGACTGGGCTGGATGCGGCTCCGGATTGAGCAGGTAGAGCGGAGCGCGGATGGCCCGCAACATATGCCAATCGGTAGTGTGGCGCTGATTGCGGTGGTGCATCACCTTCATTATTAGGTCATAGGGCACCAGCTTCTGCATGGCATCGACCACCTCACTCAGTTTGTCCCAGTTGTCACCCTGCAGTGACACTTTGGGTATACCACGCTCCTCCAACTGTGCGGCCCGCTCGGTGAGTATCGCCAAATCATGGGGCTGTTCGTTGTGATAAAGCAGGGTTAAATCGGCACGCCACAGCAAAGCCAGGTCGGCAGCCGCAGAGACACTGTCACCGAGACACTCCGGTGGGGGGGTGACGGCTAAAATCTCAGAGATCTTCATGCATTATGTCTCCTTCCATCGGCCTCAGACGAGGCATTGAGTCCTACCGCTAGCTAACGTGATTCGCACCCATGTTGTCAAATTGTAGTGGTCAAAAATGAGGCGGTTGTGTCGCGGTGAATGGACATTTAAACCATGCGCATGCGACTGCAAATGTCTGGCCCTTTTTGTGCGTCAGAAATTGGAATTTGATGCTGAGGTTTAGCGCCATTCAGAAATAAACGATGGAACACGATATTGCTGACAAAGTGCTTACAAATGGGATTTTATTTTGGAATATATTTTTTGATATTGTTTTCTCGAATCGAATATTGACTTTGTTGGGATAAGTCGCTGATGGCGTGTGGCTTGGAGGAACCCGCCTTGTGTCATGGATGACATCGCCATGAGGATGTAAGTCACACCGCCTTCTAAGATAACTCGATTTATAACAGTAGGTTACCCGAAATTTCGCGCTTTTAAGCGCCATGGAAGGCCCATCAATAGCGATGGCAGTTTGGAGGGTAGTAGATGAAATCCTGCAACCAATGTAACGCGCTGCATTGCGCACTTTGTGAAAATCGAAATCAAAACGGGTTGGCTGAAGCTGGTTTTGATTATCAGTTTTATGCTGACGGCGATGTTGCCAAACAACGAGCCAGTATCACTGTACCCGGTATGGAAAAGCCCATTGAGTGCAGTAATTATCTGGTGCGTGCCCTATGTGTATTTCTTTCTCATTTAGGTGAACCACTGAATAAGTCCGATCTTTCTGAATTTATTTGGGGTGGGCGGTTAGTTGGGGCCAACAGCCTGCCAGTACTGATCAACGAGATCCGTAAGGTTCTGGATAAGACACACTATCGAATTGTCACCCTGCGTGGGTTGGGTTACATCATGGTAGTGGACGATGATCGCGTTCGGGTTGTGAACTCGAGCGAGGAGGAAGATGTTCAAGCGGAATAATGACCTTTCCCTACTGATGACGGCAGAGCCTGGCTCTGCCGTTACTTTGTCAGAGCACGCTTAAGACCGTACCCACTCTGCTTCATCAGGAAGCCAAACACTCCGCCGATCACCAATGAGGGAACCACCAACAGCCAATCGCCCTCGGCGGCGAAGGTGGCGCAGGCGCCGATAAAGGTGCCGGGAATGTAGGTTAACCAGCGGAATTGAGCCTGAGCACACATCAGAAAGGCGACGATGCCGGTAAGCGCATAACCCAGATAGGGATTGCCCAGCCAGGCACTGCCATTGATGATGGTCATTGCCCAAAACACGCCGGTCAGGTTGGCTAACAGGCTGGCCCCCAATCCAATCAGCCGATCATCGGAGCTGGCGAAGTAGCTGGTACAGCCAAGGAAGCCAGCCCAGGTTAATAGCCCCAGTGTCACAGAGAGCCAGCCCCATACCGCCGACAGTATTCCGGTGGTGATGGCGATGGCAATCAAGCTTGGCATGGAGGGCTCCTTCACGATGACGCATCATAGAATGAAGGATACTCGCTCCTGAAACATTTGGGCTGACGCCGCGGCGGTCAGCGTAACATCGTGGATGAATGAGCGGAGGAGTTCTGGTGCATTACAGACGGGTGCGGTCCAATCCTTTGCTGTCCCGGAAAGCCTGACTGTAGGCTGATTGCGCCTCTTGTTGATGGCGCCCCAAACGCTGGCACTCATTCTCACTCAGGCTCATGCTGCCCACCGCCTGGCGACGGGCGATCTCTTCACCGGACAGGGTTTGCATCGGTTGGTGTTGGGCGAAATAGGTGTGAAATTGGCATAGGCGGGCGTCGCTCCAGCTTTGGATGGTTTCCATGCTCCAGATTGATAGCGAGCATCCGCTCAGTAACGAAACGCAAGCCATAGACAGCAGTGTTTTCATCGCTTCACCTCCACCCTGATAGAGCGGCCATCTTGTTGTGATACTGAGGTAATAACGTTCAATGATGTTAACAACAGTGAGCTCGATCAAACTCGGCTGTGCAAGGTGGGGGAAAGTTCTTCAGGTTGAGAGGTTGGTCGCGCCTTGGTGCTCGTCGTCACCTCCTATCCCTGGCGGAGGTCGAAACGCCATTGCCTGTAGAGCCATGAGCGAGCGCTGTGCCGACGGGGGAGACGATGCAAAAGCTCATCTCTTTCGAGACGGGCTTCTTAGGATGATTTGGTCGGCCAGAGCGGATTTAACCCGGTCCGACGCTCGGTCCGACCCCAAACGCCAATGGCGTTTTACGGGGGCGGAGAGGCAAAAAAGCCCCAACCTGACGGTTAGGGCTTCTTAGGATGATTTGGTCGGCCAGAGCGGATTTGACCCGGTCCGACGCTCGGTCCGACCCCAAACGCCAACGGCGTTTTACGGGGGCGAAGAGGCAAAAAAGCCCATCTCTTTCGAGACGGGCTTTTTAGGGTAATTTGGTCGGCCAGAGCGGATTTGACCCGGTCCGACGCTCGGTCCGACCCCAAACGCCAACGGCGTTTTGAGGGGGCGGAGAAGCAAAAAGCCCATCTCTTTCGAGACGGGCTTTTTAGGATGATTTGGTCGGCCAGAGCGGATTTGACCCGGTCCGACGCTCGGTCCGACCCCAAACGCCAACGGCGTTTTACGGGGGCGAAGAGGCAAAAAAGCCCATCTCTTTCGAGACGGGCTTCTTAGGATGATTTGGTCGGCCAGAGAGGATTTGAACCTCCGACCCCCGACACCCCATGACGGTGCGCTACCAGGCTGCGCTACTGGCCGAAAACGAGGCTTAGTTTATGCCCTTGAGCCGGGGATGCAAGGGCTTTTTTCTTCTGATAAATCGTTTGCTTAGCGTTTGCGCAAATCGGTTATTCCGTCGACTTATGCGGACTTCTTCATGCGCTTCATGGCACATTTGCAGGCACGTCCTTCCAGGGCTGGGCAGCCTTTACAGGGACGCCGCTTAAGGGGCGTCATCACGTCAGGGGTGCCGGGAAAGAGAGTAAAGACCGGCGCTTTACCCTCCTTCAATAACTCGGCGACCCAGTTCTGAGCCAACGACTCACGTTGTTTCTTGCTGAGCTCCGGCAGCGCCTGTTGCTCCTTCAACGCTTTTTTCAGCGCCTTGGTCACAGCTTTAGCGGTTTTCTTGTCACGCTTCTTCTGGGCCTTTACTGCTTTTGACATCGTCTGCTCCAGAGCAAATCAACCATACTGGCATCATTCTAAATAAGAAGCATTCCCATTCAAATGAATTTTATTGTGGGTGAAAACGAATGTCGGGTTCGCCCTCAATGGCGCGAAGCTCGGTTCGACGGTAATCCCCCTTGGCGTAGGCTTCGGCCTGGTCAGCAAAATGGGGAGAAAATGGAATGCCACTTTGCCCCAATGGCGAGATGGCATGGCCCTTAAAGGGCTCGGCCAGGTCGACCAGGCGGCGGGTTGATGGGCCAAAGGTCGCGATGGGATGGGTCTCCCCGTAGCGATAGGCCATGTTGTTGATGGCGCGCTTTGAGCCTGTGATGGCCAACCCCGGTCCCTCGAACAAGGCGGCGAGGGCGGGCACCTCACCTAATGGATGGCGATGGCGCATCTGGCCCTGATTTTCCCACAGCGGGATGGGTTGGGGCAGAGCGGCCAGTGCATCGGCCCAGGCGGCGCGAAGTATGTCCTGACGCCGTTCAGCGGTGGCGGTGCCGGTGTGATCCCACCACGGAGAGTGGGGGTCATGCAGCAGCTCCGCCATTATGCGATCCACCAGTGATTGGCGCTGCAGCGCTTCGAAACGCTCGGCCCCCAGTTCATCTTCCAGCACAGTACGAAGCAGGGACTGGTAGACCGCTTCAATCAAGGTGGGAGCGGCACTTTGGGGGTGGTAGCGGCCATCCCAACGGGCCAGCAGGTCACGCTCCGGTCCGGGCTCAACCGTATCCAACAACAACGCTTTAAGCTGCTCGGCACGGCCATTGCGGGAGTCGGTTTGTACCGCTTTAAGCTGATCCAGTTGCCAGATCGGCTGGGCTGAAAGCGCTTGCTCCAGCAGGGCGGGGCGGAACGTCGGCGCGTAGTATCCGGCCCGCTCCAGTGATTGCCAGGGTCCGCCATAGGGGTGGTTGGCGGAAAAGACGATGCCGGATGGCGGATTGATGTAGCGAGGGTTGTCGCTGTAAGGGTGGTACCCCAGAGGAAGTGTGGCGCTGATGCTGCCATCCAGCACCAATGCACCACTGACGCCCGGAGCGCGCTGTAGGTAACGGGCAACCGCCCACTTGGCAATATTGCCCTCGGTATCGCCATACAGGACGTTCACACCGGGCGACCAGATGGGCTCCAGCGCCGCCTCAAAGCTGGCCATATCTTCGCTTTGCAGCAGTTGATAGAGGCCGGTTAACGGTCGGTTTCGTGGTTCTGTGAAAGTCCACTGCAGTGCCGTCGGCTCCGGCAGGTTCAGCACGGCGTCAACACGGGGACCGTGCAGACTCTGGCGCACGGTCAGGGTCTCGGTGGTGCCATCACTGATGTGGATGGTTTCGACGTGGGCGGTGTAGGGGCGCGGCTGATCATCGAATTGGTAGCCTTCTCCTGCGGGTGTCAGACGATAGAGGTCAGCATCGTCGTTGAGCAACATGGTTAACCCCCATACCCGCTCCGGTGTCCGTCCCAGCAGGGGCAACGGCAGCCCGGGCAGGTAGTAGCCGTAGAGCTGACGATTTGGGGTGTGCAGTTGAGCTTCGTACCACACCTGAGGGGTGGAAAACGCGATATGGGGGTCATTGGCAAACAGGGGCGCGCCACTGGCACTGCGTTGAGGGCTGATCACCCAACCGTTAGAGCCCTGCAGGGTGCCTAATGGCAGGCGTTGGTCCAGAGTGGCGGCGGCGTCCTGCCAGGCGGTCAGCTCCTGATCGGTTAACTGGGCGGGGTAGTCATCGGGCCAACCACTGACCAGAGCCGGGTGGTAGATGGGGTCGAGCTTGGCCACCAGGGCGGTTAGCAAGGGGTCTTGCTTAAAGGCACTGGTAAAGCTGTGGGCCATATAGCTCAGCGTGGCAAAGGCGTCGACCCGGGAGAAGGGCTCAGGCTGCAGACCCAGCAGGCGGTATTCCATTGGTGCAGGCAGGGTGGCAATGGCCTGATTGACCCCCTGATAGTAGGCATCGACCCATTCGGTCAGTTCCGGTTCGGAGGCTTCCATCTGGCTGACCTGGACCTGGGCCCAGTGGCGGGTACCCAGAGTGCGGAAAAGCCGGTCGGTCGGCAAGCCTGGTGCACCAAGCAGAGCGGCGACTTCCCCTTTGCCGACCCGGCGCAGCAGGTCCATCTGGAACAGACGCTCCTGAGCATGTAACCACCCCAGCGCCCGCAGTGCGTCCTGGTCTTGCGCTGCCTCAATCGTGGGTACGCCAAACTCGTCAAACTTGACCGACACCGGCGCTTGCAGTCCGGGCAGGGTGTTGCTGCCCTGATATTCGGGTTGTTGGTGGGTAATGCCGGCCCAGGTGGCCACCGCAGCCGCCCCGGCACACAGTGCCACGACGCCAATCCATCGGTTCATGGTCTCTCCTTTATCTGTTCACGATAGGTTAACCATTGCGCCAACCGAATCCCAGAGGACAGATCATCACATTTAGAAACGATTTGCTCAGATAACAGATTGACCCGGGTTCATGGGACAACTAGCTTTGTAAGCACGGGTCAGGTATCCCAACCACCCGTTGGCAACCAGTGCCCCCGCCTGTGCGGGGGATTTTTTTGCCTGTTAATCGGTGCCGGGACGCGTGCAAGAAGACCCAGTGCTGCGATGTTTGATTGGGCAGCAAACGAAAAAGCGCCAACCGTTCGGTTAGCGCTTTTCTCTTAAAAATGGTCGGCCAGAGAGGATTTGACCCGGTCCGACGCTCGGTCCGACCCCAAACGCCAACGGCGTTTTAAGGGGGCGGAAAGCAAAAAAGCCTGACTCTTTCGAAGGGGGCGCCTAGCCTCAGGCTTTTTCTAAAAATGGTCGGCCAGAGAGGATTTAACCCGGTCCGACGCTCGGTCCGACCCCAAACGCCAACGGCGTTTTAAGGGGGCGGAAAGCAAAAAAGCCTGACTCTTTCGAATCAGGCTTTTTCTAAAAATGGTCGGCCAGAGAGGATTTGAACCTCCGACCCCCGACACCCCATGACGGTGCGCTACCAGGCTGCGCTACTGGCCGACAACGGAGGCCATAATACGGTTATCCCCGCCAATTGCAAGGGCAGCGCGGTTTAAGCGCTGCATCTTTGCGCAATCCCGGTCTTAACGGGCAAGGAATCGCCGACCTTCTTCCATAACCCCAAGCAGGACCTGCACATCCAGGCCGGCATCCCGGCGTCGCTTGTACTCGGGCGAGTAGACCCGGTACTCCCCGTGCTTGTCGATCACGGTGATGGATTTATTGGTGCGGATCGCAAAGTTGCGGTCACTGCCCATCACCAGGAACGGGTTGACCGGCGGTTGGTAAAGGTTATCGCCGAGGCTGTAGTCGCTGGTGGGGTTCTCGCAGCCCATCAGGCGGGTCATCAGACTGCCAACCAGGCCGTAATGGCTGGTTTGGTGGGTTGCGGTCCACGCGCCGTCACCGGGGAAGCGGATCAACATCGGCACCTGAGTGGCCCCCGCCGAGAAGTTTCGCTGCACGCTGGCGTCAGTGGTAAAGACCTGGCCATGGGTACCGGTAAGGATCACCAGAGTATCGTCGCTGACGCCGCTGAGCAGTCGGTTCAACTCGCCGTCAAGGAAGTGCAACGACTGGCGGTATTGGTTATACAGAACCCGCTCGGCGTAGTTGAGCTTTGGATCAGCCTGAACACTGGGAATGCCTACGGAACCAACCGGAGTGCTGTAGTAGGCCGGTGCGTGGTAGGTCACCAACGCAAACTGCGGGCCATTGGCGTTTGCCAGTAAGTCCAATACTTCGTCGGTGGTACTGCTGTCCTGCTGGGCCGGGTTGTTTTCGTCCTGCAGCGGGGCAACGTGGAACGGGGCCAGCATGGCACTGACACTGCGGCTATTGGGCAGGTTGGGGTCACCAAACAGTGAGAAGTCGTAGCCCTGCTCGGCCAGTTGGTCAATCAGGACCGGTGTTTTCTTATCGGCATTCAGAGACACTTCATAGGCGGGAAGCATCCCGTACAGCAAGCTGTAGAGACCACTATGGTATTGGTTGCCACCACTGAAATGGCGTGGGAACCAATGGCTGCTTTGGGCCAGTTCAAGCAACTTGGGCATGGTCTGTTGGTCGACCATGTCAGCGCGCCAGGCATCGACGGCCACCAGCAGAATATTGGGGGTGGTTCTCGGGTGGCACTGCATCGCCGACAACGGATAACTCAGTTGCCGGGTGGGGGCCGCGCTGCGCTCAGCTTTGGCCAGGCTGTCTTCATCCACCAGGCCCTGACGGGTCATAAAGCTCTTGGCCGTGGCCGGGTAGTGCAGCGGGAACATGTCGTCCTGCTGAGTGATCGGGCGATACACCGTGGCATCGGCCCAGACATGGACGAAATGGGTGGCGAAGAAGCAGGTCATCAGGGTGCCGACCACCTTGGTGCCCAGCTTGCGCCGCCGTACCCGATGAAGTCGCTTCCACAGGCCATTGGCCAACACCAGTTGCAGGGCAAACAGCAGCAGTGGGCCCGCGACCAGCAGAGGTGTGTTCAGCAGTGCCAGCAAGTCACTGGCGGCGACATCGAGAACAAAAGGATTGAGGTGAAGACGATAGTGGTCAAAGACCAGCGTATCGAACAGCAGGGCGCTTTGGCCAAGCGTGGCCACCACCGCAGCGTAGCCGCGCAAGATGCGGGAGAAGGGCAACAACAAGGTGACCGGGAACAGAGTCAACAGATACACCGCGAAGCCAAGGAAGGCGAAATGGCCCACCAGGTTGGTCAGCAGGTAGCCCTGCCCAAGCAGAGTCTCTGGCCAGCCTTCGGTGGCGATATAGCGGGTGGCGATCAGCATCGCCAGGATCATGTTGAAAAAGGTAAACCAGTGTCCCCACAGCACCAGCTGTGACACTTTGTCCTTCTGTTGTTCTTGTGCGTGCATGCGGTGGCTCGGCGCCCGATTGTGCTGTTTATCCTACGGTGAAAGAAACGACAATTCCAGCCAAGAATTTCAGCTGGTTAGGCGTCCGAACGACCGTTTACTGAGGCTTTCAGCGCTTCAGCGAACTGTTCGGCGATGGGGCCGCGAACCGCCGGGCTGACCTTGCTGTTGATCAGTACGGTGGCGGCGTTGCCCAGAGCCATCAAAGCCAGGTCGGTTGGGGTCTTGCGCTTTTCCAGCACCAGCAGCAGCTCGTGCAGCAGCTCTTCAACCTGTTCATTGCTGTATTTGGAAACGATAGCCATGGGGGAGTCCTGTTACGTGGTAATGGGTGGGGGCCCGACACTTAGGAGGGGCCGAACCGGCGCGGGATTGTACCCGAATCTCTTGCAGATATCGCTATCACCTATCGAAAAAAGGGGGGTGCCCTTTGGCTTACCCCTCTTATAATAGGTGGCTTTGTGCCCTCCTCGTTCGTGGTGATTATGAGCCTTAAGATCGATCAAGCCATTCTGCACGCGGTGATCCGCTCTGAAGATGGCCAACTGCAGTGCAAACTGCGCCCTCAACCCCTCAGTCATTCCAACGCGCTCGATGACCTCGTCGGCGAGTTGCACCGCCTCTACACCGCCAAAGCGGGCAAGGGCTACGGCCACTTCGGTGCGCCACTGGGTGACGATGGTGAACCGATGGGTGACACCAATGACGCGTTCCGCGAAGCCCTGATCGCCTGGCGGGCCGGTGAGAAAGGGTTCGTTGAGTTCTCCGCTGAGGCTGGCCAGTTGCTGGGTCAGGAGCTGGGTAAGTACGACTTTGCCACTGGTGGCTACCTGCTGATGGCGGCCTACAACCATGTGGCGTCCGATTACCTGTTCGTTGCACTGCTCTCTCCCAAGCCTTCGGTATCGGTGTCTGACGAGATGGAAGTGCAGGGCAGTGAACACCTGGACCTGAGCAATCTGCAGCTGGCAGCCCGCATCGACCTGACTGAGTGGCAGGCGGACCCCACCTCCAAAAAGTACCTGACCTTTGTAAAGGGCCGGGCTGGTCGCAAGGTGGCGGATTTCTTCCTCGACTTTATGGGGTGCGTCGAAGGGGTGAACGCTAAGGCGCAGAACCAGCAACTGATGAAGGCGGTAGAAGATTTCGTTGCCGACACCGAGCTGGATAAAGGCGAGCGCCAGCAGGCCCGTGACGCGGTATTCGATTACTGCAAAAGCCAGGTGGCTGTGGGCGAGCCGATCCAGCTTAAAGACGTGTCTGATGAGCTGGCCGATCAGGGCCTCGACGCGTTTTATCAATTCACCTCCAATGGCGCCTACGACCTGGAAGAGACCTTCCCGGCGGACCAATCCACCTTGCGCGCACTGAAAAAATTCAGTGGCACCGGTGGTGGTGTCTCAGTGAGTTTTGATGCACAGCATCTGGGTGAGCGGGTTCAGTGGGATCCGGTACGCGACACTCTGACCATTCACGGTGTGCCGCCGAACCTGCTGGATCAGCTGAAACGCCGCCTGGCGGGTGAAAAGGACGACTAAGTTTTGTTCGAACCCGCCGCGAGTGAATGGCTACCCGCTTTGGGTGAATAAATATATGTGACCTTCATCGCATTTTTGTCTGGGTGAGGGGGTTTCCAATCCTGATGGTTAGGGGTACTCTGTGCCCCGTCAACCACTCACATTGAATATTCATTCATGTGAATGAGGCGAACCCCCAAACCCAGAAGTACGATAAGAGGGTCGAAGCCGTGAATAGCGAGCAGACTTTAGAACTCCAGGACGTTAAGTCCACCCGGAACCTGTTGATGTTCCTCCTGCCATCTCTGATTGGCGTATTCCTGTTTATGACTCCGGTTTCGGTGAACGGCTCCCTGACCATTCCCGTGGCGGTGCTGGCCAAGGGCCTGCTGGGTCAACTGGACAGCTTTGGCGTGACTCTGGTAACCACCGTTATCGTGTTCTCCGCCGTCATGACCCTGGTTACCAAGCTGATCAAGCCTGGTGTCATCGTCAATCACCCCTTTATGAACAGTCTGTTCAATGTGACTCCGGCCTGGGCGGTAACCCGCGTTGTTGGTGCGGTGTTCGTGGTACTGACCTTCTTTGCCGTGGGGCCGGAAGCGATCCACTCTGGAAATACCGGTGGCCTGGTATTGAATGACCTGGCACCGCTGCTGTTCTGCGTATTCCTGTTTGCTGGCCTGTTCCTGCCGCTGCTGGTGAACTTTGGCCTGCTGGAGATGGTGGGCACCACCATGACCAAGCTGATGCGTCCGGTGTTTAATCTGCCCGGCCGCTCTGCGGTTGACTGTTTTGCTTCCTGGGTAGGCGACGGTTCCGTCGGTGTCCTGATGACCTCCAAGCAGTATGAGCAGGGCCACTATACCGAGCGTGAAGCTGCGGTAATCGGCACCACCTTCTCCATCGTGTCCATCACCTTCTCTCTGGTGGTGATCGGTACCGTGGGTCTGGAAGCGTACTTCCTGCCGTTCTTTGGTACTGTGTGTCTGGCCGGTATCGTGGTGGCCATTGTGGTGCCCCGTCTGCCGCCGCTGTCCAATAAGAAAGACCTGTTCGTAAACGGTAAAGCTCGCACCGGTGACGAAGAGGTGATCCCGGCCGGTGAAACCACCCTGAGCTACGGCTACAAGCTGGCTCTGGCCCGCGCCAGCCAGGTGAAGAACGCCGGTGATGTGGTCCGCGAAGGGGTACACAACGCCACCGATATGATCCTGGGCGTACTGCCGGTGGTGATGGCGATTGGTACGGCTGGCCTGATGGTGGCGGAATACACCCCGCTGTTCAGCATCCTGGGCACCCCGTTTGTGCCGCTGCTGGAACTGCTGCAGATCCCGGATGCGGCCGCAGCCAGCCAGACCATGGTGGTGGGTTTTGCCGACATGTTCCTGCCGGCCATCCTGGCGGAAGGCATCAACAGCGAGATGACCCGCTTTGTGATTGCTGCACTGTCTGTGACCCAGCTGATCTACATGTCTGAAATCGGTGCTCTGCTGCTGGGTTCCAAGGTGCCGGTGAAGCTGTGGGAGCTGTTCCTCATCTTCCTGCTGCGTACCCTGGTGGCACTGCCGGTTATCGCGGGTATGGCCCACCTGATTTTCTAATCCCTTTGGGAGCAGGCAAAAGCCGGGCAAGTGCCCGGCTTTTTTGTGCCTTTTTTGCTACCCAACGCTCTGTTATGTTGGTTTTTTTCCCATAAACAGGACGGCGTTGTGGAGCTGATCATCACCAATATCGAAACCATTCCCGGAAAAACCATCACCCAGCACCTCGGTCTGGTGCAGGGCAATACGGTGCGGGCTAAGCACGTGGGCCGTGACCTGATGGCGGGCCTGAAAAACATCGTAGGCGGCGAGCTCAAAGGCTATACCGAACTGCTGAATGAGGCCCGTGAGGAAGCGGTTGGCCGCATGATTGAGCAGGCTCAGGCCATCGGCGCTAATGCGGTGATCAATGTGCGCTTTTCAACCTCTTCGGTCACCTCCGGCGCCGCGGAGCTGTTTGCCTACGGCACCGCCGTGGTGGTGGAGTAAGCGATGACCGCACTACTGATAACCTTTGGACTGCTGGTGATTGGCTACCTGTTCGGTCGCTACGCCGAGCTGCGCCATTTTGAATCGATACGGCGCCGGGAAGCGGAGTTACAACCGCTGCTGGTGTTCTCCGATAAGCGAGTGCCGCAAGCCTTTCAGCCCTGCGAAGTGCGGCTGGTTGGCGGCAACACCGTGGTGGCCGTGGATTACTTCAAGGTGATGGCGGCGGCGCTTCGCAGTCTGTTTGGTGGGCGCATCGGAGCCTATGAGTCGCTGGTTGAGCGCGCCCGCCGTGAGTCGATTCTGCGGATGAAAACTGAGGCGCAGCGCCTGGGGGCCAGCGCCATCTTTAATGTGCGGCTGGAAACCGCGTCAATCAGCAAGGGCGCCGGCAATCAGCAGGTCTCCGTCGAAGTCTATGCCTATGGCACGGCCGTGATTCAACGCGGATGAGCCAGTTTCAAAACCGGATACCACCGGAGAACAACGTCTCTGACAACCACCCCCTGGCCGAGTTTTTGGGTCTGGGTATGGTGGCGCTGTTGCTGGTGGTGTTGCTCACCCTGGCACTGGTGTTCGCTGGCCACACCCTGGCGCGTTTTGTCCCGTTCAGCTGGGAGGCGCCGTTGCGCCTGGATTGGTCAGAATTGGCCGTGGACGAGGCGGACGGTAAACCGGTGCACTTGCTGTTTGAACAAGTACTGGTCGCTGACCCTCTGCCGCAGGGGCTGTCAGTGCGCCTCACGGTTGCCCGGGGGGAAACGCTGAATGCGATGGCGGGCCTTGGCGGCGAGCTGCTGATCTACCAAGGGTTGGTTGAGCAGCTCGACAATGATGCGGCGGTGGCCTTTGTGCTGGCCCATGAGCTGGCTCACGTTAGGCACCGAGACCCAATGCAGATGTTACTGAGCCAGAGTCTGGTCGCTCTGTCACTGGCCGCACTGTCAGGCAATGACAGCAAGATGCTGGAACTGGGGGTGATGGCCACCCAGCTGGGCTTCAGTCGCAGTCAGGAACTGGAAGCGGATCGTCGGGCGATGGAGACGGTAAAGCGCCTTTATGGCGACACAGAAGGGGTGGAGCAAGTGTTCGAATTGCTGAGTCAAGACAGCGCGCTGGGCGATTGGCTCATGACTCATCCCGATACGGAAGCGCGTTTACAGCAACTGGAGTCGTTTCGACGACGTCACTGAATCACTCCTTGGCTCCCCAGCTTACTCAGGCTTAAGTTGCGGGATACAACTACCTTACTCCCTTGTTGTTTCAAGGGGATGGGGCTTTCCTTTAAGTTGGTCGCACCAGTTAGCTCGGTTTTGTGGCATTTGCTGCTGGTGAGTGGGCGTCTGGATGTTAAAAGATCTGGTATGTTGCGGTTTTTCGGGCAAAAAGCTCTTAACTCGACTGCAATACCGACAATAACTGAAGTCGTCACCGGTGTCAGGAGGGATCAAATCGCTCCCGCACCTTCAGGCCTGGCAATGATGCTGCGGCCCGCTCTGGAGGGAATCCATTACATGACCAAATTGGCATACCATCTGTACGACGCCCCTTGCTTGTGGCAGTGGCCCCAGAGGGCGTTACGCCCGGCCCCCTTGACCATCTGGTTGCTCGATCTCCCGGCGGCACACCCGGGGTTGGCAGCCTACTGGCCATGCGTTCGCATTGATGACGCCGAAACCCTGACGGCGCGCATGGCTCAGGCGGACCTTAACCAGGTATTGGTGGTCACCCGGGCTTCCCGCAGTAACGGCACCCGACAGGTGCTTGAGAAAGCCGTTGAAGAGAAGCGACTGCCCGGCAGTCAGATACTCTGTCTGCCGGAACAGGCCGACGAGGGGCAAAGCTCATTAATTTGGGCGTTGATCATTCAGGGCATTGAACGGCGCTTCGAGTATGAACTCAGTGCGCTGGAAGCACAGCTTATCCGCATTCACCAACCCCATGAGCAGGCCCGCTTGTGTGCCGATTTTGTCAGCCGCTGGCTGGATGTAGAACGCATAGAGTTCCAACTGCCCGGCCAGGCTGAACCCAAACCGGAGGAGATCCGGGGGGCGATGGTATTCTGCTGGCAAACGGTACCGACCTGCGCACTGCGGGTTTATCTGGCGTCACAGCAGCCGCAGGCGTGCTGGATGCAAAGCCGCTTTGAGGACATGAAACAGACTCAGGTTGCCTGTCGCCAATCTTTTCCCAATCTGCAGCAGGCTGGCTATCTTGGCCGACTGCATGAACAGTGCCACCGTATTCTCTATCTGGTCGGGGCCAACCAGTATTGTGAGGTGGTGTGGGCTGATACCAGTAAAACCGAGCTGTTGTCGATGCCCCTGAAGATGGTGCACCGCTACATGCACAAAGAGTTGATTCAGGTGCACCGTTCCTATCTGGTCAACCCTGACCGCGTGCAGGGCGCCCGCCGTAAACGTAATGGACGGGTTGAGCTTTTCCTCCACCTGAGCCGCATTCCGGTCGGTGACACCTATAAACAGGGGCTGGAGGAGAGTCACAGCCACTGGTTTGACCGGGCTGACGCCTACCGAAGACGATAAGTCGGCCAACAAAAAAGCCCCCGAATGGGGGCTTTTTTATGGTGTCAGGCTCAGCGATTAAACATCATGCGCTGACCCAGCACCTCGGTGGTGGCGGTGGTGCCATCGTAAGCATGGTGGCCATTGACCCAGGTGCCGGCGATGGTGGAGCGCAGGGTGGAGCCAACAAAGGGAGACCACTGGCACTTGTACAGCAGGTTTTCCTTGGTCACCGCGTAGGGACGGTTCAGGTCCACCAGAGCCAAGTCAGCAAAGTAACCTTCGCGCAGGTAGCCACGATCTTTCAGGTTAAAGCGCTCGGCCACGGCGTGGCTGGTTTTCTGAACGATGGTGTCCAGGCTCAGGTCGCCATTGTGGTAATGCTCGAACAGGGAGAGCAGGGCGTGCTGAACCAGCGGGACGCCGGAGGGCGCTTTAAAGTAGGTGCCTTGCTTCTCTTCCCAGGTGTGCGGCGCGTGGTCGGTGGCGATGATATCAATCACATCACGACGTACGGCATCCAGAATGGCGGTACGGTCACGCTCGGTCTTGATGGACGGGTTGCACTTAATCTGAGCGCCCAGACGGTCGTAATCGCCATCGGAGAAGTACAGGTGGTGCACACAGGCTTCTGCGGTGATGTTGGCGCGACCCAGGCTGTCGAGGGTTTTGCCCGCTTCGAACAGTGCCAGTTCGTCAGCGGTAGAGATGTGCAGAACGTGCAGGCGGCTGCCGTGCTTACGGGCGAGGGCGATGGCCATCTTGGTGGACTTAATGCACGCCTCGCGGGAGCGGATCTCACCGTGCAGCTTCATCGGTACCGCTTCGCCGTACTTGGCACGGGCTGCCGCTTCCAGAGCGGCGATGGTGGGGGTGTCTTCGCAGTGGGTGGCGATGGGGGTCGGTGCATTGGCGAAGATGCCGTCGAGGATCTCCTCCTTGTCCACCAGCATGTTGCCGGTGGAGGCACCCATAAACACCTTCACACCACAGGCGGCGTTCGGATCCAGCGCCTTGATGTCTTCCAGGTTGTCGTTGGTGGCGCCCAGATAGAAGCTGTAGTTGGCCACAGACACTTCGGCGGCACGGCGATACTTGGCTTCCAGTGCGTCGATGTTGGTGGTCTGCGGGTTAACGTTCGGCATCTCCATAAAGCTGGTGATGCCGCCGGCAACGGCCGCACGGGACTCGGTGGCCATGCTGCCTTTTTGGGTCAGGCCCGGCTCACGGAAGTGAACTTGGTCGTCAATCATGCCAGGGATCAGCAGTTTCCCTTCGGCGTCCACCACCTTGGCGTCGGCCGGAGCGCTGATTTGGCCTCCGATCTGCTCAATCCGTCCGTTACGGATTAAGAGGTCGCCCTGTTGACGGATTCCTTCGTTCAAAATCTCGGCATTGGTGATCAGAGTGCTAGTCATGGGTACTTCAGTCTTATTGTGAGGATAAAGTCGCGCTCTATAATAGCCTCAAATGAGAATAAAGCCCATCTGGGGAGGACGTTCGATGGTTCGTGGGAGTTGGCTGAGCACGCTGTTTTTCATTAGCTTTTCCCTGCTGGCGGGGGATACGCCGCCGTTGCAGCTGGAGGGGAAACTGACTCAGGGCAGCCTGATTCGGGGGCAAAGTTCACCGGGGGTTCAGGTCTGGCTGAACGGTCAGCCGTTGCCGGTTACCGAGGATGGTCAGTTTGTGATGGGCTTTGGCCGCGATGCAACGCTGGAGCACACCTTGACGCTGCACTATGCGGATGGCCGCAAACAAGATTTCCCGCTGGAACTGGCGAAGCGCGAATACAAAATTCAGCGAATCGAAGGCATTGCCCGGCGGATCATGGAGCCGGATCCAAAGGACGTAGCCCGGGCACAGGAGGACGCTCGTCAGACCCGGGCTGCGCGGGAGCACTTTGATACCCGTACCGACTGGCAGCAGGCGTTTATCTGGCCGCTGACCGGCCCGATTACCGGCGTCTACGGCAGTCAGCGTTTCTATAACGGTGAACCCCGCAATCCCCATTTTGGCATCGATGTGGCGGCTCCGACGGGCACACCGGTGGTGGCGCCTGCGGATGGTGTGATCACCCTGGCGGTACCGGATATGTTCTATTCCGGTGGTACCCTGATCATCGATCACGGTTATGGAGTGAGCTCCACCTTTATCCACCTGCATAAGCTGTTGGTGGAACCCGGTGCGGTGGTGAAACAGGGTGAAGTGGTGGCCGAGGTAGGGGCGACCGGTCGGGTCACTGGCCCCCACCTGGACTGGCGATTGAACTGGCATCAGGAGCGCCTCGATCCGGCGTTACTGGTAGGGCCGATGCCAGCGAAGTAGTTACTGCTCCGGTTGGGCGGACTTGGTCCAGAACATCCAGATGATGTAACCCACGATGCCGCAGGTGGCGAAAATCACCAGCATCGACATCCAACCAACCGGGCTTTCCATGATCAGGTCAATCCAATGAGACATGGTGCAACTCCTCTTTGTTAATGCACTGTTGCCACCCTATCTCATGGCGGTAATGAACCGAATGATCCGGATCAAAGAGTAACGCGCCAGCGCAATAAAGGCGCAGGTGCCTGAGATAAGGATGTCACTATGGATTGGGATTTTGACCGGGTGATTGACCGCGGCCAAAGCGATTCCATCAAGTGGGGGCGGTTTGCCGGCCGGGATGTTCTGCCACTGTGGGTGGCCGACATGGATTTTGCCGTGGCGGCACCGATACAGGCGGCCATTAATGCGCGAGCCCGGCATGGTGTGTTTGGCTATGCGGCGGTGCCGGAATCGCTTTATCAGGCCGCTCAGGCCTGGCTCGCTCGACGTTGGGATTGGCAGGTGCCACGGGCCCACATGGTGGCGCTGCCAGCGGTGATTCCCGGGGCCAACCTGATGGTGCGGGCTCTGGATGGTCTGCAGCCAGTGCACCTGACCTGGCCCACTCCGCTGTACCACCCTCTGGCTCAGGTGGCGGACAATCTGCAACTGCCCGCCACACCGTTTTATCTTGATGCTCAGGGGCAATGGGACCTGGCCAGTCTGGATCAGGCCATCGCCAATGGTGCCAACACCCTGTTGCTCAGCAATCCCCACAACCCCATCGGCAGTCGCTTTGACCTGTCGGCGTGTTCGGCACTGGCGCAACGCATTCGGGCACACGGGTTGCGGGTGGTCTCCGACGACATCCATGGCGATATTCTGCTGACACCCGGAGCCCGACACCGGCCTCTGGCCCGCCTCTGTCCGGAGGTGGCTGATCAGGTGGTGACCCTGATCGCTCCGGGTAAGGCCTTTAACCTGGCGGGGCTGCCTTTTGCTTTCGCGGTGGTCAGTTGCCCGCGAACCCGACGTGCACTCAAACAACAACTGAGAGGCCAGGTGCCCGCAGGCAATGTGATTGCCATGGCGGCGGCAGAGGCGGCATACCGGGAAGGGGAGCCCTGGCTGGAAGCGATGCTGGATTACCTCAGGGGCAACCTGGCGCTGATTGAACGGCGTCTGTCTGAGATGGGAGGCATTCGACTGGTGCGGCCGGAAGCCACGTATCTGGCCTGGCTGGATTGCCGTGCGTTGGGCTGGGATAAGCCGGCGCAGGTGCTGGAGTCATTTGGTGTGGGGCTGTCTGACGGCAGTGAGTTCAGTGCGGAGCCGGGCTTTGCCCGCCTCAACTTTGGCTGCCCCAGGGCGACACTGGAGGTCGCCCTGGATCGTCTGGCTCAGGCCGTGGCTTCGGCCTGACGCAAGCCCAGCACATCACGCATGTCGTGAGGGTGAACTTTGACGGTGATGCCGTCGTGGCGGAACGCCACGGTCGGATTGGCCAGCGGCTCATCGTCCCCTTTCGGGCAGCTGGTTTTGATCTCAATGCCCAGCGTGCCATCTTTGAGTACCGGCCACTTGGCGATCATAGCCGGGATCTGCTTCACCGCTTCCAGCATCTGAACCTTATCGGTGGCGCCGCAAGGCATCACCAGCTCAACGTGTTCCCAGCCATCACGGCGCTTCTTGCCATCCGGAAACGGCAGCTCAACCAGGTCGATGGCCCAGGGGCCCACCTGCATCGGCGTGTGCAGCTGAATCAGCAGGATGGGACGGCCATTAATCTCTTTGTCCGACAGCAGGGTGCCACGGCTGAGCAGGTCGTCCCGCAGGGCTTCAGCGTCAGCGCGCTCAGTGATGCGCAGAGCGATGTGGTCAGCCACCAGGCCAGCTCGTAATAAACCCAGACGGTCAGCCAGCTTACTGGCTTTTTCGGCGAAGGCCGGCAGGGTTTCCATCATTTTGTCGAATGTCATTGTGGCTTCCATGTCGTGCTGGCCAGCTCCTGGCCATTGAGATCCAGTACCCGGAATCGCTCACCATCAAAGTGGCCAAGGCTTTCGCTGTGGCCGCCTTTGCCCAGGGTGACTGAACCGGGGTTGAAGTGAAGGATGCCGTCCTGCCAGCCGGCAACAGGCACATGGGTATGGCCATAGGCAATACCATCACCGGCACGCAATGGGGGCAGGTTATCGGGATTGAGTCGATGGCCGTGGGTCAGACACAGGCGTCGGCCATCCATCACCAGCCAGTTGTATTCCGCCATCAACGGGAAGTGGCACAGCATCTGATCCACTTCGCTGTCGCAATTGCCCCGGACCGCGACGATGCGGTCCGCAAACTGGTTAAGGCGGTCAGCCACCTCGGTGGGGGCGTACCCCGGCAGGACCGGGTTGCGGGGGCCGTGGTTGAGCACGTCCCCGAGAACAATGATCTGTTGGTAGCCCAGGCGCTCACCGAGATCGAGTGCACGATCCAGCGCCGGCAGGACACCGTGGATGTCGGAGATGAAGAGCATAATTTCGAGATCGTCGAGAGAGTGGACATAAGTCTACTGGTTGCAGCCGAGGGGTGCCAGCCTGGACCGCTGACGTACCCGCTAGTGGAGGTAAATTGCACTATCTTTGGCCGTTTCGCTGGTGTAGGGTGAAATGGCACCACAAACGGATAACACCAACACAACAAGAGTGCGCCGGTGATAAGCCGGGATAGGGAGGGTCGATGAAAGACAGTATGGATGCGAAGTTAGCGGTTGGGCCATTCGACGGTCAGACCAGCGATGAATCTCAGGAAAACCTGCCCAGCCACTTGGTGGCCACGATGTGGTTGTGCATGTTGACCAGTCTCGATACCGACAGCCTGGAGTCCCTGGGTGACTGCAATATGGCGGTGGCCTTTGACCTGGGCATTGCGGTGCAGGTCTCCGACGAGGAGGATGTGCCGCTGGCTGAACTGATGGCAGAAGTATTTGAGTTCTATAACGAGAAGATGGAACTGACACTGCCCAGTGCCAAGCTTGGGGTTGCGATGGCCACCAGCTATCAGAAAGCCCAGTCGGTGCAGCACAGGGTGCATTAAGCAGAGAAACCAGCTTCGGCTGGTTTTTTGCTTTTAGTGGGCTGATCATTCGCTTTCGGTACAGCCAGTTTGGTTACAATGATTCGCCAAACCGTTCAAAAAGGAGAGGCTTCTCACCATGGTCAAACACTATTGCAAGGTTTTGCTACTGGCACTGTTGCTGCCGTTGGCGGGCACATCACTGGCAGCGGACAAGACCGTGATTGGGCCGGTGGCCCGACTCAACGTGGTCGAAGCAGACCTGAGTTACCTGGCCCGGATCGATACGGGGGCCTCCAAAACCTCCATCCATGCCGAGAATATGCAGGTGATTGGCGGAGACTTGCAGGATTGGGATGACAATATTGGGAAATCCATCCGCTTTGATACGGCCAATGAAAGTGGCACTAAAGCCAGCATTGAAGCCGAGATTGCCGATGTGCTGCACATTCGCAACTCGCAGGGCAGTGAAGACCGTTACGTCGTGTGGCTGCATGTGGGGCCGGAAGGGAAGGAGCGCCGTGTCCTGGTGACGCTCAAGGAGCGCGGTCCCATGACCTATAAGCTGCTGATCGGCCGTAACTGGCTGGCCGGGGAGTACCTGGTGGATGTGGAGCTGCCAGACGAGAAGTAGTCTGGTGTTGCGATGAGCAGACAACAAAAAAGGCGCCGATTGGCGCCTTTTTCTTCGCGGGTAATAACCAATTAGATCTTGGTTACGTTAGCCGCTTGCGGGCCTTTCGGGCCTTGCTCGATATCGAAAGATACCTGCTGACCTTCAGCCAGAGTTTTGAAACCGTCACCCTGAATGGCACGGAAGTGTACGAATACGTCAGCGCCGCCGTTGTCTTGAGTGATGAAGCCGAAGCCTTTGTCTTCGTTGAACCACTTCACGGTACCAGTTGCTTTGGACATGATGTCTCCTGAATAAAATAAAAAATTAAACACGCAATTTGTGCCCAACCTACTGAGCTTAGCAGTAAATCCGGACAATGAGCGCTTCAGACAACATGACTTAACAGTAAAGCAATGGAGCGAAGTGTTCAGTTTCAAATTGTTGCGTATGCTCGGCCCTGGGGCCGAACAAGCTGCACTATAGCACCCCGGGGCCGGGGGTACACCCTTTATTGGCCTGAAAACGACAAAAAGCGCCCCGAAAGGCGCTTTTGTTGTTACCAGACCCGTAAAGCGAGGCCTTTTAGGTAGAAACCCTCGGGGTAGGCTGAGCCAATCGGGTGATCTGACGCCTGCGCCAGCTTCTCCAGGATCTGGGCATCACGGCCAGCGTCCAGTGCAGCATCGGCCACAATCTTCTGGAACAGGGCGGAGTCCATCAGGCCGGAGCAGGAGTAAGTCAGCAGAATGCCGCCGGGCTTCAAGCACTGCATCGCCACCAGGTTGATGTCTTTGTAGCCGCGGCAGGCACCCGGCAGCTGAGCTTTGTTGTCGGCGAACTTGGGCGGATCCAGAATGATCACATCAAACTGCTCACCCTCTTCGCGGTATTGGCGCAACAGCTTGAAGACGTCGGCATCGACGTTGTTCAGGCGGCTCAGGTCGAGCTCATTGATCTCAGCGCTTTGTTGCGCCAGAGCCAGAGCCGGCTTGGAGACATCGACGTTCACCACTTCGGCGGCGCCCGCCTTCAGGGCGTAAGTGCCAAAACCACCGGAGTAGCTGAAGCAGTTCAGTACCCGCTGGCCTTTGACGTAGCGACTGGCGGCCAGGCGGTTGTCACGCTGGTCGAGGTAGGCGCCGGTCTTGTGGCCGTTCTCCACATCCACCAGCAGCTTAACGCCGTTCTCTTCGAACACCATCGGCTGGGCGGGCAGGGTGCCGTGCAGCAGGCCAGCCACCGGCTTGAGGCCCTCTTTCTTGCGGACGTCCACATCGGAACGCTCGTAGATGGCGCATTGCGGGAACTGGGCTTTCAACGCCTCGACCAGGGTGTCACGATGGGCTTCGGCGCCCGCGCTGAGCAGCTGGCACACCAATACGTCGGCAAAGCGGTCGATGGTGATGCCCGGCAATCCGTCGGACTCACCGGCGATCAGGCGGTAGCCAGTCAGGCCATCGCGCTCGATCAGGTATTCACGGCCCAGTTGAGCGCGGGCGATGCGGCTGGCGAAGAAATCGAGGTCGACCGCTTCGTTTTGGTCAAAGGTCCAGATGCGAACGCGGATCTGGCTTTGCGGTGAGTAGGCTCCCCGGCCCAGCCAGCGACCATCCTTGGCGTACACCTCAACGGTGTCGCCCAGTTCGGCGTGGCCTTCAACCCGCTCGATGCCATTGGAGAACACCCAAGGGTGACGGCGAAGCAGGGATTTTTCTCGGGATTTTTTCAGGATGACTTTGGCAACCATGGTGCTCGGGTCCGGGAAGGGAAAGAGGGCGGATTTTAGGCCCAGTGCGCCACGCAGGCAAGGGGATGGTGGTGTTTTCGTCGTTTGCGCAGGGGCTTGGCAGCATTGGCGTCACCTTGTGCGACAATGGCAGCCTCAGTAAGAGGATTGACCCGTGAACGACACCAATTTTGACGGCCGTGCCCGTAAGTTTGCCGACAACATCTATGGCACCAGCAAGGGGCAGGTGCGGGAGGCGGTACTCTGGCACCAGCTGCAACACCGCTTCCTGCCGCGACTTGGCGAGAACGCCCGTGTACTCGATGCCGGGGGAGGTCAGGGCCAGATGGCACGCCGCGTGGCGGCCGCCGGTTACCCGGTATTGTTGAATGACCTGTCGGCAGAAATGTTGAGCATGGCCCGGCAGCGCGCGGACGAAGCCGGGCTGGCAAGCCGGTTCCAATACCAGCAGGGTGCCATTCAGCAGCTGCCGCAGCAGATCGCCCACCCTTATCAGGGGGTGGTGTGTCATGCGGTGCTGGAGTGGGCCAGCGATCCGCAGGCGGTGTTGGCTGCGCTGGCGCAATGCCTGGCGCCCGGAGGGGTACTGTCCCTGGCCTTCTTTAACCACTTGGGGGCCGAGTTCCACAACCTGGTGGCGGGCAATTTCGACAATCTGGGCGAGGCGATGACCAACCGCAAAACCCGACGGGTGCGGATGGTGCCCCACAGCCCGCTGCGCAATGAGCAGGTGATCGACTGGCTGGAAGCGTTGGGGCTGCAGGTCGAGCACCAATGTGGCGTGCGGGTGATTCACGACTATCTGCGTGACAAGAGCCTGCAACAGAGCCAGCTGGAGCGGCTGATTGAGCTGGAGTTGGCGTACTGCGAGCGGGTTCCCTACCGGGATATTGGACGCTACACCCACCTGCTGGTCAGCAAGCCTGAACAGAACTAAAAAAGCCGGCGCAATGCCGGCTTTTCTGGCTTTTCTCGGGTCAGCGTAGTGCCACCCGCACATCCTCGATGTACTTGTTGCCACTGAACACCGGATGGTCCTGCAGGGTGGGGTCAAGGGCAAAGCAGTCCTGTTGCTCCTTGGGCAGGCTGTCGAAGGCGCCGATCACCTGGTACAGCCAGGCCTCTTCAGGCCAACTCAGCGATTGTTGCTGCAGGTATTGCAGTGCCGAGAGCGGCTCAGCCCGGTCAATGGCGGCGCAGTAGAAGCGATCGACGTCCTGTTTCAGGCCATCGTCGCTGAGGGTGTAGTCCGCCACCTGTCCCAGTTCAAACGCTTCGCCGTGGGCCAGCCGGGCGTCCGCCGCTTCCCGTTCCGGTCGACGGATCTGAGACACCAGCTGCAGCAGGGTGTGTTCTTCGTCGCCCTGGGTCACGTCCACGGACGCCGGAGCGAGCAGGGCTTCGGCCTGATTAAACAGGCTGGGCACCTGAACCCGCTCAAGGTGTGGCCCGACTTTGTAATCCGGGTGCTGTTCGCAATGCAGCAGGAAGCCTTTGAGCAGGCGGGTGCGGCCCTGGATTTCGCGGAAGCGACCGAGCAGGGCCAACAGCCGGCTCTGCACCACGGCCATCTCCTGGGTGCAATCCACCAGAGTGTGTTGCAGCCCCACCACCAACAGGCGGCGCAGTTCTCGGGCATCACCGGCCAATTCGGCCAGCTCGTCAAAGCGGAACAGCTCAAGGCTGGCCAGCAGTTCAATCACTTGGTCCTGAGCCAGCCGGTTTTCACGGATCTTGGCCTCAATGGTGCCAACGTAACCAAACTCGTTGTTGATCCGTGACCACAGGCTGCGGGTGGAGTAGCGCAGGCTCTCCTTCAGGCCAAACACCTGTTCCTGCAGCTCCTGAAGGTGCACATCCGCCGCCGGGTAGTCGTGCAGGTGCAGCGCTTCCTTATAGTGGCCCGCCAGGGTTTTGAGGGTGGCCAGGGCCGAGCCGACGTTGGCATCGACCTGGCGGTTGCGCTCATCTTTGAGGGCGTCTTCCAGCAGTTGTCGTACCGGGCGGGCCAGACGCAGCGGTTCGTTCGGCTCACTGCGCTTTAGGATGCCGTTCTGCACCAGCTTGTCGACCGCCTTGGCGTTATCCGGGGTGACCTCCGCGGTGCCTGCCAGGTAGGTGTCCATCACCAGCCCGGAGTGGCGGCTGAGCAAACTCAGGAAGCGCTTGCCCGCGTCGTGCAGGTGATCGCTCACAACAGGTTCTCCTGTTTCATCACCTCAGCCTTCTGCTCCAGCGCCAGGGACTCGGTTTCATCGATAAAGCGCAGTACCTCGTACAGGTATTCGATTTTGCCGGTGGCCTGGTAGATCTGTTTTTCCGCGTTGGGGCGCACCAGGTAGCCCAGCTCGCACAGGCGCTTAAAGATCTGCTTGAGCTGCCCCTCAACGCTGGTGGAGGTGGAGTTGAACAGGCGGAAACGGGCGATCTTGCTCAGTTGTTCCGACAGTGCCGGCACATCCTCGATGGTGGTCTGCAGCTCGTTCAGGCGCACGCGCACGCCCTGGGCCAGCGGCTCATCACCGGAACCGGCTTCCTGCACCAGTACCATCCACTGCACCAGCGGTTGCAGTGACTGCACCACATCCTGGAACTGGTGGCCGAGCACGTCGCGCTCCTCCTCGCCCAGGTCCTGGTAGCTGGCGTAGTACACGGTGTCGCTCGCCGCGCTGCTGACCTGACGATTCAACACCGCCAGGTGGTCATTGACCTGTTGCCGCTTGCTTTCATTGCTGAGCAGCTCCCAGCCGGCTTCATCGCTGATTTTGCAGATAAACTGGCCGCGCAGCAGGCTCTCGATCACCCGTCCGGTTTCGCTTCTCATGCGGTGAGCTCCTCTTGCATGGCGCGGGCTTTCAGGCGTTCCGCGATGGGGCTGACTTTGGGTTGCACCACCTGCAGCTGGCGGGTGGTTTTATTGATGATGTAGCGGTTCTGGAACAGGGTAAGCACCTCAGATTCCGGGTTGGGGAACGCGCCCAGTACGGCGATGCGGTTGTTTTCGCAGGCGTCGAAGATCTTTTTGACGTTGCCGTGGTGCAGGGTACCCAGTTCGTCGATGGGCCAGTGGATCACCGTACCGGCGTTGCCCCGCAGCAGGCGGGTAAAGGCCAGCAGGAACTTACACAGGATCAGGTACGCCATACCGTGGCTGGAGGATTCGTTGAGCTGGCGGTCGGTGCGGATCACCAGGTCGGAATTGCCCTCGCGCAGGCGCAGTTCAATCTCCAGCAACTTGGCGATGCTGCCGGACAGGGCGGCGCGGCCGATCACTTCCAGCGCGCGGCGCAGGCGCTGGGCGTACTCTTCGCCCGGCAGGCCGGCAAAGCCTTGCTTCTGCCACTGTTCATGGCTCTGGATAAAGGCGGTCAGCTCATCCCAGAACTCCAGCTCGCTGATGCGCGAGCGGATCTTCACTTCGGAACCGGATACGCCGTCCAGGAACAGCTCTTCGCCGACTTCGCGGGTGATGCGGGCCGACTGGGTGCCGATGCGTTTATCGATGTCCGCCAGTACGTGGTAGTAGGTTTCCAACTCTTTGCCGAAGGTCTGGCCGGTGGTGCGTAGCACCTCCATTCGGGACGGCAGCAGGTGGTTCATCATGTACTGCAGATGCGGCACCAGCTTCATGTGGTCGAGCTTGGCCACGCCCAGATCGTTATCGGTGCTGCTCAGGCAGTCGCTGCGCCACTGTTCCCAGTTGGCGGCCAGCTCCGGCCCGGCCTTCTGGCCAATCAGGCTGTCGAAATGCTCGACTTGCTGTTTGATTACGGACAGGTGCTGGTCGCGGGCCTGCAGCTTCTCCTGAGTTTCACGCAGGCGCTCGTCCAACGGCGCGGCGGCGTACTCTTCGGCTTTGACCTGAGCGGGCAGGGACAGCTTGTTGAGGGCGGCCAGCAACTGTTTGAGTTGTTCCAGCTGCTCGTTGGCGTGGGTCAGTGCCTGTTCCGCCGCTTTCTGGCTGGTTTTCAGTTCGTCGTTGAGGGTTTTGTGTTCCCGCTGCAGCTTGGCCAGCACCTGATCCAGTTCGAGGATCTCGCGCTGGGCCACGGAGAGCTTGTCCTGCAGCTGGGGCTGCTCCAGGCTGAACGGGCCTTTAAACCAGATCTGGTAATCCGCCACCTTGTCGCGCATCGATTCGGTGCGGCCAATCTTCTGATCGATGGCGTGGATCTGCTCTTTCAGCGCCAGGATCTGGCTGTCGTCCACACCGCGCTCTTTCAGCTCGGCCTGATACCAGCGCTCACACTCGGCCAGCTCTTCGTTTTTCTGGGCGCGACGGTTGGCCAGTTCGCCGGAAAGCTGGGTCAGTTGTTCGTCGATGCCACCCAGGCGTTCCTGCCAGAACGCCTCCTTATCCATGCGGGCTTCCATCTGCTGGGCTTTGAGGTCTTCAACAAAGCCCTGGTACTCGCTGACCAGTTTTTTCAGCTCGGCCTGGACTGACTTGAGCTGTTTCTCGGACTGCTGCTTACGCTCAGCGACGGCGCTGCGCAGGGTCTGGCTGAGCTGTTTCTTCTCATCCAGCAGGCGGGCGTGTTGGCTCTTGGCGCTCTGGTATTGAGTCTGGGCCCGGATCACCGCTTCGTTGGCGCTTTGCAGTTCGGCTTGCTGCGCTTCGATGCGGGCTTCCAGTTGCGCCTGTTCATTGCGGCACTGCTCCAACGCCTGGCGGGCCTGCTCGGCGCGTTGCTCCAGTTGCTGTTCGTTCTGGGCGTATTCCGGGGTATCCAGGTTGCCCAGCTCCAGCGCCACACCAAACAGGCTGTCGCCACTGCCAATGGCAGGCTTAAGATCGCCGCGTTTGAGCAGCTCCGGGCGGATCACTTTACCGATGGTGTCGATCCACTCCGGCTTCTCCTGACGCAGGAACTTGAGCAGGGAGTGATCCTTGGGGAAGCGCAGGGCGTCGATGGCGTCATAGTCGGCCTGACACTGGGCCATACGCTGGCGTTGCTGGCTCAGCTGGGCCTGAAGGTCCTGTCGGATCTGGCGCTGGCGCTGTTCACCATCGCGCTGCTGCTCCAGCGCCTGCTCGGCACTTTGCTGTTGCTGGTACGCCTCGTCGATGCGCGCTTCCAGCACATCCAGTTGGCGACGTTCGTCGCTGCTGTAACTGGCGCTGTCGCACACCAGTTGCAGGCGCTGCTGCTCCAGCTCGAGGGTTTTCAGTTCGGCTTGGTGGCGCTGTTCGGCCGCCTGGCTCTGGCTGCGGAAGCCATCCTCCAGCGCCCGGATCTCATTCTGCTGCTGGCGCTGCAGGTCAGCCTGCTGGCTGCGGGCCTGATCCTGGCGCTCGCGCAGGGATTCGATGGCGGCGTTGTTGCGGACCTCGATCTGGCCGCGATGCTGGGTGTAGGTGGCCTCGATGTCGGAGTGCTTTTCGGTCAGCAGGGTATGACGCTCGCGCAGGTCCTGCAGATCAGCACGCCACTGGCCCAGCCGCTCCAGATCACGGGCGGCGGATTCAATGTCCAGCTCCAGCCAGTGCTGGTGTTCGTTTTCGATCTGCTCGAGGCGCTGCTCATAGCTGTTGGCGTCGGAGCGGGCATCGGCGCGGCGGTCTTTCAGCTCGCTGCTCTGGGCCTCGAACTCGCGGATCGCTTCCTCCAGCTGGGCCAGACACTCTCGGCGCTCTCGCTGGTGGCGCTCAATCGCTTCCTCCAGCAGGATCTTGTCGCTGCCAAAGCCCGCTTTCAGGCCTGCCAACTCCTGCTCGCACATCAGGAAGGCGTCGTAGCGCTGTTCCAGCTTGGCGAATTGCGGACGAGTCTGTTCAAAGTGCTGCACCAGCTGGCTTTCCCGGATCCACTCATCCACCCGGTTGGCGTTAAGGCGGGTTTGCGGAGTTTCAACGCCATCCTCCTCCAGAATGGCAGCAACCATCTGGCGGATGGTCTCCATCTTGCCCTCTTTGGAGTGCACCGCACGCACCAGCTTCTCCATATGGCGCAGTGAGGCATTCGCTTCACACAGGGCGAAGCGGGCGGCACAGTCGCGCAGCTCGCGACTGTTGCTGGCGGCGTTCATCAGGCCACGGTCATTCTGAATGATGGCACGGTAGTCTTTGACGGAGCTGATCTGGTTGGAGATGGCGACGCCCTGATCCCGGAACACCTTCCGCATCTCGCCACTGGTGTGGCAGACCACTTTGTCGTCCTGGCGGGACTTGATGTAGTCGGCCATATCGAAGCCTTTGTCGACAAAACGGTACTGCACCCCTTTGCCATCACCGGCAGAGGAGAGCACGGCCTGGGCCAAAGCCCCATCCGGACGTTCATACTCATAGATGATGTAGCTGGCATCGGTGGGCAGGTACCAGCGCTCAAAACTGTCCCGGGTGGCGGGCACAACGCGGCTGGGGTATTCACCGTAGAACACCGGCACCAGTCGCTGCAGCGTGGTTTTACCGGAGGCGTTGGTGCCACAGATGTTGGTGTGACCATCCAGTTTGAGTTCGACCTCACCGGGCAGGTGGGTCGCGATCAGTATGATGCGCTTAAGGGTCGACATTGCTTATATGGAAGCCTGAATACAGTGGCAGAAACGGCCTACGCCCGATACGACAGGGAAGGGCAGCCGGGGCGACCAGATGGGCGCGTTCCGCCAGGGTTCAAAAACCCCCATGTTATCACCCGAAGCTGGCCGAAAATCAATGCCGGTGCCTGGTTGCCGCATCCTTGAGCTAACCGGGATAAAATGTGCGCAATGAAGCGGAGTCAGTGAACCGTTATTGTCGGACACGTCTAACTCCCCGCGCCTCTGGTTGACATCGGCTTACTAAAACCGCATGTTGAACGCCGTTTTATGTAGTGAGGAAGCGGTGTGTTTCGATCTTGGGGCAAGGGGTCGGAGGCGAATGCCATACGACGACGCCAACGACGGTTGCAAAATCAGCTGAAAAAACGCCAGGCGTTTGCGCCAGGCCGACAGGCTCGCCCCTTCGGACAACCACACCCCATCGTCAGTGCCTTGCGTGCTGTGATGCCCTCCGCCCGCACCCAGGTGATCGCGTTTTCCGCGGTCGCGGCCATCAGCGCCTTCATGGCGTTGCGTCCGGATGGCGACGCCACCGTCACCGCTGAAGCCGAGCCGACTCCTATCAGTGAACCGGCCGCAGAGTCCCTCGAGTCTTCCAACCGCATCGCCCTCGACTGGCAAGCCAACCAAGACACACCCAGCGACAGTCGCGCTTCTGTGACCGCGCCACCACCGCGCCCGGCAGGCCGCCAGGCAGACGCTGAACCTGAGGCGACAACCAGTCAGGAGCCTGTACAGGTTGCCGAGGCCAGCGTGGCCGAACCGAGCGACACGGCAGCCAAACCGGACAGCGACACGGATATGGCGCTGGACGGTGCCGAGCGTCTGGCCCACGTGCCGGAGCCGGAAGTGCACGCCAAGCCGGGCTGGTTTGCCCGTCTGTTTGGCTGGGAGAAGGAAACCACCGTTGCGGTGGTCACACCCGACCAGGCCGAGCCGGTTCTGCACCCGCCGATGTCAGAAGAGCCTCAGGCCCAACTGGATACCGGCCCAGAGGTGCATTACTACACCATCGCGTCCGGCGACACCCTGAGCGGTTTGTTCAGCCGCTTTGGCATTGGCCAGGCTGAGATGTACCGGGTGCTGGAAGCGGACTATGCGGTGCTGGCGCTGGATACCCTGATGCCCGGCAACGACCTGATCCTGGAGCAGGACCGCGACACCCACGCCCTGAACCGACTCGAGTTGGTGTTTAACGCCGCCCACCGGGTGGTCTATGAGCGCCAGAGTGACGACAGTTTTGCCGTGGATGAGATGCGCCTGGATGGCGATTGGATCGCCTCTGCGGTTGATACCGAGATTCGGGGCAGTTTCTATCTTTCCGCTGAACGCGCGGGCCTGACTCCGGCGGAGATCACCCGCATCAGCACCCTGTTTAAAGACAAACTCGATTTCCGTCGCCAGCTGCGTGCGGGTGACACCGTGCGGGTGCTGCGTGAAGCCCAGTACATTGAGGGTGAAGCCACTGGCCAGGACCGCCTGCTGGCGGTGATTTTTGCCGGTCGTAACTGGGAAAGCAGCGCTTACCTGCACGACGATGGCAGCTATTACGACAGCGAGGGTAACAGCCTGTCCCGGGCCTTTATGCGGATACCGGTCAAGGGCAAGTACCGCCTGAGCTCCCACTTTAATGGCAACCGTCGCCACCCGGTGACCGGACGCATTGCCCCCCATAACGGCACTGACTTTGCGGCCCCCACCGGCACGCCGATCCTGGCCGCCGGTGATGGCCGGGTCACCCGGGTGGAGAATCATCCGATCGCCGGTAAATACGTGGTGATTGAGCATGGCGGCCAGTACCGCACCCGCTACCTGCACATGTCCCGGATCGACGTGAAGCGCGGACAGAGCGTGACCCGCGGCCAGCAGATTGGTGCCGTGGGGGCCACCGGACGAGTGACCGGGCCGCACCTGCATTACGAATTCCACATTAAAGGCCGTCCGGTTAACGCCATGACCGCCAATATCCCCATGGCCACATCGGTGGACGACGCGGATAAGCAGGCATTCCTGGCAAAGGTTTACCAGTACCAGGCGCAGATGGCGCAACTGGCCAAAGCCAACCACCAGGATGATCAGAGCGGCCCCACCGGCGCCGCAGACTGAACCAAGAAGGGCACCCCATGGTGCCCTTTTTTGTGGCCATCGCTTTACCGCCAAAACGCAGACCTTGCGCGGCTCGGTTGCTGTCCCTTTCGTTGCCCCTACTTGGCCGCATCAAAAGGACAGGCACTGAACCGGTGTTGAGCCCGCTGCGTAACCCCTCCTGCCTGTTATGTGAATGGCCACGTCCAGGCCATGGCGTTTCACGGCCCCAACCCCTTGTGTTACAGACTGTTGCGGGCCGGTTGGCATTTTGGGCGGCAGGTTTTAAACTCGCCGCATAGCGTCCCGTCGCGACAAGCTGACACAGTGAAGCTGGAGTCACGGTTTTCCGTCAACGCTGGACTGAGAATCATAACGATGCAAAAAGGAAGCAAACAGCAATGAAGCGTTCATTATTGGCGGTGGCCCTGACGGCCGCCTTCCTCACCGGTTGCGGCACTTCTGAAGTAGAGACTCAAGACGCTACCGTTGTGCAGGCGCCCCAGGGCAAACCGGAGCTGGGCACCTTTGGTATCGACCTGAGTGCCCGTGACCTGTCCGTTCGTCCCGGCGACGACTTCTTCGCGTACGCCAGCGGCAATTGGTACGACAACTATGAGATGCCGGCGGATAAAACCCGCTTTGGTGCGTTCAACAAACTGGCGGAGCGCAGTGAAGAGCGGGTAAAGGGGATCATCGATGATATTCTGTCCCGCGACGATTTGAACCAGGAGGAGCAGCTGATTGCTGACTTCTACCGTGCCTACATGGACGTCGAAACCGTTAATGCCGCGGGCCTCAAACCGATTCAGGACACCCTTGACCAGATCGAAGCCATCGATTCCCGCGCGGATTTGACCACCGTATTTGGCGAAGCCTGGCTGACCGGCGCGTCCAGCCCTCTGGCCGGTGGTATGTGGTTTAACCGTCTGGACCCCAACCAATATGAACTGAGCCTCTTCGCCACCGGACTGGGCCTGCCGGATCGCTCCTTCTACCTGGAAGACAGCGAGCGTTTCGTGAAGATCCGTGAAGCCTACCTGGCTCACATCGCTGAGATGCTCAGCTTTGCGGGTGTTGAGAACGCCGAGTCACGCGCCGAGGCCATTCTGGCACTGGAAACCAAGATGGCAGAGCATCAGTGGCCCCGCGAGAAGCGCCGTAACCGCGACCTGACCCTCAATCAGGTGAAGCGTGAAGACCTGGCCAAAGAGTACCCGGGTTTCGATTGGGACCGCTTTATCGCCCCCTCCGGCTACCAGCTGCCTCAGCTGAACATCGCTTACCCTGAGCCGACCAAAGCGATGATTGAGCTGATTGGTAATGAGCCGCTGGCTGTGTGGCAGGATTACCTGACCTTCCACACCATCAGCAACAACGCCGGTTTCCTGACCGACGAAATCTATGACGCCAACTTCCGCTTCTATGGCACCACCCTGAGCGGACAGGCAGAGCCCCGTGAACGCTGGAAGCGCGCCATCGAGCAGATGTCCGGCACCGAGTCGCTGGGCTTTGCCATCGGCAAGGTCTACGTGGCCAAGTACTTCCCCGAGTCCTCCAAGCAGCAGATGTCTGAGCTGGTAGAGAACCTGCGTACCGCGCTGGGCCAACGTATCGACCAGCTCGACTGGATGGGCGAAGAGACCAAAGTGAACGCGCGAGCCAAACTGGCGGCGTTCAACCCGAAGATCGGCTACCCGGATGTGTGGCAGTCGTTCGATGGTCTGGAGCTGTCCGACGATGATCTGGTGGGCAACGTGCAGGCCCTGCGTCGCTTCTTCCACGCCCAGAGCGTTGAGCGTGAGCTGGAGAAGACCGACCGCAACCGCTGGGGCATGACCCCGCAACGGGTGAACGCCTACTACAACAGCTCCTTTAACGAGATCGTGTTCCCGGCCGCGATTCTGCAGGCGCCGTTCTTTGACCCCAACGCCGATCCGGCGGTGAACTACGGCGGTATTGGTGCGGTGATTGGCCATGAGATGGGCCACGGCTTTGACGACCAGGGCTCCAAGTCCGATGCCAACGGCATCCAGCGTAACTGGTGGACCGACGAAGACCGCGCCGCGTTTGAAGCCCGTGCTGCCAGCCTGGTAGCCCAGTACAACAAGTACGAGCCCATCCCCAACAACTTCGTGAATGGCCAGAACAGCCTTGGCGAGAACATTGGTGATGTGGGTGGTCTGGCGATGGCCTACCACGCCTACAAGCTCAGCCTGAATGGCGAAGAAGCGCCGGTGATCGACGGTATGACCGGCGATCAGCGATTCTTCCTGGCCTGGGCTCAGGTTTGGAAAGAGAAGCGCACCGAGCAGAGCATGCTGAACCAGCTGCGTGCCGGTACCCACGCTCCGGGTCGTTACCGTGCTCTGGCACCCCGTAACCACGACGCCTGGTACGAGGCGTTTGACGTTCAGCCGGGCGACGAGCTCTACATCCCCAAAGAGGATCGGGTGCGTATCTGGTAACGGTAATTCGCGAGTCGAAACCATAAAAAAAGGGGCGTTAAGCCCCTTTTTTGTGCCCTTAACGCAGGGCTGAGCGGGTCAGCGCCACCAGTGTGTCGCGCTGCGGTCCGGGTTCCAGCGGCTGGTCAACCTTGATGCGGTAGCGGCCATTAAAGGGAAACTGGGCCAATCCAGCCTGGTTGATCGCTTCGGTGACGCAGGGGTCTTCGTCGCCGTAGGCGCGGATCTCGAACTTGATCCCTTTGGCGTAGCCATAGAGCAACACGGTGTTGTCCACCCGGCCATGCACCTTGAATCCAATGTAGGCGGATTTGTAGTTGACCTCGACCGGGCTGCCGTGCGCTTCGCTCAATACGTCGAACAGGGAATCGGCGATGGCCATGCGGTCACCGATTTTGCTGGTCCAGTAGTCGCGATCCGGCGTTTTGAATACGCCCTCTTCGCGGTCATCAATGACGGAGGCAAACTGGTCCCGGGTATCAATCGCTTTGTTAAAGATCAGCGCAGTGTCGCTCTGGTCCGGCAGCGACAGGGCAATCGCCTGAATCACCACAATGGGCATCACCTGCCCAAGCAGATTGACCACACCGTAGAAGCGCGACGCCTGCACATCCTCGGCGACCAGTACCGCAACATGCTGGTACTGAGGGTGTCGGTCTTTCTCGTGCAGCCAGTAGCTGACGGCTCGAAACAGGTGGTCGGCGTCCAGTGGGCCGCACATGCACTCGACGCAGTAACGCACGTCGTCGCCCTCCAGCAGCAGGTCGAGTCGACCGAAGTTCTGCACCCGCTCCTTATCACGGACAAACAGGTTGCCCAGTCCCAAAATCGCGGGCTCTGCGGCAATCCGGTCCTGCAGCCAATACTCATCCAACCCCGAGGATTGCTTAATGCTCACCACCGAAACCACGTAAACCTCTTAGAAAAACCGGCGCCGCAGGTCGCGGCAACAATTCGGAAGGCGGCGATGCTACCACTGCAGCACAAAGGGCGAAATGGCAATGTGACGAAGTCGGGAGCGCGGTTTGGGACAGAGGTGATTATTCCCTGCTGGCGTTCTTGCTATAGTGGCGCTTTCCATCGCTATTCACGGAGGCCTTATGGCCATCATCCCCAAAAACTATGCGTCGCTGGAGCAGGGCTACCGCGACAAGGCATTGAAGTTGTTTCCATGGGTTTGCGGCCGCTGCGCCCGCGAGTTTCAGTACTCCAACCTGCGCGAGTTGACGGTTCATCACATCGACCATAACCATGAAAACAATCCGTCGGATGGATCCAACTGGGAATTGCTGTGCCTGTTCTGCCATGACAACGAGCACGAGAAATACACTCAGGCCGCGCAATACGGCAGTACCGTGCAGGCCGGGGACGACCTGAAGCGTGAAGTGGCCACCCACAACCCCTTCGCTGACCTGAAGGCGATGATGGGCAAAAAGTAACCCTGACGATATCGATAATAGGAAGCCCCTGGATACGCAGGGGCTTTTTTTGTTGCGCGGCTCCGGTATCACTTTCTGGCATGGCCAGCTGAACCCGAGAGGATGAATTTGGCGTAGCCTGGGCCTGTGGCCAACGGAAACCATGGTAATTCGAGCGATTGAATCGCGTGTAGATTTCGAGTCCACCCTCCTGCTGGGGCATGTATCGTTAAAATCATCGGCTGGTTTAGCTGGCTTAACCAGACACCCGCCTTAAGAGAAATTGATCTCCTACTGTGCTGCAACAGCAGCTCAGTCATGCACTGGTGGATGGCAAAGTGTTTGACGGCAATGAGGTAATCTGAGAAGTGGCATGCTAATGTGAGTGCCCAGTTGGTTCCGCAAGGGGACCGTCGTCGCACTAACAGACGTGTTATCTATCCTGGGTATATCGCAAAGAAGGAACTTTGATGAAACCTTACAAGAATATTAAATCTGAGAATCTCGGGTTGTTGCTTTTACTTGCAAGGGTTACTGCAGTATTTGGTATTGTTCTTAGCGCGATGTCACTCGTCGCCATTGTCTTTAAAGTTATCTTTTCCGGGGGCTGGGCCATAACAAGTAGCCTGGCTATCATTCCAGTGTGCGTTGGAACTCTGTTTGCCTCTGGGCTAATGGCAGCAACGGTCGCAATTGAAGAAAACTATAGAATCAGAACCGTACACCTTTTGTCCAGCAGGTAGAGGTAACACAACGGTTCTGCTGAGTTGCGCGTTGCAATAGCACGTCAATAAGACGGCGCAACTGGACACTCACTTTAAAAACCTTGGTTTCCTGTTGCTTATCACGCCACCGCCGAGGTATTCGGGACTCCTGAGAAGCGATGGCTTACGGATTCAAAAGTTTAGCCCCCGTGAGTATGAGTGTTTGCTGATTCAGGTTCTGGATGTAAGGATGAGTGTTCAGATAAACAAAAGGTATCTAGTTAGACAGCATCGATTAAGGAGGTTAGATGCGCGTTGACAAGGGAGACAGCAATGGCTTATTGATTCATTCTGAAGCGTTGCCATCGGCTTTCTATTTGTTGTCTGATGAGTGTTTTTCATTCTTTTTGTTTGGTTTCGGAACATTGTTGATGCTCATGGCGACGGCAGTTATGGGCGATGTCTCGACCTTACTGATGTTGGGATTGCCGTCAGTCACTTTGTTTTACCTAATGTTCCTCCGGCCGGCTCTGTCCCTCGGCCATTACGTAAAAGAAATTGGAATGTATCAAGTCAAAGGTGGTGAGTTGATAACCTTTGATCGCAATGGAAATGTTAAAGGGCGCATTAAATATAATAAGAACCAGATTAAACTGTACGACCGTGGGGACACCTTTGATATTCGAGTGGCCAATCCGCTTGCGGATTTAATCGGCAACTTTGACTTTGGTTTCAAGGCTAATACGCATCATCTTTATATTTGCCATGTGAAAAGTGGGCCGGAAATCGTGAACCGAATTAAAGGCACTACCACTGACTCATAGAAACAGTAAACCTGGCAATTGGGAGCGATCCGGGGCGAAATCAGCGCCGACTCTCTCACCGTCGCTGCTTCGCCAGTATCACCAGCAAGATGCCCCCCAGTATCAGCACCGAGGCCAGCAGCAGACGTGCCGAAAGGCTCTCCCCCGCAAACAGGATGCCGCCGATGGCGGCGATGATTGGCACCAGCAGCTGCAGAATCGCGGCTCTGATGGCGGAAAGGTCTGACAGGGCGTAATACCAGAGGGCGTAGCCGATGCCCGACATTACCCCGCCGGAAAGCATCGCCAGTGCGACACCCTGAGTGGAGAGTTGCTGGGTATCAATGGTCAGTATCAGCAGGATTAGGGTGAAGGGCAGGGTTCTAAGGAAGTTGTCCCTCGTCGTGAGCAGGGGGTTATCGGCGCTCCGGCCCAACAGGGTGTAGGCTCCCCAGGCGATACCGGCGATGGCCATCAGGGTAAAACCCGTCAGCGACGGTGTGCTGACGCCAGGCAGCATCAGATAGGTAAACCCGGCAAACGCCAGGATCAGACCCAGCCACTCGATGGGCAGGAAGCGGTCACCGGCCAAGTAGCTGATCAGCATCATCGAAACCTGAACCGCACCAAACAGGATCAAGGCTCCGGTTCCGGTCTCCAGCGTCAGGTAGGCGTAGGAGAAGGTGAGGGCGTACAGAAACAGGAAAAAGGCCGCTTTCCAGCTTCCCTGACTGCCTCTGGGGGCCGCGCTCTGTCCGAATGAGGCAATAAACAGCAGGACAGCGATACCGGACAGCAGCCTTATCGAGGTGAAACTGGCGGCATCAATCTGTTGGTCACCCAGTGCCAGTCGGCACAGCACCGAGTTTCCGGCGAACGCAATCAGTGCCAGTGCGGTGGCGACGAGGGATTTCATGCCGGGGGGACTGGCCAGAAGGGTCGCACGGCGTCGCTCTTGGCGGCGTGGCCAGAGCCGAGTGACCATGGAGGGGACGCGACGTCAGGCCTCAATGCCCTGGTGCATTGCGCCGACAGTGGCGTGGTTGATGTCATTGTCGTCAGTGGGCGGCAGGTGGGTATCGAGGGTGACGGTAAACTCCCCTTCGTCGTACACCAACTCGGTGGGATAGCCTTGGGTCTTGAGCAGCTTCAGCATGGCGTGATTCTCCGCATGCACCAGGGCAATCACCCGGTTGACGCCCCACTCCCGCCCGGTTTCCAGTAACTGGCGCACCAGCACCCGGCCGATGCCGCGGTGCTGCATCTCGTCAATTACCAGGCAGGAGAGTTCGGCCACGTCAGAGTCGGCCGTGGCCCGAATCAGTCGCCCCGCGGCCACCATGCGCTGTTCCGGCCCCCACAGCACCACCAAAGCCAGGTGGGTGTCGAAATCCACGTCGGTATAACGTGAAATCGCCTCCAGACTTGGGGCACTGATGACCCGGAAGAAACGCATGTAGAGGGTGCGCTCCGACAGGGTGGGGTAGATGTCCCGCATCTCATACTTGTCCTCTGGCGTAATGGCGCGGATCACCACCGGCGTTCCATCCCGGGTATGGTCGGTCAGGAAAAGCCGGGCGGCTTCATCGGCATTCAGAGTTGGGCAGTGAGCGGGTGCTAATTCCATCGGCATCGGACAATAAAAAGTTTCACCTTGGCGATTGTAGCAGGACAAATTCTGGCCGCTGTTTGACCATGATCGCAATTTGCCGCTGCCGCGACAGCAACGCTGAGTCAAAAAAGGCCCACGTTATGTGGGCCTAAGGTTGGGAAATGTCAGCGACTTACCGCTCAGTCCGCCTGGCGGTTCAGGCGGGTGTCGATAAGGTGGTCCAGCACGGCCGGATCCGCCAGGGTGCTGTTGTCACCCAGGGTGCCCACCTCGTCCGCGGCGATCTTGCGCAGGAAGCGGCGCATGATCTTGCCGGAGCGGGTCTTGGGCAGGCCCGGGGCCCACTGCACCAGGTCCGGTGAGGCGAGGGCACCGATTTCGCTGCGTACCCATTGGCGCAGCGCCTGACGTAGCTCTTCGCTCTCCTCGACGCCCTGGTTGAGGGTGACGTAGGCGTAGATCCCCTGGCCCTTGATGTCGTGGGGGTAGCCCACCACAGCGGCTTCGGCCACCTGGGGGTGCGACACCAGTGCGGATTCAATCTCAGCGGTACCAAGACGGTGGCCGGACACGTTGATGACGTCATCGACCCGGCCGGTGATCCAGAAATACCCGTCCTCATCGCGTTTGGCGCCGTCGCCGGTGAAGTACATGCCACGGAACGTTTTGAAGTAGGTCAGGACAAAGCGCTCGTGATCGCCGTAGACGCTGCGCATCTGGCCCGGCCAGGAGTCCAGCAGCACCAGGTTGCCTTCACCCGGGCCCTCAATCAGGTTGCCGAGGTTGTCCACCAGTGCCGGTTGCACGCCGAAGAAGGGGCGGGTGGCACTGCCGGGTTTCAGGTCGGTGGCGCCGGGCAGCGGGGTGATCAGGCAGCCGCCGGTTTCGGTTTGCCACCAGGTGTCGACGATGGGACATTTGCCGCGGCCGATCACCTCGTGGTACCAGCGCCAGGCTTCCGGGTTAATGGGTTCGCCTACGGAGCCCATAATGCGCAGGGTGCTGCCATCCATGCTGTCGAAGTGCTCGGTTCCCTGCGCCATCAGGGCGCGGATCAGAGTCGGCGCGGTGTAGAGGATATTGACCTTATGACGGTCGATCATCTCACCCAGGCGACCGGCGGTGGGCCAGTTCGGCACCCCTTCGTGCATCAGGATGGTGGCGCCATTGGCCAGCGGGCCATACACCATGTAAGAGTGGCCGGTGATCCAACCCACATCCGCAGTACACCAGTACACTTCGCCTTCGCGGTAGTCGAACACGTACTCGTGGGTCATGGAGGCGTACACCATGTAGCCACCGGTGGTGTGCAGAACACCCTTGGGTTTGCCGGTGGAGCCGGAGGTGTAGAGGATAAACAGCGGGTCTTCCGCGTTCATTTCCCGGGCTTCGCAGAACTCGGAGGCGATGCTCATGACATCGTGCCACCAGATGTCCCGCCCAGCGACAAAGTTCACCTCTTCGTTGCCGGTGCGCTTGAGTACGATAACGCGCTCAACGGTGGTGACGTCCGGATGGTCCAGCGCGGCGTCCACGTTGGCCTTGAGGGGAACGATACGACCGCCACGCACGCCTTCGTCAGAGGTGATCACCACCTTTGACTGGCCGTCGTTGATGCGGCTGGCGATGGAGTCCGGAGAGAAGCCGCCAAAGATAACGGAGTGCACGGCGCCGATGCGGGCACAGGCCAGCATCGCCACAGCCGCTTCCGGCACCATCGGCATGTAGATGGTCACCACGTCGCCGCGGCGAACCCCCTGGCTGCGCAGGGCATTGGCGAACTTGCACACTTCGCTGTGCAGCTCGGCGTAGGTCAGGGTGCGTTGTTCGGAGGCATCGTCGCCCTCCCAGATGATGGCGGTTTGGTCACCGCGCTGCTCCAGGTGGCGATCAAGGCAGTTGTAGGAGGCGTTGAGGGTCCCGTCGTAAAACCACTTGATGTAGAGATTGTGATCGTCGAAGGAGACGTCACGGATCTTGGTGTAGTCCTTAAACCAGCTGATGCGCTGGCCGTGTTCGCGCCAGAAGCCTTCCGGATTCACCACGGATTCCTGGTACATCTTGCGGTACAGTTCGTCATTCACTTTGCTGCTCTGCGCCAGCTCGGGGCTGACGGGATAGAGAGACTGCGTACTCATCGGGTTTCCCTCTCCTGAAATGGGCGTGTTCAAAGTCTTCCAGCCACACTCAATAGGTGCCATACGACCATGGTCTAGTCGCCTTGTGGCCCGTCCTCTACCCAAACGCTTTTGAGACCAACGGTTTACTGGCACACTGTTGGGAAAACCACCGCAATACTGGACGTTATGCTCTCATCCCTCACCGTCATCATCGTGTCGCTCAGTTACGTCACGCTGCTGTTCCTTATCGCCTGGCTCGGTGAGCGTTGGGTCGGCAAACGCAAGGCGCAACTGGGGCCCTGGGTTTACGGCTTGTCGCTGGCGGTGTACTGCTCCTCCTGGAGCTTCCTGGGCACGGTGGGGCAGGCCAGCACATCGCCCTGGGCGTTCCTGCCGATCTACATCGGCCCAATCCTGCTGTTTACCCTCGGTTTTGGCTTTATTCGCAAACTGGTGATGGTGGCCAAGGCCCAGAACATCACCTCGGTGGCGGACTTTATCGCCGCCCGCTACGGCAAATCTCAGCTGTTGGCGGTGCTGGTCACGCTGATCGCCACCCTCGGCATCATGCCCTACGTGGCTCTGCAGCTTAAGGCGATGGTGTTTTCGCTGGGGCTGTTTGCCGAGGATGGGTTTATCGATAACGATACCCTGGCGCTGCTGATTGCCCTGACTTTGGCGCTGTTCGCGATTCTGTTCGGCACGCGCAAACTGGATGCCACCGAGCACAATCCGGGGATGATCCTGGCGGTGGCGTTCGAATCCTTTGTGAAGCTGTTTGCCTTTGTGCTGGTGGGGATGGTGGTGACCTTTGGCCTGTTTGACGGGCCGATGGACATTCTGAACCAGGCCCGGGCCCAGGATGTGGCGCCGTCGATGGTGCTGGACCTGGCGGACATTGGGCCGGAGGTGCTGATCTCCATGGCCGCCTTTGTCTGCTTGCCGCGCATCTTCCATGTGATGGTGGTGGAGGTGGAGCAGACCGAATACGTCGACCGGGCCCGCTGGGTGCTGCCGCTGTATCTGGTGCTGTTCTCCTGCTTTGTGATTCCGCTGGCGCTGGCGGGCCGCGTGATGCTGGGGGATGCGGTTGCCGCGGACACCTACGTGATCAACCTGCCGCTGGCCATCGGCGCGGATGCGTTGGCGGTGATTGCCCTGCTTGGAACCATCTCGGCGGCCAGTTCCATGGTGATCGTGGCGGTGGTGACCATCGCCATCATGATCTCCAACGAGTGGCTGGTGCCGCTGTTGCTGCGTTCGGGCCGCATCCGCGGCAAGAGCTTTGACCAGTTCTCCATCGGCCTGCTGAATGCCCGGCGCCTGGTGATCGTGGTGCTGCTGGTGGCGGGCTTCCTGGCATATCGCCTGCTGGACAACACCGATACTCTGGCCCGCATCGGGATGCTGGCGTTTGGCGCTTTTGCCCAACTGGCGCCGGCACTGGTGGGTGGCCTGTACTGGAAGAAGGGGCACCGCAACGGAGTGTTGCTGGGCCTGCTGTTGGGCTTTGGTGGCTGGTGCTACGTGATGGCGCGCCCGATGTTGGGTCTGGAGCTGGACGGACTGCGGTTGCTCGGCAATATGAGTGACGACATGAACCATATCCTGCTGGCGCTGATGGCCAACGCGGCGGGTTATGTGGTGGGTTCGTGGTTGTCGCGGCCCTCAGTCACTGAGCGCATCCAGTCCGGTGCCTTTGTTCAGCTTCCGGGGATGCCCAAGGCCAACCATGGTCGGGTGGGTTCCATCAGTCAGCAGGACTTGCTGCTGCTCGCCAGCCGTTTTGTCGGCCCGGCCCGGGCCTACTCCTCCTTCTCCCAGTTCTTCCCGGACGCCATTGCCCGGGAGAGTTGGAACAAACCCTCCAGCGAAGCCCTGATTGAGCACACCGAGCGGCTGATTGCGTCGGTGTTGGGGGCGTCGTCGGCATCGGTGGTGATGGACAGCGTCATGCGTGGCCGCGACTTGGCACTGGATGAGGTGTTCTCGCTGGTGGATGAGGCCAGTGCCAAGATCCTGATGAGTCAGGACCAGTTGCGCGGCGCCATCGAACACGCCTTCGAAGGGATGAGCGTGGTGGACGGCGACCTCAATCTCGTGGCCTGGAACCAACGTTACGAGGTGCTGTTCGATTTCCCCGCGGACTTCCTCAAGGCGGGGATGCCGGTGGCGGAGATCATCCGTTACAACGCGGCGCTGGGCCGCTGTGGTCCCGGTGATGTGGAAACCCACGTCGATAAACGGGTGGCCTTTATGCGGGCCGGTTCCGCCCACACCTCGGAACGCCAGCATGCGGATGGCCGGGTGATTCGGATCCGTGGCAACCCGATGCCGGACGGCGGCTTTGTGATGACCTTCAGTGACATCACCGATTTCCGTGCGCAGGAAGCGGCATTGAAAGAGGCCAATGAAAACCTGGAAGCCCGGGTGGCGGAACGTACCGCCGAGCTGGGCCAGCTTAACGCCCGGTTGATGGAGTCCAAAGCGGCCGAGGAGCAGGCCAACCAGTCCAAATCCCGGTTCCTGGCGGCGGTCGGTCATGACCTGATGCAGCCGCTCAACGCCGCGCGGCTGTTTACCGCGTCCCTGATGCAGGAAACCCGGATGCACCCGAAAGACCATGAAACCGTGGTGCACATCGCCGGCTCCCTGAAAGCGGCGGGGGAGATGCTGTCTGACCTGCTGGACATCTCCAAGCTGGACGCCGGTACCATGACCGTGGAGCGTCGGGCGGTGAACCTGGCCACGGTGCTGGAACCCCTGACTGTGGAGTTTTCCGCGATGGCGGCCAACAAAGGGCTGACCTTCCGTCATCGATTGCGGGATTTGACCCTGGACACCGACCCCAATCTGCTGCGTCGATTGGTGCAGAATTTCCTCACCAACGCTCTGCGCTACACCGATTCCGGTACGCTGCTGCTGGGCTGTCGTCGCCGTGGTGATGCGGTGGAGATCCAGGTGTACGACACCGGCTGCGGCATCGCCGATGATCAGGTCGAGGAGATCTTTAAGGAGTTTCGCCAGGTCGAGGGGCAGGGTGAGCGTGCCGGTCTGGGCCTGGGTCTGGCGATTGCGGACCGCATCGCCAAGGTTCTCAATACCCCGCTTAAGGTGCGCTCCAGCCTGGGGATTGGATCGATGTTCTCAGTGACGGTACCGCTGGCCCGCTACAAGGTACAGGCCACCCGGGTCAGTGCGGTGCGTACCGCGCCACTGCAGGGGGTGAAGGTGCTGTGCATTGATAACGAGGAGGCGATTCTGGCGGGCCTGGAGAGTTTGCTGAAGCGCTGGCAGTGCAAGGTGGTGACCGCCAAGGATCTGGCCGATGCCCGGATTCGACTGGGGTTGAAGGGGTTTGCCCCCGACATCGTGCTGGCGGATTACCACCTGGATAATGGCCAAAGTGGTCTGGAAGCGATGGATGGCATTCGCAAGCTGTACGGTGCGGAGCTGCCCGGTATCCTGATCACTGCTGATACCCGCAAAGAGCTGGTGGAAGAGGTGGAGAGCCGGGGCTATCGCTATATGGCCAAGATGGTGCGGCCCGCAGCACTAAGGGCGATGATCTCCGCGTCGGTGAAGTGACCGACAGTGGCAGAAAAAACGCCCCCTAAGCGGGGGCGTTTTGTTTGTTGCTGTCCTATTGCGGCTCAAAGGCTCGGGTCCGTTCCACCACAGTGACGGTGGTCTGCCCCCGATAGCTGACGCCAGAGAGGTTGAGCTGCGCGGAGAGCGTGGCGCTTCCCTCCTCGAGTCCATACACCACGCCATCGGCACCGCTGAACGTGGCAACCCGGTTGTCGCTGGAGATCCAGGCAGCGTATTGGGTGATCGCCACCTCGGTGCCGTCACTGAGCTCCGCCGTCGCCGTTAATGGCTGGATGGCGCCCACCTGAATTGTGGGGGCATCGGGCTCGATCCGGATCCCGGTGATGGTGACCGCACTGCCTTTCACCGTAACTTCCAGCGTGCCAGCGTAGGTTCGGTTGCCAACGGTGTATTGGCCGCGGAAGGCGGCCACGCCCTCAGCGATACCGCGAACCTGGCCGGGCAGATCCGTCAGTACCGCGATGGTGGGATCAAACGCCTCCCAAACCGCATCCGCCGTCACATCCACCTCAGTGCCGTCCACCCAGATGGCGGTCGCGTTCAACTGCAGCAGGCCGTCCTTAAGGATGGTTTGGTTATCGGGCGTATAGCGCACGGTGCTGACGGTATCGTTCGGGTCGGTAATGGTGGCATTGATCGAGGCATTCACCCAGGAGCCCACATTGACGGCGCCGTTGATGGGGGTACGGCCGGTTTTAACGCCGTACACAAATCCGGTGCTGTCCACCTTTGCAATGGCGTCATTGCCCGGGCTCCAGATGGCCGTGTCGGACACATCGACCACCGAGCCATCATCAAACCGGGCCGTCGCATAGAGCTGGCGGGTGCTGCCAACCGGCATTTTCAGTTGCGAAGGCACAATCTCTACCGATACGACGCTGACCATTGGCCCCAGCACTTTTAGCTGGCCCACGCCAAGGTAGCTTTGCCCGGCGTACTGGTAGCGGGCCTGGATGGTGGTTTCCCCATCCTTCAAGCCCAGGAACTGACCGTCACTGGCCAACTGCGCGGCAACCGTGGTGTCATCGATGGACCACTGTACTTGGTCGCTGACGTCGATGCGTCGCCCGTCATCCATCAATGCCGTGGCGCGGTAGGCCGCGGTGCCGTTGACCAGAATGGTTTGTTGCCTGGGGCTCAGGTCCAGTGCCAGCAGCTGCACCTCCGGTGCCTTCACCCGAACATAGGCTTGCGCCTGATACAGTCGGCCCTGATAAGCCCGGGTTGCCGTGATCACCGTTTCACCAACCCCATTGGCAATGACGTGGCCACCCGGCGCCACACTGGCAATGTCGGGGTCCCCCGACTGCCAGCTGACGTCTGAGGAGACCTCCTGTTCGCTGCCGTCGTCCAGCAGGGCATAGGCCTGAAGGCTGATGCCGCTGCCCAGCAGCAGATCGGTTTGCCCGGGGCGAACCTGAAGCGCGGTAATCGACACACTCTCTTCGGTCACCCACAACTCGGCCTGAGCCTGATACAACACGCCATTGAGACCAAAGCTGGCCTGCACCTGAGTTGCGCCGCCGCGATGGCCGGTGGCCACACCTTGTTGAGTCAGGGTGGCCGTTGCGGCTTCGCCGGATTGCCAGCCGACCTTATCGCTGACATCGAGACGGGTGCCATCTTCAAGGGTTAAGGTCGCGGTATAGGGCTGAGTGCCGTCAACCAGAACCGAAGCGCGGAAGGGCGCCAGAGAGAACTCTCTGATCGATACGGTTGGTGCCAGCACAAACAGGCTGGCTTGCGCCTGATGCAGCTGCCCCTGATAGCCCAATGCGGCCTGGATGGTGGCCTGTCCCTCGGTGAGACCTTCCGCCACGCCAGTGCTGTTGATGACGGCGTTGGTGGATAAGGAACGCCAGACAACCTGTTCGGTCACACGCTGCTTGCTGCCATCACTGAATATCGCTTCCGCCTCAAAGGCGAGGCTGTCGCCGATCAGAACGCTGTCCCGATAGGGAAACACCTGCAGCGACACCAGTGACAGGGTTGGGCTCAGGACGGTCAGGCTGGCATCAGCCTCCAGCAGGGTGCCGGGAAGCGAAGCCAGGATGTCCGCAGAGCCGGCACTCAAACCCGTTGCCTGGCCAGTGGCATCGATCACCGCAATGGCACTGGATTGGCTTTGCCAGTTCACTTCTGTGGTCACGTCATGGTCGCTGCCATCGCTGAAACGCGCGCTGGCGGTATAGCCGACCTGGCCGCCAATCAGGGTGCTGGCCCGGTAGGGGGTGATACTGAGGGATTCCGCCACCGCATCGGTGACGGACAGCTTACCGCTGCCGCTCAGGCCCTGATAGCTGGCCTGAAGGGTGGCGTCGCCCACGGCGTGTCCCTGAGCCAGCCCAGCGGCACCACCGCGACTTCCGACGGTAGCAAGGGTGGGTTGGTCGCTTTGCCATTGGCTGAACTGGGTCACGTCCCGTACCGAGCCATCGGTATAGCTCAGCAGGGCCTGGAACGGTTGGGTACGTCCAATGGGGGTGGCGGCCAGGGACGGGGTTACCGTCAGCGCGACCGGCTCCGCCTCGGAGAGGGTGACCTCGGCACTGGCGGATAAGCCACCAAATGCGGCTTCAACGGTGGCGGTACCGGGCCTTTGACCTTGTATGCCGCCCGCGTCGGGGCCTGCGGCAACGAGCCAAAGTTTTTCGGGCTGAGCGGTACTCCAGGACGCGCGTTCACTGACCGTCTCTTCATGGCCATCGGTGTAACGTGCAATCGCGTGCAACCGGGATTCGACGCCAACCGGCAGCTCGATTTGAGCCGGGCTTATCTGCAGCGACTCTAGCATCGCATCGGTGACCGTTTGCACCGCTTCACCTTCCAGTCCGGCGACGCGGGCCGTGATGGTGGTACTGCCGGGCTTGAGCGCCAGCGTGCGGTTGGCCAGCGCGCCGCTGCCGGAGAACTCCGCCACACTGACATCGCTGCTCTGCCAACTGACCCGCCGGGTCAGGTCCTGGATGTGGCCATCGCTGAACACACCCAGCGCCTGATAGGCGACACTGACACCAACGGGCGCGCTGGCCACCGGGGGGGAGACCTGAATCGAGGTCAATACCGCATCGGTGATGGTGACCCCCGTGGTCGCCTCTACGCCGCCAAAACTGGCCTGGATCTGGCTGTTACCCGGCTGCAATGCGACGGCGTCGCCCGCCTCGGAGCCGGCATTGACCATCTGAACCACGTCGGCCTCGCTGCTGCGCCAGATCGCTTCGCGGGTCACGTCGCGGGTGTGGCCATCACTGTAGTAGGCCAGCGCGGTATAGGTTCCGGTGGTGCCGGCGGGATAGACTCCATCGACCGGCGTTAACTGAAGGGCGGTGACGGAGGCATCGGTCACGTTGATGCCGGCCACCACACCGAAAGACTGTTTGGGTAATGTCAGCGTCGCTTCGAGCATCCCCAGACCAACAGCAATGCCTTTTACCAGGCCGGGATGGTTGGCTTCATCCATCGCTTCCAGATACTGCGCATCCAGGGCCCAGACCACCTCATTGGTGACGTCGATCCGCTGCTGTTCAGCCAATATCAGCGCGCTGTGCATCTGTATGCTGGTTCCCAGTGGAATGGAGGCATCGCTGGGTGTCACCTCCAGTGCGACCGGCTCCGCGTCCAGCACAACCAGACGGGCACTCTGCTGTTCCTCTTTCCAACTGACGATCACCTGAGTATCACCGGTGGCCAGTGCGTTAACCCGACCGGTACCGATGAGGTTGGCTACGGCGCTGTCTGCAACCGTCCATTGTGCGACATCGGTGATGGGGTGTTCGCTGCCGTCCTGATACAGCGCCAACGCCTCATATTGTTGCGTCAGTCCAACCAGAGTGAGGCTTTCAACGGGGGTGAGCCGCAGGCTTTGCAGTGTCTTATTGACGACCACCAACGACGCCTCGCTGGTGACGCCATCGAACTCGCCCCTAACCCGGGTTTCACCCACTGCCAGTGACGCCAGAAGACCACTGGTGTCGATGCTGGCGACGTTGCCGTCAATGACTTGCCAGGCCGTCTCAGCGGTGACATCGGCTTTGCGGTCGTCGCTGTAGATCGCGACAGCGCGGTAGGGTTGAGTGACCCCAACGTCCAAGGTCTGATCGAAGGGTGTGATCTCCAGCGCCACCAGATGGGGGGCACAAGGGTTATCAGGTTGGCCACAACCGGCAGAAGGAAAGCCGGAATGGCTGCCATTACAGGCCGACAGCATCAGGCCCAGCAGCAGGATTACGCTGCGGATTGTGAGGGTCAGGGGGCGGTTCATTGGTCGACCTCCATGCCTGGAATGTAAAGGTGTACCCGCCGATTCTGGGCGCGGTGCTCTGCGGTGGCGTTGTCGATCACCGGCAGGCGCTCGCCAAAGTCTTCAATACGGATTCGGTCAGGCTCGACGCCCTGGCTCTGCAGATAATCGGCCACCGCCTGGGCGCGACGATGTGAGAGTGAAAGGTTGTATTGGGAGCGGCCGGTCGAATCGGCAAAGCCCTGGATAAACACCTGAGCATCGGGGTAACGCAGCAATCGCTCGATAATGTCGGACAGGGGGGAGAGGTCAGTCAGCTCGCTGCTGTCAAAACCGAAGTGGAGTTCCCGGTGCAGGGCAGGCAGCACCACAGGGCCAGGTGGGGGAGTGGGGGTGGGCTGAACGGCGCGCGTTCGGTCGGCCCCAAAGCGGTACTGTACGCCGATGGTGGTCAGCCACAGGTTGCTGCCACCCAACTCATCGCTGCCAACGCCATCACCGTATTGGGTGGCCAGATTAAGCTGCCAGCGTTGGCTAAAACGGTAGCCCAGGCCGACTTCAGCAACCGGAGCCCAGCCCTCGTCCTTGCGGGTGGGGGTAGGCCCTTCAACCTTGCCCTGCCAGTAGAGGGCGCCAAGCTTGCCGAACAGCTCGACCTGTTCGGTCACGGGCAGGCTGGCCCGGGCTGATAATGCCCAGCCCCGCTGGCTTCCGGTGTAGGTGCCGTGCGGATAGGTAAAGGGGTAGGTGGCCTCAGCCTGGCCAAAGTCCAGGTATTCCAGTTCAGCCGCCCAGTTGGGACTGAATTGATAACCCAGTTGGGCGCCCCAGCCCAGGTCATCCTTATCACAGTCACTGGCACCCGACTCGCAGCCGTTGTGGTAGTGGCTCCAGCCGGCTTTGGCACCCAGATAAAGGTGATCCGCATAGGTGTCATCACCCGCTTCGGCGCTGACGGTAAACGGCAAACAGAGGCACAGCAAGGTACCGAGTCGGCCAATATTTAAGAAGGAGACGCTCATGGCAATTGTCTCTTTGTCGATAGGGGAAGTCGGGGGAGTGGCGCCGTGCTGCCAGGGCAAATCGGCATCTCCTTGCCGGATTGGAAAAACGTATCCTGTCGCGCAGGGTCGCGCAAAAAATAATCCGCAAATATGGTGCGGGAATTAATGGCGATAAATCAAACGCTTTGAGTTGATGATTACTAGTTGGCGGATGAAGAGGATTGATGTCGGAACCATTGCCCCGGTGTCAAAACCAGAACCAGCCAGACCAAAAGCTGAAATCCATTGGCCCCGGGGAGGGACCATCCATAGCCGATGGCGATGGTGAGCAAACACAGGGCCACCGTGGTTGGCCAGCCTGGCAGCCCCATATGGCGCAAGCGTTTGCTCATCAGGTTGAGGCCCGTCAGGGTGATCAACAGCAAAGCCAGCAGTGCCAGTATCACCCCCGGACCGGTCAGGGCGGCGGTCAGTTCGGTCAGTTGGTCGGGGGCGGTGGGGTGGTGCTGCGCGTAATGCCGAACCCGCTCGCTGATGGCATAGCCCAGCGCCATCAGCAGCAGAAGCAGGCCCATAGTGAGCACCAGAAAGGGCAGGCGGGCCAGCTGGCCGGAGCCGGTTTCTCCCCATAAGGTTTGTCCTATCCTTGGTTGCATCGCGGCTCTCCTTTGCATTGCGATGAGTACAGCGCCAGCGTAGACCAAATCCGCGGGCCGATACAGCGACAGGCCAGCACGGTGTAAGCGAGACGTTGCGCCAAAGGTGTGCTGATGTCTCATTGTGGTGAACAAAGCCGTTGAAAGGCCGAATAAAACCCGATTTAATAGCGGCCAGAAACCAGTGCAATTGGCGCAGACAGGAGTCGACACGGTGCACCGCTTACGCAAAACATCATCGGCATGGCGACGGGCAATCAGCCTGCCGCTGTTGATGGTGTTGGCGTTGTCCCAGCTGTTTGCCAGTTGCCTGACTGCGGCAGTGGAATACCCGGGAGCTGGGCACCCATTGGGTGCCAATGTGGTGCACTGCCACCCGGAAAGCGGTGGGGAGGCCAAGCTGGCCCCATTGATGGATGTGGCCACCGGCGACCATGAGCACACGCCGCACTCTCATCTGCCTTGCCATCCACCCACAGAGTACCGCCTTCATCTGGCCCGTCCGGAAGGCAACCCTTTCCTGACCGTATCCGATAATCGCCCCGATCGTCGGGCGGCACCGCCTATCCCCCCTCCGAACGCCTGAACACACCTCCGTAATCCTGTGTTTGTTTTCCGGTATGGCCGTCGCCATACCGGCGTTTGGAGTCGTTATGTTTACGAAAAATCGATCGAGGGTGCCGCAGTTCGGCAGTCTCAAACGCCTGTGGCGTCCCCAGGGGAATCGCTGTGGTGGGATTGCGCTGTGGCTGATATCTGCCGTTGGCGTTGTTTGGGGGGCCCCCGTTCGGGCGGACACCGTCAGCCTCAGTACCGTGATGGAGCAAACCCTGCTGCACCACCCACAGCTTCAGTTATTTCCCCATCAACAGCGTATTGCAGAAGCGCAGGCGCTGCAGGCGGGGATCCGGCCCAATCCCAACCTGAGCCTGTCCGTCGAAAACGTGCTGGGCAGTGGCGAAGCCAGTGGTTTCAGTGGCGCTGAAACCACGCTGGCGATCAGTCAGTTGATTGAGTTGGGTGGCAAGCGTCAACGCCGTATCGAGTTAGCGGACGCGCAGCAGCGAGAGATGCAGCAATCCTATGAGCAGCAACGGGTTGAAGTATTGGCAGAAGCCACCCGACGCTACTACCGGTTGCTGCATGTGCAAACGCTGCTCGACTGGAGTGAGCGGCGGATGGCGTTGGAGCAGGACGCGCTGCAACGTATCCAGGCCCGCAGTCGGGCGGGGGCTGTGCAGCAGGCCGACGTTTCCGGTATGGCCCTGCAATTGGCGGAGTCGCAACTGCAGCACCGTCAGCTGCAACGGCAAGCGGAGTTGGCACGCTACCGCCTCGCGGCGATGTGGGCCGCCGAGCCCCGTTTTGAACGGGCACAAGGCAGGCTGCGACAGCCGAAAACGGTTCCGGCCCTGGCCGCGGTACTGGATGCGGTCAACCAGGCGCCTCAGTACCTGTTGTTGCTGGAGCAGGGCTACGCTGCCGCGGCCCAGAGCCGGCTGGCTGAGGCCAATGGACAGTGGGATCTCAATCTGGGTGTGGGGGTTAAGCGTGATGAAGCCAGCAACGATACCGGACTGGTTTTCTCACTGGATGTGCCACTGCAGCTCAGCCATCCCAACCAGGGCAACCTGTTGGCCGCCCGAATGGCGGAACAGCAACTGGCGCAACAGCAGCAGCTGCTGCGGGGGGAGTTGCGGGTGCAACTGATGGCGGTATACCAGTCGCTGCAAGCCCAGACCGATAAGGTCACCGCGTTGGACCACACCTTATTGCCCCTGGCTCAACAGTGGCTGCAGCAGGTGCAGAAGGCCTATCAAACCGGACAGCAAAATGTGCAGTCGCTGCTGGCGGCGCAATCCCGCCAGTTTGATCTGGAACGACAGCGCATCGACGCGCTGCATGCCATCTGGCTGCAACTGTTGGAACTGGAACGCCTGACCGGCCAAGCCTTGGCCCCATCCTCTTCGTCGCTGGAGACCGAATCATGACTTTTACTTTTTCCCGTGCGGCGGCGTTGCTGATGCTGGCTGCCACTGCTGTTATGCCCATGGCGACGTTGGCCGGGGGCAATCATGGTCACGATGACCAGCATGCTGAAGAGGCCGCCAAGGGCCCCAACGGCGGGACACTGCTGGAGCAGGGCGACATTGCCCTTGAAATCACCATTGTTGAACAGGGCATTCCGCCAGAGATGCGGGTGTATGCCTACCGTGATGGTCAGCGGTTGTCTGCGGATCAGTGGCAGGTGGCGGTGGAGCTGGCCCGACTTGGCGGCCAGACCGAACGGCTCAGTTTTGTCGCTGAGGGTGACTATCTGGTTTCACAACAGGTGGTCAGCGAACCCCACTCTTTTGATGTCGCCATCGAGGCGGAGGTGGCGGGCGAACGTTACCACTGGGACTACGAGTCGCATGAGGGGCGTACCACCATCTCCGAGCGATTGCTGGCGCTTTCCGGCGTGGAGACTGCAGTGGTTGCCCCCCGGCAGTTGCGCTTTACCGAGACTCTGTTCGGGGTGGTGCAGCCGGTGCAGGACCGGGTCTATTCGGTTTCTGCCCCCTATGACGGCATCATCGAAGCCCTCCACGTCAGCATCGGCCAGCAGGTCAAAAAGGGCGACACCGTAGCCACGGTGCGCAGCAGCGACACGCTGCAGCAGTATCCCGTTAGGGCGCCGGCCGATGGGGAGATTACCGCACTTAAACTGAATCAGGGGGACCACACCCGTGGCGGCGCGCTGCTGGAGCTGGCCGACCTGTCTCAGGTGTGGGTCGACCTCTCGGCGTTCCCCAATGTGCTGGAGAAGTTGCGGGTGGGCATGCCCCTCAGCGTTCTTACCATGCACGATGCCGAAGCGGGACACGATGGGGTGCAAACCACCCTCAGCTACATCGCCCCGACCATGACCGGCGGGCACATCGCCCGCGCCAGAGCGGTGATCGATAATGCCGATGGCCAGTGGCGGCCGGGCATGCACGTTCAGGCCGAAGTGTTGACCGAACAGCGACAAGTACCGATGGCGGTGAGTGTGGAGGCACTGCAGCGCTTCCGCGACATGGACGTGGTGTTTGGTCGTTTCGGCAATACGTTTGAGGTACGGATGCTGGAGTTGGGCGGTAACGATGGCCGTTATGTCGAGGTGCTCGGCGGGATCCGGCCCGGCACCGAGTACGTCACCCGCAACAGCTACCTGCTGCTTGCGGATGTGATGAAAGACGCTGCCAGCCACAACCACTAGGAGCCCCGTTATGATCGACAGCATTATCGCTTTCGCATTGCGACGGCGCTTTCTGGTGTTGGCCCTGACCCTGCTGATTGCCGGTGTCGGGGTGTACAACACGCTCAAGCTGCCCATTGATGCGGTGCCGGACATCACCAATGTGCAGGTGCAGATCAACACCGCAGCACCGGGTTATTCGCCGCTGGAGTCGGAACAGCGCATCACCTATCTGGTGGAGAACGCCATGGCCGGGATCCCGGCGCTGGACTACACCCGCTCCATCTCCCGTTACGGCTTGTCTCAGGTCACTGTGGTGTTTGAAGAGGGTACCGACATCTTCTGGGCACGACAGCAGATCAGCGAACGCCTGCAGGGGGTTCGCGCCGAACTGCCCGCAGGCATTGAGCCGATGATGGGCCCCATTGCCAGTGGCCTGGGCGAAGTGTTCACCTACGCCGTCCGTGCTGAGCCCAGGGCGGTGAAAGCGGATGGCACCCCCTATAACGCGGAGGATCTGCGCACCATTCAGGAGTGGATCATCCGGCCTCAGCTGGTGCAGGTGCCTGGCGTCACTGAGATCAACAGCATCGGCGGCTATGAGCGTCAGTATCAGGTGGCCCCCATTCCGGGTAACCTGCTGGCGTTTAAGGTCACCATTCAGGATGTGATCACCGCGCTGGAGCGCAACAACCTCAACGCCGGTGCCGGCTACATCGAGCGCAATGGCGCACAGTGGCTGGTGCGGTCGCCGGGCCAACTGGACAGCCTTGAGGCCATTGCCGATGTGGTGGTGGCCAAGCGGGACGATGCGCCCGTTCGGGTGCGTGACGTGGCGCGGGTGTTCTATGGCAAAGAGCTGCGTACCGGTGCCGCCACCCTGAATGGGGAGGAAACGGTACTGGGCACCGCCTTTATGCTGATGGGCGAGAACAGCCGCGTGGTGGCTAAGGCGGTCGGCCAACGTCTGCAGGAGGTCAACGCCAGTTTGCCACCGGGCGTGGTGGCGGAACCGGTCTACGACCGCACGGACCTGGTGGAGAAAACCATCGCCACGGTACAGACCAACCTGTTTGAAGGGGCGGTGCTGGTGATCGTGGTGCTGTTCCTGTTCCTCGGCAATATCCGGGCCGCGTTGATCACCGCTCTGGTGATTCCGCTCAGTATGCTGTTTGCCATCACTGGCATGGCCAGTAATCGGGTGTCCGGCAACCTGATGAGCCTGGGGGCGATCGACTTCGGCCTGATCGTGGATGGCGCGGTGATTGTGGTGGAAAACTGCCTGCGCCGGCTTGGTATGGCCCAGCACAGCCACGGCCGTTTGCTGGGACTGGAGGAGCGCCTGAAGGTGGTGTTTGAGGCCACCAAAGAGGTGTTCCGGCCTGCGGTGTTTGGCGTGTTGATTATTATGCTGGTGTATCTGCCGATCTTTGCCCTGTCCGGGGTTGAGGGCAAGATGTTCCACCCCATGGCCTTTACCGTGGTGGCGGCCCTGCTGGGGGCGCTGATCTTCGCCATCACCTTTGTGCCTGCCGCCATTGCCCTGTTTGTGAAAGGGCGCATCAATGAGCGTGAAAATGGGCTGATGCGTGGCGCCCGCTGGCTCTATGAGCCGCTGCTGAAACGGTCGCTCAAATGGCCGCTGGTGCCGGTGGTGCTGGCGCTCGCTCTGCTGGCGCTGTCGGTGCAGCAGTTTCGCCAGATGGGCAGCGAGTTCCTGCCCCAACTGGACGAGGGTGACATTGCGCTGCATGCCTTGCGGGTAACGGGCACCGGCCTGGACCAGTCGGTGCTGATGCAGCGCAAGCTGGAACAGGTGCTGGCGGAGATGCCGGAGATCGAACGGGTGTTCTCCAAGATTGGTACCCCGGAGGTCGCCACCGACCCCATGCCGCCGAGCGTGGCGGACACCTTCCTGATCATCAAACCCCGCCAACAGTGGCCCCAGCCGGACAAGACCAAAGTCCAGCTGCTGGAGGAGTTGCGGGCACTGGCGGAATCGGTGCCGGGCAACCAGTACGAGTTTACCCAACCCATCGAGATGCGGTTTAACGAACTGATCGCCGGTGTGCGAACGGACGTGGCGCTGCGCATCTATGGGGATGATCTCGATACGCTGCTGGCAGCCGGGGAACGGGCGGAACAGATCCTGAAACGGATCCCCGGCGCGGAGGACGTGCGGGTGGCGGCCCTGGACGGTTTGCCGATGCTGTCCGTGGAGCCGGACCGCAACCACCTGGCGCTACTGGGGTTGACCGTTGCCGATGTGCAGGCTTCGGTGCAAACCGCCATCGCCGGGGTGCAGACCGGACTGATCTTTGAAGGGGACCGTCGCTTCCCGCTGGTGGTGCGACTTGACCAGCCTCTGGGGGCCGACCTCAAGGGCCTGACCAACCTGCCCATCGCGTTGCCTGCAGAACTGAACCCGGACCTGAGCTATGTGCCATTAGGGGAGGTGGCCGAAGTGCGGCAGATCCAGGGGCCCAATCAGATCAGCCGCCAGAACGGCAAGCGGCACGTGGTTGTGACCGCCAATGTCGAGGGGCGTGACCTTGGCGGCTTTATCGCTGAGGCCAAGCAACAGATGTCTGAACAGTTGGCACTGGAGCCGGGATACTGGTTGGCCTACGGTGGCACCTTCGAGCAACTGGAGTCCGCCAGTCAACGCCTTGCCATCGTGGTGCCGCTGACCCTGCTGCTGATTTTTGGCCTGCTCTACAGTGCCTTTGGCTCCATGCGCGATTCGCTGATCATCTTCACCGGTGTGCCTTTGGCCCTGACCGGTGGTGTTCTGGCGTTGGTAGTTCGGGATATGCCGCTGTCGATCTCGGCGGCGGTCGGCTTTATCGCCCTGTCCGGCATTGCGGTGCTGAATGGCGTGGTGATGCTGACCTTTATTCGTCAGCTCAAGCAGCAGGGCATGGCGTTGCTTGACGCGGTGCAAACCGGTGCCAGTGCTCGTCTTCGCCCGGTGCTGATGACGGCACTGGTGGCCAGTCTCGGCTTTGTGCCCATGGCGCTGAACACCGGCACCGGCGCTGAGGTACAACGGCCGTTGGCGACCGTGGTGATTGGCGGCATTGTGTCCTCGACATTGCTGACCCTGGTGGTGTTGCCGGTGCTTTATCTGGTGGTGTACCGCCTGACCGGACGACGCCGGAGCGCGTCGGACACCGCATTGCCTGCACAGGCATAAGCGTAAGGAAAGCCGGGCATAAGCCCGGCTTTTTTTGGTCATCGGATGGCGTCAGATGTGGATTTGGTTAAGCACTTCAAGCAACTCCTGCTCCTTAAAGGGTTTGGTGAGGAAATCGTGAAATCCGGCTTGTTGGCAGGTTGCCCGCATCTCCCGGGTGATGTTTGCGGTCAGCGCGATTATCGGCATCGAAGGGTTAAGGGCGCGGATCTGACGGGTGGCTTCAATGCCATCCATCACCGGCATATGGATGTCCATCAGAATGGCATCGAAGGTGTCGCCTTCGGCGCGAACCCGCTCGACGGCCTGCTGTCCATTACAGGCAAGATGCACCTGCGCTCCCATCTTCTTCAGCAACCGCTTCATCACCAAACGATTGATGTCGACGTCTTCGACCAACAACAGGTTGAGCGGCTGAGCGATGTTGTCGGATTCGCAGCAGCTGGCTGCCGGATCGATGTTACGCAGAAAGTAAAAGGGGTGGGGCGGTAAGGTCTGCAGCACTTCGAGTTTGTTGTGGCGGCAGGGGGGAATGCCGTCGTTCGGTGTGCGGTCTGGCAGCAGGTAGAGTCGCTGAAAACTCGGGTGCGCCAGATAGGGCTGGATGTCGTCGATGTATTCCTGGCTGCACAACACAATCACCATCTGTTGGCTCTCCAGAATGGGCTGCGCTTGCGCCATTGAGGTATGGAAGCCCGCCAGGGTGATGTTGGCGAACTGCTCCGCCAGTTGGGCGATAACCCTGGGGTTCGGGTGCAGACAGAGAATGTGCAGATGACAATGGGACTGCGCGGCAAAGGTCGAGGCATTGGTGGGTACCTTGACCTGACCGGTTACCCGGCAGGTGGTGCCCTGGCCTTCAGCGCTCTCGATCTCCAGGCTTCCCCCCATGTGGTTGGCAATGCGCTCAATAATGGGGATGCCCAGCCCCGTACCGCCAAACTCTTTGGTGATGGACAGGTCAGCCTGTTCAAACGGTTTGCGGATGTGCTCGAGCTTGGAGGGACACATGCCAATGCCGGTATCACTGACGGTGATCTCAAGGGTGTGTCCATCCGGTACCGCCATGGTCAGCCGGATCTGACCGTACTGGGTGAACTTAATGGCGTTAGAGAGCAGATTAACCAAAACCTGTTTTAACCGAACTTCGTCGCCATACAGGGTTTGTGGCATGGCCCCAATGTCGAAACGGATGTCGTTGTGGTGGGCCAGGTTCTGGTTTTGCACCATCGAATAGACGTCGTGAAGCAGTGGCAACACATCGATGACGGCATTCTCGAGTACCATCTCGCCGGATTCGATCTTGGAAAAGTCGAGAATGTCGCCAATGATGCCGGTGAGATTGTTGACCGTATTGGCACAATGGTTCACGTACTCGCGTTGTTCCTGACTCAATCGCGTGCGTTTCAGCAGCGAGACAAAACCACTGATGCCATTCAGTGGGGTGCGAATCTCATGGCTCATATTGGCCAGGAACAGTGATTTGGCCTGGTTCGCGTGATTGGCCCTGGCGGTCAGTGCCTGATTCTTGTCTCTCTGCTCTCTGAGGCTGTCGATCAGGTTTTCGTTGTCCATCATTCCATACAGCACGGACGAACAGAGGTAATCCACCTCAACGAAATCGCTCTTTATCCGCTTGATTCGGGTCAGGCGCTGGCGAGTGTCGGGGATCTTGATCGCCCGGGACAGCTTCGAGATGGGTTTGCTCAGATTGCGGACGATCAGGTAACCGCCCAGCCAGAACACAAAACTGCTGATCAGCACCACGAGCAGGAACAGAATATTCAACCACTTGGCCAGCTGTTCCGAGTGCGCCTGATTGGCCTGCACCCGAGCGCTGGCCAGCGTGTCAAACTGCGCAATGGTGGCATCCAGTTGCTGCTTCAGGGCCCGATGTTGGTCGGAGGAGTAGATGGCGAGCACCGTATCTAATGCCATGGTGCCACGACGGTGGGAGGTCATGGCGTCGCGCTCCATTTCGAACAACTCGGTCTCTGTCGCGATGATAGTGGCCAACAGGACCCGTTCATCGGCGTTAAAGCGGTTCATGTCGATCAGTTCACTGTCGGTGTATTGGCCAGACTGCAGCGCGCCAATCTTGGCTTGTTCGTCGTGCACCAGAAACGGACGCATCTCTGCGACACTGCGGGGGGCTTGCCCCGTTTTAATGGCAACAATGGCGTTAAACCGGGCAAGGTGGCCAATGTCACCCGTGGCCAGATACAGGAAGGAGTGCTTGGTCAGGCGAGTGGAGTCGTATCGCAACTTCTCCGTCAGATAGGGGATCTCGATGCGCTCCTCGATCAGGGCGGAGGTGTTGCTTGATACCCGTATCTCCAACAGGTACACCACAACCAGGATGTAAATGAGCAGAAGCGACGTGGCAAACACCGCCAGGGTGAACTTTTCAATGCGCATTTTGGTCATTGAGGTGGACGCTTTCCGACAGTTGGCAGATGGCTTTGAGCTGGTAGCCCATCGACTGGACCGTGACGATCATTTCATTCTTGATTCCGAGTGAACGTATCTTGCCCCGGATCTTAGAGACGGTCAGGTCAACGCTGCGGCTGATGCCGTCAAAGTCGCGTCCGGTGGTGCTTCGGGTCAGAACATCGCGGTTCATGGTGCGGTTGGCGCTGGAGGAGAGCACCGACAGCGTGCGCGCTTCGATGCGGGTCAGATTGGCGGTACGGTCCTCAAACATGATGGTGCGGTTGGTGTAGTCGAACACCAGTCCGTTGTCGTACAGCCACAGTTTGTCGTTGGCCGCCATATGCTGCGGGTCGCTGCCCACGGAGATCTGGTTAACGGTATGCAGCAGCGGGATCAGGCCCCGATCTTTGGAGATGTACTGGTCACAGCCGCCCTGGTAGGCGAGGGTTTCAATGTCGAAACGTCGGTAGGAGGAGAAGACGATCAGGAACGCGGATGACAACAACCGAATTTTTGCGATGTTATCCAGTGGCGCATCGCTATTCAGCTCCAGGTCGAGAATGATGCAGCGAGGTGTCACGTTATTCAATTTAAGCATGGCGGAGCTTACGTCACTGAATGTGGTGACCCGATAACCATGACGCACAAAAAAGTGGCTAATCAATGAGGAGGACATGGTGTCATCCTCAATCAGAAATACGTCTTTATCCATGACGGCTCCTTATTCAACATTAAAAAACTTTATGGCCTGGTTGACGGGAATGGGTGGTTGATACCAGTATCCCTGTAGTCTGTTTGCCCCTAAGCTTATTGCCGTCAATTTATCCTGCTCCTGTTCAATTCCCTCAAATACCACTCGGGTCCCGAGACTCTGACAGGTTTGGCAGAAACGCAAAATCAGTTGGCGAACCTTATTCTCTTCATTAGCACGCTTTAGCATGCTTTTATCAAACTTAACTTCATTGAAAGGGAATTCCAGAAACTCATCCACGGTGGCCTGTGACAGATCGAAATCGTCAATGGAAATGCTGATTCCAGCTAATCTGAAGCCGATCAAATTCTGATAGGTGATATTGTCTCTGCTGAAACCGGTCTCGGTGACTTCCAGCGTGATCCGGCCGCACGGATAACCTTGCTGTTTGATGATCTGGATAACCCGGCTGGCAAAGTGCGCGTCCTCCAGGCTGCGGTAATCGATATTAAAGGAGAGCCTGGGTTGACTGCGGGTGTGGCGGTTAACCTCTTCAAGGGTCTGGCCAATGAATCGGTAGGTGAATGCGGTGATCTCACCGTTGGCGATCAACTGTGGGATCACTTGATTGGGCATCAGGATCTGGCCGTGTGGCCCCTTAAATCTTGCCAACACCTCGAAGCTTGTGACTCTGTCGTCCGTGGAATATTGAGGCTGATAAAACGCCAGGGTGATGTGCTGGTGGAAATCCGGATACGGTACGCTTGCGTCAACTTTCTTCGGGCCTTGCTGGCGGGTTGTGAACGCATTAATCCGCTCCAGAAGGTGGTGCAGAGGCAGGCTTTTGCTCAGGTTACAAACATTGCGGATCCCGCTGCTCTGGAACAGGTTGTGCACTGAGTGAGCGATGTCATCGCTGCAGGCACTGTAGATCACGACGCCGCAAAGGCCCGGCAGTTCAGCCAACTGCTGGCAGTGCTCATAGCCATTGCCAAAGTGGCCCAGTTCGACATCAATGATCACCACCAACGGCAGAGAATACCGGGTCGAAAACAGACTCTGAATACCCGATACCGCGCTGCAATGAAACTGACCCAGTCGTTGCAGTCGGTTCACCAGCACCGACTGTTGAAAGGGGTCGTCATTGACAATGACGATATGATGGGAGGCCGCATCGCTCACCAGACATCCTTTCGACGTTTAATGATGGAGAGATACTTATCTAACTCTGTACTGACGGCCCTTACCAATCGACTGACATTATTGTGCAGGGACTCATCATATTGCACAGTCCCCTGACGCAGTTGATTTTCGAACTGCGACAACTCATGAGCCTGTTCAGCAAAACCCAACAGGCCAATGCTGCCACAAAACATATGAATCAATTGGACCGCTTCCTGACGATCTTTATTCTGTGGCTCCGAGAGCTCTCTTAACGTATTGAGAATGGACAGTGAATACTCATTGAAGCCATTAATGGTTTTCAACATAAAGTCATAGTCCGAATCACACACTTCTTTGTAGAAATAATCGACATTAATACGATCGGTCATGAAACCTCTTAGTTACATCCCTGAGACACGGCCTTAATACTAGATACTTCGAGAATACAGTTCAATCCGGTTCAAGGGCTAAAGTTCGCCAATTTGTAACGTCTGCGTATTGTTCAAATGGCCCATTCGCATGCTGCTTATTTCTTAGCCGGATGGCTGGATGTGATTAATAGTTTGTGGTCATTGTTCCTGGTGATTATCAATAGTGGCAGAGTCGAACGTGGCCTGACTTCTTTGTATATTCTGGTACTTCTACTTATTAGGAATTATTAATTTACTTTAAGTTCGCGCTCACTGACCTTTTCCGAAAACCTCATTGTGGCCGTTCGGCTTTTGGGGCTTTGCTCCGCACTGACGTCTTTGGGGCAGGATGGGCATTCAAAGGGGAGTGACAGGATAGCGTGACCCCGAGCTATGGCATGGGGCCCTGGCATTATGGATGGCAAGCGTCGGGAGGGGGGGGGGAGTGTTCAGGGGAGAGTCACGGCAGTCCGGGTTTGCGGTATCGGTCGGCGTGACGTCAGCGCTGCCGATAATAGGCCTCTGTGGCGGCCAGAGCCACCGCCCACAGGCGTTCATCGTCACGCCGCATCGCTTCGGCAAAGGCAAAGTAGACCGCCATCTTCTGAATCCGTGCGGCGCGTTCCCGCTTGAAATGATGATGGTCAGAAGGGCGGTACATGGTCTGGTGACGGCGAAAATTGGCCCGTGCTTCGCTCAGCGAGTAATCGTGGTTGGGGCCGCCGCGTACCTCATTGGCGTCGTCACTGTCCTGGCCGTCATCTTCCCAGAAGCAGATAAGGCAAATCTCGTACCGTGCCCGCTCAGTCAGCGTCGGCATATGGCAGCAGGGACAGAGGTAGCGATCGCGGTAGCGGGCCCAAGGCTTCTCCCGGCTTGCCTGACTGCAGTAGCGAATAAACCAGTCGATGGACATATTCAGCCGCGCGAGTCCGGATAGCGCGGCGAGTCGTCCACCAGTGTCAGCCAACGACACTGGCTGTTGGTGTGCAGGTGATACCGGGGGGCGACCTGATCGGGCTGGTCAAGGCTGGCGATGCTGAGCGTCAGGAGATCGGCGTAACCCGTATGGCGATAGGTGAGGGCGGTTCCGCACTGAGGACAGAAGCCACGGCGAACCTGATCCGAAGAGGCATACTCCCGAGGTGTGCCCTGTTCCCAGATAGCCTGCTCAATACGGAAATCCATCCAGGCTGCTACCGGGCCCCCCGTCGCCCGTTGGCACTGGCGGCAGTGGCAGAACTCCGCGTCATAGGGGGCATCGGTGATGCGGTAGCGGATGGCGCCACAGAGGCATCCGCCGGTCAGAGGCAGTGATAACCGGGTTGGCGTGTTGTCCATAACATTCCCTCTTATGGTCGGGGCCGAACAATCCTGAGTTCGCCGTTAACCATCCGTAATGGGCGCGGTTGTGTCAACGGACAGGGGGGCATTTCTCCACTTAGTTGGCGCCAAAGGTTCTACAAAATAGAATGTTTGGGTCGAAATTACGCGATTAACTTTCGACAAGGTGGCTCGTAATCTGGCACTAAGCCAAAGGAGGCAACCATGAACATTCGACCGCTGAACGCCGTACAACCGTCCCGTCCCACCAGCGATGGAGACGGCGTCAAAATTCGCCGGACCGCCGGCTTTAACGATGCCCGCATGGACCCGTTTCTGATGGTGGATGAGTTGAAAGCGGATGAAACCAAGGATTACGTCGGTGGCTTTCCGCCCCATCCCCATCGCGGTATTGAGACCCTGACCTATATGCTTAATGGCCACTTCCGCCACCAGGACCACCTTGGCAATGTGGGGGAGTTGAGAGACGGGGGCGCCCAGTGGATGAGCGCGGGCCGTGGGGTGATCCATTCGGAGATGCCGATCATGACCGATGGTCGGCTGCATGGCTTCCAGATCTGGATCAACCTGCCCAGAGCCAAGAAGATGCAGGCCGCCGATTACCGGGATTTCCAGTCTGACGTGATTCCGCTGGTGGCGCTGGCCCCACACAGCACCTTCCGCTTAATCAGTGGTGAACTGGCGGGCCAGACCGGGCCGCTGACCGCCCCGGCTGTCCCGATGCTGGTGGGTGACCTGCAGGCCCGCTCTGATGTGTCGCTGGCTGTGCCAGCTCACTACAACCTGGTGACCTATCTCTATCAGGGAGCGATTGAGCTGGATGGACGCCGCATTGAGGCGGACCAGATGCTCTATTTCGGCGCTGGCGACACCCTGGCCTTCGGTGTGCCCGAAGGGGAACAGGCCGGGTTGTTGGTGCTGGCGGGCCAGCCCATTGGTGAGCCTGTGGTGCATTGGGGACCGTTTGTGATGAACTCCATGGCGGAGATTGAGCAGGCGATTGCCGATTACCAAAGCGGTCAGTTGACCGCCTGAAGCAGGGCCGCCATGGTGTCGGTGATCAGGCTGAACCGTTTGGGCAGGGCCTGATAGCGACGTTTAACCAGATAGACCGTCTCACTGACCGGGTTGTCCAGCGCGTGCGCCCGGATCCGCTCCGGTTGGGCGAAGGCGGCAACCGCGTAAGCGGGTAATACGGTAAACCCCAAACCCCGGGCAACCGGCTCCAGAATCAGGCCGATCTGGTTGGAAAATCCCCGTCGTGGCAGCTGGTCAATCTGTTCGAACTGGCTGAAGTTGGCACTGAGCAACAAACCGGCGTGGTGCGACCCATCCGGGTGGTCGATGTAGCCGAGTTGCTCCAGCGTGGCCCAGTCCGGCTGCGTGACTGAGGCGGGGGTGACCAGATACAAGGGTTCATCGGCAAAGCTCTGGCTGGACAGCTCCGGCAGTCGGGCCGGCCGGGTGATCAAACCAAGGTCGAGCTGCCTTGCGGCCAGCTGCTTCTCAATGCTGTCGTTGGGGGCGAAGGCAAACTCCACCTGAAGGCCCGGATGGCGGACCTGCAGGTCCAGCAAGCCGGGGTAGAGGCGCAAGCCGAGGCTGCCCGGGCTGGCGAGGCGGCACCGCCCCTCCACTTCGCTGTCAGCCTGCAGGCTGCGCTCCAGGCGGTCCAGCTGAGACAAGGTGCGCTGCGCCTGGTGATACACCCGGTCACCGGCTTCCGTCAGGCTGAAGGACTTGCCTTCCCGCAGCAGCAGTGGCTGGCCGAAGTGCTGCTCCAACTTGCGGATCTGCTGGCTGACGCCGGGCTGGGTCATCGCCAGTTTTTCCGCCGTGCGGGTGAAGTGGCCGGTTTCGACCAGAGTGCAGAAGGTTTGCAGCCAATCCAGGTTCACCATAAGCGTGCGCGATTGCCTAAGTCCAAAAGGATAACGATTGGTTTGGATTTTGCCCTGCGAATCGTTCCGGAACAAGGCTCAGAGGGGCGCAGAGGCCGGGGCAGGGTCAGACACCAAGTTGTCAGCCTGCCGATTTATTGGCCATGTGGGCAGGGGATTGTCCGGGGACTGTTCATTTATACAGTGTTTGATTGCGAGCTGAGCCGGGGCTGGGGTACGCTAGCGCCATCCCGCTCCCGTTGAGATTGTCATGCGCCTCTATATTGCTGAAAAACCGAGTCTTGGCCGGGCCATTGCCGCGGTGCTGCCTAAGCCCCACCGAAACGGCGATGGCCATATTGTGGTGGGCAATGGAGACGTCGTGACCTGGTGCATCGGCCACCTGCTGGAACAGGTTGAGCCGGAGGCTTATGACGCACGGTACCAGCGCTGGGCGTTGTCAGACCTGCCCATTCGGGTGGACAACTGGCAGCTGAAGCCCCGCAAGGGGGGCGCGAAACAACTGCAGGTGATCAAAAAGCTGCTGAAGCAGGCCACTGATGTCGTGCACGCCGGCGACCCGGACCGGGAAGGGCAGTTGCTGGTGGACGAGGTATTGGATTATCTGAAGTTGGATGACGCCCGACGCCACTCGGCCCGGCGTTTGCTGATCAGCGACCTCAACCCGGCGGCGGTCACCCGTGCGCTGAAAGGGATGAAATCCAACCGCGAATTTGCCCCACTGTCGGTGTCCGCGCTGGCCCGTTCCCGGGCTGACTGGCTTTATGGCATGAACTTATCCCGCGCTTATACCCTGTTGGGGCAGCAGGCGGGCTACCGTGGGGTGTTGTCGGTCGGGCGGGTGCAAACGCCGGTTCTGGGGCTGGTGGTACGCCGCGATGAGGCGATCGCCAACTTTGTGGCCAAACCGTTCTACCAGCTGGATGCGCTGATCGAGCATGACAGTGGGGTGATCCGGGCGCGTTGGCAGCCCAGCGAGGCGTGTCAGCGCTGGCTGGATGAGGAGGGCCGTTTGTTGTCCCGCGGTCTGGCGGAAAACGTGGCGTCGCGGATCGCCGGACAGCCCGCCACGGTGGTGACCTCCGAACATAAGGAGAGCAGCCAGGCGGCGCCGCTGCCGTACTCGCTGTCGGCGTTGCAGATCGACGCCAACAAGGCGTTCGGGATGAACGCTCAGGAGGTGCTGACCCTGGCCCAGTCGCTGTATGAAAAACACAAAGTGATCACCTATCCCCGCTCCGACTGCCGTTACCTGCCTAAAGATCACTTCGCCGAAGCCGGTGCCGTGACTCAGGCCATCGCCCGGTGCTTGCCGGAGCTGGATGGCGCGGTATCGGGGGCGGACCTTAAACGTCGCTCCCGGGCCTGGAATGACAGTAAAGTCACCGCCCACCACGCCATCATCCCCACCCCTAAAGCGGTGGCGCCACACAGCCTGTCCGGCAAAGAAGCGAAGCTGTATGGACTGATTGCGCGCCAATACCTGATGCAGTTCTATCCGGCGGCGCAGTACGCCGAGTCGAAACTGGTGTTCACCATCGGCAGTGGCCATTTTGTTGCCAAGGGCAAGGTGTTGCGCCAGCCGGGGTGGCGGGCTTTGCTGCCGAAAAAGCCGGAGGCGGAATCCCGTGCCACGTTGCCGGAGCTGGCGCCGGGCAGTCAGTGGCCCTGTCGTGGTGGTGAGATTAAGGATTGCATGACCGAGCCGCCAAAAGCCTTTACCGAGGCGACGTTACTGCAGGCGATGACGGGGATCGCCCGGTTCGTGCTGGATGACACCCTTAAGGGGATCCTGCGGGAAACCGATGGGCTGGGCACCGAAGCTACCCGGGCGGGGATTCTTGAGTTGCTGTGCAAACGGGGGCTGTTGCGGCGGGAGGGCAAAACCCTGCGCTCAACGCCATCAGGGCAGGGCTTGATTCATGCTTTGCCGGAGCAGGCCAGCTACCCGGATATGACGGCGCATTGGGAACGCAAGCTGCAGGACATTGCCGAACGGGAGTATGGCTATGCCCCCTTTATGGCGGATCTGGACCAGCGCCTGCTGGCTTTGGTCACTCAGGCCCAGCAGGGTGGGGTGCCGCCTTCGCTGCGCAACCTGCCTGCGGTGGCGCGCAAAGCGCCGGTGCGGCGGCGTCGTAAAACGGCAAAAAAAACGCCATCTCAGTGAGATGGCGAAACAACATTCAATAAATGCAGGGAGATGATGATGTCCTTGCATAGTCAGGCAATCGCCCCGGCCAGGAGTTCCCTGCCGGGGCGATTTTTTTCGTTTTTTGTTTGCCCGAGTTGGGTGGGGCTGGGAAAAGAGCAAAAAAAACCGCCCAATCCAAGGGCGGTGAACGAATTCGTCAATGAATTTGCAGGGAGATGATGAATTCCTTACAGGGTATGACTGGGCGGTTCAGACAAAGTTCCCAATCGAAGGACATTTTTTGCGGATGCAGCGAAACGGGCAAAAAAAAGCCGCCAAGGGAAGTGGCGGCTGGCGAACTCGTCAAAATTTGCAGGGAGATGATGATTCACTTATTGCTTATGACTGGGGCGTTGGCGGGAAGTTCCCAGCCGCGCTAAAAATTCCGTCGTAACCGTGAATATGGGGCGCAGGAAGCGCCGGAGGGTAAGCATGAAAGCGCTGTTACTGGTGCGTCACGCCAAATCAAGTTGGCGCCATAAAGCGCTGGCGGATCTTTATCGGCCGCTGTCTGGCCGGGGGTATCGGCAGGCGCTGGGGATCCGGGCCCGTCTGCCGGTCGAACCGGAGTTGTGGCTGTGCTCACCCGCGGTGCGGGCTTACAGTACCGCGTTGCTGGCCGGCGCGGCGCCGCTGCAGCTGGAACCCGCGCTCTATCCGGGGGACGTCAACGCCTGCCTGAGTTGCCTGGATGGGTTGCCGGACTCGCTCAGCCGGGTGGCGATGGTGAGTCACAATCCGGGACTGGAAGCGCTGGCAGAGCGGCTGTCCGGACAGTCGCTGGTATTGAAAACCGCTGAGATGGTGCTGCTCTGTTGGCAGGGAGAGTGGCAGAGTTGGCGGATGGGGGTGCAGATCACCCCCATCCGACGCGAGGATTAAACCGCCTCGGCGGTAAAGGTTTGCTGCGGCGCCACCAGTTGGTCCTGAACGGCCACCAGCAGCAGCTCGCGGCTCTGCTGTTGATGGGTTTCATTAAACAGCGCGAACATCGCTCCGGCGACGTGCTCCAGCGCCGCTTTCAGGTCGCGGGTTTGCAGGTAACGGGCCAGGAACAGGGCGGTGGTGGCATCGCCGGAACCGTTCATCGGGGTCGGGAAGGTCAGGCGTGGGGTGCGCACCAGGAACGCTTGCTGTTCGGTCACCGCCAGCATCTCGATGCTGTCCTCGGGCGCGTCTTCTCGCAGCAACGAGGTGATCAGCACCACCTTGGGGCCACGGGCCAGCAGTTCCCGGGCGGCGCCGAGGGCGTCTTCCAGGGTGCGCAGGGAGCGGCCGGTCAGGAATTCGGTTTCAAAGTGGTTGGGGGTGAGAATGTCCGCATGCTGAATCACCGCATCGCGGAAGTGCTCCGGCACACCGGGGCGGACAAAAATGCCACGGTCAACGTCGCCAATCACCGGGTCACAGCAGTACAGCGCATCCGGGTTGGCGGCCCGAACCTTGGCCACCGCATCCAGGATGACCCGGGCCATTTGTGGGTCGCCCAGGTAGCCGGAGAGCACGGCTGAGCAGGTGGGCAGCACGCCGCGGTCGTCGATGCCCTGGATAACCTCGGCAACCGTATCCGGTGCGAATACCGGGCCGCGCCACTGGCCGTGGCCGGTGTGGTTGGAAAACATCACGGTGTAGACCGGCCAGACATTGAGTCCCATACGTTGTAACGGGAACACGGCGGAGGCATTGCCAGCATGGCCGTAAGCGACATGGGACTGAATGGAAAGGATGTTCATGGTACTGCTCAATGGGTCGGGTAAAACATGAATGGGGGTTTTAGCACGGTTTTGGCGCCAGCGCGATGGTCAATCCCTGCCAATGCTTCACCTTGCTATCGTGTTCACCCCGTGGCTCAATGGACTCATCTCCCTTGTGAGCGTTGAGCATGAATCCGGCTTTCTCCATCGCCACCTTTAACCTGTTTAACTTTGTTGAGCCGCCACTGGCCTACTACGACGCGGAAAACATCTACGATGCGACCCAGTGGCAGCGCAAGTGCGACTGGACCCGCGATCGCCTGATTGAGATGGCGCCGGACATCATCGGTTTTCAGGAGGTGTTCAGTGCTGCGCCGTTGGCAGCATTGTGTGAGGCGCAGGGGCTCAGCCACTGGGCGCTGGCGCCGGGTCAGGAGGAGCAGGACTTTATCCGGCGCAAGCCGCGGGTGGCATTGGCCAGCCGTTACCCCATTGTCGAAACCGCCACCGTGCAGCCCAACCCCGAGCTGGTGAAAGCGCTGGGGCTGGCTCAACCCTTCCACTTCTCCCGGCAGCCTCTCAAGGCGCGCCTGCACGTCCCCGGCTTCTCTGATGTGCGGGTCATCGTAGTGCACCTGAAAAGCCCCCGGGCGGCGTGGCAGCCCGGCGAGCGTCCCTTGATCGCCGACGAGGAACTGGACCAACGGGTGGCCACCCCGGTGCTGGGTCGGTGGGCCTCTGCGCTGCAACGCAGTGCCGAGGCAGCAATGCTCTGCCTTGACCTGATGAATGAGCAACTGCGGGACCCGCTGCCCAGCGTCATTCTCGGTGACTTTAATGGCGATCTCGGCAGTGACCTGCTGACTCTGCTGCAGGGCGGGGAAGAGGACGCCTATCGCCTGCAGGACGCCCATGACCTGGCGCTGTACCAGGGTGACCGGGACCCGACCCATTACTGGGGCGCGAACGGCAGCGTGCTGGACCATATTCTGCTGTCGGCGCAGTTCAACGCCGGTTTTGGCCAGAGCCTGGCCCAGGTGGATGAGGTGGTGGTTTGGGATCGACACCTGCGTTTCAACGATGCGGAGCAGGATCGGATGGCGTCAGACCACGCGCCGGTTTTAGCTCGAATTTCCGTCAGAATCTGACGGTTCGAAACTCCTTACCGCCTTTCGTTCCAGATTGTTAAGTGGACTGCACCCTGTGGGGGGCGCACTGAGAAGGGGGTCACAAGGCCCTATGCCCCTTGTTGTTACACTGTCGACAAGTTGATTAACACCACCGTGTTGACATCCTCATAACAAGAAATGCCGCCATGGTTAATCTCAGCAAGTCGCTCGACTTTGATACGCAGGCCGGAGCACTTATCGATAAGCGCACCGGTGAAAGCACTCAACTGACCTTTTCCGAAGCTGCCGTTTTGTCTGCCCTGCTTGAACACCAGGATGACATCTGCTCGAAAGAATCGTTACTGGAAGCCGGCTGGCCCGATCGGGTCGTGGCCGCCTCGTCGTTGCTGCAGTGCATCAGCCTGTTGCGCAAAAAGCTGCAGCCCTATCCGGAGATTGAGCTGAAAACCCTGGCGCGCCGGGGCTATCAGCTGACCATCCGCGAACTCGACAGCGACGCCAGTGAAGCCGAAGCGCCTGTCCGTAACTGGCGCCCATTGGTGTTTGTGCTGGTGTTTATGGTGGCCATTTCAAGCTTGCTGGGGTGGTATGTGGGGGATTACCACCGCATGTTGCAGTCCAGTAAGGTGTGGAACGGCAGCATCACCAAGAGCCTGATCATCGGCAGTGCCCGAGGCGCCCTGCAGATCCTGACCCGGGAAGACCAGGACAAACCGCGCTCGACCAGTTGGCAGCGCCACTTTACCGAGACGGCGGTACCGCACCAGCACTTCAATCAGTTTAAGGGCTTCGGCCTGACCAGCGAGTACGGCCACTCTGTCGCGCTGTGTCCGGATTTCCATCAGGGACACTGCTCCGGCAAGGGGTTGCTGAACATCACCTTCCCGGCCAATGAGCGGGTAACGCTGGATCTGCCGGCGTTCCTCCAACAGGCGGAGGAGATGGAAGAGCGGATCCGCTACAACCGGATCCAGCTGCCCAAAGCCCCCGAGGTTATCGAAGGTGAGCTGGTTGAGCAGATCTACCAGGGGGACATCTACTTCCCCTCCAACGGTCGTCTGTTGATCCGTACCGACCACGCGTTGTCGTTGGTGTATCAGGATGCCAACAGTGGTGTTCTGTCGGCCAGCTACTGTGTGACGGATGAGGACTGCATCACCTCGCCGATCAAGTACCGCATTGAGGGCAAGTTCAAGCGCTATGATCGCACCATCGGCAGCGACAAGGTTGAGGTGTTCCAGGTTGAGGTGACCCGTAAGAACCTGTTTACCCCGGAAAGCGTCAGCCCATCGGCGCTGGTGTTCTACCGTGAACTGCGCCGCCAGAGCCTGAGCAAGGAGACGCTGTACTTCTACCGTCTTCATAATGACGCTGAAACCGGCCTGTGGATCCTGCCCTATATGGGCAATACCCTGGCCTGGATGCCGCGCAGTGAGCTGAAGATGTAAACTTGCCAGCCAACCTTGAGCCTGATGTCAAAACGCCGCCTCTCCAGCGGCGTTTTTTGTTGTCACCCCAAAACCACCGCCTATGGCGCACGCTGCGGCCGAATCCGTATTCAACACCGAAGAAGCGGCATAGTCCGTAGCGTGCGGCTGTGCCGCACGGATCCCAAGGGGGTTCGGGTCATCAATCCGATGAATCGCAGGTCAATCGAGGCAGGTGCCAAAGTGTGGGGGCTAACGACGAACTCCCTCGGCGCGATGTGAGACACCAGGATTGCGCTTCAAGGGAGGTGGAGAGACAGCAAGGCCTGAACCTCTACGCCTAAGTGGAAAGCCCCCTTCTTAGGGGCGAATCAAAACCACCTTCTATGGCGGTGGCGATCGTCCGTTCAGGGCTTTGCCCGAAAGGGAAGGGGTAGGGGCAGAGACAACAACGCCCCCAATGCTGGGGGCGTTCGCAGGCAAGCGGAAGGCATCAGCCTTTGTGTGGGTGCTGATACTTGTCGACAAACTTCTCCAGGTAGGGAATGACCCCTTTGGCTTCCCAGTCCAGATAACCGCGAACAAACCCCACCAGGTGGCCTTCGCCGTCAAACAGGTAGGTGGCGGGTACCACGTTAACCGGGACGGTGTTGCCGATGGTGTGCTCCGGGTCGTACAGGGTGTTGAGCTCCGGCAGGTCCAGTTTGGTCAGCAGGGCCCGGACATCGGCGGGCAGTTCGCCCTCCTGGTCAATATTCAGCGGCACCACGGTCAGGCCCTTACCGGCAAAGTGCTGGCGCAACGCCTCCATCTCCGGCAGCTCTTTGCGGCACGGCCCACACCAGGTGGCCCACAGGTTCAGCAGCACAACATCACCCTGGTATTGGGTGAGGCTGACCGGCTCCCCGGCTTCGTTATTGAAGCTCAGGTCCGGCACTTTACGGGCCTGGGTAAACTCAATCAGGCGGGACAGCACCATGGGCTTCATGATCGGCTCGCCGGTGTTGTAGGCCTTTTCAAGATGGGAAGTGGCACCCGCGGGCAGGCTCAGTGTCAGGGCCAGACCCAGGGCCAGGGCAGATAATCGCATCGTTCACTCCGTTTGGTTGGAACGGCGGGCGCCGATAAGCACGCCCACCACTAGCAGACAAAACAGGCCCAGCGGGCCAAACCACAGCAGCCAGGTGTTGGCCTCCACTGCCGGGCGATAACGAATTTGCGGGCCGTAGCGTTGTTCCAGCTCGGTCATCACCGTCTCTTTGCTGGCGCCCTCAAGCAGGCGTTCTGCAATGCGGGCTTTGAGCTCAAAGGCGATGGGCGCCTGGGACTCCAGAACCGTCAGGTTGACGGAGGCAGGACAGCGCAGCTCTGCGGCGATCGCTTCGTATTGGTGACGCTGGCTGGCGGACATCTGCTGTGCCGCCAGTGGGGCACTGAGCAGTGCCAGCAGAAACAGGGTCAGGGCACGCATCAGGCGCTCTCCTTCCGTTGGGGCCACAGGCACAACATGCCGCCCAGCATCATCAGGGCAGCGGCCAGCCACAGCCCGTTGATACCGGGCTTAAAGCTGATCCGCATCAGGTACTCTCCCTGCTCGAGCTCGGGGCCCATTGACAGGTACAGATCCCCCATCGGGCGGCGCAGTAACGCGGACTCGGTCAGCTCCGTCATGTCATCGGTGTAGGTGCGGCGCTGGGGCAGCAGGGTGGCCTGCTTGATGCCGTCGCCATCCTCAATGCGGATCCGTGCCTGAGTGGCGATAAAGCCGCGGCCGGTGACCTGCTCGGTGGCTTCATACACCACGGTGTGTTCCGCCACGATGCGACCGGTACCCGGGCCCATCCGGACCATGGCGTTCTGTTCGTAGTTGGAGACCGCCGTGGCCCCCAGCATGGCGATAACCAGACCAAAGTGTGCCAGCCACATGCCGGCTTTACGGGGGCGAAGGAACAGGTCAGGGGTCTGTACGGCCCGCACCATCAGGCTCAGTAGGAGTGCAATGGCGGTGAACAGTCCCGGTACCACCCAGGCCAGGCTGTCGGTGGGGTAAACCGCTATCAGCGCCACGCTAGCCAGCGCGCTGCCGCCCAGCACCAGGGCCGCACTCTGCCACTTCAGTTTGCGCACCAACGCGAGCGACGCCAGCAGGGCACAGAGGCAGGTAATGGGCACAAACAGGCTGTTGAAGTAGGGAGGGCCCACTGAGATGGCGCCCATATCCAGCATCTTGAACAGGATGGGGTAGCAGGTGCCCAGCAACACCGCGAAGGAGGCCACCAGCGTCAGCAGCGCACCAAACAGGGTAAAACCGGCGCGGCCGCCCAAGGGCACCCGGGCACTTTGCGGCACACCACGCCAGGCGATCACTGCCATGGCAGGGCCGACGGTGGCAAGCAGCAGCGACAAAATCGCAATGCCACGGCTGGAGTCGGAAGCAAAGGCGTGAACCGAATCAATCACACCGGAGCGCACCAGGAAGGTGCCCACCAACGCCAGGGCATAACCCAGAATGCACAAGCACAGGCTGCTGGCGGTCAATGCCTGGTGGCGGCGGTTGAGATAGAGCAGGTGGAGGAGGGCGGTGGCCACCAGCCAGGGAATAAAGGAGGCGTTTTCCACCGGGTCCCAGAACCACCAACCACCCCAGCCCAACTCATGGTAGGCCCACCAGGAGCCAAAAGCGTTGCCGCCGGTCAGAACGATCCAGGTCAGCAGGGTCCAGTGTCGCAGCCAGCGGCCTAATTGCGTCCCGCTCTGCTGCCGCCACAATGCCGCCATGGCACCGGCAAACAGCACGGTAAAGCCGATGTAGCCCAGGAAGATCATGGGGGGATGCAGGATCAGGCCGATGTCCTGCAACAGAGGATTAAGATCCCGTCCCTCGGCAGGGACATCGGGCAGGTAGCGGGCGAAGGGGTTGGAGGTCAGGACGATAACCAGATTAAAGCCCGCGTTTACGCCGGCCAGAATCGCCACCGTCGTGCGCTGAAAAGCGGGTTCCAGTCCGCGGGAGAAGGTGATGCAGCCCAGCGCAACCGTGATGCCCGCCGCCCAGAACAGGAAGGAACCCTCATGGCCTCCCCAGAGTGCTGCGACTTTATAGGGCCAGGCCAGGGTGCTGTTTGAGTTGTTGGCCACATAGGCCACGGAAAAGTCGTCCACCAGAAAACTGATGGCCAGACTGAGAACCGCGACCGCCGTCAACGCCAGCATCATCGCAACGCTGGTTTTTTGCATTTGCCAACGGTAAAGCGAAAAGCGTTTTAGCAGCGGCAACACGAATATCAAAATTGATAAGACGGTAGCGACAATAAAAGCAAAGTGCCCAATTTCCGGGATCACAATTCACCTCTGGTTCACTGGGTGAGAATAATTAAATAATGCAAAGGCCAATCGACTCAGCCTCATTATTGACCCTTACTCTATCACTACCGTTCCCCGTCAAAACGCCCAAGTCGACAAAGTGTGAGGCGTCTCCCCGAAAAAGAAAGCGCTCAAAAAACGCCCAAAAAAGACAAAGAATTTCAATTTGGCATGTTCTGGATACTGCAACCCCGTTTGGCAAAAAGATGTTAACAATCAGGCTAAATCAGACCTGATAAAGGGCGATTTTAGATCTCACAAAACCTCAAATATAGATAGTTATGTGGTTGTAATGGAAGGTAAAAGATATCAGTAATCTCAAAGCGGTGGAGGTTATAACAAACCCTGGAGAAAAATGTGACACAAGTTGGGTGGAAATGTGTCTTGGGGGTGTTTGAATAATTTCACCTTCACCGGGAACGCCATGGGAACCGCCTTTGCCAGCGGGGCAGCCTGGGAAGGAAAAATGAAATTAGGAGATGTTGATGAAAACCTGGAAACTCCGCGCGACTGTTGCGGCCGTGATTGCCACTACCAGCGTAGCTGCTTACGCCGGTGATGCCGCAAAAGGGCCCAATCCAAAAATGTCGCCCCAAGCTCAATTGATATTTAACAACCCCGATGGCACCGAGGCGGTGAAAGGGGTTAAAACCCTCCATGATTATATCGTCGACGAAAAAGAGTTGTTTGAGTTCCTGTTTGAAAATCATCCGATTTTCAAAACCTACGGACCTGAAAATCGCATGTTGGGCACGCCCCACATCAGTGACCGTGGTGAAGAGTATCTGCACACCGGCAACTCAGAAGAGTACAGCGGTGTGGTGGGCCGGCCCTCTGCGGTTCAGTACCGCCTGGGTTCCAAATCGATTCTGGACTACCCCAACAAGTTTGTTGGCCCTGAGAAGTGTGGTGAGTGTCACCAGGTACAGTACGAGAAGTGGAAACGCTCTCGTCACGCCAACACCATCCGATTCCCGGAGCACGTGGTTGAAGCGCCCAATGGCGACCTGAACGCTGGTCTTTATGGCACCGAAGCGTCCATCCTGCCGATGGGGATCACCGAGGACGCCATCTATGCCGTTGTGGGTACACCGCGTACCAAATACGGCTTTATCGACCCCTACCTGGTACGGGGTTCCTACCACATTGTCGACGGTTTGCTGAAAGACGGCACCGGGACTCTGGTGGCGGGCGGTAACCAGTTCTCCCGCGTTTGGGCGGAGTGGCTGACCCCCGAGATGGCCAAAAAGATCAACAAGGTGATCCCCGATTTCCCGGTGGATATGGCGGAACACGGCAAGATGGGTTCCAACGTATGGGGGATGAACTCCTACGGTTCCACCTACAAAGACAAACTGCTGTTCCAGCCGGCGTCCTCCTACTGCGAGGTTTGCCACACCTTCAAGTTTGATTTCCAGAGTGACGACGAGTTCTTCGCGGCACTGGGCAACCCGGAAGAGCTGCGTAAACACACCATCGCTCGTGGGGTCAGTTGCGAAGAGTGTCACGGCGCCGGTGCCCACCTTGACGGTGGCGTGGGCAAACTGCAGTCCAACTGTGAGCGCTGCCACCAGCGTTTTGACTATAAACCGCAAATCGCCACCGGCCCGGACGCCAAGCCGGAAGACGCCTTTGGCGTGAAGATGAAGGGAGCGTGTCCGTCCTGTGGTACCGAAGGTTCCCAGATGTTTGGCTCGGCTCACTACGATGCGGGCATGCGTTGTACCACCTGTCACGACCCGCATGAAGTGACCGATGGCAACTACCTGACCGGCGTGACCAAGACCAACCAGAAGATGGAGTGTGGCAGCTGTCACGAGGCGCAGGCCGAGTTCCACGCCCAGTCTCAAGCCCACGGCGAATCCGATTGCACCTCCTGCCACATGCCCAATATGGGCTCCTGTGAGAAGTTCAAATCGATTCAGTTCCCGGACCACGCTGGTTTCGATAACGTCCGTGCCTCCCACGTCTGGAACATCGACGTTCACCCCAACCGCAAGACCCTCAACCCCGGTGAAGGCCAGCCTCGCGACGGTTCCGGCAAAGACTGGACCATGGCCAAGGATGAGGACGGTTACACCTACCTTGATCTGATGTGGTCCTGTGCCCGGACCTCCTCCTCTGACCGCAACGTGGTGAATGGCAAAGGCTGCCACAGCCAGTTCCAGTCCGAGCTGGATGAAGGCCTGCACTTCCAGGATCAGATGGAGATCTACGGTGAGGTGATGAAGTGGCAGGAGCCGGTCAAGGAGACCCACGCCAAGGTGGTGAAATCCATCGAGCGCATTGAGCAGCTTCTTAACGTGACCCGCCTGTCCACCTCGGACAAGGCCCAGATCCTGATGATGGTCGACAAGGCCCGCGATGCGGTCGCCAAGATCGAGACTGACGGTTCCTGGGGCGTTCACAGCTTCGACTATTCCAAACGGATCATCGAAGACGCCTGGATCTACGTGCAGGAAGCCCAGGCCATGCTCGACGCCGGTGACTACGTCGGCGAGTAAGCCAGAATGCGGCCCCGGCGCAAGCCGGGGCCCATTTAAGGGGGAGTTATGACCAAGCTGATTCGTGCCATCGCCCTGCTGTGCTGCTGCGCCATTCCGATGGCGATGGCGGGTGCCGGAGGCGAGATGCGTCCCGCGCCGGTGTATGACACCGAGATCAACTACATGAGCCTGGCCCAGGCGGAGCAACGACTGGGACACCCGGGCGTGCGGTTTTACGACGTCAATGTGCTGGAGATCTGGGCGGACGGGTACATCCCCGGGGCCATCCACTTCTTCGTCGACAACTGGAAAGACCTGCTGCCCGAAGACAAGGGCACCGAGATGATTTTTTACTGCGCCAACCGGCTCTGCAATGCCAGCGAGATTGCGGCGCACGCGGTAAAAGCCATGGGCTACACCAACGTCAGCCAGATGCCGGATGGGATCTTTGGCTGGAAGATGTCTGGCCGGGCGGTTGAGAAACCCTGAATACCCATTCAAACCAAGAGACAAGATGATGAAAGCCTTCCGTAAACGCACTTTTGCTGCCCTGGCCGTCAGCGCCGTGCTGTGCAGCCTGCCCACCTACGCTGCGGATTTGGAGAACGAGTCCTACAGCATTGGCGCTTCCTTTGGTCAGTATCTGTCCGGCCAGCTGGAAGGGCAGGAGGCCCTTGGCCAGACAATCGATCTGAACGCCCTGATGGACGGTGTGGAAGATGCCCTGAAGGGCGAAACCAAGCTGGATCCGGAAGCGATGCTCGATCATTTGAATGCACGAGCCGAGCGTCTGAACACCGAATTGAAGGCCCGACAGCAAGCCGAGATGGACGCTGCCAAAGCGGCCAATGACGCCTACCTGGCGGAGAACGCCCAAAAAGCGGGCGTGGTGGTCACCGAGTCCGGCCTGCAGTACCAGGTGCTGGCGCAAGGCGAGGGCGAGAAGCCCGCTGCCGAAGATGTCGTCACCGTCCATTTCAAAGGCTGGACCATCGACGGTTCCCAGTTTGAAAACACCTACACCAAGGGTGAGCCGGCACAGATGAGCCTGATCCACACCATCCCGGGATGGGAGGAGGGGGTGCAATTGATGTCTCCGGGCGCGAAGTACCGGTTCGTGATGCCCGCCAACCTGTCTTACGACATCCAGGACCCAAAGGCCGCTATGGCGCCGCACTCCGCATTGATTTTTGAGATCGAACTGATCGCCTTCAGCGAGCCTAAGGCCGGTAACTTCGGTCACGGCGCCTCCATGGGTGGCGGCGCCGCCATGGATGACATGCTGCAAGGCCACTGAGGCCGTTCCAGCCAACCTGATTGATCACGCTGCCGAGGTTTCAATGATCCCTTTGTCCCTTGCCCTGGTGATGCTCCTGTTATGCGTCTGCGGGATGGTTGCGCACCAGCATCAACGCTGCGTCGCCCAAATCGCGTCACCGGGCAGGGGGTTTCCCTTGGCCCTGATGTCCGCTCTCATCCTCCCTGCAATGGTCCTCTATGGCTTTCTGGGACACCTGTGGGATTGGGACCAAGGCCGCGTCGATCATCGGGTTGGCTACCTGCTGCAAAAAACCATCAACGAAGACCGCCTGGCGCTGGAATCCGAGCCAGCCAATCCAGAACGCTACCTGAAACTGGCCCGCAGTCATGCGGCGGGCGGCCAGTATGAGCAGGCGGTCACCGTGATGGAACAACTGCTGGCCCGGGCTACGCCGCAAGCGGCGTGGCTGGGACTTCAGGCCAGCTACCTCTACTACCGCGATGGTCGTGCGTTCGGCGAGGACGCACGGGCACGGGTGGAGCAGGCCCTGAGCCTGGACAACACGGACGTGACCACACGGATGCTGTTGGCCAATCAGGCCTACCTAATTGGCCACTACGCAGAGGCCATCGGGCACTGGCAGGTACTTCTGGCCAGCCATCGGGATGACGTTAACCGCACTGCCATCGGTAACGCCATCGCACGGGCCGAGGCCCGGCTGCCGGACGCGTCCTGACGTCCCGACCCATCAATAACAACGAGGATGATGATGTGAACCAACTGAAGCTACACCGACGCCAGTTCCTGCAGGGGATTGGTGTTGGTACCGCGGCGGTGACTCTGGCGGCCTGCAGCAGCACCGAGGAGGGCGCCGATGGCGAAAAACGCCCTCATTACGTGATGTTGTTTGATCAGACCAAGTGCACCGGGTGTGGCCGCTGCAAAGACGCCTGCAACCAAGCCAACGATCTGCCCGAGGGGATGGCACGCCTGACCCTGGAGCGCCAGACCGACCGTGTTGAAGGGACGGTCTGCCCAACCTGCGGCAAAAAAGCGTGTCACTGTGACCGCAAGTACGTCCGGGTCTCCTGCCAGCAGTGCCAGAAAGCGCCCTGCGTCATGGTGTGTCCGACTGGCGCGGCCTACCGCGATGAGAAAACCGGCATCGTCACCATGGATGGCAGTAAGTGCGCCGGGTGCAAGTACTGCATCGGTGCCTGTCCTTACAACGTCCGCCAGATTAACGCCGATACCGACGTGGCTGACAACTGTGATTTCTGCCTGCACAGCAAGCTCGCGAAGGGTGAACTGCCGGCCTGTGTTCAGGCCTGTAAGCACAAGGCGCTGGTGTTTGGTGATGCCAACAACCCCAACAGCTACGTCAGCCGATTGAGTGCGGTGAAGAACACCCAGCGCATCCGGCCGCATCTGGGCACAGAGCCCAGCCTGCGTTACGTCGCCCGAATGAAGCCGGAGGTATGACCATGAGCGGCATCGATTTCACCACTGGCCTTGGCGGCACCATCGCCTGGCCCTGGCCCATCGCCGTCTATCTGTTTTTTGCCGGCATCTCCGGCGGCGCACTGACCGTCGCCATGGTGCTGCGGCTCTACAAAAAGCAGGTCGAGAATACGCCGTTACTGAAAGCGGCCGCGGTGGTGGCGGTGGTCACCATTCTGGCGGGCATGCTGTGCCTGGTACTGGATCTGACCAACCCGCTGTTCTTCTGGAAGATCCTGGTTTACTACAACCTCAACTCGGTGATGTCGCTGGGGGTGATCGTCCTCTGCCTGTACATCCCGCTGACCATGCTGATCGCCGCCTTCGCGCTGCGTGACGAACTGGCCAAGATCCCCCAGATCAGCTTCCTGGTGCCCTGGCTCGACCGCATCGCCGGCCTGCGCCGTCCCTGTGAGTGGACTGGCTTGGTTTGTGCGGTGGCGGTGTGCGCCTACACCGGCTTCCTGATCTCCGCTCTGGTGCGGTTCCCGATCATCAACTCCTCCATTTTGCCGGCGTTGTTTGTGGTGTCCGGTCTGTCCGCGGGCACCGCCGTGGCCAAGATGGTGGCGGTGAAGTGGTTTGGGGAGGACCGGCACAGCAAGGAGATGCACCAGCTGCACGGTGCTGAGTGGCCGATCATGGCCATTGAGGCGATGTTCATCTTCATGCTGTTCTCCGGCCTGATCTTCGGTGATGCCGCGGGTAACGCAGCGATGGCGGCCTTTTTTGAAGGGACCTGGGGCGCTCTGTTCTGGGGCGGCGTGGTTGGCCTCGGCTTTATGTTGCCGTTGCTGTTCAACTTTGCCTTTGGCCAACGCTTCGCGCACTCGGGCCAGGCGTTTTACGCCACCGGCTTCAGCGTGGTCGCGGCGATGATGTGCTTGCGCCTGTTCCTGCTGATGGGCGGCCAGATCTACGGCATGTGATCAACGGCGCCGGGGACCACCGTCCCCGGTTCCAAAGAAGAGGAGAGAGACGATGCGCAAAGGATGGGTTGTTGTGGCGGGACTGGTGGTGGCAGCGTGCTGCCAACATTCGCTGCCGGAACCGGGTCCTATCCATGCCCAGATTCAGCAGCAGGACCGCTGCCACCTGTGCGGCATGGTGCTGGTGCGCTATCCCGGCCCCAAAGGCGTTGCGGAGCTGGCCACCACGCATCAACTGAAGTTCTGCTCCAGTCGTGACCTGTTTGCCTTCCTGCTGCAGCCGGATAAAGGGCGGCAAGTGGTGGAGGCGCTGGTGCATGACATGAACCGCAATGACTGGCATCAGCCACAGGACCAGTTTGTTCGTGCAGTGGACGCCTGGTACGTCTACGGCTCTGACCGGCCCGCCGCCATGGGTCCAGCGCTGGCCAGCTTCGGTACCGAGCTGAGTGCGCAGCGGTTTGCGGATCAGTATGGCGGGCAGTTGCTGCGGTTTGATCAGATATCCCTGGCGTTACTGAGCGGGGATATGAGGGCAGCATCGGGCGGCAGAAAGCGACACTGACAACGACAGGGGGCGGAAAATTGGTGCCATTCTGAGGGCTTCGCCGTGGGGCAGGGCGCCGAATGGCGTTGTGAACGGGCTGTTTCCTCGCGGTTGAGTCGAATTTGCAGTGCAAAAAATGAGCGGAACAAAAACGATACTCACAAAGACGTTCCAATTAGAGCCTTTGATGACTGATGGAGGCTAAAAAGCGCGCTAAAAAAAGCTCAAAAGAAAAAGTCTAACGTGTTGAAAAATAACCTTTATAAGTGGTTTTAGACGTCAGGTTTGGCCTGATGAACTCAATGCGGGGAAAAGTGTGAGATCAGGCGGTTTCTGCGTCTTCTAGCGGTGCTTCAATGCGCTCACCTTCTCGAGGCCAGCCATGGGAACCGTAGATGTCATACGGGGCAAGGCCCGGGAGGGACATAAGAAATTAGGAGATGTTGATGAAAACTTGGAAACTCCGGGCGACCGTTGTGGCCATGATCGCCGGCACCAGCGTAGCTGCCTACGCAGCCGATGCGGCAAAAGGTCCCAACCCGAAGATGTCCCCGCAAGCTCAAATGATTATGGACAACCCTGACGGCACCCTCGAAGAGAAAGGTGTTCGTACCCTGCACGACTACATCGTCCAGGAAAAAGAGTTGTTTGAGTTCCTGTTTGAAAATCACCCGATTTTCAAAACCTACGGCCCGGAAGGCCGTATGCTGGGTACTCCCCATATCAGTGACCGTGGTGAAGAATACCTGCACACCGGTAACTCCGAGAAGTACTCCGCCGAGAAAGGCCGCCCGACTGCGGTTCAGTACCGTCTGGGTTCCAAATCCATCCTGGACTACCCGAACAAGTTCGTTGGTCCTGAGAAGTGTGGTGAGTGTCACGCGGTTCAGTACGAGAAGTGGAAGCGCTCTCGTCACGCCAACACCATCCGTTTCCCGGATGAAGTGGTTGAAGCCCCGAACGGTGACTTCCACGCTGGCATGTACGGCTCCAAAGCCTCCATCCTGCCGATGGGTATCACCCCGGACGCCATCTACGGCGTGATTGGTACTCCGCGTACCAAGTACGGCTTTATCGACTCCTACCTGGTACGTGGTACCTACCACGTTAAAGACGGTCTGCTGAAAGACGGTACCGGTACCCTGATCGCTGGTGGTAACCAGTTCTCCCGTAACTGGGCTGAGTTCCTCACCCCGGAAATGGTGAAGAAGATCAACAAGGCCATCCCGGAATTCCCGGTAGTGATGGACGACTACGGCAAGATGGGCTCTGAAGTTTGGGGTGTGAACTCTTACGGTTCTACCTACAAGCAGAAGCTGCTGTTCCAGCCGGCTTCCTCCTACTGTGAGGTTTGCCACACCTTCAAGTTCGACTTCCAGAACGAAGACGAGTTCTTCGCTGCCCTGGGTAACCCGGAAGAACTGCGTAAGCACACCATCTCCAAGGGTGTGGCTTGTGAAGAGTGTCACGGCGCCGGTGCTCACCTCGACGGTGGTGTGGGCAACATGCAGTCCAACTGTGAACGCTGCCACCAGCGCTTCGACTACACCCCGCAAATCGCAACTGGTCCGGATGCCAAGCCGGAAGACGCGTTCGGCGTGAAGATGAAGGGTGCGTGTCCGTCCTGTGGTACCGAAGGTTCCCAGATGTTCGGCTCTGCTCACTACGATGCTGGTATGCGTTGTACCACCTGTCACGATCCGCACGAAGTGACCGATGGCAACTACCTGTCTGGCTTCACCAAGACCAAGCAGAAAGTTGACTGTGCCAGCTGTCACGAAGCTCAGGCTGAGATCCACGCTCAGTCCAAGCCGCACGGTGACAAAGAGTGTTCCTCTTGCCACATGCCCAACATGGGCTCCTGTGAGAAGTTCACCTCCATTCAGTTCTCTGACCACGCTGGTTTCGACAACGTACGTGCTTCCCACGTATGGAACATCGACATCCACCCGACCCGTAAGACTCTGAACCCGGCTGAAGGTCAGCCGCGTGACGGTACCGGTAAAGACTGGACCATGGCCAAGGACGAAGAGGGTTACACCTACCTCGACCTGATGTGGTCTTGTGCCCGTACCTCTGCCTCTGACCGCAACGTGGTTAACGGCAAAGGCTGTCACAGCCAGTTCCAGTCCGAACTGGACGAAGGTCTGCACTTCCAGGATCAGATGGAAATCTACGGTGAAGTGACCAAGTGGCAGGAGCCGATCAAAGCGACCCACGCCAAAGTGCTGAAGTCTCTGGAGCGCATCGAGCAACTGCTGAACGTGACCCGTCTGTCTAACTCCGACAAAGCTCAGGTACTGCTGATGGCTGACAAAGCCCGCGACGCCGTAGCCAAGATCGAGAAAGACGGTTCCTGGGGTGTTCACGGCTTCGACTACTCCAAGCGCATCATCGAAGACGCTTGGATCTACGTCCAGGAAGCTCAGGCCATGCTCGACAACGGCGACTACGTCGGCGAGTAAGGCACCATGCAGCCCCGGCGCAAGCCGGGGCTGATTTGAGGAGCACAGATGAACGCTTTGTTTAAAGCCCTGGCCATTCTGGCCTGCCTGTTAAGCCCCACTGCCTTGGCAGGGGCGGGCGGTGAGATGCGACCAGCGCCGGTTTATGAAACCGAAATCAACTACATGAGCTTGGCCCAGGCCGAGCAACGACTGGGGAAACCCGGGGTACTGTTCTACGACGTTAACGTGCTGGAGATCTGGGCTGACGGATACATCCCGGGTGCCATTCACTTCTTCGTCGACAACTGGAAAGACCTGCTGCCCGAAGACAAGGACGCCGAGATGATTTTTTACTGCGCCAATCGCCTCTGCAACGCCAGTGAGATTGCCGCACACGCCGTCAAAGCCATGGGCTACACCAACGTCAGCCAGATGCCGGACGGAATTTTTGGCTGGAAGATGTCTGGCCGCGTGATTGAGAAACCCTGATTACACGTTCAAACCAAGAGACAAGATTATGAAATTCTTCTGCAAACGTTCTTTGGCCGCTCTGGCTGTCAGCTCCGCTCTGTTCACTCTGCCGGCTCTGGCCGCAGACCTGGAAAACGAGTCCTACAGCATCGGTGCGTCTTTCGGTAAGTACCTGTCCGGCCAGCTGGAAGGTCAGAAAGAGCTGGGTCAGGAGATTGACCTGAATTCGCTGATGGACGGTGTGGAAGATGCACTGAAAGGCGAAACCAAGCTGGAGCCGGAAGCGATGCTCGACTTCCTCAACGCTCGTGCTGAACGCCTGAACACCGAACTGAAAGCCAAGCAGCAAGCTGAGATGGACGCTGCCAAAGCCGCCAACGACGCCTACCTGGCCGAGAACGCCCAGAAAGAGGGCGTGGTCGTCACCGAGTCCGGTCTGCAGTACCAGGTGCTGGCGGAAGGCGAAGGCGAGAAACCCTCTGCGGAAGACGTGGTGACCGTCCACTTCAAAGGCTGGACCATCGACGGTTCCCAGTTCGAGAACACCTACACCAAAGGCGAGCCGGCGCAGATGAGCCTGATCCACACCATCCCGGGCTGGGAAGAGGGTGTGCAGATGATGTCTCCGGGTGCCAAATACCGCTTTGTGATGCCGTCCAACCTGTCTTACGACATTCAGGACCCAAAGGCCGCTATGGCGCCGCACTCCGCTTTGATTTTTGAAATCGAGCTGATCTCCTTCACCGAGCCTAAGGCCGGTAACTTTGGCCACGGTGCTTCCATGGGTGGCGGCGCCTCCATGGACGAGATGCTCCAGGGCGAATAAGCCAGTTTCAGCCAACCCGATCGGTCGATGATGTTAGAGGTTCCGATGACCCCATTAGCTTTGCCCTTGACGGCTCTCCTGTTATGCGTCTGCGGGATCTTCGTTCTGCAACACCAGCGGTGTGCGGTTCGGATGCCGTCACCGGGCAAAGTGTTCCCAGTGGTCCTGATGTCTACTCTCATCCTCCCTGCAATGACCCTCTACGGCCAGCTGGGCCGCTATGGGGATTGGGACCAGGGCAACGTCGATCATCGGGTTGGCTACCTATTACAAAAAACCATCAACGAAGACCGCTTGGCGCTGGATGCCAACCCCAATAGCCCCGAGCGATACCTGAAACTGGCCCGAAGCCACGCCGCAGGCGGCCAGTATGAGCAGGCGGTCACCGTGATGGATCAGCTGCTGGCACTGACCACACCCCAGCCAGCTTGGCTGGGACTCAAAGCCAGCTACCTCTACTACCGCGATGGTCGTGCGTTCGGCGAGGACGCACGGGCACTGGTGGAGCAGGCCCTGGCCCTGGACAGCGCAGACGTGAGCACACGGATGTTTCTGGCCAACCAGGCCTACTTAAGTGGCCGCTACGAGGAGGCCATCGGGCATTGGCAGGTGCTTTTGACCAGCAACAAAGATGACGTCAACCGCGCTGCCATCGGTAACGCCATCTCCCGGGCTCAGGCCCGACTGGTCGAAGCGCCCTGACAACCCGACCCCATCAATAACAACGAGGATGATGATGTGAACCAACTGAAGCTACACCGGCGCCAGTTCCTGCAGGGGATCGGTGTTGGTACTGCGGCGGTGACCCTGGCGGCGTGCAGCAGCACCGAGGAGGGCGCCGACGGCGAGAAGCGCCCTCACTACGTGATGATGTTCGATCAGACCAAGTGCACCGGTTGTGGCCGCTGTAAAGATGCCTGCAACGAAGCCAATGACCTGCCGGAAGGGATGGCGCGCCTGACCCTGGAGCGCCAGTCCGACCGGGTTGAAGGTGCGGTCTGTCCGACCTGCGGCAAAACCGAATGTCACTGTGACCGCAAGTACGTGCGTGTCTCGTGTCAGCAGTGTCAGAAAGCCCCTTGTGTCATGGTGTGCCCGACCGGCGCCGCGTACCGCGACGAGAAAACCGGCATCGTCACCATGGATGGCAGCAAGTGTGCGGGTTGCAAATACTGCATCGGCGCGTGCCCCTACAACGCCCGTCAAATCAACGACAACACCGATGTGGCGGACAACTGTGACTTCTGTCTGCACTCCAAACTGGCCAAAGGCGAGTTGCCGGCGTGTGTGCAGGCCTGTCGTTACGACGCCCTGGTGTTTGGCGATGCCAATGACCCGAACAGCTACGTGGCCCGACTGCTTGCGGTGAAAAACACCCAGCGCATTCGTCCGCACCTGGGCACTGAGCCCAGCCTGCGCTACGTCGCCAAACTGAAGCCGGAGGTGTAAGCATGAACGGCATCGATTTTTCTACTGGCCTTGGCGGCACCATCGCCTGGCCCTGGCCGATTGCGGTTTACCTGTTCTTCGCCGGTATCTCTGGCGGTGCGCTGACCGTCGCCATGCTGATGCGCATCTACAAGCAACAAACCGAGAATACCCCGCTGCTGAAAGCGGCCGGTGTGGTGTCCGTTGTGACCATCATGCTGGGTATGCTCTGTCTGGTGCTTGACCTGACTAACCCGTTGTTCTTCTGGAAGATCCTGGTCTTCTATAACTTCAACTCGGTGATGTCACTGGGCGTAATCGTTCTGTGTCTGTACATCCCGCTGACCATGGTGATTGCCGCCTTTGCTCTGCGTGATGAACTGGCCAAGATCCCCCAGATCAGCTTCCTGGTGCCGTGGATCGACCGTTTCGTTGGCCTGCGCCGTCCCTGTGAGTGGGTGGGTTTGGTCAGTGCGGTGGCGGTGTGTGCCTACACCGGCTTCCTGATCTCCGCTCTGGTGCGCTTCCCGATCATCAACTCCTCCATCCTGCCGGCGCTGTTCGTGGTGTCCGGTCTGTCCGCCGGTACTGCGGTGGCCAAAGCGGTGGCGGTGAAGTTCTTCGGTGAAGACCTGCACAGCAAAGAGATGCACCTGCTGCACGGTGCCGAGTGGCCGATTATGGCGGTCGAGGCGATGTTCATCTTCATGCTGTTCTCCGGCCTTATCTTCGGTGACGCTGCCGGCAATGCGGCCATGGCCGCGTTCTCTGAAGGTGTCTGGGGTGCCCTGTTCTGGGGTGGTGTGGTTGGTTTGGGCTTTATCCTGCCGCTGGCGTTTAACTTCGCCTTCGGTCACAAGTTTGCCCACTCTGGTCGCGCCTTTTACATGACCTGCTTTAGTGTGGTCAGCGGCATGATGTGTCTGCGTCTGTTCCTGCTGATGGGCGGTCAAATCTACGGCATGTAAGCCGTTTCGCCGGGGGCGTTTGCCCCCGGCACAGTTGTTCTGGAGTTTTGTGATGCGCAATATTTCTGTTCTTTTTGCCGGCCTGTTGCTGGCAGCCTGTTCCCAACCTCAAGCCCAGGTTCAAAGCCAGATTGAAGCCCACGTCGAGCAGCAGGACCGCTGCCATCTGTGTGGCATGGTGCTGGTGCGTTACCCCGGCCCGAAAGGCGTAGCCAGCCTGACCAGCGAACAGCAGCTGAAGTTCTGCTCCACCCGTGACCTGTTCGAGTTTGTACTGCAGCCGGACAAAGGCCGTCAGGTGGTTCAGGCCCTGGTACACGACATGGGCGGTAATGACTGGCACCACCCGAACGACCAGTTTGTGCTGGCTCAGGATGCCTGGTTTGTCTACGGCTCTGACCGTCCGGCCGCCATGGGTCCGGCTCTGGCCAGTTTCGCCGACGAGCAGGCCGCACAAGCCTTCGCTGACGAGTTTGGCGGTCGCCTGTTCCGTTTCGACGAGATCTCGCTGGAGCTGCTCAACGCCCACAAAGGTGGCGAGCACGGTGGCCATAAGGGTCACTGATGATGCGTAACCTGGCACTGCGCCTGATGGCCATCGGCCTGTTGGGCGCGTTGTTCCCCGCCCAGGCAAAAGTGGTGACGGTGGCCGACTCGGCCACCTTGACCGCCGCGCTCGCTTCGGCCGAAGCGGGTGACACCATTGAATTGGCACCGGGCCACTATCCCGGCAAGTTCACCATCAGCACGGCCCTGACACTGGCCGGCCAGAGCGGCGCCCACCTGGAAGGGCAGGGCAGCTCAGTGCTTATTGTTAATGCCTCCGACGTGACCGTACGCGGCCTCTACATCACTGGCTACGGTCAGGCGCTGTTTGGTAAAACCGCCGGCATCCAGGTGATGCCCGGGCAGCGCAACCTGGTGATTGAAAACAATCGCCTGTCCGGCCAGGGCTTCGGAGTGCGGGTCGATAACTCCCGCCATATCACCGTCCGCCATAACCGCATCGAAGGCGACCCCAGTTTATCAATGGTGCTGCGCGGAGACGGCATCCACTTCCACGAGGTGGAGGAGGGCTCCGTGAACGGCAACCACATCACCGAGGTTCGCGATGGCGTTTACCTCGAGTCCTCAAAATCGATTCGGGTCTGGGACAACATCATGGGGCTGCAACAGTACCCGTTGCACCTGATGTATTCCGAGCAGATCACCGCCTGGCAGAACGAAGCCAAAACCGTGCTGGGCGGCTGGGCCTTGATGGACTCCAAGCAGGTTGAACTGCACGACAACTGGGTCGAAGACGCCCGCGAATTTGGCATCCTGCTCAATATGACGTTCGGTGCCCGCATCTGGGGGAACTGGGTTGCCAATGTGCGCAACCCCGACAGCCAGGACCTGTTTGATGGCGAGGGCAAAGGATTGTTTATCTATGGCGCCGCCGATAATGAGATCTTTCGCAACCATTTTAAAGACAGCGAAATTGGCATCATGATGGCGCTGGGTGGCGAAGATAACCGACTGTATAGTAACGCCTTTATCAATAACCAGGTGCAGGTTAAGTACGTCGGCGAAAACACCGTGGCGTGGAACCACTGCGGCATGGGCAACTACTGGAGCGGTTACAACGGCTGGGATCTGGATAACAACGGCATCGGTGACCTGCCGTTTGTCCCCAACGACGACCTTGACCGCCTGTTCTGGGTTTACCCGGAAGCCCGATTCCTGCTCGACAGCCCGGTCGTGCAGGTGATCCGTTACCTGATCCGGCAAAGCGGCGACCGCCCCGGTGGGGTGGTGGACCTGCACCCGATGATGACGCCGCCGACCGGCGACCTGATCGAACTTTACGAGAATACGCTATGAACGACGCCGCGATTCATGCCCGCGATCTGCGCAAATCCTATCGCAGCCACCAGGCGCTGAAAGGCGTCAGTTTCGACCTGGAACCGGGCCAGATGATGGCGCTGCTGGGACACAACGGGGCGGGTAAGACCACCCTGATGAAACTGATCCTGGGTCTTATCCAGCCGGACACCGGCACCCTGTCGGTGTTGGGGGGTGTGCCATCAGACCCGCGCCAGCGCCAACAGTTGGCGATTGGTTACCTGCCGGAGCAGGTAAGCCTCTACCCACAGCTGACCGGCGAGGAGCTGCTCACTTACTTCGCAGACCTGCGTGGCGTCAGTCGTTCCCGGGTCGGCGAGTTGCTGGCCGAACTGGACCTTGCCCCCTTTGCCTGCCGCCCGGTGGGCCAGTACTCAAAAGGGATGCGCCAACGTTTGGGCCTGGCCCAGGCGCTGCTGGGTGAGCCGCGCCTGCTGTTGATGGATGAGCCTACGGTGGGTCTTGACCCCAACTCCTCGGCCTACCTCTACCACTGCCTCAATCAGCAGGTGGCACGGGGTTGCGCCGTGGTGGTGTGTACCCATGAGCTGACCCTGATTGAGCCCCATTTCCACCACGCCCTGATCATGGCGCAGGGTCAGGTGATGGCTGCCGGTGATTTGGCGACGCTGCGCACCGCCGCGGGTCTGAAAACCCGCATTGCACTGGCAGACCCCAGTGACCGCATCAGCCGGGATAACCAGCTGGCGCCGTTGTGGGATGAAGCCAGCCAGAGCCTGTGGGTCAGCCCCGAACACAAAGCGCGCACCATCGCGCGGCTGACCGGCATCCACGGCTTACTGGATTTTACGGTGACGGCCCCAAGCCTGCCGGACGTCTACCACCACCATCAATCCCGCTTAGGAGCGGCGTTATGAACCCGACTCTGGTGATCGCCCGCAAGGCGTTCCTCGATGGCCTGCGTAACCGTTGGCTGCTGAGCCTGAGCATCAGCTTTTTTGCCCTCTCTCTGGTGCTGGCGCTGTTTGGCTCCGCCGCCAGTGGCACCCTGACCCTGGGGCGCTGGCAGGACAGCCTGTCCGCCCTGGCCACCCTGGCGGCGGTGTTGATCCCGCTGATCGCCATCCAGCTCTCCTACGACAGCTTCGTCGGCGAGCGTGAGGATGGCACCCTGCTGCTGATGCTGTCTTACCCGCTGAACCGTCGACAGATCCTGCTGGGTAAGTTCCTCGGGCAGGGCAGCATTCTGGCGCTGACCGCGCTGATCGGTTTCGGCCTGACCGGTCTTATCGTGTTCGCTTTCTCCGCCGAGCGGGATGGCCTGCTGCTGGGCTACCTGGGCTTTATCCTGTCTGCCGTGTTGTTGGGCTGGATCTTTATCGCCCTGGGCTACCTGGTGAGCCTGAATGCCCCCAGCAAGGGCCGAGCGGCAGCCAAACTGTTTGCCCTCTGGTTCTTCTTCGTGCTGCTCTATGATCTGGTGCTGCTGGGTTTGCTGGTGGGCCAATGGGGCGGCGTCTGGGTGCGGGGCCTGATCCTGTTGAATCCGGTGGACCTGTTCCGGCTGACTAACCTGATTGCGGTGGAGCACGAGTCGGTATCGGGCGTGATGTCGCTGTTCCGTGATGCGGCTCTGGGACCGGCGGTGATGGTCGGCGCCATGGTGGCGTGGCTGGTGCTGCTTTTGTGGCGTTGCCAGCATCGACTTGCTCGTTTAACGCTCTAAAGTGACGGGGATCCCGAAACAAATCACCACTCGGGACCCCCTCGAACTTTAACAAGGTGAGCTTGGTCATATCCGGTAATAGCGCTCTGCTCTAAGATAAATACCAATTTGAAATGGAAGCGAGGTGGCCTTTGAGCAAAACCCTTCTTATCTACGCCAGCCAGTTTGGCCAAACCCACAAGATCTGCCAGCGCATTGCCGAGCACCTGCAAAGCCAGGGAGAGACCGTGGAGATGAAACCCCTGGCCGAGGCGCCTCAATCCCTGGATGGATACGGCAAGGTGTTGCTGGCCTGCAGCATTTACCACGGTAAGTACCGGCCGGAGTTGTACCAGTACATCACCGATCACCAGGCGGAGCTGGACGCCATCCCCAATGCGTTTTTCTCGGTCAATCTGGTGGCTCGCAAACCCCATAAGAACGCCCCGGACACCAATCCTTACGTCAAACAGTTTCTGCAGAAAACCCCTTGGCAGCCCAAGCTGTTGGGCGTTTTCGGCGGCGTGATCCATTACCAGCGTTACAACTGGTTTGACCGCAACATCATCCGCTTCATCATGTGGCTGACCAAAGGCCCCACCGACCCGAACAGCCATATCGAATACACCCAGTGGGAACGGGTTGACCAGTTCGCCACCGAATTCGCCGGATTGCGCCCATGAGTAAACTTGAGCCCTGGCTCCATCGCTTTGTCATTGTGGGTGTGGTGTGGTTGTTTGCCACCGCCGACTGGGTGCGGATGGCGAATCGCATCCCGCCATCGGCATCGATGTGGGATTGGGCTCATATCGTCGTGGGGATTCTGACGACGGTACTGGGTGTGTGGTTTCTGCGTCATTGTTGTCGCCATGGTCAATGGCGGCAGTACTTCCCGCTGCTGGTGGGAGACGTAAAGCCGATATTCGCGGACATCACCGGCTTGTTTAAAGGTCGTCTGCCCCGGGCTGGAGGCAGTGGGTTGTTGGCCTTTATTGAAGGGCTCGGCCTGCTGCTTTTGGTGGCGGTGGGCATCACCGGCATCGGTTGGTTGTTGACTCAGGGCAGCAGCGACGCCTTCTTCTGGCGCAAGCAGCACCTGTTTGCCGCCAGTGGGTTGCTGGGCTTTGTGGTGGTGCACGCACTGGCCGGATTGATCTCCGTGGTGGATCTTATCCGCGACGCCTGACCAACCTTTGCGCTTCCTTGTTAACGCCGGGCTATTGCCCGGCGTTGTTGTTGTAAAAACGAAAGAAATTCAATGTCCCGCCATTGCCGCGGCGTCACGTTCCGCTCTAGACTCCCCGTGATCGAAGTCAAACGAGAAGGACGATATGCGATTTCAAGCTCTGTTGTTAACTGCCGCCCTCGGATTGGGTGGCTGTTTTGGAGCGCCAGCGCCGCAACCTGAAGGCGTGGTTGACCTGCAGCAAACCATGAAAGCGATGGGCCGGGAGTGGAAAGCGATCAGCCAGAGCGATGATCCTGCCACCATCGCCAATCACCTGGCTCAAATCCATCAGCTTTCCAGCGATGCCAGCCGCGCCATGGTGCGTAAGGGTGAGCAGGCGGACTATGAGGATTCCATGGCCAAATTCCAGGTCGCACTGGAAACCGTGCAGGGCAGCATTGCCGCCGGTGAGTTCGACGATCTTGAACCGCTACTGGCGGATCTTGATGCGCTGCGCAAGGAGTACCACAAACGCTTTAAGCCCTGATTTTGTGGGAAACTTCACCTGCCAGTGGCCATCTGGTCACGCCTGGGCAGACAATGTGTTAGAGTCTGGACACTGACCAACAGCGGCCGCCAATGGGCCACAAAGGGATAAAGACCGTGTCAAAAATTGTACTGATCGTCATCGTGCTGGCTCTGGTGGGCCTGTTCCTGCAACGCTCCATCGCCAATAAGAAGGTGGCTTCTGAGAACGTTGGCATCGGTGCCAGTTTCCTGGCCGAAAACGGGGCCAAGGAAGGGGTGGAGACCACCGCCTCCGGCCTGCAATACCAGGTGCTGGAGAAAGGCGAAGGCAATGTGCATCCGGGGCCGACGGACAAGGTTAAGGTGCATTACCACGGTACCCTGATTGACGGCACCGTATTTGACAGCTCAGTGCAGCGTGGCGAGCCGATCAGCTTTGGTCTGAACCAGGTGATCAAGGGCTGGACCGAAGGCCTGCAACTGATGGTGGTGGGCGACAAATACCGCCTGTTTATCCCGGCGGATCTGGCTTACGGCAACCGTGGCGTAGGCAGCATCCCGGCAGGGTCGGTACTGATTTTTGATGTGGAGTTGCTGGGCATTAACCCGTAACTCCGGTGTTATCGAGAGAGGGGGGCGTTTGCCCCCCTTTTTGATCTGGCCTAAGGCACCGCGAGCGGCCTATGCCTCGTTATGCTCCGGCGGACTGCGACAGCGGACATGAATCGGGTTGCCGCTTACGTTCCAGATACGAATTGCCCCTTGGCAAGGGTTGGCGTTTTGCTTCACTGCGTTACTATGAAATTGACCCTGCAACAGGGTCTCCATAGCAAAGTCGTTAAAGTCAGTCGTACCAAACTGCGTAGCCGTATACAGCAGTAGTTAGGTAGTAACGTTGTGAGGGAGGGTCAGCTGTTCCCCCCTTCAGTGTTAAACCCCAACCCTCCTAGTCAAAGAGCCAAGGGCCACCACATTTGGTGTCCCTTTTTTTTTTGCCTTTTTTTGACCTTAGCTTCGTCGGGTCAGGCTCCATTGCTGCGTTATCGGAGGAATGTGGAGTGAAATGTCGAAGGAATAACAGACACGGTGGTCGGGATGCGGGAGCATGGGAGACGAAGCAGGCATCAACGTAACGGAGTACGTCATGATTCAGGTTACCTATTCTCAGGCCGGGCGACAGCGGCGTAAAACCTATCAAACGGAGCGGGCGGCCAAGCGCAGTATTCGCCGTTGGCTGGAGCAGGGTGGGGAGGAGGAGGCCCGGCACGCCATTTTGTATGTTGCTGGCAGTGAAACCCGGATGTTTCGGAATGCCGATGAACTGGAGCCCGCATTGTCGACCTCTCCGGGTGACTTTTACCGGAGTCAGGCTTGGCTGACATTGCGGGCCCAGGCGTTCATCCACTTCGGCAATCACTGCGCCTGTTGTGGAGCGAAAGCCGGCCCGGATGTGGCACTACAGGTTGATCACATTAAGCCTCGCTCCCTATACCCGGAGTTAGCGCTGGAGCTCGATAATCTTCAAATTCTCTGCCGGGATTGCAACCTGGGTAAATCCAATCGATTTACCACTCAGTGGCGCTGACAGCAGCGAAAAATGCCATTGTCACATGTGGTAATTTGCCACAGAACGTTGGCGGGCGGTTGCTGACCGCGTAAGTCCGTCTGCTCCGGGTTAACGGTCCTTGTCAGTGACAGAAAAAAAAGCCACCGCAGTTGCGGTGGCTTTCTTGTTGGAAGAGCGCCGTTACTTCAGGTCGAAGCGGTCAGCGTTCATCACCTTAACCCAAGCGTTGACGAAGTCCTGGACGAACTTCTGCTGGTTGTCGTCCTGAGCATACACCTCGGCGTAGGCGCGCAGGATGGAGTTGGAACCAAACACCAGATCGGCGCGGGTGGCGGTCCACTTCACGTCACCGGACTGGCGCTCACACAGGTGGTACAGGTTTTTGCCTGCCGGTTTCCACTGGTAGTTCATGTCAGTCAGGTTGACGAAGAAGTCGTTGCTCAGCACGCCTTCGCGGTCGGTAAAGACGCCGTGCTTAGTGCCACCGTGGTTGGTGCCCAGTACCCGCATACCGCCGATCAGTACGGTCATCTCCGGTGCGGTCAGGCCCATCAGTTGGGCGCGGTCCAGCAGCATCTCTTCCGGAGTCACCACGTAGTCGCCTTTTACCCAGTTGCGGAAACCGTCATGCAGCGGTTCCAGCACCTCAAAGGACTCAACGTCGGTCATGTCGGCGCTGGCATCGCCACGACCCGGTGCGAAGGGCACGGTGATGTCGACGCCGGCGTTCTTGGCGGCTTGCTCGACGGCGGCGCTGCCGCCCAACACGATCAGGTCCGCCAAACTGACAGGTTTGCTCAGTCCGGACTGGATCTGTTCCAGCACACTCAGCACCTTTTGCAGGCGCTCCGGCTCGTTGCCAACCCAGTCCTTCTGCGGCGCCAGACGAATGCGGGCACCATTGGCGCCGCCACGGTGGTCGGAGCCACGGTAGGTGCGGGCGCTGTCCCAGGCGGTGGTGATCAGTTCCGCCGGAGTCAGGCCGCTGGCCAGCAGGGTGGCTTTGAGTTCGGCGATCTCGGCGTCGCTCAGGGTGTAATCCACCGCCGGCACCGGGTCCTGCCAGATCAGGTCTTCCGCCGGTACGTCTGCACCCAGATAGCGGCTCTTCGGCCCCAGATCACGGTGAGTCAGCTTAAACCAGGCGCGGGCAAAGGTTTCGGAGAAGTAGGCGGGGTCCGCGTAGAAGCGCTCGGCGATCTTGCGGTACTCCGGGTCCATCTTCATCGCCATGTCGGCATCGGTCATGATCGGGTTCAGACGGATGGAGGGGTCCTCCACGTCCACCGGCTTGTCTTCCTCTTTGATGTCGATGGGTTCCCACTGCCAGGCGCCGGCCGGGCTCTTTTTCAGCTCCCAGTCGTAGTTCAGCAGCAGGTGGAAGTAGCCGTTGTCCCATTGGGTCGGGTTGGTGGTCCAGGCCCCCTCGATGCCGCTGGTCACGGTATCACGGCCAACGCCACGGCCGGTTTTGTTGTTCCAGCCCAGGCCCTGTTCTTCCAGCTCCGCCGCTTCGGGTTCCGGCCCCAGGTTTTCAGCGCGGCCGTTACCGTGGCATTTGCCCACAGTGTGACCACCGGCGGTCAGTGCCACGGTCTCTTCGTCGTTCATCGCCATGCGGGCGAAGGTGACACGCACATCGTGAGCGGTTTTGAGCGGGTCCGGATTGCCATCCACCCCTTCCGGGTTTACGTAGATGAGGCCCATCATTACGGCGGCCAACGGGTTGGCCAGATCGCGTTCGCCGGAGTAGCGGCTGTTGGGGTTGTCGGACGGCGCCAACCACTCCCGCTCAGAGCCCCAGTAGGTGTCTTTTTCCGGATGCCAGATGTCTTCACGGCCACCAGCAAAGCCAAAGGTTTTCAGGCCCATTGACTCATAAGCCATGTTTCCTGCCAGGATCATCAGGTCAGCCCAGGACAGGGCGTTGCCGTATTTGCGCTTAATTGGCCACAGCAGGCGGCGGGCTTTGTCCAGGTTGGCGTTGTCAGGCCAGGAGTTGATCGGCGCGAAGCGCTGGTTGCCAGTGCCAGCGCCACCGCGGCCATCGGCGGTGCGGTAGGTGCCAGCGGAGTGCCAGGCCATGCGGATCATCAGGCCACCGTAATGCCCCCAGTCGGCTGGCCACCAATCCTGGCTGTCGGTCATCAGCGCTTTCAAGTCGGCTTTGACCGCTTCCAGATCCAGTTGTTTAAACGCTTCGGCGTAGTTGAAGTCGGCACCCAACGGATTGGACTTGCTGTCGTGCTGATGCAGGATGTCGAGGTTCAGCGCCTTGGGCCACCACTCCATGGTGGACTGCTCAGTGGCGGTGTTGGCGCCGTGCATAAACGGGCACCCGCCCTGGGGTTTGTCCTGACTCATGTAATCACTCCTTCAATACCAAAAACGCCGCTCGGCCTGCCAGGTGGATGTGTGGCAACAGTGAGCCAAAACGGCAAATGCCATAGGTCGGAACTAAACGTAGCAGAGGGAAATTTTTAACAAGCCTGCTTTAGATCAAAAAAGACAGACATCTGGGACGACGCTCATCCATTCGCCTGCGGCGTGAGCTGAAACCGCTTCGTTTGCCGCCAGATGCGGGTGGGGCAGGCCAAAAAATGGCGCCAAAATGAGAGGTGGTGCGACTGGGGTGGCCGGTGGGTGTGATGGGGCGCCCAATTTGCGGGCGGTGGAGGCCAAGTGGTTCGGTGAGTGGTTGGACCGAGCAAAATTGAAGGCATGGGATGGATGGGCTAAGGTGGGCGCTGGCGTCAAAGTGGATCAGGTAAGTGATGGAAAATGTTCAGAAAGTGATGACGTTTCTGCTGGAGAATAAGCTGCTTCTCAGCGCGTTGTTGGTGTTCTTTATCCTGTTAATCAGGCGCTTAGTCCTGTCCCGCATCCGCGGTGATGCCATGTTTCTGTCGGAGGACCAGCGTAAGTGGATCTCCCTGACCAAGAATGGCGCTTTCTCGATTCTGGTGCTGTCCATCTTCCTGGTGTGGAAGTCGGAAATCAGCGAGTTTGCCCTGTCGGTGACCGCGATTGCGGTGGCGGTGGTGGTGGCCTCAAAGGAGATCATCCTCTGTTTTACCGGCTCCATTCAGCGGGCCAGTTCGCGCTCATTCCGCATCGGTGACTGGATTGAGGTGGGCAAGATCAGCGGTGAGGTGATTGAGCACAACCTGATGGCCACGGTGATTCAGGAGATCGACCTCTACCACGGCCAATACCACTTCACCGGTAAAACCATCACCCTGCCCAACAGCATGTTCTTTACCTACCCGGTCAAGAATCTGAATTTTATGAAGCGGTACGTCTATCACAGCTTCTCCATCATTGTGCCGGGCTTTAATAACCTGTACCCGCTGTTGCCGGATCTTATCCAGAAGATTGAGCATCACTGCGAAGAGTTTATTGATGTGGCACGGCGCTACAACGGGGTGATTGAGAAACATGCGGGGGTCGACCTGCCGGGACCGGATCCCCATATCCACATCAACAGTGGCGCGACCGGCGAACAGATTGTCCACGTGATGTTGTTTTGCCCGACTGAGCAGGCCACCCACCTAGAGCAGCAGATTCGTTCCGACTTTATGGACGCCTACCACAGCGCCTATCCGGACAAAGCCTCCGCCGCCTGATAAGCCAAACAAGGCCAGCAATGGCGGGGCAGAGCATGGAAGCCCCGACTCCGTGTCCGGAGCCATCGTTTCCCTTCTGAATAAAAACGGCCCCGTTCGGGGCCGTTCTGGTTTTAGCTGGGGATGTCCGGGTCCGATGCGATGTCATCGGTGTAGCCTTTGGGCGGTGGGCTCCAGGCCCGGTCTGTGCTGTCGTGGCCATCATGGCGGTTGCGGCCCACCCGGCTGCTGGCCTCCTGCACCATAGCGATAAAGGTGGCCCGGTAGGCGGCATTGGAGAAGAAATCATTGTCCTTCTGCCAGTGGGTGTAGAGCTCGTCCAGGGTGGATTTCTCGTACTGGCGGAATTGGCGGATCCGCTGTTCGGCGGTGAAGGGGTGTTCGCCCAATCCGACCAACGCCTCTCTGGCCAGCAGCAGCGCGCCCTCGAAGTATTCGCGGGTAATGAAGTCGGCCCCCGCCTGGCGCAACCGATAGAAGTGGCCACGGTCATAGGCCCGGGCCAGCACTTTGACTCTGGGGAAATGGCGCTTGGCCAACTCGACCAGTTCGCTGGCCTGTTCGGGGTTGTCGATGGCCACCACCAGCAGGTTGGCTTCACTGATGCCGGCACTCAGCAGCAGGTCAACTCGGGTGGCATCACCATAGTAGGCACGGATATTCACCTGGCGCATCGCTTCAATCTGGGTGGGCGAGAGGTCCAGCACCACCGGGTTCACCTCGTTGGCCACCAGCATTCGGCTCACCACCTGTCCAAAGCGACCCATGCCCGCGATGATCACCTTACCCGGAGCATCAATCTCATCGGCTTCGCGGGACTCGGAGCGGCTGAAACGGGGTTGGATAACCCGCTCATAGAGGATAAACAGCAGGGGGGTCAGCAGCATCGACAGCGCCACCACCAGAGAGAGAATCGGCACCAGATCCGGCGGCAACACCGCGTTCTGGCTGGAGAACGCCAACAGGACAAAACCAAACTCACCGGCCTGGGCCAGCGACAGGCTGAACAGCCAGCGGTCACCGAGGCGGATCTTAAACAGGTAACTCAGGGCCAGCAGCACCAGCGCTTTAAGCAGCATGACGCCGAGGGTCAGCCCCATAACCAGGGCAAAATCACCAAACAGCACACCAAAGTCGATGCCGGCACCGACGGTGATAAAGAACAGCCCAAGCAACAGGCCCTTAAAGGGCTCAATGTCCGATTCCAGCTCGTGGCGGAACTCGCTGGTGGCCAGCACGACGCCGGCGAGGAAGGTGCCCAGGGCGGGGGAGAGGCCCACCATCGACATCAGGGCGGCGATGCCAATCACCAGCATCAGCGCCGCGGCGGTAAAGATCTCCCGCAGACGGGCTTCCGCAATCATGCGGAACAGCGGCCGGGTCAGGTAGTGTCCGCCCAGCACCACGGCGGCAATGGCACCGGCCACCACCAGCGCGTGGGCCCAGCCCGGTAATCCGGCCACCAGGCTCATCTCCTCGTGATGTTCTGCCGCGGCGGCGCCGACGGGCTCAAATTCCGGCAGGGCCAACAGCGGGATCAGGGCCAGCATCGGGATCACCGCGATGTCCTGGAACAGCAATACCGAGAAACCTGCACGGCCCCCCTCGGTTTTGGTTAACCCTTTTTCATTGAGGGTTTGCAAAACGATGGCGGTGGAGGAGAGGGCGAAGATCAGACCGATGGTGAGGGCGACCGACCAGCGCAGCTCAAACAACAGGCCAAGGCCAAAGATGGCCGCGGTGGTAATCCCCACCTGCAGGCCACCGAGCCCCAGCAGTTTGCCGCGCATCTTCCACAGCATCTTGGGTTCCAGTTCCAAACCCACCAGAAACAGCATCATCACCACACCAAATTCGGCGAAGTGCTGCAGGGTGGCGGCTTCGGAGCCCACCAGACCCATCAGCGGGCCCAATACCACCCCGGCGATCAGATACCCCAGCACCGAGCCCAGGCCAAAGCGGTTGGCCAGGGGCACGGCAATCACCGCCGCAACCAGGTAGATAAAGGCGTAGAGCAGGATTCCGGTCATGACTGCGCCTCCAGGATGGCGTTCAGAGACGGGGCGGTGGCGGCGTCGCTCAGGTCGATCCGATCTTCACTGAGCCGGGTCAGCAGTTCCACAAAGCGTTCCCGGTGCGGCGCCAGTCGTTTCTCCTCCACCGCGGTGCGGGCGCCGTAGATGGCAAATGGTGGCAGGTAGTTCATATGGCAGAGATTGGCGGTCATCTCCAGGGGACGCAGCAACTCCCGCAGGCTGTAGCGGTTGTATCCCTCCGCACCGTAGGCGTGTTCCTGCCCACCGGCACTGACCGAGGCGAACAGATATTTGCCTTTGAGTGCCAGCCCTTTGTGGCCGTATGCGAAGTTGTACTCCAGCACCAGGTCCATCCACTCTTTGAGGATGGCGGGGGTGGAGTACCAGTAAAGCGGGTGCAGGAACACGATCACATCGTGCTGCAGCAGGCGCTCCTGTTCACGGGCGATGTTGATCTCCAGCGTCGGGTACTCGGCGTAGAGATCGACCAGAGTCACGTTAGGGAGATCTTTGACCGCCCGCGCCAGGCGGACGGTGATTTCGGAGTGCTGTTGTGCCGGATGAGCAAACAACACCAGGATGTTACGTGGGGCAGGCGTTTCCATAACGGCGATATCGTTCCTGATTGAAACAGGGAGGCCAGACAGTGCAGTCGCAAGTCATTAAAACTTAACTGCTTTGCGGCAAACATCCTTTGATTCTAGTCACAAACCGCCGGGTCGGAGCATTAACCGGCCTGTTGTTGCCAGTAAGCGAGTCTGGCGTTGGGGTCGGTCATCAGCGACTGGCACGGTCCCTTGTACTGCGACATCAGCGGTCCCAGAGAGCGTTGGTCCGGCATCGCAGCCCGCATCTCGGATTGGGCCGCCATGATGCGCTGGTTAACACTGGCGGCGTCAGCCTGTTCGTTGGCCAGATTACGGGCTTGCTCCGCAGAGGTGGCCAGGCGTCCGGCTACTGCCGCCATCTGCGGCACATCCATGCCAGAGAGGATCTGGGCGCTGAGATCGTAGTAGGCCGCGCACTGGATGGCTTCATTGAGCCAGCGTGCTTCGCCACTGTTGTTGGCGGCCTGCTCACCGGCAGGGCTGGGGTTCATGGAGCGCATAACCACAAAGCTGATCGCCAGAGCAGCAATGATAGTGACAAGAGTTAACAGGGTTGCTTTAGACATAGGGCCTTCCAGGGCGTGATTTATGTCACAAACTTAAACAAGCCAAACGGTGAGATCAATGCACTGGTCTTTGTTGGTGGCAAACGCCTACACTGGAACCAGGATGAGGTTCGGATTTGGGGGCTCGCAATGAAGCGTATTGCCTTGTTGGTATTGTGGTTTTTTACCGTTGGATTGATGGCGCAGGAAGCGCCGAATGAGGTCGCTGAGGCGGTGGCGGCGGAGGCGCAAGCGCAAGCGCAAGCCAGCAAAGAGTCAAAGGCAGCGCCCGGTATCGACCTGAACGCCGAGTATGAGCAGGTTCAAGCGGATATTGAAACCACCAGTAAACGGGTGGACGAGCTGGAAGCCAGCTGGGAGAAAACTCAGTCTGAGATGAGCCGCGATCTGCTGCAACAGCAGGCGGTAGCCGACACCCTCACCATGACCCAGCGGGTGGACGCGTTTCTGGGCCATGTCGAAGCCAGCACCGTGCCCGAGGAACGCCAGCTTGGGGTGGATGTGGTCAGGGCGGAAAACCGGTTCTTTCAAAGTCGCCTTGAGCTGGCATCGTCCGGCCTGCGCAAACTGTTTGAGCAGTACGAGCAAGCCGACGGCGAGAAGCAGCTACTGATCCTGCTTAACATCGATGACTTCTACTCCTACATCAACTGGTTGCTGATGGAGCGGCAGAAGAACCTTGAGTTGCTGCAGGGCTGGAAACTGGATACCGCAAAAGAGCAGCGTAAGCTCAACCGTGAGGTAACCCGGTACGCTGAATTTATGGCGATCTACCTGCGCACCAGCACCCGACAGAAAGAGTTACTTCAGCGCGAAATCAAAACCCTGCCTGCCGAGTCCCGCAGCGCCTTTGAAGGCAAGGTGGCGACACAGGACCGACTGGTTCGCAGCGCCGTCAGCAACCTGAAAGAGGTGTTGGTGCTGATGGAGCAGCAGGGCTTGCCGGTGGAGGAGTACAACGAACTCATCTTCAAAACCACCGGGAATCTGGCGGAAGCGGTGGTGAGTATCGGGGCGATGCGCACGGTGCTCTCGGGATTGTGGGATGACTCACTGAACTGGTTGAAGACCAATCTGGGTGGCATTCTGTCCCGCCTGGTGTTGTTTGCCGCCCTGATGGGGGTAGCGGTGTTTATCTCACGCCTGGTAAGGCGTGGCATTGAGCGGGCGGTCACCCACCGAAAAGCCCACTTCAGCACCTTGGTGCAGGACTTCTTTATTACCGTGGGCGGCAATCTGGTGGTGATCATCGGTTTGCTGTTTGCGTTGGCGCAGGTCGGTCTGGACCTGACCCCGGTACTCACCGGTTTGGGGGTGGCGGGTATCGTGATCGGCTTTGCCCTGCAGGACACCCTGTCCAATTTTGCCTCCGGCATGATGATTCTGATCTACCGGCCGTTCGATGTCGGTGACTATGTTGAGGCTGGCGGGGTGGCCGGCAAAGTGGGGAAGATGAGCCTGGTCAACACCACCATCCGAACCTTCGACAATCAGGTGTTTATGGTGCCCAACGCCAAGATTTGGGGGGAAACCATCAAGAACATCACCTCCGAACGGATCCGCCGGGTGGATCTGGTGTTTGGCGTGGCGTACACCGACAACGTCGAGCAGGTGGAGCAGATTCTGGAAGAGATCGTGACCAAGCATCCGTCGGTGCTGAAGACGCCGGAACACGTCATCCGCCTCCATGTCCTGAACGAATCCTCCGTCGACTTTATCGTACGCCCCTGGGTGAAGACCGACGATTACTGGGATGTGTACTGGGACATCACCCGCGAAGTGAAAGTGCGCTTCGACCAGGAGGGGATCACCATTCCGTTCCCGCAGCGGGAGCTGCACGTCCACACCATCACCCCACCGCCTCAGCTGCCTGACGAGCCGGTCTCGCTGCAACGCTCCGATACCGGATTGCGCGCGGCGGGTGAAGGGGAGGATGGCACCCTCTAAGTCGGCGAAGAACAGCAAAAAGGCGGTGCCTCAGGCGCCGCCTTTTTCGATCCTCGTGGGTTAGCTGCCCCGTTGATAACGGCGCTGTATCTGCGCCACCTCAACGGAGTAGTGCTGATACCAGCTCGCTTTACCCAATGTCTGGGCGACCTGATGTTCGCTGTTCTCACGCCAGGCTTGAATGGCGGCTTCTGAATCCCAGTAGGAGAGGGCGATCTCCTCATCACCTTCGGTAACGGCCACAAACTCGAGGCAACCAAACTGGTTCAGGGCGCGTTCGCGCAATTGGGCGGCCATGGTGCTGTAACGGGCATCGAGCTGCACCACCTGGGCGCGGAAGATCACGACGAACATCGACTCAGGGTACCAGTCGGTTAATGGCCGGGATCCGTGCCAGTGCGGCCGTGATGGCCCAGGCCACCAGCAGCGTCACCACGGTAATAACCGGAATGCCGATCAGGGTGTGGCCAAACCAGCCATAAACCCCGTTCTCCAGATCCCGTACCGGGATCAGCAACAACGGGTGCACCAGGTAGATCCCCAGGCTGTAGGTGGAGATGGAGGTGATCACCTTCTTGGCGCCAGCACCGATGCGGTCCGCGTAGCTCTGGGCCAGCACAAACAGCATGCCGCCGATCAACACCGTATTCAGGGTTTTGTATCCCATAAACAGCGAGCTGTAGGCGCCTTTGGCTTCGGAGGCGTACCAGGTGCCGATGACGTTGAGCAGCGCAGAGCCAATCCCCAGAACCAGCCAGATTTTCAGCTGCGGGCGGTTATCCCGGTTAAACAGGTACCAGCCCAGCACCAGGTAACCGGTGTAGAGCAGAATGTTTTGACGCAACGGCGTCTCCACCTTAAGCAGGTGCATCAGGGTCAGCAGCATCCAGGCGGCGATCAGCAGTTTGACCCGCTCCGGGTCCATCCGGTGCAGCAACGGCGCCAACAGCGGAATCACGAAGTAGAGCGGAATGAAGTCGTAGAAAAACCAGAGGTGGTACCAGACCGGTTCGTTGGGGGAGGCTTCAATGATCGCCAGCGTGTCGGATGCCGACCACTGGCCGCCGCTGAATCCGCCGACGGCGGCGTAGATTAGGGTCCAGCCGATAAAGGGCACCACCACTTTGCCCAGCCGTCGCTGGAGGTAGTGGCGGTTGTCAAACGGGCGGGTATCGGACAGCAGCAGGGCACCGCTGATCATCATAAACACCGGTACTGCCCAGCGGGTCAGGGCGTTGATGCTGACGGCACCAAACCATTGGTGGTCAGGAATGACGCCATATCCCCCCCGCAATGGGCCGAGGACGTGGATGGCGATTACGGCGATGGCGGCGATAAACCGCAGCAGGTGGATGTAGAAGATGTCCGGGCGACGTGCGCTCATGCCAAATTCCTTGAGCCAATGGTTGGTTTCTATCCTACTCATTGTGCTGTAAAAACGCGACCAGAGGGGCCAGTGGCAGGGCATAAAAAAACGCCACCCAGGGGAAGGTGGCGCATAAAGAGAATGATGACTCAAGGATAAATCGATTGCAGGGAAGTGACTTATCTGATGGATAGGACCGGCGACCAAGAGAAAAAGTTCACTGACGGTGAAAATAAAGCGAAAAAAACGTCGGGCCAGTGAGAAAGGCAAAAAAAGCCGCCCACTAGGGGCGGCAAACAAGAACGATGATTGGTTCCATGCACGCGTTGCTGCGAGCGTGTACCCGGTGTGACTGCCGCGATAGCGCGAGGTTCAGCGCACAAATGAGCTTTGGATCTGAATCGTGATGCTGGTCACGAATTGATCAGATCTTCAGCCCCATCAGCTGCTGCTGCATGCCGTCGGCAGTGCCCCGCACTGCCTGGCTGGCGTCCACCGATTCCACCGCGGATTGCTCCAGTTCGTGGGACTGGTTGCGGATCTGCATCAGGTTGCCGGAGATCTCGTTGGCCACGCTGCTTTGCTGCTCGGCGGCGGTGGCGATCTGGCTGCTCATGGCAAACACCTTGTCGGAGTGCTGGGCAATCTGCATCAGGTCCTGACCGGCGCGGCTGACCAGGTTCTGGCCCTGCTCGGCCCGGTCTACCGTGCGGGCCATCAGCTCCTCCAGGTTTCGGGTGCCGGCCTGCAGCTCCTCAATCATCTTCTGGATCTCCACCGTGGCGGCCTGAGTCCGTCCGGCCAGGGAGCGCACTTCGTCCGCCACCACAGCAAAACCGCGGCCCTGATGGCCGGCTCGGGCGGCCTCAATGGCGGCGTTGAGGGCAAGCAGGTTGGTTTGCTCAGAGATGCCGTTGATGGTGGTCACCACCGCATCGATGCGATCCGCGTTGGTGTTGACCTGACTGACCGCGCTGGAGGCGCTGTGCACCTCCGTCACCAGTTGCTCAATGGTGGCGATGGTGGTTTGAATCTGTTCGTGGCCGTTTTCGGCATCCCGAGACGCCTGGCGGGTTTCCACTGAGGTTTGCTCGGCGTGGTTGGCCACCTCACGCACGGTGGCGGTCATCTCCTCCATGGCTGAGGCCAGGGTATCCAGATGAAGACGCTGGTCCACCGCCAGTTCCTTGCTGTTGCTGGCCTGGCTTTCCAATGAGTGGGAAGCCGCCTGCATCCGCTCGGAGATGCCGCGCAGGTCACGGACAACCCGCTGGCGGGTGGCGATCAGCTCATCGATGTGGTTGGCCAGAGGACGCAGGTCATCGCGGCCGGGATCAAAGTTCATCCGCACCGTCAGGTCGTTGTTGGCGGCCTGGCGCATCACCTCCTGCATAAAGGCGAGACTGCCGGTGATAAAGCGACGCACGGTGTAGGAGACAAAGAGGGTCAGTATCACCACCGCCAGGATCGCCACCAGCAGGGTTTTATGCTCCGCAATCACCGAGTTGGCGTTGGCAACGGGCTGGCGGTACTGCAGGTAGATGCCGGGAAGGATTTCGGCGCTGTAGTACTGGAAGCCGCCGCGGCTTAGGATCTCACCCGCGGGCACCAGAGCGGGGTCACCCTGCTTAAGGATGGTGCCGTTTTGCAGGCTGGCGACCAGACGGGCCCGATTGTCTTCGTCGAGATGGGCGAAGAGGGCGGCCTGATCTCGGGTTTTGCCCACCAGTGATTGTTCGAGACTGGCCGCATTGGCGTCGATATCGGCCTGGATAAAGAGGCTGGCAAAGACCAGAAGGGCGATGATAGGGGTGACCGAGATAAGCAACAGCTTCTCTTTGATGGTCAGGCGGATAAGGTAGGGGTCCCAGAAGCCGGGTTTACTTTCGTTCATGCCGTGTTCACTGCCAGAGTTTCGGTTCAGCGCCCTTAGTCGGCCTGATTGGCAGTGAACTTTAAACGGGATTCGTGTGCGGTTGAATTAGTGGGAGGCGGATCACGCAATGGCTGAAACCCCGGTCATTGCGCGCTCCCACAGTCGCTGCTCGCCGGATCAGGCAGCGATGTTGGCTTTCTGCCCTTCATCAGGATCCGCCGGCAATTGACGATAAAGCGCAATCAACCGTTGGTAACTGTCCCGTGATGCCGGGTCGGTGCGCCTTGCCAGCAGTTGCGATCCCTTAACCAGCAACTGGTGCGCCACCCGATATTGGCCCCGAGCGATGGCGACGGTGGCGCGCTGCTCCACACTGCTGATGTTCATCTCCACCTGAAGGGTATGCAGCTGTGCATCCAGCTGGGCATGTTCGTCCTCCTGCAACAGACCGGAACGGCGTGCAGCACGCCCCAGTTGGCGCTGCTTCCGGATCGCAGTGAGTATCACCAGGTGCTGTTTGTCCGTTCGCGGAAGCGCACACAGCTGCTTTGTCTCTTCGTGCCCGCTGGATTGCAGTTGGGCGAGGGCATTTCGCACCACCCGCAGGCGCTGGGCAAACGCAGTGTCAGCCGGATCCAGCGTCGCCATGGTCAACTGCGCCTGTACCATCTGTTGGTCGAGATGGGTGAGCAGCAGGGGATGGACGCTCAGCAGGTTGGAAAACCGCACAATCTGTTCAGCAAAATCGACCCCTTCGCGACAGGCGCGGATCCCGTTGAGGCGAAGCGCAGCAGTGTGCTGACGACGCCTGCGCCAGGCCCAGGTGGCGAAGACAATTGTGGACACCGCCGTGATGGCAAACCAGAAAGACATAGTAAAAGCAGCGTGTTAGACGTTTTAAGGCGCGCAAGAATAGCGGAAATCCCGGTGTTGTCGACGCCTAATTTATTGATGCGGCGCAAGACTCAGTCGGCGTTGGTGAGCCTTTGTCCGGCCCTCGAACCATTGAGGGCGTTCAGTCGACAAATCGCCCTGTAGCGGGCCAGCCGCTATGATTCTCAGTCACAGTCACGTCCGCCACCCTGGGGAGTCACGGACCGGATTGCGGTGCAATCACAACTGAACAGAATTCAATTCGTTGCCGAATGGGCGAATAAACTTTGTCCGATTGTGCAATTGACTCGCCAGACGAGTTTTTTTAGCCCGCACAATGGAGTAAAATTTCCCCCCTTTATCAGTCGATTGATTTTCGACCGGATCGGACCCGAGAAGAGAAAGATGCAGCAACTAGCAGAGATTGTCGCTCAGGCGTTGGCCGCCATCGAGGCGACCGACGATCTGAAAGCGCTCGATGATATCCGGGTAAACTACCTGGGTAAGAAGGGTGAGATCACCGCCCTGATGAAATCCTTGGGACAGTTGTCCGCCGAGGAGCGCCCCGCAGCGGGCCAACAGATCAATGCCGGTAAGCAGCAGGTTCAGCAGGCGCTCAACGCCCGTATTGAAACCCTGCAAAGCGCCGCCCTCAACGCCAAACTGGCTGAGGAAGCCGTGGATGTCACCCTGCCGGGCCGTAAACTGGCCACCGGCGGCCTGCACCCGGTAAACCGTACCATCGAACGCATCGAAGCTTTCTTTGCCGATCTGGGCTTCGACGTCGCGTCTGGTCCGGAAGTGGAAGACGGCTTCCATAACTTCGATGCGCTGAACATTCCGCCCCATCATCCGGCGCGGACCGATCACGATACCTTCTTCTTTAATCCTGATCTGATGCTGCGCACCCACACCAGTGGCGTGCAGATCCGGACCATGGAAGCGAATAAGCCGCCGATCCGAGTGATCTGCCCGGGCCGTGTATACCGCAACGACTACGACCAGACCCACACCCCGATGTTCCACCAGGTGGAAGGTCTGCTGGTGGCGGAGAAGGTCTCCTTCGCGGAGCTCAAAGGCGTGCTGTACGACTTCCTGCGTAACTTCTTCGAGGAAGATCTGGACGTGCGTTTCCGCCCCTCCTACTTCCCCTTCACTGAGCCGTCTGCCGAAGTGGACGTGCGCCGCAAAGACGGCAAGTGGCTGGAAGTACTGGGCTGCGGCATGGTGCACCCGAAGGTGCTGGAATCCGTTGGCATCGATCCGGAGAAATACGCCGGTTTCGCCTTCGGTATGGGCGTTGAGCGTCTGACCATGCTGCGCTACGGCGTGAATGATCTGCGCGCGTTCTTCGAGAACGACCTGCGCTTCCTGAAACAGTTCCAGTAAGGGGTTACCGATGAAATTTAGTGAATCCTGGTTGCGGGAGTGGGTAAACCCTGCCATCTCCACCGAGGAACTGTCTGAGCAGATCTCCATGGCCGGCCTGGAAGTGGACGGTGTGGACCCGGTTGCCGCCGATTTCCACGGCGTGGTCGTGGGTGAGGTGGTGGAGTGCGGTCAGCACCCGGACGCCGACAAACTGCGCGTGACCAAAGTGAACGTCGGTGGCGAAGAGCTGCTGGACATCGTTTGTGGTGCCTCCAACTGCCGCCTCGGCCTGAAAGTGGCTGTTGCTACCGTGGGCGCTGAACTGCCCGGCGGTTTCAAGATCAAGAAAGCCAAGCTGCGCGGCCAGCCGTCTCACGGCATGCTGTGCTCCTTCACCGAGTTGGGCATCGACGTTGAAGCCGATGGCATCATCGAGCTGCCAGCGGACGCCCCGATCGGTACCGACATCCGTGAATACCTGGCCCTGAACGACAACGCCATCGAGGTTGACCTGACCCCGAACCGCGCTGACTGTCTGGGTCTGGCCGGCCTGGCCCGCGAAGTGGGTGTACTGAACCGTATCGCCGTCAACGAGCCGGAAGTGGCTGCCGTTGAAGCCAGCATTGACGCCGTACACGGCATCCGTGTTGACGCCCCTGAGCACTGCCCGCGCTACCTGGGCCGTGTGGTGAAGAACATCAATGTCAAAGCCGAAACCCCGCTGTGGATGCAGGAAAAACTGCGTCGTGGCGGCATTCGCAGCATTGACGCTGTGGTCGACATCACCAACTTCCTGCTGCTGGAATACGGCCAGCCGATGCACGCCTTTGACCTGGCCAAACTGAATGGCGACATTCAGGTGCGCCTGGCCGCTGCCGGCGACAAGCTGACCCTGCTCGACGGCAACGAAGTGGAGCCCCGCGCGGACACTCTGCTGATCGCCGACGATAACGGTCCGCTGGCGCTGGCGGGCATCTTCGGTGGCGAGCACAGTGGTGTAACCACGGAAACCACCGATGTGCTGCTGGAGTGCGCGTTCTTCAACCCGCTCTCCATCATCGGTAAAGCCCGTTCCTACGGCCTGCACACCGACTCCTCCCACCGTTTCGAGCGCGGCGTTGACCCGCAGCTGCAAGCCAAGGTGATGGAGCGTGCCACCGCACTGCTGCTGTCCATCTGTGGCGGCGAAGCCGGTCCGGTTGTTGAAGTGAAGTCCGATGCGCACCTGCCGCAGCCGGCCACCATCACCCTGCGTCGCGCCAAGCTGGACGCGCTGCTGGGTCATGTGATCAGCGACGAAGACGTGTCTGAAATCCTGACTCGCCTGGGCTGTGAAGTGACCGTCGTCGACGGCGGCTGGCAGGCGAAAGCCCCGAGCTGGCGTTTCGACATGGCGATCGAGCAGGACCTGATTGAGGAAGTGGCCCGCATCTACGGCTACAACAACATCCCCAATCTGGCCCCGGTCGCTGAACTGACCATGACCGACCACACCGAAGCCAAGCTGCCGCTCAAGCGCGTTCGCAGCCTGCTGGTGGACCGCGGTTACCAGGAAGCGATCACCTACAGCTTCGTTGACCCGAAACAGCAGGTCCGCCTGCACCCGGGCATCGAGCCGATGGTTCTGCCGAACCCGATCTCCTCCGAGATGTCCGCCATGCGTCTGTCTCTGTGGACCGGTCTGCTGGGCGCTGTTGCCCACAACCAGGCCCGTCAGCAGAACCGCGTGCGCCTGTTCGAAAGCGGCCTGCGCTTTATCCCGGATGCCAACGAGGCGATGGGTGTACGTCAGGAGCCGGTACTGGCTGCCGTGATTGCGGGCACCCAGAGCGATGAACATTGGGACATGGCCGCCAAGACCGTCGACTTCTTCGACCTGAAAGGCGACCTGGAAGCGGTACTGGCCCTGACCAATACTCCGTACGAGTTCAGCTTCCGTGCTGCCCAGCACCCGGCGCTGCATCCCGGCCAGTGTGCCGAGATCCTCAAGGGTGACGAAGTGGTTGGCCTGATTGGTGCCATCCATCCGCAACACGAGAAGAAGCTGGGCCTCAACGGCCGCACCATCGTGTTCGAGATCGCCCAGTCAGCGATCCTGGAGCGCCAACTGCCGGAAGCCAAGCCGGTTTCCCGCTTCCCGGCCAACCGTCGGGACATCGCCATCGTGGTTGATGAGTCGGTAGGTGGCGGTGACGTTGAAAAAGTGATACGAAAAGTTGGCGGAAATCAGTTGGTTGCCGTAAACTTGTTTGACGTATATCGTGGGAAAGGTGTCAACGAGGGTCAAAAGAGTCTGGCGATTGCACTGACCTTGCAGGATGTCGAGCGCACCCTGGAAGAGAAGGAGATCGCACAAGCGGTTGAGAACATCGTTGCCACTTTGAAGTCAGAGTTCAACGCACAGTTGAGGGACTGAGACACATGGCGCTGACCAAAGCCGATATGGCAGAGCACCTCATCGAAACTTTGGGTCTCCACAAGCGAGACGCCAAGGACGTTGTGGAAGCCTTCTTTGAAGAGATCCGCCTAGCCCTGGAAACCGGGGAACAGGTTAAGCTGTCGGGTTTTGGGAACTTCGAACTCAGGGATAAGAATGAACGTCCGGGACGGAACCCCAAGACGGGCGAAGACATCCCAATCACGGCTCGCCGAGTCGTGACTTTCCGGCCCGGCCAAAAGCTGAAGACCCGGATTGAAGAATCGGATCACCTGGGTGACGAAGCATAAGCGTCACTGAATCTCAAAAACGCCGTCCAATGGACGGCGTTTTTTTTTTGGCTTGTTGCTGGTGTCCATTACGTCGCCGGTTGCGCGGCGTCAAATCGTGTCCGACGGATGTGGCCGTGGTTTTGCACCGCCACTATCAGGCTTTCAAAGTTGTTCCTGTCTGGGTCGATCTCGTTGTGTTGGCAGTACCAGTTAATCGACGTTTTAAAGTCCGACACGCTGTCACCGGCGGCTTTGATGTCGCCGGTGGTGAGGTTGGGTCCACAGATGCCCACGTGCTTATCCGTCAGGGAGAGCAGGAAGGTGGTCTTCAGGGCCTCATCCAGGGATTCGTTGATGGGCCTGGAGCTGGCGTGGAACAGGCCCACCTCGCGCTCCAGTTTGTTGAGCGCGCTTTTCAGCCCTTTCAGCTGTTTGAGCAGCTCATCCCGTTCATGGTGGTGATTCAGCGCCTGCTCACTCAATGCTTCGGCATGCCGTTGCGCCAGCCAGTCGGAGCAGGCACTGGTGTGCGAGGTGATTCGGCACAGCTGGGTGCGTATCGCTTTAAGGCGGTCAGCGCTGGGGGAGAGAGGCCACAGCCGCTCGCCCTTACCGAACAGATACTCGAACGCGATCAGAATCTCCTCGGTGGTCAGCGCGATGGTCCCGGCGGTCTGATACGACATGATTTGGGCAATGTGCTTGGCTTTGCCCCAGTAAAGGTCCAGTGCGCGCTTCTCCTCCTGCGCTTCGAAAACGCGCATCTGGTGCGCCAGCGTCTTGCGTTGGTGGTTGAGCGCCAGTTCCTGACGCAGCAGAGCCTCTTCCGTGGTTCGGTTGCGCTTATCCGCAATCGCCCAGGCGCCCAGAGGCACGGACAGTGACAGCACCGCCAGCGGGACTTTGAAGTGCTGCCAGAACAGCATCAGCGCCGCACTGCCGCCATACCAGCCTGCCCAGGAAAGGCCATCGCCGATGCAGACGTAAGTGGCCAGAACCACAAACAAGGTGGCGGGCAGGCCAATGGCACATTGAAAGGGGCGGTATCGCCAGATGGGTTCAATTGCGGGGGTGTCCATATTCAACTTCTTTGCAGGAAAACGACGCCAACAGGGAGTGAGCGATATGAAACGGTTCATTGTACGACTTCCTGATTCTTTCTTATTGTTTCTAATGGCGTTTATCAGGATGGGTTCAGGTGAGTGGTGGGCAAAAAAATGCCCCACAATAGTGGGGCACAGGTTGTTGATGGCGGACACCAGCATCGAACCGGTGTCCGGTTCGGTTACTCCTTCACCAGCGACAGGTCCATTCGCAGCCGGTACAGCTGATACTCGGTGCCGCTGAAGTGGCTGCTCCAGCTTTCCAGCAGCGCCTTGGCTTTGTCTTCGTCACCCATATGTTTGGCGAGCGAGGCAGCAAAGCCGGGGTCCGGGTCTGCCATACCGGCGTAGTTGGTGTAGGGCACCACCAGATTGAGGGTGGGTTTACCGCCAACATTCCAGCTCCAGGCCCAGTGATAGGGCCAGTTCATCGCTTTGGCGTTTTCGCTTAATGCCGCCTTATCGGCCTCGGTACCTGCGCCTTCGCCGGCTTTAACCGAGTAGCGGGTGACACCGAAATACTGGAAGCCGGAATCGCCCTCTGGCCAGCGGCTGTTGGCCATGTCCACTTCGGCAAAGTTGTGGCCGACGCTAGCGATCAGTGGTGACACATTGTCACGCCAGTGCTCACCGGTTTTGTTTTTGGTTTGCCAGGCCAGGTAGCTGTCCACCTCGGCCCAGTTGCCGCAGCAGCTGCGGATCACGTAGTAATTGAGGTTGTTACCCAGAGTGGGGATGTAGACGCGCCACTCCCGGCTGTCGCCTTTGTCTTTGCGATAGGCGACATGCCGTTTAAGGGCCTCTTCGAATTTGGCGGCTTCGCCGACTTTGGGGGTGATCACCCACATTTCAGCGAGGTTATCCGGCTTGTCGGCTGCCAATACGGACAGGGGAAGGAGCAACAGGGGAACAATAAAACGACGCCATAGCAACTTCATGGAGTTCTCCTTTGGGTGGGAACGCGTCGGGGGCTAAACATAGCAAAGACCCGGCGATTGTGCCGGGTTCTCCACAGCACCGCAGCTCGCCACCGTGGACGGCACGGTTTGCTAGAGTTAGCGAAACCTCATGTGGAGATAGTGCTATGGCTCGCTGGATATTGGCGTTGTGGTGGCTCGCTCTGTTGGGTCTGCCCGTGCCGGCTCAGGCTGAGCGAATCCTGATGGATGCGTTTCTGGTGACGCCGCTGCCGGGCCAGCGGGGGCCGCTGGAGCAGGCGATTCATGAACATCTCGACTTTCGGCTGTCAAAAGGGGAGACCCGCCCCTGGTTGCTTTATACCCCCACTCTCGGCAAGAACATCGGCCGTCTGATGCTGTTTCACTGTTGCGTCAGTTGGGAGGAGCTGGAGCGTTACCATGCCTGGGAGGATGACGCGGAGACCACCGCCCATTGGATGAACTTTGTTGAACCCTTTATCCAGCGGCTGGACCATTACATCAGCGAAGTTGACGTGAACAGCAGTAATTGGGAGGGGTATGGCAAGCCCAGCCCCTATTTGAGCGTCACTGAGTTGCACCTGCATGCGGGCCATCGTGATCGGGCCATGAAGGATGTGGCCACCATCAGCAATCATGTCAAAGCGATGGATTGGCTGCCGCGATGGCTGTGGAGCTGGCAGCTGGGTGGTGATCCGGTGCTCAATCTGATCATCCCGCAGGACCGGCTGTCCGACATGTCGGTTCATGTTCCGGGCTTTGAGCAGGCGTTGGGGGAACACCTGGGGGACGGTCGTAAAGCGAGAAGCCTGGTGGAGGAGTGGAATGTCCACTTTGAAGAGAGCCATTTCCAACTGTACCGCCTGCTGAGAACGGTGGAGCCTGGCGAAACCGAGGAGTAGCGTTTCGAATAGTGATCTGAATCGGAACTTGGCCCGGATGTTTTGAACTGGCGGGGAAGCTTCGTCTAATGTGGAGGCCTTTCCATAAGCCTCTGCAGCAGCCGGCGTTGTCGGCAAGAGAATCCCTATGCCCCAGATCCAATCCGAGCGTCTTATCCAGCACTTTATCGAGCTGGTGAAGATCGACAGCGAATCCCGAAACGAAAAAGCGATCAGCGAAACCCTGGCCGAGCAACTCGGTGCCATGGGCTTTGAGGTGCACAAACAAGCGGTGGATGCGGCCATCTCCAACGGCCACAATCTGTACGCGCGTCTGCCGGGCACTCTGCCGGGGCAGATCCTGCTGAGCTGTCATATGGACACCGTGACCCCGGGCAACGGCATTGAGCCGGTGATCGAGGACGGCATCATCCGCTCCAAAGGCGACACCATTCTCGGTGGCGACGACAAGTCCGGCATCGCGGCCATTATGGAAGCGGTACGCTGCATTCAGGAGCAGGGGCTGGCTCACCAGAGCATTGAGTTGGCCTTTACCGTCAACGAAGAGTGTGGCCTGCACGGTTCCAAGCTGTTTGATATGAGCCTGGTGCAAGCCAAAACCGGCATTGTGCTCGATTCCGGTGGCCCGATCGGCACCATCATCACCACTGCGCCGGGTGCGGAAACCATGAAGGTCACCATCACTGGCAAGCCTGCCCACGCTGGTCTGGCACCGGAAACCGGCATCAACGCCCTGACCGTTGCCGCCGACGCCATCAGCAAGATGAAGCTGTCCCGTATCGACGAGGAAACCACCGCCAATATCGGTACCGTTCAGGGTGGCGGCGCCACCAACATCGTGATGCCGAGCCTGGTGATGGAAGCGGAAGCGCGCTCACTGGATGACGACAAGCTGGCCGCTCAGGTGGCACACATGGTGGAAACCTTTGAGCAGGCGGCTGAGCGTCATGGTGCTCAGGTCACCATCGAGCGCAGCCGCGAGTACGATGCCTACCGCCTGAGCGACGACGAAGCGCTGGTGCAGGGCATCAAGGCCGCCTTTGCTGCTAACGGTATCGAAGCGATGACCAAATCCACCGGCGGCGGCTCTGACGCCAACGTGTTCAATGCCAAGGGACTGCAAACCGTCAACCTCTCCACCGGTATGGCGAAAGTGCACACCTGTGAAGAGGAGATTGCGGTGGCGGATCTGGTCGCCATCAGCGATTTCCTGTTTACCTACCTCAGCTGCTGAGTCTGACTCGGCCTGAACGCAAAACCCGGAGCCTGGCTCCGGGTTTTTTGTTGGTGCGTTGTCCGGTGGGCGCCGGGCTAGCGATGACGCTGACTCAACCGGTCAATCACTTCCGCCATCGGCACCTGCTGCTGCTCGAGCAATACCGTCAGGTGGTAAAGCAGATCGGCGGTTTCGTCGATCAGGTTTTCCCTGTCGTTGGTGGCTGCGGCCAATGCCACCTCCACCCCCTCTTCGCCCACTTTCTGTGCGACCCGGCGCGGATTGCCGTTGAGCAGAGAGGCGGTGTAGCTCGATTCCGGTGTGGCGTTGCGTCGTTCGGCAACGATGGCGGCGAGCGTATTGAGAAACGGCTGGTTGCGGCTGTCGTCGAAGCAGCTGTCGTTGCCAAGGTGGCAGGTGGGGCCCTTGGGCCGGGCCTGAACCAGAATGGCATCGTTGTCACAGTCGGTGCCGAGGGTCACCAGCGCCAGCACGTTGCCGGAGCTTTCCCCCTTGGTCCACAGGCGCTGCTTGGAGCGGCTGTAGAAGGTGACCTGGCCGGTTTCGAGGGTTTTGGCCAGGGCAGCCTCATTCATGTACCCCACCATCAGTACCCGTCCGGTCAGGTAGTGTTGCACCACGGCGGGCACCAGGTTGTCCATCTTGGCCCAGTCGATGGTGGGCAGGGTGTTCTCTGTTGTCATGGGCGTACCACCACGTCTTGTTGAAGGAGATAGGCTTTAAGTTGCGGTATCGGGATGATCCCTTTATGAAACACCGAGGCGGCGAGGGCGCCATCCACCCGAGCCTGCTGGAACACGTCGCGAAAGTGCTCTGGCGCGCCGGCTCCACCGGAGGCGATAAGGGGCACGCTGCAAACGTCCCTTACCGCACTGAGCTGGGCGATGTCGTAACCCTGGCGCACACCGTCCTGATTCATGACGTTAAGCACAATCTCCCCGGCACCGCGGCGAATCACCTCCTGGATCCAGTCCAGGGTTTCCCTACCGGTATCGCGGGTGGCCGCTTCAGAGCCGGTAAACTGCTTAACCCGATAACGGCCGCTGTCTGCGTCAAACCAGGAGTCCACCCCCACCACTACGCACTGGCGACCGAATCGATCATTAAGGCGGTTGATCAGGTTCGGGTCGGCCAACGCCGGACTGTTGACGGAGATCTTGTCTGCACCGTCGGCCAGAATCGCCTGAGCGTCCTCAATGGTCTTGATGCCACCGGCCACACAGAAGGGGATGTCTAGTTGCTCCGCCACCCGGGCCACCCAGCTTTTCTCCACGGTGCGGCCGTCGGCGCTGGCGGTGATGTCGTAGAACACCAGCTCGTCGGCGCCCTCGGCGGCATAACGCGCCGCCAGGGGCACGATGTCACCGACAATTTCGTGGTTGCGGAACTGCACCCCTTTCACCACCTGGCCATCTTTAACGTCGAGGCAGGGAATTATCCGTTTTGCCAGCATGCCAGTGCCTCCTCAATGGTAAAACGGCCAGCCAACAGCGCTTTGCCGATAATGATGCCACCGATGTTGATCGCCTTGAGTTCGGCCAGGTCGGACAGTTGGGCGATGCCGCCAGAGGCCTGCCAGCGGACGGTGGGGTAGCGGGTTACCAGCTGTTGATACAGTGCGACGTTGGGCCCGGACAGCATGCCGTCACGGTCCACATCGGTACAGAGTACATCGCTCAGGCCCGCTTCCAGCAGCGGAGCAATGACGTCTGCCAGTGCTTTGCCGGAGCCTTTTTGCCAGCCGTGGGTCAGCACCTCAGGCTGGCCATCGTCATCCAGTCGCACATCCAGAGCCACCGTGATGCGGTCCGGTCCGTACTGGCGCAACCAGCCTGCTACCGTGTCCGGCTGACTGACCGACAGCGAGCCCACCACCACTTTGGCCACGCCAATATCCAGCAGAGCGTCAACGTCGGCCTGCGAGCGAACGCCACCGCCCACCTGAATCGGCGCGTCCAGCTGGCTGACCAGCCGGGCAATGGTGTCGAGTTGGCGGTTGGCCGGGTCTTTGGCGCCGTCCAGATCAACCAGGTGCAACAGGGCGCTGCCCGCATCCTGGTACGCCCGCAGCTGTTCCAGCGGGTCCAGCTGGAACCGGGTGACGGCGTTAAAGTCGCCTTTTTCGAGACGGACAACGTTGCCGTTAATCAGGTCAATGGCGGGGATGATCATGCCGGGATCTCCAGAAAATTTTTCAGAATGCGGGCACCGACGGCACCACTGCGCTCGGGGTGGAACTGCACCCCCATAATGTTGCCGCGTCCCACGGACGCAGAGAACGGCTGGCCGTAGTCGCAGCGGGCCAGGGTCAGGTCACTGCAGGCCACGCCATAGCTGTGGACGAAGTAGACGTAATCGCCCTTGCGGATGCCGGCAAACAGCGGGTGGTCGACCGGCTCAAGGGTGTTCCAGCCCATGTGGGGCAGGGGCTGGTCGCCAACCTTAAGGCGCTCGGTGGTAAAGGGCAGCAATCCCGGCAGGGTGGTGTTGCCCTCATCGGAGCGCTCTCCCAGCAGTTGCATCCCCAGGCAGATCCCCAGCAGCGGTTGCTCGATGCGCGGCAGTACCGGCAGCAGGCCCCGTTGCTCCAGTTGCACCATGGCAGCCTGGGCGGAGCCGACTCCGGGCAGAATCACCCGCTCGGCACTGAGGATGGTGTCGGCATCGGCGCTGATGTGCGCAGGGGCGCCGAGCCGCTCAAAGGCGAAACGGACCGAGGCCAGATTGGCGCAGCCGGTGTCGATAATGACGGTCATGGCATCACTCCTTACAACGTGCCTTTGGAGGAGGGCAGGGTGTTGCCCTCTTTGCGCAGGGCCTGGCGCAGGGTGCGACCCAGTGCCTTAAACAGGGCCTCGACCTTGTGGTGCTCATTGCTGCCCGCCACCTTCAGATTGAGGGTGCAGGCGAGGCCATCGGCAAAGCTGCGAAAGAAGTGCGGCACCATCTCGGTGGAGAGACCACCGACGCTGTCCCGGTTAAATTCCGCTTCGAACACCAGATAGGCGCGGCCGGACAGGTCGAGCAGACAGTGGGCCTCGGTTTCATCCATCGGCAGCGAGAAGCCAAAGCGACCGATGCCGCGCTTGTCCCCCAGCGCCTGACGGATGGCGGCGCCCAGCGCCAGCGCCGCGTCCTCAATGCTGTGGTGATCATCAATATCGAGATCGCCGGTCATACTCAGCTCCAGGCCAAAGCCGCCGTGGGTGGCGATCTGGTCCAGCATGTGATCGAAAAACCCAATGCCGGTGTCGATTTTGGCGGGGCCGGGCTGGTCGAGGTCGACTTTGACCCGGATGTCGGTTTCCGAGGTGGTGCGACGCAGTTCCGCCACCCGGTTCTGGCCGGTCAGTTGGCGGGCGATAGCCAGCCAGTCGTTGCTTTGCGGGTCGTAGCGCAGGCCACGAATGCCCATGGCCTGGGCCAGCTGGATATCGGTTTCCCGATCACCAATAACGTAGGAGCGTTCGAAATCCACTTTGCCTTCGACCAGATAGGGCTGCACCAGGCCGAGCTTGGGCTTACGGCAACTGCAGTTGTCGTGGTCGAAGTGGGGGCAGATCAACACCTCGTCAAAGCGGATGCCCTGACTTTCAAAGATCGCCATCATCGCCTGATGCGGGGCATCGAAATCCGCCTGAGGGAAACTGTCGGTGCCCAACCCATCCTGGTTGGAGACCATCACCAACCGGTAGCCGGCATCCTGCAACTGGCGCAGCACCGGGATCACCATCGGTTCCAGCTTGAGCTTATCCAGCCGGTCCAGCTGTTTGTCCACCGGCGGTTCCTCCACCAGGGTGCCGTCGCGGTCAATAAAGAGGATGGGTTGTTTCATGATACGGCGTCCTTGTTGAAGAGCGGGCGACGGCCAAGCGCGGCGCACAGGGCACGCTCAACCTGTTCAATCTCACTGTCTGCGCCAATGCTGATGCGCAGCCAGTCGGTCAGTTGCGGGTGGCGATAGGCCCGGATAAACAGGCCCTGGGACGCCAGTTGGTCGTAGCAGCGGCGGGCGTCTTTAAGTTCAAACAGCAGAAAGTTGGCTCGGGAAGGCAGGACCTGGCGGACTTCCGGCAGCGCCGTCAGTCGCTGTGCCAGGGCTTCGCGGCGGGCGTTGAGCTGAGCCACCTGCGTCTGCATTCGTCTCAGCCCTTCCGGTGACAACGCGTCGGCGGCCAGTTGCGCCACCGGCTCCGGTACCGGGTAGGGGGCGATCACCTTCTCCAGCAGGCCGATCACTGCCGGGTTGGCCAGGGTAAAGCCACAGCGGGCGCCGGCCAGTGCAAACGCCTTGGAGAGGGTGCGCAATACCACCAGGTTTGGGCACTGCTGAAGTGCGCCGGTGACGGTCAGTTCCGGGCAGAACTCGATGTAGGCTTCATCCACCACCAGCAGACTGTTGGGCAACTGTGCGGCCAGTCCGGTCAGGGTGGCGGGGTCGATCACCGTACCACTGGGGTTGTTGGGGTTGCAGACAAACACCAGCTTGCAGTCGCGAACCTGAGCGACAAAGTCGTCCGGCAGCTGGTAACCCTCGGCCCACTCCAGCAGGTCACAACCCACGGCGTTGGTGGCGGCACTGATGGCGTACATGCCGTAGCTGGGGCCACAGCTGGCGATGCGGTCGATGCCGGGTCGGCAGAAGGTGCGGATCAGCAGATCGATCCCCTCATCGGCGCCACGGGTCACCAGCACCTGCTCTGGTGAGACTCCGGCGTAGCTGGCGTAGCCATTGCGTACCGCGCCGGGTTGGCAATCGGGGTAGCGATTGACGCCGTTGATGGTGGTGTTGTTCCAGGGCGATTCGTTGGCATTGAGCCAGACGGTGCCGCCGACCGCTTCCCGGCGGGCGGAAGCGTAGGGCGTCAGGGCCGCGATCTCCGGACGAACCAGAGGAGTGAGCCAGTCAGGCAGGACAGGGGCTGTGCTCATTGCTGGGCCTCCAGACGCAGGGTGACGGCAGTGGCGTGGGCACGCAGCCCTTCCGCTTCAGCCAGGGTGGTGACGGCATTGGCGAGGGTGTTCAAACCGTCCTGGCTCAGCTCCTGCACGGTGAAACGGCGCTGGAAATCGGCCAGGGACAGGCTGGATGCGGTACGGGCGGCGCCGTAGGTGGGCAGCACGTGGTTGGTGCCGCTGGCGTAGTCGCCGACGGACTCCGGCGTCCAGGGGCCCAGAAAGATGGAACCGGCCGCGCGCAGGCGGGGCAGCAGGTCGCGGGGCGCCCGGGTTTGCACAATCAGGTGCTCCGGGGCGTAGGCGTTGCTGATGGCGCAGGCCTGCTCCAGGGTGTCGGCCAGAATCACCCGGCTCTGGCTCAGGGCAACTTGCGCTACAGCAGACCGCGGCAGGCGTTCGAGCTGACGACTTACTGCTTGTTCCACCGCATCAGCCAGGGCGGCACTGTTGGTCACCAGCATCACCTGAGAGTCTTCGCCGTGCTCGGCCTGAGAAAGGAGGTCCGCCGCCACGAAGTCCGGATTGGCGCTGTCATCGGCGATCACCAGCACCTCAGAGGGGCCGGCGGGCATGTCGATGGCGGTGCCCTGCTGGCTGACCTGGGTTTTCGCTTCGGTGACAAAGCGGTTGCCCGGGCCAAAGATCTTGTCGACCCGGGGCACGGTTTCGGTGCCGTAGGCGAGGGCTGCGATGGCCTGTGCACCGCCGATGGTAAACAGGGTGTCGACGCCGCAGCGGGAGGCCGCATACAGGATGGCGTCGTTGACCGGTGGCGGGGTCACCATCACTTTCAGTTCACAGCCGGCGATGCGGGCGGGCAGGGCCAGCATCAGTACGGTGCTGATCAGCGGGGCGGTACCGCCGGGGACGTACAGGCCCACTCGCTCAATCGCTTCGCTGCGCAGTTCGCAGCGCACGCCATTGGCGACATTGAGGGCGAGGGTCTGGGGTTGCTGCGCGCTGTGGAAGCGACCGATGTTATCGATGGCCTGGTCGATCGCCTGTTTCAGCGCCTCATCCAGTCGTCCGGCCGCCTCGGCCATCTGCTCCGGCCCCAGCTGCCAGTTGTCCCCCAGTGGCCCGTCAAACTGCTCTGTCAGTGCCAGCAGCCCCGCGTCGCCTTCGTTCTTCACTCTGGCCAGAATGGTGCGCACCGACTCGGCGACGGCGCCATCCTGCACCAGTTCGGACCGGCTCAGTGCCGCCTGCTTCTGCGTTTCGGTTAAGGTTTGCCAAATCACCCGTTGCATCGTTTACCCCAGCATCTTTTCAATCGGCAGCACCAGAATGGAGCTGGCCCCGAGGGTTTTCAGTTCTTCCATGGTGTCCCAGAACAGGGTTTCTGAACTGACGGCGTGCAGCGCCACCCGGCTGTTGTCTTCCGCCAGGGGCAGAACGGTGGGGTTTTCTGCACCGGGTAGCAGGGCGATAACCTGTTCCAGTTGCGCTTTGGGGGCGTGCAGCATGATGTACTTGCTCTCCTTGGCCTGGATAACGCCGTTGACCCGCACCATCAGTTTGTCGATCAGGGCCTGGCGTTCCGGGTCAAGGGGTTGGGGCGCCTGAATCAGGGTGGCCATGGAGCGGAACATCACCTCCACCTCTTTCAGGCCGTTGGCTTCCAGAGTGGCGCCGGTGGAGACCAGGTCACAGATGGCGTCCGCCAGTCCGGCACGAGGCGCCACTTCAACGGAGCCTTTCAGCATGCAGCTTTTGAACGGTACGCCTTTCTCGTTGAGGTAGCGGCGTAGCAGGTTGGGGTAGGAGGTGGCGATGCGGCAATCGGTCAGGGAGTCGGCACCGGCGTATTCGAAATCTTCTGGCACCGCCAGGGAGAGGCGGCAGCCACCGAAATCGAGGCGGCGCAGGGGTTTGAATGCCGCCTCCTGGCCCCGGGCTTCGCGCTCCAGCCGCTCCTCTTCCAGCACGTTCTCGCCGATGAAGCCCAGGTCTACCACGCCATCCATCACCAGGCCGGGGATGTCATCATCACGCACGCGCAGAATATCGATGGGCAGATTTTCCACGTGGCTCATCAGGCGCTGATCCCGCAGATTCAGCTTAAGGCCGCAGCGTTTGAGCAGGGCCTGGCTCTCATCAGAGAGGCGGCCGGATTTTTGGATGGCGATGCGCAAACGGCCGGAAGCGGTGCGTTGCGTGGAAGTTGGTTGTGTCATCTTTCATGTCCTTAACAAAAACGAAAAAACCCTGGCGCTTTGCCAGGGTTTTCGTCGTGTTTGGACTGTCACCACTGGTAGCGCCGTAACGGCAGCCACCAGCGATGTCGCCTTAGGCTACCGCTGTGTGTGATGGTGATGATGGATAGCGTTCAGGCTAAACAGGTTCATGTGTGTCCAAATCCAATGAATCAGTGCTTGCTATTTACGCTAATGCAGTGATTTTTCATTTGCAAGGGCGTTTTTTACTTTTTGACCGGCCCCCGGATGACGTATGGTGGCGCCAGTTATGGCGGCATTGGTTGCGCTTATCGTAACCAGTAAAACAGCGGGAGTAGGCGTGGCAGCAAGCCGTTTGCACAAAGAGGTGTCCCTGGCGTTGGGGCCGGGGGGATTGCTGAGCCAGGGTGTACCGGGGTTCCGCCCCCGCGAGGTGCAGCACACTCTCGCTCAGGCGCTGGCCGACACCATACAGCAGCACCGCACGTTGGTGGCCGAGGCAGGAACCGGCATCGGTAAGACCTTCGCTTATCTGGTGCCGGCGTTGCTGAGCGGCAAACGCACCCTGATCAGCACCGGCAGCAAGAACCTGCAGGACCAACTGTTTCTCAAAGACCTTCCCGCGCTGTTGACGCTGCTGGAGCGACCGCCCAAGGTCGCGCTGCTTAAAGGTCGCAGCAACTACCTGTGCCATTACCACCTCAACCGACGCCTGGCTGACCTGCCGCAAGACCCCACCCTGGTGGACGAACTGATGCGGATCCGCCACTGGGCCAATGGCACCGTCAATGGTGACTTTGCCGAACTGACCTCGGTGCCGGAGGACTCAATGGCGCTGGTGATGGCCGGTTCAACCAATGACAACTGCCTTGGGCGCAAGTGCCCTGAGTTCGAACGTTGCTGCCTGAAAAAGGCCCGTGACAAAGCGTTGGAAGCGGATCTGGTGGTGGTGAATCATCATCTCTTCTTCGCCGATATGGCACTTAAGGAGACGGGATTTGCCGAGATCCTGCCAAGCTGCGAGCTGTTTGTATTTGACGAGGCGCATCAGCTTCCGGATATCGCCTTATCCCACTTTGCCACGTCGGTCAGCAGTCGCCAGATGCAGGATTTGGCCCGGGAGATGCTGCGCGCCTACGCCGGGCCCCTGCGGGATTGCCGACAACTGCAATCGGCAGCATCCCGGCTGCAGGCGACCTGTGCCGACCTGTACGACGCGCTGTCCGATGCCCCGGTACAGGATTGGCGGCAACTGAAGGAGCAGGCCGCGGTGGCGGAAGCGATGGCGCAGATGGCCGAAGCGCTCTCCTTTGCCCGTCGTATTTTGGAGACCCAACTGAGCCGGGATGATGGCGCTGACCACGCGTTTGAGCGGGCGGCGTTGCTGGAGGGGCGGCTGAGTCAGTTTCTCACCCCCGGCCAGGCTTCACTGACGGTGGAGTGCCACCGTGGGCACTTCGTCCTGCGGGCCAGCCCGCTGTCGGTGGCCAAAGAGTGCCAAGGTTACTACCAGCAGTTTAAGGCCGGTTGGATGTTCACCTCAGCCACCCTGACGGTGGCGGACCGCTTCGATCACTTTATCGAGGCGATGGGGCTGCAGAATCCGACCGAGCTTATTCTCGACAGTCCCTTTGATTACCCCAATCAGGCGCTGCTGTGTGTGCCCCGCTATCTGGCCGAGCCCGGCCGGGTTGAGGTGGCAGACCAGCTGGCTCAGATCGCCATTGAGCTGACTCAGGCAGCCCGTGGCCGTACCTTCCTGCTGTTCACCAGCTACCAGATGATGCACCAGGTGGGGGAGCGGCTGGCCCGCCGCCTTGATCTGCCCATTCTGGTGCAGGGCATGGGCTCAAAGCGCACTCTGCTTAACCGGTTTACCCAGCTGGGCAACGCCGTGTTACTGGGCACCGCCAGTTTCTGGGAGGGGGTGGATGTGCGCGGCAAGGCACTGTCCTGTGTGATGATCGACAAGCTGCCGTTTGCGGCACCGGATGACCCGTTGATCAAGGCCCGTTCCGATGCGGTACGACTGCGCAATGGTGATCCCTTTACCGAGGTGTTGCTGCCCCAGGCGGTGATTGCGCTGAAGCAGGGGGTGGGCCGCCTGATCCGCGGCGAATCGGACCGGGGCGTCATGGTGATTGCCGACCCACGACTGATCTACCGGCCCTACGGCGCGGTGTTTCTCTCCAGTTTGCCGCCGATGGCACGGACCCGCGACCTGCAGCGGGCCGTCACCATGTTGAAAGCGTTGTAACCGGGAGAGTCGCGGGTTAGCGCCCGGCGCCAAACCCTGTGCTATTATCCCCGCCAATATGACTGACCGCTGGCCCGTTTTGCGGCTGGCCAGGCTGTGAACCAGCAGCCAACAGTGCGCTCCTTTGTCGTTTGGCAACGGTGGCGCGAAACGAAGTAGAAGAGAGCGTTAATGAAGATCCTGATTATTGATACCGCCACTGAAAACTGTTCCGCCGCCCTCTATATGGATGGCCAGATCAGCGACCAGGAGCAGGAATCCCCCCGCGAGCACAGCCAACGCCTGCTGCCGATGGTGGACGGCCTGCTGGTGGAGGCCGGGATCACTTTGGCGGATCTGGACGCCATCGGCTTTGGTCGTGGCCCGGGCAGCTTTACCGGCATTCGCATCGGCACCTCGATGATGCAGGGACTGGCGCTGGGCGCTGAGCTGCCGGTGCTGCCGATCTCCAACCTGGCCGCCATGGCACAAGCGGCGATTGCTGAAGGTGCCACCGAGGTGGTCGCGGCCATCGACGCCCGCATGGGCGAGGTCTACTTCGGCCAGTATCGTGCGGAAAATGGCCTGGCGGTATTGGTGGGCGAGGAGTTGGTGATTGGCCCGGATGACCTGCTGGCACAGTGGCAACTGGGTGACGCCGTGGTCGCGGTCGGTACCGGCTTTGAAACCTACCCGCAGCTGGCTGAAGATGCGCGCATCACCGTTGCATCGCACCTGCGCCTGCCCAGTGCTAAGCTGATGATTCCGCTCGCGGTTGACGCATTCAACCGGGGCGAAGCGATGCCGGTGGACGAAGTTGAACCGGTATACCTGCGCAATAACGTGGCCTGGAAAAAACTGCCGGGTCGCGAATAACACGAGGGTAGGGCATGCGTCCTGTCGGCATTGGACTTCCCGGTCCGCAGCACAATGTTCAGCCACCGGCCCGTCCGGTGGAGCGTTCTGGCGTGGTGGCCACCTCGCTGGGGCCGGTGTTGGTGCAACCCCAGGACGATGCCAGCTGGGCCGATTGGCAGTCCGGTCGAGACAGCGTGCTTCGCGATGGTGCGGAACATCCGGCACTGAATCGCTACCGTGAAATTGCCCAGGGCGACCTGCGTCAGCAGCTGCAGGCGATGGTCGGCGTGGATCTTTATGTCTGAGTCCAACTAGTGAGACACAGATGAACCTGCTAAGGTCTTTCCTGTTTTTCTAAGGAAAGGAAATCACCATGCTCAAGCCCCTGATCCCCATCGCGATTGTTGCCGCCTCCTTCTGTGGTTCCGCTCTGGCCGACTCCAGTGAGAAGCTGGCAGCCCTGGCCGATGGGGCCCATCGCAGTGACGCCAATATTGCCCGCAACGCCTACCGCCATCCGGTGGAAACCCTCGAATTCTTTGGTCTTCATCCGCATATGCGGGTGATTGAGCTGTGGCCGGGCGGTGGTTGGTACACCGAGATTCTGGCGCCCTATCTCAAAGATGAGGGCCAGTTTGTCGCTGCCACCTTCGACGTGGAGCCGCCGGCTGACAGTAATGCCCCGGCCTACCGCGCCCGCATTGGCCGAGCCTATCTGGACAAACTCAGCGCCGACAGCGAGCACTACGGCAAAGTGGAAGCGATCCCGTTTGACCCGCCGCGCCTCGCCAGCCTGGGCGTGGAAGCCACCGCCGACATGGTGCTGACCTTCCGTAACCTGCATAACTGGGCGATGGACGGCCAGCTTGAAAACGTGTTCCGCAGTGCCTGGGAGGTGCTGACTCCGGGCGGCGTGTTCGGGGTGGTGGAGCACCGTGGTTATCCCGGTATTGAACTGAAAAGCGGTTATATGGATGAGGCCGAAGTGATCGCCCTGGCGGAGAAAGTGGGTTTCCGTCTCGCCGCCAAGAGCGAGATCAACGCCAATGCCAACGACACCAAGGACCATCCCCGCGGCGTCTGGACCCTGCCACCGTCACTGCGACTGGGCGAGCAGGATCGCGCACGCTACCAGGCCATTGGCGAGTCCGATCGGATGACCCTGAAGTTCTACAAGCCTGAAATTTGAACGGATTAACATCAGTGCAACTGCTCCAACCAGCATCCGGACCAAAGCGGTTTTGTGATCTGGATCGGGACAGCGCAGGAGAGCTATGGCAACCTTGCCCGCCGCCGAGGCGATAACCCTGAAACTCGATGAGATCTCCCTGGCAGCACAGCGCTGGGGGGAGCATGATGCGCCCCTTATCCTGGCGTTGCATGGCTGGCTGGACAACAGCGAAAGCTTTGCCCTGCTGGCGCCGGCGCTGGCGGCCGAGGGCTACCAGGTGCTGGCACCGGATTGGGCGGGTCATGGCCTGTCAGACCATCGGGCGGAGGGCAATCACTACCCCTTCCTCGAGTACCTCTACGATCTGCATCGGGTGATGGCACAGCTGCCGTCTCCCCCATGCTGTCTGCTCGGGCACTCGATGGGAGGGATTGTGGCGCAGCTTTATGCTGGCCTCTATCCCGAAGAGGTACCGGCACTGGTGGCCATCGAAGCGGTGGGCCCACTGGTCAGCGAATCGGGTAAGGCGGCGGAGCGTTTGCGCCATGGCTTTCTCAGTCGGCAGAAGCCCCAGGGGCCGTTGCAGGGCTACGACAAGTTGGCGCCGCTGGTGGCAGCCCGGGCCCGCAGTGGCGATTTTGACGAGCGTTATGCCCGTATGCTGCTGGCCCGTAACCTGGAGTTTCGTGGTCGTCGCTGGTATTGGCGCTCCGATCCCCGCCTGCGCGAGCGTTCGGCCTGGATGATGACCGAATCTCAGGCGCGGGATTACCTCTCGGGCTACCGCAAACCGGCGCTGGTGGTGTTGGGGGAGCAAGGCTACCCCCAACTCAAATTGGCCTGGCCGAAGCGCAAAGAGTGGTTTTATGACGTCCGCCAGGAGCTGATCCCGGGCGGCCATCACTGTCATATGGAGTCGGTTCCGCAAATGGTCCAGGCTCTGATGAATTATTTGTCAGGTAAGCCAAAGGCTTGCTGACGTTTATTTGGCTTTTTTAGGGGCAATGTGCCCCCAGTACCCCCAAGCAGTACTGTTCCACAAAGGAGAACAGCGTGGACAAACCCTGGCTCAACAGCTACCCCGCCGGTGTACCGGCCGAGATCAATCCGGACCAATATGGCAGCCTGCTCGACCTGTTCGAAGAGAGTTGCCGCACCTACCCGGACCAGGTGGCCTTTATCAATATGGGGGCGGTACTGACCTACCGTCGTTTGGAGGAGCAAAGCCGCATCTTCGCCGCCTACCTCCAAAATGAGCTGAAGCTGACCCAGGGCGACCGGGTCGCCATCATGATGCCCAACCTGCTGCAATACCCGATTGCCCTGTTGGGGGTGCTGCGTGCCGGCATGGTGGCGGTTAACGTTAACCCGCTGTACACCCCGCGCGAACTGAAACACCAGCTGGTGGATTCCGGTGCCAAGGCGATCATCGCCGTGACCAACTTCGGCTCCAGCCTGCAGAAGGTGGTGAACGAGACCCCGGTTGAGCACGTTATCCTCACCAAAATCGGTGACCAACTCTCCGCGCCCAAGCGCACCCTCGTTAACTTTGTCGTCAAGTACGTGAAGAAGATGGTGCCGGCTTACCACCTGCCGGGTGCCGTCTCCATGCGTCGGGTCCTGGCCAAGGGCCGCAACCTGCAGTACGTGAAACCCAAAGTGGCGTCTGACGATATCGCGTTCCTGCAGTACACCGGCGGCACCACCGGTGTCGCCAAAGGCGCCATGCTGACCCACCGCTCAGTGGTGTCCAACATGCTGCAGTGCGACGCTTACTACGGCCCGCTGCTGGAGAATGGTAAAGAGATGGTGGTGACCCCGCTGCCGCTTTACCACGTGTTTGCCAACACCGTAAACCTGCTGCTGTTCATCAAGAAGGGTGGCCAGAACCTGCTGATCACCAACCCGCGGGATCTGGACAACTTCATCGGCGATCTGAAAAAGTACCCCTTCACCGCGCTGACCGGGGTAAACACCCTGTTCAATGCGATGCTGAACCACCCGGAGTTTGGCAACATTGATTTCAGCCAGTTTAAGCTGACCATCGGTGGTGGCATGGCGGTGCAGCGTGCCGTGGCCGAAAAGTGGAAAGCCGCCACCGGCGTACCGCTGATTGAGGGCTATGGCCTGACCGAATGTTCTCCGGTTGTGGCTGCGGGCCGCTATGATCAAGCCGAATACAGTGGCGCCATCGGCCTGCCGCTGCCCTCCACTTTGATCCGGGTTGTGGACGAAGAGGGTAAGGTTCAGCCCCAGGGCGAAGTGGGTGAGCTGCAGGTGTTTGGCCCGCAGGTGATGAAGGGCTACTGGCAGCGTCCGGAAGAGACCGCCAAGGTGATGGATGGCGAATGGTTGCTCACCGGCGACATCGGACGCATGGATGAAGAGGGGAACTTCTTCATTGTCGACCGTAAGAAAGATATGATCCTCGTTTCCGGGTTCAACGTCTTCCCGAATGAGGTGGAAGATGTGGTCGCCCTGCATCCGAAGGTGCTGGAAGTGGCGGCGGTGGGTGTGCCCCATGAAGTGTCCGGTGAACTGGTTAAGATCTTCGTGGTGGCAAAGGATCCGAGTCTGAAAGAGCAGGATTTGATCGCCCATTGCCGTAAACACCTGACCGGTTACAAAGTACCCAAGCTGGTGGAGTTTCGGGATGAATTGCCGAAAACCAACGTGGGCAAGATTTTGCGTCGCGAACTGCGCGACGAGGTAAAGGAGTCGAGTTGATGCAACCCATGCCCCAGTGGCAGTGGATCGACAACGACGATGATCTGGCGGCCCTGTGCCGCCAGTGTCGTCAGAAAGACGCGGTGGCTTTGGACACCGAGTTTGTTCGCACCCGCACCCTGCATGCCCAACTCGGGCTGATCCAGTTATACGACGGCGAAACCCTGGCCCTGATCGATCCCCTTGAGATTCAGGACCTGGGCCCGCTGTGGCAGTTGATTGCCGATAAGAACGTGGTCAAAGTGCTGCATTCGGCCAGCGAGGATCTGGAGATCTTCGCCTACCGTGGTGGTGTGATTCCGCAACCGCTGTTCGATACTCAGGTGGCCGGCGTGCTGCTCAACCTTGGCGGCGCCATGGGCTACGGCAAGTTGATCCATCACTACCTCGGTCTGGAGTTGGACAAAGGCGAAGCGCGAACCGATTGGCTCAAGCGCCCCCTCAGCGAAAAGCAGCTGACCTACGCTGCCGCCGATGTGTACTACCTGCTGCAGGTGTACCGCATGATGCGGCCCGCCATCGAAGAGATGGGGCGTCTGGATTGGTTGTGGCAGGAGGGCGAGCGCGCCTGTCGTGGCCGGCTGAAGCCGGACGATCCCAATAAAGCCTATCTCAAGGTTAAGAATGCCTGGCAGCTCAAACCCAAACAGCTGGCGGTATTGAAAGCCCTGGCCGCCTGGCGCCTGGGCGTGGCGGAACAGAAAGACCTGGCCCTGAGCTTTGTGGTCAAGGACGCGGCGTTGCTGAACCTGGCCCGCCGTGCGCCCCGGTCCATGGCTTACCTGGCCAATATGGATTGCCTCCATGAGCGCGAGATCCAGCGTTACGGCAAAACCCTGCTGCGGGTGATTGCGGCGGCGGATGTCGACAATCCGCCGGAACCGATTGATCCTCTGGGCCTCGACCCGGCGTTCCGCGATGCCCTCGCGGAAGGACGCAAAGTGGTTCAGGCGGTGGCGGAACGGGAGCAGGTGGCGCTGGAGTTACTGGGTTCCAAGAAGCTGGTGCAGCAGTACGTGGAGTGGGTCTGGCGTGATCGCTTTGGCCCCGAGCCGGATCTCATCCAGGGCTGGCGCGGCGAACTCTGCGCCGAGGCATTGAGTCAGGCTAACTTATTGCCCTAAATGTGTCGCGCGCGTTAATAAAATGAAGCCCATGCAAAAAGCATGGGCTTTTTTTGTGGCCATATTACAGAAATGCCGGGCTAAGACTGACAATTCTGCCGAGGCTAGGTACTGTCGGGCGCTTGTTCATTCTGTTAAGCGTCGCTGAATGCAATCGACACTGAATTATCGCAACGACATTGATGGTTTGCGTGGCATCGCCGTGCTTCTTGTGTTGCTGTACCACGCCAATATTGATGGCCAGCCCTCCGGTGGCTTTATTGGCGTAGATCTGTTTTTTGTGCTGTCCGGCTTTCTGATCAGCAGCATCATTGCTGACCAGGTCCGTGCCGGGGAATTCCGCTTCGGCGTATTCTATGCCCGTCGTGCCAAACGCCTGCTGCCCGCCTTTATTGTGGTGGCATTGGTAACGTCACTGTTGTCGGCGTTCATGCTGTTGCCGGCAGACTTTACCGCCTATACCCGCTCATTGCGGGAGGCGATGCACTTCAGCTCAAACTTCCACTTTGCCAACATCGTCTCGGATTACTTCGCCAGTGACGCCAAGGTGATGCCGATGACGCACACCTGGTCGCTCTCCATCGAATGGCAGTTCTACCTGGTGTTTCCGGCGCTGTTGTGGGCCCTGTTGCGCTGGGGAGGGCTGACGGTTGCTCTGGCTGCCGTGTCCGCACTGGCATTGACCGGGCTGGGTCTGTCGGTCTACACCGTCGTGAGCCGGGGAGGGGAGGCCTACTTCCTCAGTCAGGCCCGCTTCTTTGAACTGCTGATCGGTGCAACCCTGGCGCTGGCGTGGCGGCGCTATCCGCAGGCGGTGCGTTGCCTGGCGCCTCTGGCGCTGCCCGCTTTGGTGCTGCTGCTGGGACTGGCGTTTGTCTACAGCGCCGAATCGCCGTTCCCGGGCATCAATGCCCTATGGGTGTGTCTGGCCACCGTGGTGCTGCTGGTCAGTGGCGCGGTTGCGCCACAGTCACGCGTAACGCGGGCACTGAGCCATCCGCTGCTGGTGTTTTTTGGCGCCATCTCCTATTCACTCTATCTGTGGCACTGGCCGCTGTTTGCCCTGGCCCGCTATATGGAAGCGGACAGCGCCTGGGTCATGGCGGCGCTGACGGTACTGTCGGTGGTGCTGGCCTGGGCCACCTATCGGTGGGTGGAGCAGCCGGTGCGCCGGAAATCGATGGCGGGTTGGCAAGTGGCCACAGGACTGTTCCTGGTTCCGCTGGTACTGGCCCTGCTGGCCAATACCTATGTGCGTCGCAATGACGGCTATCCGGATCGGTTAGGGACCCATGCGAGCACCATCTACCACCAGTTGCAGGACTACGACGACCAGATCAACCTGCCGGACTGCACCGAAAACGAGTACCCGCTCGGTAATAACCCCTGCGTGTTGGGGGATCGGGATAAACCAAGAGCCGGCCTGGTGCTGGGGGATTCCCACGCCCGCCACTTCCGCGCCTTTTTCGACACCATCGGCAAGGACAAAGGGGTCTCTTTCCTCTCTGCCCACCACGTCGGCTGTATGCAGCTCCGAGGGCTGGTGATGTGGAAAAACCTGCGCATCAAGCAGGAGTGCATCGATCTCTCCACTGAATACCTGGATGCCATTGAGCGCGGTGAATTTAAGGGGCAGCGGGTCTACCTCGCCAACCTCTGGACCAACCTGCTGCGCCCCGACCGGGTGGTGTACCCGGATGAGGACCACGTGGGTCACGTCCGCAAACTGCTGAATGACACCGTTGCCCTGATCCTGGCTGGCGGTGCCACTCCGGTCATTCTGCGAACGGTGCCCAGCGACGGCCACAACGTTTCCACCTGCGCCTATCGCTACGGCGACCCGGCCCAGTGCCGAATCGATCAGAACAGTGACGATAAGGCGGAGCAGAAGGCGATCATCAACCAGCTTTTTGCCGAGCTGGAGCAAACCTATCCTGAGCTGGAGTTTTACCAACCGGCCGAGCTGCTTTGCCGGGACGGGCAGTGCGATGGCATGCGCAATGGTCTGCCGCTGTACGAAGACACCAACCACCTCTCTACTTACGGTGCGCTCACCCTGGGTGAACGGGAGTTGGCGCGCAAGGCACCGCAACTGAAGTTCTGAGTTTTGGTGGTCTTCCACGATTGGCTCTGTTTGAGGCCCGGCTTAAGCCGGGCTTTTTTATGCTGTGACAGCGGCTTCGCTGATCTGCCCTGAATTGGTGCAAGGTTGCACAAAGTGAAAATGCTTACCCAGTGCAGGCTGGAAACGAGACATTAAACGTGACATATTGTGGTGCAATTTAATTAAACGATTGTTTAAACCATACCAATAAAAAGTGGCGGGACAGGTCACAGAGCAAGGAGGCTTTCGATGGAAAAGTTATGGCTGGGCAGCTATCCCAAGGATGTGCCGGAGGCGATCAACCCCGAGCAGTTCAACTCTTTGGTGTCGCTGCTGGAAGAAAGCGTGGCCAAGTTTGGTGACCGCGCTGCCTTCGTCAATATGGGCCAGTCCCTGACTTACCGTCGCCTCGATGAACTGAGTCGCGCGTTTGCCGCCTACCTGCAACAGGACCTGGGTTTGAAACAGGGTGACCGTGTTGCGTTGATGATGCCCAACCTGCTGCAGTATCCCGTTGCGCTATTTGGTGTGCTGCGTGCCGGTATGGTGGTGGTGAACGTCAACCCGCTCTACACCGCCCGTGAACTGAAACATCAGCTCAATGACTCCGGCGCGGAAGCGATCGTGATCGTCTCCAACTTTGCCCACACCCTGGAGCAGGTGGTGGACGATACCCCGGTTAAGCACGTTATTCTCACCAGCCTGGGTGACCAACTGTCGCTGCCCAAGCGCACCCTGGTGAACTTTGTGGTTAAGCACATCAAAAAGATGGTGCCCAAATACCACCTCCCTCATGCCCGCTCGATGCGCAGCGCGCTGGCCAAAGGGCGCCACCTGCAATATGTCCGTCCTAAAGTGCAGTCGCAAGACCTGGCGTTCCTGCAGTACACCGGCGGCACCACCGGGGTGGCCAAGGGCGCGATGCTGACCCACCGCAACCTGGTGGCCAACCTTGAGCAGCTGTGTGGTTTTATCGGCCCGCTGTTGAACGAAGGCGAAGAGACCGTGGTGACTGCGCTGCCGCTCTACCATATCTTCGCCCTGACTGCGAACTGCCTGCTGTTTATGAAACTGGGCGGCACCAATCTGTTGATCACCAACCCGCGGGACATGCCGCAGTTTGTGAAGACCCTGAACAGCCAGCCATTTACCGCTATCACCGGCGTGAACACCCTATTTAACGGGTTGCTGAATACCGACGGTTTTGATCAGGTCGATTTCTCTGGCCTGAAGGTCAGCCTGGGCGGTGGTATGGCCGTACAACGCGCGGTGGCGGAGCGCTGGCAGGCGCTTACCGGCACCCGCCTGCTGGAAGGCTATGGCCTGACCGAGTGCTCTCCGGTGGCCAGTGTGGCGCCGTACACCGCAACCGGCTATGACGGCACCATTGGCCTGCCGCTGCCCTCCACCGACATCCGCCTGGTGGATGAGGAGGGCATGGAGGTACCGCTGGGTGAGCGTGGCGAACTGCAGGTCCGTGGCCCTCAGGTGATGAAGGGCTACTGGCAACGGCCGGAAGCGTCCGCCGAGGTACTGAAAGACGATTGGCTGGCAACGGGCGACATTGCCGTCTGTGATGAGCGGGGCTACTTCACCATCGTTGACCGTAAGAAAGACATGATTCTGGTCTCTGGCTTTAACGTGTTCCCCAACGAGATTGAGGACGTGGTGGCGATGCACGACAAAGTGGAAGAGGTGGCCGCAGTTGGTGTGCCCAACGACGTGTCTGGCGAAGTGGTGAAGATCTTCGTGGTGCGCAAGGACTCCCGTCTCTCCGAGGATGCCCTGATGGACCATTGCCGCAAACACCTGACCGGCTACAAAGTCCCTAAGCTGATTGAGTTCCGCGACGAGTTGCCGAAAACCAATGTCGGTAAGATCCTGCGTCGTGCCCTGCGCGAGGAGCAGGCCGCCTGAGCCCAGCCGACCACAAAAAAGGCCCGCATTGGCGGGCCTTTTTTGTGAGTGGGATTACTTGGGGGGCAGGGGAACGTTCAGCTCCAGCACATCCAGGTCATCTTCGTGGTCGAGGGCGATAACGATGTCTTCGGTTGGCACGTAGCGACTCAGCACGGCCATCAGCTCACGCTGCAACTCCGGCAGGTAATCCGGGCCATTACGGTGCAGGCGCTGGTGGGCCACAATCACCTTGAGTCGGTCTTTGGCAGTACCCGCGCTCTCTTTCTCTTTGTCCTTGTCCTTGCGGAAGTATTCCATAAAGCCCATATCAGCCTCCGAACAGTTTTTTCAGCCAGCCCTTTTTCTCTTCGGTGAAGCGCATTGGTCGTGTCTCACCCAGGAGTCGGGCCACGGTGTCCTGATAGGCCTGACCGGCATCGGACTCCTTGTCCATGATCACCGGCACGCCGGCGTTTGACGCTTTCAGTACCGCCGGGGATTCCGGGATCACCCCCAGCAGTGGAATGGCCAGGATCTCTTCAACGTCCGCCAGGCTCAGCATCTCGCCGGTGTCCACCCGCTTGGGGTTGTAGCGGCACAGCAGCAGGTGCTCTTTTACCGGCTCCAGCCCCTGCTCAGCACGCAGAGAGCGGCTTTGCAGCATACCTAGGATGCGGTCAGAGTCACGGACCGAAGAGATCTCCGGGTTGGTGGTGACGATCGCTTCATCGGCAAAGTACAGCGCCATCATGGCACCATGCTCAATGCCAGCCGGGCTGTCGCAGATAACAAAGTCAAACTGGGACTTGAGCTCCTCAAGCACCTTGGCGACGCCCTCTTGGCTCAGTGCGTCTTTATCCCGGGTCTGGGAAGCCGGCAGGATAAAGAGCTTGTCACAACGCTTGTCTCTGATCAGTGCCTGATTCAGGTTGGCTTCACCGTTGATGACGTTAACGAAGTCGTACACCACGCGGCGCTCGCAGCCCATCACCAGGTCAAGGTTACGCAGGCCGATATCAAAATCGATAACAACAGTGCTGTGGCCGGCCATGGCCAGGCCCGTGGCAATGGCAGCAGAGGAGGTGGTTTTGCCCACTCCGCCTTTACCGGAAGTAACAACGATTACTCGGGACATGGGAACTCCTAAATCAGGAAAGGGGCTGACAGGCCAACGCGGTGCCCTGCAGCTGGACCAGAACAGGCTGGCCCCAATGGGGATGATTGGGTTCGATCGTTTGGTAGTGGCCAGCCATGGCCACCAGCTCGGGCTGGAAGTTATGGCTGATCAGGTAAGCACTGGGGTCACCGGTCGCGCCAGCAAAGGCGCGGCCGCGAAGGGCGCCAAACACCTGGATGTCGCCATCGGCCATCACCTCGGCACCGGCACTGACGGCGGCCAGAACGATGAGGTCACGCTCGCGGGCATAGATCTGCTGACCGGAACGTACCGGTTTATCAACCACCAGCGGTGGCAGGCGATGATGGGCCTTTTGCGCTTTGTGTTCGAGACAGGGAAGGGCCAGGTCATCCAGTTGCGCTTTATGGGTGGGTTGCGCCCGGCTCACGGCCATTGGAAGCAGTGTCAGTTGACGCGCCAGCTCAACCACGTCGGCGAGCGGCAAAGCGGGGTCCAGGCCCTCAATGTCGAGGATCACCGGCATCCGGGAAAACAGGGCGGGAGCACGTTCAATATGCTGGCGAAGCGCGGTATCCAGCTGGGCCAGGGTTCGGCCACAAAGACGCAACGTAGACAGCGTATAGCTGCCGCCTTTGAACTCGATAGTGGGGGAATGCATGCTCGCCTCAAACAGCTGGGCGGACTGGCGATTCGCTAGCCAGTGACGGATTCTTTTCTTGGAGCCGCATGGTATAGTGACCACCGCGAATTAAGCAACACGCAACCGAAGTAATTGCCTAAAAATATGATGATTTGTGCCATTTATAAGAGCAGTCGAAAGGCCGACACCTATTTGTACGTGCCAAAGCGGGATGACTTCTCTCAAGTACCTCAGCCGTTGATGGAGGTGTTCGGCACACCGCAGTTTGTGATGATCCTGCCGCTGGCAAAGATCAAGCAGTTGGCTAACGCCGATATGGCGAAAGTCACCGCCGAGCTGGCCGACAAGGGGTATTACCTGCAACTGCCTCCACCGCCGGAAGATCTGCTCAAGGCGCATCGTCGTAGTCTGGGGTTAGAAGACTCATAACAACAAGGAGGCCCCCTATGTGGAAACGGGCATTGGTAGCGGCGCTGCTCTCAGTGAGTGCCAGCGCATCGGCAGTGGACGCCGATGGATTCAGCCAGTACGTCAGTCAGCTGAAACAGGAAGCGGGTGAAAAGGGCTATGCCCCGGCCACCATTGATGCGGCGTTTGCCGACATCAAGCTGTTCAAAAGGGCGATCTCCGCCGACCGAAATCAGCCAGAATTCAAGAAAACCCTCGACACCTACCTGCCTCAGGCGGTGCCGCAGTGGAAGGTAGACAAGGCGCGTAAACTCTACAAAGAGCACCGCGAATTGCTGGAAGAGATTGGCAAAGCCTACGGAGTTCAGCCGCGCTTTATTGTGGCGCTGTGGGGCATTGAAACCAACTTTGGCGGCTACACCGGTAACTACCCGGTGCTGAGCACCACCGCCTCCCTGGCCTACGAGGGCCGCCGTGAAGACTTTTTCAAAGAGCAGTTCTTCGCCGCGATGACCATTCTCGACCAGGGGCATATCAGTGCTGACGCGATGCGTGGCTCCTGGGCCGGCGCCATGGGCCAGACTCAGTTTATGCCGACCTCTTTCCTGAGCTATGCCGAAGATTACGATGGCGATGGCCGCAAGGACATCTGGGGCAGCCTGCCTGATGTGTTTGCCTCCGCCGCCAACTACCTGTCCAACGTCGGCTGGCAGTACAACCAGACCTGGGCGCGTCAGGTTAAGTTGGCGCAACCGGTTGATGAGTCCCTGCAGGGACTGAAGGTGAAGAAAACCCTGGCAGAGTGGCAGCAACTTGGTGTCCGTCGTTTTGACGGCAGCGACCTGCCGGTGCGGGACATCGAGGCTTCTCTGGTGTTCCCGGACGACGCCGATGGCCGGGTTTACCTGGCTTATGCCAACTACGATGCCCTGATGCGCTGGAACCGAAGCCACTACTTTGCGGTGGCGGTGGGCTACCTCTCGGATCGCATCAAGTTCCCTGCCATCGACTGAGCATTTTTGCTATCATGCGCGCCCCCGCCAGAGCGGGGGCGTTTTTGTAGTAGGGGAGTGGCGATGTCCGAGCAAGTGCCGTTTTGGCAAAAACCGTTGGGTGAGATGACTGAGCAGGAGTGGGAATCCCTCTGCGACGGTTGTGGCAAATGCTGCCTGAACAAGCTGATCGACGATGATACCGATGAGGTGTACTTCACCAACGTGGCTTGCCAGTTGCTGAACCACAAGTCGTGTCAGTGCAACAAGTACCCGACCCGCTTCGACTACGTGCCGGATTGCTACAAGATCACCCCGGAAAACGTTGGTGAGCTCGACTGGCTGCCGCCAAGTTGCGCCTATAAACGCCTGCACGAAGGCCGTGGGCTGCCCAGTTGGCACCCGTTGTTGACCGGTAGCGCTTCCGCCATGCACGCGGCAGGCATGTCGATTCGTAACAAGGTGCTGGATGAGCGTGACGTGGGCACCGAAAGCCAGATTCTGATTGGCTGCATCGTGCATTGGCCCGCCAACGACATCGACTGACCCCAGGGGCGCCATTCAGGCGCCCTTGTTGTATCTGTGCCTGAATCATCGTGGTGCTTGTCACCCTGGAGCCTGGTGTGTCACTGTCTTGGCATGCCCCTTCAAGGAGAGAAGCTGATGGCACGTACCCAAACCTATGAACACGATGAAGCCGGCAACTGCATTTTGACCGTCAGTGCTGCCAGCCAGAAGGGCGGTATGGCCCAGGTGGTCGGTGGCCACCTGTTTCGCCGTTACCTGGAAGGTGACCGCCACTTTATCATCCGCCTGCCCGGCAATATTGGGCTGACCACCATGGAGGTGATCAGCGGTGCGTTACTGGGACTGAACGCCAAGATTACCCTGGAAGGAGATGGGGCAGCCCGGGTGGAGGAGTATCTTCGCGAGCAGCACGACCACCAGCTCTGACCACGGGCGCTAAGTCACCTTAGGGTCAATGGGATTGTTGGCTGCCACAATCCCGCTCCTGACAACATCACACTCCGGCGGGCGTGGTGCTGTCTCTTGTCGCGCTCCCCCCTCTTGTCACGCTTCCCCCTATGCTGAGTCAGCGCACCCGCAGCGTGGTACCGGTTGGTTTGCCGGGATTAACGCTGCTTCTGTTACGCATTGACACTTAATGACATTTCCCGCCGGTTTCGCCGCCATTGTCAGCGAGTGTCAACGAGTTTCAGGGTCTTGACCAAGCCTTGCCCAGCTTTACATCCGGTCTGTTGTGAGCAACGAGTGGTTCGGTAATGCTGCCTGAAATGGATTTTGGGCAATAAGAGTAACCGATGATGATGGCGCTTTTGGGCAGATGGCCAAAGTTGGGCGCCGCGGCGCTGGTCATGGGACTGGCGAGCTGCACGAGTAGCGGTAAATTCTACACGCACGAACCCGATGACGAGTTCAGCGTGTTGAACACCCTGGCTTTTCCGCTGGTACTGGTGGGGGCGGACCTGGTGTATGAATCCATCATGGGGGCGGTGCAGGAGGGGCGCGGCGGCGCCGAGGCAACAGCGTTATTGCGCTGTGTCGGCGCGTTTTGTCATCAAGCGGCAGCGTGGGATTGGGATCCGGATGAAAACCAATACCACTGCCGCATCACCCATGGGCTTAAGGGCGGGGAGGTAACGGATGCTGAGCAGTGTCAGCATCAGCCCTTGCAGGATAACTGGGAATGACCCGCCCAACCGGGCTGGTTTAACGCCGGCGCAGCAACACCGCAGTGAGGACCAGGGCCGCAGCCATCAGATAGAGCGCAAACGAGACCAGAGTCCACTGCGCCATGGTGACGCCCAGCCACTCCCAGGCTTTGTCGGTACAGTCACCGGTGGGCTCAAACAGCGCCGGCATCCAGTGATGCAGGGGCAACCAGCTTGGAAAGTCGGGGATAAAGTCACAGCTGGCGCCGAACAGGCCAAAGCCCTCCGGTGGGGTGGACTGCTTCTCCACCAGTTGCCAGGCGATCTTGGCGCCCCAGCCCGCACCGACTATCCATCCTATCCAACCGATAAGCCGCGCCAGTGCGCTTGAGGGCAACAGGGCGGGGACGAGTGCTGCCAGGCCAATGGCACACACCGCAACCCGGATGTAGATGCACATGACGCAGGGGCCCAGCTCATAGACGTACTGGAACACCAATGCGGCCCCCATCAGGCCAAAAGCGGAGAGGGACAGCAGCAGCCAGGCGGCGCGTTGCTGGGGCAGGGCGGCAAGTCGGTCGAGCATAGTCAATCCTTCGAAACAAAAACGGCGCCAATGGGCGCCGTTTTGGGGTAAAGCCGGGTAACCGGGGCTTAGTGGCCAGAGACCGCAGCGCCGGCATCAGCGGCGTGGTGGCTGATCCACTGAAGGTTATACATTGCCTCGGTAGCTTCAGACAAGACGCCGAAGTGGATCATCGCCAGACCGACCAGGGTCAGTACGATGGTGTAAGGCAGCGCCAGGATAACCATCCGACCGTAAGACAGGCGGATAAGCGGCGCCAGTGCAGAGGTCAGCAGGAACAGGAACGCAGCCTGACCGTTCGGGGTCGCAACAGACGGCAGGTTGGTGCCGGTGTTGATGGCGACAGCCAGCATGTCGAACTGGTCACGGGTGATGTCGCCTTGCAGCAGGGCGGCTTTCACCTCGTTGATGTACACGGTACCCACGAACACGTTATCGGACACCATAGAGAGCGCGCCGTTGGCCAGGTAGAACATCACCGCCTGGGTGTTGCCCTCAAACTGCAGTACCCAGTGAATCACGGGGTAGAACAGCTTCTGGTCAATGATCACGCCCACGACGGCGAAGAAGACAGCCAGCAGCGCGGTAAAGGGCAGGGCCTCTTCAAACGCTTTGCCCAGGCTGTGCTCATCGATAACGCCGTTAAACGCGGTGCAGAGAATGATAACGGACAGACCAATCAGGCCCACGGCCGCAACGTGCAGAGCCAGACCGGCGATCAGCCACACGCCCACCAGGGCCTGAACGATCAGCTGCATCTTCTCTTTGTTGGTGCGGTTGGCGTCTTCGTGGTTGGCGAAGTCCACCAGGATCTGGCGTACCGGCTCCGGCAGCGGTGCGCCGTAACCGAACAGTTTGAACTTCTCAACCAGCATACAGGTGGCCAGGCCGGCAATCAGAACCGGGATGCTGACCGGCGCCATGCGCAGGAAGAACTCACCAAAGCCCCAGTTGGCTTGCGCGGCGATGATGAGGTTTTGCGGTTCGCCTACCATGGTGCACACACCACCGAGGGCGGTACCCACACCAGCGTGCATCATCAGGTTACGCAGGAACGCGCGGAAGTCTTCCAGATCGTCCTTGGACAGCTCGATGCTTTCGTCGTCGTTGTGATCGTGGCTTTGCTGGAAGCTCTTGCCGGACGCCACTTTGTGGTAGATGGCGTAGAAGCCGACTGCCACGCTGATAACCACGGCGATAACGGTCAACGCGTCGAGGAAGGCGGACAGGAAGGCCGCAGCCATACAGAACGCCAGAGACACGATGGTTTTGGATTTGATGCGGGTGATCAGCTTGGTAAAGATGAACAGCAGCAACTGCTTCATAAAGTAGATGCCGGCCACCATAAAGATCAGCAGCAGGATCACTTCCAGGTTGGCTTCGATCTCATGCAGAACCTGGTTGGGCGAGGTCATGCCGATGGCAACCGCCTCGATGGCCAGAAGACCGCCCGGCTGAAGCGGGTAGCATTTCAGGGCCATGGCCAGGGTAAAGATGAACTCCACCACCAGCAGCCAGCCAGCGATGAAAGGATCGAACATAAAGACCAGGGGATTGATCACCAAGAAGGTGAGAATGGCCGCTTTGTACCATTTAGGGGCGCTGCCCAGAAAATTCTGGAAAAATGCCTGTTGTAATGAGACCGCCATGACTTCCTCAGGGGCTGGTAAAAAACTCGCGAAGAGCCGATGTTATGATTTTAAGGGCGGAGTTTAATGCGAATGCAGTCACAAAGTCACTTCTGATGCACACTAAGTCACCAATGAATAACCTGGCGTGGCGTAAATGTGTTCAGAACTGGCGACAAACTGACCGCGAACAGGCAACGATTGGGCCGTCTCGACTTCCTATTTCACCCCCCTCTGGTATGATCACCCGACAACTAAAAGCGATAACACGATTAACAGGCTGCCGTTTCCATGATCATTAAAGCTCAAAGCCCGGCTGGATTTGCCGAAGAGTACATCGTTAAGTCCATCTGGAATAACAAGTTCCCGCCGGGGTCGATTCTGCCCGCCGAGCGTGAGTTGTCTGAACTGATTGGCGTTACCCGCACCACGCTGCGTGAGGTATTGCAGCGTTTGGCCCGGGACGGCTGGTTGAGCATCCAACATGGTAAACCCACCCGGGTGAACAACTTTTGGGAAACCTCTGGCCTCAACATTCTGGAAACCATCGCCCGCCTGGATCAGGACGGTGTACCAGAGCTGATGGACCAACTGCTGGCAGCACGAACCAACATCAGCAGCATCTACCTCCGTTCCGCAGTGCGTCACTGCCCGGAAAAAGTGCTTGAGCTGGTTCAGGAAGCGCAAGATTTGCCGGAAGATGGCGGCGCATTCGCCGATTTTGACTACCACTTTAACCACAGTGTGGCCTTTGCCTCAGGCAATCCGATCTACTCGCTGATTCTGAATGGCTTTAAGGGGCTGTACAGCCGGGTAGGGCGTTACTACTTCACCAGTGAAGAGGGACGCGAGCTGGCCCGCGCCTACTACCGTGAGCTGGGTGAGTTGGCTGCGAAAGGCGACTTTGAGGCGGTGGTTCCGCTGGTGCGCCGTTACGGTATGGGTTCCGGTAAAATCTGGCAGAAGATCCGCGGCGACATGCCGAAGGACATCGCCGAAACCAAGATCTGATTATTCCCGCTTCTTCTCCGGGCAGCGTGCGATCAACTCCACGCTGCCGTTTTCCTGTTCCTGCTCCAGTATCACATCGAAGCCCCACAACCGGTGCAGGTGCTTCATCACTTCCTCTTTGCTCTCTGCCAACGGAATGCGGTCTTGTGGTGTGTAACGCAACACCAGGCTGCGGTCGCCACGGACCTTCACATTCCAGATCTGGATATTGGGCTCGAGGTGACTGAGGTTGTACTGCCGCGCTAACGCGGTGCGCAGTTCACGATAGCCCTGCTCGTCGTGGATGGCGGACACCTCAAGGTAGTTCTTCCGGTCGTCATCGCGCACCCCAAACAGCTTGAACTGCCGCATCAGTCGGGGTGACAGGTACTGGGCAATAAAGCTCTCGTCCTTAAAGTTGGCCATGGCGAAATGCACCGCATCCAGCCAGTCGGTACCGGCCAGGTCCGGGAACCACTCGCGGTCTTCCGGCTCCGGACTCTCGCAGATACGGCGGATGTCCTGGAACATCGCAAAGCCTAATGCGTAGGGGTTGATGCCACTGTAGTAGGGGCTGTTGTAGGGCGGTTGCAGCACCACATTGGTGTGGCTGTGCAGAAACTCCATCATAAAGCGGTCAGACAGTTTCCCCTCGTCATACAGGTGGTTAAGGATGGTGTAGTGCCAGAAGGTGGCCCAGCCTTCGTTCATCACCTGGGTTTGCTTCTGGGGATAGAAGTACTGCGCCACTTTGCGCACGATGCGCACCAGTTCCCGCTGCCACGGCTCCAGTAGCGGTGCGTTTTTCTCGATGAAGTAGAGCAGGTTCTCCTGCGGATCCGGCGGGAATCGGATCTCATCCTCTGCGGTGGCCTCCTCTTTGCGTTCCGGCAGGGTGCGCCACAGGTCGTTGACCTGGGTTTGCAGATACTCTTCACGCTCCTTCTGGCGCTGTTTCTCTTCCCGCAGCGAGATCTCGGCCGGGCGCTTGTAGCGGTCGACGCCGTAGTTCATCAGGGCATGGCAGGAGTCGAGCAGGTCTTCCACCGCATCGATGCCATGGGCCTGTTCGCAATCGGCAATGTATTTCTTGGCAAACAGCAGGTAATCGATGATGGAGTCGGCGTCGGTCCAGGTGCGGAACAGGTAGTTGCCTTTAAAAAAGCTGTTGTGGCCGTAGCTGGCGTGGGCCATCACCAGTGCCTGCATGGTGATGGTGTTCTCCTCCATCAGGTAGGCGATGCAGGGGTTGGAGTTGATCACGATCTCATAGGCCAGACCCATCTGGCCCCGCTTGTAGTTCTGCTCGGTCTCAATGAACTTCTTGCCGAACGACCAGTGGGCATAACCAATGGGCATGCCGACACTGGCGTAGGCGTCCATCATCTGCTCGGCGGTGATCACCTCGATCTGGTTCGGGTAGGTGTCGAGGCGATAGTGGTCAGCAACCCGGGCGATCTCATCCTGATACTGCTGCAGCAACTCGAAGGTCCAGTCCGGACCGTCCGGCAATGTCTGTCGCTCTGCCATACGCATTCCCCCTGAAAACGTTACGCGGCCTGTTTCTTAAACAGCTCGCGGAATACCGGGTAGATGTCCTCCACCGAGCGGATATGCTGCAGGGCAAAGTGCGGATTGACCTTGGCCAGCGCTTCATACTCCCGCCATAGGGTCTGGTGGGCCCGGTTAGTGATTTCGATGTAGGTGTAGTAGCGGCACACCGGCAGAATCTTCTTGTCCATCAACTCCCGGCACTGGGGCGAATCATCGGCCCAGTTGTCGCCGTCGGAGGCTTGTGCGGCGTAGATGTTCCACTCATTGGCGGGGTAGCGCTCCGCCTGGATCTCATGCATCAGCCGCAATGCGCTGGAGACGATGGTGCCGCCGGTTTCCTGGCTGTAGAAGAACTCGTGCTCGTCCACCTCTTTGGCCTGGGTATGGTGGCGAATAAACACCACGTCCAGTGACTTGTAGGTTCGGGTGAGGAACAGGTAGAGCAGGATATAGAAGCGTTTGGCCATATCCTTGGTGGCCTGATCCATGGAGCCGGACACGTCCATCAGGCAGAACATCACCGCCTTGGAGGTGGGCACCGGGCGTTGAGTGAAGGCGTTGTAGCGCAGGTCGAAGGTGTCGATAAAGGGCACCGCATCGATGCGTCGCTTCAGCTCGGCAATCTCCGCTTCCAGGGCCTGGATCTGCTCGGCACTGGAGCCCGGTGTATCCAGCAGCGCGGCGAGTTGCTTCTCCAGCTCTGCGAGGGTTTTCTTCTTGCCCGAGGTCAGGGCGGTGCGACGCGCCAGAGACTGGCGCAGTGACCGGACAATATGGATGTTGGCCGGTACGCCGTCGGTGGTCACCCCGGCCCGGAAGGTTTTGAACTCCACCAGCTTGTCGAGGCTGTTGCGCTGCAGGTTGGGCAGGGCCAGGTCATCAAACAGCAGGTCGAGATACTCATCTTTGGAGATGGTAAAGACGAAATCGTCCTCCCCCTCACCGCTGTTGGACGCTTGGCCCTGTCCGGCACCGCCCGCACCCCCACCGGGCGGCCGCTCAATGCGGTCGCCGCGGGTGAACTGGTCGTTACCGGGGTGCACCCGCTCACGGTCCCCGCCGGCGCCATGGTGGAACACCGGCTCGGTGATGTTTTTGCTGGGGATGCTGATCTGCTCCCCGCTGTCCACATCGGTGACACTGCGATTGGTGACGGCGTCGGATACCGCTTTCTTGATCTGCTGCTTGTAGCGCCGCAGAAATCGTTGGCGGTTAACCGTGCTCTTGCCCTTGGCGTTCAGGCGCCGATCGATAAAGTGGGCCATAGGCAACCTCCCATCAGCTCGACTTCCGAACGCGGAGGTACCATTCCGACAACAGCCGAACCTGCTTGCGGGTGTAGCCCTTCTCCATCATGCGGTCGACGAAGTCATCGTGTTTCTTCTGTTCGTCCGCCGAGGTCTTGGTGTTGAAGGAGATCACCGGCAGCAGATCTTCGGTGTTGGAGAACATCTTCTTCTCAATCACGGAACGCAGCTTCTCGTAGCTGGTCCAGTTCGGATTCTTGCCGTTGTTGTTGGCGCGGGCCCGAAGCACGAAGTTGACGATCTCGTTGCGGAAGTCTTTGGGGTTGCTGATCCCGGCCGGCTTCTCAATCTTCTCCAGCTCGGCATTCAGCGCCGCCCGGTCAAACAGTTGGCCGGTTTCAGGGTCACGGTATTCCTGGTCCTGGATCCAGAAATCGGCGTAGGTGACGTAGCGGTCAAAGATGTTCTGGCCGTATTCGCTGTAGGACTCGAGGTAGGCGGTCTGGATCTCCTTGCCGATAAACTCGACGTATTTGGGGATCAGGTAACCCTTCAGGTGCTCGAGGTACTTGTCGGCCAGCTCCTGCGGGAACTGTTCCCGCTCAATCTGCTTCTCCAGCACGTAGAACAGGTGCACCGGATTGGCCGCCACTTCGGCGTGGTCGAAGTTGAATACCCGGGACAGGATCTTGAAGGCGAAACGGGTAGAGAGTCCGCTCATCCCTTCATCCACACCGGCGAAGTCTCGATACTCCTGGTGGGATTTGGCTTTCGGGTCGGTGTCTTTCAGCGTCTCACCGTCGTACACACGCATCTTCGAATAGATGGAGGAGTTCTCCGGATCCTTCAGTCGGGACAGCACACTGAACTGGCTCAGGATAGAGAGGGTGCTGGGCGCGCACTGGGCGTCCACCAGCTCCGAGTTGGCCAGCAGTTTTTCGTAGATGCGACGCTCTTCCGATACCCGCAGGCAGTAGGGCACCTTGACGATGTAAACCCGGTCAAGGAAGGCTTCGTTGTTCTTGTTGTTGCGGAATGTCTGCCACTCCGATTCGTTGGAGTGGGCCAGAATGATGCCGCTGTAGGGCAGGGCGGACAGCCCCTCGGTGCCGTTGTAGTTGCCCTCCTGGGTGGCGGTCAGCAGCGGGTGCAGCACCTTGATGGGGGCTTTGAACATCTCCACAAACTCCATCACCCCCTGGTTGGCTTTACACAGGGCGCCGGAGTAGGCGTAAGCGTCGGCGTCATCCTGGGCAAAGTGCTCCAGCTGGCGGATGTCCACCTTACCGACGAGGGAGGAGATGTCCTGGTTGTTTTCATCGCCGGGTTCGGTTTTGGCGACGGCGATCTGGTCCAGCACGGAGGGGTATACCTTGGCGACGCGGAATTTGGTGATGTCCCCACCAAACTCGTGCAGGCGCTTGGCGGCCCAGGGTGACGTAACGCTGCGCAGATAACGCTTCGGTACGCCGTACTCTTTCTCAAGGATCTCGCCGTCTTCGTCCACGTCGAACAGGCAAAGGGGGTGATCATTCACCGGGCTGCGCACGCCGTTGGCGGTCAGCACGTAGATGGGGATGCGGGTGATCAGCTTCTTCAGCTTTTCGGCAAGGGAGGATTTACCGCCCCCGACGGGGCCCAGCAGGTACAGAATCTGTTTCGATTCTTCCAGTCCCTGTGCGGCGTGTTTGAGGTAAGCGACGATCTGCTCAATCGCCTCTTCCATGCCATAAAATTCAGCGAAGGCGGGGTAGCGGGCAATCACCCGATTGGAGAAGATCCGGGACAAACGCGGTTCCAGCGCCGTGTCGATCATTTCCGGCTCACCGATGGCCATCAGCAGGCGTTCGGCAGCGCTGGCGTAAGCGCCCCGGTCGGCTTTGCACATCTCCAGGAACTCCTGAAGGCTGTACTCTTCGTCCCGGGTTTGTTCATAGCGATGTTGATAGTGCTCGAAGATGCTCATGTGTCACTCCCCCAAAGTCGCTGAAGCCACGTTTCGCAGCTGCGGTGAAAAAGACGTTAGCTTTCGGTAAGCGTAGACCGAGATTCCCTAACCTGTTCACTGCGCAAGTAAAAACCGACGGATCTTCTTCGCTTTTCCTCAGCTTAGCCCGGTAGGACTGCCGTCGTTACTCGGGTTAGTAGACCCTCTTGTACGCCGGGTTATTGCAACCAGATTACCCTGTTTCGACGTTGGGGGTGGTGAAAAAATGGTCACAGGCCGTGAGGCGGGCACAAAAAAGGAGGGCCGAGGCCCCCCTTGTTATGAGTGAATTGGCTTTGCCTATCAGGCGAAGTTTTCGTTAACGAAATCCCAGTTCACCAGGTTCCAGAACGCGTCCATGTAGTTCGGACGGGCGTTGCGGTAGTCGATGTAGTAAGCGTGTTCCCACAGGTCTACGGTCAGCAGCGGGGTAACACCGGCTTCGGTCAGCGGGGTAGCGGCATTGCTGGTGTTTACAATGGCCAGGCTGCCGTCGGCGTTCTTAACCAGCCAGGTCCAGGAGGAGCCAAAGTTGTTGATGGCGGACTCAGTGAACTGGGCTTTAAAGGCGTCGAAGGAACCGAACGCGCTGTTGATGGCGTCAGCGATGGCACCAGTGGCGGCACCACCACCGTTCGGGGACAGGCAGTGCCAGTAGAAGGTGTGGTTCCAGATCTGGGCTGCGTTGTTGAATACACCGCCGGTGGAGGTCTTGACGATCTCTTCCAGAGACTTGCCAGCCAGCTCGGTACCTTCAACCAGGCCGTTCAGCTTGGTGACGTAAGTGGCATGGTGTTTACCGTGGTGGAACTCCAGGGTCTCGGCGGAGATGTGGGGCTCCAATGCATCTTTTGCGTACGGCAGTGCAGGTAGTTCAAACGCCATTGCTCTTCTCCATGTGTTATTAGAGGTGTGACATTCATGTGCTGGTCGTCATTCTAACGGAGGAAAAGGTGAGGCGCATCAACTTCTATGCCGAGCAAAATGTGGTTGGCTAAAATTTTATCCACAGTAATTTTGGTGTTTTGTCCCAACCACCGCTTGGCATAGAATGGGACCAGGTTCACAACCATAGAGACAGACGTATTCATGGATACCGTAGAAAAGATCAAAAGTCAGATCGCTGAAAACCCCATCATTCTCTATATGAAGGGTTCCCCTAAGCTGCCCAGCTGTGGCTTCTCTGCCCAGGCAGCCCAGGCGCTGATGAATTGCGGTGAGCAATTTGCCTACGTTGATATCCTGCAGAACCCCGATATCCGTGCTGAACTGCCGGCGTACGCCAACTGGCCGACTTTCCCCCAGCTGTGGGTTGAAGGTGAGCTGATCGGCGGCTGTGACATCATTATGGAGATGTTCCAGAAGGGCGAACTGCAGGCGCTGATCAAAGAAACGGCGGCGAAGAGCGCTGCGGCTGAGTAAGACTCAGGCTCAATAAATAACGGCGCCACTGGGCGCCGTTTTTTTGTGTGTTCGAACCTGGAGGTTCAGCCTTTGCGGTTCAGGCGAAGCGCCTGCAGGTGCAGCATCTCGGTGGCCAGGGTGGCACCTGCCAATGCGGTCAGGTCGGCGTGGTCATAGGCCGGGGAGACCTCAACCACATCCATGCCCACAATGTTCAGGCCCTGCATGCCGCGGATGATCTTCATCGCCTTGTCGGTGGTCAGGCCGCCACACACCGGGGTGCCGGTGCCCGGAGCAAACGCCGGATCCAGGCAGTCGATGTCGAAGGTCAGGTAAACCGGCAGGTCGCCCACCCGATTGCGAATGGCCGCGACAATCTCGTCCGCGCTCATGTCGTTGGCACGGTCCGCTTCCACCACCTGGTAACCGTGACCTTCGCGGGTGTATTCGGTACGGATGCCGATCTGGATGGAGTGCTCAGGGTCGACCAGGCCTTCGTTCGGGGCGTGGAAGAACATGGTGCCATGGTCGTATTTGCCACCGGCGTTGTAGGTGTCGGTGTGGGCATCGAAATGCACCAGCGCCATCTTGCCGTAGTGCTTGGCGTGGGCGCGCAGCAGCGGCAGGGTGATGAAGTGATCACCACCGAAGGTCAGCAGGGTTTTACCGGCGTCAATCAACTGGTCTGCGTGGGCGGTCAGGCGGGTCATCATCTGCTCGCTGTCGCCGCAATCGAACACCAGATCACCACAATCCACCATCTTCAGCTGCTCACGCAGATCGAAGTCCCAGGGCCAGCGGCAGCCTTCCCAGGCCAGGTTCACGGATGCCTTGCGCAGGGCTTCCGGACCCTGGCGTGCGCCAGAGCGACCGGTGGTGGCCAGATCAAAGGGCACACCGGTGATCACCAGGTCGGCGTCGGATTCGGCCGGGCGGAAGTTCAGCGGCTGGCGCAGAAAGCCAAACGCGTTGCTGTAGAGGGAGTAATCGGGGTGGTTGGCGAGAGTGGCCATAATGCTCCAAGCATGAAAATGCGGGTGAGGGTTACCCGGTCAGTATCGGACAATATTTTCCTCCAGCCACGCGCAGTTGTCACTCATTTGCTGCGTCGTTCAACCCTCAGCATGGTGAGATGGCAGGGGATAGGCATTGGACAGGGGCGGGATCCGGTCATAAGTTTCATTAAAACCCGCGGACTAGTGAGGCACTATGCGCTGGCTTCCCCTTGTTGCGTTGTTGATTGGCTGCAGCGCCCGAACGCCGCCGGTTCCAGAGGTGAGCGTCACCCCCCTGGCAGACCTTCGTGGCCCGATGTCCGTGGTAGAACGTTTGTCCGATGACCTCAACGAAGGCGATCAATCCGCCCTGCGCATGGCGATTCAACCAGACCACCCCCTGGCTCAGTGGGAACCGGAGTTGCTCAACGACCCGGCCTGGCGTGAACTGGTGGACCAGTGGGTGGAGGAGCTGGTGATGCACGCCGGTACCGGTCAGTGGCAGTTTCGCCAGCTGGTGACGGTTGGCTCGGGATGGCGCGCAGAGTATCGCCTCGTTCATGAAAACTTTGCGGTGGAGTACTTCTACTTCGACATTGGTGACGGCCCGCAAGGCCTGCGCATTGAGGATATGGGCAATCACCTGTTTCAGATGAGTCAGGTACAACTGATGGACCACCTCTACCACCAGCTGATGCGCGAGTACGGTGAAGCGGAACAACCCTTTAACCACTTCTTCTCCTACCTCCAACCCTATGGGGAAGGGGAGGTGGACAAGTCGGTGTTTGTGAAGGCCTACCGTCAGCTGCCCAAGGAGATCCAGGCCAACTCATTGACCCGAGAACTGGTATTACGCGCTCTCAGCGGCAATGAGAGCCAGTGGTACAGCGGATTGCCCAGCAATATGGTGCATCGCCTCTATGGTGACGACTACCGCCTGATGCAGACCAACACCTGCTTGTCCGATCTTGACGCCGACTGCCGGGGCATCTTCGAACGGTTGCCCGCCACGTTGCGCAACGATGTGGCGATGCAGACTGAGATGGGGATCCGGGCGCTGCACCGGGGTGAACTGGAGCGGGCGGGTGCCTACGCGGATGCGGCGCTGGCGGACAGTGACGATTACCTGCCCACGTTCTGGCTCAGTCTGCAGGTGGCGCTGGGAGAGGATGACCACAGCAGTGCCATCGCCAGTCTGGACCGGCTGTCTCGCCAGTTTGATCTGCCGCTGGACAAAACCATCCTGTTCGAAGTGTATCCGGCCGCCGGTGAAAGGCTGTTGGCCTCCTCTGACTTCACTCAGTGGGCACAACGGGTGCAGGAAGAGGAAGCCCAGTAATCCCATTTTTCATCCGACACTGTGCGCTCACCGGTCGACTTATCGCGGTGGGCGCATTACTGTTTTTGCCAGTACTTACAACCGGATGGAGTCCCATTATGAAGCGTTCCCGTTGTTCCCTGGCCGTATTGGTAACCGGGGTACTGGCCCTGACCGGCTGTGCCGGGCCGGACGGTGCCATCGAGATGGTGCCGATTGAGTCGGCACAGCCAGCGTCGCAGCCCGAACCGGTGACGTTGGTGATGGCCTGTGATTCTGTGCGTTTCCCTGCCCGTATTGAAGGGGAGACCGCCTGGCTGTTCCTGCCCGGCGAGACGGTTGCGGCCAAGCAGGTGGTGTCGGCCTCGGGGGCGCGCTATGACGGCGAGGGCGTTACCCTGTGGCTCAAAGGGGAGGAGGGGCTGTTGATGCAGCCGGGCCAGCCCAATCAAAACTGCGTTAATGATCGTCGGGCGGCGATATGGGAAGGGGCCAAGCTGGATGGCATGGACTTCCGGGCCGTGGGCAACGAGCCGCCGTGGGTGCTGGAGCTGTGGCCGGAGACCATCGTGCTGAAAACCGGCTATGAGCAGGTACGTCAATCCTGGCCACGACCGGAACCGACCAACCTGGAGCGTGCCAGCCGCTTTGACCTGGCGGACGGGGTGTCCGTTCTGCTGGAGGGAAAATCCTGTGCCGATACCATGGTGGACGAACGCTACGAAACCACGGTGACGGTGACCACACCGGAGCGCACTTATCGAGGTTGCGGCAAAGCGCTGCACTGAGCCTGCTCAGCAGACACAAAAAAGCGCGCCCCCAGGGCGCGCTTTTGTTTGCGGTTACACCATCAGAAGCTGGCGTTACGCGGTGAACGCGGGAAGGGGATCACGTCACGGATGTTGGTCACACCGGTCACGTAGCTCACCAGACGCTCGAAGCCCAGACCGAAACCGGCATGCGGGATGGTGCCGTAGCGACGCAGGTCGCGGTACCAGTACATCTCTTCCTTCGGCAGACCCATCTCTTCCATACGCTGGTCGAGGATATCCAGACGCTCTTCACGCTGGGAGCCACCGATGATCTCACCGATGCCCGGGGCCAGTACGTCCATGGCGGCAACGGTTTTACCGTCGTCGTTCAGGCGCATGTAGAAAGCTTTGATGTCTTTCGGGTAGTTCTTCACGACGACCGGCGCCTTGAAGTGCTCTTCAGCCAGGAAGCGCTCGTGCTCGGAAGCCAGATCGATGCCCCACTCAACCGGGAACTCGAACGTCTTACCGCAGTTTTTCAGGATCTCAATGGCGTCGGTGTAATCCACTTGGGCGAAGTCGGCTTCAACGAAGGACTTCAGACGGGTGATCACCTCTTTGTTGACACGCTGTTCGAAGAACTGCAGGTCATCCATGCGCTCATCCAGCACCGCGCGGAAGCAGTACTTCAGCATCGCTTCGGCCAGTTTGGCGTTGTCTTCCAGATCGGCAAACGCCACTTCCGGCTCCACCATCCAGAACTCCGCCAGGTGGCGGGAGGTGTTGGAGTTTTCAGCGCGGAAGGTCGGGCCGAAGGTGTACACCTTGCTCATGGCACAGGCGTAGGTTTCAGCGTTGAGCTGGCCGGATACGGTCAGGAAGGTCTCTTTGCCGAAGAAATCCTGGTCGTAATCCACCTCACCGTTTTCCAGGCGTGGCAGGTTGTTCATGTCCAGGGTGGAGACGCGGAACATCTCACCAGCGCCTTCACAGTCAGAGGCGGTCAGAATCGGGGTTGAAACCCAGATGAAGCCCTGCTCGTGGTAGAAGCGGTGAATTGCCTGGGACAGGCAGTTACGAACGCGCATCACGGCACCGGTAATGTTGGTGCGGGGACGCAGGTGAGCCACTTCACGCAGGTATTCGATGGAGTGGCGCTTGGCCGCCATCGGGTAGGTGTCCGGGTCTTCAACCCAGCCCACCACCTTCACGTTGGTGACTTTCATTTCGAACTGCTGGCCCTGGCCGGGGGACTCCACCACTTCACCGGTCATCTCAACGGAGCAACCAGCGGTCAGGCGGAGGATCTCATTCTCGTAATTCGGCAGATTATTGGGCGCTACGCCCTGGATCGGATCAAAACAGGAGCCGTCATATACAGCCAGGAAAGAGATGCCTGCTTTGGAGTCACGACGGGTGCGGATCCAACCGCGCACCGTGACTTCGCTGCCGACAGCGTGATCGCCTTTGAGGACGTCCGCAATGGTTGCCAGGGTCATACTCGAAAAGTTCTCCAACGAGTCGTTTACTAAAGGGTTTCCCGGCGTGGCGCCGGACAGGACATCTTACCTTGAAACGCCAGTTTCTCAAGGCCCAATTATCAAGGGCCGAACGGGGATTCAGCGTAACCCAGGTGGCGAACTAACTGTTCAATCATAGCCGCTGTCGCGCCCCAGACATGATGGGGCATAAAGTAGACACCCTGGATGCCGTTGGGACGGCGTACCGGCAGGCGCCAGCGGCCTCTGGCATCGAGAAAATCGGTCAGAGGGGCGTGAAACAGGCGGGCGACCTCCCGCTCCGACAACACCGGACGGAAAGGCTCGGTGATCAGGCCTACCTGGGGGAACACCCGAAACCGGCTGATGGTATGGAACACCGGCAATTCACCCACCCGCAAAACCTGCTCCGGTGGCAGTCCGATCTCCTCCCAGGATTCGCGCAGGGCGGTGTGCCACGGGCTGGCGTCACCGGCGTCCATTTTGCCGCCGGGAAAAGCGATCTGGCCGGCGTGGGTGGGCATATGGGCGGTGCGCTCGGTCAGCAGCAGCTGCAACTGGCCGTCAATCTCCTGCAGCGCAATCAGTACCGCGGCGTCACGCAGCTTCGGGTGGTTGGCCATAACGCTTTTGAGGGGATCCTCCCCATCGCTGCCAGGCTGAAGCTGGAAGCGAAGCATAAATTCCGTGGTGTCCATGGGGTCTCGGGCTGGTGATGATGTTTCCAGCATGCCAGATGATGGCGTGGCTGCGAAGCCCGTCCGTCCGGGTCAGGGTTGGCTGGCGCGGTATTGCTGCAACTTGCGTTTCAGCCAGTCGGCGCTGGGTTCAACGGGCTGTTGCGGGCACTGGATCTGGTAGTCACGACCGGTGAAGCTGCTTTCGCTGGCGGCGTGTTCGATAAAGGCTTCCGCGTCCAGGGTATGGCCTTTACCCAGGATATAGCGGTACTTGCGCTCAATATGGGCGCGCGCATCTTCGCCGTCGTAGGCTTTGCCATTGCGTACAAACTGGCAGGGGGATTGCTCAACCTGGCTGAGCAGGTATTGGATGGCCGCTTCCTCGGCCGGATCGGTTTCGGCGCGCAAAGGCAGGGCAAACAGCAACAACAGGGCAAAACCGCTCAGGCGCATGGGGCGTACCTCGCTGCAATATCGGGCTTCCATGGTGCCTCAGAGTACGCAGGGGATCCAGTGCTGACAGAGCCTGTCGCACGGCGGTTCAGGAATCTGAAAGCGGCCCGGAAAAGGCGTCATTCGATAGGCAGCAGCTCTGTGTTTTGGCGTTCACAATACGGCATCCTCCTGACGGGGGAAATCCGGTTGAAGTGCGTTGGCCCAGATGCACGCTGTCCTGGTGCAGAGTGCCTATAATCCATCGGTAGTGTGGCCAGTCGGGAGAGCCAGAATGGAAAACGTGACCAAGAACGCCACGATCGACAGCAATGACGGTTTTGTTGAAGTGGACAGCGTGATTGATGAGACGGATGCGATCATGGCATTGGTGATTGAAGCGCCTAATGAATCCACTGCCCGAGCTCAGTTCCAACTGTTATTGGACCAGGCTCAGGGCCAGATCTCCGGCGTGACCGGGCAGGCTCAGTGGCAGGCCGGGCGGTTGGACGGCACCCTGCATTTTCCCAGTGCGGCACAGAGGTTGGCGTTTGAGATGGGGCTGCGTTAAGGCGTAATCCAGTAGCGGACACCTTGCGCCTGGATAAAGGCTTCCGCATCGGCGCCGTGCAGCAGCGCAGGCCTGACTTGGACAAGAGTTGATAAAGCTCGTGTGGGTGTATAGGCAGCGAAGTACGGATCATATCAAGGCGCGAAGCAAACAAAGCCTTCATCACGATTCCGGATATATGTCAGCATGCCGCCCTCCATCAACATGAGTTGTATTTTTGATGGTGTCCATATATGTCCAATTGGTCCCTGGATCATCAAGAATGCCCCCGCCTGCTCACTTAGCTTTCAATTCCTCGCTTCGATTACAGTAGATTGAGAACTGAGACATAACAACTGGAGATATATCATGAGACAGCTTAGAGAGCATGAGGTACTTACAGTTTCCGGAGGCCTCCCGTTTGCAGCAATGGCATTGATTCATCTCGCTGGAATGGCCGCTAACGCTTACGGTTGGTATGACTATGCAAAAAATAGAAGCGAACAGTAGGATATTATCATATGAGAGAATTAACAAAAAACGAGATTAGCAACGTACATGGCGGGTTTTGGGCTAGATTAGCAAGCTATCTAAAGTCAGCCGTCAGCCTCTCAGGACACGGAGAGTGGATATACAATGGTGGACAGGACCGCACTATGAATAAGCTATGAGAAGTTTATTTTCTTATTGCCAAAAATATATTAATTTATGTGACTGAAAGGTAAGTTGAGATGGAGTCTCTGTTTGTTGGACTGGTTAGATTCATCCTAGAGATTCCATTTCTCTCAGCGGTGATAAGCTCCTTGCAGGAAAATAAAGAGAAAGAAGGTTGTGACAAAGGCAATAATGACCACTATCAATCCACATCGGTTGAGGAACAAGATACGAATTAGAAGGGCGAACGATTTTAACCAGCGCCGTTACTGCTTTACTTAAAGCCAAATTAAACTAGAGAATTCTATTGTGGAGTCCATTTCCAATCTTAATTAACTCGAAATTTCGTCAATTCAGATTAGGACGCGTGTAGGTTGTTTGTTAGTTACTAACAGTAACCCTGGGGTGTCCAATATCCAGCCCCGCCGAAGCTTTTTGTGTGGTCAGGACCCTCATACCAGCAAAAGCTATGAACTGTAGTGGGCAATTAAATACGGAGACTTGTTTTGACCGATTCTCGGCTTCCGCAGGCGGCACCGCATCGTTATGTTGATGGGGACGCTGCTTGTTGTAGTAATCCATCAGGTGGGCGGTGATGTCCCGTATGGCTTCACGAGCGCTCATATACACCCAGTTGATGGGATCCATTCTGTTTTTAAGCTCCGGAATCACCTCTCCATAAGGGCATTACCTGCAGTTTCCACACTGGCTCATGCTCTGTGTTGTTCTGTATCGCCAGGAACGCTGCCTGAACTTTCGATTGGCATATTGGCTGCCTTGGTCTTAGTGGAGCATCACTCCTGTTGGACAACCTCGCTGCTGATAGGCCATATCAAGCACTTTAACCGCCAAGTCAGTATAGGGCTTTTCTGATATAGCCCAGCCCACGGTTCGACACGTATGAAGGTCGATCACCTCAGCCAAGTAAGGCCAACGACCACCGGCTCAGATATAGGTGATGTCGCCGCACAAAACCAGGTTGGCCTCAGTTACATCGAATTCTGAATCGCCCTCAGTTTTCCGGACTCACCGAGCAGGCGCAATGGCAGTCGGGGCGGTTGGACGGCACTCTGCATTTTCCCAGTGCGGCACAGCGGTTGGCGTTTGAGATGGGGCTGCGTTAAGGCGTAATCCAGTAGCGGACACCTTGCGCCTGGATAAAGGCTTCCGCATCGGCGCCGTGCAGCAACGCCAGGGAACTGAGTAGCCCCGCCTGCAGGCAGGTGGCACCGGCCACGGTTAGCTGGCGGGGGCCGCCTTGGGTGGCCCAGCCGGTTTTGGGGTTGAGCAGGTGGCTGTAACGAACGCCCTGGTGGTTCAGGCAGCGCTGGGTATCGCCACTGGTGGCCAGTGCGCCGTGACTGAGCGGAATGGGGGTGAGCGTGTGGTTCTGCTCTGGCTCAGAGGGGGTAATGCCGACCTGCCAGGGCGGCTGCGCCGGGCAGGACAGCGCCAGATCCCCGCCGAAATTCACCAAGACGCCCACCTGCGGCGCCAACTGCGCCATCAGGGCGGCGACGCAATCCACCGCGTACTCTTTGCCGATGCCACCGAAATCCAGCGCCATCCCCTCGGGCAGAATGATCCAGTCAGGATTCCACTGCACCTTGTCCCAGCCAACCCGCGTCAGCATGGCGTCGATGGCTTGTTGCTCTGGCACCTGCCCGGTACCGTCAAAGCGCCAGAGCTGATTTAACACGCCCGCCGTCAGATCAAACAGGCCGTCGCTTAATCGATAGCAGGTGTCGGCAAAGCTCAGCAGGCGGTGGGTTTCGGCATCAATGGCGACAGGCTGGCCCTTGTTGTGGTTGATGCGATGACACAGGTTGTCGCGGCGGTAGCGGCTGTACTTGGCTTCTATGGCAGCGGTGCGGTTGACCGCCGCTTCCAGCAGGCGTTGGGCCAGATCGTGATCGTCCGTGCGCATCAGCAGCTGGCAGTCACATGCCATGGCAGTGAAATGGCCCAGCCAGTGGTCATGCTGGCGGCGCAGATTCGGGGCCATCAGAAGCGATAGCCCAGCTGCAGGATAACCGCTTGTACCTCGGGGTAGAGCTCCAGTTCGGCCAGTTGTCCCGGGCCGGTCGGGCCATCCGGTTGCTGCAGGTAGTATTCCAGCCGGACTGACGCATGATGTTGACCGACGGGCAGCACGTACTTGAGGCCGAGGGTGTAGGTGTCCATCTCTGCCAGTCGATAATCGGCGCTGGCGTACTCCGGCAGGGGGGCGCCATCTATCAGGTATGGCCGGTAAAACTCTGCGGCACTTTGGCGGTAGAGGCGCAGGTGCGGTTCGAGACTGTGGCCGTTGCTGAACTGCCAGTTAAGGCGAAGGTCGAGGGTGTGGGAGTCGATATCCCAGTCGTCGGTCATAAAGCGATAGCTGACGTCCAGCACCGGTGCGCCAAAATGCGCCTTAGTCTGCCAGAACACCGCGTGCTTATTGCGCTGATCCGGCCGCGCTTCGTAGAGGTGGCGCTGGGCCACACCGTCACCGTCCACCACAGACACCAGCTTAAAGGCGTCGGTCTGGTAACCGTCCACCAGGGCATAGCTGTAATTGAGCTGAGTCACCATCCATTGGTTGATCACCTGAGTCAGCCCCAGCGTCAGTTCGGCAGTTTGCTTATGCTCCTTGGCGTTGCCCCGGGTGGCGGCAAAGGCGGCAGCAAACTCGGCTTCATCGGCAAAGTCGTCGCGCAGTGGCATGGCGGTGAGGGGTAGGGGAGCGCGGCCTTCCGGCTCGATGGTGTCAAAGAACAGGGCGGTGCCAAGGCGCAGGGCGGTGTTTTTACGGTCGAAGTAGCGCACTGCACCGCCATTGACTCCCAGTGAGGTGTAGTCGTACTCCTTGGACAGGCGGGCACCCAGATCGTAGTCCCAGTCGTTATTGAGCGCGCTGCTCCAGCCGACATTCAGCTGCACTCGGGTATCGCGGAAGGTGTCATCCAGCGGCGTGTCGCCGGGGGCTACCGCGTATTCGCCCCGTCCGGAAGGGCGGGTAAAGGTCTGTGCCGTATTCTGGGGAACTGCACCGGTTGGCGTTGCGCCGGTGAGGCTGTCAAAGGTCGCGGCGACGCTGAGTTGCTGTTCATCGGCGTTGAGGCGTGTCAGTTGCAGGGTGCCTTCCAGTGCCGTGACCCGATCTCCGTCTTCACCGTAGTAGAGCAGGGCCGCGTCACCGCGCCACTGGGCGTCGTCATCAAACCAGTCGGCTTGCGCCGGTGCCACCAGGGCCTGACTGGCGATCATCAGGCTGCCGGAGATGCTGGCAAAGCGGCGCTCCTGTTTCAGTTGCATCCGCACCCTCCGCCCGAGGTGCCGCGGCCGCCACTGCTGGCTTCCTTGGAGAAGTAGATATGGTCATCAAAGCCCTTATCCAGCGCGTCGGCTTCCAGTGCCATTCTGGGGTCGGCCAGGGTGGCTCTTTGCCAAGGGTCAACGCCTAGATTGGCGCACCCACTGAGCGCCAGTACCATGATGGCTGCGATGAATCCTTTCATCAGGCCCTCCTTCAGGGCAGGTAATCCGCGACTTCCGCCTTCAACTTATCGCTTTCGCTCTTTCGAAAGCCAACATGACGAAGCAGGATTTCGCCATCGCGGATGAGGTAACTGGTGGGCATCCCCGGCACCTGATAGGCCTCGGCAATGGTCCCTTCCGGGTCGTAATGGATGGTGAAATCGGCGGGGTACTTGGCCAGGAAAGGCTTGGCATCGTGGGGATCAACATCTACGTTGACCGCCACCACCACCAGTCCTTTCGGGCCCAGTTCCTGATGCAGTTCGTTCATAAAGGGGAAGCTGAAGCGACAGGGGCCACACCAGCTGGCCCAGAAGTCGAGATAGACCAGTTTCTCCCGGGACAGCTGAACCACGGTGGTGGCGTTGCCCTCCAGCGTCAGGGCAAAATCCGGGGCAGGTTCGGCCCGGGCGGGGAGAATCAGCAGCGCTGTGCAGAGCGCCAGAATACGGAACATCAGTTGGGACACGACGATAACCTCCTTGCTTCGTGGTCCGGGGTCTGCGCGATTGCGCCGCGCTGTAAACGCGTTACCCCTTGTCCTGGTTCAATAGTGGCAGGATCCGGCTCACCTTATCAAAGCTTTCCTGATATTCGCTGTCACAGTCGGAGTCGGCGACGATGCCGCCTCCGGCCCAACAGTGCAGCCGTCCATCCTTAGCCACCAGGGAGCGGATGGTGATGCTGGTGTCCATACGGCCATGCTGGCTGAGATAGCCGATGCTGCCGCAGTAAAGGCTGCGGCGGTGGGGTTCCAGCTCCTCGATGATCTCCATGGCGCGGATTTTGGGGGCGCCGGTAATGGAACCGCCGGGGAAGGCGCCGCGCAGCAGATCCAATGGGCTGGCGTCGTCCGCCAGAGTGGCGGTGACGGTGCTGACCAGGTGGTGCACCGCCGGGAAGCTCTCAATGGCAAACAAGCTGGGGACACGAACGCTGCCGGGGGCCGCATGGCGGCCCAGATCATTGCGCAGCAGGTCCACGATCATCAGGTTTTCTGCCCGGTCCTTCTCCGCCTGTTGCAGCTCCAGCGCACTCTGGGCGTCCCGGGCGGGGTCGTCGAAGCGGGGGCGGGTGCCCTTGATGGGTTTGGTTTGCACCTGAGCGCCCTGCAGTTGCAGGAAACGCTCCGGCGATACCGACAGCAGAACTGCATCCGGCAGGCGGATAAAGGCGGAGAACGGCGCGTTATTGTGCTGGCGCAGACGCTTGTAGGCTTCCCACTCGTTACCGCCGTAGTCGGCACTGAAGCGTTGGGTGAGGTTGATCTGGTAGCAGTCTCCGCTGGCCAGATAGGCCTGAACCCGCTCGAAACGGTCGCGATATTGGGCGACAGAGAGCTGGTTACGCCAATCGCTCTTTAACGAAAAGCCCGCCTGTCGGGGCGCCTGTGACAGCTGTTCCACCAGCCACTGGTACCGCTCCTGCCACTGGGTTTCGTCGCCCAGTACCACCAGTTCGACCTGATAATGGCCCTGCTCGATCACCAGTGCCCAGTCGAATATCCCTACCGCCATCTCGGCCAGGCCGATGTCATCCTCGGCTTGCTCGGGCAAGCGCTCGAAACGACGTCCCAGATCGTAACTGAAATGGCCCAGTGCACCGCCGATAAAGGGCAGGTCCTCCGGGCCGGAAATGGCCGGACCCAGCACCGCGTTTCGGGTGATCTCCAGCACTTCCAGGGGGTCTTCCTGATACCGGTTTACGTTGTCGCCCTGACGGACCTCGGTTTCTCCGCCCCGGGTGATGACGGTGGCGATGGGGTCAGCGACCAGGATATCGAAGCGGGCGTCCGGGTGCGCACTGGCGAGGTCGTTGATGGCTGAATCCAGCAGCATGGCCCAGCTCTGGTGAGCCAGGTGTTCAAACAGGGCGATGGGGTCGGCGGGCAGGGCGAGCGGGCGACGAAAGTACTGAGGCATGGCGGAATTGTGGTTACAGCTGTTGGTCGGGAGGGTAACACAAAGGCCCTCCCGGCCCAACGGCTCACTCCTCTGTCAGGCGCAGTTCCATCCACACCAGGCGGTGGTCAGAGGAGGCATTGCGATCGGCAATAAGGCGGCTTAACTCCAGACCGTCCACAGGCCAGAACACGCCACTTCGTACTGGCTCAAAGCCAAAGGCTGAGGGCAGAACGTAATCCACCTGCGCGCGCCAATAGGCAGTGTGGTAAGGGCCGTTGGGGTTGTCCGGGCTGTGCAGTTCGCCGCCGGTGCTGCGGGGGCGCTCGCTGGCGTTGACCCGGGGGTGGTTCAACAGTTGATTGATGGCGCCGGGGCGACTCTGGCCTTCGCTGGGCGAGGCGTTGTAGTCGCCGACAATCACAAAGCGGGTGTCCGCCGCCAGTCCACCGCGCTGGCCGGCGTCATCTTCCAGATAATCCGCGTTATTCAGGTAGTCCGCCCACAGTCGGATTTCGTCATGGTTGCGGGCACCGTTGCGGTCTTCCGGGCCATCAAATACCGGCGGCGTAGGGTGCGCCGCGAGAAGATGAATCTGCTCGCCGTTGACGTTGATGGGCACGTCCCAGTGGGATTTGGAAGAGAGCCGCAATCCTCGCCAGGTGGCGTCATCGTAAAACGGGGTGCCGTCCGGATTGAGGATGGGCTGAGCGCCCGGCATACGGTGCCAGGGGAATGTCTGAAACTGGCGAACCTGCTCGGTATCAATGGGATAGCGTGACAACACCACCATGCCGTACTGGCCTGGGTAGAGGCCGTAGCCCCAGGCGTCACCGCCGGTGCCGGAGGCGATGCCATCGCCGTCAATGTCAAAGGGGCTTGGCACCCCGGTGTTGACCGGCGCGGTATAGGCGTAGGGGTAATCCAGCGGTTCACGCCCCTGTTGGCTCACCATCAGATAGTGGCGACGAAAGGCATCCACCCCACGGCTGCGGTCGGCAATGTAGTCGAACTCATTGAGCAGCACGATATCAGGGCGAACCCGCTGCAGGATCTCGGCGATATTGCGGATCTGCGGGTGGTCGCCATTGGCCAACAGTTCACGGAGTCGGTCGGGGTTGGGCTGTTGGCCCCGGGGCGTATAGTTGCCCGCTTCCATGCTGACGTTAAAGGTCGCGACCTTGATGGTGGTGGGGGTAAAGGGGGCAGAGCTGGTTTCCATCGAACTTTCGCATCCGGTTATCAGGGGCAGCAGGCAAAGCAGCGCCCGCTTGAGCAGAGAATAAGGCAACAGTCACTCCTTGTCGTGTCACGTAAACGACCCACCCGCTGAATTGAAGCCGGGAGCGCCACGGCGAAGACAACCTGTCGCTGCATGGTAGTGGATGCAGCGCAGCAAGGCGATGACCAGATTCGGGAGGTGAACGTGCAGATGTAGGGGGCCGTTCAACAAAAAGGGCAGCCAATGGGCTGCCCTTTCTTATCGGCGCAACACTCAGAACGAGGTGCGACGGTAGTGGCGGTACTCGGCGGTCCAGAAGGCGGCGTCGATGGCGTCGCGCAGGTCGCTGTTCTTCACCTTGATGGCCACGCCATCGGCCATGGCCGCTTTGGCGACAGCAAAGGCGATCTGCTTACTCACTTCCTGGATCTCCTCCAGCGGCGGCAGCAGGTTGCCGTCGCCTTTCTGACCCAGCGGTGAGCATTCAGCCAGCGCGCGGCTGGACGCCATCATCATGCCGTCGGTGACGCGGTTGGCGCCACAGGCGATCACACCCAGGCCGATGCCCGGGAAGATGTAGCTGTTGTTGCACTGCGCGATGGCGTAGGTGTCGTCACCAATCACCACGTCCTGGAACGGGCTGCCGGTGGCCACCAGCGCCTTACCGTCGGTCCAGCGCAGGATGTCTTCCGGCACCGCTTCAATGCGGCTGGTCGGGTTGGACAGCGGGAACACGATGGGGCGCTCGTGGTGAGCGGCCATGGCGGTGATCACCTCTTCGGTGAACAGGCCCGGTGCACCGGATACGCCAATCAGGATGCCCGGCTTGGCGTTGTTCATCACATCCAGCAGGGAGACGTTTTCGTGCTCGAGGGTCCAGCCCTCCACCACTTTGGGGTCCTGCACCAGCTTTTGCTGGAAATCGAGCAGGTTGACCATGCCATCCTGCAGCAGACCCCAGCGGTCGACCATAAAGATCTGGCTACGGGCTTTCTTCTCAGACAGGCCCTGCGCCACCATCTCGGCGATGATCGCCTCAGCAATGCCGCAACCGGCAGAACCGGCACCGAGGAAGGTGATGCGCTGGTCTTTGAGCTCTTTGCCCTGGGCCTTACAGGCGGCCAGCAGGGAGCCGACGGTCACTGCGGCGGTGCCCTGGATGTCATCGTTAAAGCAGCAGATTTCGTCTTTGTAGCGCTCCAGCAACGGCATGGCGTTCTTCTGGGCGAAATCTTCGAACTGCAGCAGCGCGTCCGGCCAGCGTACCTTGATGGCCTGGATCACGTCGTCGACAAACTGGGTGTACTCCTCGCCACCGATGCGGGGGTTGCGCCAGCCCATGTACATCGGGTCGTTGAGGCGCTGCTGGTTGTCGGTGCCGACATCCAGCACGATGGGCAGGCAGTAGGCTGGGCTGATGCCGCCACACGCGGTGTACAGGGACAGCTTACCGATTGGAATGCCCATGCCACCGATGCCCTGGTCACCCAGGCCGAGGATGCGTTCACCGTCGGTAATCACGATCACTTTCACGTTGTGACGGGTGGCGTTGTTCAGTACGTCTTCGATCTTGTCGCGGTTGGGGTAGGAGATAAACAGGCCCCGGGAACGACGGTAGATGTTGGAAAACTCTTCACAGGCAGCGCCCACGGTCGGGGTGTAGATGATCGGCATCATCTCGCTGATGTGGTCCTGCACCAGGCGATAGAACAACGTTTCGTTGGTGTCCTGGATGTTGCGCAGGTAAACGTGCTTGTCCATGTCGTTGGTGAACGCCAGGAACTGTTTGTAGGCACGGGAAGCCTGCTCTTCGATGGTTTCCACCGCGTCCGGCACCAGTCCGGTGAGGTTAAATTCGCTGCGTTCCGCTTCAGAAAAAGCAGAACCTTTGTTCAGCAGCGGGGTTTCCAGCAGCACCGGGCCGGCGTAGTGGATGTAGAGGGGGCGTTTGTTGTCGTCCATTAAATGGGGCCTTTTGCAGCAAGGACTTGGATCTTGGTTTTCGGGCGTGAAGTGTATCACGTTTACTCCGTGGGTGGACCAGGGTTCGGGATCCGACCAGAGCCGGTCGGTGGGGTGGAAAGGGTTCATTGCCGCGGCGCCTCCTTGGCTGCTTGCCTGCGGCATAGAGTAGGCGGCCAGCCTGTTTAAAAAGTTAACCTTTGATTAACCTTTTCCGTCACTTAGAAGACGGCCGCCGTCTGATTGAGGTTATAGCAGGGGGCGCACTTTCACCGGTTTACCCTTGACCTCGCCGCCGTCCAGCGCCGCCAGCGCGGTCGCCACGTACCGCTTGCTCAGGGTGACGTAGCTGTGGTCCGGCATCAGTTCGATGGCGACAATGGCGTCGGCCGGTACGCCTGCGGCTTTGATCAGGGCGCCCATCAGGTCGCCTTTGCGCAGTCGCGCCCGCCGACCGGCATTGACCATCAGCGTGGTCACCAGGGTTGCGGCGACCTTGCCCTCAGGGGGCGTTGGCATGGGTTCGGCGTGTGGGCACAGAGCCTGCACCTGCGCGAGGTTTTGCTCATTGGCCAGGCTGATGGCAACCCCGGCGGCGCTGGCCCGGGCGGTGCGGCCGATGCGCTGGCGGTGGGTATCGCCGTCATTGGCCGGTTCGGCGCAGATCACCCGCTCAATGTCATCGATATCGAGGCCCCGTGCGGCCAGATCCGTGGCCACCAGCAGCGGCGCACTGCCATGACGAAAGCGGATTAGGGTCTGCTCCCGCTGCTGCTGGTTCAGGTCGCCATGCAGGGCCAGCGCCGGACAGCGTTGCCGACCCAGCGCATTCACCACTTCCCTGCAGCTGGCCTTGGTGTTCACAAACACCAGCGTCCGGCCCCCGACCGCCAGTCGGGCGATGGCATCGGCAACGGTTTGCGCATCGGATAACGGCAGCACTCGTTGGGTGATCGTCGGGGCGGCGTCATCCACCACGACCGCCTGTGGTGGTGCTATGGCGGCCAGTTCCGCCGGAAAGGTCGCGGAGAGCCACCACTGTCGGCAGCCCGGCTTCAGGGCGGCGGACAGCGCCGCCAGGTCATCGGCAAAGCCTTCGGCCTGCAACCGGTCTGCCTCATCCAGAACCAGAGTGTTTACCTGAGCCAACGCCAGTGTGCCATCGGCCAGCAGCGCGCGAAGCCGCCCTGGGGTGCCCACCACCAGATGGGCGCCCTGTGCCAGCGCGCGCCGCTGCGCTTCAATATCGGTGCCACCATAGAGTGCGGCCACGTGCAGATTCGCCAGGCAGCGGCCCAGTTGTCGCAGCACCCCCGCCACCTGTTCCGCCAACTCCCTTGAGGGCACCAGCACCAACCCCTGTGGCAGCCGCTGTTGTAGGTTAAGTCCGGCCAGCAGGGCCAGGCCAAAGGCGGCGGTTTTGCCACTGCCGGTGGGGGCCTGCACGCGCACGCTGTGGCCATCCAACAGCCAGGGCAGGCAGTGCTGTTGTACCGGGTTCAGAGGCAGCAGGCCCAGGGAGGCCAGTTGGTGTTGCAGGGAGGCGGGCAGTCGGGCGAGGGTGTCGGTGCTCAAGGGGCTACAGGTCCAGTGTTCAGAAGCGCTTATGGTACCAGAGTCGGACGGGGTGGGAACACGGGGTTTCAGGGGGTTTCCGCTGGCAGTTGCTCCAGCACCAGGGTCTGGCGGGTCAGCCAGTTTTCGCCTTTATCATCCAGATAGTCGACCTGCTCTTCGCGGCTCATGGCACCGGGCAGGCGGCGCCAGATCTGCTGTACCTTGACCGGCCTTTGCTGGCGGTTGGCGGAAAACTCAAAACGCAGGATCCACACCTCATCACTGACGTAGTGAAAGCCGGTCAGCAGGCGGTCCTGCTCATATTCGGCGTGTTCAAACTGCTGGATAATGCGATAGGGCGACACCGTTTCCACCCGCTGGGAAAACTGCGCCTGTGGCGTGGTGATGCGCTCCTCCAGCCACTGCCCGTCCTCGGTCAGGTCGATGCTGACCCGCACCGAGGTCTGGCTGACGTCGCCACTGTCCAGGTTCTGCCCGCGCCAATGCCCCTCCCACTTGCCCTGCAGGCTGAGCAGGGCATCCTGTTCCACTTCGGCGGCGGCTGAAAACGACAGCAGGGCGGCGAGGATCAGTGGGATCGTGGTTGGTCGAGACATGCACGCAGGGCCTCAATTTGTGGGGCGGTCAGGTCCGCACTGATGGTCAGCGCGGGGTGGTCGCAGCCGAAACGCACCGGAGCCCCCTGATTTAAGGCAAGAATCATGCTGTCGTCCAACTCCCAGCGTAAAAAATGCACGCTGCTGGTTTTGTGCTCGTCGCTGCGCTCGAGATCCTCATCCGCGATGGCAAAGACCGGCGCCTGCTCCCCCACCTGAACCCAAACCTTGTGCTCCACCCCCACCAGTTCGGCCAGGGCACGCCGCCGCACGTTCACATCGGCGTACTCCAGCAGCATGGTGGCTTTCCAGTTGCGGCCGTCGGGGATCAGCGGGTTGTAGGCGTCCAGCTCCTCCTGGATGGCGTCGGGCTCAAACACCCGCTCAATCCGCAGCATCTCCTGGATCTGGTACTGGATGGTCAGACGGTCTTCGAACAGCAACCGCAGTGGCTCACCCAGGGTCAATTGCAGGTCTCGTTTGTGGTCCAGCACCTGCTGGCGAAAACCGGCCCGTCGCTGGGCGTACTCCTCAAGTGACCACAAATCCTGTCGGGTCAGTTTGTCCATGATGGGTCTCCTACAGTCCGTACGCCTGCCGCAGCAGGCTGATGGGGTGGGGGGCATGGCTGGCTTTGCCGTCCGCCAGTTTCCGTTGTTCACCGATGTGGCTGGCGGCCATCGGGCAGTCGCTGATGTGGTGGTCCGGCCCGGCCTGATCCACCTGGCGCACCACCGGTCGGGCGATTTTCAGGGCATGTTCCCGGGTTTCCAGCTTGACCGCATAGGTGCCATCGTGGCCGGAGCAGCGCTCAATGGTGGTGATCTCGGTATCCGGCACCAGCGCCAGCACATCACGGGTGCGCGGGCCAAAGTTCTGCACCCGCTGGTGACAGGCCGGTTGATAGCTGACCTTGCCCAGCGTTCCCTGAAACTCGGTTTTCAGCTGCCCCCCTTTGTGACGCAGCCAGAGGTATTCGAACGGATCAAAAAACGCCCGCTGCACCAGCGCCACCTCGTCGTCATCGGGGAACATCAGCGGTAACTCCTGCTTGAACATCAGCACACAGGAGGGGATGGGGGCGATCAGGTCATAACCCTGGCGCACCAGTTCGGCCAGCCGGGGGATGTTGTGTTTGCGCATCCGGTCGACGCTGTTCAGGTCCCCCAGTTCCAGCTTGGGCATGCCGCAGCAGAGCAGGTCGAACGCCGGCTCGATATGGATGTCGTTGTGCTGGAACACCTTCATAAAGTCGTCGGCCAGGTCCGACTGGGTGTAGTTGGCAAAACAGGTGGCAAACAGCGCCACTTTGCCGCTGGTCTCTCCGACTGCGGTGGCGGGAATGGTTTGCACCTGCGTTTGCGCCCGCTGCTCCAGAGTTGGGCGCTGGTAATGGGGCAGAGGGGCGTCGCGGTGCACGCCCAGGGTCTTCTCCAGCGTGACCCGGAACACGTTGGTGTTGCCGACACCATTCATCAGTTGCGACACCCCGGGTGTCGAGGCGAACTTGCCCATGGCGTCGGTATTGGTGAGCACCCGATCCCGCAAGCGGGCGCCATCGCGCTCGAACTTCTGCGCTTTGGCCTGCAGCATCAGGTGGGGGAAATCGATGGCCCACTCGTGCGGGGGCACGTAGGGGCATTTGGTCATAAAGCAGAGGTCGCAGAGGTAGCAGTGGTCCACCACCTTGATGTAATCCGCCTTATCCACCCCATCCACCTCCATGGTGTCGGACTCGTCCACCAGGTCAAACAGCGTGGGGAAGGACTGGCACAAGCTGACGCAACGGCGACAACCGTGGCAGACGTCGTACACCCGCTCCAGTTCGGCCATCAGCTTGTCGTGGTCGTAGTAGTCGGGGTTTTGCCAGTCGATGGGGTGTCGGGTAGGGGCTTCGAGACTGCCTTCTTTGCGGGACATGGCGCCTCCTTATCGCAATCGGCGGGGCGACGGGCTCACTCCGTCGCCCCGGCGGTATCAGCTGTCCAGATTGTCCAGCGCTTTCTGGAAGCGGTTGGCGTGGGAACGCTCCGCTTTGGCGAGGGTTTCAAACCAATCCGCGATCTCGTCGAACCCTTCGTCGCGGGCGGTTTTGGCCATGCCCGGGTACATGTCGGTGTACTCGTGGGTTTCGCCGGCAATGGCGGCCTTTAGATTGGATTCGGTACCACCAATCGGCAGCCCGGTGGCGGGGTCACCCACCGCTTCGAGATATTCCAGATGGCCGTGGGCGTGTCCGGTTTCACCTTCGGCGGTGGAGCGGAACACGGCGGCAACGTCGTTGTAGCCCTCAACATCGGCCTTGGCGGCAAAGTAGAGGTAACGTCGATTGGCCTGAGATTCGCCGGAGAAGGCGTCCTTCAGATTTTGCTCAGTCTTGGATCCTTTCAGTGACATGGGGTCTCCTGTGACGCGTACGCGTTCGATTGCTGCACACAGGATCAAGGGTAGTCAGTGATTTAGCCGACACCGATAGGATTTCCTCAGTGACCTAATCGGCACGATCGATTGATCGGATTGGCGACGACCAGAAAATTGTCGTCGCCAGATTGCCATCTTGTTGGTGTAAGCTGACCAAAGTACGGATAACGCAGGGATTACTTTTGTCAGAGCCCAGGGGTGGAACCCCCGTCACTAAGCGTGAGATTTTTGGCTGGGCCATGTTCGACGTGGCCAACTCGGCGTACACCACCGTGGTGATCACCATCGTCTACAGCGCCTTCTTTGTGCATCACCTGGTGCCGGCGGACTCGGATTGGGGCAACAGCTATTGGGGCCTGGCCATGGTGGTCTCAAATCTGCTGACCATGGTATTGGCCCCGCTACTCGGCACCCTGTGTGACCTGCGGGGCGGCAAAAAAGCCTTTTTGCTGGGCAATATGCTGGTGTGTGCGCTGGCCACGGCTGGGCTGTTCTTTGTCGGTCCCGGTGCCATCGGCTGGGCGATCCTGCTTCTTACCATCAGTAATGTGGCGTGGATGCTGTCGGAGGTGTTTTGCGCCAGCTTCCTGACGGACCTGGCGACCCCGAAAACCATGGGGCTGATCTCCGGCATCGGCTGGGGCGTGGGCTACCTGGGCGGCCTTCTGAGTCTGGTGATGGTGCTGTTTGGGGTGATCACCAGCAGTGCCGAAAGCGACCTTTCCCTCTACATCCAGCAGAATCAACAAGCGATGCTGGCGGTGGCCGCCTATTTTGTGGTGGTGTCGGTGCCCACCATGTTGTGGCTGAAAGACCGTGACCCGGTGCGCCGGGATGTGGGCTTTGGCCAGGTCTGGCAGCATACCTGGCAGCGCCTGAGCCACTGCTGGCAGCTGGCCCGCGCTCTGCCGGCGCTGTGGCGGTTCTTCCTGGTGTTTACCCTCTATTCCGCCGGGATGGCCATTGTCATCAAGTTCTTTGGCATCTTTGTCGATGCCCGCCTGACCCTGACCGCCGCAGAGAAAACCACCATCTTTCTGGCCCTGCAGGTGTCCGCCTTTATCGGCGCGCTGGCGTTTGGCCTGCTGGAGAGCCGGATTGGGCCCAAAGCCACCATCTTTCTCACCCTGTTGTGGTGGATCATGGGGGTATTGTCGATCTACGGCCTGACCCCGCTGTCGCAATGGCTGGGGGTCAGTGAAAACCGCGTCTTTACCGTGTGCGCGCTGTTGGCCGGGTCGGGGCTGGGCTCCACTCAGAGTGCCAGTCGCACCATTGTCGGTCTGCTGACGCCCAACCAGTACAGCGCCATGATGTTTGGCTTCTGGGGGCTGTTTGGGCGGCTGGCGACGATTCTGGGCAGCCTCTCCTTTGCGTTGGTGGCGGATCTGTTCTCTCTGCAGCAGGGTTTGCTGGTGATTCTCGGCTTCTTTGTGCTCGGGGCTGCGCTGGTGCTAAAAGTCCCCATCGAACAGGGGATGGTGACCGCCGGTCACCGGCCTGCAACTTCGGGCAACTGAAACGCAAAACCCCGTTGCCTCTGCTAATTTTTGTTCTGACTCGGGTTGATGGAACAGGGAGCAGGGCATGAACGCATGGCGTTACCGGTTGTGGGCTGGCCTACTGGTCGGCAGTCTGGCGGCCTGTGGGGGAGAAGCGCCCCAGCAGGGGCCGCCACCCGCCGCTGAAGTTGGGGTAATTACTCTTCAGGCCCAACCCGTCACTCTGTCGGTTCAGTTGGCCGGGCGAACCAAAGCGTCGCTTGAGGCCGAAGTGCGCCCTCAGATCTCCGGCATTGTGTTGGAACGCAACTTTACCGAAGGGTCGATGGTGCAGGAGGGGCAGCAGCTCTACCTGATTGACCCGGCGCCCTATATCGCGGATCTCAACCGCGCTCAGGCGGATCTGTCGAAAGCGGCCGCGAATGTGAAAACGGCAAAAAACCGGGCCGACCGCTATGAGACTCTGGTGGCAGCGCGTGCCGTGTCGCAACAGGACTACGATGACGCGCTGGCGAACTACCAGCAGGCCCAGGCCGATGTGGCCACTGCCCGGGCGGCGGTGACCAGCGCCGAAATCAACCTCGATTACACCAAGGTCTACGCCCCGATTACCGGCCTGGCCGGCCGCTCCACCGTGACGGTTGGGGCGCTGGTGACCGCCAATCAGGGTGACCCGTTGGTGACGGTGCAGCAGTTTGACCCCATGTTTGTTGATGTGACCGAATCCAGTCGGGCGCTGAACCGAATCCGGCGACAGTGGGCCAGCGGCGAGTTGGTGCGGCAGGATTCCGCCAAGGTCAGACTCTACTTTGACGACAACGACCTCTATGACCAGGAGGGCGTGTTCCAGTTTGCCGACATCAACGTGGATACCGGCACTGGCACTTTCACCATTCGTACCACCTTCCCCAATCCCGATAACGTCCTGCTGCCCGGCATGTTTGTTCGTGCCGAAATGGTAAAGGGGATTGTGCCTAATGGTCTGCTGGTGCCTGCCCGAGGGGTGACCCGTAATGCCAAAGGCGAGGCAACCGTGATGGTGGTCGAGGACGATAAGGTGGCGCAGCGGGTGGTCGATGCGGAACAGATGGTGGGTCAGAACTGGTTGATCCGGAGCGGCCTGAAAGCCGGCGACAAGGTGATACTGGAAGGGCTGCAGTTTGTTCGTCCCGGAGTGCCGGTAGGCACTGTCCGGGAGCTGGACCAGAAGCAGCAGGGCTAGGGGGACAGCATGGCCAACTTCTTTATTGACCGCCCCGTTTTTGCCTGGGTGCTGGCCATTCTGGCGATGCTGGCGGGCATCCTTTCGCTGGTGCAACTGCCGGTAGCGCAATACCCGAACATCGCGCCTCCGGCCATTCAGGTCACGGCATTCTATCCCGGTGCGTCCGCCAAGACGGCGGAGGAAACCGTCACTCAGGTGATTGAGCAGGAGCTCACCGGTCTCGACGGCCTGCGTTACATCTCCTCGGAATCCGACTCCTTCGGTAACAGCATCATCACCCTGACCTTTGAAGCCGGTACCGACCCGGACATCGCTCAGGTGCAGGTGCAGAATAAGGTGTCCGGGGCCACCGCCAAACTGCCGGAAGTGGTGCAGCGGCAGGGGGTGGTGGTGGAGAAATCCAGTGACACTTTCCTGATGGTGATGGCGTTCTACTCCACCGATGGCAGTATGACCGACACGGATCTGTCCGACTTTGTTGCCAGTAATCTGGAAGACCCCATCAGCCGGGTGCCCGGGGTCGGGTCGGTGCAGCTGTTTGGGGCCGAATACGCCATGCGGATCTGGCTCGACCCGAATCGGCTGGAAAGCTACGGCCTCAACCCCAGTGACGTGACCGCCGCCATTGCCGAACAAAACACCCAGGTCTCCGCCGGGCAATTGGGTGCCACCCCGGTGGTGGAGGGGCAGCAACTGAATGCCACCATCACCGCACGCTCTCTGTTGCGCACGCCGGAAGAGTTTGAAGGGATCCTGCTGAAGGTCGAAGAGGACGGCTCCGAAGTGCGGATCCGCGATGTGGCCCGGGTCGAGCTGGGGGCGGCCAACTACAGCACCATTGCCCGCTACAACGGCCAGCCCGCCAGTGGGATGGGGATTTCACTGGCCACCGGCGCCAACGCTTTGGACACCATGAACGCGGTGAATGACCGCATCGCTGAGTTGCGAAACCTGTTTCCACCGGGTGTGGAGATGCAGGTGCCCTATGACACCACCCCCTTTGTGAAGCTCTCCATTGAGAACGTGGTCCATACCCTGCTGGAAGCGGTGGTGCTGGTGTTCCTGGTGATGTTCCTGTTCCTGCAGAGCTTCCGGGCCACACTGATCCCCACCATCGCCATCCCCGTGGTGGTGCTGGGGACCATGGCGGTGCTGATGGCACTGGGCTACAGCATCAACACCCTGACCATGTTCGCCATGGTGCTGGCCATCGGCCTGCTGGTGGACGACGCAATCGTCGTGGTGGAAGGGGTCGAGCGGGTGATGGAGGAGGAGGGCCTGCCCCCTCTGGAAGCCACCCGAAAATCGATGAAACAGCTGTCCGGTGCCTTGGTGGGGATCGGCATGGTGCTGTCGGCGGTGTTTGTGCCGATGGCGTTTTTTGGTGGCACCACCGGCATCATCTACCGACAGTTCTCCATCACCATCGTGACGGCGGTGGCGCTGTCGGTGCTGGTGGCGCTGATCCTGACACCAACCCTCTGTGTTCAGCTGATGAAACAGGGGCATGGCAGCGGCAGTGACAAAGGGTTCTTTGGCTGGTTTAACCGCACCTTTGATCGCGCCACCAATGGTTATGTCGGTCATGTCGATGGCTTTATCCGGCGAATGGGGCGGTTGATGCTGATTTTCGTCGCGCTGGCGGCGGTGGCCGGTTACCTGATGACCCGCCTGCCCACCAGCTTCCTGCCCGACGAGGACCAGGGCGTGATGATCGGCATGGTGATGTTGCCTACCGGCTCCACTCAGGCGCAAACCGTGGATGTGCTGAAACAGGCAGAGGATTACTTCCTTACCAATGAAACCGAGGCGGTGGCGTCAGTCTTCTCCGTGGCGGGCTTCAGTTTCGCCGGGCGTGGCGCCAACGCCGGTATCCTGTTTATGAACATGGTGCCCTTTAAGGAGCGCACCACCGAGGAGAGCTCGGTCTGGGCGGTGATGGGACGGGCCCAGCGGGCGTTCAGTCAGATCAAGGAGGCGATGGTGTTTGTGTTTGCGCCACCGGCCATCATTGAGCTGGGGACGGCCACCGGTTTTGACATGTACCTGCAGGATCGCACGGGTCTGGGCCATGATGCCCTGATGCAGGGGCGTAACCAGTTGCTCGGTATGGCGATGCAAAACCCCAACCTGATGAATGTGCGCCCCAACGGCCTGGACGACACACCCCAGTTTGTGATCGAGATTGACCAGCTCAAGGCGGAGGCGCTTGGGGTCAGCATCAACGACATCAACAATACCCTCACCACGTCGTTCGGCAGCGCTTACGTCAACGACTTTATCGACCGTGGCCGGGTGAAACAGGTGTATGTGCAGTCGGACGCCCAGTATCGGATGGTGCCATCCGATATCGACTTTTGGTATGTGCGCAACAACCAGGGCGAGATGGTGCCGCTGAAGGCGATCACCAGCACACGCTGGGAGTTCGGATCACCACGACTTGAGCGCTTCAATGGCGTGTCGGCGATGCAGATCCAGGGCCAGCCGAAAGCCGGCATCAGTACCGGGGTGGCGATGACCACCATGGAGCAGTTGGTGTCGCAACTGCCCAATAACCTCAATGTGGCCTGGACCGGGTTGTCGTACGAGGAGCGTGAGGCCGGTGGCCAGGCGGGCGCGTTGTACGTGCTTTCCATCCTGATTGTCTTTCTGTGTCTGGCGGCCCTGTATGAAAGCTGGAGTGTGCCGTTTTCGGTGATCCTGGTGGTGCCGCTTGGGGTGCTTGGGGCGGTGATTGCCACGGGCCTGCGCGGACTGGATAACGACGTCTACTTCCAGGTGGGGCTGTTGACCACCGTAGGGCTGTCGGCCAAGAACGCCATCATGATCGTGGAGTTCGCCAAGCAGTATTACGAGGAGGGCGCCGACATGGTTGAAGCGGCGCTGCATGCGGCGCGGGTGCGTCTGCGTCCCATCCTGATGACCTCGCTGGCGTTTGGTTTCGGGGTGTTGCCCCTGGCCCTCTCCAGCGGTGCCGGTTCCGGAGCCCAGAACGCGGTGGGCACCGGGGTGATTGGTGGGGTGATTACCGCCACCTTCCTTGGGGTGTTCTTCGTACCGCTGTTCTTCGTCTTTGTCAGCCGACTGGCGCATCGCAAGCAAACGTCGCCACCGGCTCCGGAGGCACCAGCACAGGAGGGCGCGGTATGAAACGACCCATTATCGCCGCCCTGGTGGCTGCCGGGCTGGCCAGCGGATGCAGCATGGCGCCGGATTATGAAACGCCGCCATCGCCGGTGGACGAGTTGTGGCCCATCAGTGCCGGAGAGTCCGATCTGGGCAACAGCGCCATCGAGGATTGGCGACAGTTTGTGCTGGACCCACGCTTGCAGGTATTGATTGAACGGTCGTTGGAGAATAACCGCGACCTGCGCATTGCCATCCAGACCCTGCGCCGGGCAGAGGCTCTGTATGGGGTTCAGCGCTCGGAGAAGTTTCCCAACATTGACCTGGGTGCTCAGGGCAGCAACCAGCGTCTCGGTGAAGCGGTGACCGGCGGAGCCAGCACGGTGCAGCGCCAATACAGCGTTGATCTGGGCATGACAGGGTATGAGATCGACTTCTGGGGCCGCCTGGCCAGCCTTGAGGAGCAGGCGCTACAGAACTACCTCGCTACTGAGGAAGCGCGACGCAATACCCATATCGCGCTGGTCAGTCAGGTGATCACCGCCTATCTGACCCTGGCGGCAGATCGGGCTCTGCTCAATCTGGCCAGGGAAACGCTGGAGACCCAGAGCGCTTCCCTGTCCCTGACCCAGCAGAGTTTCGATAACGGTGTGGCCACCGGACTCGATGTGGCGCAGGCGCAGGTGACTGTGGCGATCGCCCAGGTGGACGTGGCCAATTTCACCAACCGGGTGGCCGCCGACATCAATGCCCTGGCGGTTCTGGTGGGCACCGGTTACGACCCCATTCTGCTGCCGGACGGCAGCCGAGAAATCGCGTTGGGGCCGGTGGAGGTCGGGATGCCGTCGGCGATGTTGATGCAGCGTCCGGACATTCGCTCCGCCGAGCATTCGCTGATGGCGGCCAACGCCAACATTGGCGCCGCCCGGGCGACGTTTTTCCCCAACATCTCGCTGACCGCCACGGCGGGTTTCCTCAGTGGCGATCTGGATGACCTGTTCAGCGGCGATGCCCGCAGCTGGAACTTCACGCCGAGCCTGACCATGCCGATCTTCCACTGGGGCGAGCTGCGCGGCAATCTCGAAGTGGCCAAGGCGGACCGGGAAATCGCGCTGGCCCAGTATGAGCAGACCATTCAGCTGGCGTTCCAGGAGGTGGCGGATGCGCTGGCGGCACGGCGGAATCTGTACGACCAGTTCCTCGCCCAGCAGCAGTTGGTGGCGGCGTATCGGGACAGCTATGAGCTGTCCGATCTGCGCTTCCGCCAAGGGGTCGACAACTTCTTCTCGGTGCTGGATTCACAGCGTAACTATTACCAGGCGGAGCAGGACCTGATCAGCCTCAGACTGACTCAGCAGGCCAACCTGGTGGCACTGTTTAAGGCGATGGGCGGCGGTTGGGTCAGTACCACAGAGACCACCGCGTCCACCGAAGGGGATGAGCCTGACGAAGGGGCACAAACCCAGTAAGCCATTGTCTACACTTTAGAGGCGACTGAGTTTTGGGAGGTGATGCTTATGCTGTTGCGAGACACCCAATCGGGTGATCTGGTTGAAGTCATGGACACTTCGGCACTGGTTAACCCATTTTCTGACGCCGTGATGGTGCAATTCCAGTGCGGTCAGGATCTGCCTGATCCGGAGATCTGCAACAAGGAAAATCTGGTGTTCCCCTCCGGCGAAAATCTGCCGGAATGCTGGCGTAACGGACACTATCGCCAAGCCTGACGAAAGCCCCCGGATGGGGGCTTTTTGATCCACCCGCCATAAGCTTCGCTCAATCTGTGCGCCGACTGGATTGTCACCAATGGCCATTAAATCAAAGGGCTGTGTCAATTCGTTCCGTGCCCCGCCTCTGTTAGCTCGCGAAGCATTGACGCTTCGCTAATGCCTGCAATGAAACCAAGTCACCAATGGATATTGCCTAAAAATTATGCTCATATGAGCCGCTGAACGGGTGCGGGTTGAATCAGGAAGTAACGCCCGGCGCTCAGCAATACTCCAAAAACCGATCAGGAGAACAGGGATGCGTCTCACCCCTCTCGCACTGGCCATGATGGCTTCCTCAGTGCTGGTTGGCTGCGGTGGCAGCAGCGACAGCAACGACAACACAAACCAAGGTCCGGGCCCGGTATTGCCGCCACCGCCGGAGCTACTCAACTTTGCGATTGTTGGCATTGCCACCGACGCGCCAGTGGCCAACGCCGCCGTTGAAGTGCAGATTGGTGGTCAGGTCTACTCCGTACAGGCCGATGACAGCGGCATCTATCAGCTGGCGTTTGAGTATGAGGCGGGCAGCCTGGGTGACGATGAGATGGTGGTGATCACCGCCACCGGCGAGGGCAGTCAGGACCACATTCGCCTGATCAGCCAACTGGGCTCATTCAAAGCAATTCAGGCACAGGCTGGCGACAACGGCGTGCTGGAACCGTCCGAATCCTCCCGCACCTCGATTACTCAGATCAGCACCGCCCTTCATCTGTTGGCTCAGGATACCGGGGTATCACTGAGTGATGACGCCGCGCTGGCGGAGGCGGAAGCACAAATTGAAAGTGCGGAACTGCTTGAGCTGGCCGCGCTGATCAAGGTGCTGGCGGATAACCCGGAGTTCACACCGGAGCAGGGCACCATTCTGGAGCTGCTGACACCCGAAAATGGCCAGAGTGTGGAACAAGCCATTGAGGATTACCTGCTGGCGAACGGGCTGATGGACGAATCCGGGCAGTGGTCGGCTTCCTTTGCCGCCGCATTGGCGGAGGCAACCACAGAAACGCTGAATGATCAGGCGGTCACCCGTGCTTTCAGTGCCGATGAGTTGGTCGGTCTCCATGTGGTCACCGCAACGCCGGCCCCCGGTTGGGTGGCAGGGTCAGGCACCCTGATTCAGTTTTACCAGGATGGTCGTGCTGAAGTGCAAAATCCGAATGCCAGCGGTTACATGATGCGCGACAACCTGTCTGCTGATTGGCAGGTTACGGCGCAGGGGCAGGTGGTGCTGAGCTATGACGACGACGCGCTGGGATTGCTGCAGTTTGAAGAGTTGTCCCGTGAAGAGGTGGCCGAGCGTTGGGGGGAATCCGTTGTGCCCGCGGTCTTCGAATCTTTCGAAGAGGTGAAAATGCTGCCCACTCAGCGTCAATACCTGCGCGATAGCCTCATCCGCTTGTCCGATGGTGCGGTAAACACCATCGCCATGGTAAGGGAAAGCAAGGTGCTGATCGTGCTGGACGAGATGGGGATTGAGTGGTCCGGCACCCTGCCGTACTACACCGAAAGCCAACAAACTACCCATAGCTGGCACCTGCCGGGCGATGTGGCGAGCGTTTGGCAAACGGCTCCGACCGGTAGCTGGGCGCTGCCGTTACCTGCCAGCATTAAGGGCCTCTACGATGAGGTCGCCTGGGAGTATTCGGTGGCGCAACAGGTGACGCTGACCGAAGATGGCGATGTGCTGGACGCCCAAGGCAGTGCGTTAGGGGAGTGGCGCTTTGCTGATGGCGTATTGTCGGTGGATACCGAGAGTGGCTGGAGTGTCACCATACTGCCCTATGCCGAAGTGGACGGTTTGCTCAGCGCGGCGGTGCTCACCAACCAGGGGACCATCCGGGACAGTGACATCAGCTGGATTGCCCAGTTTGACCAGGCCACCAGCACGCTGGAGCAGGACCTGGTGCAGCCCCGTCCCTTCGTTCTCAATGCCTGGATCAACACCTGGCAGGCTTCGGTATCTGAGGACGGACTGCTGGATCCGGCGTCTGCTATCTGGGGCTACCTGATGCAAGAAGACGGCACCATGTACCGGGTGTACCCGGATCAGTGGATCGACGGTGACAGTGAGTGGGTGCCGGGCGACTACTACTTCTACGCAGAGAACCTGTTTAACTGGACCTGGCAGAAAGAGGGCGCCCATGAGTTCTCATACCAGGGCGAGCGGGATTACGGCAGTGTGATGATGGATCGTAAGCGCAACTGGACCGCCATCCGGACACTGTCGGACGGCCGTCACCTGGTGCTGGAGCGTTCTTACATGCGGTGGGATTACTACGACACCCCGGAGCTGAACTTCGAAGGGGTATTTATCCTTCCGCGCATCAATGTGCTGGCCCCGCTGGACCTGTCCCGGTACGACGAGATGTATCAGCGCAGTGAGTCGGCGTGCAGTCTGCCCTGGTTTGAAAGCTGCAGCTACAACCCGGCGCCGATGACCACCGAAAGCCTGACCTTACCCCGCGACTGAAAAGGCTAGGCGACGAAAAAAACCACCTGCCGAAGCAGGTGGTTTTTTGTTTGAGGCTTATACCTCCGCCATATTGAGCCAAACGTCGTGCAGGTTGCACATGCTCAGGGCGTAGATGGGGCCGCTGTAATCGGTCAGGGCGAATTCGGTAATGGGGGCGGCGTCTTTCATCGGGTCAAACAGCCGCTCTTCAATAAACTGGAAGTTACCGTCCAGCAGGGTGTGTTTGACGATGTAATGCTCGTAACCCTTCATCTCGTGACCGGTGATCACCTTGACCTTACCGGCCCCTTTATCCACTTCGATCACCGGCAGGTGGCCCGCCACTTTTTTGCTCCAGCGTCCCGGGGCGTCCTGGGTGTAATAAACACCACCGGCCATGGGTGAACCCTCAACGCCTGCCAGCACCTGACGCGGTGCCACCAGAGTCGCTGCCGCGCCGACCAGGCCCAGTCGGATCAGTTCACGTCGTTGCATAGTAGGTCTCCATTGCTCACTGTGTGGGCTGAAAGTGCCCGAATTTGCTCCTATCTATTGGTGGCACATGGAGTCCGGGTTGTCCATTTTGTGAACAGTGACGGGGTTGGACTTTGCTGGGCCAATCGTTCGGCCCGACGTCATCCTGTTAGCCATTGCACGCCACCTGGCCCCAGCCGGTGCCCAGCACCGTTTATGGCTATCGGAAATACGGGCCACGGATGCGGTGCGTGACGGGGATCAAACTCTGGCCCCATCAGGCTCACGGCGCTATCATAGTCGCCACTTCCAAAACCCTACAAAAACACTGGCATAGCAAAAAAGGGCGGGACGCCCGTGGAGTACATAATGGCCGTGATCCAGAAAGCGCATTTTGTGAGCTCAGTAGCGGATGCTTTGCAATACATCTCCTACTACCACCCCAAAGACTTCATCGACGCCTTAACCGAGGCCCACGCCAAGGAGATCAATCCGGCGGCCAAGGACGCCATGGCGCAGATCCTGATCAACAGCCGCATGAGCGCGCAGGGCCACCGCCCGCTGTGCCAGGACACCGGCATCGTGACCTGTTTTGTCAAAATCGGTATGCAGGTGCAGTGGGACAGCGACATGACGGTGCAGGAGATGGTGGATGAGGGTGTGCGCCAGGCGTACTCCAACCCGGACAACCCGCTGCGGGCCTCCATTGTGGCCGACCCGGCCGGTGCCCGTAAGAACACCAAGGACAACGCCCCGGCGGTGGTGCACATCGAGATGGTGCCCGGCGATACCGTTGAGGTGGCGATTGCGGCCAAGGGCGGCGGTTCTGAAAACAAATCCAAGATGGTGATGCTGAACCCCTCCGACGACATTGCCGAGTGGGTTGAGAAAACCTTGCCCACCATGGGCGCCGGCTGGTGTCCCCCGGGCATGCTGGGCATCGGCATTGGCGGCACCGCCGAAAAGGCGGCAGTGATGGCCAAGGAAGCGTTGATGGAGCACATCGACATCCATGAGCTGAAAGCCCGCGGCGCCGAAACCACCGAAGAGAAACTGCGCCTGGAGATCTTTGAGCGCGCCAACAAACTGGGCATCGGTGCCCAGGGCCTGGGCGGCCTGACCACCGTGCTGGACGTTAAGATCAAGAGTGCACCGACCCACGCCGCTTCTAAGCCGGTAGTGATGATCCCCAACTGCGCCGCCACCCGTCACGTTCACTTCCATCTCGATGGCACCGGCCCGGCAGAGCTGCCGATCCCGAAACTGGAAGATTGGCCGGAAGTGACTCAGGAAGCGGGCGACAACGTCAAACGCGTGTTCCTCGACACCATCACCAAGGAAGAGCAGGAGAGCTGGAAAGCGGGCGACGTGTTGCTGCTGAACGGCAAGATCCTGACCGGTCGCGATGCGGCCCATAAGCGCATTAAGGACCTGCTGGATTCCGGCGCGGGCCTGCCAGAGGGCGTCGACTTTAACGGTCGCTTCATCTACTACGTTGGCCCGGTGGATGCCGTGGGTGACGAAGTGGTGGGCCCGGCGGGTCCGACAACCGCCACCCGCATGGACAAGTTTACCGAGCAGATGCTGTCGGAAACCGGCCTGATGGGGATGATTGGTAAAGCGGAGCGTGGCCCGGCCACGGTGCAGAGCATCGCCGACCACAAGTCCGTCTACCTGATGGCCGTAGGCGGCGCCGCCTACCTGGTGGCCAAGGCGATCAAACACTCCCGCGTGGTGGCGTTTGAAGACCTGGGCATGGAAGCGATCTACGAGTTTGACGTGGTCGACATGCCGGTGACCGTTGCGGTGGACTCCACCGGCAACAACGTGCATGAAAGTGGCCCCGCCTACTGGCGTGGCCAAATCGCCGAACTGAGCGAATAAACCTGACCGAAGGCCCCGAGATACGGGGCCTTTTTTGTGTCCTGAACAATACTGTCATCTGGCAAACCGACACGGAGACGCCATGGAAACCCTCACGCTGCTGGGCCAGGTGCTGGCCTTTGTCTCAATGGTGATGGCCGGTGCGCTGCTGAACCGGCTGACCGGTCTGGAGATCACCCTGGCGTGTCTGGCCAGTGGGGTAGGGGCGGGCTTGCTGATCACCACCATGGGCTGGGATGTGGGGTTGCGGGCGGAGTATGTGCAGGACCAGGTGTTTTATCTGTTTCTGCCGATTTTGATCTTCCATGCCGCCTGGTCATTGCCCCCCTCGATGCTACGCCTATGGGCAGGCAAGGCGCTGTTTCTCGCCACCGTGGGGGTGGTGCTGACCGGCGCCATCTGTGCCCTGGTGATCTGGTGGGCCATTGGCCACCCAACCGGCATGCCGCTGGCGATGGCGGCGCTGACCGGGGCGATTCTGTCGGCTACGGATCCGGTGGCGGTGGTGGCCACCCTGAATCGGCTGCACGCGCCCAAAGATCTGGCCACGCTGTTTGAAGCGGAGAGTTTGCTGAATGACGCCACCGCGGTGGTGTTGTTTGCGCTGGTGATGGGCATCGTCCAACAGGAGATGGCCGACCCCAGCGTGCTTGGGGTAGTGCTGGAATTCGCTGTGGTGTTCTTTGGCGGCATTCTGATTGGCGCCGCGCTGGGCTGGCTGGCTCAGGGGCTTATCCGCTACCTGCTGCGGGAGGACCTGGCGATGATCACCCTGTTGCTGCTGGCCTTTGGCAGCTTCTTTGTGGCGGAGCACTGGTTCCACGTTTCCGGCATTATGGCCGCGGCGAGCGCCGCGCTGGTGTGCCGGGCCGGACTGGCCCGGGCCGAATCGAAAGCGATACCCCGATTGAGCGATGGCCTGGAGTGGTTCGGGCTGCTGTTCAATCTGCTGATCTTCTGCCTGATGGGGCTGGTGATCACCTTCGACATGTTTATTGAACGCTACTGGGCGATGGCACTGGCCATCGGCGCCGCGGTGTTCGCCCGCTTTGCCTCCGTGTATCTGTGCCAGGGCATTCTGACCCTCAGTGGCCGTCCGCTGCCTCGTGGCTGGTCGCTGTTGCTGAGTTGGGGCGGGCTGCGCGGAGCCATTGCCATTGCCCTGGTGCTGTCACTGCCGGTGGCGCTGCCGGGGTGGTGGACGGTGCAATCCATGGTGTTTGCCGTGGTGTTGTTCTCGTTGCTGGTGCAGGGCACCACCTTCGCACCGTTGCTGCAGCGGCATCTGAAGTCGGTATGACAGGCTGACAGCGCCACCGGAAAATGCTGTAGCACCGAGGTTGCACATCGGTTGCAAGCGTGGAAAAGTATGGGGGCTCAATACCCTAGCGGTGTTGTATCGGGCGGAAAATCCCGCCAGCCGCCATCAAGATGGGACACAATAACAATGAAACAATGGATTGCTGCGCTGGGCCTGGCGCTACCTCTGGGCAGTGCGTTCGCTGCCGAACCCTTCACCGTTCAACACCTGAACGACCTGAATAAAGTGCACTCTGCGGCGCTGTCTCCCGATGGCAGCACCGTGGTGTACGCCATTAAAACCGTCGACGGTGACCACAGCCAGTCCGACCTGTATCGCCAGGTGGTGGGCGGTGAGGCACAACGCCTGACCTTTGATAAAGGCACCGAACACTCCGTCGCGTTTGCCGCCGATGGCAAGGGCATCTACTTCCTCGCCGCCCGCTCCGGCACCACCCAGTTGTGGTACCTGCCGCTGGCTGGCGGTGAAGCGCGTCAGGTCTCCGATCTGCCGCTGAACGTCGATGGCTTTAAGTTCGATAACGCCGGCCAGCAGGTGGTGCTGCAACTTCGTGTTGATCCGGCCTGTGACACCCTGGCCTGCAGCGCCGAAAAGGCGGAAGCCAAAGCGGAACAGAAAACCACCGGCCAGCACTACACCGGCCTGATGTACCGCCACTGGGACACCTGGACCGATGGCCTGCGTAACCACCTGTTTGTGGCCAAGCTGGACGGCGACACCCTGTCCGAGCCGGTGGACGTGACCGCCGGGCTGGACACCGAAGTGCCGCCGCTGCCGTTCTCCGGTCTGGAAGAGGTGAGCTTCACCCCGGATGGCAAACACGTGGTGTACGCCGCCAAAGCGCCGGGCCGCGACCAGTCCTGGCACACCAATTACGACCTGTGGCAGGTGCCGGTTGCCGGCGGCGATGCCGTCAACCTGACCGCCGATAACCCGGCCTGGGACAGCCACCCGACCTTCTCCGCGGACGGCCAGTTTATGGCCTGGATGGCGATGAGCATCCCGGGCTACGAGGCGGATCGTTTCCGCGTCATGCTCAAAGACCTGCGCTCCGGCGAAGTCAAAGAGCTGGCGCCGGGCTGGGATCGCAGCGCCGGCTCCATTGCGTTTGGTGATGACAGCAACACCCTGTTCGTGACCACTCAGGACCTGGGCCAGGTCTCCATCTACGCCATGGACACCCGCTTCGGTGACCGCATCACCCTGGTGAACGAAGGCAGCAACAGCCTGCAGGCCGCCGCCGGTGGCAAGGTGCTGTACACCCGCAACACCCTGCATGAGCCTACCGACCTGTACCTGATGGACGAAGGCGGTCGCAACCAGACCCGCCTGACCCAGATCAACCAGGACAAGCTGAAGGATGTGGCGTTCGGCGACTACGAACAGTTCACCTTCAAAGGCTGGAACAACGAAACCGTTCACGGCTACTGGATTAAGCCGGTGGGCTATCAGGAGGGTGAGAAGTACCCGGTGGCCTTCCTGGTACACGGCGGCCCCCAGGGCAGCTTTGGTAACCGTTGGCACGGTCGCTGGAACGCCCAACTCTGGGCCGGCGCCGGCTTTGGTGTGGTGATGGTCGACTTCCACGGCTCCACCGGTTACGGCACCGAGTTTACCCACTCCATCTCCAAGGACTGGGGCGGCAAGCCGCTGGAAGACCTGCAGAAGGGCCTCGCAGCCGTGGGCAAACAGCAGCCCTGGCTGGATGTGAACAACGCCTGTGCGGCCGGGGGTTCCTACGGCGGCTACATGATGAACTGGATCGCCGGCAACTGGAGCGACGGCTTTAAGTGCCTGGTGAACCACGCGGGTCTGTTCGACATGCGCAGCTTCTACATGGTGACCGAGGAGCTGTGGTTCCCCGAGTACGAGTTCGGCGGCACCTACTGGGAGCAAACCGAGCGATATGAGCAGTTCAACCCGGTTAACCACATCGACAACTGGCAAACCCCGATGCTGGTGATCCACGGCGCGCTGGATTACCGCGTTCCGCTGGAGCAGGGCCTGGCGGCCTTCACCGTGCTGCAGCGCAAGGGCATCGAGTCCGAGCTGCTGATGTTCCCGGACGAGAACCACTGGATCCTGAACCCGGACAACCTGGTGCAGTGGTATGAGCACACCCTGGGCTGGATGAAGAAGTACACCGCTGAGTAAGGGTGAACTGGTCGAAAAACGGCGCCGAAAGGCGCCGTTTTTTATGTCGTAACGCCAGCAATTGAAAAAGCGTCTGGCTATCGTAAGAAGCCGGTGAAACCCGCAAGCCTGAACCAAGAGGAGGGCAGCAAGACACCGCAAATTGAAGGCCAATTGTGCACCAAAACCCGCTTCGCTGGCACCGGATGACTCAGCTCACGATTTTTCGTACTGGTGCGCAAACGACCATAGGGCGAGCCGGAATGACCTACCGGCAGCCGGGCCGCTTCATTACGTTTCTCTGTGCAACACCAATAACAAATGCAGAGGAATGATGATGAAGACAATAATGACCCAACGGGGTGCCTTAACGCTGTGTGCCAGCGCGTTGCTGGCCGCATTGGCCGGGTGCGGCAGCGACAGTGACGATGGTGGCCCCAGTGAAGAGAACCGCCCGCCGATGACCGTTACGGTATCCGCGATTGCGGTGATTGGGGAAAACACCGCGATCGACGTGCTGGCGGAAGCGACGGACCCGGATGGGGACGAACTGAGCCTGGCCGACGCCACTGTGGTGCAGGGCATTGGTGAGGTCAGCATCAAGGACGGTCAACTCTGGTACAGCGCCGAAGCGTACGGTTCCGCCCGGGTGGAATACACCATTCGTGACGCTCGCGGTGCTGAGGCTCTGGGTTTGCTGGATGTTGAGGTGAAAGCCAGTGTGCAGGAGTATGTAGGCACCGATACCTGTCTGCGCTGCCACCAGGACAAGGCCTCCTTTAAGGAGACCGGCCACAACTACAAGTTCACCAAGGTGGAAAATGGCCAGCGCCCGGAGTTCCCCTTTACCACGCTGAAAGGGGCACTGGATCTCTATGAAGGGGTGGAAAACAGCACCGGTAAGCCGGAAAGCTGGGCCGACATCAGCTATGTGCTGGGGGGCTACCAGCGTCAGGCGATTCTGCTCGACACCAACGGCTACATGATCAACGGCACCAAGGCGATGTTCGACGTGTTGCCCAAGGGTGAAACCCTGACGCCGGATCGTGCCGTGCCGTTTGCGCCGGGTGCCGGCACCGACAGCAAGCCCTACAACTGTGGTACCTGCCACAACACCGGCTGGCGCGACTACACCTCCGAGCCCGGCGACGATCGTAATGAGCACCGCCAGGATGACCTGATTGGCATGGAGGGCACCTTTGCCCTGACCGGCGTGCAGTGTGAAGCCTGCCACGGCGCGGGCAGTGACCACGCCAAGAGCCCGACCAAGGACAACATCACCCTGATCGCCAAAGGCCGCCTGCGTGCCGATCTGACCGCCATGAACATGGCCTATGGTGAGCCGGTCGCTTGTGGCGAGTGCCACACCAAAGCCGGTGAGCGTCACTATCCGGACTACATGACCAGCTATGATGCCGACTTCGGTGGCGATACCATTGGTGGTTACGTTGCGGATTACTTTGAGATGGGCCGGAACGCGGGGGATGCGCTGCTGGGCATTGATCCGGATACCGGCAAAGCCACCGGTGCCAAACGTCTGTTCCATTGCACCGAGTGTCACAACCCGCACTTGTCCACCAACTTCCAGGATAAGCCGGGCCATGGCGACGCGCTGACCAAAACCTGTCAGGACTGCCACCCCGATGTGGGCTTTGCTGATGGCGCGGGCGCCATCCACGAAGCCGCGGCGGAATGCACCGACTGTCATATGCCGATCAACTCCCACCTGTTCAAGATTGACCTGTCGGAGCCGTCAGACAGTCCTTACCACTCCTCTGCGGATGGTAAGTACCGTCAGCCGTGGCTGCGTGCTGACCAATCCTGTAAGGGATGCCACGCCGACAACTACGACGAAGTGGCGGAACGGGTAGGGCGGATCCACAACTAAGCCCCGGTTAACCAGGTGCCGGATGGCCGGCACCTGGTATTGAGCATTCTCTCCCTGAGTTTCAAACGATACACTCCGACACTATGACCGAACGAGTAATCAAACCCACCGCAAAGCCGGCCACCGTCGGGTGTGCGGCCCCTGGCATTGAAGTGATCGATCTCGGCCAGATCTACCGCGAACCCAGCGCCCATTGTGATGACCCATTCCAGCCCCACCGGGTCGACTATTTCTGCTTTATCTGCATCGATCGTGGCCGTGGCTCCCATTGGGTTGATGGGGTGTCGCACCCCTATCAGGATGGCAGCCTGATCTTTATCAACCGCGATCAGCACCACGCCTTTGACCGTAACGACAGCCCCCAGGGCAAACTGGTGGTGATCACCCCAGCCTTTTTTTCCGCCTGTGCGGCCAACATTCGCAACTCCTACTTTGTGCCGTTTCACCTGAGCCTGATGTGCTCGCCGGTGCTGCAGATGGCACCCAGTGACAGCCAAAACTGTCATGGCCTGCTGGAGCAGTTGATTGTCGCCATTGCCGAAGCTGACCAGGACACCACCATCGTTGAGTTGCTGTTTGCGGCGCTGGTACTCAAATTGTCCCGTCAGCGCAGCCTGCAGCGTCCCGCGGCGGATGACCTGTGCCGACGGCGCTTTACTGAATTTCTTAACCTGGTGGAAAACGGGTTTCATCAGAGCCGCGATGCCACGGTGTACGCCGGTAAGATGCACCTGAGCTACAAATCCTTGAACCAACTGTGTAAGCGCTGCAGCGGTCGTACCGCCAAGCAGATCATCGATTTTCGACTGAACCTGGAGATCACCCGCAAGCTTCGGATGAACAGCGACTGTATCCAGTCCATCGCCTTCGAGATGGGATTTGATGACATCACCAACTTTGTCCGCTACTTCAAGCGCCACAACAACGTGACTCCGGCGAACTATCGGGCCGCCTGCCAATAGTGATCCCACTCAGGATTGACCAACGCGGTCAGCCCTTAAGTGCTTGGTTGTCGTTCTGCCTGTAAGCGAAGGTTGGTTTACGCCTGGTCCAGCACCGGCGAGCGGAAGCCATCGGGCTTCAGTGTCACCACCGAGCAGTGCAGGGCATCGAGCAGGCGCTCAGCGGTGTTGCCGATAACAAAACCGGCGATGCCGCTGCGGCACAGGGTGCCCATCACCACCTGGTCAATGCCTTCCCGCTCCACCAACTCAGGGATCACCGTTTCGGTGCCGCCCTCCAGCAGCTCGATGCGTACCTTGTCGGCCGGAACGCCGGAGGAGGCGACTAACGCCTCCAGCCGCTCCAGTCGATGCTGACGCTCGCTTTGGGCGGCTTTGGCGATCTCCGTGTCGCTCCAGCGCGCCCAGGTACGCAGGTAGCCCTCGGCATCCAGTCGCCAGGCATGACAGAGCAGCAACTCAGCGTCCATCCGTTGTGCCATGGCGGCAGCGCGCTGGAGTATGCGTTCGTTCAGGCGGTGAGTTTCCGGCTCGCCGCTGGCCACATCCACCGACGCCGCGACCCGGCGCACCTGGTGTTCGGGCTGGGGCTGAAGTGACCAGATCGGAATCGCCGATTTGCGCATCAGGTGTCGGGTGGTACTGCCGTACTGGCAGGAGGTTTCCTTGTGGCCACGGCGCGCATCAATGCCGATCAGGTCGCACTGTGCTTTGGCGGCGTATTTGACGATCTCAATAAAGGGCTTGCCGCTGGCCACTGCCGTGGTTATCGAGAGGTCAGGATGCTGCTTGACCAGCGCCTCAGCCATCTGGTCGAGTTGCACCTTTTGCTCGTCGATGGTGCGCTCCAGGATCTCCAGCGGGGTAAACTCAGCCCGGCACACCATATCCAGGCTTTCCACCACCGTCAGCAAGATCACTCTGGCCTGGGATTGTTCGGCGTAGCTGAGCAGGGGGGTCATTACCGCGGCCATCGGTTGTCCGGGCGCGAGCGGGATCAGGATGGTTTCATTACGCATGGTCGCCTCCAGAGTTCCAGATTTGAGTAAACGCCTTCTCCCTTTAGCTTATGCAACCATCCGGGGTTCTGTGGGGTGACCTGTGGCGAATGCAAAACGGCGCCACAGGGCGCCGTTTTGCGTGCGGTTGGTACCGCTGAAATGCTACTGCCAGATCTCACCCAAGGTGGTGTCCGGTGAGAAGTGCCAGGCCAGTTGCGCCTGCAACAGTTCGGCGGTGGCCAGGGCATCGGTGAGGGCGTGGTGGGGCTGATAGGCGGGCAGGCCATAGCGCTCACGGGCACGCCCCAAGCGGACCGAGTCCGGCTTCTTGCCCCGAAGTCGGTTAAACCAACCCTGACAGGCGCGGTGCTGGATGGCGGCCTCGATATCCAGAGTGTCCACCACCGGGAACCGGATCCCTTCCCCCAGCCGGGCACGCAGCGCCCGGTCCAAAAACTCGCGCTCGATCTGCTTGTAGTGCACCACCACGATCTTGCCGGCCAGCGCATCCAGCACCTGGTCCAGTACCACCTCCAGATCGGGCGCTTGCTCCAGGTCCGAGTGGGTGATGCCGTGGATCACCACCGATTCCTCATTCAGAGGGCGGTTTGGATTGACGATCCAATGGGCGGAGCCCTTGCACTGGATGCGCTGTTGGGTAAAGGGCACCAGACCGATGCTGATGATGGCATCCTGATCCGGATTCATCCCGGTCGTTTCAAAATCCAGGGCGACGAACGGCACCTGGCTGACCGGGGTGTCCGGGCCAACCGGCAGCGTCTGGTAGAACCGCTTGAGCCGGGCATCCTTTGCGCTATTGGCCAATTCCACAAAGTGCTCAGGCCAGTTTGGCGTATCACTGGTGTCGAGCAGGGCCTGATTTCCCGGGGCGGCTCGCAGCAGGAAGATCATGAATGGCTCCTCTGATAGCGGAACTTAATAAAGCTCTGCGCGTTGCTGAGGATCTGAAACGCGGCCTTGAGGTTACGACGCTCAAAGTCAGACATATTTTCAGGCTCCACACTGTTATCCGGCTGCTCACCGTGCTCGATATCCAGCGCCTGGTGGCGAATGCGCACCATGTAGATCAGCTCCATGGCATCACGGAGATCCTGAGCCCGGCCCTTAGGCAGAATGCCGGCCTCGATGATGTCGTCCAGCCGCTCAAACGAGTTTTTCGCCAACGACCCCACCGCCATGGCGTGCACCCGCACCAGATCGGCCAGCGGAGCGGTGCCCCGGCGCTTGAGGTTGATGGAGTTGCGATGGCGGCCATCCTGCTCCATCACAAAATCTTTGAAAAAGCCCAGCGGCGGCGTCCGGTTGATGGCGTTGTGGGCCATGCAGGCGAGGAAGCGATTGTTGCGTCGGGCACGGCGGACCACAAAGCTCTGCAACTGCTCTGCCCATTTCACCCGGCCATACACCCCCTCAATGTCGAAGAAGATGGAGGAGTTGAGCAGGGTCTTCGGGTTGGGGTGATCGATCCACTCGGCGAAGCACTCCTCCCACTGGGTGTGGGTCATCCGCCATTGTGGGTTGGACGCCATGATGTCACCGGTGCAGTAGCTGTAGCCGCAGACATTCAGGCCGTCGCAGATGATGTCGGCCAGGCGTCGGAAGTAGTCGCCATGCAGTACCTCATCGTAGCTGTCATCGAGGATCAGCGCGTTGTCCTGATCGGTCACGATCAACTGCTCATCCCGGGCCATGGAACCCATGGCCACCAGGCAGTAGGGGATGGGCGGCTCACCCAGCTCCTCCTCGGCGATCTCCGCCAGGCGCTGTTTAAAGCTGCGGCCAATCACCGACATGGCGCTGCCCACCATATGGGCGTTGGCGTCCTCATCCACCATGCGGACAAAGCAGTCCTTCACCTGCCTGGAGACGGCCTGCAACTCATCGACGGTGTGGCAGGTGAAGATGGAGTTCACCAGCAGCAGACTGTTCTGGGATTCATGGCGGAGGATGTCGGTCATGCCAATGATGCCGATAACCTTCTTATCCTTGCGGATCGGCAGGTGATGCAGGTTATAACGCAGCATCATCAGCATCGCCTCAAACACGTAAGTGTTGTAATCCAGCGACACCACATCGGTGCTCATCACGTCCGCCACCGTGGTGTCGGCGGCATTCAGACCCGCGGCCAATACCCGCACACAGAGGTCGTGCTCGGTCAGGATACCAACCAGGGTATCGGCTTCTTCCTCATCGCCCTCATCCAGGTGACGCACCACCAGCAGCGCGGTGACGCTCTCATCCTCCATCAACTGGGCGGCGGCCTGGATGGTGGTGTCCGGACAGACGGTGACCGGTTCACGGGTGATCAGTTTGCGGGCTTTGACGGTGGTCAGGTCATTGCCCTTGGCCTGATTGGAGATGGCGTTGCGAAGCTGGCTGCCATCCTGCAACTCCATAAAGTCGGCAAACTGATCAAACTCATCGCAAAGCGCTTTGAACAGGGCGTCGGGAATGCAGTAGACCAGCGTATCTTCGATCGCTTTGGCCGGCATCCGCACCTTGTTGTTCATCAACAGCCCTTTCTGGCCAAACACCGCACCGCTGTCCAGGCGGTTGTAGAGTTCGCCTTCACGCCGGTAGATCTCAACCACGCCACTGCGGATCAGGTAGAGGTCGCGGATGGTGTCGCCCTGGTTGAGGATCATGCTGTCAGCGCGGTAATAGGCGACCTCGCTGTTGAGGGCAATCTCCTTGAGCTTCTCCTCCGGCAACTCATCAAAGGGCGGGTATTGAGAGATAAAGTTGAGTACTTCCAGCTGTTCGGCTTCCATCTTCGATTCCGGCAAGTATGAAGTTGATGTGATAGCAGACTGTAATGCTAACGGGTTCAAAAAAAGGGGCGCAGGGCCCCTTTTTCAACACTCAGCGTTCGCCTCAGCGAGTCGCGGTGGACAGAGATTTGGCGTTTTTGGCCGGCTTTCTGGGTTCACTGATCAGGCCCTTCAACAGAGAGAAGGTACCGAGCAGCAGAACCAGGGTAAAGGGCAGGCCAGTGGTCACCGCCATCGCCTGAGCCGCCGCCAGACCACCGCCCAGCATCAGGGCAATGGCGACCAGGCCAGCGAAGCTGCACCAGAAGATGCGCTGCGGCATGGGGGCGTCCACTTTACCGCCGGCGGCGATGGTGTCGATCACCAGCGAGCCGGAGTCCGCAGAGGTGATGAAGAACACCACCACCAGAATGATGCCCACCACAGAGGTGATCTCGGCCAGCGGCATCACGTCCAGCATGGCGAACAGCTTCAGCGGCAGTTCGGCGTTAAATACCGCTTCGTAACCGTCGTTGACGTATTGGCTGATGGCGGTACCACCGAAGGCGGTCATCCACAGTACACAGACGGTTGACGGAATCAGGATCACGCAGGTGATGAATTCACGCACGGTACGGCCACGGGAAACCCGGGCGATAAACATACCCACAAACGGTGACCAGGAGATCCACCATGCCCAGTAGAAGGCGGTCCAACCCTGAGAGTAGTTAACGTCTTCACGACCGAACGGCATCGACAGTTCCGGCAGGTAGGTCAGGTAAGACAGGATGTTGTCAAAGAACCCGGACAGAATGGCGATGGTGGGGCCAACGATGATGACGAACACCAGCAGCAGGGCAGCCATCCCCATGTTGATCTCGGACAGGCGCTTCACACCGCCATCCAGACCCGCCACAACGGAGACCAGAGCCAGCGCAGTGATACACAGGATCAGGATCACCTGAGTGGTATCGGTCATCGGCACATCGAACAGGAAGTTCAGACCGGTCATCGCCTGAGAGGCACCGTAACCCAGGGAGGTGGCCAGACCGAATACGGTGGCAACCACAGCCAGGATGTCGATAACGTGGCCAGTCCAACCCCAGATGCGCTCACCAAACAGCGGGTAGAAGATGGAGCGCATGGTCAGCGGCAACCCCTTGTTAAAGGAGAAGATGGCCAGACCGAGCGCCAGCAGCGCATAGATGGACCAGGGGTGCAGCGCCCAGTGGTAGATGGTTGCCGCCATACCCAGAGCCTGAGCGGAAGCGGGGTCGCCCTCGGCACCATTCAGCGGTGCCCAGTCGGTGCGCACACCGTTCTCCACGGTGATGCCACCGAGGGAGGAGCTGAAGTGGGACATCGGCTCGGACACGCCGAAGAACACCAGGCCGATGCCCATACCGGCGGCAAACAGCATCGCCAACCAGCCGGCGTAGCTGTAGTCCGGTTTGGCTTCGGTACCGCCGATTCGGACGCGACCCAGCGGCGTGACGATCAGCGCCAGACAGACCAGCACAAAGATGTTGCTGGCGGACATGAAGAACCAGTCCATATTGGACACCAGCCAGCCACGCAGGCCAGCAAAGAAAGGTTCAACACTTTCGCGAAATGCCAGTGTCAGCACCACGAACATGACGATGGCCATGCCAGAAATGGCAAACACACGGTTGTGGATATCCAATCCCAACGGACCGACTTTGAGGGCAATGTTGTCCTGCCCGATTTGATAATCCGTATCGATCGCCCTGACTTTACCGTCAGGGCGCTGAATACCACCGTTATTATCGCTCACGTTGTACTCCTTTGGTGCGATCTGCGTTGAACAGGTTGGGACCTGTATCAAACCGGTTGTGGTTGGCTTCGGTTCTCTCCGTTTTTGTCAGTTGGTTGAGAGCCGATGTGTTGCCAGAAAACCGCCTGAGAGTCGTTCTCAGGCATTAATGGTTTGTCCCACTGGTGCGGACTTCTGAATCCCCTTCGGTAGCCACCGAAGCGCAAAGTCAGCCGCCTTACCGTTGGCGCAGTCGCGGTTGTTGTTGCTTGAATCACGATCCCGATTTGGCTAAGCAAACCGGGGTCACATTTCTTAAGGGTCCGGATTATCTGTCGTGATGCATCCATAACGCAACATAAATGTGCCGCCAAGTTGTTGAGGTTAGGGCGGTGTTGCATGGCTGTTATTGTGGTGATAGTGAACACGACTGATTCGGTCGGTTTTATGGGGCGTGGTGCAGGAATGGCGGTTCGCAGGGCACCCGCTTATCGCTTTGCGGTGTTAACGCGTTAACACCCGGGGGGGGGGACGGTGCGCTCGACGCACTCGCTTCGATGTGCAGATTTAAGGTGATTGCCACTCTGGTTTCCCAGCGGATGTGTGGACATTACTCCGGGCCCTCTTATCTCTAGCGAGCGCGCATTTTAACGCAAAACGGCCACCAGGTGGTGGCCGATTTGGGACGAGTGGTTAAGATTTAGTCTCGCTTTTTCAGCATCATCATCTGATAGCCGTATTGGCCGAGGTACTGTTCATAGATGGCAATTTCCCGGGCGATGTCCTTGAGCGCAGCAGAGTCGGGCATCTGCGGCTGCAACTCAGACAGTCGTGCTTTCAACGGCTGATAGTAGTTGTCCCAGGCAGCCTGACTTAAGGCAAAGTGGTCAACCACCTGGTAGCCCGCGGCTTCAGCCTGGGCCAGGCGGGTGTCCACGCTCTGCATATCCGGGTACTCCTGGGCAAAGAACGCCTCAGCCGCCTCGCTGCGTTCATCGGTAAGCCACACCATATCGCTCAGCATCAGTATGCCGCCGTCCTGAAGCAGTGGCCGCCACTGCGACAGGGCTTTTGACACCCCCATAATGTAGGCGCTGCCTTCAGCCCAGATCAGGTCAAAGCTGCCGGGTTCAAACGGCAGGTCGGTCATGCTGGCGCAGACCGGTTCGACCCGTTCAGCCAAACCGGCCTGCTGCAGCATCTCGGTCAGGCGCGCCAGTGCCGACGGTTCATTGTCGACGGCGGTGATGGTGGCCTGAGTGTCGCTGGCTAGAATGGTGGTGGCCAGGCCTTTGCCGCAACCCACTTCAAGGATGGCGGAGGGCGTGTGGGGCACCCGACTCAGGGCGCGTCGGGTTTCCGTTTCGCTGCCGGGGCCCCAACGGTCGAGGGTTTCGAAGGCTGCCATAAAGTCAGCCATGTATTGTTCGTGTTCGTTCATGTCTTTTGATAACCATTTCAGTCGCAGGGCCTCTTTCTCGTTGAAACCCTGCTTCATTAACCAATCCAGGTGCGCGTCCGGGGCAACCCGGTCCACGCTCTCGTGCCACGCCTTGAGATCCCCCTGGCCCAGCAGGGCGGCCAGTAAGTCACGGGATTGCTGCTTCTGCGCCAGTTCCTGGTCCAACTGCTGCAGGCGTTGTTGCAGCAGTGGCCGGTCAATCCGGGCATCCAGACAGGCCTGGCACTCCTTCAGGGTGAGGCCCCCGGCCTGCAGCTTCTGAATCAGGCGCACCCGTTGCAGATCCTGATCGCTGTAGAGTCGGTAGCCGTTGGCCTGACGTTGCCCCTGGATCAGGCCCTGCTTCTCGTAATAAAGCAGGGCGGTACGGGATAACCCGACCTGCTGGGCCAGTTCGGAGATGCGGTACATGGGCAAGGCCCTCGTTGTCTGTCACTGTGGCGACTTTAAACTATGAAGCTGTAGACAGGTCAAGCGGGTCTGACCATGTGCAGGGCAAAAAAAACGGCGCCATGGGGCGCCGTTTTTCGAAGGGTCATATCAGAGATTCAGTTGCCACCGCTTTAGCGGCGCCTTGCCGTCGATACCCCGGCCCCAGCGGTCCAGGCTGTCGAGGCGAATCACCCTGACGTTGTCAATCCCTTCCAGCAGGGTGGCGGGCACATCACCGGCACTGAGCACCACCAGGGCGCCTTCCTCTTGGGCCAGCACTTTCAGTTCGGCTTTATCCTGTTCGGTCCAGGTCAGGGCGGGTTTACTGTTGCGCGCCAGCACGAACAGGCCGTTACCGCTGATGAAATCTTCCAGCCGATCATCCAGCACCACCACCGCATCCACACCGGCATTGAGCAGCGCTTGTTGCTGTTGCTGCTGCAACTGGGCGATGGCCTGCTTCAGCCCCGCCTGGTTGGCGCTGATCTTGTCAGCGTGGTTGGGGTACAGCGCTTTGAGATCGCTGGCCAGGATGTCGGTCATGCGGGACAGGTTGGCCGGGTTAAGCCAGACGTAGGGCGAGATCTCGCCGCTTTCCATCTCCCGCGTTACCACGGCGCTGCCTTTTGGGGTCAGGGCGCGGCTGGCGTCCAGCTCAATGGCGCGGATGTTGTGGGCACGGACGTGAGGGTAGAGCGGGTCCGCCGGCCACACGGAGCTGATGGTGATCACCGCATCGGCATCACGGGCGGCTTTGGCCACAGCCTCGCTGCCCTGTCCGGAGAACCAGGCAGGCAGTCGGCTGAGGCCATAACGACGGGGCGGCAGATATTCCACCTTAACCCCGGTGCCATCGGTCAGTTCAGTGGCCACCATATAGGTGGCGGGCAGGTGGGTCAGTAGGGCCGCCTGGCCGGGCAGTGCCAGCAGCAAGGCGGAACAGGCAATCAGAGCACGCAACATAGGGATTATCCTTTGACGACGATGCGGTAGCCGGTGGCCGCCAGAAAGGCGGTGGCCGACAGCAGAATGATGGCGGCGCCGGACGGAATGGGCAGGCCCATCTCCATCGGCAACAGGGTGCCAAGCACACAGGCCAACGTGGCCAGCAGGGCAGACAGGCGGACAAAGGCGCCCATATCCCGGGTCAGCAGGCGGGCGGTGGCGCCGGGGATCAACAGCAGCGCCCCCACCAGAACTGCGCCGATGATCTTCACGGCGGCAATGGTGATCAGGGTGATCATCACCACAAACAGGTAGTCATAAATGGCGGTTTGCCAGCCACGTACCCGCGCCAGATCGGGACTGATGCAGGTCAGCAGCATCCGGTTAAAGGTGGGCACAAAGAACACCGCAATCAGCAGGGTGGCGACCACCAGCAGCAGGATGTCGGCGTCGGTCACGGTCAGGATGGAACCAAACAGCACGTTTTCCAGCAGGTGGATGTTGATCTTGCGGGCCACAAACATCAGCAGCGCGGCGCCACCGGCCAGGGCCACGGCCAGGAACACGCCCACCAGGGTGTCATAGGGCACGTTGGTGCGGTTGCGGATGTAGTGCAGCAGCAGGGCGAAGATCATGCAGAAGCAGAACAGCCCAATCATCGGATTGTCGGTGGGCTCACCCAGCAGGATGCCAATCGCCACGCCGGTCAGGGCTCCGTGTCCTACCGCTTCAGAGAAGAAAGCCAGGCGCTTGGCGATCACCAGGGTGCCCAACGCGCCGAGGATCGGGCCGATAAACAGCGCCGCCACCAGAGCGTTGACCAGAAATCCATAACCAAAACTTTCCGGCAGGTAGCCGGCTGCGGCGCCGTTGGCGGCCAGTTCACGTAACCATTCCATCAGGCCACCTTACGACTGTGGTGCTGGAACAGGTTGGCCAGCTTGTGGGGGGCCAGCACCTGATCGGCCGGGCCGGAGTCGACGATCTCGCGGTTGACGACGTGCACCATCGGATTAGGCAGGCGACGTACGGCCCCGACATCGTGGTGAACGCACATCAGGGTGCAGCCGCGCTGGTTCAGATCGGCAATCAGGTCATCGAGGTAGCGCACGCCGGTCTCGTCCATGCCAGTGGTCGGTTCATCGAGGATCAGCAACTGGGGCTGGTCCAGCAGGGCCTGGGCAAACAGCACACGCTGCTGTTCACCGCCGGACAGCTGGCCCATGCGGCGGTCGGCCCGTTCGGCCATGCCAACCCGCTCCAGCTGGGCCAGCACCTGCTGTCGCTCTTTGCTGGCGCGACGCCAGAACAGCGGGCGGCGGCTCAGGTTCAGCAGCACAAAATCCATTACGGTCAGGGGCAGGCTGGACTCAAACGCCGCTGATTGGGGCACATAGCCGATTGCACCGGGACGATCCGGCCAGTGAATGGTGATGTCGCCGGTAAAGGGGGTGAGGCCCAGGATGGAGCGCAGCAGCGAGGTTTTTCCGCCGCCGTTGGGTCCCATCAGCACATGGCAGCAACCGGCTTCGAAGGTGTGGTCGATGTCCGACAACACCCGCTCGGGGCCGTACTGCAGGGACAGCCCGGTCAGTTCAATGCTGGGTCCGCTCATCAGGATTCGCCTTTTGCCGCAAAGCGGATCGCTTCCACCAGGGTGTTGAGGTTTTGCTGGGTTTCCAGGGCCACTTTATCGGTTTCAAACGGGCCGTGAGTCATGTGGGAGAACTGGTACAACTGCACGCCGGTGGCTTCTTCGATGGTGTCGACAAAGCGGTTGGGCATATCCAGTTCGTAGAACAGCACGTTGATGCCGGAGGCCTTGATGCGGTCGATGGTGTCCTGCAGCTGGCTGGCGGAAGGTTCTACGCCGTGGGCCGGTTCAATCACCGCGTCCACACCAATACCAAACTCCTGCAGCAGGTAGCCGTAGGCGTTGTGGGTGGTGGCCACCTTGATGTTGCTGGTGTCCAGCTCGGCAATCTGGGTGAGGGCGTCCTGTTTCATGGCGCGCAGTTTACCGGCGAAGGCCCGGGCATTTTTGCGGTAGGCGCGGGCGTTTTCCGGGTCCAGTTCACCCAGTTCCCGGGCGATGGTGTAGACCTTTTGAATGGTGGTGTTGATGCCGACGAAGCTGTGGGCGTTCACCGCACCATCGCCAACAGCAGCGCCCATGGCGGGCAGCAGAGCCACTTCCTGGTTGGCATAGATGATGTGCAGGTCCGGGCGGTTGGCTGCCTGAATCACCTGCATGGCAAAATCGTCGTGGCCAATGCCATTGACCACAAAGGCATCCATTTCTGCCAGTCGGCGCATATCCTGAGGCTGTGCCTGATAGTTGTGGGGATTAAACCCCGCGTCCACCAACGGCAGGATGGTGACGTGGTCACCGGCCACCTGGGAGACGTAGCTGTAGTAGGGATGCAGGGCCACGCCAACGGTCAGTTTTGCCTGAGCGGGCAGGGCCAGCGCCAGGCCGGCAAGCAGCGTAACAAGTGCGCGCATCAGTGATCCTTATGAGAGTGTGAAGGGTGTGAAACCAGTTGCTGACAGCCGTTCGCTTTTAGGGCGTTGTCATCGAAGGCCCGGGGGGCGTTATCGCAGACCCACAGCGCTGGTTCGGCGTGCTGGCTGTTGAGCACCAGGGCGTGGTCAGCCAGCAGGCCAAGGTAGATGGCGGCTTGCGGCTGTTGCCACTGGCCCTGGCTGAACGGCGGCAGGAAGGCGTCTTTCAGGTCGTCGACGCCGGGCCAGGCGGCCTCGGCGTCAAAACCGTCGTCCAGATTGTCCTGATGCCAGTCGCGGATCTCCTCGTGGGACAGTTTCAGGTCGGTGGCGGCGACACGCACATCGGTGGGCACCAAATCAAAGGTGACCTGATGCTCCGCCAGATCCGGGCCGCCGTGATGGGCCTGGTGATGGGGCAGCAGCAGTGCGCCAATCCCCAGAATGCCAGCGATGGCCAGGGCCACGTAACGACCCTCTGCCACCCCGTTATCCGCGGCCACCTTTTGGCTGTAACCGCGACTCATCAGCGATCCTTCATCTCAACGACGTCCACCTCAACCGGGGACTCGTGGCCCGGGTCGAACACCAGATAGAAGTCGCCGCCCGGTGCCGGGAAGGTCACGTGGGACTCGCTGTTGGTGCGTTCAATCGCCAGCAGGTTGTCGTCGTAATCAAACAGCTTGATGTCGTAGTTGCTGGCCTGGCCGCCGTCGGTCCAGCCAGTCTTGCAGTGGATCTCGCTGCGATCCTGCTCGAACCAGCACTCCATCAGACCAAAGTGGGCGGCACTGGAAGCGGAAAACAGAAACAGGGATGCAGGGAGGGCGCAGAGCAGGGATTTCTTGTTCATCGGAACTCACAAAGGGGGCCGAAGCCCCCGTACAGCAATCAGTCCAGCTGGACCTCAAAGGTGATGTTGAGCATGGTGCGGTGGGCGTCGGCCATCGGGTCGTTCTCCAGCACCTGGGTGTGGCTGGCGGCAGCGATGTAGCGGCCAGCCTGGGCCGGGGTAAAGGTCACTTCACCCTTGGCGTTGGTTTCCACGGAGATCGCTTCCTGAGACGCGCGGTACAGGGTGCCTTCACGGGTCACGTCCACTTTCAGGCCCTCGACCGGCTCGCCGTTGTAGAGGTACTGGAAGGTCACTTCCTCGTTTTCGATGATGTCGGCCGGGTGGGTTACCGGCACCATCTCAAACCCTTTTTTGGTGGCTTCCAGCGCAGTGCGGTTTGGCGCCATCACGGTCACGTAGCTTTCGCCACGGGGCTCAAACTTGATGGTTTTCACCTCGCGGGCTTCTTCCGGCACGATCAGCTCACGCTCGGCTTTGTTGGCCGGCACGCGACGCTCGCTGTCACGACGTCCCACCAGATAGGTGGTCATGTAGAACGGGGTGCGGCTGTTCACCAGCTTGTGGGTGCCTTCCTCAACAAAGAAGAAGTCGAACACGCTGCGGCGCTTGCCTTTGAACAGGGCATCGGGACGCTCACTGCGGCCGTCCGGCATGATGATGTGGGCCGGATCCGCACTGGTCGGCTTATCAAAGGCAAAGGTGGCGTGGGCCGCTGTCGCGTCTACGGTCACCCATTCGCCTTCCGCTTTGGAGATGGTGAAGTGGGACGGCAGGATCCACAGCGGATGCGCTTGGGCAGTCGCTACCATGCCCAGTACCAGGCCAGCGCCAAGCAGTGTCTTTTTCATGATGATGTCCTTATTGCTCAAGGTTGGTAATTCAGTTCAATGGCGCCCACTTCGGCCATGGGCTGGGTGGTGATGGCGAAAGCGTCGCCGCCCAGGGTGACGCGTTGGCGCACCAGGTCACGACCGCCGTGCTCACGCACCACTTCGACGTAGAGGGTGTATTCGCCCTGTTGCAGGCGCTGGCCGTCGTTGCCGGTGCCATCCCACTTCAGGCTGTGTACCCCGGCGGTGCGGGTGGCAGACGAGTAGCCATCAATGTGTTCGGCGTTGTAGCGGCCAAACTGGCGCCACCAGCGGCGGATGTCTTTCAACCAGTCGGTTTGGTTGCCGGTCCACAGGGCCAGATTGGCGACCGCGTCACGGTTGCTGTCTTCCAGCCAGATGGCGACATAGGGGCGGGCGTAGTTGGCGACATCCAGAGTCGGCAGCTCCAGTTTGACATCCAGCGTGGCGGAGTCCGGCAGCGGTGAGGCCCAGACCGGGCTCAGGCTCAGGGCGGACGCCAGGGCGATGGCAGTAATGCGCATAAGAGGTCCTTTACAAGCTCATCAGATAAAGGGAAACGGTTGCTCCGCTGCCCACCAGGGTCCAGGCCATGGCGGTGCGCAGGGTGCGTTTTTTCGGAACCAGAAGTACCACGCCGGTCAGAACGAACAGCACCATCAGTACCGCGCTAAGGTCGATAAACCAGTGCCAGGCGGCGCCGGTGTTGCGGCCTTTGTGCAGGTCGTTCAGCCAGGCCACGGTGCCGTAATCGGTGACGCTGACTTCGGCCATCGGTTCCAGCAGGTCGATGTAGACCGAAGCGTCGTAGCCCGGGCCTTTGAAATCGAGGGTGACTTCCCCCTCCACCAGCTCGCCATCTTCCACCTCGGTGTAGATCTGCAACGGAGACGCGAGGCCTTTCAGTCCGCCTTGCTGGCGCAGGGCATCCAGCAGGGCCTGTTCGCCACTGGGGTGGCGCAGAGCGTCCGCCGTTAACAGGGCAGGGGAGAGGGGCAGTTCGGATTCAATGCGTTGCGGTTCACCCACAAACCATTCGGGCCGGTTCAGGGTGACGCCGGTAATGGCGAAGAACAGCACCACCAGCAGCAGGCTCATGGAGACGTAGATATGAAGGGTGCGGGACCACTGTTGCACCGGCTTGGAACGAAGCATCCTGAATGCCACTGGTAAATGAGAATGATGCGCACCTTATCAGCGCCCAACCTAAATGGGAACCATTACCATCCGCATTCACACGGATTTACATTCAACAGTGATCCAACTCGCCTTTTCTGGCTTTTCGCAACAAAAATCCAACAATCACAGGGAGATAGGAGTGGTGACTCTGCCGGCGTGACGGCGATCACGCCGAGAACAAAAAATCCTCAAACGGCTTATTAACCACAAATAAACATTGTAATGAGAAGGATTCCCATTTAGATTTGGCGCCAACTTAAGCCCGGAACACGGACCGAATACCGGTTCAATTCATGGAGTCAATGATGATGAAACTCTCCCCCCTGTTCAGTGCCATGCTGATGGCTGGCCTTTGTGCCCCCGCCAGTGCTCTGGCAGTGGAGTCGAACGAGCAATCTGCGGATGAAACCCTGATCGTTCGCGGTAACAGCTTTGACGACTACAAAGTCGACAACGCCAGTGGCGCCATGCGGGGCGATATCCCGCTGCTGGAAACTCCCCAGTCCGTTACCGTGATTCCGGAGATCGTCATCGATGAGCAGCTGGCCACCAGCCTGAGCCGCGTTCTGGTGAACGACGCCTCCGTGACCGGCGGCTCCCAGAAGTGGAACCGTGAAGTGTTCTCCCTCCGTGGTTTTGAGCTGGATTCCGGTAACGGTTACCTGCGCGACGGCATGCAGCACTGGTCTCACTACGTGCAGCCCATCGAAATTCTCGAGCGGGTAGAGGTTCTGAAGGGCCCGTCCAGCATGCTGTATGGCCAGTCAAACCCGGGTGGCCTGATCAATATGGTCACCAAAAAGCCGACCGTTGAGCGCATCTTCGATATCGGTTTTGACGTGGATGACAACGGTTCCACCCGCTACCAGATCGACGCCGGTGGCGCCCTGGTGGAATCCGGTGCCCTGCGTTACCGCGCCGTGGGTGTGAAGCAGGACACGGTAGAAGCCCGCGAATACACCAACGGCGACGAGCGCGAGCGTGACCGCTGGCTGGGCTCCCTGATCGTCGAAGGCGACATCAGCAGCTGGGCCACCCTGTCTGTCCATTACGACAAAACCAGCGACAAGGCGGGTATCGACCGGGGTGCCATTCTGGATGCCAATGGCGATGTGGTGGGTGACCGTGACACCATCTGGGACATGCCCTGGGCCTTTATCGACAACAACATCGAGAACTACGGCGCCAACCTGAACCTGTATCTGGGCAGCAACTGGGAAGCCAAACTGGGCTTCAACCAGCAGAACTACGACCGTCAGCGTCTGGATTCCCTGCCGGGTGATCACAACGTGGCGGAAGGCACCTACGTGGTTCAGGAGTACGATCGTCTGGACGACTGGGAGTTCACCACCGCGTACATGGACTTCTCCGGCCTGGTGCAGGCGATGGGCATGGACCACCAGATCCTGTTCGGCGCCAACTACCTGGAGTACAGCTACCAGCGCATCCTGGCGCGCGGCGATAAGATCACCGTGTCCAACGACGGCAGCAACCTGCCGAACGCGCCGGTATTCGGGGCCGATGACTACAAGGTGTACGACCCGTCCACCTACGACTACTACGGCATCTACCTGCAGGACCTGATGACCATCAACGAGAGCTGGCAGGTGCTGCTGGGTCTGCGTTACGACAAGCTGAACGATGAAGCCAATGGCGATTCTGACTCTCTGCTGCCGAAGGTGGGCCTGATCTACCATCCGGCGCCGAACGCCTCTGTGTACCTGAACTACAGCCAGAGCTTTGTGCCCCAGGGCACCGTGATCAACGAAGGCCCGAATGGTGACGAAGAGCTGAACCTGGATCCGGAGATGGGCACTCAGTGGGAACTGGGCTACAAGTGGGAGCTGTTTGACCAGCGCCTGATGCTGTCCGGTGCAGTGTTCGACATCCTCAAGGACAACATCACCATCACCGAGAACGTGGACGGTTGGGACCTTACCACCCAGGGTGGTGAGCAGCGTCACCGCGGTCTGGAGATGGCCGCGCAGGGTCAGGTCAGCGAAGATCTGTTCCTGATGGCCTCCATGATGTACCTGGATGCCAACTACGAAACCCACGACAAGTACCAGGACAAAACCCCGGTGGACGCGCCGGAGTGGACCGCCAGCCTGTGGTCCCGCTACATGATGACCGAGAGCCTGGCGCTGAACGCGGGTCTGTTCTATGAGGGCGATCGTTTCGCCGACGCGGAAAACACCATCGTGAAAGACGGTTACGTTCGTGTCGATGCCGGCCTGTCTTACGGCATGAAGGTGGCGAACACCGATATGGACTTCCGTTTGAACGTGGAAAACCTGTTCGACAAAGAGTACCTGGGCGGCGGCACCAGCAGCATCAAGGACGGCATCTACAATGGTGACGTGGCCATTGGCAACGGTCGTACCTTCCGTGCTTCTGTGCAGGTGGCGTTCTAAGCCCTCGCAACACCATCGCGTCTAAATAAAAAAAGCGGACCCTTGGGTCCGCTTTTTTGTGCCCCAATGAAGCGGGCGATGTTCAGGCGGTTGCGCGTTTACTGCCAGGGGTTGGCGTGGCGCACAAAGGTCTCGATGTAGAGTGCTTCGACCTTGTCACGGGCCCATTGGGTTTTGCGCAGGAACTTGAGCGAGGACTTGATCGACGGATTACTGCCAAAACAGTTAATGCGGATCAGGTCATACAACTCGTCCCAGCCGTAGTGGTCCACCAGTCGGGTCAGGATCACTTCCAGCTTCAGGCCGTGCAGCGGGTTATTGGGTTGTTCTTGGCTCATGGCACAAGGTTCCTAATGACAGGGGCGCAGGGGGCGCCGGGCGTTGCGGCGCAGTCTACCAGACCCCCGGCGCCGGAGCATCCTCCTGAACTAACCCGGCCGGGTGCACTCCTCCATCAGGTACGCAAGATGGCGGTAGCTGATGCCGCTGTGGCGGGTTAACCCAATCTCACACATGCGGTTGGCGTAATAGCCCTCGCTGATCTGTTCCGGCAGACGCTCTTTAAGATGACGCAAGGCATCGGCGTTGATCTCCGGCTTAAACAGCCCCTTCTCACCGGCAAATCCGCAACAGTAGATCCCGGCTGGCCGCACTACTTCGTCGGCGAAGTGGTGGGCAATGGTCTCCATCTTGCCGCCCACGTTCATGTGGCTGGCGGTGCAGCCCACGTGCAGGGCGACCGAGGGTTTGCGCCGATAGACGGTCAGTTTGTCCATCAGCTCTGACGCCATAAAGTCGACCACATCCACCAGAGTGAAGTCGATCTCCGCGTCCTGCAACGTGCGCTTGGTGCAGGAGAGGGCGTCGATCAGCACCGGGTATTCCCCGTTGTTGGTCATCGCCTTCAGGGCATCAATCATCTCGGTGCGCTTGCTGTCCGCGTTTTTGTAATCCCCTTTGGACTCCCACATCTGGCCACAGCACAGGGCACGGGTGTTGTCCGGTACCCGCACTTCGTAACCGGCGCGCTCCAGCAGAGTTACCATCACCTCCGGCAGCGTGGTGCCGTCGGGATCTTTCGGCGTCGGGCCAAAGGTGCGGCCACCGCAGGCGGCGAAGTAGACCACCACCGGGCGGTCGTTACCGTGCAGGGTCGGCTTGGGCAGGGTGCCGCCACGGGGAAAATCCGGGTCCCAGTAGGGCACTTCGCTGCTGACCTTGCGCCCCAGCGCCATGATCTTGCCGGTGATGGTGTCGCCGGTCAGCTTATGCAGACCGTGCAGCAGGTCAAAGCCGCCGCTCAACACCCGGTTGACCGCGCCGTAGTGGTCGGCCTGGAAATCCAGCACCTTTTGCGCCGTCGAGGTCAACTGCTTTCCGCGCAGCTCCCGCACCAGCATGCCCATATTGTTGTCCACCGGGCAGGCGATGGTGCACAGCTGGCAGGCAGTGCAGGTGTCGATGACGTCGTACTGAGCGGCTTCTCGCATTTGCTGTGCCGCGGCCTGTTCTCCGCTTTGCTCCAACCGGGCGATCTCCCGCAGGGTGGTGATGCGGTGGCGCGGTGACATATTGAGGGAGGAGGTGGGGCAGGTTTTCTCGCAGAAGCCGCACTCGATGCAGCGGTCCACCCAGTCATCCACCACCGCAGCCTGCTTGATCGCCTTAATGTGGATCTCGCTGTCCTCATTAAGAATTACGCCGGGGTTGAGCAGTCCCTGTGGGTCAAAGGCGGCTTTGATCGCCTTCATCAGCTCATAGGCTTTCGGCCCCCACTCCAACTCCACAAAGGGCGCCACGGCACGGCCGGTGCCATGTTCCGCCTTCATTGAGCCGTCGTACTTGTTGACCACCAGATCGGCCACCGCCTGCATAAAACGATCGAACTGCTGAATGTCGGCCTGGCTGCGGAAGTGGGGGGTGATAATAAAGTGGAAGTTGCCGTCCAGGGCGTGACCGTAGATCACTCCCTCGGGATAGCCGTGGATCTGGAACAGCTCGGACAGGTCCGCGGCGGCGTTGGCCAGGTCCTCCACCCGGAAGGCGACATCTTCGATAATTACGGAGGTGCCCTTGGGGCGCTCGCCGCCAATGATGGGAAACAGCCCGGATCGCATCGCCCAGTACTGGCCAAATACGGCGGGGTCGGTGCTGAACTCAATGGGCCGCAGGGTTTCAATGTGGGCGATGGCGTCGGTGGCCTGGCGGGTAAAGCCCTCCAGCGTGGCCTGATCATTGGCGCGGCACTCAATCAGCAGAATTGCGGTGCCTTCCGGCAGTTCGGAAAGCCAGTCGGGCATCCCTTTTTTGCCGGTAACCGATTTGATGGAGGCCCAGTCCAGCAGTTCGGCGGCGGCAACGGCGTCGGTTTTCAGTGGCGGAATGGCTGACGCGGCGTCCACCATATTGCGGAACACCGCCATGGCGGAGGCTTTAAAACGGGCTTCGTCCACGGTTTGATAGGTGACCGACTCGACAAAGGCCAGGGTGCCCTCGGAGCCGACCACAAGGTGGTTGATCAGATCAAACGGGTCGGTGAAATCGACCAGCGCATTCAGGCTGTAACCGGTGGTGTTCTTGATGGCGTATTTATGGCGGATGCGTTCCGCCAGTGTGGTGTCGGCCTGGGTTTCCCGGGCTAATCCGGCCAGGGTCTCCAACAGCTCCGGGCGCGCCCGGGCAAAAGCGACTTTGGACGCTTCGTCCCCGGTATCCAGGCGGGTGCCATCGGCAAACAGCAGGCGGGCACTGGCGATGGTCTGGTAGCTGTTCTGTGCGGTGCCGCAGCACATGCCGGAGGCGTTGTTGTTGACGATGCCGCCGACCATGCAGGAGGCGAGGGTGGCGGGGTCCGGACCGATCTTCTTATCGAAGGGCTTGAGCTGGGCATTGGCATCCGCGCCAATGACTGCGGCCCCCAAAGTGACGTGTTGGTGGTCATCACTGATGGTGATCTGGCGGAAGCCGTCGTAGCCCAGCATCACCAGGATCCCTTCACCTACGGCTTGTCCCGACAGGCTGGTGCCCGCGGCGCGGAAGGTGATGGGGGCGTTATGGTGGCGCGCCACCTCCAGAATGGCGACCACCTGATTCGGCTCATTTACCCGCACCACCAACTCCGGCACGATGCGGAAATAGCTGCCGTCGGTGGACCAGGCAAAGCGCCGTACCGGATCATCCGTCACCGCATCGTGGCCCACCGCGGCCCGCAACTCGCTCAGTACCTGCGCGTAATCGATCGACATCCCGGACTCCTTGGTCGAGCAGACTGTTGAATCGACGATAGGTAATGGCGACGGTAACGTCCAGTGAATTACTGGGTAATGCGTTGCTCTGGCCGACGGGGAAAGTGCTGGTCGAGCACGTACTCGTCGTAGGCGGCCAGGGCTCGGCTCATCTTGGTCAGGTAGCGATTGGCGGCGGCGCGGCTGCGGTTGGGTTTGCGCACCAGGTTGCCCGGGCCCACGTTGTAATGGGACAGGGCACAGGCGTAGGGCGCAAACTGGTCTTCACAGAAGCGGGTCTTGTAGTGCGCCAGCACCACACCGGCACACAGCACATTGGTGCGCGGTTCGCTGACATCGCCGCAGGCAGGCTCCCAGACCTGGGGCATGATCTGGGCGGGGCCAATCGCGCCAACCACCGACTCCGCCTGATCGCGGAAATGGCTTTCGGTGTGGATCAGGGCGGCGATCAGCTCTTTGGGCACGCCGGAGTAGGAGGCGGACTCGAGAATGTAACCGGCGTAGCGCTGGGCTTTGGCCGGGTCGAGTTGGTAGGCCTCGACCAGACGGCGTGCATAAGCCTCCACTTCCTGATGAGGAGAGCGTGGATCAGCGTGAAACTCAGGGAGTGACAGCGCGTGCCGGCGCACGGGCTCAGTAGCGGTATCGCCAACAACGCTATCGCACAACAGGGCTGACGCGCCCAGTACCATACCGCCTGACAACACCCGAAGGGTCATTTTCATGGCGCGCATTATGCCAGAATTCCGGCGCCTGGATTCTAACGCCTTGTAAAAAGTGGGTAAAAGTCTGGTATGCGCTGGTGACTAGTTGTCACCATCTTCGACTGCGATCACCGCCTCACACATCGCCAGCCAGTAGGGCGGCCGCTGAGGGTGGCGTTTCACCTGATGTTCGGCCCGGGTGTGATGGTGGCGCACCCACTGACACAGCTGCGTAAACGCTTCGCTTTGCCAGAACTGGCTTTCGGGGTGGGGTGCGGCGGGATTGGCGCGTCGGGGCAGGCCAAAGGCGTCAGCCAGTTGCTGTTGCTCCTGATCGGTCAAGCTACTGAGGGGCAGGGCATGACGCAGATCGAATGCCCAGCAGCCGGGATGGCCGGGAAAATCCTCACCCAGATAGATTTCGCCCACCGACAGACTGCTGCCCTCTGGGCTTTTCAGATGGGGGCCGTCCGCGCCGACCATCCCTTCCCAGTCGCCACTGGCCAACGTCAGCAGGAAGAACCGGTTTGCCATAGTGCCTCCGGCGGCGCCCGCTCAATAAAGGGGTTACTGCACAGTGTAGGCCGGGAGCGTCGGGCGCAGCGAACCCCAAAGCTGACGCACCAGCAGGGTCATGGTGACGCTCTGGTACAGGATGCCGGACCAGGACAGCAGAGTCAGGGAGAGGGTCAGGTTCAGGGCGCAGCACAGCAGCAGCCCCAGCCGCAGCAGCGGCCCGCGCACCTGAAACACCAACACACTGCTGAGCATGGCGGCCAATACCACGCACCATTCTGCCCAGCTCTGCGCCAGCAACATCCCCTGAAACAGGGCCAGCAGGGCAAAGATGGCGGCCAGGTGAGGCGCGGGGCCTCGGCGGGCCAGGGCAAAGCGAACGGCGCCCAGCAGTTGAACGGCCATCCCCAGGGGGCTGCCAAGCAGGGCAAGGTGCAGGGCGGTCAGGCAGGCGGCGGCCATATTGCCGGTGAGCAGTCGCGAATCCGAGCGTTGGGCATTGGCCCACCAGCCCAGTAACATCGCCAGGCCTCCCAACGCCTGTGCTGCCCAGATTGTTTCGCCCACCACTGTGTTACCCCGTAAAAAAAGGGGCGTATTGTCCGCAATTTCGTCAACCAGTCCGTGACGGTGTACAAAGATTCGACACGGGTTTCGTGGATGTTCGGAAATTGTGGCGTGGCGCAGATTTCGGCAAACCGGGTTCGTGAGCCATTCGAAGAAATGTTGTGCGGTGCCTGGGCAAGGTTTCGATGACCGGTTTGCCAGAACGCCAAAGCCGTCACAGGCCGGACCAATGCACTTGGCTGACGTTTCGAAATGGGTATATTGGGCCCACCTAACCCTATGAGAAGTAAAATGTTCTTCAATAATAATAAGAAAAAATGTTTGGCCCTTGAGGCGGCCAACGCGGAACTGATTGAACGCGAGCAGGGAATGCAACAGCGGGTGGCTCAGCTGGAGTCCATGCTGGCGCAGCGGGAGGGTGAGCTGGTTCAGCGCGAGCGTCAGCATGAGACGGATGCCCGGTCAATGTCGCTGATGCTGCGCAGTTATTACGGCGTCGGTGACGTGCGCCAGACGGTGGCGGACCTGTCAGTGGCGATGCTGTCGCAACGGGATCAGGTTACCGGTTCGGCGGTGCTGTACGACCAGTCGATTCAGGTACTGCAGCATATGCACAGCGAACTTGGCCGGGTGGCCAGTCAGGCGGAAGCCAGTTTGGCCAGTCTGACGCAGCTGAAACAGGTGGCCAAACGGATTGATGAGTTTGTCGGCATCATCGGCAACATCTCCGAGCAAACCAACCTGCTGGCGCTCAATGCCGCCATTGAAGCAGCCCGGGCCGGTGAGCAGGGCCGGGGCTTTGCCGTGGTGGCCGGTGAGGTACGCGACCTGGCCGAGCGCGCCAATGGGGCCAGCAGCGAAATCGGCCAGCTGATGACCCAGATTGAACAGGATACGGAAAGCACCGATCGTCACTTGCAGGACACCCACACCAGCTGCAAAAGCCTGGTGCAGGAGGCGGATGAGGGGCTGCAGGCGGTGCGCGAGGCACTGGCGCTGTCCAAGCAGATGCACGGCGCCATCGAGCGCAATGCCGAACTGGGCTTTATCGAGACCGTGAAGATGGACCACCTGAGCTGGAAAGCGATGGTGTACCGTGCGGCGGTGTCCGGTGAGTGGCAGGGCGATCTGGGCGACCACACCAGCTGTCGCCTGGGCCAGTGGTACTACTGTGGTGATGGCCGACGTCATCATGCCGACAAACCCGCTTACCGGGATCTGGAAGCCCCCCATAAAGCGGTGCATGAGTTTGGCATCGCCGCGCTGGATGCGGTGAAGAAGGGGCAGCCTTCAGCGGACCTGCTGCTGGCGATGGAGGAGGCCAGTGATGCCCTGATGCAGGGGCTGGACCGGCTGGTTCAGGCGTAATCCACCGCAGCAACAGAAACGGGGCCAAAGGGCCCCGTTTTCGATCCACTCAGTCAGGATTACTGACCGAACATCCATTCAGCGACCTGCTCAAAGCGTTCGGCAAAGTGCACGGTGATGCCGGCTTTGACGTAATCGGGCAGTTCGTCGAAATCGCCGCGGTTGGCGTCCGGCAGGATCACCGTGGTGATCTTCTGGCGCTTGGCTGAGATCACCTTTTCACGAATGCCGCCCACCGCCATCACCTGGCCGGTCAGGCTCAGTTCACCGGTCATCGCCACGCCGGAGCGCGGAGCCCGGTTCAGCGCCAGTGACAGCAGCGCGGTGGCCATGGTGATGCCGGCACTGGGGCCATCTTTGGGGGTGGCACCATCCGGCACATGCAGGTGGATATGGGCGTTGTCGAAGTAGTTAGTGGCGTCGCCGTAGTGCGCGAGGCTGCCGCCCTCGGCCAGGTTGGCGCTGACGTAGCTGTGGGCGATGGTGGCAGACTCCTTCATCACATCCCCCAACTGGCCGGACAGGTGCAGGCCACGGCGTTGCTCGTGGATGCGGCGGGCTTCCACCGGCAGGGTGGCGCCGCCCAGCGAGGTCCAGGCCAGGCCGGTAACGATGCCAACGCCACTGAGCAGGTCTTCCGCTTTGAAGCGTGGCATGCCCAGCATCGGTTCAATGTCCTTGATGCCGATGGACGCTTTGTCCTGCTCGCTCTCCATCAGTCGCACCACGGATTTGCGCACCAGTTTGGCCAGTTGCTTCTCCAGTGCGCGCACCCCGGCTTCGCGGGCGTAACCGTCGATAACGATGCGCAGGGCCGGGTCAGAGATGCGCAGCTGGCTGCGTTTCAGTCCCGCCTTCTCCAGTTGACGCGGCCACAGGTGATGTTTGGCGATCGCCAGCTTCTCTTCGGCCAGGTAGCCGGAGAGGCGAATCACGTCCATCCGGTCGAGCAGCGGGCCGGGAATGCTGTCGAGGGTGTTGGCGGTACAGACAAACAGCGCTTTGGACAGGTCCAGACGCTGGTCGAGGTAGTGGTCCAGAAACGCCACGTTCTGCTCGGGATCGAGGGTTTCCAGCAGCGCCGAGGCGGGGTCGCCCTGGTAGCTTTTGCCCATCTTGTCGATCTCATCGAGCATGATCACCGGGTTCATCACCTCGGCCTCTTTCAGTGCCTGCACCAGCTTGCCGGGCATGGCGCCGATGTAAGTACGGCGGTGGCCCTTGATCTCGGCCTCGTCGCGCATCCCGCCCACACTGAAGCGGTAGAAGGGGCGGCCCAGGCACTCGGCAATGGATTTGCCGATGGAGGTTTTACCCACACCGGGCGGGCCCACCAGCAGGATGATGGAGCCGCCAATGTCGCCCTTAAAGGCGCCCACGGCGAGAAACTCCAGAATGCGATCTTTCACGTCTGCCAGACCATCGTGGTGCTTATCGAGCACTTTACGGGCCTTGGCCAGCTCAATGCTGTCTTTGGCGAACACGCCCCAGGGCACCTGGGTCAGCCAGTCGAGGTAGTTGCGGGTGACGGCGTATTCCGGTGAACCGGTCTCCAGCACTGACAGCTTCTGCAGCTCCTCATTGAGGCGTTTCTCTACGGCTTCCGGCAGGGTTTTGCCCTTGAGGCGCTCGCGGAACTCCTCCGCATCGGCGGTTTTGTCGTCTTTGGAGACCCCCAGTTCGCGCTGGATCACCTTGAGCTGTTCCCGCAGGAAGAACTCACGCTCCCGCTTCTCCAGCTTCTGATTCACCTGTTCGCTGATCTCGCTGTGCAGGCGCGCCGCGTCCAGCTCGTTCTTCAGCAGCGCCAGGGTTTTCTCCATCCTCGGCAGCAGGCTGACGGTATCCAGCACCGCCTGCAGCGGCTCCGCCTTGGCGGTGGTGATGGCGGCGGCAAAGTCAGTCAGCGGGGAGGGCTCATGGGGGCCAAAGCGCTCGAGGTACTGTTTCAGCTCCTCGGAGTAGAGCGGATTCAGGGGGATCAGCTCCTTGATGGCCGCGATCAGGGCGATGGCGTAGGCCTTGATCTCCTTGGTGTCCGGGTGCTCATCAATGGGGTAGGAGAGTTCGGCCATGTAGGGCTGTTCGTCACTGACCCAGCGCAGCAGGTTGCAGCGCTCCATCCCTTCGGCAACAAAGTGGAAGTGGCCATCTTCGGTTTCACGCACCTCATGCACCCGGACGACGCAACCGGTTTTGGCCAGCGCATCCTTGTCCAGCAAGCCTTCGGCGGCATTGGACTGCCGGGAGTAGAACAGCGCCATCAGCTTATGATCGCTCTCCTGCACCGCCTGGAGGGTGGCCTCCCAGTGACCACCCTTAACCGCCACCGGCATCACCTGGGCGGGGAAGAAGGGGCGGTTCTGGACCGGCATCACCGGGAGCGTCTCAGGCCGATTGGGCTGAGCCGGGATCAGTTCGGTGCCGGTGTCGCTGGGTTCATCCATATCGAGATGCCAGTCTGCGTTGAATTCGTCGATGGTGTGGGTCATGTCAAACAACACGTTGCCAATGATAGTGGCGATCTGGGGACGGGGTGGGCCGTTTGCAAGTTGTTGTGACCGCAAGTGGTCAGCTTCTGTACAACCGCCGTTGCTGAATCGTGATTTTTGGTCTTACCAGCGGACCAAAGCGCGAGCTTCGTCACGCTTAGGCTCAAAGCCGATGTTGGCAAGGGAACCCGGTTGATAGCCTTAGCGTCAGAAAAATCCGGGCCAGAGAGCCGGAACAACATATTCGACAGGTGGCGGCAGACGCCACCGGCATGATGGACTGTGATGATCGAGATAACCCTGGACACGAAGGTGGTGACCGCCGAAGCTGGCGTGCGCCTGTTGGACTTTGCCAAGGCTCAGGGGATAGCTATCCCCTCGCTGTGCGGCCGCAATACCGATGGCCCCAAAACCCCCTGTGACCTCTGCGTCGTTGAGGTTAACGGCGAGCTGGTGCGCAGCTGCGAAATCACGCTGAGCCAGCCGATTACCGTCATCACCCATTCCGAGGCGATCACCGCCCGCCGCCAAGAAGCGCTGAAGCGTATCCTCTCCGACCACCACGCCGACTGCGAAGCCCCCTGCAAAACCGCCTGTCCGGCTGCCGTGGACGTACAAAGTTACCTCTACCACATCGCTCAGGGTGATGCGGTTAAGGCCACCGAAGTGGTCAAGCAAAGCCTGCCGATGCCGTTGTCCATTGGCCGTGTCTGTCCCGCCTTCTGTGAATCCGAATGTCGCCGTACTCTGGTGGACGAGCCGCTGGCCATTCGTCAGCTCAAGCGTCACGCTGCCGACATCGATCTGGCTGGCGAACCCCACTTGGCCCCCATTGCCGACCCCATCGGCAAGCGCGTGGCGATCATCGGTGCGGGCCCGGCGGGCCTGGCTGCCGGCTACTACCTGACCCACGCCGGGGTGGAAGTGGATGTGTTTGAGGCGATGCCGGAAGCGGGCGGTTGGCTGCGCTACGGCATCCCTGAATACCGTCTGCCCAAAGCGACCCTGGCCCGGGAAGTGGAACTGATGTGCCGCGCTGGCATGCGCATCCACACCAATACCGCGCTGGGCCGCGAGATCAAGCTGGACACGCTGAAGCAGGATTACGATGCGGTCTGTCTGGCCATCGGCGCCCAGAAAGCGGTGCGGATGGACTACCCCGGTTCCAATCTGGATGGGGTGATTCTTGGGGTGGACTACCTTAAGGCGTTCTCCTCCGGCCTGCCGGTTTCCACCGGTAAGAAAGTCGCGGTGGTCGGCGGCGGTAACACCGCCATCGACTGCGCCCGCACCGCCCTGCGCCAGGGCGCGGAAGTCACCCTGATCTATCGCCGCACCAAGGCCGACATGCCTGCCGAGGATTACGAGATCCACGAGGCGGAAGTGGAAGGGGTGAACTTCCTGTTTATGTCGGTGCCGGTGGAAAACGTGGCGGACGACAATGGTCGGGTGTGCCGTGTCAAAGTGGAGCGCCTGGAGCTGGGCGAGCCGGATGCCTCCGGTCGTCGCAGCCCGCAGCCCACTGGTGAGTTCCAGTGGCATGAATTTGATACTGTGATTCCGGCGGTCAGCCAGAAGCCGGACACCAGCTTTATTCCGGAAGGCGCGATCCCGCTGACCCGCTGGAACACCGCTGACGCGTGTCCGGACAACCTGCACACCGGCATCGATAACATCTTTGCCATCGGCGACTTCCGCCTGGGGCCGGCCACCGCGGTGGAAGCGATTGGCGAGGGGCGTCGCAGCGCCGAAGCGATGCTGCGCTTCTTTAAAGAGGGCCAGTTCCGCCTCGACCCGGTTCAGTTCAACGCCCGTAAAGCGGCCAGCCTCAAAGAGGTGGAAGCCCGCTACTACGACGAAATTCCGTTTAAAGCCCGCCTGAAAATGCCGGAGCTTCTGGGCGAGCGCCGCACCGGCTCGTTCGATGAAGTCGAGCTGGGTTTCGGTGTCGATGAGGCGATTGCCGAAGCGGCCCGCTGCCTGGCCTGTGGTTGTCAGAAGAGCCAGAGCTGTGACCTGCGCGACTACGCCACCGAGTACCACATCCGCGACGAAGACCTGCTGAAACCCGCGCCGCAAAAGTTTGCCGTGGACGAAAGCTCGCCCTTTATCCGTCTGGATCGCAACCGCTGCATCAGCTGCGGCCAGTGCGTACAGGCCTGCCGTGAGCAGGGCGTCCACAATGTGCTGCGCTTCCCTGACGGTGCCCCGATGTGCCGGGTTCAGGTGGCCGATGGCGAGCTGATGGCCACCTCCGACTGTGCCCAGTGCGGCATGTGCATTCAGGCCTGCCCGGTGGGCGCGATCACCGCGAAAACCCAGCATCAGCACGGCCAGAAGGACGAGTACAAGAAGGTCAACACCATCTGCACCTACTGCGGTGTCGGCTGTGGCCTGACCCTGCACGTCGATGAGGCGAAAAACCAGGTGGTGAAAGTCACCGGGGTAGAGGGCTCGCCGGTCAACGATGGCATGCTCTGCGTCAAGGGCCGCTTTGGCTTTGACTTTATCGCCTCGCCTGAGCGCCTGACCCAGCCGCTGATCCGCCGTAATGGTGAACTGCAACCGGCCAGTTGGTCCGATGCCATCGCGTACGTCGCGGCCCGCCTGACCGAGCTGAAATCCGAGCACGGCAGCAACGCGCTGGCCGGTTTCTCCTCGGCTAAGGCCACCAACGAAGACAACTACCTGTTCCAGAAGTTTGTCCGTGTGGCGCTGGGCACCAACAACGTTGACCACTGCGCGCGTCTTTGCCACGCCACCACAGTCACCGGCTTGGAACCGGCGGTGGGCAGCGGCGCGATGACCAACGACATCCCCAGCATCGCTGAGTCCGACCTGATCCTGATCATCGGCTCCGACACCAGCAACGCGCACCCGATTATCGCCTCGCACCTGAAGCGCGCGGTGAAGCAGGGCGCCCGTCTGGTCGTGATCGACCCGCGTAAGATCGACATGGCCTTCCACGCCGATCTCTACCTCAGCCAGCGCCCCGGCACCGACGTGATGCTGCTCAACGCGGTGATGCAGGAGATCCTGCGTCAGGGTTGGCAGGACGATGCCTATCTGGCCGCCCGCACCGAGGGGCTGGATGAGCTCAAAGCGGAAGTGATGCGTCCCGAGTACAGCCTTGACAACGCCGCCGCCGTTACCGGCATCGCGGCGGATCAGATCGTCGAGCTGGCGCGGCTGATCGGCACTGCTGACCGTACTGCGGTGTACTACGCCATGGGCATCACCCAGCACACCACCGGCACCGACAACGTTCGTTCGCTGGCCAACCTGCAGCTGCTGTGCGGCAACATCGGCGTGGCCGGTGGCGGCATCAACCCGCTGCGTGGCCAGAGCAATGTGCAGGGTGCCTGCGATATGGGGGCACTGCCCAACTATCTGCCGGGTTACCAGAAACTGCCGGATGACGGCCTGATTGATCGCTTCCAGGCGTACTGGGGCACCGTATTGCCCCGTGATCCGGGCCTGAAGCTGACCGAGATGATCGACGCCATGGCGGAGGGCCAGATTAAGGGCCTGTACGTGATGGGGGAAAACCCGGTGCTGTCCGATCCGGATCAACATCACGTGCTGGAAGCGCTGAACGCGCTGGAGTTCCTGGTGGTGCAGGACATCTTCCTGACCGAAACCGCGCAACTGGCGGACGTGGTGCTGCCGGCATTTGCCTTCGCCGAAAAAACCGGCCACTTCACCAACACCGAGCGCCGGGTTCAGCGCCTGAACGCCGCCGTGCGTGCACCGGGTGAAGCCCGCGCCGACTGGGCGATTCTGCAGGCGGTGGCCAACGCCATGGGCGTGGACTGGCACTACGCCGACGAGCGGGCGATCTGCGATGAGCTTTGTGAGGTCACCCCGAGCTACCGTGGCATCACCTGGGAGCGCACCGAGACCGAGTCACTGCAGTGGCCCTGTCCCGATGTCCAGCACCCCGGCACGCCGGTTATGCACACCGAGCGCTTTATGCTGAGCGAGCGCGCCCAGCTGGCGCCGGTGTCGTTCCGGGTGGCGGCAGAGCTGCCCTGTGACGACTACCCGCTGGTACTGACCACCGGTCGACAGCTGGCCCAGTTCCACACCGGCACGATGACCCGTAAAACCCCCGGTCTTGACCTGATGGCGGGCCCGGTGGCGATGATTGCGGTGGCGGACGCCGAGCGCCTTGGCCTCACCAATGGCCAGCGCATCAAGGTGGCCACCCGTCGCGGTGAAGTAGAGGTACCGGCCTTCATCACCAAGCGGATGCAGCCCGGCGTGGTGTTTGTGCCGTTCCACTTTGTCGAAGCCGCCGCCAACGTGCTGACCAACCCGGCGCTGGACCCGGAAGCCAAGATCCCGGAATACAAGGTGTGCGCCGCGCGCGTTGTCGCCGCCTGATTCTGGTTGGTTAATTAAGAAAGCCCGCAGTGATGCGGGCTTTTTTGTTTGTTGCAGACAAGGGAAAGCAAAACCGATATAACACCTGCCAGAACATTTGAAACCCCGTACAGGAAGTACCATGAAGTTGTTGAAGATTCTGGCGGTTGCAGCGGTAATGAGCAGCCCGGTTCAGGCCAGAAATCTAGGAAGACACCCACTTTTAATCTGATTTAACTCGAAGTTACGCCATTTCAGGTTAGAGCGCGGGTAGGTTGTTGGTTAGTGACTAACAGTGAGCCTGGAGTGTCCTATGCCCCAACCCCGTCGAAACCAAATCAGTTTGCAGGACACCTGCTATTACCACTGCATCAGTCGCTGTGTGCGCCAAGGCTTTTTGTGTGGCGAGGACCCTCACACCGGAAAAAGTTATGAACACCGTCGGGGATGGGTAGAAAAGCGACTGCTCAGGCTGACGGATATCTTCGCCATCAGCGTGTGTGCCTTTGCGGTGATGAGTAATCATACCCATGTGGTGCTTTGCGTTGAACACCAAAAGGCTGAGGGTTGGGATACCCGCACCGTATTGGAACGCTGGCACACACTCTATAACGGTACGCCTCTAACTCAACGATATTGTCAGCCTGAAGAGTACGACCTTATGCCAAAGGCGGAGCGTCTGAGGGTTGAACTGCTAGCAGAGACCTATCGAAAACGCCTGATGGACATCAGTTGGTTTATGCGGGCACTGAACGAACCCATCGCCCGGATGGCGAATCGTGAAGACGGCTGCACAGGTCGTTTCTGGGAGGGGCGGTTTAAGTCCCAGGCTCTGCTGGATGAACAAGCGCTGCTGTCCTGCATGGCGTATGTCGATCTTAACCCGATTCGGGCCAATATCGCCCGTACACCGGAAACCTCAGAGCACACCAGCATTCAACTACGCATCAGAGCAGCCCTTAACGGCCAGCAGCCACAACCACTAAAGCGGTTTCGTACAGACGAAGACGAAGACAACGGCGACACGCTGCCTTGTCACCTGAATGACTACCTGGAGGTGGTGGAGTTTACCGGACGTGCTCAACGGCTGAATAAACCCGGGCACATAGCCGAAACCACACCCGACTTAACCACCCGTCTGGGCATTTCTCTTAGCAACTGGCTCACCCTGACTCAGGGCTTTGAGTACCAATTCGGCTGTCGCGCCGGCACATTAACCAGTTTGCGGCGTTGCCAAAATCATCATGAGGCGGCTCGAATACGTGGTTCAGGTAACGCCAGCCGCTTGTTTGCCGCGTAGAGACATCGATTAACTCCAACCTTGACCGTAATGCACGTCAGTGTAGGCGTGGCTATGTCTATCAAGCGGCAGATGTGTCAGGTTGTGGAACGAATGGGGTCAACAGTCCGGCTGAGTGTCACTAATCGGGCGGAGATTTCGATGGAAAGGGTAAGGAAAGGTTTGTGCTAGCGATGCTGATGCAAAAGTGGGTGATGAGATGGACGCCCCACCCAAACGGCGTCAGTGCGCCAGAATTAAGTTTTACCCCTTAATTCAACAGGCAAAAGGAGCGTCCATCATGACTATTAAAGTTGCTGGGATTGATTTAGCCAAGGCGGTCTTTCAGCTTTGCCTTATGTCTGACGACAACGCAGTGATCTCCAACAAGAAAGTTCCTCGAGCAAAACTGCTGGATGCGATGAGGCAACTGCCTCCTGGCACTCTCGTCGCTATGGAAGCTTGCGCTTCAGCACATCACTGGGCTCGCACATTCTCAAAAATGGGCCTAGCCCCTCGAATTATTCCAACGCAACATGTCAAAGCCCTGTGCCGCACCCAAAAGAATGACGCTACCGACGCCGTTGCCATCTGTGAAGCGGTGTTTCGGCCCAATATTCACTTCGTTCCGGTAAAGACTCTGGCACAACAAGACTTAAAAGCCACGCTGTGCGTTCGTGACCGGCTTGTCGAGCAGCGCACTGCGCTGGTTAACCTGATGCGCGGCATTGCGGCAGAGTACGGCGTTGTTTTTCCACGCACCATTGAGAAATTCCGACAAAGGTTGCCAGAAGCTCTTGAAGACGCCGAAAACGAATTGACCGTCGTGGCCCGTCGTCTACTGCGTGATATGGCCGATGACTTACGTTTGTTGTCACTCGATCTGGATGGTATTAACAACGAGCTGAATCAACTGGTCAAGCAACAAGCACGCTGGCGCGCGTTGTCATCGGTGCCAGGACTAGGCCCGGTTACCATTTCTGCGCTGTTGGCCGAAGTCGGTGATGGGACTCAATTCAGCAATGGTCGGCAAATGTCAGCTTGGGTGGGGCTGGTTCCCAGGCAGCACAGTTCCGGTGGGACACTACAACTTGGGGGGATCAGCAAGAATGGCAACCGACGTCTACGCACCTTACTAATCCATGGAGCAAGAAGTGTTCTGCGCTGTGGCGTGGGAAAAGACGATGCGCTTGGCCGATGGCTCAAACAGTTAGTCATGCGCAGGGGCAAGCACAAAGCCATCGTTGCACTGGCCAACAAGTTGTGTTGGATCGCTTGGTGCCTAACGGCAAGAGATGGCCACTTCGAGTTGTCTAAAGCATTTCATGCTAGCTAGCGATTAGCTCAGAACACCAGGAAGAGAGTACACTCGAAAGCAATGCAAGGTATTGATGGTTAAACGGTTACACCGGCTTCGCGAGAGCCTGATCTGGACAAGAGTCGATAAAGCTCGTGTGGGTGTAAAGGCGGCGAAGTACGGAACACATCAAGGCGCGGAGCAAGCAATGCCTCCATTATGACGCCGGATATATGTCAGCATGCCGTCCTCCATCAACACGACTTGTGCTTTTGAGGGCGTCCATATATGTCCAATTAGACCGGTTTCCAATTACCGGTTTTCCTGCGGATGCAAAGATGGTCATCCCTTTGGTCTTGGGAGCTGACTCATTGGCTGGCTGTTTTGGCGCCAAAGCCGGGTGCTCTAGGGTCATGGCACCTATTTCTCTGCGATTGCACAGACAGTCTCGTTCAATACACAAGATATTGATTTAAAAGGTTATAGTTGCTAGCTTGAGCTGATCCTATTTGGTCTTTTTTTACTTGCCACTAGTGTCAGATGCGACGAATGCGCTGACCTACCGATTAGAGAAATATAACAATGAATATGAATTCGGTTTTTATATCTCTATTTTCTTTCGTTGTTGGGATGTTGGTTTGTTTTTCAATCCTATATGAACAAAATGGTTCTGTTGCAATGGGCCATGAATCTAAAGAGATCAAATATTCTCACGTGAGTAGATTAGTTCTTTACAAAAAACCATGTGATTTTGATATAGAAAGTGTTGATGGAGAAAATATTCACTTCTACGACATTGTAGAGCCTTTGCGTGGTGGTAGTGAATATATTGGGGCACTGGGCTATGATGGATTGGCTGACAATAGATACAAGTACTTTATGGAGCAGGTAACAGACAACGGGATTTATAAATGTGGACAAAGAAATGTAAGGGCTTTTGACGTAAGTGAGAACTTTTTAAAGGGGCTAAGAACCATTCTTTCTGAAAAGGACAATGTCTCCCTATATTACAGGGAAGGATACATTGGAGTAGAGTGGGTAGAATAATTAAACCAATATTACAAAAGTTGCACAAGGGTTTGATTATATTATGGTACGTAGTGAAAGTTAATTGGGCGCACTCTTTGACGACCTTAATTACCCGTAGCTTGTCACGACCCTGTCTAGTTGTTTTTAGCTCGGCGACGGCGGATCGCCGGATGCTGAGTCGTATTGAAGCTTCCCTGCATGTCATGGCGTAAGGACGAAAATGTGGGTGTCCGGTTATCAGTACATCCGGTTATCAGTACATCCGGTTATCAGTACAGTCGCAATAATTATGCTTTTATAAGTTAGCGTGGAGATGAAAATGGATCGCTTTAAGTTGATGAAGGAGTTAGGTGCAAGCCCAGAATCCTTCGGGTTCAAGGAAGATGTGCCTAAGGAAGATATTGATAGATTCTGCCTGATCAAGGAGTTATGGAGCTCGATTGTAAGTAAGGATGACACTTCTTGGATTGATATATATATCAAAGGATCGCAAGTTTCTGGAGCAGCTAATTACATAAAAAGGTTTGGCAGGCATCTATCCCATATGCGCTCTGTTGGAATGTCCGACTCTGACATAGCAGAGGTTATCAACATATCACAGTATATGGCACTATCTGAGGTTATTGGTGTGATTGATATGGGAGTCGCTTCAAAAGCAAAATCAAAAGTTGGAAAAAGTAATGAAATATCTGATTTTGGATTGTTTTTCTGCGATGAAAAAGGCAATCCCTCTTGCTGGGTTGGTTACTTGCACGAATTCATGGAAGAGTCTGCACCAGATGGACAAAAGGAAGGTTATGTAGATCAGCTAACATAATTGGAGTTTTGCTGAATACTCAATTTGATTATTCTGGGTATAATCTATAGAAAGGATTGATAAAAGGTAGCTATGAATTCAGTAGTTGATAGACCTATAAATGGGTATTCGCTTTTGGGTCGAGGACCAGAGTGTACGGGACCGGGTGCGGGATGGACTAGAGATGATGCCATTTACCTTCGTTGCATAATGTGTGGTGATCTTATGCATTCGATGATTAACGATGATTATGAATGCACATGTGGTGAAATGTTTTTTGACTCCGGCGCCTCTCGATTTGGTGCAATGAGTGGTGATGAAAATGTGCTGGTTTACCGGAAGTGCTGAGTATAATAATCTTGCCAGAGATACGTGCCTCTCATTTATTCAATGGGCCGGCATTTCGATTAATGGTCGTTATTTCCTATCGAACTAAAGTGTGAGAGCGTTGCCAGTTACCTGCTTACTTTGGAGCATGCGCTCACCATTGCTTCAGCGATATCTGTCCCAGTGAGTGAAAAGCTAAACCTTCCCAGGTCCCCGGCGTCTATAACCATATCCTGATTATTAAGCGTAGCGGCCCATACGGCATCGGCTTCTTCGCCCAGCAAAAAATACAACCAACCGGATTCCGACTCGGTCTGGCTGGTTGCCTGAAACCTCAATGCTCCGGTACCAATAAAGAGCTCTTGCGGCTTAACGGCTGAGTCACCCTCTACTATCTGAATTTGAATGATCCTGCCTCGAACCTGTTCCCCTCTAATCGAAACATTGGATTCTGGCCGCGTTAACGCAACCACCACAGAGATTTGGGTGTTTTCAATGGCCTGGGTGATTGGCAGCATTGAACGGGCGTAGCAGGTATTATCGCCATAGGAAACTTCCCATCGATTGTTTTCGAGATTCCCGGCGGAAGCGCCGAAAGCTGCAGCAATCAGAATGGGGCTAAATATCTTCATCAGGATTTGTGGCACTTGCCAGTTTGGATTTACAGGTAGTACCAAAGCTATAAAAAATGTGGCTACTTGAGAAGATATACTCGGTCGTCGAACGGGATATCCATTTGATGCTTATCAAAGATACAGGGCAGGCGAATGGCGAGCGCTACCATTTTCCTGTTCAGCTCGCGAGCCACAGGCGCACGCTACGGCCGGTTTTGCGCCTTGAGTCGAAGCCGCGGCGTTAACCGTAGCGTGGGCCTGTGGCCCACGTAAACCCAGTGGATTCGGGCAGACTTAACGGGACACCCACCTTAGTCATTTTCAGGTGTTTAGCATCGCAAGGGCAGGTCGCTTCGCTCATCGGCCAAAGTCGTTTCCGGTTGGCGCCAAATTCTGAAGCAGACAATCGTCGGCAAGCACCTCTTGCGCAACTTTATGCGTACAATGATCGGTAGGCGCACAAATGCTCATGACACAGCGATTTACATGATCTGGATAATCATCTTACTCATCATCACATTAGGCGTCTTCTTGCCGGGGATGTGGGTCAAGCATGTGATGGAAAAGTACGGACAGCCGGCCGATCGTTACCGCAAGCAGGGTAGCGGTGGTGAACTCGCTCGCCATCTGCTCGACAGCCACGGCCTGGGAGACGTCCTGGTAGAGGAGACCGCTGTCGGTGATCATTATGACCCGACAGCTAAGGCCGTGCGCCTGACGCCGACAAACTACTCCGGATACTCGTTGACGGCAGTGACGGTTGCCGCTCATGAGGTGGGGCATGCCATTCAGGATTCACGCGGCGAATCGTTGTTCCTGGCGCGACAGAAACTGGTTAAGGCCGCAATGGCGGGTGAGCGTCTTGCCGGCATTATGCTCATGGCGACTCCGATTATCTTGCTCCTGACTCGCCTTCCGCAGGCTGGGGCATTAACGATAGTGATTGGCGTTGTTTCGATGGCACTGAGTACCCTGGTGCACCTGATTACCCTTCCGGTTGAGTTTGATGCCAGCTATGGCAAGGCGCTGCCGCTTCTGGAGAAAGGCGAGTATCTGCACGACGGTGACCTGAAACATGCGGAGAAAATCCTCAAGGCAGCGGCACTGACCTATGTCGCTGCTTCGCTGACCAGCTTGTTAAACCTGGGACGATGGGTCGCGGTACTTCGTCGTTAGAGTTTAAGCATTCAGAGTAATCGAAAGCTTAAATGACCCCTTGGGGCGCTTTCTGCCACATTCTCGGATTGTTCGTGCGCCACAGGCGCACGCTACGTTTGGCTTCGCACGCTGAACCGAAACGGGCTTAACCAAGTGGAGCCAGGCACCCAATAAACAGCCCGAAGGATCGCTCCTTCGGGCTGTTTTGTCTCTCGTGCACAGCACACTCATTTTTCAGGCAACGGTCCTACTAACAACAGGCCGTCACGGGACTTCTAAGCCAATTAGGCGAGCGTTAACCGACAGTCTGCGCTGACCGGTTTACCTGGCATCGCCACCTGTGTTGGCACTGGCGGACTGCAGCCATTGGATGATATTGCCTGCACTCCTCACGGCGCGGTCTCGCTCCAGCAACTGCCCGGAAGGCGAGAACAGCAGAATTTCAGCGGAGTTGGCCCGATATCTGGAACGGAACTCCTCACCGGTTGGTGAGCCTACCCGAGCGATCAAAAAGAACGCCGTATCGCCAATCTGGCGTCGGGCCTCATTCATCTGTTCTGTCTGGGCGTTGCTGACGGTGAAGTTGGGGTCGTAGACAAACACCACGGCCGGTTTTCCTGTGCCGATCTCTTCATGTGTCGTCTTAAACCCTTTCGGAATCGCGTTAAACACCATGACAGCTGCCAGTACCAGCGTGGCGAGAACGCCCAGCTTGACCCAAGGGCTGCGGCGCGCAGTTGGTTCGGTGTGATGCTGTTTGATAGTCGGGTCCTCGTATCTTGGTTTATGAGTCATTGTTTAATATACCGAATCAGCGGCAGGTTGCCTTTAACCCAGCCTTAATCACGGTGATTCCAGCTTCAGGTTGAGTGAGCCGAGCTAATAGACCCCCTTACGCCGCCACCGGGGTGAGAGTTCAGTCCGCGGGCCTGTTGCCCACGGAAATCCGAAGACAGGGCCTATCCCCCACAACCAAAATGTTCTGCACCTTAATCCCAATCCGGCCCAAAATCCGGGTCAGCCAGTCGCAAGCCCCGGTCCAGTCCCTCAAATGCGGCCATCTGTTCCGCACTCAATACCACTTGTTGGGAATCCAGGTTGGCTTGCAGGTGGTCGGGGTTGGTGGAGGAGGGGATGGTGGCCATGCCCAGTTGGCGGATCCAGGCCAGAGTGGCCTGGGCAGGGGTGCAGCCTGCTTGCTCTGCGACGGCAACGATGACCGGTTCCTCCAGCACGCGCCCTACGGCCAGCGGCATGTAAGCGGTGACCAAAATGTCATTGGCCTCGCAGTGTTCCACCACGGTGCGATTTTGCAGGAAGGGGTGCACCTCAATCTGGTTGGTGTAGAGGCGACCGGGGCCGAGGATGTCGATGGCATCATCCAGCTGCTGGCAGGTGAAGTTGGAGACGCCGATATGGCGGGTCAGGCCGCGTTGCTGTGCCACATACAGTTGAGTCAGATAGCTTTCCATCGGCACGGTGCCATCCATCAGCGGCCAGTGGATCAGCAGCAGGTCTACGTAGTCGGTTTTCAGCTTGCTCAGGCTCTCCTCGACGCTGGCAAGAAAGTGGGCGTCATCCAGTTTGTCCAGCCACACCTTGGTGGTGATAAACACGTCGTCACGGGGCAGGCCGCTGTCCTGAATCGCCCGGCCTACTTCCGCTTCATTACCGTAGATCTGGGCGGTATCGATATGGCGATAGCCCTGCTTTAGGGCGGTCAATACCGACTGGTAAGCGTCATCCTGTTTCAGGCGGAAGGTGCCTGCGCCGAGCAGGGGCATGGTGTGACTCATGATTCGGGCTCCCGGTTTGGATTGGATCGAGCCTCAGTGTTGCTGACCCGAATGACGAGGTAAAGGGGGATTTGGTCGCAACTGACGATAGGCCCGTATGCTTGAAAAGCACAGCAATGCCCCCATAGCTAGCAGTATCAGCGCAGCGCAAGGAGCGGGAATGGCGAAGAGTAAACCGGACCAGAAGTTACAGCAGGGCCTGATGGCGGCCGGGGTATTCCTGGCGCTGCTCTGGGGCATCAAGGCGGTGGAGCTGATAAGCGGCGCGGATCTGTCGGTGCTGGGCGTGCAGCCACAGACCCTGAGTGGCCTCTGGGGCGTGCTGTTTGCGCCGCTGATCCACGGTTCTTTGTCCCACCTGGCGGCCAACAGCGTTGGTGTGTTGGTGTTGGGCGCAGCGCTGTTCTTTGGCTACCCTAACAGCCGCTGGCGGGTGCTGGGGCTGGTGTGGTTGGGCTCCGGCATCGGGGTGTGGCTGTTTGGCCGCCCCAGCCAGCACTTTGGCGCCAGTGGTGTCACCCATGGCCTGTTTTTCTTCCTGTTTCTGGTGAGCCTGCTGCGCCGGGACAAACGCTCCATTGCCCTGATGATGATCGCCTTCTTCCTGTTCGGCGGCATGATCTACTCCATCTTTCCCCGCGAACCCGGCATCTCCTACGAATCCCATCTGTCTGGGGCGATCGCGGGCGTTATCGCTGCGCTGTTGTGGTGGCGGATGGACCCTAAGCCTGCGGTAAAACGCTATGACTGGGAGGATGAAACGGAACAGGAGGCCAGCAACACTGAGGCAGCTGACAGCGATCTGATTGGTGATCTCTGGCAACAGGCGCCGCCGGGGGAGTCGGAGCAGAAGCCGCAAGGCCGGGAATGACCCAGGTGGCATTTTCAGACAACGGGGCCTGACCCGAGGCGTCACTTGCCTGACACAAACTGTTGCCAGTATGTTGCCGAGAACGCGTGTGCAACCAAGGAATGCAACCATGAAACAGGGATTTTCTCGCCGCCACTTTCTGAAAGCCTCGGCGCTGGGCACCGGCAGTGCGGTGCTTTCAATGGGCCTTGCTGGCTGCAGCGATGACAATGACGATGAGGTGGCTCAGGCCAGCGTCAGCTTTTTGCACGGTGTCGCCAGTGGCGATCCCACCACCAATGCGCTGATCCTCTGGACCCGCGTGACCCCGGAGCAGGATGGCGAGATCACTGTCAGTTGGGAGGTGGCCAGCGACGCCGACTTTACCCAGCTGGTGACCACCGGCAGTACCACTACCAGCGTCGAACGCGACTACACCGTTAAGGTGGACGCGGTCGGGCTGGAGTCCGGCCAGTCCTACTTCTACCGCTTCAGCAGTGGCGAAGCCGTCAGCCCGGTAGGGCACGGCAAAACCCTGCCGGTGGGCGCGGTGGAATCCGTCCGTCTGGCGGTGGTGAGCTGTGCCAACTACCCGGCGGGCCATTTTCATGCCTACCGAGGCGTGGCCGAGCAGGAGCTGGATGCGGTGGTGCACCTGGGGGATTACCTCTATGAGTACGGGCAGGGCGGTTACGCCAGCGAAGACGCTGAGGCGCTGGGGCGTCAGGTGGAACCGGCCAACGAGTTGCTCTCCCTGACCGATTACCGCACCCGTTACGCCCAGTACCGCACCGACGCCAATCTGCAGGCGGCCCACGCGGCCCACGCCTTTATCGCAGTGTGGGATGACCATGAGATCGCCAATGACGCCTGGCGTGACGGGGCGGAGAACCACAACGACGGTGAGGGCGAGTACGACGCCCGCCAGTTGATGGCGTTGCAGGCCTACTTCGAGTGGCTGCCGATCCGCCCGCCGGCCAACATGGACACCAGTGACATCATCTATCGCAGCTTCAACTTTGGCGAACTGGTGGGTCTGCACATGCTCGACACCCGGGTGATTGGCCGTGACCAGCAGTTGGACTACGCCAACTACATCGACGCCACTACCGGCGTGTTCGACGCGGCGGCGTTTACTGCCGACGTCAGCGACAGCAACCGTACCCTGCTGGGGGATGAGCAACTGTCCTGGCTGCAGGGCACGCTGCTTAGCCACAGCGCCACCTGGCAAGTGTTGGGCCAGCAGGTGCTGATGGGGCAGATGGTACTGCCGGCGGCCATCGCCACCCAGCAGATGAGCATTCAGGAGTTTGCTGATCTGGCCTACATCGCCCAGCTGGCGCAACGTGCGCAGGCGGGGGATACCCTGACTCAGGAGGAGCAGGCCTATCTGCTGGCCAACGCCAGCCGCCTCACGCCGGAGGTGATCGCCACTCTGCAACTGCCCAGCATCCCCTATAACCTCGATGCCTGGGATGGCTATGCCTATGAGCGGGAAGTGGTACTGGGCACGGCACTGGCGGCCAACGCCAATCTGGTGGTGCTGGCAGGGGATACCCATAACGCCTGGGCCAACAACCTGAGCACCCTGCAGGGGGAAGCGGTTGGAGTGGAGTTTGCCACTGCGTCGGTCAGTTCACCCGGGCTGGAGGAATACCTCGGCATTGCGCCGGAGGATGTTCTGTCCACCGAAGCGGGCATCGTTTCGCTGGTGTCCGGACTGGCGTACCTGAATGCGGCGGACCGGGGCTTTATGACCGTTACCTTCACCGCCGACAAAGCCGAGGCGGAGTGGCAGTTCGTCAGTGACATCAAGTCTGAGCAGTACGCGCTGGATGAGAGTCGCCGTCAGCGTCTGTCGGTCAGTGCCGGCAGTAAGGTGCTCGACCTCAGCTGAATTCAGGCTGATGAACGGACATAAAAAACCCGGGCCAGGCCCGGGTTGTTCCGTTTTTGCAGGGAACGGAAGCACACGTTCGATTAGGGGAGGAACGTTTGCGTGACAAAGACAATACGCCGATTCACATTCACTCGACAGCGACTCGATCACATTTCCTTACATTTAACCGTGGCTTACACCGCTTCCAGCGCATCGTCCAGGCTGGGGTAGAAGTGCACCACGCCCTCAATCGGTTCCACCTTGGCCTTGGCCAGGGTTTTCAGGGGCTGGAACTGCAGTTCGCAGATCAACAGCCGGGTCCCGTTCTCCTGACAACGCTCAATCAATTTATTGAGGGCTGACAAGCCACCGGCGTCCAGCAGCGCCACGCTGTACATCTGCAATACGATGGTGTGGCAGTCGCGACTGAGCTGGCTGATCTCCCCGAACACGTTGTCGGCGGCGGCGAAAAACAGCGGGCCTTCCACTTTCAGGACGGCGGTGTTTTCCGGCAGCGGGCGTTGCACATAGCGGGGGTCGTCACTGATCTCCCGTACCCGGGTCATCTCTGCCACCTCTTTCATAAACAGCAGGGCAGCAAGGGCAATCCCCACACTGATGGCGATCACCATGTCGAACACCACGGTCAGGCTGAAGCAGATCAGGAACACCAGAATGTCGCTGCGCGGCGCGGTTTTGAGCAGGTGCACCGCTTTGGGGGCTTCACTCATGTTCCAGGCGACCACCAGCAACAGCGCGGCCATGGCGGACATCGGGATGTAAGCCAGCACGCCGGTCAGCGCCACCAGCGCCAGCAATACCACGATGGCGTGGATCATGCCGGACACCGGGCTTTGGCCACCGGCTTTGACGTTGGCAGCCGAGCGCGCAATGGCAGCGGTGGCAGGAATGCCGCCGAAGAAGGGCGCGACAATGTTGCCCAGGCCCTGGCCCAGCAGTTCACTGTTGGCGCTGTGGCGGGTTTTGGTCATGCCATCCAGCACCACTGCACAGAGCAGCGATTCAATCGCACCTAGCATGGCGATGGCAAAAGCTGAGGGCAGCAGCGCCTGCACCAGTGACCAGCTGATGGTCAGGGCCTGGCCATCGGGGCCCGGCTGCAGCCAGGGCCACTGGAACTCCGGCATCACCGGCGGGATGCCAAAGCCGGTGGTGCCATCGGCCAGGGTGTAGCTGAAACGACTGCCGATGGTGTCAACAGCGAGACCGTGCTGGTTCAGGTAGAGGCCAATCAGGCTGCCGATCACCACCGCTGGCAGGTGGGCAGGCACCGGCAGTTTCAGTTTGGGCCAGAGCAGCATGGTGGCGAGGGTCACGCCGGCAACCAGCAGGCTGGGCCAGTGCGCAGTGGGGGCGGCAGCGACCAACGTCGCCACTTTATCCCAATAGTGTTCCGGCATGCTGGCCACATCCAGGCCAAAGAAATCCTTCAGCTGGAGGGTGGCGATCACCACACCGATACCGGCGGTAAAGCCTAAGGTGATCGATTCCGGAATGTATTGGATCAGGCGCCCAAGCCGCAGCAGCGCCATCACCACCAGGATGACGCCGGACATCACCGTGGCCAGCAGCAGGCCTGCCAGCCCGAACTGCTCGGCGATGGGGAACAGCAGCACCACAAACGCGGCGGTGGGGCCGGAGATGCTGAAGCGGGAGCCGCCGGTCAGGGCGATCAGGAAACCGGCGATAACCGCGGTGTAGAGGCCGTACTGGGGCGGCACGCCGCTGGCGATGGCCAACGCCATGGCCAGGGGGATGGCGATGATGCCGACGGTGATGCCGGCCAGCAGATCCTGGCCGAAACGACGACCGTTATAGGGTTCGGCAACGCAAGCTTGAGACAGTGCGTGGCCAACCTTTAGTGAAAACAGGTGAGCTCTATGTGGCACGATGGTAACCCGCAAGAAAAATGGGGGGTAGGCAAGAGCCCGTTATAGTAGTGCACAAAAGCGATCGCCATTGTGAGGCGGATCGCAATTGCACTTGCTGTCACTTTTCTTTGCGGGGGGAGTGTGTTTGGCGGGTGTGATGGCCGTGGCTTTCAAAGAAAACCACGGTTTGCGCCAGTTCACATTGTCGGGTTACTCGGCTTTGCCCTTGGCCAGACGTCGGCTCAGCGCCGGTTGGCTGAGCCCCAGTAGCGCGGCCGCGGCACTTTGGTTGCCGGCGGTGCGGCTCATCGCTTCGGCAATCAACAGGTCACCGACCTGAGCCAGAGTGGGCAGTTCAGCGGGAAACACCAGCCGGTCTGGCACGGTGCTGGGGCTGACATCCCGCACCAGGCTGCTGAAGGGGTCGAGGCACAGGGCGGCTCCTGTGCTGCGACTGACTGCATCGTAGGCCAGCGCTTCCAGTTCCCGGACGTTGCCCGGGAAGGGGTAAGCCTTGAGCAGGGGGAACACCGCTTCGTCGATCTGCAGCGGCGCTTTTTCCAGATCGTCGCAGGCGCGATGGACAAAGTGGCTCAGCAGCAGCGGCAGGTCTGCCGGGCGCTCCCGCAGTGGCGGCAGTTGGATTTGATGGGCCCGCAAGCGGTAGTAAAGGTCCTCTTTCAGGCGGCCCTGTTCAAACAGATCGCTGAGCGGCTGGCTGGCGGCACACACGACCCGGCACTGGCTCTGCAGGCTGCGATCGGAACCCAGCGGGAAGTATTCGCCGGTTTGCACCAGTGTCACCAGTTTGCCCTGGACCTCCGGTGGCAACTCATCGATGCCGTCGATAAACAGCACGCCGTTGCCAGCGCTGCGCACCAATCCTGCTCGATGGCTGTCTGCCCCGGCAAAGGCGCCTTTTACGTGGCCGAACAGGGTGTCGTCCACCGCGGCGGTATTTAGGCTGGCCAGGTGGATCGAGACGAAGGGTTCATCGGGGCAGCTGGTTTGGTGAATCGCCTTGGCAAACAGGTGCTTGCCGGTGCCGGTTTCACCGCATATCGCCATGGGCTGGCGACTGACTGACAGCGCTTCGATGTAGCGGAAGATGTCCAGCATCGACTCGGAGCAGGTCAGAATGTCGGAAAACGCCTGTGGGGTTTTCAGCAGCTTATCGAGGAAGCGGCTGCTGAGGTTGAGGTAGGCCTGTTCCAGGTTGGCGATCTCAAGCGCCCGTTTGACGCTGGCGGCCATGGCCGCCACCTCACCGGTTTTGACGAAAAAGTCGTAGGCGCCTTTGCGCATGCAGCGCACGGCGGTGTCCACTTCGTTCACTCCGGTGACAATGATGACCCGCACCTGAGGGTGCTGGCGGCGGATCTGCTCCAGCAGCATCTCGCCACTGATGTAGGGCATGGTCAGGTCCAGCAGCACCAGGGAGAAGGGGCTTTGACCGAGCCGGTCCATCACCTTGCGGCTGTCGAGACAGGTCTCCAGCAGGGCATCGGGCACCAACCGGTTCAGGGTCATGGTCATGCTGCGAAGCCAGCTGGCTTCGTCATCAACGATCAGGATGGATTTGGTGTGGCTCATGCCAGTTTCTCCGGCGGAAACAGAATGCGGATCCGGGTGCCTTGCCCCGGCGTGGAATCGATGTTCATCTGAGCCTGGTGTTCAGCCAGGATCCGGGCGCAAACTGCCATGCCCAGGCCGGTGCCGCCCTCGGCGCGTCGGGTGGTAAAGAAGGGCTCAATGATGCGGTCGCGAATTTCGGGGCTCATGCCGTGGCCATTGTCCTCCACCTCCAGAAAGGGGCGATCGTCCACGCTGCCGGTGCGGATCCACAACTGTCCGCCTTCGGTAGGCAGGGCATGGCAGGCGTTCTGAATCAGGTTGATCAAGACCTGCTCCATCGCCTGCTGCTGAGCCTGGATCATCGGCAGGGTGGGGCACAGCTCGGTGGTCAGCTGAAACGCCTTGTGCTGGTTGGTGGTGAGGCGCAGCGCGGTCTCCACCACCGCGTTGAGGCTGATGGCCTGGGTCAGGTGTTCGTGGTCCGGCTGAGCGTAGCGCTTCAAATCGCTGACGATGGTGCTGATGCGGCGGGCACTGTCGTGGATGCTTTCATGGCAGTGCTGTAACTCGCTCAGCGCCCGCTGAGGCGGCAGTCCGGCGACTTCCCAGAAGGGATCGTCCTGTTCGTAGGCGTCGCAGGCGGGTTTGAGGTCCGGCAGTGCGTCGGCCAATAGGGCCACCTGTTGCAGGATCAGCCCGGTGGGGTTGTTGATTTCATGGGCCACGCCGGCGGAGAGCTCGCCAAGGCTGGCAAGTCGACTGGCCTTGTCGTTTTCCTGACGCAGCAGAACCTGCTCAGTAATGTCCAGACCCATCACCACCACCTGGCGCTGCAGCAGGGGGTGGCAGCGCAGCTCCCAGTGGCGGCCCTGGTCATCCTGATAGTGCTCCACCGAGGCGGCGCCACTTTTCAGCACCGCAACAATGGCGGCGTCCAGGTCCAGCGGTCCGTTGGCGTTGACCAGTTGGTGTTTGACCGACAGGAACGCCTGGGCCTTATCGTTCCCCCATAATCGGTTGCGCTGGCCATCGTAAAGGCCGATGCCGTGGGGCAGGCCATCCAGTACCGACTGAAACTGGCGGGACAGCAGGGCATAGCCATTCTCCGCCTTGCGGCGGTGGACCAGCTCGTTACGCAGTTCCGAATCCCGCTTCTTCAGGCCACGGCTCATCCGCCAGGTGACGATCATCCCCAGCAGCGAGATGATGGCCACCGCGTAGGCGGCCTGGGTGTAACGACTCTGGGTGGCTTCCAGGTCGACTTTTTCCCGGCCGATTCCCAGCCACTGATTGAGCAGGCGGTCGTACTCACCGCTGATTTTCATCTGCCGCAGCTGTTGGTTGATCTCAGCGATCAGCGCGTCGTTGCCAGCGTAACTGATGAAATTGAAGGAGCCGTAGATCAGGGGGTCAGAAGCGGAGTGGACCCGATCGTACTTGGGCTGCAAGCGCCGTGCGACGTACTGCTCGGCGATCACCAGGTCAACCTGCCCGGCCTGCAGGCGGCGGAACCCGGTTTCATAAAGGTCCACCGGAACGATCTCAAAGGGCCAGTCCTTGTCCGCCAGAAACACATCGACAAAAGAGCCAACCTTAACCGCGATGCGCATCCCGGCCAGCTGGGCCCAGTCGGTGATGTAGGGCTGGGAGGGCAGGGAGTAGGCTTTGGCAAAGGTGGTAAAGATGGGATCAGACTGGGGCAACTGGCGGCGTCGGTCTACCGGGCTGACTGCCACCACAAGATCGATTTCGTGTCGCTCCAGTTTGTCGAGCAGTGTCTGGAAGTTGTGGCGACGGATCTGAACATCCTGGCCCAGGCGTCGGCCGATCCGCAGCGCCAGATCGACGTGCATGCCGGTATCGATGCCATTCTGGCGCCATTCGAACGGGGGAGTGTGGCTGTGTACGCCCACCACAATGGGCTTGGCCAGTGCCAGCCCGGGCAGCAGGGCAAGGCATAAAAACAGAAGACGATTCATGAGGGCAATCATACCGGGGCGGCTGTTAGAGGGATGTTGCCCGGATCGCAAAAAGCCCGACTCAACCAAAGGGCTGAGTCGGGCGCGCGCTAGCTAACCGAAGTTAGAATTTGTAGTGCATGCCGACGGTGAACAGGTTGTCGGTGTCGTCATACAGGGTGGCCGCAGCGGTTTTCACTTCGGCGTCAAATACGCTGTAGTGAGCAAACAGTTTGGTTTGCTTGGACAGGGCGTAGTCCGCACCGACCGCGTAGTTGGTGACTTTGGTGCTGTCGACGGTGGTTTTGTCCAGGCCGTCGAGGCTGCCCATCACTTTACCGATGTAGCCACCGTTACCGGAGTCGTCCTGGCCGTAACGGGCTTTCAGGCTCAGTTTTTCGGTCAGGCCGTAGGCCAGGTCAACGATAAAGCCGTTGCCGTCCAGGTTGTCGAACTCTTTGTCCTGGGTGTTCTGGTACACAGCGCCGATTTTGAAATCGCCCAGTTTGTACTGGCCGGTGGCACGTACCGCTTCGTCACCACCGATGCCGCCGTTGTACGCCACCGCGAAGAAGAAGGGCTGCTTCTTCATCATCTTGTCGCCGTAGCTGACAGTCACGGAGTAGGGGTCAACGCCTTCCGGCGCTTTGCCGCTGGCGTAGTAGTCATCTTCCAGCAGGTAGGAACCGATGAACTGGAAGCCGGCCATGTTGGGGCTGAAGTACATCACCTGGTCGCCGTGGCGGTTGTTACCGGCCAGCAGGCGGTTCATATCGGTGTTGGTCAGGTTGAACTGATCCACTTTACCTTCGGCCAGCATAAAGGCCTGGTCGTGACGACCGAAGATCAGGCGGCCCAGTTGGCTGGAATCCAGACCCAGGTAGGTGTTACGGGAGGAGAAGGGGTCTTTGCCATTGTCCTGATCCATGCCGTTAACCTGGACTTCTGCCTGGTACACCACGTTCAGGGTATCGCTGACGGCGTGGCTGCCGCGCACACCAATCATGGAGAAATCGTTTTCAAGCTGGGTGCCTTCACCGCCGCCCGGGTTAGAGGCAAAACCGGTATCCGCATGGGTCACACTGGCGCGCAGGGCACCATAGAACTGCGGTGCTTCAGCCTGAGCCATCAGGCTGGTGGCAGACAGGGCAACGGCCAATGTAGACAACGCAAATTTGTTCATCATATCCCTCAATCATTTCAATTGTCTGTTTTAAGACAGCGCCAGAGTACTTCTCTGTCGGCTGTTTGGAGACAGCGCCAGAGTAGGCAGGGGAGTGCCCCGGAAATGTGATTTGAACCCCATTTCAATTTGCGCCGCTGAGGCTTGCTCAATTCTGTTAACTGGCTGACAACCCTGGCGTGAAAAAACAAAAAGGTTCCATCGGAGTATGCAAATTTGCATAGTGATGCCGTCGGCGTTATGCGTCCGCGCATAGTGCAAAAATCCTTTTGTGACGGTGTTTTAGTATTTTGTTCTAGTGAGTTTTCTGGCACTGGCAATTGGCGAATAGTGGTCAGGCATTGAAACACCCTGTCCGGCGCAAGGGGCCGAGGCAGGGGGTAACCCTCAGTGGAGAGAGATGATGAAAACACGCTTTACCCTGACCTTGGCCGCGGGCCTTGTGGCTGGTGTACTGGCTGCCCCGACCTTCGCCGCCGATAACCTGGCTGCCTTCCATAACGACATGGGCGGCTGTCAGAACTGCCACAGCGACGCCAACAAGCCGACCGACGACAACCTGACTCATGAGAATGAGCAGTGTCAGAGCTGTCACGGCACCCTGGCGGACGTGGCCGCGACAGAAGAAAACGTGGAACACAGCCCCCACCTGTCTCACCTGCCTGGTGAGCCGGCCTGTACCTCCTGTCACATGGGCCACGAAAAGTCCGTGGTGTACTGCGATTCCTGCCACAGCTTTGACTTCAACATGCCGTTCGAAGGCAAGTGGGAGCGTCATGAGCCCAGCATCAACGAGCTGCTGAAAGCCAACTCCGACATCGAAAAAGCCCTGAAAGCGGCACCGCGCGATACCACTGATATCGTGATCATCGGTTCCGGCGGTGCGGGCCTGTCTGCTGCGGTTGCTGCGCACGACAAAGGCGCCAAAGTGATCGTGCTGGAGAAAGAGCCGCTGGTGGGGGGTAACACCAAACTGGCTGCCGGTGGTATGAACGCCGCGCTGACCAAGCAGCAGAAAGCCAAAGGCATCGAAGACAGCCTGGAGCTGATGACTGAAGACACCATGAAGGGTGGTCGCAACATCAACGATCCGGCCCTGGTTGAGGTGCTGGTGACTCACTCCGCGGGTTCCGTAGACTGGCTGACCGGCCTGGGCGCGGACCTGAACGATGTCGGCCGTATGGGCGGTGCTTCCGTTAACCGTACCCACCGTCCGACCGGCGGTGCTGGCGTGGGTGCCCACGTGGTTCAGGTGCTGTACGACAACGCCGAGAAACGTGAAATCGACATCCGTTTCAACAGCCGTGCTGTTGAGATCCTGGAAGACGACAACGGCCAGGTTCGCGGCGTTCTGGTGAAAGGTGGCCACACTGGCTACTACTGGATCAAAGCGGATGCGGTTGTGGTTGCTACCGGTGGTTTTGCCCGTAACAACGAGCGTGTTGCCTCACTGGATCCGAAGCTGAAAGGCTTTGCTGCCACCAACCACCCGGGCGCAACCGGTGACGGTCTGGACGTAGCGTCCAACGCTGGCGCAGCGATGAAGGATCTGGAGTACATCCAGGCTCACCCGACCCTGTCCGTAGCGGGCGGCGTGATGGTGACCGAAGCGGTTCGTGGTAACGGTGCCATCCTGGTGAACCGTGAAGGTGACCGTTTCGTCAACGAAATCACCACTCGTGACAAAGCCTCTGCCGCCATTCTGGAGCAGACCGGCAAAACCGCATTCCTGATCTTCGATGATTCTGTTCGTCACTCTCTGAAGAAGATTGAGCGTTACATCGAACTGGGCGTAGTGCCGAGCAACTCCAGCCTGAAAGCGCTGGGTGACTCCCTGGGCATCAACGGTGCTGAGCTGGAGAAATCCGTGGCTCGTTACAACGAGTTTGTGGCCGCAGGCAAAGATGGCGACTTCGCTCGTCCGAACATGCCGCGCAGCCTGAACCAGGGTAACTTCTACGCCATTGAAGTGACTCCGGCGGTTCACCACACCATGGGTGGCGTGAAGATCGACAACCACGGTGAAGTGGTCAGCACCGAAGGCAAAGTGATCAAGGGCATGTTCGCTGCCGGTGAAGTGACCGGTGGGGTACACGGTGCCAACCGTCTCGGTGGTAACGCCATCTCCGACATCGTGACCTTCGGTCGCATGGCCGGTGAAAACGCCGCGGCCTTCGTTAAGAAGTAAACGGCAATCCTGACACAGTGTGTTAACGGCCCTTCGGGGCCGTTTTTTTGTTTCAGCCTCAAAGAGTTTTCATTGGCCTGGTAATTGCGTCTGTGTTCGCCATCGGGACGCGATGGGCATCAATGCACCATAACAGGGCGAGCCATCCCGTTCTTCAAGACCACTAAGCGGAGGAAACGGAGCGTGAAGATCGTGGAGTTGAGAACCACCCTGGGCAGGGAGCGTGCGCTGCAAGCATTGCTTGTTGATGCGGTCACCAGTGGGGCGTTAATCGGCTTTTTGCCACCGATCACATCGGCTGAAGCAACAGCATACTGGGCGGATGTTGAGTCCGGGCTTGGTGCAGGCCAACGGAAGCTGTTTGTGGCGCACGAGGGTGGACGTGTCATCGGCGCCGTTCAGTTGTCGCTGTGCCGGAAGGGAAACGGGCGTCACCGCGGTGAGGTGGAAAAGCTGATGGTCAGAACCGATCACCGGGGTCGGGGCATCGCAAGGGCGCTGATGGCCCACCTGGAGCAGGTCGCCCAACAGTGTGGTTTGTTGTTGCTTGTGCTGGACACCCGGCTGGGGGATGTGGCCTCTATGCTTTACCAATCCATTGGGTTTGTGGAAGCGGGCCAGATACCTCACTTTGCCCGCAGCGTAGATGGGCGGTTTGATGCCACCGTGATCTTCTATAAGTTTTTGAACATAAAGCCCATCACCGGGGAGGATAATGCGGTGAAAACCCCGGTGATCTGAATGGGATCTGTGGGACTGGACTCAGTCGACTTTTTATCCAGCGAGGAGGTAGGTATGATGTCGCCTCGTTTGTCTAGGAGGAATCGCGTGCGCGTTCTGATTTCACTGCTGATTTTTCTCGGGTTTTCTGCTCAGGCTGCCATCTATTCGGCCCCGCCGCAGGGCAGCCGGCTGCTCGGTTTCCCGATGGAACACCGAGTGGCTGAAGGCCAGTCGCTGGACCATGTGGCCCAGCAGTACGATATGGGGCTGCTGGCGATGATGGCCGCGAACCCCGGCGTTGATCCCTTTCTGCCGCCCACCGGCAGCACCCTGACCCTGCCGTCGCAGATGCTGCTGCCGGACGTGGAGCGTCGCGGTGTGGTGATCAACCTTGCTGAGCTGCGTCTCTACTATTTTGATAACGCTCGTGGGCGGGTCTACGTCTATCCCATCGGCATCGGCCGGGTAGGGCGTGAAACCCCTCTGGTTAAAACCAAGATCAGCCAACGCATTAAGGATCCGACTTGGACGCCGACGGCCAACACCCGCAAGGAGTGGCTGGAGGAGCGTGGTATCGAGTTGCCTCGTGTGGTGCCCGCCGGACCGGATAACCCCATGGGACATCGGGCATTGCGCCTCTCCTACGGTAATGGCGAATACCTGATCCACGGCACCAACCACGAGTTTGGCATCGGCATGCGGGTCAGCGCCGGCTGCATCCGGATGCGCCCTAACGACATCGAAGAACTGTTCGAGCTGGTGCGGGTGGGGGAACCGGTCCGCATCATCAATGAGCCTATCAAGATTTCAGGTGAACCTAACGGGCTCTACCTGGAGGTGCATGAGCCGCTCAGCAAAAATGAAGAGCTGGATAAGAGCGCCAAGACCCTGGAGCTTTCCGCCGAGCAAGTCAAGGTACTGAGCGCGCCGGAGCTGAACGACAGCAAGATCCAAACCCTGCTGCGTGAACAGCGCGGATTGCCGATGATGGTGAACTGAGTCGCGGCCAAAGCCGGAAAAAACGCATAAAAAAGGGCACCTCAAGGTGCCCTTTTTGCCGGGGAAGAAAGCCCCTATCACTTACGGTAACCGGTGGCCATGTTATCGATGCGAGCGTTAGCGCGAGCGGCTTCGGCTTGGGCATCTTCAGCAGCGGCACGAGCAGCGCGGATATCGCTGTTCATTTGGCTGTGGTCGGCACGCAGTGCGCCAACTTGATCAGACAGAGAGTCCACTTTATTGGACATGGACTGAACCTGAGCTTCCAGCTCAGAAGTGTTGGCACAACCGAAGAGCAGGGCGCTCATGGCAAGACCGATAAACAGTTTAGCTTTCATATCCTCTCCTTAAACCTGACAACGACGGCGCGAACGAGACGACCTGCGTTCGCCGACACAAACGTTGCGCCGTAGAGTATGGCACATTAATTCGCCACCTCAAGGTTGTCACATCCTATAAGTCTTTGCCAACAAAAACTTTTGGCATCAAATTGCGCCGAATCAACGATGAACAGGATCATTCCGTTAACATGGCGTGCCTATACTGGATCGCAGGAGGTGCCCATGAAACCTGTGGTTCTGGCGGTGGTGCTCTCGTTGTTGTTGTTGGTAGTCGGGCTGGTGTGCTGGGGCCAATACAAGCAGCTTACCCATCCCTACGTTCGGCATCAGGTCGGGCAGGTGCCTGAACACCTGAATGACCCCCCTCCGTTGGATGTTCAACGTCACCTGATGCTGACTGAACGCCCCCCGGAAACCGCGTCCTTTCCCATCGCGCTTGGGGAGACCGGCCCGGTGGTGCCGCTTTATGCCGGTGCCCGCCAATACCCCTTCTTCTGCATGACCCACTTTTCCAGTCTTGGCCAACCGCTGGTGGATAACCTCAGTGGGGACGGCGTGCCGGTTTATGCCGAAGATGAGAGCGGGCTGACCGACCAGGTGATTGGCTACGCCCGGGACTGCCAGCTGCCAACCGCCCTCAGTTACTGGTATGTCGATGCCAAGGGCCGGGTTTTGCCATGGAGTGAACAGGTGGATGAGAGCGACATCGCCCTTGTTGACCGGGGCGGTGAAACGGTGCCGGAGCTGTACCGACTCGAAACCGGCACCATCAATCGTTACCCCTATTACATCGCCATGCCCTATCGGCCCGGGGCGGGGCGCACTGATACCCCGGACTGGAATGGTCGCCTGATCTACCAGTTCCATGGCGGCAGCGGCATCGGATTTCGCCAGGGCCGGCTGCGCCCGGCGGGCTTTCTGACCAAGCGCCTGCAGCAGTTGCGTCGCGGCTATGCGGTGATCAGCTCCACCGGCAATAAAACCGCGTACACCTACAACATGCTGCTGGCGGAGGACACCGCACGTCGGGTTAAACGGCAGTTTGTCAGCTTGTACGGCCCGCCCCGTTACACCATTGGCATTGGTGGATCCGGTGGTGGCCTGGCCCAATACCTGATGATGCAAAACGGCAGTGGCGTGATTGATGGTGCGCTGGCGCTCTATGCCTATCCGGATATGTTGAGCCAGACGCTTTATGGCCTCGACTGTGACCTGCTCAACACCTACTACGCGTTTCGGGCTGACCAGCCGGAGCTGTGGCAGAACTTCGACGTGCGTCCTTCGGTAGAGGGCTTGAACGCGGCCGCGGGGTTTGACCAGCGGGCGCCGTTTCTGGAACCGCTGAATCAGCTGCTGCAGGGACGCTGGCCCCGTTGGCCATCCGGCTCCAGTGAGTGCATCAATGGCTGGTTTGGTTTGTCCTCGTTGATCCACAACCCCCACCAGGGCTACATCCGGCCAATGTTTCATGATGACGTGGTGGAGGGACGGCACTGGAGCTACTGGGAGGATCTGCACCAGATCTTTGGGCGTGACGAGGACGGTTTTGCCCGAACCACCTGGGACAATCGCGGCGTGCAGTATGGTCTGGCGGCGTTGCAGCAGGGCCAGTTGTCGGTGCGGGCCTTCCTTCATCTGAATCAGCGCATTGGCGGCTGGGTACCCGCCGGGCAGATGGAAGCGGAAACCCTGTGGGCGCCGTTGGGCAAACTGCTGCCGCTGTGGTTGACGCTGTGGGGCAATCACAACGTGCATGATGGTGAGTTTGCCCGCCGTACCGAAGGCGACCCGGTGGCGATTGAGCGGGCCTATCGCAGCGGTCAGGTGTTTCTCGGCTACAACCCGTTGCCGGTGATCGATCTGCGCCACTATCTGGAAGACCAGCTCGACATGCACCACCTGTCCGCCTCATTTGAAGCCCGCGCCCGGATCCAGCAGTGGCACGGCCATTATGACAACCAGCTTATCTGGGTGGCGGACAAGGCCCACACACCAATGGCTAATGCCTTTGATGCCATGGAGCGGTGGCTGGAGGCGCGCCAGCGGGGTGAAGGCAAACCTGCGGACCTGACTGACCAGTGCTTTGCCGCGGATGGCAGCGTGATTGCGCGGGGCGAAGCGGTGTGGGATGGCCCCTGGAATGGCCGTGAAAGCGGCCACTGTACCGTCGAGTTCCCGGCCTATACCAACGCCCGAATCCAGGCCGGCGGCCCCTGGCTCGGTGCGATATTCCAGTGTCATCGAATTGCGGTGGAGGACGCGTTGGAGGCGGGGCTGTATCAGGATGACCGAATGGCAGCGCACCGGGCGGAGCTTGAGCGGATCTTTCCCGAAGGGGTGTGTGACTATCGTCAGGGCGATGCCGCCAGACCGGCCGACCTGTCACCACAGGCGCTGTCGGCAAGTCTGGCGGTTCGGAAGTCAGGGGATAACGTACAGGGCGATGGTCAGGCAGTGGCAGACCGCGCCGCCGAGTACGAACAGGTGCCAGATCGCGTGGGTATAGGGGAAGCGCTTGGCGGCATAGAATAGGGTGCCGAGGCTGTAGCTCAGGCCACCGGCCAGCAAAAGGATAAAGCCCGCGGTGGGCAGTACGGCGTAGAGTTCTACGATCACCGCGAGGCTGGCCCAGCCCATCGCCAGATAGGTCACCATGGCCAGCTTTTTAAAGCGGTGTACAAACAGAGCTTTGAACAATACGCCCATGGCGGCCAGAACCCAGATAAAGGCCAGCAGCAGGTGTGAGGCGCTGTTGTCCAGGGCGATCAGCATCAAGGGGGTATAGCTGCCGGCGATCAACAGGTAGATGGCGCAGTGATCCAGTCGCTTAAGCACCGCTTTGGCGGGCTCATGCTGGATGCTGTGGTACAGGGTAGAGCAGAGAAACATCAGAATAAGGGTGGCGCCGTAAACGCTGATGGCGGCGATGCCGCTGGCGGGCAACACCGGAATGCCTTTGTTCAGCATCAGAGTTAACCCGACAATGGCGGCGGCGACGCCCAGCCCGTGGGTCACGGCGTTGGCGATCTCTTCGCCGATAGAGTAAGCCCGGATCTGCATAGGGTCGGTAGTTCCATTAGAGTTTTTATTCTGTGCCGTCATCCTAACAGTCCCCCCTTTGGGCGCACAAGTGTTCGCTGAAAAATTCATTGTAGCCATTCAATCAGCATCAGCAGAGTGTTTTGTCGCCCTGGCTTCTGCCAATCGATGTTGTCGTCGGAGATCAGCAGCAGGTACTGTCTGCCATCCCGTTCAAAGGCCGCAATCCCCTCAAAGTTGTCCAGCGCCTGCAGCAACTGGTGGCTGCGGGCCAGCAACAGTGGTCGCCCGCCGGGCCCATCTTCCGCCGTGAAGGCGCCTGCCGGGTAGTGGCTCAGGCCAATGGTGGTGATGCCGCGCTGGTAGTGGCGATGCAGCAATACCACGTCGCCATTTGCCAACTCGGTGGCATCCACCGGGGCGGCGCTGATGGCCAGTGGCAGAGACATCGGTTCAGCGTCCTTCCCCGGTTGCAAACGCCAGGCACGGCGGGATCGATCATCGTGATTATGGGATTTCTCTGAAATGGGCAGCAGCGGCCCGAACGGCCGAACCACGGCGATCGCTTCGATGCCATCGTTTCCTGCCGGATGATAATCGGGCAGAGTAAAACGGGGGATGGCACGACGGCGGTGGCGGTCGAGCTGATACAGCACCGGGCTTTCATCCAGCCCGACCAATATCAGCTCGCCTGCGATCACCATGGATTCGATGTTGTTCAGTCCGATGCCATTTGGGTCGAGGATCTGGCCGTGGTCGCGATATTGAACCCCGGACAGCTCACCCTCCTCAATCTCCACATCAAAGCTCAGCCAATGCCCATCGCGGTCTGAGGTGGCCTGAAAACCGAGATGGCTGCCCAGGTAGACCAGTGTCGACCAGGAGCCGCGGTGGCTGGGCAGGCCCTTTGGCGGGGCCAGGCGCAGGGTGCCCGCATACCGCAGTGACTGGGTGTCCTGGCTGAGTACCTCAAAGTCGGAACGCCAGGGTTCAGCGCGCAGTTCAAACGGCGCTTGCGCGTAGGTCGGCATATGGGCGAGGGCCATCAGCCAGATCAGAGCCAGGCGGCAGCTCATCGCGCGCTCTCCAGGTATTGGTCGCGGGTGATGCCGTAGATCTCCACCTCAAAACCCCGCACCACCTCGTCGCGCCAATAACGCTCCCCCAGTGCCAACGCCAACCGTTTCGACGCCAGGTTATCCGGGTGGATGATGCTGATCACCTCCTGTCGATTGGGGTCAGAAAAGGCCCAGTCCAGCGCCACTCTGGCGGCTTCGCTGGCCAGCCCCTGACCCTGATACTCCCGGGACAGGCACCAGCCGATTTCGAAACCGGGCCAGCCTTCCGGCTGCAGAAAGCCAACCCGGCCGATGCAGGCGCCAGTGGCTTTGTGTTCAACGGCCCAGTGGCCAAACCCTTTCAGTTGCCAGTGCCCCGCCATTACGGCCATATGGCGCCAGGCGTCCTCCCGACTGAGGGTATGGCCACCGAGATAGCGCATCACCTCTTCGTCGCCACATACCTCGGCATAGGCATCAATGTCCTGGTCACGCCATTGGCGCAGGGTCAATCTCGGGGTATCCAGTTCCAGGCTCAAGCCGTCTCTCCTTGCATAGGGTGCGCGGGCGCTATGTTCCATCAGGCTAATAGGTTACCCTGCGGCTCTTTATGACAAAAGCGTAACAACGCTTGGAAAGGGGGCAGGGATGCCGTTTAGAAGCCTGCTGAAATGGGGCCTTGCGCTGGCGTTTCTGGGATTTCTGTTGTGGGTAATCGCCCTCGCCAATCGGGGCGAAGTGGCGCAGTGGTTCGGCATCGTCCGGACACTGCCCTACGGCGATAAGTGGGGTCATATCGGGCTGTATGGCCTGCTGACCTTGTTGTTCAACTGGGCGCTGGGTTGGCGTGCCCTCTCGATTGGGGCCTGGGCGCAATGGGGTACGATTCTGGTGGCGCTGTTCGCGGTGGCAGAAGAGATGACACAGGCGTGGAACCCAAACCGAACCCTGGACATCTGGGACCTTGCTGCAGATGCGGTGGGATTAGTGTTGGCGACCGGGCTCTCCCTGTATCTGGCCCGCCTCAGCGGACCAGCTCGAGGATCTGCTCAGCATTAAGCAGGGATAACCGGCCCTGGGGATAGCCGGCGCCGGTATCCAGCCAGACCCGGTTGCCGTGGCTGCGCAGATTCTGCAGTGGCGTATGTCCCATCACCAATGCATCAATCCCGGGCAGGGGCTCGGGGTATTCCCCTTTGCCCATCTCCCGCAGGACGTCGCGGCTCCACAGGCAGTCAAACTGCTGGAAACGGTTTAACGGGTATTGGCACGCTTCCCGGAAAGCATCCCAGCTGTCGCCGGGGCAGTCGGCGTGAACAACGCCGATGCGGGCGTCCAGCGCCGGGATCTGCACTTCCAGCCCAAAGGGCAGGGCGGGTAACAGCCGTTCCGCCTTTACCATCATCGCTCGTTGCGTTGGCTCGTCGAGGTCGAGGTACCACTTGCCGCCACAGCGCAGCCAGCTGTTCAGGTTCTCCTGATCGCCGGACAGGGCGTCCATCAACATCGCTTCGTGGTTGCCCAGAACGCAGTAGAACCACGGCATCTCCAACAGATCCAGGCAGGCCAGTGAATCCTGGCCACGATCGATCAGGTCACCCACGCAGATCACCCGGTCGCCCATCTCCGGGGCAAAGTTAACCTGATTCAGCAATTGGCTCAGTTGGCGGCGCTCTCCGTGAAGATCGCCGATAAAGAAAGCCCGGCCCTCAACAACGAGGGTGGCAAACTGCCCTTGTGGTGTGGTCAAAACGCCTGTCTCATCACTAACTTCTTGAACTCAGTGTAGCGACAGCCGACGGCGAATCCCAAGCGACGGCATGAATGGGGGTCAGTAATTCCAGTAGAAGGCGAGACGACCGTAGCTGGTCCAATCCCGCGAGGCGTCACGGTAGGCCGCGCTGTCCCCCTGCACACTGAAACTGGCGCCGAAGCCCCGGTAGTGGCCACGGAGGCCGACCGCCCATCCGGCCTGCCAGTGGGCCAGGCTCACATCGGGGGCGTCGTCGGGCCGTGGCCCCTGCAGGGTGATGTCATTGAGGCGGTAGCGCACTTCGCTGCCCGCATAGAGAGTCCAGCCAGCACGTCCCGGCCCGGCAACCGGGCCCTGGCTCCAGTGACGCCCGCGCAGGGCGCCAAGTTCATTGCCCCAGCCCATGCTGAACCCCATGGCGGCCTCACTCTGCAGGTTGCCGCCCTGGATTCGGGGGTGAAGCAGCAGGTCCCAGCCCGTGCTGTCCCAGTCCACCTGATACACCCGTCGACTCTGCAGCCAGGAGAGCTGCATCAGCGGGGTGTTCTCAATCTGCTGGTCCCAGCCATCCGGGGCGGTATTGCCGAGCCATTTATGCACTTGTCGCTGAACCGCCTCAGCACCGGAGGCGGGGCCTATCACCCCAAGGCTGACGCCGTAGTGGTCGGCCCGGTTTTCCGATTCCTGACCGAGCCCCACCGTAGCCAACAGGGTGCCGGCGTAGGGGCGCTCCAGTGAGGACTGATCTTCGGGATCAAGGTCGGAGGGGGTCCACATCTTCTGGCTGAGTTCGCCGTGCCAGTAGACCTGGTGGTCAGGAATGCGACGGGCAAACGGTTTTAGTGGGGCGGGCAGTTCGCTGCCCGGTGCACTGATGTGGCCCAGAAACAGGCCGTTGGTGTAATCGCCATCGGTTTTGACCACGACGTCGTTGTCCATGGCCCAGTAACCACTACTGGCTAACGCGGGTGTGGCGCACAGCCACACCAAAACGCCCGACCCATACTTCATCGCCACTCCTGACTTCTGGGAACTGGGTTCACTGTACGTAACTGAGCAGACGGGTGCAAAAACCGGCCCGCTGGTGACTTTATCTTGTCACCGGAGTGGGATAGGCTGCGCCCAGACGGAACAGAACCAAGACAAGGATTTACATGTCGATTTACCGCCCCCTCAGCGCAGTTGCTGCCGCGCTTGCTCTGCTTTCAGGCTGTGCCAGCCAGGCCCCGGCAGATCCCGAGACCCCGAAGAACATCATCTTTATGATTGGCGACGGGATGGGCCCGGCGTTTACCACCGGGTACCGCTACTATCTCGCCGGTGAGGCGGGCTCCGAAGTGACCCCCACCGTCTTTGACCAACTGTTGGTGGGGATGGCGGCCACCTATCCGGATGACAACACCTGGGTGACCGATTCTGCGGCATCCGCCACGGCACTGGCTGCAGGGGTGAAAAGCTACAATGGCGCCATTGGCGTCGATGGCCAGAAACTGCCGGTGGAGGGGATTTTGGCCAAGGCCCGTAAGCAGGGCTGGTCTACCGGTGTGGTCGCCACCTCTCAGGTCAACCATGCCACACCGGCAGGCTTTGTGGCCCACGTCGCGTCCCGCAAAATGTATGACGCGATTGCGGAGCAGTATGTGCAGCAACGGATCGCGGACAACACCATGCTCGACCTGATCCTCGGTGGCGGTCAGCGCTACTTCTCCCGTGACCCGGGTGGACTGGCGGAGCAGATGGCGGAACAGGGCTACCAGCAGATCTGGTCGATGGAAGATCTGTCCCAGCTCAACCAGTTGCCCGCGATGGGTCTGGTGGCGGATGTGGCGATGCCTCACGCCATCGACAGCGACCAGCCGGAGCGCCTGGTGGCGATGACTGACAAGGCCCTGTCACTGATGTCGAGCCAGGATCAGGGCTTCTTCCTGCTGGTTGAGGGCAGCCAGATTGACTGGTGTGGTCACGCCAACGACATCGCCTGCGCTATGGCGGAGATGCATGACTTTGCCGGTGCGGTAGAGCGGGCCAAAGCCTTTGTGGATGCCAATCCGGACACCCTGCTCGTGATCACTGCTGATCACTCCACCGGGGGGCTGACCCTGGGGGCCAATCGGGTCTACGAATGGAAGCCTGAGGTGATCGCCCAGGTTCATGCCAGCGTTGTTCCGTTGACCCAATCCCTGTTGGCGGCACCGGTGACGGAGCTGTCTGCGCGCTGGTCTGAAAAAGTGGACTTTGCCCTCACTGATACGGAGCTGGCTGCCCTGCAGAAAGCCTATGGCGAGGGCGACAGCCAACTGGGCCGGGCGGTGCTTAAGGTGATCAACGACCGCAGTTTTACCGGCTGGACCACCGGTGGCCACACCGCGGTGGATGTGCCGGTGATGGCATACGGAGCCGGGGCGGAGGCCTTTATCGGTTATCAGGACAATATCGAGATCCCGCAACGGATGATGTCCCTGATGGGCTGGTAAGCCGGAAATCCGTCATCGGACACCATAAAAAAGAGGAAGCCCAGGCTTCCTCTTTTTTGGCGCTCACCCCAGGCAGGGCGTTTCACTGCAGGTTTGCACCTCAACGGTGATGTGGGCCAGTTTGGGCAGATGGCTCAACAACGCTTTGTAGTGCTCCGGCGATTGGGGATGGTGGGTGACCACCGAGACGATCACGCCGTAGTGGTTGCCGGACAGGGGCCAGAGGTGAAGGTCCGCAACGCGGTTATCCCGATCCGCCTCAATGCATTGGCGAACGGTGTCGGCAAGCTTGCTGTCCGGGGTGCGGTCGAGCAGGGCAGGGCCGGTTGCCTTGATCAGGCCCCAACCCCAGCGGGTAATGATCAGCGCGCCGACAATGCCCATCAACGGATCCAGACCCGGCATATCGAAATAGCGTGCGGCCAGCAGAGCGACAATGGCAGTCAGCGAGGTCAAAGCATCGGCGAGCACGTGCAGGTAAGCGGCGTAAAGGTTGTGGTCGTGGTGGCCGTGACCATGATGGTGGTCGTGGTCGTGGTCGTGGTCGTGGTCGTGGTCGTGATGATGGTGGTGATGGTGGTGATCGTGATCCTCCCCCTGATGCAGCAGGAAAGCACAGACCAGATTGATCACCAGACCAATCACCGCCACCAGCAACGCATTGTTGTAGTCGATGGTGACCGGCTCAATCAGGCGTCCGATCGACTCCACTGCCATCAGGACAGCCACAAGCACCAGAGCCAGAGCGCTGGTGTAACCCGCCAACAAATTCACTTTGCCGGCGCCGAAGCTGTAGCGGGGATCGTTGCTGGCTTTTCGGGCAAAGCGATAGGCGAACAGGGTTAAGCCAAAGGCGGCGACGTGGGTACCCATGTGCCAGCCGTCTGCGAGCAGTGCCATAGAGCCGGTCAGATAGCCGGTCACGATTTCGATCACCATCATGGCGGCGGTGATCAGGACGGCGTACCAGGTGCGGGTTTCGTTTTTCTTCTGTTGTTGAGCAAATTGGTGGTTGTGTTGCCACCGGTGCATGGAATGACTGTGCATGGAAGTAGGAATCAGTTGCATTTGATTCCATCAGTTTACGCCACCGTTACCAATTCAAAACGTGAGGCTGTTCACTGATTACGCACCCGGTAACGGCGACCACTGTGGCGCCCGGGGCAGGGGATGCTGATTAAAGTGCTCGGCCAGTAAGTGATAGAGCGCATTGAATCCGTGGTGCAGTGAGATGGGGTCAGTAAAAAAGGCCTCCACACACACCGCAAAGAACTCCGCTTCGCTTTCGGCCCCGTAGGGATCCACCCACACCCCTTGCCAGTGGCCTTTCACTTCGGCCTGCTCCACTGCGATGCAATGGGCCTGGAACGCTTCGGAAAACACCGAGAGCCAGCGCTGGCGCAGCGACGGGGACAGGTTAGGGTGGCCGTTGGCGATGCCGCCATTGGCGATATCCAGCTTATGGGCCAGCTCGTGAATGACCAGGTTGAAGCCGTCCCATTGGCCGCTGTGACTCAGCTCGGTCAGAGTCAGCAGCAACGGGCCTTGTTCCCAGGCTTCACCGGACAACTCCTCCATCCCCTGATGCTCAATGCCATTGTCATCGATGTAGTGGCGTGGGCTGACAAACTCTTCCGGGTAGATCAGCAGTTCGTGGAAGTGACCGTATTGGTCAACGCCGAGCGTCAGAACCGGCAGCGCCGCCTGCAGGCAGATATCGATGCAATCTTCATTGGTGAGGTTGGCGTCCGCCACTGGAGTGAAGCGTTTTTGGTGGAGGAATCGCCAACCGGTTTCAATCAACTGGCGCTGGTCAGCCGGGGAGAGTCCCGAGAGGATCGGCAGTTGATCGATGCGCATTTGCCACCGTTTGACGGTGGTGTCATCCAGATCGGCGAGAAGGCGCTTTTCGCGCCATTGAGTGAACCAGTTCAGCATGGTTGCCAGCCTATCCAAGAGCGAAAAAAAAGGGAACGTCAATCTCAGATCGGACTTGATTTTCTCAAGGGGTGATCTGAGGCATGGATCCCATTTCTCGTGGTGCCTGAGTGGCGGATTTTGGGGTACAGTGCGCCGCCTTCAATGGCCGGTTCCGGGCGGTCATCAATCCCCTGAACAACAAGTGAGCCGTTAGACGTCAGCTTGATCTCGATCACGGTAGACGCCGCCCACTTGCCGGAAAATGCACTATATATTGTGTTTGATGGTGGCTCCCGCACTAGATGTGGGTGCCGCTTTTTGGGCGTTATTACTTTACTTAGGAGTGAAGAGATGGGACCTGTTGTGATTAAGCGGGATGGATGCCGCGTGCCATTTAAACCAGAATTGATCCAGCAAGCGGTACTGCGCGCAGCGACTGCCGCGGGCTGTGATGATCTGGTTTATGCCGCTGGTGTTGCTCAGGCGGTGGCTGCACAACTTGAAGGTGAATCCGAGGTGGCGATCAACCGCATTCAGGATGCGGTTGAGAACCAGCTGATGGAAGGGCCTTACAAAGACCTCGCTCGCTCCTACATCGAGTATCGTCACGATCGCGATCTGGCCCGTGAAAAGGCCAGCCGCCTGAATCAGGAGATCCGTGGTCTGGTTGAGCAGAGCAACTCCGCGCTGCTGAACGAGAACGCCAACAAAGACTCCAAGGTGATCCCGACCCAGCGTGATCTGCTGGCGGGCATCGTGGCCAAGCATTACGCCTGCCGTCATATCCTGCCCCGTGACGTTGTCGAAGCGCATGAAACCGGCCAGATCCACTACCACGATCTGGATTACGCGCCGTTCTTCCCGATGTTCAACTGCATGCTGATCGATCTTAAAGGCATGTTGACCGGCGGCTTTAAGATGGGCAATGCCGAGATCGACACGCCGAAGTCCATCTCCACCGCCACGGCGGTGACCGCGCAGATCATCGCCCAGGTGGCCAGCCACATCTATGGCGGCACCACCATCAACCGCATCGACGAAGTGCTGGCCCCCTACGTGAAGTCCAGCTACGACAAACATCTGGCCATCGGTGAAGAGTGGCAGGTGGCGGATCCGCACGCCTACGCCAATGCACGCACCGAGAAAGAGTGTTACGACGCGTTCCAGTCGCTGGAGTACGAAGTGAACACCCTGCACACCGCCAATGGCCAAACCCCGTTTGTGACCTTCGGTTTTGGCCTGGGTGACAGCTGGGAAGCCCGCCTGATCCAGAAATCGATCCTGAAGAACCGCATTGCGGGTCTGGGCAAGAACAAGAAAACCGCGGTGTTCCCCAAGCTGGTGTTTGCCATTAAGTCTGGCCACAACCAGAAAGCGGGTGACCCCAACTACGACATTAAGCAGCTGGCACTGGAGTGTGCGAGCAAGCGCATGTACCCGGACATCCTCAACTACGACAAAGTGGTCGAGGTGACCGGTTCGTTCAAGAACCCGATGGGTTGCCGCTCCTTCCTTGGCGCTTTCGAAAAAGATGGCGAACTGGAACACGAAGGCCGCAACAACCTGGGCGTGGTTTCCCTGAACCTGCCGCGCATCGCCATCGAGGCTCAGGGCGACGAAGCGCGCTTCTACGCCATTCTGGATGAGCGTCTGGCCATTGCCCGTAAGGCACTGATGACCCGCATCGACCGCCTCGAAGGGGTTAAGGCGCGGGTGGCACCGATCCTCTATATGGAAGGGGCCTGTGGCGTGCGTCTGAAAGCCGACGACAATGTGGCGGAGATCTTTAAGAACGGCCGCGCGTCCATCTCCCTGGGCTACATCGGCCTGCACGAGACCATCAACGCGCTGTTTGGTGATGCCACCCACGTTTACGACAGCGAGCAGCTGCGTGACAAAGCGCTGGATGTGGTGCGGTACCTGAAGAAAGCGGTTGAGCAGTGGAAAGCGGAAACCGGTTACGGATTCAGCCTCTACAGCACCCCGAGCGAAAACCTGTGCACCCGTTTCTGCAGCATCGACACCAAGGCGTTTGGCCTGATTGATGGTGTGACTGAGAAGGGCTACTACACCAACAGCTTCCACCTCGACGTGGAGAAGAAGGTGAACCCGTACGACAAGATCGATTTCGAGATGCCGTACCCGGCGATCACCTCAGGCGGCTTTATCAGCTACGGTGAGTACCCCAACATGCAGCACAACGTTGAGGCGCTGGAGAACGTGTGGGACTACAGCTACGAGCGGGTTCCCTACTACGGCACCAACACCCCGATCGACGAGTGTTACGAGTGCCACTACACCGGTGAGTTCGAGTGCACCAGCAAAGGCTTTGTCTGCCCGAGCTGTGGCAACCATGACCCCGCCAAGGTGTCGGTAACCCGTCGTGTCTGTGGTTACCTTGGCAGTCCCGATGCGCGTCCGTTTAATGCGGGTAAGCAGGAAGAAGTGAAACGTCGGGTTAAGCACATGTAATCCGAATCAGGCCCTGATCCCCTCAGGGCCTGTTGTCGTCTGAGAAACGCCTTATGAACTACCACGCGTATTATCCAGTGGATGTGGTCAACGGCCCGGGCACCCGGGTGACCCTGTTTGTTTCCGGCTGCGAGCACCAGTGTCGCGGCTGCTATAACCAGAGCACCTGGCGCCTGGATTCCGGCCACCCCTTCGATGCCGCCATGGCGGATCGGGTGCTGGCGGATCTGACCGACAGTCGCATCCCTAAGCGCGGCCTTTCCCTGTCCGGCGGCGATCCGTTGCATCCGGCCAACCTGCCCGATGTGCTGGCACTGGTGCGGCGGGTACGCGCAGAAGCGCCGGATAAGGACATCTGGGCCTGGACCGGTTACACCCTGGAACAGCTCAGTGAGGCACAGCAGGCGCTGGTGGCTGAACTGGACGTACTGATTGACGGCAAGTTTGAAGAGAGCCTGAAAGACGCCAACCTGGTCTGGCGCGGCAGCAGCAATCAGCGGATCCACCGCTTCGAGCGGTGAACAAACCGCAACTGGCGCTAAAAACGGCAGTTGAAACGGTCGCTTATTGCTGACGGATCGCCCAGCCACTATGCTGGGCGGCCGTGTTCATTCGTGTTTGTTGAGTGCCACACATCATGAAAACCGCCTTAGTGGTGGGCGCTACCGGCGCCACCGGCAGTGCACTGGTTAACGCCCTGCTGACCAGTGACCAATACCGTGCCATCCACCTTGTGAGCCGTCGAACCACCCATTGGCGTCACCGCGAGGTAATTCGCGAGCATATCCTTCCCCTCAGTCGCATCGGCGATCTGACCACCCCCTACGCCATTGACGAGGTCTACTGCTGCCTCGGCACCACCATGAAAACCGCCGGTTCCAAGGCCGCGTTTCGTGCCGTGGATTACGGCGCCGTGGTGGCATTGGGCCAATGGGCCAAAGAGAACGGAGTGGGGCAGCTTCATGTGATCAGCTCCAAAGGCGCCAACGCGGGTTCCCGTAACTTCTACCTGCGCACCAAGGGTGAGATGGAGCAGGCGCTGTCGGCGTTGGACCTGCCCGCCCTGTACCTGTATCGCCCCTCGCTGCTCAGTGGTGAGCGTATCGACGACCGCCGTGGTGAGCGATTCGGTGAATTTATCTTGAACCGTTTGACCTGGCTGCCGGGCAGCGCCAAATGGCGTCCGGTGCCGATTGATACGCTGGCGCAGGCGATGATTGAACGTGCCCACCGCCATGAGGGTAAGGGTCGATTCCGGATTGAGTCGGAGCAAATCCTTCAGCTTGATTCAACAGCTTCCGAGTAAAAAACAAACAAACGGGGCGCGTCCCCGTTTTTTCCAGGCTCTCTCTGGCCTAGACTGGCTGCGTCACGTTCAGCCATCGACAGGGAGACAGCATGGCGAAGCAGATCCGTTTTGGCGATCCGGTCAACGAATCCGAGCGTTGGGCTTTTAAGCTGCTGGCGCAGGACCTGCCGGAAGACTACCTGTTACTGACCAACATCGAAATCCCCACCCAGACCGGGCAGGCACTGGAAGTGGACGCCCTGGTGATTGGCCAGTGGGGGATTTACGTGGTCGACGTCAAAGGCTATATCGGCCAGCTGGAAGCGGGGCAGCATGCCTGGCAGCTGGATGGCCGTGATGTCGATAACAGCCTGGCCAAGGCCAACTACGTGGCCCGGGTACTGGCAGGCCGCTTTAAGCACAAGTTTCCCATCGGTGTGTACGCCCCCTGGTGCCAGGGCATGGTGTTTGTCACCGGTCGGCGCGGCAGCGAAATCAGCCTGCGTAAAAACGAAACTGACCTCTCCATCTACACCCCCGAGCAGATTGTTGATGCCCTGACCGAAGACTGGGCACTGACCTCCCGTTACGCCCATCAGGTGACTGACCAGCAGAAGCAGTTGGTGCTGGACGCCATCGGCCAGGTGGCGCTGGTGGAGCAGCGCAACAACAAGATCCAGGACTTTGTGAAGCAGAAATGCCTCTACATCAAGCATGGCCTGGAGATCTGGCAGGCGGACTACAACCCCGGTGACTGGCAGGCCCCCTGGCTGCTGAAGATTCTGGTGCCCTCCGAGTGCGAAGACCGTGATCAGGCGGACCGCCTTGAAAAGCAGATGCGCGAGGAACTGTACCGACTGCAGAAACTGGCGGGATGCTCCGGCGTACCCTACAGCGCCCCGCTGATTCAGGATGGCCAGCAACTGGTGCTGCCCATCCGTATGCCCCGCGGTACCGCCATGCACCAGTTCGATTATCAGAAGTGCGACCGCACCCTGGCCCTGAATCTGCTGGTTCGGGCCGCTGTCGCGCTGCAACAGATCCACCGGCGGGGTGTAACCGTCTCCGGCTGGGGCGAAAACGGCATCTTCCTGAGTGAGGGCGGCGAGGTGGAGTTTATCGACATCCGCGACACCCTGAGCGAAGCGGACGATATCCAGCACTTTGCTGCGGTGTTCAGCGATCTTGCCCACTGCACCCACGAACCCCGCATCACCAGTTGGTTTGCCGAAGCGGCCCGCGGCCACCACACCAGCCTTGATGAACTGAGGGTGGATTTGGCGCTGGTGCTGCAACGTCCGGAAGCGTCGCGCCTGGCGGTGGACCCGGACGCACTCGCCGCCGGCATGGCCATCGACGGCCGCTACCAACTGGAGGAGCGGGTGGTACAGGGTAACGCCAGCCAGTTGTGGCAGGCCCGTCACCTGCAGGGCCAGTACCCCTGTGCGCTGTCGGTGTACCGGGGCGTGTCTGAACACTGGCCCCACCTGGCCAGCACCTATAAGGCACTCAAGGGGATCTACCACCCCAATGTGGAGCAGGTGCTGGATTTCGGTGAGATGGGAGGCAAAGAGGCGCTCTATATTACCCGGGCCTGGGTGGAGGGCGATTCACTGCGGGACCGCCAGGGGCAGATCGTGGTGGGGCAACCGGCGCAATGGTTCCCCCAGTTACTGACGGCGCTGTACTACCTGCACAACCAGCAGATCTATCACGGCGCCATCTGCCCGGCCAACATCATCTGCCAGCCGCAACGGGCGGTGCTGGTCAACTTTGGTGTGGGCCTCGATGTGGCCGCCAGTGGCTACGCCCGCAACTATGCGGATCCTGAGCTTTGGGCCAGTGAGGGTCAGGCGGAACAGGACCTGTTCGGGCTGGTGGCCAGTTTTGTCGATGTGCTGGCACCGGCAGGGGAATGTCGGGATCGGGAAGGGCTGTTGGCGGCGCTGGAACAGTTCTCGCCAGAGTTGATGCCGGAATCGTTCCGCGCTCTGTGCCGCCAGGTACTGAACTTTGAGTTGCAACTGGTGGATGGGGTGGATTACCTGACGCAGTTTGGATGGCATGACCTGCCGGGGCGTCCGGCGGGTGTGGTCCCGCCGGAGCTGATGGAAGCGTAATTCAGATGCAGCGGGCCGGTTTGGGCAGGCCCGCGATCTTGGTGGCCTGTTTAGCCGGGCCTTTGGGGAACAGCTTGTACAGGTACTTGCTGTTGCCCTTATCTTCGCCCAGTTTCTGGCCGATCGCCTTAACCAGCACGCGGATGGCGGGGCTGGTGTTGAATTCCAGATAGAATTCGCGCACGAAGTTGACCACTTCCCAGTGCGCGTCAGTCAACTCGATGCCTTCCTCTGCCGCCAACAGCGGCGCCATCTCGGGCTCCCACTGGCTGGCATCCAACAGGTAGCCCTGTTTGTCGGTGGCGATGTCGTTTCCGTTGTAGATCATGGTTACCACGCTTGCACGTTGTCGTATTGAAGAGTGAGGGCCACAAACCCCGGATAGTCCACGGTCGTGGCGGGCAGCACGGCGGTCAGGCCGCGGGCCTGGAGGTCCGGCCCCAGCAGGAACAGCGAGTAGGGCGCCAGCACCTCGGCAAAGCGAGGTTGTGCCGCCATGGCCACCGCGTCCTGGTACAGCATCAGTGCACTGCCGGGGGTCAGGTAGGCCAGGGTATCGGCCAGTGCCGCCGGTGAACCGGCCAACCGGCTGAGGGTATGGAGTACGGTCAAAACGTCAGTACCTGTTGGCTGTTGGCCAGAAGACCGGCAATTTCAGACGGGGTGCAGCGGGAGACCGGCAGCACCAGTTGTTCGGCGGTGAGGCCCCGTTGCTGCAGGGACTCGGCGCAGACCACGACGGTATCGACATCATAAAGCGGTAAAGCCTTAAAGGTGGCGATGTAATCTTTGGCGTCGATCAGGCCCGGTTGCTGGCCCTGGCACAGTTGATAGACCCCATCGCCGATAAACACAGCGGCGCATTGCTGGTCGTAACTGGCGGAGAGCAGCAACAGGTCCAGCCCCTCGCGACCACGGGCGCTGCCGTGGGGGGCGGTGCGGAATACCACCGCCAGGTTCAATGATGACTCGGTCATGACTTACCCAAACTGCACAGTGCGGTCGGCATTGGCGGCCGCGGTCACGTATTCGCCCAATCCGCCCAGGATAAAACTGGCGGACAGGTTGGCGGCGTCCAGATCCGCGTCTTCGGCGGCTTCCACATCAATCACACCGCGGCGCAAACCGGCAGAGACACAGCTGACCAGCGCCACATCGCGCTGGTGCAGGGCATCCCAACGGGCAGCCAGATCGAACTCATCACTGGCCGGGCACAGCAGGCGTGAGGCGTTGTACACCCCATCCTGATAGAAGAACACCTGGCGCACCTGGTGGCCGGCGTCCAGCGCCGCTTCGGCAAAGCGCAACGCCGAGTAAGCGTGCTGGCTGCCGTAGGGGGCGCCGTTTACAAAAAGGACAAATTGGCTCATAGCAATAAAAAAGGCCCCGTTAAGGGGCCTGATTGTAACGGATTAAAGCCGTTTAGTCGTCGCTCATGCCCAGCAGGCTCAGCAGGCTGACGAAGATGTTGTACAGCGACACGAACAGGGTCACAGTCGCGTTGATGTAGTTGCGCTCACCGCCGTGGATGATGGCGCTGGTCTGCATCAGGATGGCACCGGATGAGAACAGGATAAACAGGGCGGAGAGGGCCATCTGCAGCGGCTGAATGCTCAGGAACAGGTTAGCCACAAACAGGGCAACGATAACCCAGAAGCCGGCCTGCATCATGCCACCCAGGAAGGACATGTCCTTGCCGGTCATCAGTACGTAGGCGGACAAGCCGAAGAACACCAGTGCGGTGCCGCCCAGAGCCATCATCACCACGTCGCCCATGCCGGCGCCCAGGTACATGTTCAGGATCGGGCCGAGGGTGTAACCCATAAAGCCGGTCAGGGCGAACACGGCCGGGATGCCCATGGCACTGTTGGCGGTTTTAGCCACCAGGAACAGCAGACCATAGAAACCCACCAGGGTAATGATGATGCCGGGGTAGGGCAGGTTCATGGCCATGCTTACGCCCGCTACTGCGGCGGAGAAGGCCAGGGTCATGGCCAGCAGCATGTAGGTGTTGCGCAGGACTTTGTTTACCGCAATCCCAGAATCAACGCTGGCCGTTTCAAAACGACGGGTTTCCATTTGAGGCTCCTTAACTGAAGGCGTCTGTGCCTGTTGGTAGCTTAGAATACCGTAAAGCCAAAGGGTTTCATCCTTTGAACTGTGAGAAAGTATATCGGGATCAACCTGCGCATTTTCAACCCCTTGAGTTGAAAAGCCTGAATTTTATTCCGTTGGTGAAAACTGCGTCAGTTGAAGCACTTAGCGATAAAAGGGGCTTTACAGCCTGAGCGGAAGCCCCTAATATGCGTCCCCGTCGGAGGGATGGCAGAGCGGTTGAATGCACCGGTCTTGAAAACCGGCATACGTTAATAGCGTATCCAGGGTTCGAATCCCTGTCCCTCCGCCATATTAGAGAAAGCCTCCCAAGTGGAGGCTTTTTCGTATCTGGAACAACGCTCGGTGGACAGGGTGAGAACCCTGCGCGGGTTCGCAACGTCGTAGCGTGGGCTTTCAGCCCACGGGCAGAATGGTCTTTGGGTTGAGCTAACGCGCAGCAACAACACATCCCTGTGGCCGGGTTCCGGTCGACATCCATGCCTCCCCCTCGTCGAACTGCGATGCGCTGCATCGGTTCCGACTCGCCCACCATATTGAGAAAAGGCCCGCTTGCAGCGGGCCTTTTTGCGTTTGGGCTCTGTTGATAAGGCCGATGAGCCGGCCCCACCTTCAGAGATGTTCGATACTGGGGTCTTTACTGGCTTTCAGGGCTTCGACAGAAGCGCGGGCACGATTGACCAACTGTGGCTCGTCGCCCAGTTGGTTAAAGCCCCAGATTTCGGCATTCAGCATCAAACCGCACTGGGCGTTCAGCTGATCGCCATCCACCTTCATGTCACAGCGGTAGAGCAGCTCGTCACCCTGTTTGACCCGCAGATAGGCGCCGGGCTGGCGCTTACCATGAACCCGCCAGGTGGTTTCCACTTCGGTGGTTGCCCCAGGGGCGTCAACGCGACTGATTTGTGCGGCCCGTTGCTGGTGCAGCATATCCGCATTTTTATCGGCGACCATCACGTCAAACTGGCCGTACAGGGTGTTCTCGGTAATGACCGCCTCGTCGTCCAGCAGGATGCGGATGCGTTGACGATTGATGCGGTAGTTGGGGTTCAGCGCCGCAGCGAGTTGGTATACCGGGCCGGTGATGTTGGACTCACCCTTCCCCAACAGCCCCTGAATCATGACGTCACAGCGCAGGGCAGGACCGCCCCGGGCCATCACGTAGTCACGATTGCGTTGGGCCAGGTTCTCTGCCAGTGCTTTGCGGCCTGACACAATCAGGTGGCCGACCGACAACGTTGGCAGTTCGGCGGTATGCAGCGCGACACTCAGGGTGATGCCCACATTGGGGTTGGCGTCGTTGTACCAGGTACCGGGAAGGTACCAGGCCTGGGCCAGCGGGTGGTTGGGCTTGCCTTCACCGTCGTAGGGAAACTCGTGTTCGTGGCGCTCGTACAGCTCTTTACCCGCTTCACGGCAACGTTCGACAAAAGGCATCAGGGCGGCTCTGAAGCGGGCATCCTGATTATCGAGGCGACCAATCGGGGTTTGCGTTTCCCGGCTGTGCATCGACAGGTCTGTCGTGTTTTGTGCGTAAATCGGCAGGCTCAGCAGCGCCAACGACAATAAATGGATGTACTTCATCTGCGGTTGTCTTCTTCCCTGAATGAGCAACGTCGAACGGATTGGCCACACTATGGCGTTTTTTTGCTCTTGAGCCAAGCGTTGGAGCGAATGTCCGGTTGGCTGCTGTAAAGGATAAGCCAGTACAAACAAGGCTTTAATCGACTGTTTAAGGCCGGTTACAATGCGTTCGACACACCGTGATGTCCCAAATTGAGCCGTTTCTTATGCGTACCCGAACTCAAACCCACGTTGCCTTCTCCGAAGTGAACTGGGGCACCCTGAAATCCCTGTTGCCCTACCTGATGGAGTTTCGCACCCGGGTGGCGTTGGCGCTGTTGTGCCTTGTGGTGGCTAAAGTGGCGAGTGTTGGCCTGCCCTTTATTCTCAAACACGTGGTGGATGGCCTTGATGGCAAAGGAACGTCGGCGGTGATCACCCTGCCACTGGGGCTGCTGGTGGCCTACGGCGCGGTACGCTTCTCTAATGTGTTGTTTGGCGAGCTGCGGGATACCCTGTTTGGCCGGGTAACGGAGCGGGCCATGCGTCGCCTCGGCTTGCGGGTGTTTGAGCACCTGCACAGCCTGGATCTGGACTATCACCTGGGGCGCCAGACCGGCGGCATCTCGAGGGATATCGAGCGGGGCACCGCCGGCATCAGCTTCCTGATGCGCTTTATGGTGTTCAATATCGGCCCAACCCTGCTGGAGATCGCCATGGTGATGGGCCTCCTGTGGTGGAACTACCACCTTGGCTTTGCCCTGATCGTCGGTGTCGCGGTGGTGCTCTACATTACCTTCTCCGTCATTGCCACCGAGTGGCGCACCCACTTTGTCCGCGAGATGAACCAGGCCGAATCCCAGTCCAGCAGCCGTGCTGTGGACAGCCTGCTTAACTTCGAAACGGTGAAGTATTTCACCAACGAGGCGGAGGAGGCGCGCCTGTACGATCAGGGACTGGCCCAGTGGGAGTTGGCGCGGCGTAAAAACCGCTTGTCGCTGTTTGCGCTGAATGCCGGCCAGGCGCTGATCATCGCACTGGCAATGACTGCGGCGCTGATTCTGGCCGCCACGGATGTGATCAGCGGAGAGATGACGCTGGGGGACTTTGTCCTGATCAACGCCTTTATGATGCAGGTGTTTATGCCCCTTAACTTCCTCGGTTTTGTCTACCGGGAGATGAAGGGTGCCATGGCCAATATTGAGAAGCTGTTTGGCCTGCTCGACGTCAAAGCTAAGGTGGTCGATGGTCCCGAGGCCAAGCCCCTGCAGCCGGGGCCCGGGCGCATTGAGTTTGATGACGTGCGGTTCCAGTACCACCCGGACCGCCCAATTCTGAAAGGGATCCGTTTTACCGTTGAGCCGCGCCAGAAGGTCGCCATTGTCGGCAGCAGCGGGGCGGGTAAATCCACCCTGTTTAAGCTGTTGTTCCGGTTCTATGACGTCAGCGAAGGCGCCATTCGGATTGATGGGCAGGATCTCAGAAACGTCACCCAGCACTCTCTGCGCAGCGCCATCGGCGTGGTGCCGCAGGATACCGTGTTGTTTAACACCAGCATTCTGGAGAATGTCCGCTACGGTCGGGTTTCTGCCACCGATCAGGAGGTCTGGGAGGCGATCCGTCTGGCTCATCTGGATGGCTTTATCGAACGACTGCCGGAGGGCATCGATACCCTGGTGGGGGAGCGTGGACTGAAGCTGTCCGGTGGTGAGAAACAGCGGGTCGCCATTGCCCGGGCGCTGTTAAAACGGCCCCCCATTATGGTGTTTGATGAAGCCACTTCGTCGCTCGACAGTCACTCAGAAAAGAGCATTCTTACCGCCTTGCAGGAGGTGGCGTTGGAGCAAACCACACTGGTGATCGCCCACCGTCTCTCTACGGTGGTGGACGCCGACAGCATTGTGGTGCTGGAAGATGGGGAAGTGGTGGAGCAGGGCACCCACGACGCGTTGCTGCAACGCCAGGGGCACTATGCCCGTCTGTGGGCGCTGCAGCGGCAACAAGCGAGTTGATCGCTCTGCCAAAACGCCGCGTTTACGACCCTTTAATCTGGCGAACTGAGTGAATGAAGTGATGCAATCCACCCGGATACCAAGGGTTTGCAAAGGGCAATGCAACTGAATTATTGTGTGTCCTTACCTTTTATTTACAAGAGGGGACGTCTGGCGTGAGCAAGGAGCGCGTTCGCGAGACATTGTCTGAAAAACAGCTCAGTGAAATGGTGGAGTTGCTGTATCAGCAACTGCGCCAGCGCGCCCGTTCAGTCCGAAGCCGCCTTCCCCATTGCGCCACCATGGATTCCCGGGCGCTGATCCACGAAGCCTACGCCAAGATGGCGCAGGGCAACCATCAGTTCCACAGCGAAACCCACTTTCTGGCCACCGCCAGCACCGCGATGCGCCACGTGATGATCGATTACGTTCGGCAGAAAAACGCCGGGAAGCGTGACGATGATGGCGTCGAGCCCGCTCTGCTTATCCCCGAACAGGAGCAGGAGCGCCTGTTGGAGATCGACAAGGCATTGACGCGGTTTGAGCAGCATTACGAGCGCGAGCATAAGGTGGCGGTGTACCGCATCTTTGGCGGCATGACCCTGGAAGAGACCGCGCTGGCCGTCGGCGTCTCACTGGCAACGGTCAAGCGCGACTGGGCGTTTGCCCAGGCCTGGCTCTATAAGCAGATCGCCAGTTGACGGCCACAACCACGGACAAAAGGATTTGAACGTTGTCGAAGCCTGACGATATTCGCATCATGTTTGAGCGGGCAATGAACCTGCCCGAACCCATGAGAGCAGAGTGGATGGCCACTCTGGATCAAGTTACCCGCGATGAACTCACCGAGCTGCTCGATCACGCTGATGCCGGCCGCCACTACTTTAAGAGCCTGACCGGCTTTCTCTATGGCAGCGATGCGGACAGTCTCGAAGACCCGCTGGAGCTGCTGGGCAAAGAGATCGGCGGCTATACCGTCACGGAACTGCTGGGGCAGGGCGGGATGGGGGTGGTCTACAAAGGTTATGACCCTAAGCTGGAACGTTCGGTGGCGATCAAGCTGCTGGCACCGGGCCAGCACCTGTCTGATGTGGCACGCAGCCGTTTTCTGAGCGAAGCACAGCTGGTCAGCCGCCTTGATCACACCCACATCGGCATCCTCTACGGCCACGCCCTCACTCAGGAGGGGCTGGATGCCATGATCATGGCATTCTATGACGGCCAGACCCTCGACAAAGTGATTCAGGACGGTGCACTGACGGCCGACCAGTTGGTGACGATCTGCCGGGATGTGATTGAAGGGTTGAGCTACGCCCACGAGCAGGGCGTAATCCACAAGGACATCAAGCCCGCCAACCTGATGCTGCTGGGCAATGGCCAGATTAAGATCCTCGATTTCGGTGCCGCTGCCTACCTGGAACAGGAGCAGGAAGACACTGCGGTGCCGATAGGCACCACTGCCTATATGAGCCCGGAACAGATCCGGGCGGAACCCCTGACGCCGGCCACCGACTTCTGGTCGTTGGGGGTGGTGCTGTTCGAAGCGGCCATCGCTAATGGCTGGATTGAGCGGGTTAACGCCTTTACCTGGGCTCAGAATCCCGCCGCCAGTAGCCTGCGCGCGCCTGAAGAGGTCGAGCGGCTGCTGTTGGCGATGCTGCGGGTGGATCCGGAGCAACGGGCGCAGGCGGTGCGGCAGTTGGCTGAACCGACAGTGCCCACCGCCAATCAGGTGAAATTCGGGTTTACCCGAAAGGGGTGGCTTGGCGTGGCCGGTGCGACGTTGTTGAGCGTAGCCGGTGCCTTTGCCTGGTACGCGATGACGCCAACGGCGCTGCAATTGCCGGAACATCGCAAGCTGGCTCTGCACTTCGATCACGCTCAACCCATTGAAGCTGGCCTCGCCAGTGAGCTGTCGGACCGACTGACCGCCCTGGCCTATGAACAGGGCAACGTCTCCTACCTCGGCAGTTTTGATGGTGAGGGTGGTGCGGATGGGACAAACCCCGATGGCGTCGATCCGGCCAGCGCCAACCTGACCTGGTTGCTGGACCTGACGGACTCAGAGCAGGACGCCACCCTGGGTAAAGACCAGGTTCGTTTGTCACTGATTCTGACCGAAACCAGCACCGGTGATGTGCTGGTGGACTGGCAGCAAATCTATCCCCGTTCGCGCCTGGACCTGATCCCGGCGGACCTTTATCAGCAGGTGCTGGCCGCGTTGGCGATTGAGCCGGAGGGGCTGGCGCAGCTCACCGCGCAGGAGTCGATCACCAACCCCGAGGCTTACGCTCAATACCTTGAGGCCCGGGCGATTCTGGAGGATTACCAGTCTGATATGGATGTCAGCCAGGTTGAGCGGCTTGATGAGGCGTTTACCCTGGCCCAGGAAGCCAACCGCATCTCGCCCCAGGCCAGCTACCAGCTGTTGCTGGCCTGGTTACGGATGGAACAATACACCGTCAGTGATGAATCAGAGATACTCAATGACGCCATCTATTGGGCCAACCAGGCGCTGGCCACCAATGGCAACCTGATCGACGCCTACCTGGTATTGGGTCGACTGTATGGGGAGAAGGATCAAAACGGCAGCGCCATCGCGTCCTACCAGCTGGCGCTGCAGCACCAACCCAAGAATCTTGATGCCTATGAGGGGCTGGCTCGGGTTTACATCGGTATGGGCCGGTTTGATGAAGCCGAATCCACGTTGCAACAAGCGCTCGTACTCGACCCGAATCATTGGAAGACCCATTCGGCATTGGGTGTCACAGACCACTATGCCCAGCGGTATCAACAGGCAGCGGTTCACTATAAGGATGCCCTGGCACTGGCGCCGGGCAATCGCGCCATTCGCTCCAATTTGGCGGTCCTGCTGGTCGACCAGCAGGATTATACCGGCGTTCTCCAGGCCTATGAGGGCGTAGCCGATGCGCAACTGGACGGCTTTGAGCGGCTGAATGTTGCGGTCGCCCACTTCTACTTACAGGACTTCCACCAGGCAGTGCGCTACTACCAGCTGGCACTGGAGCAGTTTCCCAATATGCATGGGCTTTGGGCGCAACTTGGCCTGTCTCAGGTGCTGGCAGAGGGGGAGGCGAGTCCGGCTGCGCAGGCCAGCTTTGAACGTTCTCTGACCCTGGCGGAAATCAAGTTGAAAGATAACCCCTACAGCATTGCCATGCTGGCTAACATCGCCAATTGCCGCAGCTGGTTGGGTCAGCATCAGTCCGCTGCGGAATCGCTGAATGAGGCTCTGGCGTTGTGGCGCAGCCAGAGTGATGAAACTGGCTCTCGGCTCACCCGGCAGGTGGTCAGTACCGGCATATTGGTGCTGGAGCGCAGTGGCCGGCGTGATGCCGCCCTGGCGCTGTTTCAGGAGGGGCAGGAGCGGGGCTTTGATGCCAACGCATTAATGGCCATTCCCTATTTATCCGAATTGAAAGCGGACAGCCGCTTTCAATCGATTCTCAATCTATAAACCCTAAGGAGAGACTCCATGAACCTGGATGGTTACTACCTCGTCCCGTTGTCCATTAATCTGGATGGCGGCCAACCCGTCGTCAGCTATGACCCGCTGTCCAATGGCGAACAGCCGCAACTGAAAATCGACCTGCAGGATAACCCCGCTGACAGCTTTGACCAGCTGCAGTACGTCATCAGCATTGATCCCCGTGCCAAGCTCAGCGCCATTGAGTGGTCGTTTAAGCTGGCCAGCGCTGAGGCTGACCTGAGTGAAGTACTGGCGCTGTATCGTGTGGAGAAGGGTCAGTTGGTGCCGGTTGAAGGGCTGTCTATTGGCACTCAGCGCATTGCGGTAGAGGGCATTACCTCGCTGGAGCTGAATTTTGCCATTGCTCGCAAAGGTGCGCCTCTGGATAAGGCGATCGAGCTGAAAGACCAGTTCCTGAGCGTGACCCCCATCAGCGATACGCAGGTGAATACCGGATTGGGCGACCCACAGGATGAAGGTTTTCCACCGGGTGGAATCATCCGCATCTGACGCCAGCGCCGCCCATTTGGGCGGCGTTTTCTTTTCGGTTAAAAAAATTGAGCCAATCGGGGAGCGTGCTACGTCTTAATGAGTAAACCAGTGACATAACCCCAAGGATTGGACATGACAGACCGCACCATCACCGCCCCAAATACTCCTGGCCGAACGGCGCCCTCATCCTGGCAAACCCTGGTGGAAGCCCTGCCGCAACTGATGCTGGACCGGGAACTGGATAAGCAACTCACCACGCTATCGGCCCTGTTTGCCCAGTGCTTTCCGGGCAGCTATGTGGATTGGCACTGGCGCGGACGCCGTTACGCTAACCTGCATCCCGCTTGTGAAGAGCAGTTCCGGTTGAGCTGCAACAATCTGCTCAGTGGTCGTGTCTATGCCGAGCGTCGTGTAGACGAAGCGGTGGAAGCGGAGCAGAAAGCCTGGCTCAAAGCCTGCGGTGATGTGATCACCAGCCATGGCCGTACCCAGTTGAGCCGTGCCGACTTCAATGCCCTGAGTGACATTCGGGTGGCGTTGCCTGAGGCCGCGTATATTCAGGCTGCCAACCAGTACGTTGAGCTGTTTGATGAGCAGGACAACAGCCAGCTGTTCCGGGTCAACCTCCACCAGGTTGAGGCGATGTTTGGGGATGTGGTGATTCGCGTGCACCGCAGTTATCTGGTGAATGCCGCCGCCGTCACCGCGGTTGAGCGCAAGCGTAATGGCCGTTACGTGCTGAAAATCGGGGAAACCGTGATCCCCATTGGTGACAGCCACCTCGATGCGGTGCGGGAGCGCCACCCGGGTTGGTTCAGCCAACGCCCCAATCCACGCCCGCTGCAGAGCTGGTTGTACCCGAAAGGGGATGAAAATGGCGTAAAGCTGACCGGTTAAACTGCCCGGCTCTTTACAGACGCGGCTGAGCTACCTATTATGCACCGCGTCGGAGGGATGGCAGAGCGGTTGAATGCACCGGTCTTGAAAACCGGCATACGTTAATAGCGTATCCAGGGTTCGAATCCCTGTCCCTCCGCCATATTAGAGAAAGCCTCCCAAGTGGAGGCTTTTTCGTATCTGGAACAACGCTCGGTGGACAGGGTGAGAACCCTGCGCGGGTTCGCAACGTCGTAGCGTGGGCTTTCAGCCCACGGGCAGAATGGTCTTTGGGTTGAGCTAATGCGCAGCAACAACACATCCCTGTGGCCGGGTTCCGGCCGGCATCCCTGCCTCCCCCTCGTCGAACTGCGATGCGCTGCATCGGTTCCGACTCGCCCACCATATTAGAGAAAGCCTCCCAAGTGGAGGCTTTTTCGTATCTGGAACAACGCTCGGTGGACAGGGTGAGAACCCTGCGTGGGTTCGCAACGTCGTAGCGTGGGCTTTCAGCCCACGGGCAGAATGGTCTTTGGGTTGAGCTAATGCGCAGCAACAACACATCCCTGTGGCCGGGTTCCGATCGGCATCACTGCCTCCCCCTCGTCGAACTGCGATGCGTGGCATCGGTTCCGACTCGCCCGCCATATTAGAGAAAGCCTCCCAAGTGGAGGCTTTTTCGTATCTGGAACAACGCTCGGTGGACAGGGTGAGAACCCTGCGCGGGTTCGCAACGTCGTAGCGTGGGCTTTCAGCCCACGGGCAGAATGGTCTTTGGGTTGAGCTAATGCGCAGCAACGACACATCCCTGTAGCCGGGTTCCGGTCGGCATCCATGCCTCCCCCTCGTCGAACTGCGATGCGCCGCATCGGTGCCGACTCGCCCACCATATTAAGAAAAAGACCCGCTTGCAGCGGGCCTTTCGGCGTTTGGGCAAATAGGGTGAGCCAACGTAGCGTGGGCCTTCAGCCCACAGGCGGCATAAGCCAGAGATTCAAAGCGCGCTTATCAGCCTAAAGCTGGCGGGTTTGGAGAGGGTAACAACAAGTGGCCTGGCTATTTAGGCTGGGGGGATGCCGCCCGTTGCCATTTTCGCTCTGCTTGTTGCACCAGTCGTTGTGCATCGCTGGTGTGTCCGAGGCGCAGTTGGGCCTTGGCCAGATAAGCCAGGTGGGGCCATTCAAGTCCGGGGTGGCGCTCAATCAGGAAGTGATAACGCTGGTAATCGCCTTTGCGACCCTGTGCCAGTGCCAGCTGCGCCAATCCAATCAGGGCTTCAATCTGTTGACCGTCCAGTGCCAACGCCTGCTCGAAGCGTTGGCTGGCCTGATTGGTCAGCCGTTGTTCCAGTTCCACCTGGCCGAGCAAAGCCAACGTTCTGGGGTCATTACCGTGTTGCGCCAGCCTGGCACGCAACTGCTGCGCCATCGGTTCAAGGGAACCGGCAGAACAGCAACGGGGGAGTTGGCCCAGATTGGCGTGGCGGCGCAGGTCCGTCAGGTCCTCATAACCGAGGGGCACGAGATAGACCTGTTGGGGATTGAGTACGTACTCGGGCACCCGTGCCTCGGCAACAGAACCGTAAGGCGGCATCAGGGTAATAAGGGCGAGAAAAAAGAAAGGGGTCCGCATCATGGACCCCAGTTAAGCTAAGTCGTTCGCTTCGGGCAAGCGCCCGGAGTGAGCGGATCAGACCTCTTTGTCGGCCATCAGCTTGGCCAGCTCGAACGGGTCGATCTCAACCCCTTCCAGTGACGGATCCCAGTCGATGCCAACCACCACCTGATCTTCACTCAGGCTTTCCAGCCAGCTGTCAAAAAACTCGGCCACCGGAATGGCGGTCGGTACGTATTCCGCCCACTCATCCTGACAGATCGCCTTGGCACCGGCCTCGCTGGAAAACAGCGGCAGGGCATCGGTCTCTTCAAATTCGGCTGAGTCCACGACAACCCAGTCGTCGCCAGCGCTGAGTGCCCAGATCTGGCCGCTCTCGGTGACGGCATCGATAAAGGCACGGATTTCGGGTTGGATCGGGTTATCGCTCATGAGGGATCTCCTGTAGAAACTGAGCACATCGTCGCCCAGTGCACCCGCAAGCGCAACTGTGTTGCATCCGGTTTGTGGTGTAAGCGCTGAATTTCCCTGCTAACTGGCTGGCGATTCGGCAAAAAGGGGCTGGGAATGTGGCGCGGGATCTGAAAGGATCCCAACCGATCAGTTACTCGAACAGGACGTTCCCATGGTCAAACTGACCCCCAAACAACAGGTGTTGCTGCTGCTCGACGAAGCGTTGGCGACCGGCGTACGAGGCCGGGTCGCCACCATATTGAAGCAGGCCAAGGCAGAGATTGAGGGGCGGCCTGCGGCTGATGACCAGTTTTATGCCCAGGCCAGCAGCGACATCAGTGACCCCGACTGCCCGGGATTGGTGTTTAAAGTCGGCAAGCACAAGCGACGCTGGATCTACCGCTATACCCCCAAAGGCGCGCGCTCAACCCGACAGCAGACCCTTGGCCAGTTCCCCCAGATGGGGGTAGAGCAGGCCCGCGCCGCCTGGCAGGCCGCACGGGCGGCTCGCGATGGCGAGGTGGCGACGCCGGAGCAACCCACGTTTTCAGTACAGACTCTGGTGGAACGCTACGTTCAGTACGCAAGGAACCATCGGCCTCAATGGCGCCAGGAGCAGCGTTTGTTGGAGGGCGTGCTGTGGGAGCAGTACGGCGAGCGGGAAGCGGACAGCATCGACGGCGAGGTGATCGGGCTGTTGATCAGCCAGGCTCGTGAGCAGGCCCGCCAACGGGGCGGCCATGGTCAGCGCGCCGCCGAACATGCGCTGTTGTGTTACCGCCATCTGTTCAATGTGGCCCGCGGCGTGGCGACGCCGGCCCCCGAGTCCGGCCCCTGGTTGTCACCACGTTTGGCTAACCCTTGCGAGGGGCTTCAGGTTAGCCGCCAACCGGTGACCGAGCGGGCCATCACCCTGTCTGAAGTAGGGATCTATCTCAAAGCGTTGATCCGGTTACCGGTGAACGAGTCGCTCAAGCAGGTGCTGATGCTGCAGCTTGGATTGCTGCTGCCGTTTTCGGCACTGTGCCGGATGCGGTGGCAGGGGATCGACTGGCGTCGGGGCAGGGTGGTGATTGAGGACACCAAAGGGCAACGGCGCACCTTCCCATTGCCGGAGCAGGCGATGGAGATGCTGCAGCAGCGCAAACGAAATGCCCTGGCCAGCGACTGGGTTTTTCCCGCCATGAAGCAGCAACACAAACCGCTGCCAGCCACCTATCCCACCCAGCTTCTCGCGGCAGTACGTCACCACCTTTCATTGCCTGACCAATTTACCGCAGAGGCCATTTGTCGACTTGGGCGCGGTTGGCTCAAATCGGAGAATGACCTTCCTGTCGTTCGTTTGCCCATTGTGGAAGAGCAGGGCAGTGAACTCCAACTGGTGGCCATCAAGAGCCAGCTAGAGCAGTGGAATCGGCACCTGGCCAACCTCAGGCAGACCGTTTGAGTCCAATTTCATGCTGTAACGAAAAATGTAATCATCTAGCTGGCACGGTGTTCGCGGGCAATGTTAAAGGGGGTGGTGCCGGTAAAGTCGGGTGTTTCGTTTAGGGCGATGGATGCGGGTCAGTGGCTGCTTCGCTCAGCCAGGTGAGCGCAATCCGCGGTGCTTAAGCCGGGCAAGTCAGGCAGGAACTTGGCGCGTGAATGGCCTTGGGGGATGTCGTGAATGTGTCAGAAGGGATTCGGGTTGGTCACTGTTCTGGGTGGTATGACCAATTGCCCTGTTGGCAAAATGCCCGGCCGAAAGGTGACCGGGCATCATAACGATCAGGCTTTGAACGGGGCCTGGAATTCGTTACGCAGGCTGGCGTTACGACGGGCGGATTTCAGGTCTTTAACCATCATCTTGATGCCCTGCTGCAGCAGTTGCTCCATCATGGCGTTGGCCTGCTCGTCGTTGCGCTCTTCGCCTTCGGCGTTTTGCTCAACCATGGCCAGCAGCTCAGCGGTCGGGCCAACCAGGGTGAACGCGACCACAGCCTGGAACTGCTCGAAGCTGTCCATGATGTTGCGAGCGCTCTGGGGTTGAGCTTCCCACGCGTGGCGCAGCGGGCCTTCTACGGCGTTGTATACGGCAAATACGGCCTCGTGCTGGGCTTCCGGTGTACCCATAAACTCCAGTACCTGCTTCAGCTCTGCAGGCAGGGCAACGTTTTCGCTCATCGTGTTCTCACTATCAGGGGTTGGAAAGGGCGCTATCTTAGCGGATCTGGGGCAAATGTCAGTGCCTTTTGCCCCAGGGATATGACCCAAACGGTGAACCGACGCTCAACGCATTGGTGAACCGCCCCCCGAAGGCGCGGTAACACCGAGTGGGTTGTCGTCCCAGCCCATCCGGACGGCGCCAGAGCGCCCGGTTCTGGCTGGGGTTAATTAAAGATGCGGTCGGCCCACAGTGCCAGCCCGGTGGTCACACTGCCAAAGTTGTCCCCCTGTACCATCTCCGCGACAAAGCGGTCAGACAGGGCCTGGCGGATATGGGGAGAGCTGGCGCTGCCGCCGGTCAGGAACACCACATCCGGCGTGGTGCCTGCCTGCTCCAGGGCGTCATCGATCAAGCCACCAATCTGCTTCATCAACGCCTGAGACGCGTCGACAAACTGTCCCTGGCTGACCTTTGCCTCCAGTCCGGCCTCGATGTAGGAGAGGTCCGCACGGGTTTCGGCTTGGCTGCTGAGGGCGATTTTGGCCTGCTCCGCCACCGCACTTTGCTGGAATGTCATCTGGTTGGCCTGCAGGGTCAGCAGGCGCGACAACGGCTTCAGGGTAGGCTGGCGTTGCAGTGCCTGCAGCTCATTACGGTGCTGGGTGCTGTAGAAACGGGTTTGCGCCGACAGGTTGTTGACCGCTGCCGCGTCATGGAATGGCTGCGAGGGCAGGGTGCGGCCCTTTTCATCGGCCAGTCCCATGCCCAGCGAGGGCATCAGAGCCCGGTAGTTCAGGGCCACATCAAAGTCGTTACCGCCGATACGCTTGCCGCTGTGGCCCAGAACGGTGTTTTCCGGCGCATGGCGGTCCAGGTAGCCCGGTCCCATCAGCACCATGGAGATGTCGGTGGTGCCACCCCCGATGTCCACGACCATCACCCGCTTCTCTTCGGTCAGTTGCTGTTGGAAGGTCAGGCCGGCAGCCATCGGCTCGTACTGGAACTCCAGCTGTTCAATGCCCACATGCCGCGCTGCCCGGCGGATGATGTCGGTCGCCTGCTGGTTGCTGCGCTCACTGTTAAAACCCTGGAAGTTGATGGGCCTGCCCACCACCAGCTTGCGCACCTCGCCATGGCCTGCCTGTTGGATCTGTCCCAACAGGTGCCACAGCATGGCAGCGGTAATGTCTTCCAGCACCTGTTGCTGGCGATCGGAAAGGCCGCTGCCTCCCAGGAAGGATTTGTGGCTGCGGATGTAGTAGCAGTCGGAGGGGTCTTCCAGATAATGGGACAGCGCGGCCCTACCGAAGAACAACTCATCCTCATAGCCATCCAGCTTCGCTTCACTCAGGGCATGCAGGCTGGCGCTCAGACTGTTGCCCCGGGCCTGTTGAAACGCCGCTTCGCGACCCTGCGCTTTGAGCTGGCGGTAGAGCCAGCCGGCGATCACCTCGGAACGGGCAGCGTACAGGGTCGAAGGCATAAAGGCACCGTGCTCAGGCAGGGTCAGCAGCCTGGGCTGGCCCTCCTGCATGATGCCGACACCACAGTTTGAGGTGCCAAGGTCGAGTCCTGCGATGGCGTTCATGGTTTCTCCTGGAAGCGCAATGGAAAACGGGCGAGCGAGGGTAGGGGGAAGCGTTCTGGGATGCAATGGTTTGTCGACATAAATCCGACGGGGTGCACGGCACACTCTGTGCGTGCGCTGAATGCAACAAAGCCCGCTCAATGAGCGGGCTTTGTCTGGAATATGGTGCGTCTAAGTAGACTCGAACTACCGACCCCCACCATGTCAAGGTGGTGCTCTAACCAACTGAGCTATAGACGCAGAATGTGGTGCGTCCGAGTAGACTCGAACTACCGACCCCTACCATGTCAAGGTAGTGCTCTAACCAACTGAGCTACGGACGCACGGAAAAGTGGTGCGTCCGAGTAGACTCGAACTACCGACCCCCACCATGTCAAGGTGGTGCTCTAACCAACTGAGCTACGGACGCACAATGCTGTCGTTGACAGCGAGGCGTATAGTAATCAGCGTCTGACCATCTCGCAAGGGGATTTTCCCCTTTGGGGGTCTGGTTGGTGACGCTTTATGCAATACGGGCAGGGTTTAGCCCGGATTTGGGGTCGGAGAGCGATCGCAGCGTTGAAGCAGTGCCTGCCATGCCTCTGTATGTTGCTGGATAGCCTGATAAAAATGGTGGCGCAACTGGCCAGGCTGGTCACCCAGGTAGTAATCAAAGTAGGGGTGTTCAGGCCAGGGTGTCAGCAACTGGCGCAAGGGGGGAGTGAGCCGGCGGTCGGCCTTTTGCAGCTCAGCCAGCAGCGGTTGGACGCGTTCACCGTAGATGTTGCTCAGGATATTGGGCAGCACCGCCATCGCTTTGTCGTTGCAGGACAGGGGTTCGGCGTGTTGCAGCAAACCGGTGGCCTGATTTAACACTACGGTGGCGTCATGCATGCTTCGGTGCAGTGTGCGCGGCAGTCGCGAGCGATGCAGGGTGGCCAGTGCGTTCTCAAGGGTTTCGCTGCTGACGGTGGGGTGTTGCCAGGCCACCAGTGCGGTTTTGAGCTCGGACAGCTGCACCAGGCTTTGCTCGGTAACGATAACCGCACCCAGTTGCCAGGGTTGGGCATCGGCGCCAAGGTTAAACCACACCTCATCACTCAACAGGAAGTAGCGGGCGCCATAGTCGTTGAGGGTGTCGGCTTTTTGAGCCAGCAACTGGGCTCGCAGGGTCTGGCCATCGGATTTCAGCGACTGGGGGTCACAATGGTGAAGTCGATAGCCCATCTCGCGATGATAAAGCAGCTGTTGTGACGGGGCGGCGACCCGGCCCAATTGGGCGTTATGTTGGGCAATCAGGGGCAGTACGCCGCAGGGTTTCAGCGACAGTGGAGCCAACAGCGAGACATTCAGGCTGTCATCCGGCTCAAACGGGTGGCGTGCGGGGCGTTGTGGTGACGGCAGGGAGGATTCGGGGCGAGGCTGTTTCAGCACTCGTTCCAGGCGACTGAGGTAGTCATCCAGCACCGAGTCGGGCCCCGGTTGGCAGCCCGACAGGGTGATGAGGATAAGAAGCTTAAGCGGCCACTGCCACATAGCGCTTCTGAATGATCTTGAGGCGTAACTGCAGCAGGATTGCTGCGGCTGACAAGCCTGAGATAAAGCCGACCCAGAAACCACCGGCGCCCATGGGTTCCACCAGCCAGTCGGTCAGACCCACTACGTAGCCGACTGTCATCCCGACCCCCCAGTACGCTACAAAGGCGATCCACAGAATCGATACGGTGTCCTTATAGCCCCGCAGTGCGGCGGCGCTGACCACCTGGATGGCATCGGAGATCTGGTACAGGGCACAGAGGAACATCAACTGCACAGCCAGGGTGAACACCGGCTCGTCGTTGGTGTAGAGGTGAGCGATCCACTCGCGGCCCAGTACGGTCAGCAGGGCCGTTGCCAGAGCAACCGCAACACCCAGCAGGATGCCAAGCTTGGCCACCATGGCGGCGATGTCCGGTTGCTGACGGCCCAGGTAGTAGCCCACCCGGATGGTTACGGCGATACCGATGGAGAGGGGCAGCATAAAGATGATGCTGGAGAAGTTGGCTGCGACCTGATGCCCGGCCACAACGATGGCGCCCAGTGGGGCAATCATGACGGCAACGAAGGCAAACAGGGTGACTTCGAAAAACACCGCCAGTGCGACGGGCAGGCCCAGTTTGACGATCGCTTTCTGCTCAGTCCAGTCGATGGCTTTAAACCCTTTGAACAGTTCAAAACTCTTGAAACGACCGCTGATTGCCAGGTAGATCACCATCGCCAGCAGCATTCCCCAGTACACTAGTGCGGTAGCCACACCACAACCGGCGCCGCCCATGGCGGGCATGCCCAAATGGCCGTAGATAAAGACGTAGTTGGCGGGGATGTTGATGGCCAGGCCGACGAAGCCGATGATCATGGACGGCAGGGTCCAGCTCAGGCCCTCAGTAAAGCTGCGCAGCACCTGGAACAACAGGAACGCCGGCGCGCCCCACAGCACCGCATCGAGGTAGCCGCTGGACAGGGCCAGCAGAGCCGGTTCCAGATCCATGCGGCCCAGTACCTGATCGGCATTGGCGAGAATGATCATGGTCAGTACGCTGCAGCCCAGGGCCAGATAGAGTGCCTGGTGCACCAACGGGCGGATTTTGCCCTCTTCGTTGGCGCCATGCAGGTGGGAGATCAGCGGCGGCATCGCCATGATGATGCCGGCGAACAGTAATATGGTGGGTAGCCACAGGCTGGTGCCCACAGCAACCGCGGCCATGTCAGCAGGGCCAACGCGACCGGCCATTACGGTGTCGATCAGGCCCATCATGGTTTGCGCGACTTGCGCGATAAGGACGGGCAGGGCAAGCTGCACCAGTTTTTTTATTTGAAAGCCAGCGTTAAGCATTGGTATTTCGTCAACCAAAGTTCTGTTGAGTGTAAGCGAGTAGCGAAATGTTTACCGGCATCGTGACGACAACCGCGCCCATTGTGGCGATCGAGGAAAGGGATCAACTGCGCACTCTGGTAGTCGCGCTGGAAGATCGGGAAAGAGAGAACCTGGAGATCGGGGCCAGTGTGGCCAACAACGGCGTGTGCCTTACGGTCACTAAGCTCGAGGATAATAAGGTCTTTTTCGATGTCATGGAAGAGACCTTGCGCCTGACCAACCTGGAATTTGTTGAGGTCGGGAGCCGGGTCAACATTGAGCGGTCACTGGTGTTTGGTAAAGAGGTGGGAGGCCACGTGGTGTCCGGTCACGTCCATACCCGCGCCACGCTGACCGAACTGACCAAAACCGACACCAACTGTCGGATGCGCCTGACGCTGGACCCGCGCTGGATGAAGTACATCCTGCATAAGGGCTTTGTGGCGGTGAACGGCTGCAGCCTGACCGTAGGCGAGGTGTTTGAGGATGGCTTTGCGCTTTACCTTATTCCGGAAACGCTGAGCATCACCAACCTGGGCGAGGCCGTGGTCGGCACCGTGTTCAATATCGAGATCGACAGCCAGACCCAAACCATCGTGGATACGGTGGAACGAGTACTGGCGGCACGCGGTCAGTAATTCTGCTCGTCATCCGCATCGACGAACAGTTGCACCTTCTGCTCCAGTTCGTCGATGTGCAATCTCAGGTGGATGGGGCTGCAGCAGGCGCTGCAGTCCTCAAAGAACTCCTGATCGCCGCCGCTGCTGTCGATCTGCACCCGGGTGTGGTGGCCACAGTGTGGACAGGAGATGATCTGCTCAGTTGCGCCCAGTTTCATGGTCAGGCTCCTTGTAACGGGGCCAGGCTGCGGCCGCCATCAACGGCGATCACCTGGCCGGTCAGGTAGGTGGCATGATGGGTCAGGAACCGGGCGGTATTACTGATCTCGTCCAGCTCCCCCAACCGGCCCAGCGGCACCTGCGCCAGCACGGCCTGTTGGCCACTCTCATTCTCTCCTTGCGCCGGCCACAGGATGGCGCCCGGTGCGATGGCGTTAACCCGCACCCGGGGTGCCAGTTCCAGCGCCAGTGACTTGGTCATCATCTCCAGTGCCGCCTTGGCCATACAGTAGAGTGTATGCCCTTTGAGGGGGCTGCGGGCATGCACATCCACCATATTGATGATGCTGCCCTTGTGCTCGGCTAAGGTCGGTGCCAGCGCCTGGCTCAGCAACAAGGGCGCCATCATATTGCTGCCCACCAGGTCGTGCCAGGCGGCCTGATCAATGTCGCCAACCGGCGTCGGGTAGAAACGGGAGGCGTTGTTGATCAGCAGGTCCAGCCGATGCCATTGCGCCAGTGTTTGCTGGGCCAGAGTCGCCACCTGGCTGAGATCGTTGAGGTCAGCCTGGAGTACCCGGGCGCTGTCCGGGCGGTGTTGGTTCAATTCCTCCGCCAGAGCGTCGGCCTCAGCGCGGGAGTGCAGGCAGTGGATCACCAGGTTGAAGCCATCCTGGTGAAAGGCGCGGGCGAGGGCGGCGCCAACCCGCTTACCGGCACCGGTAATCAGTGCCACGGGAGTGTTACTGGCCACAGAACTGCTCCTGCAACTGCTGCTGACACTGCTGCAGATAACTGCCACCAAACAGGTTGAGGTGATTCAGCAGGTGGTAAAGCTGGTAGATGGGGCGACGACGGACGTACCCCGGATCGAGCGGCCACTCGGCGTCGTAGCCTTTATAGAAGTCGCCGGGGAAACGGGAAAACAGTTCCGACATGGCCAGATCGGTTTCGCGATCACCGTAGTAACTGGCGGGATCAAACAGCACCGGCTCGCCCTGGCAGAATCCCAGATTGCCGCGCCACAGGTCGCCGTGCAGCAGCGACGCTTTCGGCTGGTGCCCCTGCAGTGCGGAGGCACAGGCGTCGACCCAGCGGTTCAGGTCGCCCAGCTGAAACCCTTTCTCTTCGGCCAGTTTCAACTGCCAACCAATGCGTTGCTCTGCAAAAAACTGGGCCCAATTGCGCTGCCAGCGGTTGGGCTGTTCTGTGGTGCCAATAAAGTTGTCGTCGTCAAAGCCGTATTCGGCCTGAGTCTGGCTGCGATGCAACCGGGCCAGCTGTTGGCCGAACTCATACCACTGTGAGGCGCTGGCACTTTCCAGCTCAAGGTATTCCAGGGCGAGGAAGGCATGCTCCGCCGTGGTGCCGTAATGCAGCACTTCAGGGACGCGAATCTCGCGGCTCTGGGCGAGGCGAGTGAGCGCCAGGGCTTCCTGTTCAAACAGGGCCAGTCTGGGTTTGTCATTGATTTTGACAAACACCCGCGCGTGCTCGTCAGCAATAACGAACGCCTGATGGATATCTCCGCCGCTGATGCGGCGCTTTTCGATGATGGTGAACTCGCGCCCGAGGGCGTCACCCAACTGTTGACTGATACCGTTCCACATCCTGTCTGTCCTCGATCCTTTCAAGTGGCAGCACCCTATTATTGCCAACAAATCACAACCTTCACACTGATCTGGATAAAACTCCCATCGATTGACCCATTCGGGTCTTGTCATGAACTCGTCCTTGAGTGACTTGGGAATAGCCGATAGACTGCGTCCCTCAGCCTCGGTGAACTGGCACTGGTAACGTCATGGCCCGGGGTTGAACGCCAATTTTATTAAGACACTCATGTGGTCCTTGGTGTGGATCACCACTGAACTGGAGCAAGACATGCCCGTTATTACCCTTCCTGATGGCAGCCAACGCCAATTCGACAAACCCGTTTCCGTTATGGACATCGCCAACGACATCGGTCCTGGCCTGGCCAAAGCGTGCCTGGCTGGCCGCGTTAACGGCAAACTGGTTGACGCCTGTGACCTGATTGAGAGCGACGCCGACGTTGCCATCATCACCACTCGCGACGAAGAGGGCCTGGAGTTTATTCGTCACTCTTGTGCTCACCTGCTGGGCCACGCCATCAAGCAGCTGTTTCCGGAAACCAAAATGGCCATTGGCCCGGTTATCGACAACGGCTTCTACTACGACATCGACCTGGAGCATAAGCTGACCCAGGAAGACATCGACGCGCTGGAAAAGCGCATGCTGGAGCTGGCCAAGACCAACTACGACGTCATCAAGAAAGTCGTCAGCTGGCAGGAAGCGCGGGACACCTTCGAAGCTCGTGGTGAAACCTACAAGATGGAGATCCTGGACGAGAACATCAGCCGTGATGATCGCCCGGGTCTGTACCATCACGAAGAATACGTCGACATGTGCCGTGGCCCGCACGTGCCGAACATGCGCCACTGTCATCACTTCAAACTGATGAACGTGGCCGGCGCCTACTGGCGTGGTAACTCTGACAACAAGATGCTGCAGCGCATCTACGGCACCGCCTGGGCCGACAAGAAGCAGCTGAAAGCCTACCTGCAGCGTCTGGAAGAAGCCGCCAAGCGTGACCACCGTAAGATCGGTAAAGCGCTGGACCTGTTCCATTGGCAGGAAGAGGCCCCGGGCATGGTGTTCTGGCACAACGACGGCTGGACCATCTACCAGGAGCTGGAAGGCTTTATGCGCAAGCAGCTGCACAAGTACGGTTACGAAGAGGTTCGTACCCCGCTGGTGATGGATAAGGTGATGTGGGAACGTTCCGGCCACTGGGACAAGTACTCCGAGATGATCTTCGCCACCGAGTCCGAGAAGCGCACCTACGCGGTGAAGCCGATGAACTGTCCGGGCCACCTGCAGATCTTTAAGCAGGGCCTGAAGTCCTACCGTGACCTGCCGTACCGTATGGCGGAGTTTGGCCTGGTTCACCGTAACGAGCCGTCTGGTTCTCTGCACGGTCTGATGCGCGTGCGCTCCTTTACCCAGGATGACGCCCACATCTTCTGTACCGAAGAGCAGATCCTCGATGAGGTGACCAGCTGCATCAAGATGGTGTACGACACCTACAAGACCTTCGGCTTCGAAGAGATCGAAGTGAAGCTGTCCACCCGTCCGGAGCAGCGCATCGGTTCCGATGACCTGTGGGACAAGGCTGAGAAGTCTCTGGCCGAGGCGCTGGACGCCAATGGCCTGAAGTACGAACTGCAGCCGGGTGAGGGCGCCTTCTACGGTCCGAAGATCGAATTCACCCTGCACGACTGCCTGGATCGCGCCTGGCAGTGTGGCACCATCCAGCTGGACTTCTCCATGCCTCAGCCTGAGCGCCTGGACGTCAGCTACGTGGGTGAAGACAACAGCCGTAAAGTGCCGGTGATGATCCACCGTGCGATTCTCGGCTCACTCGAGCGCTTTATCGGTATTCTGATTGAAGAATACGCGGGTAAACTGCCGACTTGGCTGGCTCCGACTCAGGTACAGGTCATGAACATTACCGACAATCAGGCCGATTATGTGCGCCAGGTCGTCGAAATGCTGAACGACCAAGGTATTCGCGCAAAAGCGGACTTGAGAAACGAGAAGATTGGCTTTAAAATCCGCGAACACACTTTGAAGCGAGTTCCCTATCTGCTGGTCTGTGGTGACCAGGAGATGGAAAATGGGGAGATCGCAATTCGTACAAGAAACGGGGTGGATCTGGGCAAAATGAAGCTGGAGCAGTTTGCTGCTGCCGTTGCCCAAGAGATTCGCACCCGCAGTCTTACCATGCTGGAGGAATAAGCTATAAAAGGCGGAAAACAGAAAGGTCCAATGATTAAGGACCGCAACCGTATCAACGGAGAAATTCGTGCTCGCGAAGTGCGTCTGATTGATGCTGAAGGCGAACAGGCTGGCATCGTCACCCTGAACGAAGCGTTGGATATGGCTGCCGCGGCAGAGCTGGATCTGGTGGAAATCAGCCCCAATGCCGAGCCGCCGGTCTGTCGTGTGATGGACTACGGTAAGTTCTTGTACGAAAAGAGTAAGGCTGCTAACGAGCAGCGCAAAAAGACCAAGCAGATCCAGGTTAAGGAACTTAAGTTCCGCCCTGGAACTGATGTGGGCGACTACCAGGTAAAACTACGCAACCTGGTTCGCTTCTTGGAAGAAGGAGACAAAGTGAAAGTAACACTGCGTTTCCGTGGGCGTGAAATGGCACACCAACAATTGGGCTTTGACCTGCTGAATCGTATTAAAGACGATACTGCAGAGCTGGCTCAGGTGGAGTCCTTCCCGAAAATGGAAGGCCGCCAGGCCATCATGGTTCTCGCGCCCAAAAAGAAACAGTAAGGCCCACAAGTAACGAATCAGCCGGGCCTGAGCCCGGCTGATTTTGTTCGCCTTGCAGTTCATTTAATTTAACAATGCGGAGTTTCTTCCAATGCCGAAGATGAAATCTCACCGTGGCGCTGCCAAGCGCTTCAAGAAGACCGCCTCTGGCGGCTTCAAGCGCAAGCAGTCTCACCTGCGCCATATCCTGACCAAGAAGAGCACCAAGCGTAAGCGCCATCTGCGCGCTGCTGCAATGGTAGCTAAAGTAGACGTAGCATCCGTACAGCGCATGCTGCCGTACGCTTAATAGACTGGTAGGAGATAAACAATGGCTCGCGTAAAACGTGGTGTGACCGCTCGTGCCCGTCACAAGAAAGTTCTCAAGCAAGCTAAGGGTTACTATGGTGCCCGTAGCCGTATCTATCGTGTAGCATTCCAAGCCGTTACCAAGGCTGGTCAATACGCTTACCGTGACCGTCGCGCTAAGAAGCGCGTGTTCCGTCAGCTGTGGATCGCCCGTATTAACGCTGCTGCTCGTCAGAACGGCATGTCTTACAGCCGTTTCATCAACGGTCTGAAGAAAGCTTCTGTTGAGATCGATCGTAAGATCCTGGCCGACATCGCTGTATTCGACAAAGTGGTATTTGCCGCTCTGGTAGAAAAAGCGAAAGAAGCTCTGGCCAAGTAAGATTACCCTCACGGGTAATGTACCGAACCAGTTAAGAAGGGTGCCCTAGGGCGCCCTTTTTTCTTGCCTGAAATTCACCAGTTGTCCGGCACCACAAAAAGGCGTTCGCCGCTGTCTGCGGACAGCAGGTGGCGTGGCCAGGTCAGCGCTGGCCAGGGGGCAAACCGGGGCAACAGGCGCCAGTCACGGCCTGCCAGCCAGTCACTGCGGTGCAGCGATCGGTAGTGGCCCTGGGGCAGGGCATGGTGGTGATACCAGCGGCCTCGTGGCGCACGCGGATCTATCGGGGCTGGCGCAACGTCGTCGGCGCCGGGGTGGTACAGGCGCCCCTGTAACAGGGCGCGTTGTGTGCTTATCTTCCATCCACGCTGCTGAACCTGTTGCAGCCCTTCATGATGCATCAGCAGAGGCAACTGATGCTGCTCCAGCCGACTGAGTTTGTCGGCCAGCCTGTCCTGCTTGCCCGGACCCACCCAGTCAGCCAGTTCCGGGCCTCGTCCCAGGTAGAACTTTACCGCCACTTCCCAATGCTCCAGTGTGTCACTGGGGCGGTGTTGCACCACAAAGTCGGCGCTGCCGATCACCCGCTTGCCCTGTTTAACCAGAAGATTATGGGCCAACAACCGATAGTCGGGATGCAAGTCGATGGCCAGTCGCCAGAGCTGCTCATAGTAGTGCCCAAGGCGGGCGCCGGGACGCAGTTGCCACAGAGGCGACTGACAATATTGGTTCAAAGTTGGAAGGCGCGGCAGCAGTGGCGAGGCGAACTGCGCCAGAAAGTCGTTGTTGGCGTAGGGGGACCGGGTAACCAGCAGGGGGCTGGTCAACAACCAGTGGAGATCGCGCTGGATGGGGTGGGGGAGAGACATAAAGAAAAGCCGACCCTAGGGTCGGCTTACTTATTGGAGCTTAGAAGCCCCGGGGCATTTTGGAACCCTTGGACAGGTTCTTGGCCCAGGCGTCTTTGGGGCTGAGGCCACCCTTACCACCGCTGGCTTTAACCGGAGCCTTCTTGGCTTTAGCCGGTGCGGCTTTGGGCTTGGCAGTTTTCACCGGGGCCGCTTTGGCTTCCGGCGCCGCAGCTGCATCGCCACCCAGTTCAGCAGCCATCTCGGCCAGCTCACCAAGGCGTACGGACTTGCCGTCATCAACCTTGAACCAGCTGCCTTTTTGTTCGATTTGCGGCTCTTTACCGTGTTTGGCGAGGTATGCGGCGGTGAATTGCGCGATCACCTCTTCCTTGATCAATTTTGACATAGTTACATGGTCGCTGTTGAAAATGTCAGCGGCCGATAATACCCGTAAGACCCGTTAAGTTCAATCTAACCTGCCGTTAGATTACCCTGTCACCCTAAGAACTTAGGTTGGATCATAAAACGCGGTTGCGGTGATGGACGGCGTGGTTCAATCGGCTTTGCATAAGGCAAGGCAGGGCAAAAGCGCCTACACCTTTTGCAGGGGCAGGCGCTTGCCCGGAACCAGATAAAGAGGCAGTTATGGAACTGAAACGCGTTGCGGTGTTCTCCAGCAAACCCTACGACAAGCATTTTCTCGACGCGGCCAACTCGGCGGGCGGTTTGCAGCTTGAGTATTTTGAGAACCGGCTGCGACAGAGCACCATGAAGCTGACCGAGGGGTACGATGCGGTATCCTGCTTTGTGAATGACATTGTCGACCGGCCAGTGCTTGAGCAGCTTGTTGCCAATGGCATCCGGATGATCGCGCTGCGCTGTGCCGGCTTTAACAATGTGGATCTGGACGCCGCCCGGGAGTTGGGCGTGCAGGTGGCGCGGGTGCCGGGTTATTCGCCGGAGTCGGTGGCCGAGCACACCGTGGCCATGATGCTCTCCCTTAACCGCAAACTCACCAAAGCCTACAACCGGGTTAAAGAGCACAACTTCGACCTCGACGGCCTGCTCGGTTTTAACCTGCAAAAAAGTACGGTGGGTATCATCGGGACCGGCAAGATCGGCTTGGCGACCATGCGTGCGCTCAGCGGTTTTGGCTGCAAGATCCTCTGTTACGACCCCTATCCCTCGGAGCAGGCCGCCGCGCTGGGTGAATACTGCGACCTGGAACGGATCTACCGTGAATCTGACGTTATCTCACTGCACTGCCCGTTGACCGAGGACAGCTACCACCTGGTCAATGAGAACAGCATTGCGCAGATGAAAGACGGCGTGATGCTCATCAACACCTCCCGGGGCGCGCTGGTCAACGCACAGCATGCGCTGGATGGCATGAAACAGGGTAAGATTGGCTATCTGGGGCTGGATGTGTATGAACTGGAAGGGGATATCTTCTTCCGCGACCTCTCCGGCAAGGTGCTGCACGACGACGTGTTCGCCCTGTTGCTGAGCTACCCCAATGTGCTGGTGACCGGCCACCAGGGCTACTTTACCAAAGAGGCTCTGGAGGAGATTGGCCAAACCACCATCGCCAACCTGCAAGCCCATTTTGACGGCCGGACCACCGGCAACGAATTGTGAAGGACCCCATGTTACGAGATGAGTTATTGGCCCAGCTGGACCAACTGCTGAAACCCTGGCTGATGAAAGACTATGCCCCCAACGGGTTGCAGGTTGAGGGCAAGCCGGAGATCCGAAAAGTGGTGACCGCCGTGACGGCGGACCAGTTCGCCGTTGACGCTGCGGTTGCAGCCGGCGCTGACGCCTTGCTGGTCCACCACGGTTACTTTTGGAAAAACGAAGCGGCGCCCATTGTCGGCATGAAAAAGCGCCGCATCGAGCAGCTGATTAAGCACGACATCAACCTCATCGCCTACCATCTGCCGCTGGACGTGCACCCTGAACTGGGCAACAACGCGCAGTTGGCCAAAGCGCTGGGCATCGTTAATGTCCGGCCTTTTGAAGAGGGCAATGAAACCAGCCTGGTATTGCGTGGCGAGCTGGACCCACCGCTGTCGGGCCATGAGCTGGCCGTTAAGGTGGGCGATGCGTTGAGCCGCCCTCCGCTGCATATTGCCGGCCACCAGCGTGCCATCCGCACCATCGCCTGGTGTACCGGCGGCGCACAGGATTACATTGATGGCGTCGCGGCGGCCGGTCTGGATGCGTTTCTCTCTGGCGAAGTGTCAGAGCGCACCTATCACAGTGCGGTGGAGCAGGGCATCGATTACTACGCCTGCGGTCATCACGCTACGGAGCGCGGTGGGGTAAAGGCGCTGGGTGAATACCTGGCGGCGGAGCTGGGGCTGGACGTCGAGTTTGTCGACACCCCCAACCCGGTTTAACCCTTCTCGTCATTGTTAAGCAGTGCCAGTACCTCCCACCCAGGTCCCGGTTCAAACGGGGCCTGGGCGGTAAATACCCTCAGTTTTCTCTCTTTGTCGAAAGCAAACAGCGGCAACCCCTTCTTGCCTTGATTGGCCTGATAATCCTCCCAGCCGTAGCTGTCACTGAGCTTTGTGGCGCGCACCTGAGCGCCCTGGGCGACCAGACTGCTGAGCTTGCCAAAGTACGCTTCCTCTCCAAACAGCGATTGGTGTCGCTCCACCCGTCGCCGCCTTGGGCTGTTGTCCCTGACCGGCTCAGGCAGCCGGTACACCTTGTCTGCGCCAAAACGATCCTGATAGTGGTAGGCGACCTCGGCATTCATACGGTGGTAGGGGGCCAGCACCAACAGTCGGTTCACCAGTGAGAGGTCCAGTGTGGCGTCCGCGTGTTCCGACGTGGGGTTGCCATAGTAAACCGGCAGATCCTGCATCCTGGCCTGTCTGAGGCTTTCCCAGTTGGTATCGCTGAGCAATACGGGAATGTCATAGCGGGCCAGTGCCGAGGCGATGGTTCTGGCCAATGGATTGGCGCCAAAGACAAGAAAGCCGTTTCTCGGTGGTGCTTTGAGGTCAAGCCAGCGTGCCATCGGGGAGGTGAACAAACTTTGCATGACGACGGTGGCGATGATCACCAGGAACACCAGTGGCACCAGCCGCTCGGTTCCCACCAGATTTTGGTCTGCCAGTTTCAGGGCAAACAGGGAGGAAACCGCAGCCGCCACGATGCCACGGGGGGCCACCCAGCCAATCATCCAGCGCTCCTTGAGCTTCAACCCGGAACCGATGGAACAGATAAACACTGCCACCGGACGGGCGATCAGCACCAACACTGCTAACCAGAGCAGCGCGGCGCCGTCCACCTGGGCGATGTCAGCCCGGGTCAGGCGTGCCGCCAGAAGCAGGAACAGGGCGGAGATCAGCAGGATCGACAGGGTTTCCTTGAACTCGATAATGGGGTCGAGATCGATGCCCCGGGTATTGGCCAGCCATATCCCCATCACGGTTACCGTCAGCAGGCCGGATTCATGCATCATTTCGTTACTGATGGCAAAGGCCGCCAGCATCAGGGTCAATACCGCTACGGTTTCCAGGTAGTGGGGGAAGATCCGTCGTTTGAGTGCCTGTGCCAACAGGAAACCGGCCAAGGCGCCTGCCAGGATACCGGTCAGGACCGTCAGGCCGAATGCCCCCAAAGCGTGTTCCCAGGCCAGCCCCTGACGCACACTCAGATACTCATACACCAGCACCGCCAACAGCGCACCGATGGGGTCAATCAGGATCCCCTCCCAGTGCAACAACGTGGCCAGCTTGGGTTTCAGGCGGACGCTGCGCAGCAGCGGGGCAATCACCGTGGGGCCGGTGACCACCACCAGGGCGCCCAGCAGTGCTGACAGGCCCGCTGACAAGTCCAGCAGCCAATAGGCGGCGAGTGCACCGATGGCGAAGGTGATCAACATGCCCACCGTTACCATCAGGGTGATCAGTCTGTCCTGTCCCTCAAGGTCGGAAAAGCGCAGGGTCAGACTGCCTTCAAACAGGATCACCGCCACCGCCAGCGAGACGATGGGAAACAGCAGGTCGCCTAATAGCGGGTCCGGTTGCAGCCACTCAAGGCCCGGGCCCAGTAGCAGGCCCACCAGCAGAAGTGGCAGGATGGCGGGCACCTTCAGGCGGAAGGCACTCCATTGGCAGAGTATGGACAGCAGGCCCAACGCGGCGAGGGCCATCAGTGGCGAGACGGACACAGACTCGGCTCCACAAGTGGTGGAACCTGAGTCTAGTCAATCTATTGGTGGGTTGCGCCTGGCTCAGAGCCGGGGAGTGGAGGTGAACGAAAGCACCGCTTCTGCGGTGAGGACCCGATCCTGTTGTTGGGTTATCCGCTTAAGTCCGCGGGTCTGGCCCACCGCCTGTTCGCGGCTGGCACCCACCCGGTGATAGCCGGTTTTCGGATCGTATCGGGTGGCGGGCAGCGCCTGGTCGAGGGGGTGGTTGCTGGCGATCACCTGCAACATTTCGTAGCCAAATGGGGGTTCTACCTCAAACTCCCCCAGCAGAACCCACTTGTTGGCTTGCTCCGGCCCGATGTAGTGCTGGAACCGATGGGGGCCGGTTTCATCATTCAGCTCCAGCAGATAGCTGAAGCCCTGTTGTTCACCGGTGTGGCCCAGCACGTAGAAGTAACCGGAGCGGTTCAGCTTAACCATCAGTTGCACCGTTTCCCCCTGAGCGAAGCCAAGGGCCCGGCTGCCCTTGTTGGTTTGCAGGTCGACCGTCAGTGCGGAGGGTTCCACGTAACCGGCATACAGCAGGCGCTCAAAGTCGGGACTGGCGGGCTCGATGCTCAGGCCTTGGTACGCCTGGGGGCGCAGCGTCACCAGTTGGGTGTGCTGAACTTCGCCGCTGTTCAGTTCGACCAGGCTGTAGAGCAGGTCGATTCCCTGACCATTGGGTTGGTAGTTCCCGGTCAGCAGGTAACGGGCATTATCGCGGGAGGTGGCAAGCTGATTGGCCAGCCCCTGCTGCAGTTGGTTGGCGATACGCTGGCCAAACTCGGTCACTTGCTGGGAGTGCGGGTAGAGCGGGGGCCGCACCAGGATGCCCTGATAGGGCTTCAGATCGGCGACGATCCGTTCGCTGGCCAGCGCCAGGGTCGGCAGGGCATCGTTGTATTGGGCTAACTGGGTCTGCAACAGGGCGCGGTGTTCACCCAGTGAGGGCAGTTGAACGGGTTGCGGGGCTAAGAAGTCGTGCACCAGCCGGAACTGTTCCAGCTGCTGCTGCAGGGTTAACAGCTCAAGCAACTGCTGATACTGACCCTCTCCCAGCTGGCTTTTCAGCCGTGCCACGCCCTGGTGGAGCTCGCGGTTGAGCAGGTCAATGCGCTGGGCGTAGTTGGGCAGCACCTCATCCGGATTCAGTGAGCCACTGCAGCTGACTAACTGACTGTCCTGGTGGTAGTCACACTGCTGGCTGACGCCGATAAGGGGAAGGTTAGAGTGGGTCCGGGATTGCAGGGTGAACAGGGAGACCCCATCGGAGTTCTGAAAGCTGTCGCCACGGGATTCAACCTGCACAAAGATCTGCTTGCTCAATGAGGCCAGCACCGCTTGCTCCGCCGCCTCCCGGCACGCTTGCCGGCCCTCATACTGGCCACACTCGGTCTGGCTCTCGGCCCACAGTGTTGCGGCCTGAGCGGGAAGGGCGAGGGTAAGTAACGCGGTTAGTGCGATCCGTTTCATGGCCTCTCCTTGGCGATGAATTCACCGATTCGCTCTAGAGAGTAGGGAAAAACCGCTGGCCGCTCAAGATGTAAGCGAATTGTGAAATAAAAACGGAGCCCGTAGGCTCCGTTTTCGATTACATGATGCGTTGGCCAGGTTTGGCGCCGCTGTCGGGGTTGAGGATGTGGATCTCCTCACCACCCGGGCCGGCGGCCAGAACCATGCCTTCGGACAGGCCGAACTTCATCTTGCGCGGGGCCAGGTTGGCCACCATCACGGTCAGGCGGCCTTCCAGATCTTCCGGCTGGTAGGCGGACTTGATGCCGGCAAACACGTTACGGGTTTCGCCGCCCAGATCCAGGGTCAGCTGCAGCAACTTGTTGGCGCCTTTCACGTGCTCCGCTTTGACGATGCGGGCAACGCGCAGGTCAACCTTGGCAAACTCGTCGAAGCTGATGATGTCCGCGATCGGCTCTTTCTGAAGCTCGTCGTTGTGCTCCAGTTGCAGCGCCGCTTTGCCTGCCAGGGCGGCTTCCGCTTCGGCATCCGCCTTGGTGGCTTCTACAACCGCTTCGATCTTGGCCGGTTCAATGCGCTGGATCAGGGCTTTGAACGGGTTGATGGTGTGGCCGGTCAGCACGGTGTTGATGCTGTCCCAGGTCAGTTCGGCACCGAGGAAGGTTTCGGTCTCTTTGGCGATCTCGGGCAGTACCGGCTTGAGGTAGATCATCAGGATGCGGAACAGGTGGATGCCCATAGAGCACACTTCCTGGGTTTTCTGCTCCATGCCTTCCTGCTTGGCCAGTTGCCACGGTGCTGCGTCGGCGATGTAGGCGTTGGCTTTGTCTGCCAGGGCCATGATCTCGCGGATCGCTTTACCGTACTCGCGGCCTTCGTAGAAGTTGGCGATGGTCTCGGCCGCGTTCTGGAACTCGGCCAGCAGTTCCGGCTGATCAATGCCGTCAGCCAGCTTGCCGTCGAAGCGCTTGGCGATAAAGCCAGCGGTACGGGAAGCGATGTTCACCAGCTTGCCGACCATGTCAGCGTTAACACGCTGGGCGAAGTCTTCCAGGTTCAGGTCGAGATCGTCGATGCGGTCGTTCAGCTTGGCGGCGTAGTAGTAACGCAGGTATTCCGGGTTCAGATGGTCCAGGTAGGTGCGGGCTTTGATAAAGGTGCCGCGGGACTTGGACATCTTGGCGCCGTTTACGGTGACGTAGCCGTGGGCAAACACGTTGGTGGGCTTGCGCAGGTTGGCACCGTGCAGCATGGCCGGCCAGAACAGGCTGTGGAAGTAGATGATGTCCTTGCCGATAAAGTGGTACAGCTCGGCATCGGAGTCCTGACCCCAGTAGTCTTCGAAGTTCAGGTCATCGCGGCGTTCGCACAGGTTCTGGAAGGCGCCCATGTAGCCGATCGGCGCGTCCAGCCAGACGTAGAAGAACTTCTTGCCGTCGGTGCCGGGGATCTCGAAACCGAAGTAGGGCGCATCGCGGCTGATGTCCCACTGTTGCAGACCCTGCTCAAACCACTCGTTCAGCTTGTTGGCCATCTCGGACTGCAGCGCACCGGAGTGGGTCCATTGTTGCAGTACCTCTTTGAACTGGGGCAGGTCAAAGAAGAAGTGCTCGGACTCTTTCAGTACCGGGGTGGCGCCGGACAGCACGGATTTCGGGTTCTTCAGCTCAACCGGAGAGTAGGTGGTACCGCAGTTTTCGCAGTTGTCACCATACTGGTCTTCGGTGTCGCACTTCGGACAGGTGCCTTTTACAAAGCGGTCCGGCAGGAACATCTCTTTCTCGGGATCGAACAGTTGCTCGATCACCTTGGTTTTGATGTAGCCCCCCTCCTGCAGACGGCGGTAAACCTCCTGCGCCCACTGGCGGTTTTCGTCGCTGTGGGTGGAATGGTAGTTGTCGAAGGCGATGTGGAAATCGGCAAAGTCGGCCTGGTGCTCTTTGGACACCTGGGCGATCATCTCCTCGGGGCTCATGCCAAGCTGCTGGGCTTTCAGCATGATCGGGGTACCGTGTGTGTCATCCGCACACACGTAAGTGCACTTGTTGCCACGCAGGTTCTGGAAGCGAACCCAGATGTCGGTCTGGATGTATTCCAGCATGTGACCTAAGTGGATGGGGCCGTTGGCGTACGGCAGCGCACTGGTCACGAGGATTTTTCTACTCTCGGTTGCCATCGTCTCTCGATTCATTTCGGGCTACTACAAGGGAGCCAAGTCTAACCGAAGGGCAGGGCTTTTTCACCCACAGAGCAAACCTTTGCCTGCTTTATGGTCATACCTTGGCGAACCCTTCTGGTACACTGTGGCCAACTCAACAAAAAGGAGCGCGCCAGTGAGCGACCAAGCCATCCGCAACGGCCTTCCCGAACCCCTTTCCAGCGCCGTGATTGCCCGCCTGGAACAGCATATTGATCCCTATCTCGAACAAGACATTGTCAGCGCCGGTATTGTCCGTGCCCTGGAGCTGGACGGTCGCCGTCTGCAACTGGGTCTGGCGTTCCCTTACCCGTGCAAAAGTCAGTACCGTGACCTCGTTATGGCGTTGACTGAGAAACTGTCCGATCTGGACGAGGTGGATGAAGTTGAGTGCGAAATTGGTTTGGCGGTGCCCGCCATCAGCGCTGGCTCGATTCCGGCCATCCCGAACATTCGCAATGTGATCGCCGTGGCATCCGGCAAAGGCGGGGTAGGTAAGTCCACCACCGCCATCAACCTGGCGCTGGCCCTGTCTGCCGAAGGCGCCCGTGTGGGCGTACTGGATGCCGACATCTATGGCCCGTCTGTGCCGATCATGCTGGGCGTGACCGACTTCCGTCCGGTCAGCTATGACGGCAAAACCATGGCCCCGGCGTTTGCTCACGGCATCGCTGCGATGTCCATCGGCTTTATGGTTACCGAAGACAACGCCGCGGCGTGGCGTGGTCCGATGGCGGCGGGGGCGCTGGTGCAACTGCTGGAGGAGACCCAGTGGCCGGAACTGGACTACCTGGTGATCGACATGCCACCGGGCACCGGTGATATCCAGTTGACCCTGTCTCAAAAGGTGCCGGTATCCGGTGCGGTGATCGTCACCACACCTCAGGAGATCGCCACCTCTGACGCCCGTAAAGGGATCACCCTGTTCAACAAGGTGAACATCCCGGTATTGGGCATCGTCGAGAACATGAGCTACCACATCTGCAGCCAGTGCGGCAGCAAGGAGCATCCGTTCGGAACTGGCGGTGGCATTGAAACGGCAAAACGCTACAATGTGCCGCTTTTGGGCGATTTGCCCCTGAATCTCACCATCCGTGAGCACGTTGATTCTGGCCAGCCCAGTGTCATTGCGGAGCCGGAAGGCGAGATCGCTGCGGCGTATCGCGAGATCGCCCGCAAAGCGGCGGCAGCCTTGTTGGCACGTTCCGAACCGGAACCGTCACTGGCCATTGAGATCAGCAGCGACTGAACTTGGCGCCGTCCATAATGTGTTATTCCCCTGTTGAGAACTGAATCCATGCCCAGTCAAGCCCAGTGTGTCATCATCGGTATCGCCGGCGCGTCCGCGTCCGGAAAAAGCCTTATCGCCCGCACCATCTATGAAGAGTTGCGTCGTGATTTGGGGACCGATCAAATCGAGGTGATCAACGAAGACTGCTACTACAAAGACCAGTCTCACCTCACCATGGACGAGCGGGTGAAAACGAACTATGACCATCCGCAGGCACTGGATCATGCCTTACTGCTGCAGCACCTGAAGCAGCTGAAAGCGGGACAAAGCGTGGAAGTCCCCACCTACAGCTACTCCGAACATACCCGGATGAGCGACACCAACACTGTGACGCCGAAGAAGGTGATCATCCTTGAGGGGATTCTGCTGTTGACCGACGCTGGCCTGCGCGAGCAGATGCACGCGTCGATCTTTATGGATACCCCGCTGGATATCTGCCTGATGCGCCGTCTGGTGCGGGATGTGGAAGAGCGCGGACGCACCATGGAATCAGTACTGACCCAGTACACCCATACCGTGCGTCCGATGTTTATGCAGTTTATCGAGCCCTCCAAGCAGCACGCTGACATCATCGTGCCGCGTGGTGGCAAAAACCGCATCGCCATTGATATTCTCAAGGCGAAAATCATGCAGTTGCTGCACGGCGAATAACAACAACAAAACTTCTGGAAGGTAAGGATGCGCCTGAACGACATCGAAATCCTCGAATACCTGGACGCCGAGCGGATCGTCATTGAACCGCGCCCGTCTAACGACAAGATCAGCGGCGTGACCGTTGACGTGACCCTTGGCAACCGCTTCCGCGTGTTCCAGGACCATACTGCGCCTTACATCGATCTTTCCGGCCCCCGGGAAGAGGTGCAAAAGGCGCTGGAAGGGGTCATGAGTGACGAGTTGCTAATCGGTGACGATCAGGCCTTCTTCCTGCACCCCGGTGAGCTGGCTCTGGGGGTGACCCATGAAGCGGTCACCCTGCCGGCCGACGTTGTGGGGTGGCTTGATGGCCGCTCTTCGTTGGCCCGTCTGGGCTTGATGGTGCACGTTACCGCGCACCGGATCGATCCGGGTTGGTCCGGCCAGATTGTTCTGGAGTTCTTTAACAGCGGTAAATTGCCGCTGGCGCTGAGACCGGGTATGCCGATTGGCGCGTTGAACTTCGAACGTCTGTCCGGCCCCTGTGCCCGTCCCTATAACCAACGCCAGGATGCCAAGTACAAAGGGCAATCAGGCGCCGTAGCCAGCCGTATCAGCCAGGACGGATGACACGCTGGCTCGACGGCCGGCCAACCGCAACGGTTCCCGGCGACGACCGTGGCCTGACTCTCGGGGATGGCCACTTCACCACCATGCTGGTTCAGCAGGGTGGGGTGGTGCTCTGGCAGCGCCATCAAACGCGACTGGCTGAAGCCAATGACCGATTGGGTTTTGCCCAGCAGGACTGGCATCAACTGGAAGCGGAGATTCAGCAGGCCAGCCAGGGCGTTGAGCTCGGTTGCCTGCGCCTGACCCTGACCCGCGGCAGTGCGGGCCGGGGCTATCAGGGCCAATGGCCGGCGATTCCCCGCCGATTGTTGGCCCTCTCCCCCTTTCCCTCCCACTACCGTCAATGGCAACAACAGGGCATCGATGCTGAGGTGGCTGAACTCACTCTGGCGACGGGGGGCCCGCTGGTTGGTCTGAAAACCCTCGGGCGGCTGGAGCAGGTTCTGATCAAGCAGGAAGCGGCGAGTCGAAACGTCGATGAGTTGCTGGTCTGTGATGGCCATGGCCACCTGGTGGAAGCCAGTGCTGGCAACCTGTTTCTGGTGTTTGCTGATGGCACCGTCGTAACCCCAAGCCTGTCCGAATGCGGTATCGCCGGCGTCATGCGCGCAGAGGTTATGGCGTTGCTGGCCCAGTCCGGGTTAAAGGTGGTGGAACGCCGGGTCAGGGTGGAAGAGTTAACCGATGTGGCCGAAGCCTTTGTCACCAATGCCCTGATGGGCGTGATGCCGCTGCGCCATATCGGAGAGAAACGCTTAAACCGCCAACTGGCGGATCTGTTATTGGAGAGCCATCAATTATGGCGTTAAAGGCCTGGCTTAAAGGCATTCTGGTGGCCTCCGGCCTGACCATTACCGTAACCCTGGCAGGGGCAGGTTTTGCCTGGTACCAGACGCAACAAGCGATGGTGCAACCGTTGCAATTGACGCAACCGGAAGAGATTACCCTGACTCGGGGCGCCAACGCAGGAACCCTACTGGCAGACTGGGAAAAAGCCGGTTGGATTGAGCAACGTTTCTGGCTCCGTCTGGCGCTGAAACTCCAGCCCGAACTGACCGCCATTAAATCCGGCACCTATGAACTGGCCCCCGACATGACCGTGGCTCAGGCTCTGGCACTGCTGGTGGCCGGCGATGAAAAGCAGTTCCAGATCACCCTGGTTGAGGGCGGCACCGCAAAGCAGTGGCTGGCTCAGGTGCAGGCGCATCCGCGGATCCAGGCCACTCTGGAAGACATTGCGGCGCTGGACATGGCCCTTGGGCTGGCGGACCAGCCGGTAGAGGGCTGGCTCTATCCCGATACCTACGCCTTTACCGCAGGGACTACGGATCTGGCGATCCTTCAGCGCGCTTTCGATCAAATGGAGTCTGCGGTGGAAACCGTTTGGGCTCAACGGGTAAAAAACCTGCCCATCGACACCCCCTATGAGATGCTGATCCTGGCCTCCATCATCGAGAAGGAAACCGGCAAGCCGGAGGAGCGTCGCCTGGTCAGTTCGGTGTTCGTCAACCGACTGAATAAAGGGATGCGCCTGCAGACCGATCCGACCGTGATCTATGGAGTGGGAGAGGATTACCAGGGGCGCATCACCCGTAAGCACCTGAACACCTGGACGCCGTACAACACCTACCGCATTCACGGTTTGCCGCCGACCCCAATCGCCAACCCTTCGCTGGCCTCATTGCAGGCCGCGGTGAACCCGGAGCAGAGTGACTACCTCTACTTTGTGTCCAAGGGTGACGGGTCTCATCAGTTCTCCCGCACCCTGCGGGAACACAACAACGCGGTTAACCGCTACATCAGAAATCGTTAAAGCATGACAGAGCAAGGCACATTCATCGTAATTGAGGGTCTGGAAGGGGCGGGCAAAAGTACCGCCATTGCCGTGGTGGACCAATACCTCAAGCAACGCTTCCCGGAGCGCGAGATTGTTCATACCCGCGAACCGGGCGGCACCCCCCTGGCGGAAGAGATCCGGGCGATCTGGAAGCAACCCCGGGAAGAGGCGATGGCCCCCATGACCGAGCTGCTGATGGTGTATGCCTGTCGCGCCCAGTTGGTGGAGTCCGTCATCAAGCCGGCACTGGCTCGCGGTGCCATCGTGGTGGGCGACCGTCATGACCTGTCCAGTAAAGCCTATCAGGGCGGCGGCCGGGGACTGGCGGAGCCGGTGGCGCGCCTGTCGGCGCTGACGCTGGGGGATTTCGCCCCGGACCTCACCCTCTACCTTGATATCGACCCGGCCGTCGGTCTGGCCCGGGCCCGTGCCCGTGGTGAACTGGATCGCATTGAACAGGAGGCGCTGGCCTTCTTCCAGCGTGCCCGGGCCACCTATCAGGCGGAAGCGGCGGCCGACCCCCGCATTGTGACCATTGATGCGGGCCAAAGCCTGGAACAGGTGCATCAGTCGCTGATTAATGCGCTGGACGCGGGCCTATGATCGAAGGCTACCCCTGGCTTCTGCCGGTTGCCGAACAGTGGCAGCAACAGCGCCAGCAAGGGCGGCTGGGGCATGCGCTGATCCTGCAGGGGCCTGCCGGCGTCGGTAAGAGTCTGCTGGCCGACTGGATCGTCTCCCGTCTGCTCTGTCTCGAAGGGCGTGGTTGTGGCCACTGTAAAGGATGCCAACTGCTGGCTGCGGGTCATCACCCTGACCGCTACGAGCTGGCACCGGAAGGGCAGCAGATCAAAGTGGATGCGGTGCGTGGCCTGATCAGCCAGTTGGCGGGTACGGCCCACCAAGGCGGCGCGCGGGTGGCGATCATCCATCAGGCTCAACGTCTCAACGCGGCGTCTGCCAACGCGCTGCTGAAAACCCTTGAGGAGCCGCCAGCGGGCGTGTACCTGGTGTTGGTGGTCGGGCCGGGGCAGCCGTTGTTGCCGACCATTGTCAGCCGCTGTCAGCGGCTGGTGGTACCGATGCCTTCTGCCGCTGCGATTGAGCAGTTTCTGGGGGAGCAGGGCAACGCACTGGCATCGTGGGCATACTGGCCCCGTATTCTCGGGGGGCCATTGGCCATTCGTCATGCGGTTGAAGAGGGCAAGCTGGACCAGCTGGCGACCTTGCGCCAGGGCTGGCAGCGCAGTCTGAACCACGGGTTGCTGGATCCGGTATTGAGTCAAGTGGATGCGGAACAGGCGCCGACAGTACTCAAGGTGTTGTACTTTGAGCTATTATCGCAGTGTGAGGCAGACCCACAGCAAACGGTGTGGTGTTACCCCATGATGCAAAAGGTGGCGCAGACGCAACGTTGGCTGGACCGTCAGACCGGCATCAACTTGACGGCCACCTTTCAGCAATTGATAGTGGAATATCGACGCGGAGCCCAGGAGGGGGCATAAACCTGTATGGTGACATTGGAAGTTCAGTTCGACAGTTTGGCCCAGTTGTTTCGTGCCTACATGCCCTTTGTCCGGCATGGTGGACTGTTTTTCGTTTCCAGCCATGAGTATCAACTCGGTGACTGGGTCGAGGCGCGCTACCGTCTGCCGGAAAGTGCCGAATGGCATGAGTTCGGTGGCAAGGTGGTGTGGATCAATCCCCTGGGTTCTCAGGGTGGACGCCCGCCCGGTGTTGGCATCGCCTTTGGCGACGAGCAGAACCCCCATAAGCCCCGCATTGAACAACTGCTGGCTGACCAGCTCGGCTCCAATCAATTGACCTCCACTATGTAGCCGGGTACCCTTGCGGCCCGGTTTTTTAGTGGAGCGTTCCCCTGTGCTCATCGATTCCCATTGTCACCTGGACCGCCTCGTAGAAGGCGACCAGCCGGGTGATCTGCAACCCATCCTCGACGCGGCCCGAGCTCGTGGCGTAGAGAAGTTCCTTTGCGTCTCCGTATCGCAAAAGGGCTATCCCCGCATGAAAGCGCTGGCGGCGCCCCATCCCGAGGTGGTGATCTCCTGTGGCGTGCATCCCCTCGACATCAAGGATGGATTTGATCCGGCCTGGCTGGCGCAGGAAGCGGCGGCCACTGAGGTGGTGGCACTGGGTGAAACCGGTCTGGATTACTACTACAGCCAGGATAATGTCGAGGCGCAGCAAGCCGCGTTTGCCAGCCATATCGAGTTGGCCAACCAGCTGAATAAGCCGGTGATTATCCACACCCGGGATGCCCGTGAGGACACCCTGGGGGTGTGGCGTGAGTGCCAGGGCCAGAACGGTGTATTGCACTGCTTTACGGAAACTTGGGAGATGGCGCGTGACGCCCTCGATTTGGGCCTTCACATCTCCATCAGCGGTATCGTAACGTTCCGCAATGCCGAAGCGTTGCGTGACGTGGTGCGAAAAGTGCCCATGGATCGCCTGTTAGTGGAAACCGACTCTCCCTATCTGGCGCCGGTACCATACCGGGGCAAAACCAACCAGCCCGCTTACGTGCATGAAGTGGCCCAGTTTGTGGCTGACCTGAAGCAGGTGCGTTACGAAGCGTTACTGGAACAGACCAGCGAGAACTTCTATCGCTTGTTCCCCGGGGCGCGATAAGTCGTCCGCGGTGATCAGAAAAGGGCAGCCACAGGCTGCCCTTTGCGTTGTTTACGCACAAAAAAAAGCCCGCGACGACTCCGATGTCACGAGCTTAGGGGAAGGGGATCGTGCCACCTCGGGCACCTTGTAGGCTGTAAGCGTAGACCAGTCTGGTCGATTTGCAGCACCAATCCCCGATATTTCGTAACAGCACGTTTCTCAGCGGGTGCTGATCTTATCCCGCACCAGTTCTCGCGGCAGCGCATTCTTGAGGCGACTGCCCACCCATTTCGCCAATCCCAGCGGGTGGCCAAGCCAGGTTACAACAACCTCGCCCTTGCCTTCGGCGCTGCTGCGACTGACGTCGCGGCCCATCAGGTATTGCTCCGCTTCACCGTTACTCAGTGCCACCGCTTTGTCATCGTCCAGTGCTAAAGCCATGGCCGCTTCGTGGAACGTCTTGAACCCTTTCTTGTGGGTTTCTGCCAGTTTCAGGCCCATCCGATCCATCCGGATGGTACCGATCCAGTGTTCCAGCCCCTCAGGGAACCACCACAGTTCGCTGTCGCGTGCCATGATGCGCCCATCTTCGGGCAGGCTGAGCCCAAGCTGCCCGGCCAGGTACTCGGTAACCGACTCGACCTCCGCACGCTTGGCGGGCAGGTAGGGAAACTTGCCCAGCTTGTAGCGACGCTGTTCGGTGTCGATGCTGGCGGTTTTACGCAGGGCAGCCACAAAGAACCCTTCGGAGTCGTAGATCTGCGGCCAGACGTGCAGGTAGCCTTCATCAGTGGTGGCGCGATCCGCGCCGGGGAACAGGTCGGCCAGGTTTTCCACTTCCACTGCGTCCGGGTATTGGTCCAGCAGATGCTGGCACACATCCTGATTCTCCCGGTGGTTCAGGGTGCAGGTGGAGTAAACCAGCAGGCCACCGGGTTTGAGGGCTGCAAACGCGGACTCAATCAAACCCCGCTGCAGTTCAGCGATCTCCTCAACCGATTCCGGGTCCCAGTTGGCAAAGGCATCCGGGTCTTTGCGAATGGTGCCTTCGCCGGAGCAGGGCGCGTCCAGCAGGATGGCATCGAACTGTTCCGGCAGTGCCGGACCAAACACCCTTCCGTCAAAATGGGTCATCACCACATTGCGGATCCCCAGACGCGATAAGTTGGCGTGCAGGCCCTTGAGTCGGCTGGAGGAGTACTCATTGGCCAGCAGCAGGCCCTGGTTGTCCAGTCGTGCGGCAATCTGGGTGGTCTTTGAGCCCGGTGCGGACGCCACATCCAACACACGCTGGGGGGCATGGCTGTGAGTAAACAGCGCGGTAGGTGGCATCATCGAGGACGCCTCCTGAATGTAAAACAGGCCAGCAAGGTGCTCAGCCGTGTTCCCCAGGGTTTGGCTTTCGTCGTCGCGCTCAAGCCAAAAGCCCTCTTCGCACCAAGGCACCGGGGTCAGGGTCCAGCCCTTATCGCTCATTAACTCGACAAAGCCTTCCACGCTGATCTTTAACGTATTGACGCGTATGGAACGACGCAGCGGTTGGCCGCTGTACGCGATGAAATCATCGAGGGTAAGATGGGCGGGCAGAATCGCCTTGATGCTGTCCAGAAATTGTTGGGGGAAGGGCGCCATGTTCCGGGTCCTTGAGGGTAAAACGGCGGCAACTATAACACAGCGGAAGTGAGGTAGGCACAGAGTGTTAAACAGAGTTTGGGGCGGCTTCTTTCTGCTGTCTGGATTGGCGGCGCTTATGCAGTGGTACGGCGGCAACGATGCCATCTTTGCCACCCTGATAGAGCAGGTGATGTCGATGGCCAAACTGGCGGTGGAGATCGCCATTGGCCTGGCCGGCATCATGGCCCTGTGGATGGGCTTGCTGAAGATCGCTGAACATTCCGGGCTGACGGATAAACTGGCGCGCTGGCTGTCTCCGCTGCTGCATCGGTTGATGCCGGAGGTGCCCAAGGGCGACCCCGCCTTTGGTGCGATCACCATGAACCTGTCGGCCAATGTGCTTGGCCTGGATAATGCCGCCACGCCCATGGGGCTGCGGGCCATGAAGGCGCTGCAGCGCCTTAACCCCAGGCCGGATACCGCCAGTAACGCGCAAATCCTGTTCCTGGTGCTGAATACCTCCTCCGTCACCCTGTTTCCCATTGCGGTCCTGCTGTACCGGGCGCAACAGGGAGCTGCCAACCCCGCGGAGGTGTTTGTCCCCATTCTGTTGGCCACCACGGCCTCCACCCTGGCGGGATTGCTTTGTGTGGCAGCCGTACAGCGCATCAATCTGCTGAATCGGGTGGTGTTGCTCTGGGCAGCGGCCATCGTCGGCCTGCTGATGGCGCTGTTGGCCACCGTAGCCGGATACAGCGCGCAGCAACTGCAGGGATTTTCCGTATTCTGGGGCAATGCGGCGCTCTGTGCCTTTATCGGCATCATTCTGGCCAGCGGGTACTGGCGCGGCGTTGCGGTGTTTGACCGCTTTGTCGAGGGGGCGAAAGAGGGGTTTCACACCACCGTCAGCATCGCGCCTTACTTGCTGGCGATGCTGGTGGCCATCGGGGCACTGCGCGGTTCCGGCGCGTTGGAACTGTTTCTCGATGGGATCCGAAGCGTGGTGTTGGTACTGGGGTGGGATGGGCGCTTTGTCGATGCGCTGCCAACGGCGTTGATGAAACCGTTTAGTGGCTCCGGCGCCCGGGCAATGATGCTGGAAACCATGAGCAGCCACGGCGTTGATTCGTTTGCCGGTCGGTTGGCTGCCTTGTTCCAGGGCTCAACGGAAACCACCTTCTACGTTCTTGCGGTCTATTTTGGCGGGGTGGGCATTCGCCACACCCGCCATGCCATTCCGTGTGGTTTGGCAGCGGACCTGGCCGGCATTCTGGCGGCCATTGCCGTTGCCTATTGGTTCTTTGGCTGAGTGTTCAGAAACGCGGCTGCCAGTCCAACCAATCCGCTTTGGGACGCTCGGCCAGCTGGAACCGGGCACCGTTATCCAGCACGTCGCTGTCGGCCTGTTCGGTGGCAAAGGCGATACCACCGATCAGCAGGGTTTCCAGTGACTCCGCAGCCACCTGAGCGCCGCTGAACCAGCCCACATCCACGTAGAGACCCGATGCGTTCCAGAACTGGCTGGTGCGATTGACCAGGTGCTGGTAGCGCGGGTCAAACTGCACTTCGATGTCCACCGAGGCGCCATCCTCCGCCAGCCGGGTGTGAACCACTTCCCCCACCTTCATCTGGCGGTAGAGCACCGGGCTGCCGATCTTCAGTGAGCCCAGTCGGGACTGATTCAGCACCAGGCGCAGGCCATCGTCGTAGGGCAGCAGCAGAGGGGTATCCTGCAACAGCGTAAAGTGATCCTCGCGACTGCCGGATTGGCCGGGCAGGGCGGCGATGTAGTTGCCGGTAAGCAGGGTATCCAGATTCTTGGCGCCGGCCAGACTGACATCGGCGCTGACCAGATAGAAACGGGCATCGTTACGCAGGAAGTGGGTTTGCCACTTGGGCGCCAGACTGGCCTTCACGGTCTGGTGTTGCAGGTCATCACTGAGGGTGACACTGTCGACCTGACCAATGGTGTGGCCCAGATAACGGATGGCGGCATTTCGTTCTAACCGGACTTTGGCCGGGGCGTAAAGGGTCAGCTCGACGCTGGGTTCAATGGCGGATTGGCGGTCAGGGAAGATCCGCAGGTCGGCTTCGGCAGCGCCCTCCAACTGGTCAAAGCCGAGACCGCCACGCAGCAACTGCGGCAAGGGACCGGCTTCAATGGAAACGCCTGCCAGCGACCCTTCCACCTTGATGGGGCTCTGGTGCCAGAAACGAGCCCGCTGATCGACCAACTGACGATAGGCTGGCTGAACCGCCAGTTTCACCGCGAATCCGTCGCCCTGAAGGCCGATATCAGCCACCTTGCCAACTTCCAGCTCACGGTAGTAGAGCGGGGCGCCGAGGGTCAGCCCCTTCAGCTCATGGGCAAACAGAGTGACAGTAACGGCAGGGCCTTCCAGCGCCTGCTGGCGATTCGGGAAGACGGTAAAGACCTTGTCTGTCGATGCGGCGTCGCCCTCACCACTGCTGAAACTGATGCCACCCTTTATCAGATTGGCCAGCGGTGCTGCCTGCACTTTGATGCCGGACAGGTCGGCTTCCACGGCGACACCACTGTGCAGCCAGAAGCGGGATTGTTCCTTAACCAACTGGTCATAGGGCTGGCTGACCCAGGCGGTGGCTTCGATGCCGTCATCGGTCAGTGCCATTTGCAGCACTTCGCCAACCGGGAAACCGCGATAGAGCAGGGGGGCGCCGATGGAGAGGCCGGTGGCGTCGCTTTGACTGAGGTGGATTAATCGCCCCTGGCCGGGGTTCAGGGGGCGGGTATCATCCAGTTGGAACTGGTCTGAAAACGCTCCCTGGCCGGGCAGCAGAGCGATGAAGTCGCCAAAGATCAGGGTGTCCAGATGCTTCACCCCATCCAGCGCCAACTCGGCACCGGCGCGCCAGAAACGGCTGCCAGCGGTAAACAGGTGACGGTATTCACCGTTGATGCGGGCATTAAGAACGACACCGGATTCGGTCAGGGCGATGTGGTTGATGGCGCCCAGTTTCAGTCCCCGATGTTGAATTGGCGTGCCAACGCGAAGCCCTTCCGCGTGTTCGGCGGTGAATTCAATGTCAAAGCTGGGTTGCGCTTCATCAGCATTGGCGTGCAAGCGATACAGGTCACCGGATCGGGCTTCTTCACCTTCCGCCGGAGAGGAGAAACTGATGCCACCGGCCAGCAGCGTCGCCAGACTGTCGAGCTCCACGTTGATGCCGTCCAGGCCGGCCTGAACCCGGGCACCGGAAAGATTCCAGAAGCGGCTGTTATTGCGTACCAGGCTGCGGTACTTCGCCTCAATCGCTGCGGTGAGGCGGACTTTCAGTGTGTCCTGCTCCAGCTCGTACTTGATGATCTGGCCCACCTGAATCTGGTGGAAGTAGACGCCACTGCCCACATCCAGCGAGCCGCGCCGATCCGCCAGCAGCTCAATGGTCAGGCTGCCATTCTGGGCCGCTGCCAGAGGCGCATCGAAACTGCCTTCAAAGCGGGTACGACGGGAGCCTTCGCCGGGGGACATGGTGATGTAGTTGCCACTGAACAAGGCATCCAGTCCTTCGATACCGGTCAGGGAGGCTTTGGGAGTCACCAGCCAGAATTGGGTGCCTCGGCGCAGTAGGTCGTCTACCTGGTGGCTCATCTTAACGGTGACGGTGACACCGCCTTCTTCGTTAAGCTCAACCTGGTTAACCTGGCCAACCACCAGGCCCTGGTAACGCACCAGGGTTTTATTGGCTTCAATGCCATTGGCAGAAGGGAACTGAATCTCGATGTCGGTGCCACGTTCGCGAACGTAAGAGGCGAGCAGCCACGCTCCCAGCAGGAACGCGGTAATGGGCAGAATCCAGATCGGAGAGAGCAGCTTCTTCTTAGCGACTTTCGGTGTCTTGGTGGCGGTCATGGAACTCTTCACATTCGAGATCCCACAGTAAGCGGGGATCGAGGGTTTTCGCAGCCAACTGAGTGAACAGAATCACCAGGGCAAAAAAGGTGGCCGCGGGCGCAGGCTTGGCGTGGAGCAGTTGCCCCATATTGACCAGGCTTACCATGATGGAGATAACAAACAGGTCCAGCATCGACCAGCGGCCAATGAATTCAATCACATGAAAGCTGAAGGTAAGCTGTCGCCGTGACATTTTCAGACGAAACTGGATGGTCATCAGGATCAGGCTGAGGCCGATGATCTTGGCCATGGGCACCAGGATGGACGCGGTGAACACGATGATGGCGATGCCCACCATATCGCTTTCGACCAATGCCACGATACCGCTGTAGATGGTGTCGTAGGTGGTACGGCCCTGGTTGGTCAATTGGGTAATGTAGAGCGAGTTGGCCGGGAACAGCAGAAACACCGCGGTTATCAGCAGGGCCCAGGAGTATTCCAGGCTGCGCGGCTTACGGTCGTACACCGGCGTGTGGCAGCGCGGACAGTGATCGGCCTGATGCACCACCAGGCCACAACCGCCGCAAAGGCGCAGGTTGCGGTCAAGCCCGCGTTCCGGGCGGGGGCGTTCATTTGCCATAAGTTTCGTCATACCGTTGCCACATCAGCTCACGATTGTATTCGTATTGCACGTAAAAGGTTAGTACGAACAATAGGATGTAACACAATGTCCCCCAGCCGTAGGTGAGATCGGCGATGTCCACCAGCTTAAACACCGAGACGAAGAAGCTGATCATGTAGATCTCGATCATGCTGAGCTGATCCAGGGTAGGGTGATGCAACAGCAACCAGCGCACGGTTTCCCGGCGGATGCCGAAATGAAGCAGTACCAGCTGCGTCAGGATCGAGAGCAACAGCAGCAGTGGGGCAATTACTCCGGCCACCAATACAGCGATGCCCACCAGCACAAAGCCCTGGTCCATCACCACCATGGCACCGTGAAGCACCGTGGTTTGGCGGATATTGCCCACCAGATCGATCTCCAGAATCGGCATCAGGTTTGCGGGGAAATAGAGGATCAATGCCGCCAGTGCCAGCGCCATCAACCCACCCATATCGCAATAGGGCGCGTCATAAATTCGGCTGTGGCAGCGGGGGCAGAAGGCGCGCATACCCCGGGGCAGGGCACGGCGGCGCACATAGGTATCACAGGTGGGACACAATAACGGGCGACTGGACAAGAAGGCGCGTCCTGCAGTTTCCTTAAGATTGAGCTCGAGTTTACTCAAAATACCCGGGCTTTTCAGTTCAATTGCCCCGGAACTGTCCGTTTAGCGGCAACTCTCCGCGCTAGTCCTTGACTGACAGGGCGTAAACTGGATTAATGGCAGGCTGTTGAGAACTCTGCATTGCGGCCATGTCTGTACATACACCCGTGGATTATTCCTCCCTGCTTGCTCAGGCCAAAGCGTTGACCGACGGCGAGCCCAATCTGATTGCCAACCTGTCCAATCTTTCTGCTCTGCTTTATCACGGCCTGGGCCGGGTAAACTGGGCGGGGTTCTACCTGAAAGAGGGTGAGGGGCTGGTGCTGGGCCCGTTCCAGGGCAATGTCGCGTGTGTGCGCATTCCTTGGGGCAAAGGCGTTTGTGGCACCGCTGCCGCAAGCGGTGAAGTTCAACGGGTAGAAGACGTGCATGCGTTCGCGGGCCACATCGCCTGCGACGCCGCCAGCAATTCTGAAATCGTGCTGCCGATCCTGGTTAATGGTGAGGTAGTGGCGGTATTGGATATCGACAGCCCGGAATTCGGTCGCTTTACTGAAGAGGACCAGGCCGGACTCGAACCCATTGCTGAGTTGATCGCGACACGATTTGCGACGGCAGGATAATGAAAGAGTTTGTATCTGTTTATACCTACCTGGTAGAGCCCCACGAAGTGGGCGAGTGGGAAGGGGAAGAAGCACTGGCTGCTGAAAACCTGAACCGGCTCTATCATGCGGTTTATGATGCGGCTGATGATGACATTGAGCCTGGCTTGCTCGAAGAGATGTTGTCAGCCGTATGGCCTCACTGGCAATTTAATCCCCAGTTACTGGAACTGGATGATGATCTAACCGACGCTTTTGTCGAAACACTGTTTTCCCACTTTGACCCGAATGCGGGCCAGGATGAGTTTGATGACCACTGAACAACCGAACACCCAGGAATCCACTGCAGAGAAGCTGACGGACGTAAAAGCCGTTATCGCCTACCTGGCGGAGAAGTTTCCCGCGTGTTTTTCCCTTGAAGGCGATGCCAAGCCGCTGAAAATCGGCCTGTTCCAGGAACTGGCTGAGCGTCTGGAAGGTGATGAGCGGGTCAGCAAGACCCAGCTGCGCCAGGCTCTGCGTCGCTACACCAACTCCTGGCGTTACCTGCGTTGTCAGAAAGCCGGTGCCCAGCGCGTAGACCTCGATGGGAACGAAGTGGGCGAATTGGAAGCCGAGCACGTAGAACATGCTCAGCAGGCCCTGAAAGAGAGCCAAGACAAGGCCAAAGCCGCCCGCGCTGAGAAGCAGGGCAGCAAGCCGGCTAAGCGTCCTGAAGGTCGGAAGCCGGCTCGTGCCGAACGTCCGAAAACCGCTAAGCTCAAGAGTAAGCCGGAAACCAAGCGGAACCAGGCACCGCTGCAGACTGTCTCATCAGACAAGCTGAAAGTGGATCAGAACGTCATGGTTCAGCTGGGTCGCTCCCCGGCCAAAGGGGTTATCGTAGACATTAACCGCGAAGATGTGATGGTTCGTCTGGAAACCGGTCTCACCGTAAAGGTTAAAGCCGAACACATTCGCATCTAACGCATCAGCAGCGAAAAGGAGTTGCGAGTCGATGATGAAAAAAACCTTGTCTGCGCTGGTTGCGGGGGTTCTGCTCTCGACCCAGGCTTGGGCTCTGGCCCCGGACATTACTGCTTCTGACCTGCCGGTATTGGCTCAGGAAGCTCAACATCGCGTCGCCAGTAAGCGTGTGGCTGACCTGTTTACCCGGTCCCACTACCGTAAGTTCGACATGGACACGGCGTTCTCCAGTGACGTCTTCGACCGCTATCTCCAACAGCTGGATTTCAACCGTTCTTTGCTACTGGCAAAAGACGTCGCTCGCTTTGAGGGCCAGCGTGATGCGTTTGCCAAGCAGGTTGCCGAAGGTGACCTGACACTGGCCTACGAGATGAACCAATTGGCGATGCAGCGCCGCTACGAGCGCCTCGCCTATGCGCTGACCTTGCTCGACACGCCGATCAAATTTGATGTGGCTGGCGACAAGTATCACTTCGACCGCGAGGAAGCGCCGTGGGCCACCACCACGGCGGAACTCGATGAGCTGTGGCGTCAACGGGTCAAATACGACGCGTTGAACCTGGCACTGACCGGCAAAGAGTGGCCCGAGATCCAGGAGATGCTGGAGAAGCGCTACAACAACGCCATCAAGCGCCTGACTCAGACCAACAGCGAAGACGTGTTCCAGTCGGTGATGAACGCTTACGCCTACACCATCGAACCGCACACCAGCTACCTGTCCCCGCGTAACGCGGATCGCTTCCAGACCGAGATGAACCTCTCTCTTGAAGGGATTGGTGCCGTCCTGCAGATGACTGACGACTACACCGTGGTGCGATCGCTGGTCACCGGCGGCCCGGCGGACCGCCAGGGCGAACTGTCTCCCAACGACAAGATCATTGGGGTTGGGCAGGAAGGTAAAGAGGTGGTCGACGTGATCGGCTGGCGCCTGGATGACGTGGTGGACCTGATCAAAGGCCCCAAAGACTCCAAGGTGACCCTGCAGGTGTTGCCTGCCAAAGGCGGCAACAATGCCCGCGCTAAAGAGATCGTGATTGTGCGTGACAAGGTTCGCCTTGAAGACCGTGCGGTGAAATCTGAAGTGTTGGAGATTGAGCAGGGCAACGGCGAAGCGCGTCGCATTGGTGTTATCGAGATCCCCAGCTTCTACATGAACATCAGCCAGGATGTGGCTCAACAGCTGATCAAACTGGATGCTGAGAATGTAGAGGGCGTGGTGATCGACCTGCGTGGTAACGGCGGTGGTGCGCTGAGTGAAGCCAGTCTGCTGACCGGCTTGTTTATCCGCCAGGGGCCGGTGGTTCAGATCCGGGACCAGCGCGGGCGCATCAGCGTCAATGGCGACAACGACGGGCAGGTGACCTACGACGGTCCGCTGACCGTGATGGTTGACCGCTACAGCGCCTCCGCGTCTGAGATCTTCGCTGCGGCGATGCAGGATTATGGCCGGGCCCTGATCATCGGTGAGCAAACCTTTGGTAAGGGCACCGTACAGCAGCACCGCGGCCTGGGTCGGATCTACGACCTGTACGAAAAGCCGATGGGCAACGTCACCTACACCATTGCCAAGTTCTACCGCATCAACGGCGGCAGCACTCAACTGGAAGGGGTGATGCCTGACCTGCTGTTCCCGAGTTTTGTCGAGCACGGCGAGTATGGCGAGTCTCAGGAGAAGAATCCGTTGCCTTGGGATTCCATTCCGAGCGCGCGCTACGGCCGCATGGGTGAGGTGCCGGACGAGATGCTGGCGCAGCTGAAGCAGCGCCACCAGGCCCGTATCCAGGGCGAGCTTGAGTTCCAGTTACTGGACGAAGACATTGCCCGTTACCGCAAGGACAAGGATAAGGGTTGGATCTCGCTGGTGAAGGCGGAGCGCGAAGCGGAGTCCGAGGCGGAAGATGCCCGCGAACTGGAGCGCATCAACGCCCGTCGCCAAGCCATCGGTGAGGCGCCGATCGAGGACCTTGCCGCTGCAGAGGACGACACCGAAGTGCCGGACTTCCTACTGGACGAGGCGGGGGCCATCACCCTCGACATGATCGACTGGACTCGCTTGGCAAAAAGCAAAAACAGCTGATTAATCCATTGCTTAGATACCCCAAAGGGCCGCACTCAGTGCGGCCCTTTTTATTGCCCCCGCCTTGTTCTCACTAGCGCCTTCGTGTTAAATAATTTGATGCGTATCACAAAATAACAACAAACAGGACGTTTTATGACGCAGCAAGCAGTGACCCATGGACGGTGGTCGAGTCGTTTGACCTATATCCTGGCTGCCACCGGCGCCGCAGTAGGGTTGGGGAACATCTGGAAGTTTCCTTACATCATGGGGGAGAACGGCGGGGGCGCCTTCGTACTGGTCTATCTCCTGTGCATCCTATTTATCGGCATCCCCATCATGATGTCGGAAGTGATCATCGGTAAGTTTGGCCGGCAGACGCCAGCCCGTTCAGCGGTGCTGATGTCCGAGGCCTCCGGTGGCGGCAAGGGCTGGGCGGTCGTCGGCTGGTCCGGCGTGTTGGCCGGTTACCTGATCCTCTCTTTCTACGTCGTGATTGCCGGTTGGGCGTTGGCGTATACCTGGTATGGGTTTAACGGCGTATTCGAGGGGCGTGACCCGGCCCAGATCGGCGAACTGTTCACCGGGCTTAATGCCAGCCCTGGTCCTCTGATGGCCTGGAGTGCCGTCATCATCCTCGGCACCGTGCTGGTGGTTGGCAAGGGCGTTCGCGCCGGGCTGGAACGGGCGGTGAACTGGATGATGCCTGCGCTGTTGGTGCTGCTGATTGTGATGGTGATCTATGCGGCGCGCCGGGGCGACTTTATGGCGGCGTTCGACTTCATGTTCAATGCGGACTTCAGTGCTTTGAGCTGGAATGGTGTCCTCATCGCCCTGGGCCACAGCTTCTTCACCCTCTCTCTGGCCTCCGGGATCATGACCATGTACGGCGCCTACCTGCCTGAGCAAACCTCGGTGGTGAAAACCTCCATCTGGATCGCGCTGATGGACACCATGGTGGCGATGCTGGCCGGTTTGGCCATCTATCCCATCGTATTCGCCAATGGCCTCGAGCCCGGGGCCGGCCCGGGCCTTATCTTCCAGACGCTGCCCATCGCCTTTGGCTCGATGCCGTTGGGGCAACTGTTTGGCGGCCTGTTTTTCCTGATGCTGGTGGTGGCGGCCTTCACCTCCGCCATTGCCCTGATTGAGTCCTCAGTGGCCTGGCTGGTCGAGAAGCGCGGCATGAGCCGGATGGGCGCGGCCTTTACCGCGGGCTTCGGCATCTGGTCCCTCAGCTTGCTGACGGTGTTTTCGGTAACCGGTGCGCCCTGGGCGACGGTGTCCCTGTGGAGCGACATCAGCATCACCCTGTTTGACCTGCTCGACTACATCACGGCCAACATCATGCTGCCCCTGGGCGGATTGATGATCGCGATATTCACTGGGTACCGCGTTCGTAAGGAGATCACCTGTCGTGAGATTGGCAGCGTAAAATCGATCTACGCCATCTGGCGCATCTCGGTACGTTACGTGGCGCCCATTGCCATCACCCTGGTGTTCCTGCAACTGATTGGGGTGTTGGGCCTGTAATCGGCCACACTCACAGGGACTGTCTGACGCCGTCTTCGGACGGCGTCGCTATTTGAATAGTGGATGTTATGGAACCCAAATCCCCCTCACTTTTTGATGCGCTCGCGCCGGTGGCGGTTCTGATCGCCGGGCTGGCGGCATCGGTTACCCTCTATGGCGACAACGCGTCTTATGGGCCGAACCAGATTGTGCTGTTTCTGGCCGCCGGTGTCGCGATGATCATTGGCTGGAAAAATGGTTATGACTGGGAGCGACTGGAACTCGGCCTGCAGCAAGGCATCAGTATCTCCATCGGTGCCATTCTGATCCTGTTGGCGGTGGGCAGCCTGATCGGTACCTTCCTGCTCTCGGGCACGGTACCCACACTGATCTATTACGGCCTGCACCTGCTCAATCCCGCCATCTTCTACGCCGCGGCGTGTGTTATCTGCGCGGTGGTGGCGCTCTCCATCGGCAGCTCCTGGACGGTGGCGGCGACGGTCGGTGTGGCTTTGATGGGCGTCAGCCAGGGCCTCGGCATGGATAAGGCGATCACCGCCGGTGCGGTGATCTCCGGGGCATACTTCGGTGACAAGATGTCTCCCTTGTCGGAAACCACCAACCTGGCTCCTGCGGTGGCGGGCTCTGAGCTGTTCAGTCATATCCGCAATATGGCCCGCACCTCCATTCCGGCGTTTGTGCTGGCGTTGTTGGTGTTTGTGGCACTGGGCTGGGGGCAGGGCAGTGATTACGACCCGTCCCGACTCGATGCCATCGCGACGGGCCTGCAATCGCAGTTCACACTGGGCTGGTATCTGCTGCTGCCGTTGGTGCTGGTGTTGGTGTTGGCGGTGCTTAAAGTACCGGCGTTTCCCGCCATCGCCATCGGTGCCCTGACCGGCGGGTTGTGGGCCGCACTGTTTCAGCCGGAAGCGATTCAGAGCATGACAGACACCACCGGCAGCTATGGGCTGCAGGCGCTCACCGTTGTCTGGCAGGCACTGTTTGAGGGCATTACCGTTGAAACTGGTTCCGATGATCTGGATGCGCTGCTCTCTGGCGGTGGTATGGGCTCAATGCTCAATACGGTGTGGTTGATTCTGGCGGCGATGTGCTTTGGCGCGGTGATGGAAACTTGTGGCCTGCTTAAGCGGTTGGTGCAGGCGATCCTGTCTGGCGTTCGCAGCAGCGGATCGCTGATTGCCACCACCATCACCAGCTGTTTTGGCGTTAACCTGCTGACCGCGGATCAATACATCGCCATTGTGGTGCCGGGACGGATGTTTAAGTCCGCCTACGAGGAGCAGGGCTTGTCTCCGCTCAACCTCTCCCGGGCGTTGGAGGACGGGGGCACCATCACCTCGCCGTTGGTTCCGTGGAACAGCTGTGGGGCCTACATGCAGGGTGTGTTAATGGTGAATCCGATTGATTACGCTTTGTACGCCTTTTTTAACTGGTTCAGTCCTGTGCTTGGTATACTCCTCGCTCACCTGGGGGTGGGGATCAAGATGGCTCTGCCCCGTGCCACACGCCTCGAAGAGCAGTAAGGAGCGCGCTACATGACGGCCATGCAAGCCAAATTTCGCAAGGATTACCGGGCCCCGGAATACACCATCACTGAACTTGAGCTGGCGTTCCAGCTGGAACCAAACCACACGGTGGTAACCGCCACCAGCCAGGTTCAACGCCAGGACGCAGAGGCCCGTGAGCTGGTGCTGGACGGAGAAGCCCTGACGCTGGTGAGCGTGCAGGTGGACGGAGAGGTACTCAGCCAGGACCGTTACCGTGAGGTGGACGGTCAACTGGTGATTGCGCTCGACCAGGACCAGGCGACTCTGGTGATCACCACCGAGATTGATCCCGCCAACAACACCACTCTGGAAGGCCTTTACCAGTCCGGCGGTGCGTTCTGCACCCAGTGTGAAGCCGAAGGTTTCCGCCGCATTACCTACTTCCTGGACCGCCCGGACGTACTTGCCCGCTACCGCACCCGCATTGAGGCGGACAAGGCCAGTTACCCCTTCCTGCTCTCCAACGGCAATAAGATCGACAGTGGCGATCTGGATAACGGCCGACACTTTGCCGTGTGGGAAGACCCCTTCCCGAAACCGAGCTACCTGTTTGCCCTGGTGGCCGGCGACTTCGATCTGCTGGAAGACCACTTCACCACCGCCTCCGGTCGTGACGTGCTGCTGCAACTCTTTGTCGACCGCGGCAACCTTTACCGTGGCCACCACGCCATGGCTTCCCTCAAACGCGCGATGGCATGGGATGAGCAACGTTTTGGCCTGGAATACGACCTGGATATCTACATGGTCGTCGCCGTCGACTTCTTCAACATGGGGGCGATGGAGAACAAAGGGCTGAACATCTTTAACTCCAAGGCGGTACTGGCGGACCCCGAAAGTGCCACTGATGCTGAGTACCACCGCATCGAGTCCATCATCGGCCACGAGTATTTCCACAACTGGACCGGCAACCGTGTGACCTGCCGTGACTGGTTCCAGCTCAGCCTGAAAGAGGGCCTCACGGTGTTCCGTGACCAGGAGTTTTCTTCTGAGATGGGCTCTCGCGCGGTTAACCGCATTCAGGCGGTCAAAGTGGTTCGTAACCAGCAGTTTGCTGAAGATGCCGGTCCGATGGCGCATCCGATCCGCCCGGACAAGGTGATCGAGATGAATAACTTCTACACCGTGACCGTCTATGACAAAGGTGCAGAAGTGATCCGCATGATGCACACCCTGTTGGGTGAGGCCGGATTCCGTAAGGGGATGGACCTCTACTTTGAGCGCCACGATGGCCAGGCCGTTACCTGTGACGACTTCGTACAGGCGATGGAGGATGCCAGCGGCATCGATCTCGGCCAGTTCCGCCTTTGGTACAGCCAGAGCGGGACGCCGGTACTCAGTGTGGCAACCCAGTACGACGCAGAGCAGCGTCGTTACACCCTGACGCTGTCTCAGTCTACCCCCGCCACGGCTGACCAGTCTGAGAAGCACGCTCTGCATATACCGGTCGCGATGGAGCTGCTCGATCCGAACGGCAACAGTGTCCCCCTGGTGGTGGACGGCCAGCCCCATAATGGTCTGCTGGAGCTCAAAGCCGAGCAGCAAAGCTGGGTGTTTGAAGCGGTTCCGGCAGACGTTGTGCCTTCGCTGTTGCAGGAGTTCTCGGCGCCGGTTCGCCTTAACTACCGCTACCAGCCCCAGCAACTGGCTCGCATTCTGGCTCACGCCAGCAACGATTTTGCCCGCTGGGATGCCTCTCAGGCACTGTACCAGCATGAGATTTTCGCCCTCGCCAATGGCGAGCAGGAGCGGGTCAGTGACGTCACCATAGAGGCGATTCGTGCCGTGCTGCTGGGGCAGGGACAAGACCCCGCGCTGGTGGCTGAGTTGCTGATGCAACCTTCCGAAACCACGCTGGCTCAGGCCGGTGCCGATGCCGATGTGGAAGCGATCCATCTGGCCCGTCGTGACCTCCAGACCCAGCTCGCGCTCGCGCTTGAGGATGAGCTTGCAACGGTCTATCGCGCCAATCAGGATGCCAGCTATGGCAATGACGGCGTGTCCGTGGGACGCCGCACCCTGAAAAACGCCTGTCTGCACCTGCTGGCGATGGGCGGTCGCGTGGACAGCCAAACCCTGGTGGAACGTCAGTATCAGCAGGCAGACAATATGACCGACGCCCTTGCGGCCTTGAATGCGGCCAATCAGGGGCGCCTGCCGGTGGCAGCGGGACTGATGGACGCGTTTGAAACCAAGTGGCGTGCGGAGCCGCTGGTAATGGACAAGTGGTTTGCCCAGGTGGCGATGCAGCCCGGCGGCAATGCGCTGTCCGCCGTACAGGAAGCGATGGGTCACAGCGCGTTCGACATGTCGAACCCCAACCGGGTTCGGGCACTGATTGGCGCCTTTGCTGACGGCAACCCCAATGCTTTCCACGCCATTGATGGCAGCGGCTACCGCTTCCTGACCGACCAACTGATTGCGCTCAACAGCATCAACCCGCAATGTGCCGCCCGCATCATGACGCCGTTGATGCAGTGGCAGCGTCAGGACAGTGAGCGCCAGGCATTGATGTTGGCGGAACTGCGTCGACTGGCTGAACTGCCGGGGCTGAGTCGCGATCTGTTCGAGAAGGTCAGCAAGAGCCTCGAACAAGCGAACTGAAACGATGCAGCGTTACCAGTTTGATTTGCGGATTCCCGCGCAGGCGATGTTGCGCTACTACCAGGGGCGAGCCCAGTTGGTGGTGATCCGGGATCGGCAGGGCAAAGTGTTACATCTGCACCCCCGTTATCTGCGACCACATCTTCGCCCTGAAGGTGTGGTGGGCAGCTTTGAACTGCGGCTGAGTCAGCAGGGAGAATTCGTAGAACTGGTGCGGATTTAGAGCAAATGCTTCAAACGCTAAGAGGTCGGCAACATGCCGGCCTCTTTTTTAATGTCTGGGATAAAAGTTCTTTTAAAACAAATGGATGACAAATAGGGGAGGGGATTCAAACCAACCCACGTTGCTGCATTTAAATGGATTGATTTAAATGGTCGTTTGAAAGTTAGTAAGCCGTTAAATTTGAAGTGCTTTCCATGTCACAAAGTGGTTGCTAGCCCCTAACCCTTGTTGTAACAATGGGGTTAATTTCGGCCTCGTTTTGGATCCGAAATCTCATAAAACGATAACATCAGGGAAGGGAGAACAGCGACAATGACAGCAAGCGTATCCCGCTTTCGCCGCTCAGTCCTGGCCGCCAGCATCGGTTTGGTGCTCGCAACGCCGGCTCAGGCGGTGACGTTCGAATGGGGAGACATCCAGGGGAGCTTTGACTCCACATGGACCCTTGGGGCGGCCTGGCGCGTCGAGGAGCGCGATCTGGATAAGATCGGTAAGAGTAATCGGTTCCAATGGAGCCCGGGTTACGGCTTTGACTTCGCCAATGGTGCCTTTAATGATGGCGGCCTGGAATCCAGCCAAATTTTCGGCCTGCCGGGTTCCTACTCCTCCAACGGCGATCTCGCCAACATGCTCTACGATAAGGGCGATACCTTCAGCGAGATCTTCAAAGGGCTGCACGAACTGGAGCTGGTGTACGAAAACGTGGGGATTTTCGTACGTGGGTTCTATTTCTATGACAACAAACTCGAAAACGGCAGCTTCGATTACCGCAATCCATTGACCGGCGAAGAGTTTGACGTCTGCGCCGATGACAAGGCTTCCGAGTACGCCTGCTCCGACATCCGCTTGCTCGACGCCTATTTCTTTGCCGACTTCGACCTGGGCGAAATGCCGTTCTCCATCCGTATTGGTGAGCAGGTGGTCAGCTGGGGTGAAAGCACCCTGATTGCCCACGGCATCAACTCCATCAACCCGGTTGACCTGGCTCGTCTGCAGGCCCCGGGTTCCGAGCTGAAAGAAGCCTTTATTCCGGTGGGCACCGTTTGGGCCAGCCTTGGCCTGACCGAGAACTTCAACATTGAAGCCTACTACCAGTACCGCTGGGAGGAGACCCGCCTGCCGGTAACCGGTACCTACTTCTCCAGTAATGACTTCGCCGGCGCCGGTGGTTACGTCAACAACGCGCAGCTGGGCTTTACCTCCAACCCGGACATCACCCTGGATCACCTGCTGAACGAATACCAGCTGCTGGCCCAGGCCAGTGCCGGTGCGATTGCACAATCCGGTGCCACTACACCGGAAGAGCTTCAGGCGGCGCTGGCGCCGTTGGCCCCGTTTGCCGTGCCCTACGGCACCAAAACCACCCTGGTGGGTTACGAGCAGGAGCCTGACGACCAGGGCCAGTTCGGTGTGAAACTGGGCTACTTTGCTCCGTCCCTGAACGACACCGAGTTTGGCCTGTACTACATCAACTATCACAGCAAGCGTCCTCTGATCTCCGGTCAGGCTGCTGACTTCAGCGGTGCGGCATTGATTGAAGACCTGGCTACTCTGAGCGCCATTGCCGGTGCCGGTGGAGAAGTCAGCCGCGATGACCTGCTGGGCCTGAACGCCTTCTCCAAGGCGGTGATCGAGTATCCGGAAGACATCAAGCTGTACGGCTTCTCCTTCAACACCACGTTGGGTGATACCTCTGTGGCCGGTGAGATCGCCTACCGTCAGGACGAGCCGCTGCAGATCGATGACGTTGAACTGCTGTACGCCGCAATGCCGGAGCAGCTCTACAACGCCGATAACGATGCCTATGATGTGTTTGAGGACCTCTCTCAGTACCGTAAGCCCAATGGCGAGCGCCTGATGCCCGGCGAGTTTGGTTCCGGCTACGTGCTGACCGACTCCACCCAGGCTCAGATGACCTTTACCCACATCTTTGGCCCAACCTTCGGCGCGTCCAACTTCCTGATGTTGGCGGAAGTCGGTGGCGTCTGGCTGCACGATATGCCGGACCCGAGTGTGCTGCGCATGAACGGCCCGGGTACCGAGCGTGCTGGCCTGGCTGGTCGTGAGGACAATGCCGGTGTTCTGAACCTGTTGCATAACGGTCCGGAAGAGGACGCGTTCCCGACCGACAGCTCCTGGGGTTATCGCATTGTCGCTAAGGCGGACTACACCAACGCCATGTTCGGCTGGAACCTCTCGCCGCGAGTGGTGTTCTCCCACGACGTGTCCGGCACCACACCGGATCCGCTGTTCCTCTTTATTGAGGACCGTAAGTCTGCCTCACTCACCCTGTCCGGTGATTACCAGAATCGCTGGTCATTCGACGTCAGCTATAACGCGTTCTGGGACGGCAAGGGCAGCACCAATTCCCTGGAAGATAAGGACTTTGTGTCCTTTAACGTGAAGTTCTCCATCTAAGAGAGGCGGGACCCTAATGAAAAAGATCACAGTAATGGCGTCTGCAATGGCGCTGATGTTTGGCTCAGGCCTGGCAATGGCCAAGGTCAGCCCGGAAGAGGCAGCCAAACTGGGCAAAGAACTGACGCCGATGGGTGCTGAGATGGCGGGTAACGCCGACGGCTCCATCCCGGCCTGGACCGGTGGCATCACCACGCCGCCGGCCGGTTACCAGCCTGGCACCTTCCACCTTGATCCGTATGCCGGCGACGCCAAGATCGCCACCATCACCAAGGACAACATGGCTGAGTACGCCCCGTTCCTGAGTGCGGGCGTTCAGAAGATGTTCGAGATGTATCCGGACACCTTTAAGATGAACCTGTATCCCACCCATCGCAGTGGTTCTTACCCTCAGTTCATCTACGACGCCACCATCAAAAACGCCACCAGTGCCGAACTGGTGGACGGCGGTAACGGCATCCGCGGTGCCGCGACGGGTGTACCGTTCCCGATCCCGGCCAACGGCCTGGAAGTGATCTGGAACCATATCCTCCGTTATCGTGGTGAGACCGCTGAGATCCAGCGTAACCAGGCGGCGCCGACCGCTGGCGGCTCTTACACCTTGGTGGAAACCAACGAACAGATTAAGTTCCTGTACACCATCCCCGGTGCTGACGCCGCAACGCTGGCGAAAGACAACCTGCTGTTCTACTTCAAGCAGGTGGTGACCGCACCGGCCCGTCTGGCGGGTACCGCACTGCTGGTTCACGAAACCATGGACCAGAGCAAGCAGCCTCGTCAGGCCTGGACCTACAACACCGGTCAGCGTCGCGTGCGTCGTGCGCCCAACGTTGCCTTCGACACCCCGGGCACCGCTTCCGATGGCATGCGTACCACCGACGATTTTGACCTCTACAACGGTTCGCCCGAACGCTACAACTGGGAGCTGGTCGGTAAGCAGGAGATGTACATCCCCTACAACGACTACAAGCTCCACAGTGGTGACGTGAAGTACGATCAGATCCTGCAGGCCGGCCACATCAATATGGACCTGGTACGTTGGGAGAAACACCGCGTATGGGTGGTTGAAGCCACGCTGAAGGATGGGGTACGTCACCTGTACAAAACTCGCCGCTTCTACATCGACGAAGACAGCTGGCAGATCGCCCTGGTTGACCTCTATGACAACCGTGACGAGATGTACCGCGTGGGCATGGCGCACACCGTGAACTATTACGAGCAGCCGCTGGTCTGGACCACCCTCGAGGTGTTCTACGACCTGAACTCCCGCCGCTACATGGCCATGGGTCTGGATAACGAAGGTAAGGTGGCGAATTTCGACGCCGACATCTCCGCCAAAGACTTTACGCCGCAGGCGCTGCGCCGTCAGGGCCGCCGTTAATCCCATCTGATAAAGGCGCCCCAAATCGGGGCGCCTTATTCGAGAGTTCCTATGTTGTATCGAATCCTTTTTTCCACGGCTTTGCTCAGCACTTCGGTGTTGGCGGCACAAGCCGACAATCCCCACGCGGCATACCTGGCGCCCAAAGCGGCTCAGGCTCCGCTGTTGGATATTGAGCGCCGCGGTGATGGCTGGTTGCTGGTGGGGGACCGTGGCACGGTGCTTCAGGGCGATGGTCAGAAGTGGCAGCAAGCTGCATCGCCACTCAGTGTCATGCTGACTTCCGTGACCTTTGCCGATGAGCAGCGTGGCTGGGCTGTTGGCCACGACGTCACCGTACTTGCCACCAGCGATGGCGGCCAGAGTTGGCAGATTCAGCAAAACTTGCCCAATAAGGACAAGCCATTGCTGGATGTGCTCGCACTGGATGGTAATGAAGCGATCGCCGTTGGTGCCTATGGCCTGTTCTACCGCTCTACCGATGGCGGCCGAAGCTGGCGTGAAGAGTTCCACGATGAGCTGTTGTTCGAGGAAGACCGCGAGTATCTGAATGAGCTCAAGGCGGAAGATGAGGCGCTGTATCTCGATGAGCGCAGTGCCATCCTGCCGCACTTTAATCGCATCAAGCGTCTGGCCAATGGCGATCTGTTCCTGCTGGGCGAGATGGGCTTTATGGCACGCTCCAGTGATAACGGTCATCACTGGGAGAAACTGGAGGAGATCTACTTTGGCTCCTTTATGGATCTGGTAGAGCTGGCGCCAGGCCACTTGTTGGCGGTTGGCCTGCGTGGCAATGCGTTCCGTACCGATAACGGGGGTCTGGACTGGCGCCCCGTGGAAACCGGCATTCAGTCGACCATTAACAGTGGCATCGCCCTGGAAGACGGACGAGTGGTACTGGTTGCCAACGGCGGCGTGTTGTTAAGCAGTGACGACCAGGGGCAAAGCTTTACCTCTAAGGTGCTGCTCAAAGGGGAAGACCTTGTGGCTGTGGCGCCGGCGGGCGAGGGCAGCCTGCTCATTGTTGGCAGTAATGGTGCCAACCTCTATCCGTTGGCGGAATAAGGAGTTGTACCGTGCTGGATAAATGGATAAACACCATCGAGTTGATGGTATTCCGCCACCGTGCGGCCGTACTGATCCTGTTTACGCTGATGAGCGCGTTTCTTGGGTACAGTGCTACAGAATTGAAGATGGACGCGGCGTTCACCAAGAACATCCCGCTAAACCATCCCTATATGCAGACCTACATGAAGCACCGCGAGCAATTCGGTGGCGCCAACAGCATCATGGTGGCGGTATCGGACAAAAGCGGCGACATCTATAACCCGAAATTCTTCGAGGTTCTGCGTCAGATCCACGATCAGTTGTTCTTTATCCCGGGTGTGGATCGCACCCAGGTCAAATCGCTCTACTCTCCCTCAACCCGCTTTACCGAAGTGGTTGAGGACGGTTTCCGTGGCGGCCCGGTTATCCCTGCTGACTTCAGCGCGGATCCCGCGGGCCTGGCCCAGGTTAAAGACAACGTCGAGAAAGCGGGCATCGTGGGTCGCCTGGTCTCTGACGATTTCAGTGCAGCGATGGTAACCGCACAGTTGCTGGACTGGGTACCCATTCCGGAAGAGGAACGCGTCGAGGGTGGCCCGGTGACCCGCTCGATGGATGTGCTGGCCTTTGCCGAACAGCTCGAAGCGGAGATCCGCCAGCAGTACGAGGATGACCAGATTCAGGTGCACATCATCGGTTTTGCCAAGATGTCCGGTGATGTGGCTGACGGTGCCAAAGACGTACTGCTGTTTTTCCTGATTGCCATCCTGATCACCGCTGTGATGGTGTTCTACTTCAGCCGCAGCGTGATGATGACCCTGTTGCCGCTGGGCTGTTCGCTGATCGCCGTCGTGTGGCAGATGGGCGGACTGACGGTCCTCGGCTTTGGCCTCGACCCGATGTCGATCCTGGTCCCGTTCCTGGTGTTTGCCATCGGTGTGAGTCATGGCGTACAGATGATTAATGCGGTGGGACACCGGGTGGCGGAGGGCTCCACCGCCAAAGCGGCGGCGCAATCGGCCTTCCGCTCGCTGTTGGTGCCCGGAGGCGTGGCCCTGCTGTCTGATACGGTGGGCTTTCTGACCCTGCTGGCGATCGACATTGGCATCATCCGTGAACTGGCCATCACCGCGTCGCTGGGTGTGGGCCTGATCATCCTGACCAACCTGGTGTTGCTGCCGGTGTTGCTCTCCTACGTGAAGTTTTCACCCGCCTATCTGGATAAAATCCGCGCCAGCCATGGCAAGGTTGCCCCGATTTGGCACACCGTGTCCCGCTTTGCTGAGGGACGCCGTGCCAAGGTCGTGGTTGGTGCAGCACTGGTGTTGTTTGGTTTGGGGTACTTCCAGGCCCAAACCATGAAGATCGGTGATCTGCACGCCGGTGCGCCGGCGCTGAAGGAGGAGTCCAGATACAATCAGGATACCTTCTACATTACCGACAACTTTTCCATCACCACGGACGTGTTGACGGTGATTGTGGAAGCCTATCCGGAGGCCTGTACCTACCATGAGGTGATGGAGCGCATCGACCGGTTCCAATGGCGAGTTGAGAATGTGGCGGGCGTGCAATCCACAGCGAGCCTGGCATCCATCGCCAAGATCGTGAATGGCGGCTATAACGAAGGCAACCCGAAGTGGCGGACTTTGCCCCGTACCACCGCCACACTGGTGCAGGCTACCTCGCGGGTACCGACCTCATCCGGCCTGCTGAACGGCAACTGCAGTGTGATGCCGGTGTACCTGTTCCTGCAGGACCATAAAGCCGAGACGCTGGACCGGGTGGTGGCAGCCGTGAAAGCGGAAGCGGAGCGCTTTAACACCCCAGAGGTCCAGTTCAAGTTGGCTTCCGGCCCGGCGGGCGTCATGGCCGCCACCAACGAAGCGGTGGCCGAAGCCCAGACGCCGATGATGATCTACGTCTACGGCGCGGTGTTCCTGTTGTGTCTGCTGAGCTTTAAGTCGCTACGTGCCACGCTGGCGGTGATTCTGCCCCTGTATCTGGTGTCCACTCTGGCGCAGGCGCTGATGACCTTCCTGCAGATTGGCCTGACGGTCAGCACCCTGCCAGTGATTGCACTGGGTGTGGGCATCGGTGTGGACTACGGTATCTATATCCTGTCGACCATGACACCCTATCTGCGGGCCGGCATGGCGGTACAGGATGCCTACCTTAAAGCGTTGTGTGAGCGCGGTAACGCGGTGGTGTTTACCGGTATTACCCTCGCGGTCGGCGTCAGCACCTGGGTGTTCTCCAGCCTGAAGTTCCAGATGGACATGGGCATCCTGCTGACCTTTATGTTCCTGGTGAACATGGTGGCCGCGGTAGTGGTACTGCCTGCACTGGTTCGTTTGTTGTGGGGCAAGGGCCATCCTGTGTCTCAACAGGCACCCTCGACGGACACCCGCCAGGCGGCGTAACGCTAAGCCATTGAAACGAAACGCCACCTCCGGGTGGCGTTTTTGTTTGTCAGGCCAATCAAAAAATCCGGTCAGGGCAATTCACTGGTCTTACCAAGTCAGTTTGCTGCATAAAGGCGCCCGGTTCCTGCGTGAATTTGCAGTTTTTGCGGCACTGACTGACTGAGTTGTCAAAGTTGCTCAAAACCCATACAAAACCCCCAATTTCAAAATGCGTAACGGCTCACATTGAGTAGTAAAGGGTGATACACTTCGCCTCGCAAGTGCCGCCAAGGCCGCGGCAGATCAAACGGCAAAACAATAATTAGCGAACAAGCGCCATCGCAGAAAGGACAAGCAACATGGCCATGCAACCGTCAACGCCCCAAGTCCTGCTCGACAACGTCGTGGAGCTGATCCACAAGAAAATGCCGGAGCAGCAAGCCCCCCTAATCGACGCCTTTGCCCGCCTTATTTTTGGCACCCTGGCAAAAGATGAACTCTCCCAGCGCAGCGACAGTGATCTGTACGGCGCGACACTGAGCCTCTGGAACACCCTTAACCAGACTCAAGCCGGTGAATTCCGCAATCGGGTGTATAACCCGGTGCAAAGCACCCACGGTTGGCAGTCCGCCCACACCATCATCGAAATGGTGTTGCCGGACATGCCGTTCCTGGTGGACTCCGTATCCATGGCGCTTAACCGCTCTGGTATTGCGTCTCACCTGATGATTCACTCCCCGGTCGCCATCACCCGTGACGACAAGGGCGCAGTAAATGGCGTGCGTCACGTACTGGAAGGGCAGGCCGACGATGAGCGCGTTGCGGTCTTTCTGGTGGAGGTCGATAACATCGACGATGCCAAGCGCATGACCGCGTTGGCCCGCGAACTGGACTCCGTGATCCTGGACGTGACCGCCGCAGTAAATGACTGGCAGCCGATGCAGGACAAGCTGGCGGAAGTCACCAACATGGTCAAAACCGGCCCTCATGCCGGTCACGAGAGCGACCGTGAAGAAGCGGTGGCGTTCCTTGAGTTTCTGGCTAACCACCACTTTACCTTCCTGGGTTACCGTCACTACGACCTGACCCGGGTTGAAGGCGACATCAATCTGCAGGGGGATAACGACAGCAGCCTGGGGATCATGCGAGAGCAACCCAGCCAGGGTCTGCTGCTTTCCTCATTGCCGGAGCAAGCGCGCAAAGAAGCGCTGGGCAGCGGTCGTCTTATCCTGACCAAAACCAACACCAAAAGCCGGGTGCATCGCCCCGCTTACATCGATTACGTTGGCGTCAAATGCTTTGACGAGAACGGGCAGGTGGTCGGAGAGCATCGCTTTATTGGCCTCTATGCCTCGTCAATGTACAACCGCAGCCCCCGCGAAATCCCACTGATCCGCCGTAAGCTGGAACAGGTCGTGAGCCGTTCCGGGCTGGCGCCGAACAGCCACGATTACAAAGCGCTGATGAACATCCTGGAAACCTATCCCCGGGATGAGCTTATCCAGGCCAGCGAACAGCAGCTGTTTGAAGGCGCCATGGGCATTCTGCACATGCAGGACCGCGACAAGGTTCGACTCTTTGTCCGTCGGGACCCCTTCGGTCGCTTTTTCTCTGCATTGGTGTTCACCACCAAGGAACGCTACAACACCCAGCTGCGCATTAAGACCCAGAAACTGCTGGCGGAATGCTTCCAGAGTGAAGATGAGGTGGAGTTCACCACCTATTTCTCAGAGTCCACACTGGCGCGCACCCACTACCTGGTGAAGGTGGAAGACAACAATATGGATATCGACGTAAAAGAGCTCGAAAACAACCTGGTTGAACTGGCACGTTCCTGGGAAGACAAGCTCGACAGCGCCCTGGTGGAAAGCCGCGGTGAAGCGCAAGGCAAGCAACTGTCCCGCCGCTTTGTGAACGCATTCCCCCGCAGCTACAAAGAAGATGTGCTGCCCAGTGCCGCGCTGGTGGACATCGAGCACCTCGAGAAGCTGGAAACCTCTGACGAACTGGGCATGCTGTTCTATCAGCCGCAGGAGAAAAAACTCGGCGGCAAACAGGTGTGCCTGAAGCTGTTCCACAAGAACGAGCCAATCCATCTGTCCGATGTGCTGCCGATGCTGGAAAACTTTGGCCTGCGCGTTATCGGTGAACGTCCGTATCAGGTGGTGACGTCTGAGGGCAACGAATACTGGATCCTCGACTTCTCCATGACCTTCAAAGGGGAAGTGGAGGAGGACATCAGCTCCTATCAGGCCCGTTTCCAGGAAGCACTGGGCAAGGTGTGGGCGGCAGAGTATGAAGATGACGGCTTTAACCATCTGGTGCTGTCTGCCGGCCTGACTGGCCGTGAAGTGACTGTGCTACGGGCGTACGCCAAGTACATGCGTCAAATCGGCGTGACCTTCTCCCAGGAGTACATCGCCGAGACTCTCGATAAGTATCCTCACATTGCCCGCCTGCTGGTGGACATGTTTGCCAAGCGTTTTAACCCGAAGAGCCGGGCAAACCGCACTCTGGACAAGCAGCTGGCCCAGGTTGAGGCCTACCTGGATGACGTCGCCAACCTCGACGATGACCGCATCATCCGTCGCTACGTTGAGCTGATTGAAGCGACGCTGCGCACCAACTTCTACCAGCCGGTCAGCTCCGGTGAAGACAAGCCGTACGTTTCCTTTAAGGTGCTGCCTGAACTGATCCCTGAGATGCCGCTGCCGTTACCGAAGTTTGAGATCTTCGTGTACTCGCCGCGGATGGAAGGGGTGCACCTGCGTGGCGGCAAAGTGGCGCGTGGCGGTTTGCGTTGGTCCGATCGTCGTGAAGACTTCCGTACCGAAGTGCTGGGTCTGGTCAAAGCCCAGCAGGTGAAGAACACCGTGATCGTTCCGTCCGGTGCCAAAGGTGGCTTTGTCTGTAAACAACTGCCGGCAGAGCGTGATGCCATGCTGGCGGAAGGTCAGGATTGCTACCGTATGTTTATCCGCGGCCTGCTGGATGTTACCGATAACATTGAGCAGGGCGAACTGGTCCCGCCGCTGAATGTGGTGCGCCACGACGAAGATGACCCCTACCTGGTGGTGGCGGCGGATAAAGGCACCGCGACCTTCTCTGACATCGCCAACAGCATCTCTGAAGAGTACAACTTCTGGCTGGGCGACGCGTTTGCCTCCGGCGGCCAATACGGCTACGACCACAAGAAGATGGGCATCACCGCGCGCGGTGGCTGGGAATCGGTCAAACGCCACTTCCGCGAAATGGGGGTCGACTGCCAAACCACCGATTTCACCTGTCTGGCGATTGGTGATATGGCCGGTGACGTATTTGGTAACGGCATGCTGTTGTCACGCCATACCCGCCTGCAGGCGGCGTTCAACCACATGCACATCTTTATCGACCCGACGCCGGATGCGGCCACCAGCTATGAAGAGCGTGAGCGCCTGTTCAAGCTGCCGCGCTCCAGCTGGGAGGACTACAATGCTGAGTTGATCTCCGAAGGCGGTGGCATCTTCAACCGCAGCGCCAAGTCCATCAAGCTGACGCCGCAGATGAAGACCATGCTGGCCACCAAGAAGGTGCAGATGACGCCGAACGAGCTGATTCAGCACCTGCTGCAGATGGAAGTGGACCTGCTGTGGAACGGCGGCATCGGCACCTACGTCAAAGGCGCTCGTGAAACCCACGTTGAAGTGGGCGACCGTGCCAACGATGCGGTGCGCATCAACGGCAGTCAGCTCAAAGCCAAAATTGTGGGCGAGGGCGGTAACCTGGGCCTGACCCAGCTGGGCCGCATTGAGTATGCGCAGGCTGGCGGACGCATCAATACCGACTTTGTTGATAACGTTGGCGGGGTGGACTGCTCCGATAACGAAGTGAACATCAAGATCCTGCTGAACCGCCTGGTGGCGGAAGGCGAGATGACCGTTAAGCAGCGCAATAAGCTGCTGGTTGAGATGACGGATGAGGTTGCCGAGATCGTCCTTGAGGACTGCCGCAACCAGACTCTGTCCATCTCAGTAACGCAAGCCCGTAATGGCGAGCAGCTGAAAGAGCAGATCCGCTTTATCCAGTACCTGGAGAAAGAGGGCAAGCTGGACCGGGCGCTGGAGTTCCTGCCCAGCGATGAAGAGCTGTCTGAACGCCTGGCGGCTGGCCATGGCCTGACCCGTCCGGAGCTGTCGGTTCTGGTGGCTTACGCCAAGATGGTGCTGAAAGAGCAGCTGGTGGATCCGAGCGTTACCGATGAGCCCACCATCTCTCAGCGTCTGTTTGAGTACTTCCCGGTACGCCTGCAGGCCAAGTACAGCGAATGGATGAAAGAGCACCCGCTGCGGGCTGAAATCATTGCGACGTCGTTGGCCAACGACATCATCAATAATATGGGCCTGAACTTTATCCAGCGTATGCAGGATGAGACAGGTGCCTCAGTCTCGGAAGTGGCACTGAGTTACACTATTGCCGCCCAAGTGTTTGGCTTAGATAGCATTAAGGCGCAGATCATCGAGCAGAACGGCGTTGTCGATGCCGAGCGACAACACGAGATGCTCTACCAGTTGCAACGCACGGTACGCCGTGCCACACGCTGGTTCCTGCGCCGCCGCACTGGCAACCTCGATGTCGAAGCGAGCGTGGCGTTCTTCCAGCCAGTGGTTCAAGAGCTCAATCAGAGCTTTGGTTCCCTGCTGCAGGAGGAGGAAGCCCGTGGTATCGAGGCCCGTGCTGAGAGCCTGGTGGCAAGTGGTGTGAATGCCGAATTGGCACACACGGTAAGCCGCCTGAGTACCCTGTTCTCAGCGTTGGATCTGGCAGAGATCGCGAAAGACGATAATAAGCCGGTTTCCCTCGTGGCCGAGACCTACTTCCGCCTCGGTGCCGGCATCGAGCTGCACTGGTTCCTTGAGCAGATCAACGAGCAGCCGGTTTCAAACCACTGGCAAGCGTTGGCTCGCGCGGGCTTCCGCGAAGAACTGGACTGGCTGCAGCGCCGTTTGACCCTGGTGGTACTGCGTAACTGCGGTGCCCAATGCCAGGCGGACGCTATCATTGAGCAGTGGGTAGATGACAATAACGCAACCCTGGACCGCTGGTTGCACATGATGGCGGAGTTCCGTACCTCCAAGAGCCATGAGTTCTCCAAGTTCTCTGTGGCACTGCGGGAACTGAACCTGCTTATCATGCGCTGTGACTCGATCGCTGAGGCACGTTAAACCAACCTATAGGGAAAAGCCTCGGCCGTAGCCGGGGCTTTTTTTAGATCTGGAGAAAGAATGTTTTACCGCATCGCACAAAAATTCCTGTTCCAAACCAATCCGGAATTTGCGCACGACTTCGCCATGGGCAGCCTGCGTCGCACCGCGAACACGCCGCTGGCCTGCTTCTATGCACAGAATGTCCCTCACGCCCCGGTGGAATTTATGGGCGTGCAGTTCCCCAACCCAGTTGGTCTGGCCGCGGGTATGGACAAAGATGGTGAAGCGATTGACGCGTTTGCTGCCATGGGCTTCGGTCACGTGGAAGTGGGTACAGTGACTCCGCGTCCCCAGCCGGGTAACGACCTGCCGCGTCTGTACCGCCTGAAGCCGGCGCGCGCGATCATCAACCGGATGGGTTTCAACAACAAAGGCGTCGACAACCTGGTCGCCAACATCAAGGCGTCCAACCCCGGCAACTGCGTTATTGGTGTGAACATCGGCAAGAATAAAGACACGCCGCTGGAAGAGGGTAAGAACGATTACCTGATCTGCATGGAGAAGGTGTATGACGTTGCCGGTTACATCGCCGTCAACATCTCCTCTCCCAATACTCCTGGCCTGCGTACCCTGCAGTACGGTGAGATGCTGGATGACCTGTTGGCGTCGCTGAAAACCAAGCAGCGCGAGCTGGCAGAGAAGTACGGTAAGTACGTACCGGTTGCCCTGAAGATCGCCCCGGACCTGTCTGATGAGGAGATCCGTCAGGTTGCTGCGTCGCTGGTTCGCCATGAGATTGATGGCGTAATCGCAACCAACACCACGCTGGCGCGCGAAGGGGTAGAGCACCTGCCTGAGCATACTGAGGCGGGTGGCCTGTCCGGTGCTCCGTTGACCGAACGCTCCACGATTGTGATCCGCAAGCTGGCGGACGCGCTGGATGGCAAGTTGCCGATTTTGGGAGTTGGTGGTATCGACTCTGCACAGCATGCCATGGACAAACTGGATGCTGGTGCCAAGATGGTGCAGATTTATACCGGATTTATTTACAACGGTCCGGAATTGGTAAAAACGATCACTGAAGCGTTTTTGAAGCGCAAATAATGCCTCAATGATGAAATAAAAAGGGGCTTCGGCCCCTTTTTTGATCGAGCGATCAAAGATCCGATCCGGCGATCAAAATGTGATCACCTAAGATCCTGATCATAAAAGGATATTTTTTAAGCCAAGCTTGTCAGGCGGTTAATTAATAGTCTAATATAATGTTGGGCTAGGGAATGGAATAAGCATCATGTACATCACACCAGAACCCTGTTGGGCATGGATGTATCATCATGACGAAGATAAGTTAGCGCTGGAACTCGGTGAGGATTGGTTATTTCTCAGCCCGTTCAGTGCTCGTCATCTTATTCCCGACAGTCTGCACGGTGCCGCTTTCAGTGCGCAACACGCCGATTATTACAACGATGTGCTTGATCGGTTGCGTAAACAGCTGCCTAACAGCGCGCCGGAAGTGGTGCAAATTGCACTGAATCTCACAGCCGCGCATTTCTTCAGCCTCCCGATGATGCCAAAAAGCTGGTTTTTCCAGACCAGTGCGCACATCGCCTACGCCTGTAATGGTAAATTGGTTGAGCTCGATACTGGCTCAGAGCGCGCTCGTTTTGCTGTGGTGGATGGCGGCGAGCAGTCGTCATTGCTGATGTTGCTGGAACAGAGCCTGGCTCTGGGCAATAAGAAAACGATGAAACAGTTTGAGCTGATTAAAGTGATGAACGACAGACTGTCACCCTGTCAGAGCTTGAAGCACCGGCGCATCGTCGCCGCCTGAATACCAACGCCTCGCTGAACAGCGAGGCGTTTTTCTTTGCGCAAACTCCGCCCTAAGCGCCAGACGCTACACTGTTTCACGGTGTCTATAGCGAGGCTGGCTCATGTCGACTCGAACGTTATTTCCGTTGCTCATCGCCTTGTCGCTTTGTGGCTGCAGCAGTGTTGAGCGGCAACCCGTACCTGAATCGATGTCTGAATCTGTAACGGTGTTAGGCAGGGATGATCTGCGGGAGTGGGGAGACGAGATTGGCATAACACCAACGGACATCCTTAAAAAATACGGGGAACTGGAAACCGTATTCCCGGCGATCATGCACAGGGAACATCACTACCTTGTGCTCTCAGGTGGTGCTGAAGACGGTGCTTATGGCGCTGGTGTGCTGGCCGGGTGGAGTGAGGCGGGTACCCGGCCTGAGTTCACTATGGTGACCGGGATAAGTACCGGAGCTCTGATCGCACCCTTTGCGTTTCTGGGTTCTGAGTACGATCCGGTTTTGGAAGCGATCTACACCACCCTGGGCTCAAAGGACCTCTACACCCAACGCAGTTGGTTAAGTTTATTTACTGCCGATGCGGTCGGCGATACGACGCCTTTTAAAGCCAGTATTGCTCGGTTTCTGGATGACCGGACACTGGATGCCATCGCCGCTGAGTATCTTCGGGGCCGACAACTGCTGATTGGCACCACCAATTTGGATGCGGGTCGTCCGGTAATCTGGAATGTGACGCGAATTGCCGCATCTGGTCACCCTGGCGCCTACCCATTTATTCGCTCGCTGTTTCTTGCATCCGCCGCGTTACCGGGCCTGTTTCCGCCGGTTTATGTGCCTGTCGAAGGCCCTCAGGGACAACCGATGGATGAGATGCATGTGGATGGCGGAGTCACTGCCCAACTGTTTTTCGCGCCCAGCAACATAGACTGGTCAGAAGTGATCCGCTTGCTGGATGTGAAAGGAACGCCAACGCTTTACCTGATCCGAAATTCACGGGTCGAGTCACGCTACCAAACGGTTGACCCTAACCTGAAGGCGATCGCCGGTCGCACCATCGGCACACTGATTCGAACTCAGGGGGTAGGGGATATCTACCGGCTGTTGTACCTGTCGGAACGGGACCATATTCGCATCAAGTCCACCTGGATCCCGGTCGATGCCGTTGTGGATGTTTCCATCGACGAGGTGTTTGATACCGACTATATGAAGGCGTTGTATCAGTACGGTCGGGAGCGGGCCCTTTCCGACAGGCTTTGGTTTATTAAGGGCGCCTCCATCAATGACGGTGAGGACGATGAGCCATAAATGGCAACGAATTGATGACCTTGGTTCAGAGTATGTTTAACCGCGCTATGGCATTATTTTTCGCTGCTGTGAATGATCCGTTTGTCCTGCCTTTGCGCATTTTGCTGCCTGAATAATGACCAGGCAGCAAAAACGTTTTGTGATGACCATGGCACACCATATCACCGTCACCGAGTAAGATATTGGCGCTGAAGTATTGAACAGTTCGACACTTTACGCGTCTTCTTTGTTTTTTCATGTTGGTGCACCGCCAACCAGTATTAGGGAACCTCGCCCATGAACGACTCCGTTTCTGGCCCTTCAACCAACGCGACGTCCAATGAGTCTGCACCGTCTGAGCCTCAGGATTCGGGGAAAACACTCAACAGTGCGCGCCGTTTTACCTTCATTCTTCTGTTCGCAGCACTCACTATTTGGCTCTACACCTTGTGGGTTGACCGCCTCACACCGATGACCGATCACGTCCGGGTTAATGGCCAACTGATTCGGTTAAGCCCTCAGGTATCCGCACAGATCGAAAAAGTGTTAGTACCGGACAATGCACGGGTTTCTCAGGGCGAACCCCTGATCCAACTTGAAAAGCACCAGTTCCAACTCAAAGTGGATTCCGCCAAAGCGGCATTACAGCAAACTACCCAGTCCGTGGATGCAGACACCGCTGCAGTCGCGGTTGCGAAAGCCAATCAGGTCGCGGCCCGGGTGCGGTTGGACAACAGCCGCCAACACGCTGAGCGCAACGTGGCTTTGGCTGAAAACGGCGTTATCAGTCAGTCTGCCCTGGATGACAGTCTTGCCGACGTTCAGTCCGCAGAAGCGCAGTTGGCACAAGCGACGGCAAATCTCGAAAAGGCCAAGCAGGCGCTGGGCCCGATTGGCGAAAACAACCCACAACTGAAGTCTGCGCTTAACCAACTCGATCAGGCCCTGCTGAATCTCTCCTATACCACCCTGTATGCGCCGGGCGATGGGGTTATCACTAATATGGAGCTGGCGACCGGCGATTACGCCGCTGCCGGTAAACCGCTGCTTACCTACATCAACAACGACTCGCTTTGGCTGACCGCCATGGTCCGGGAGATCTCACTGGCCTACGTTAAACCCGGGACGCCGGTAAAGATCATTCTGGACTCCTATCCGGGCCGCAGTTTTGAAGGCGAAGTTCAGTCTATCGGCTGGGGCAGTGCCGGTAATGGCAGTCTGGAAGTGGACGCGAACAGTGGACTGATGACCTCACCCAATGGGTTGCAGCATGCGCAGCGTTTCCCGGTCAACATTCGCTTTCTTGAGCTGCCCGATGACGTTCAGTTGAGATATGGCGGCCGGGCCACCGTCAGTTTCTATCCGGGACAGACTGAAACCGGTGAGAAACTGCTCGACCTCTGGACCTGGATCTGGAGTTATCTGAGCTATGTTTCATAGTCGAGCTAACGGCCTGATTCGTCTGGCGGTATTTCCGGTCTTACTGCTGTTTTTACAATACCAGTTTGGCACCCGTTTACCGCTGATTGCGCCAGCGTTGGCGGCGGTCTTTCTTTCCGTTTCTGCAGTCGCCCCCCCGGTGATCATGGTGGTGATGATGGCGTCAGTACTTGCCGCCACGGCATGGGTGCAGGCGCAGATCAGCATTCTGTTGATTGACCACCCGTTGGTCTACTACATCATGCTGTTCGTGCTGGTGTACTGGTGTATGCAGCGGATCCGCGATAACCCGGCCGACCTGCTTGGCATCCTGATGCTGGTTTCGACAGCGATCGTCGCGGTATTTACCCAACAGAAAGGCGCGGAAGTGAGCCAGTTATCACTGAGCCTGCTGCTTGAGATGGGTTATGCCGGACTGACCGCCTATCTGGCCTATTTCCTGTTTCCCGGTGGCGACCCCATTGCGGAAACGCCGAAAGCGCCGCCCAGTCAGGCGTTGCACACGGAGATTTGGCATCTGGTGGTGAAAGCGGCCGTCGTAATCCTGGTGCTATGGGCCGTGATTCGCATGGATCTGGCCCAAAGCACCATTGTCGCCATCACCGTCGCGAACATCATTAAAGACCCAAACCCCATCGTGGGTAAGCAATATGGCTGGTTCAGGGTGGCCACCACCTATGGTGGTTTTCTGTTTGCCTTACCGGTGCTGCTAATGAGCTTGCTGCAGACCAATTTCATTGGCCAACTCGGCGCCGCTTTGGTGTGTGCAATGCTGATGGGGATTTATGCGATCAAGCGACAAGCCAGTTTTAACACTCTTCAACTGCTCTATACCGGCTTTATTGTGCTGGTGTATTACGGGCTGACAGAAACCGCTGGCACCGCACTGCTTGCCGATGGAAAACGCCTGCTGTCGATTCTGGGCGCGGTTGTGTTGGGTATGCTGGTGCTGATAGTGCTGCAACCTAAGACAACGACGGAACTGGAGTCCCGTACCTAGAACGCCAAAAGGCTGATGACCCTTCAAACTGGGTCATCAGCCTTCTTTTGTTTGTGCGGCCAATGGGTCGCGCAGCTGTACTTCCCCTACATGACGCTATCCCGTATCACCAAAAGCACTCTCGGTTTGCACCAGTTCGAACTGCCACGTCATTGACTCAAAAAATCAGTCAGCATTGTCCTGCAAGGAATACGGGGGAGGGGACGGATACAAAAAAAGCCAACGTGATGTTGGCTTTTCTGTTTGGGCGATGGCCTGAGGGTTATGAAGACCGATTCAGGTCATCTTGAAAGTGATTGCGGGGGCCGGATTTAACGGGCTGTCCCACAGCGACGGCCTGAGGGTTATGAAGACCAACTCAGATCATCTTGAAAGTGGTTGCGGGGGCCGGATTTGAACCGACGACCTTCGGGTTATGAGCCCGACGAGCTACCAGGCTGCTCCACCCCGCGTCCGAGTATCGTTTTACTTCTGAAGGGAAGTGGTTGCGGGAGCCAGATTTGAACTGACGACCTTCGGGTTATGAGCCCGACGAGCTACCAGGCTGCTCCATCCCGCGTCCGAGTATCGTTTTGCTTCTGAAGGGAAGTTGGTTGCGGGAGCCAGATTTGAACTGACGACCTTCGGGTTATGAGCCCGACGAGCTACCAGGCTGCTCCATCCCGCGTCCGAGTATCGTTTTGCTTCTGAAGGGAAGTTGGTTGCGGGAGCCGGATTTAAGGGGCCGTCCCACGGTGATGGCCTGAGGGTTATGAAGACCGATTCAGAACATCTTGAAAAGTGGTTGCGGGGGCCGGATTTGAACCGACGACCTTCGGGTTATGAGCCCGACGAGCTACCAGGCTGCTCCACCCCGCGTCCGAGTATCGTTTTGCTTCTGAAGGGAAGTTGGTTGCGGGAGCCGGATTTAACGGGCCGTCCCACGGCGATGGCCTGAGGGTTATGAAGACCGATTCAGATCATCTTGAAAAGTGGTTGCGGGGGCCGGATTTGAACCGACGACCTTCGGGTTATGAGCCCGACGAGCTACCAGGCTGCTCCACCCCGCGTCCGAGTATCGTTTTACTTCTGAAGGGAAGTGGTTGCGGGAGCCGGATTTAACGGGCCGTCCCACGGCGATGGCCTGAGGGTTATGAAGACCGATTCAGATCATCTTGAAAAGTGGTTGCGGGGGCCGGATTTGAACCGACGACCTTCGGGTTATGAGCCCGACGAGCTACCAGGCTGCTCCACCCCGCGTCCGAGTATCGTTTTACTTCTGAAGGGAAGTGGTTGCGGGAGCCGGATTTGAACCGACGACCTTCGGGTTATGAGCCCGACGAGCTACCAGGCTGCTCCATCCCGCGTCCGATTATCATTTTACTTCTGAAGGGAAGTTGGTTGCGGGGGCCGGATTTAACGGGCCGTCCCACGGCGATGGCCTGAGGGTTATGAAGACCGATTCAGATCATCTTGAAAAGTGGTTGCGGGGGCCGGATTTGAACCGACGACCTTCGGGTTATGAGCCCGACGAGCTACCAGGCTGCTCCACCCCGCGTCCGAAAGAGGCTTGTGAGAATTGGTTGCGGGAGCCGGATTTGAACCGACGACCTTCGGGTTATGAGCCCGACGAGCTACCAGGCTGCTCCATCCCGCGTCCTCAAAAGCGGGGCGTATCATATTCACTGGCATTTCAGTATGCAAGGGAAAACTCGATTAGCAGGGACTGTTCGGTCAGATTTTGCACCAAGGTGTTTTTCCCTATAGAGGAGGGGCTTCGAGGCGCAATTGCCGGTATAATACGGCCTTTGTCACCGAATTAAGATCCCATCCATGAAGCGCTTTTATGCCGCCACCCCCAAGGGGTTGGAATACTTGCTGGTCGATGAACTGACCGAGCTCGGAGCCGTTAATGCCAAAGAAGGCCAGGCTGTCGTCCACTTTGAAGCGGAACTGGATGCCGCCTACCGGATCTGTCTCTGGAGTCGTCTGGCCAGCCGCATCGTGCTGGTGCTGGACGAAGTCCAAGCGAAAACAGCAGAACAGATCTACGACGGCGTAAAAGGGATCTTCTGGCCGGGTGTCTTCGCGCCTCAAAACGATTTTGCGGTGGACTTCCACGGCGGTAACCGCGAGATCCGTAACAGCCAGTTCGGCGCTTTGAAAGTCAAAGACGCCATCGTCGACAGCTTTATGGAAGAGTGGGGCACGCGACCCACTGTATCCAAGCAATCCCCGCAGATCCGTATCGACTGTGCATTGCGAGCCGACAAGTTGCTGGTCGGTCTGAATCTGACTGGCGCCGCTATGCACCAGCGTGGATACCGCCTGGACAAAGGCAAAGCCCCCATGCGTGAAAACCTGGCTGCGGCTGTGCTGATGCGCAGCGGTTGGACTCAGGCCATGGACAAACCGCTTATCGATCCTTTCTGTGGCTCCGGCACCTTGTTGGTCGAAGCCGCACTGATGGCCACCGACACCGCGCCGTTGCTGCAACGCCAAAGCTGGGGCTTCGATCACTGGGCCGGCCACCAGCCTGCGCTGTGGCGCGAAGTACTGACCGAAGCGCAGGTGCGCGCTAACCGTGGCCAGAACCACTGTAAAACCCGCTTTATCGGTCGCGACATCAATCGCCGGGTTCTTTCGATCGCCAAAGAGAACGCCGAGCGTGCGGGCGTGGCCTCGTTGATTCAGTTTGAAGGTGGCGATGCCACCAATATGCCGTCTCCGCCAGCAACCCAAGGTTACGTGGTGGCTAACCCACCTTATGGTGAGCGTCTAGGCGATATGCCGGCACTGCTGCATCTGTTTGCCCGTTTGGGGCAGCAGTTCAAAGCGGAGTGGGCCGGCTGGCAGGTGAGCCTGTTGTGCAGCGATCCCATGCTCCTCAGTGCGCTGCGCCTGAAAGCGGAGAAGCAATACAAGCTGTACAACGGTGCCCTTGAAGTGATTCTGGCAAACTACCCCATTACCGAAGGGGTGGGCGGGCGTGTATTTGGTGAAGATTTTGCCAACCGTCTGAAGAAAAACCTGAAGGGCCTCGCCAAGTGGGTGAAGCAGCAGGATATCGACTGCTACCGCGTATACGATGCCGATCTGCCGGAATACAACGTGGCGATCGACCGTTACCAGGACTGGGTTGTGGTACAGGAGTACGCGCCGCCGAAGTCCGTACCGGAGCAGAAAGCCCGTCAACGCCTGATCGACGTACTGTTGCACCTGCCGGAAGTGCTCGAAGTGGATCCGCAGCAGGTGATCGTCAAGGTGCGCCAACAGCAGAAAGGCAAAGGCCAATACGAGAAGTTGGCTCAAGAGCACGAAGAGCTGAAGGTGAACGAATATGGCGCCAAGTTCCTGGTGAACCTGACCGACTACCTCGACACCGGCCTGTTCCTGGACCACCGCCTGGCCCGCCGCTATATCCAGGAACATGCACAGGATAAGCGCTTCCTAAACCTGTTTGCCTACACCGGCAGTGCCTCGGTACATGCTGCCGTGGGCGGCGCCCGTGCGACCACCACCGTCGACATGTCGAAAACCTACCTGCGCTGGGCCGAAGATAACTTCAGTCTTAACCGCCTGCGTGGTCGTGAGCATCGCTTTATTCAGGCGGATTGCCTGGCCTGGTTGGAAGCGTGCCCGGAGCAGTTCGATTTTATCTTTATTGACCCGCCGACCTTCTCCAACTCCAAGCGTATGGAGAAAACCTTTGATGTTCAGCGCGATCACTTGTGGCTGATGACCCAGCTTAAGCGCATTCTGGCGCCGGGCGGTGAGATCCTGTTCTCCAATAACAAGCGTCACTTCAAGATGGACGAAGAGGGGATCCGCGAGTTGGGCCTGGTGGCAAAAAACATTACGGCGCAAACCCAATCTCCGGACTTTGCCCGCAACAAGCAGATCCATAACGCCTGGGTTCTGCACCATGCCGAATAACACGGTAGTGCTGTTCCATACCGATGGCTGCCATCTGTGTGAGCAGGCGGAAGCTCTGTTGCTGGAGGGCGGCATCGCCCACAGCAAAGCCGATATTGTTGATAAGCCGGAATGGGTGGAAGCCTATGGCATCCGAATTCCGGTTGTGCGCCGTCAGGACGGCGCCGAACTGGGCTGGCCGTTTGATCTGGCCCAGTTGACCCAATTTGTTGAGGATGACGAATGAGTCTGATCCGGTTGAACCAGGCGCAGTTGGCGTTTGGTCATATTCCGTTGCTTGATCACGCCGACTTCGTGCTAGAGCCGAACGAGCGTGTGTGTCTGGTTGGCCGAAATGGCGCCGGTAAATCCAGCCTGCTGAAAGTGCTCGCTGGTTTGCAGGAGCTGGACGACGGCCAGCTTGGTTTAAACACCGACATCACCATCGCGTACCTGCCGCAGGACCCGCCGCGCGCAGAGAGCGGCACGGTATTCCAGTACGTCGCCGAAGGTCTGGCGCAGCTGGGGAAGGTGATTGAAGAGTTTGAGCTGGCCAACCAGAAGGTGATGGCCGACCCCAGCGAGAAAAACCTGGCCCGCCTGGCGCGAGCGCAGGAGGCGATGGACCACCATAACGGCTGGCAGTTTGAAACCCGCATCCACCAGACCCTCAGCCACCTTGAGCTCGATGGCCAGCAACCGATGACCGCACTCAGCGGTGGCTGGCAACGTCGTGCAGCGCTGGCGCGTGCGTTGGTACAGGCCCCGGACGTGCTGCTGCTGGACGAGCCCACCAACCACCTGGACATCGACGCCATTGAGTGGCTGGAAACGCTGTTGTTGGGCTTCTCTGGCTCCATCGTGTTTATCAGTCACGACCGTGGCTTTATTCGCCGGATGGCAACACGGATCATCGACCTCGACCGCGGCCAAATCCTCTCATTCCCGGGCGACTACCAAACCTACCTCGATGGTAAAGAGGAAGCGCTGCGGGTCGAGGAGGAGCAGGCGGCGCTGTTTGACAAAAAGCTGGCCAAAGAGGAAGCGTGGATCCGCCAGGGCATCAAGGCCCGCCGTACCCGTAACGAAGGCCGGGTTCGCGCGCTGAAAGCGATGCGTAATGAGCGCGCCGCCCGCATCAACCGCCTTGGCAAAGCCAACATGTCGATGAACCAGGGTGAACGCTCCGGCAAGCTGGTGTTCGATGTTGAAAACCTGGGTTACGCCTGGGCCGACAGCCCCATTGTTAAGGGACTGACCACCTCGGTTATGCGGGGCGACCGCATCGCCCTGATTGGTCCCAACGGCTGCGGCAAGTCCACCCTGATTAAGCTGTTGCTGGAGAAGTTGCCGGCACAGCAGGGCACAGTGAAGCAGGGCACCAACCTTCAGGTGGCGTACTTTGATCAGCATCGACTGGAACTGGACCCGGCAAAAACCGTTCAGGAAAACGTTGGCGAAGGCAAAGACACGGTGACAGTGGGCGGGCGAGACCGCCACGTTCTGGGTTACCTGCAGGACTTCCTGTTTGCGCCGGCGCGGGCGCGCAGCCCGGTAAGTTCGCTGTCTGGTGGCGAAAAGAACCGCCTGCTGCTGGCCAAGCTGTTTTTGAAGCCCGCTAACTTGTTGGTGATGGATGAACCTACCAACGATCTGGATGTCGAAACCCTCGAACTGCTCGAGGCCAAGCTGGCCGAGTTTGACGGTACGCTTCTGCTGGTATCGCACGACCGGGAATTCATCGACAACACCGTCACCACCACCTGGTGGTTTAATGGTGATGGCCAGTGGGATGAGTTTGTCGGTGGGTACCAGGATGCGGTAGCGTTAGGCGCCAAGTTCTATCGTCCGGAGGCTCAGACCCAGGAAGCGGTTGAAGCGCCGAGCGAACCTGTGTCCAGTAAGCCGGCAAGCGCGCCTTCAAGTGCAGCGCCGAAGAAGCTAACATACAAGCTCCAACGCGAACTGGATGCATTGCCCGCCAAGCTGGAAACGCTTGAAGCGGAGATCGAATCTTTGCAGGCTCAAATCGCAGAACCCGGATTTTTCGATGGCGACAGCCAGGCGGTAAACGCGGTCCTCACTCGATTAGCTGAAAAAGAACAAGAATTGGAACAGGACTTTGCACGCTGGGAAGAGCTCGAAGCGATGCAGGGTCAGGCTTAAGGGGAAACTATGAGCCCAACGTTGTTTGCCACCCGGAAGGTGGCGGTTGCTGTCAGTGCAGCAATGGCCCTGGGCGCGACCAGCGTCCAGGCCGAGGCCAATTGGCCAGCCTACGAGATTCAGAACATCAATGAGGTGTTCTCGATTCGCGGCACTCTGGACAACTCCCGAAATGGTTATGGTGCCGCCTTTGCGGGCGAGACCGCCCTCGGTATTGCCAAGGGGGTAAATGATGCGACCACCTCCGAAGACGATAACGTTATCGACGACGTCGTAGACGCCATCCTGCCGGAAGAGTCAGCCACCACCAACAGCATCTACCGCCCCTTTAACGGCAACAACTTCCTGTTTGAACAGAGCGCGGCGACCAACTGGGAGCCCGCCTATGTGCCGCTGCTGGAAAACACCCCGCCGGTACTGAACCCGGATGAGGATGAGAACCCGGACGCCATTCCGCGCACCAACGCGTTCTATTTTGATGCCACACCCCTGGGCCTGCGCACCGGCAGCACCTCTGCGCTGCAGGCAACGCCGCTGCCCAACGAAAACTGCGACCCGGCAGAAAACTCGGACTGCAGTGAGTTCCTCTACTACCGTGACTTCGAAAGCCGTGCGTTTGTGCAGTCCGACGCGGGCTACCTGCTTTTGCCGCCGGAAGCGGCGTCCATGGCTTATGTCACCGCCGACGAAGATCTCGACCCCACTCCGGTTCAGACGGGCGGCAGCAGCGTTGCTACCGCAGTTAACGACAATGGCGTGGTAGTGGGTTATGCCTCAACCGAGTTCAGCGAAACCGCCGGCGACAACATCGACCTCTGTATTGAAGCCCTCGCTGACGAAGACAGCGAGACCGTTCCGCTGCCGATCGAAGCCTGCGTTCAGAACCTGCAAAATGGCTCGGTCATTGGCTACCAAACCCGTGGCTACGTCTGGCAGGTTGATACCAGCAGCATGAGCATTGTCAGCCAGCAGCCGCTGCCGCTGACCTTCACTCCGAGTGAACTGCCAACCGAATCTGACCGCGACAACGTCTACCTTGGCCAGGCTCTGGGTCTGTCCGACGGCAATAACGACTTTATCGTTGGTCGAGGCAATCAACTGAGTAAAAGTGACCGACCGCTGAGCACGTTGTACGCGCAGGCTTGGAAAGCGAACGGTGGTGATTACTCCACCTATCTGATCGGTCCGACCGTTGAAGACAGCGAGCGTGTTGAGCAGTCCATTGCCTACGACGTGAACGACAGTGGTCTGGCCGTGGGTGTCGTACGCCGCTGGATTGATGGTTACGTTCGTAACAAGTTTGCGGTAGTAGACCTGAGCGCGGAGCCGGAAGAGTACCGCGACGGGCAACGTTACATGTTTACTGAGCCCAATGACTTCTTCGACAGCCAGTCCGATCTGGCCTCCATTGGTCGCTCTATCAACAACAACGGCATCGTTGTCGGTAACATCGAAGTGGACCGGGTTAAGAACCTGCCGCGTCGGGTTCGGGCCTTTGCGTACGACCACACCAACGAAGACTTTATCAACCTGAATGAGCTGCTGACCTGCGATTCCCGCGGTTACGTACCGGCTCAGGAAGGGGATGAAGGCGTTGAGATTGATGAAGCCGGCAACCTGTGGAAGAGCTACACCGTCGTCGATGACGAAAACTTCTCTACCACCATCACCTATAACGTTGAGATCACTCTGGTGGACGCCAACCAGATCGACGATAACGGCAACATCGTGGCGACCGCCCTGGTGCGCCTGCCACGGGTGAAAACCGAAGAGGTGGAAGAGACCGACGAAGATGGCAACACCACCATCCGAACCGTTGTGGTGATCGACGAGGCAACCGGCAAGCCGGTGATCGAGACCGACGCCAACGGCAATCCGACCACCAACCAGGTGCCGCGCTCCGTAGTGCTCAAGCCCGTGGATGCTGCACAAACCTGTACCCTGACCATCGAAGATGGCCTGAACCCGCCGCCGAACGAGCGACAGGGCGCCAGCTTTGGTTGGGCCTGGTTGATGGCACTGGCCCCGCTGGCCTGGTGGCGTCGCCGCCAGAGCTAAGCGAAAGGTGTTGAAAAAGGGGGCTTCGGCCTCCTTTTTTGTTTCAATCCGCCAGAGCGCGATTTAACCAATAGCGTTCAGGCACCTATCCTCGCCTGCGTCAAAAGCCAGATGAGCGCCAACAGTTTGACGATTTTCAGCCGGTTAGGGTTGCGCCGGGCATGGATCTTCAGCCGCATCAAATTTTCTTGAATTTTTAATCGTTCTGTCTCAGAAGCTTAAAGTTCAACCGACATTGTCAAGGGTTTTGGCCTGTTGATCTCGGCGAAAAAAACATCAACTATTGTCTGGAGGCTGACGGCCTCTTCCACATTTGCACATCACTGTTACGAGGGATGATATGCCAATGAAAAGACAAAAACGGGATAAGATGGATCGGGCTTTTTCCCGCGGTTTTCAAGCTGGCCTGACCGGCCGCTCGAAAGAGAATTGCCCTTATCATGCACCGGACGCAAAGATGCACTGGCTCGGAGGATGGCGGGAAGCCATTGATGGCCGAGAAACGGGATTGTTTACCAAGTAACCCCTCATCAGTCGCCCTCCCATTGGAGGGCTTTTTAAGGCCCGGTGGTTGCCGTATGCTGGAAGCGCATAAAGGAGGACAACCATGTCAGGGAACATCTACCAATTCAGTGCCGACCTCAACGGCGGCGAGCCCCAATCCTTGGAAGCCTATCGCGGCAAAGTGCTCCTGGTGGTCAATACTGCCAGTGCGTGCGGTTTTACGCCCCAGTATGAAGGCCTGCAGAAGTTGCAAAACGAGTTTGGCGAGCGTGGCTTCTCGGTGTTGGCCTTTCCGTGTAACCAGTTTGGCAATCAGGAATCCGGAGACGACGAGGCGATCCGTGGCTTTTGCGATTTGCGCTTCAATATCGACTTTCCGCTGTTTTCCAAAATCGACGTGAACGGCAACAACGCGCACCCCTTATTTGAGTGGCTTAAAGCGGAGAAGGGCGGTTGGCTGGGCGACAACATCAAGTGGAACTTCACTAAGTTTCTGGTGGACAGAGAGGGGCGGGTGGTTGAACGATTTGCGCCGACGACCAAACCTGAGTCGATCGCCGGCGCCATTGAGAAGCTGTTAGCTTAGAAGCTGTTAGCTTAGAAGCTGGAAGTGTCCTGGAACACGCCCACTTTCAGGTCGGTCGCGGTGTAGATTTCGCGGCCGTCCACTGACAGGGTGGCGTCAGCCAGACCCATGATCAGTTTACGGTGAATGGTGCGCTTGAGGTGGATATGGTAAGTCACCTTCTTCGCCTCAGGCAGCACCTGGCCGGTAAATTTCACTTCACCGACACCCAGAGCACGTCCCTTGCCTTTGGCCCCTTGCCAGGCCAGGAAGAAACCCACCAGTTGCCACATCGCATCGAGGCCGAGACAGCCCGGCATCACCGGATCGGACTCAAAGTGGCAGTCAAAAAACCACAGGCTGGGGTCGATATCCAGTTCGGCGATGATTTCGCCTTTACCGTATTTGCCGCCATGCTCATTGATGGTGGAGATGCGATCCAGCATCAACATGTTGTCTTTAGGCAGACGCGGCGCGTCTTCCCCAAACAGGCGGCCGTGACCGCTTTCAACCAGCGCCTCCTTGTCGTACTCAGAGGCGTTGATGGGTTCTAATTTTTCTGCCACTTGCATCGTTGTAAATCTGCTTTGCTTCCAAAGGAGCAACCAGATTAGCGAACAGTTGTACGCCAAACAACTCCGATCAGCTAAAACCGAACAGACGTTTCCAGAAGGGGCGGCGCTCGGGCTCATCGTTGCCGGCCATCTGGTCCAGTCTTTCCTGTACCAATCCGTAAAGCGTGCCGTCTGGGAAGCGGTTATCCTTATCGGGCTCACCCACTTCACAGCCGGTCAAAAGCGCCAGCGCTTCCTCTACATTGTCGACTTGAAACAGGTGGAACTGTCCGGATTCAACCGCTTCGATAACATCATCGCTCAAATTCAGCTGACGAGTGTTTGCTCTAGGCAGGATCACGCCCTGGCTTCCGGTGAGGCCACGGTAGCGACAAACGTGGAAGAAGCCTTCGATCTTCTCGTTTATCCCACCAATTGCCTGCACATTGCCAAACTGGTCGATCGCTCCGGTGAGCGCCAGTCCCTGCTTTACAGGGGCTTCGGCAATGGTGGAGATCAGGCTGCAGTATTCTGCCAACGACGCGCTGTCACCATCGATGGTCTGGTAGGACTGCTCAAAAACGATGTTGGCGCTCAGGTGGAGCGGCTCATCCTGGCCAAAGATTCGGTAGAGGCAGGCGGACAGGATCATCATCCCTTTGGCGTGGATGTTGCCACCGAGCTCGGACTTCCGCTCAATGTCCGCAACCTCACCGTCGCCGTAGTGCACGGATACGGTAATGCGTGCCGGCTCGCCGTAGCTGTGGCCACAATAATCCACTACGGTCAGGCCGTTAATCTGGCCAACCTTTTCGCCTTCGGTATCGACACGAACCAGCGCCTCTTCGACGTTGCGTTGAGCGTAGATCTCGACACTGTTATGGCGATGTCGCTGCTGCTTCAGCGCATCCTGCACCCGTTCGGAGGTGATGGGGCCTTCGCTTTCGCATTGTCCCAACAGCAAACCCATTTCGTGCCAGGCCAGTGTCAATCTGCCCTGGTGTTCACAGGAGCGACTGGCGTGGCGGGCGAGGGCAGTCAGCGCCCCATTCTCCAGTCGTCGACCGGTGTAGAGCAATGACACTTGTTGTGCCGACGCTCCCCAGAGTTGGGCGTCCTCATCGGAATCGACAAACCACTCGGGTTGGGCTTCCGCCATCAGGCTGAACAGGTCGGTGAAGTTGGGGTCCAGTGCGTCGAGGGTGTCATAGTCGAGCACATCGCCGAGGATAACCACCTTGCAGCAGACCGGGATCTGAATGGGAGAGCCACTGAAGGCGATGTAACCCCGCTTCAGCGCTTCCTTGACCATAAACCAGCGGCTGGGCTTCTGCAGCAGTCCTTCGGCCGGGATCACCAACACCTCGGAGCTGGCCAACAGCCCTGCGTGATAGGCGCCGCTTTTGTCGACGCTTCCCAGCATCGTGTTGCGGGACAGGGGTTGATCTACGAACCGGAGTGGCGTCAGTTCCACCAATGCGGAAAGGGTTGCCTCGTCTGGAATGGCTTCGCCGTTGGGCAGTGTCCGCTTGGCGAACTGTTCCGCCGTGAGCTTGACCAGAGCTTGCGCTTCACCGTTAACCACGGACGCCAATATACCCGGGCTGACCTGCAACGGTTGTTGCTGGTGCAGGGCTTCGATCAGTGCTTCACCGTCAAAGCCTGGGAAGGCGGTGACAAAAAGGTGCTGGTTACTGCAGCGGCGAAACAGAGACCAGGCGCTAACGCACCGCTCCTGACCCAGCATCCAGGGGCTGGTGTGTGGGGCAGTGGCGTCGGGATCAAGTTGAGGGTAGTGCGGCTTAAGTGCCGACGGGGCCAAGCGCAATTGGGGCAAGGGTGGCTCTCCGGAAAAAAAACAGTCCGCCACTATACCATAGCGGCTGTAGGACAGCCCGGATGGCGGCCTGAATGTTGGCCAACCCCCTTTGGTTAAATGACAAAGTGTGGGTTTAAGTGCGATTTTTATGGGATACTGTATGGGCATACAGTATTGGGTAAAACTATGACCTCTGACCGTCCACCAGCGCTGCCTCTGTTCGATACCTTGCGACACTTTGAGTCCAGTAATCCCTTCATTAATCAGCATCTGGCTTCGTTGGTTTGCCAGGGTATTGATGACGCATCCCTGAGTTATGAGCACGCCCTCGATTTTCTGGTGGAGCAGCGCCATAACGAGAACAATTACAAATCACACCGCAGTGAACTCACCACTTTTTTGCACTGGTGTTGGTGCGAAGAGGGCGTGTCGTTGCAGCAGGTGGATCGTCGCCTTCTCGTGCGCTATCTGGATTATTGCCAGTCACCACCTCCAGCGTTGATTGGCTATCGGAACGTGGCACAGTTTCTGGCAGCCAAAGGGGAAACCGAACGTCGACCTAATCCAAACTGGCGTCCGTTCTTGGGGCGGATGGAGATGGGGGAAAAACTGCCTTATCGGCTTAGTGTTTCTGCCATCAAGACCAAGCTTGCACTGCTTTCTGCCTTCTTTACTTACCTCAATGATGTCGAATACACCGACCGTAATCCGGCGGCCCTGTTACTCAAACGGGCAAAAGCGCGCTACGCCGGACAAAGCGGCCTGGGTGAAGAGACGCCGATGAAGGCGTTTACGGAACTGCAGTGGTCGTACGTACTGGGGGCCGCGACACGATTGGCCAATGAGCAACCGGAACAGTACGAGCGCACACTGTTTCTGGTGTCGTTGCTGTACAGCTGTTATTTGCGGGTTTCCGAAGTGTCAGCACGTCCCGGCTTCAGCCCGGTGATGGGGCAATTTCGCCGGGACAGTAAAACCGGCGTGTGGGGATTCTTTGTGCCGATGAGCAAAGGCGGTAAAAGTCGGACCGTTGCGCTGTCCGATGCGATGCTGAACGCGCTGAAGCGATACCGGGAATATCTCGGTTTGCCCGCGATGCCGGCACCGAAGGAACTGACCCCGCTGTTTTGCCGCCACCGTGCGGCGCAGCGAGGCCGGGATGTGGGTGAACTTAATGCCAACCTAGGTCAACGCCAAATCCGGGAGTTGGTGGATGGACTGATCTCAGTGGCCTCTCAGGACGCTGCCGCGGATGGGTTGGCGGATGATGCCAGGGAGATGGCTGAGATGACGGTGCACAGTTTGCGTCACACCGGCATCTCTCACGACATCAATCTTAACGGGCGACCTTTGTCTCACGTTCAGGCCGATGCGGGCCATGATTCCATCGATACGACCAGTCACTATTTGCACACCAGTCAGGTAGAGCGCCATCAGACCGCGAGGACCAAGCCTCTAGACCATCTTGGGTTTGCTGCTGACTAGTAGAGTCCCTGACCCGGGTGGCTGTTGAAGTGCCCAAGGTCGTCCAGATAGAGCATCAGGGTTTTGGGATCACGGTGCCCGGAGATCTTCATGACTTCACTGATCGGCGCGCCTTTGAGCAGCGCCGAATCGATAAAGCCCCGACGCAAGCTGTGTCCGGATACGCCGCCGTGGCTTGCCTCCATGCCAATTCCCTGAGCCCTTTTCATAATGATTCGGGCAACGGAGCTGGGGTGCAGAGGTTTTGCTAACGGCTGGCGATTGCGGTTTGCACGGCGGAACAGCGGGCCCTGTTGGGCGCCAAGTCGCATCATATAGCGTTGCAACAAGGCAACCGGGCAGCGGCTGGGATCCTGGCCCGCTACAATCGGCACCTGACTGAATTCACTGCGTCGCTTTCGGGTTTCGAAACCCAGGTTGGCGCCATTAGGGTAGAGCCGAACATCTTCAATCTTGAGAGAAGCGAGGTCACTCACCCGCAGTGCGCCGGCAAAGCCAACCGCCAGTAGCGTCTTGTCTCTCAGGTCGACAAATTCCTGTTCCTCCATCCGGTGCATCAACTCGGCCATCGGGTCGCTACCCAGACCTTTTGCTCGTTTCGGGCGAGTCGGCAGCAACCGAACGACACCGGCAAGGTGATCCTGAACCAGGGTGCTGGCTGCAGGATTGGGGGATCGTCCTTGCTGAGACATCCACCATTTCAGCGTTGAGAGTCGACGACGAATGGAACGTACTGAGAGGGGAGGGCCGGAAACCAACGTGGACTGGCCATTGTGGGGATTGTAGGTCAGTCGGTTGGGACGTCCTTCACAGGCCATATGTGTCATCCACAGGCACAGGTCAGCATCGGTTGCTCGTTCTGGATTGATGCCATGCGCCTGACACCAGTAACCATACTGCCTTAGATCAGAACGTCGCGCCTGCCAGGTTTTCTCCGACAGTCGAGCTCGATGCACCTGGTCCAGCAAGGCCTGATCGATCGAATCGACTGCGATGCTAAGCCCTTGTTTTGGCGAGATTAAAGCAGGTGCATCCGGTGTCATCGGAGAACGGAACCTAAGGTGTTTATATGCGTGGATCGGATCCTAATGGGTTTGGCATATTAGATCAACTAACGGCAATTATCTGATCTAATCGGTGCCAGCCTTCAACAAAAGGGGAGCGCAAACTCCCCGGTAACGGGTCTTCAGAAATCGGTGTTTTCGAGCTCTCGAGCCATCCAACAGATGGTTTCAGAGTAGGAGTCCAGCTGGTATTGCTGGCGAATCTTGTCGAGGGCAGCCAGTGCATCGGCATCGAGATCGATGGCTTTCTTAGCCCGGCTTTGACGATGGAGATGGGTGCTGTAGCGGCGGCGTAACATAGGAAGACGCCCAGCGCCGAAGGTGAGCTCAATAAACTCCGTCAATTCTTGCTCTAAGGTGCGGTCGAATTCCGCTTCCCGCGCTCGCCATTGTGGCATCTGCTGTTCTCGGATGCGCAAGCGCCAGTTGTCGGGGTCGGCCAGACTGGCGTAACGAACCAGGAATGGCGATGAACGGGTAATCAGAAACTCGACGAAATCACAGGTGATGGGAAGCGGGCGGGCCATAAAACACTAAAATGATGGAACAGGGTCATGATTGTACCACATGTGACAGCGGTGGAATTGCTCAGACTCGCCGGTCATCCTACTGATTTTTGCGCGAAATTAACCCTCTCTCCTGAGGTAGATACTGGGCGATTTTCACGCTATCACTGTCACATGATTCATTGTCATTTTCTGTCGTTTTTGAGGGCAGGGCATCGGTCAAGTGGTGACAATTTGCGTTGTCACATGTGGTAACCGGAGGCGAAAGTGTCAGTAATGGGACTGCGATTTAATCTGTTAGCGCAGCGCGCGGCTGATAAGGGCTACGGCATCAAAGTGAATCAGCATCACCCGGAGCGGTATGATTTGTATGCGCTCAGTGATCACAGCCACGACCACAGCGTTTACGACATCAGTTACGAAGCGCTGCTCGAAGAACTCCAGGAGATTGAAGAGGAGGACAGTTAGTTGATAACGCTGTTTCAGCCCGAATGCCAGTTGGCAAGAAGAGCAGGGCGGCCGGACCAAAATTGTCGAGTCAGGAATAGTCTGCCAACTGTTGGCTAAAGGGCTCCGAGTCGATAGGCAAAGCCATCTCTGTCTGCGGCGCACGTCGTTACCGAAAAGTCGAGGCGCTCCCAACGTAAAGCGCGGCACCATGCGCTTTACGCTTTGAGCTGTTCGGGCCACTAAAAGGCTCAAATCTCATCGTTTCCTACGCGCCTGGATCAGCATCATGGCTCAGCCAACAGGCCGGATCCACCACTGTCACATGTGATAGGTAAGTCTGCCTGGTGCGGTTCGGCTGTTAACTAAAGCGCCGGGTTAACAGACTTCGATGCCGATAATCCTAATTATCGGCATTACGCTGTCGATGGCCTGAGTTGTTTGATTCTACTGGACGCCAGAACCTTAACGAGGCGGTTCAAAACTGATTCTGCAAAGCAAGTGACGGTCACCAGCGTTGTTAATCCCATCAGGCTCGCAGCCAATAGCGATTCTTAAAACTGGCACTGCTGGAAACATCCAACCTTCGATTGGTCAGTGTGGATTGCCGACCTAGCCAGGTACAGTTTGGCGTAGCCGTTTTTCCTATAACTAGACTCGGCTACGCAGGACGGTCATCAGCGGACTCCGACACAGACCACGACACGTAACGGCAGGCATCCTTGAGTTCACACCTCGAGGAATATTTATTTGGCTCGGCCGATAATCCGGATTGAATGTCGGAGCGTCAGTCCAGGACTCAAAGCGCGTACGGCAATGGATTATCGGCACCGGTTGGGTTGATCGTTCGCATGCAACCATCCAGAAATGAAGTCGGCTTGATGCGAATCGCCACAGCAACCGTTAGGATGGTTTTGGAACCAGAGGCTGCCGATAAACTAAGTGCTCAGTGATGATAGACGTAAAGTTGCAATCCGTTGTTATGCAGACCAACGCGAGAATCACGAAGCAACGCAGGAACCCTGAACGGTCAAATTCCGTACTAAGCCCCAAACCCTGACCCGGGATTCAATCTGATACTACACTGCGCACAATGTATATTATGTTAAATACGCAGTGGATGAACACAGGGCTCCCGCCTTTTTGGATTTCGCGTTCGCTCAGACACCCGTGCCGTCTGACCTGCTTTGGTCTAATCGTTAAAATGCGCGCCAGCTTTTACCGAGGCTCGCTTGTCCGGAAAAATAGCCATTGTTTGGCTCAGCAGCTTTGTCCTACTCGGTATCCCGGCCACTGCTATCGGCTTTTCAGAAAATGGGATTGTGACATGGTTGCCACCCTGATGGTGGCTGGTTGGTGTGCCCAGTTAAGGCACTCAATCTCTCGCAGTATATCTGGCATTGGCCAATTAGTCGGTTCCTGGTTCGGGACTATCCCGCTGAGAAACGAGATAGCGATATCGGTTTCACCAATAACCATAAATCTTCCGTCTTGATATGCGCCTGTCGAAGAGAATGCATTCCTTTCGATTAATGCGGGATCGCCTAATCCTTATTCGCGGTTTAAAGGGCTAAACCACCTGGTGAATCGATATATTCTTGTCAGGTACAGATGCCGATGATTATGCGTTTTCAGCACGTATCGTGAATGCATCATCTGTCCTTATTGTGTGTTTTACGCAGGCATTCTCAGCCGATGCCTGCACATTCGCGACAACCTGTAGCCATTTCATCCGGTGATGAACGCCTGGTAATCTTTCGGTTCTAGTGCGGTCAAAGGCTGAATGCCACCATCTCGTCGACGTGGAGTATATTACATTTCATTAGACAGATAGTTTGGCCTTTGACTTCCCTACCCTATTTTTGGTTCGCATCAGGGACAAAAAAAGCGCCATCAGGCGCTTTTTATTTCAGGCTGTTTTAGGCTGTCCCAACCACTGGAAATGATGATTAGCTTTTTTCCCGACCAGACCGGCCGTCATCATTTCATCGAATAAGGCATTCACTTCATCCACTGAAAGCTTAAAGTGTCGGGCTACCGCTTTTTTACTGCAGAGCACCTGGTGGGTATCCAATGCCTCGCTGACCTGCTTCAACAGTGACACTGGCTCCGTTGACCCCTGCGCCTCGGAAGCACCTTCATCTGACGGCTCCAGGTAAGGCAGATAACCCGCGGGCTCTTCCCGCTTGGGCTCGTCGGCCTGCGCATGGTCCCGGCGCTCATTACGGCAATAGTAGTGGCGGAAGCGCTGCTCCTCACCAATCAAACCGACGAAGAACGCTGCGAAGAAATCGAGCAAGATAGAGAGGAACACCACCAGCCCGAGCTGGGCTTGTTGTGAGGTGGTGCCGAACGCCTTGGCCAGACTGTCGATCAAACCCAGCACCGAGCCCTGGGCTACAGGCGGCAAGCTGTCCCGCTCCATCGCGAGACGCTGCTGTTGCTCGCGCAGCGCGTTGTTTTGCTCCTGTATGCGGGTCACGCCAGTGGCGATGCGCTCCATCTCGATGTACTTCTCGGCGGCGAGGTTATTGAGTGCAATCTGTTGGTCGATAGACGCTATCTGGCGGTTAAACGCCTCAACTTTGGCCTGCTCGACCGCCATGTGGCTTTGGGCAGTATTGGTGGCACTGTTGATGCCGCCGATGCTGCCACCGATCGAGATCACCGCCAATACCAGATAGAACACCAGTGCTGTTGCGGCTCCACTGAGGTTTTTGTGGGAGCGACGTTCGCCAAACTCATACCAGGCGTAGAATTTTCCGGCTTCAAAGATGATTGCCAAGCCGCCGAACAGCGCCTGCATCATCGGGTTTTCATCGATAGACAAAAACAGCAAAAGAGAGAAAACCGTGGAGGCCAGAATCGCGGCGCCAGTAAAGGTATAAACACTGACCATGGCGAATCGGCCTTTGGGATATCGATACCCGATTTGTTGCTCGTATTTCATTAGGGATGTTCAGTTGCGCCCAGAGAACTCTGGCTATGTATCGGAAGGCGCAAAAGAATACTCCACTGCCGGCCACTTTGCAGTCGCAAAGGATTTATTTCCGAACAAGTGGATAAACACCCATCAGCTCGCGGAAATATTCGTCGTTGAGTGGTGGTTTTACGGCCAGAGAATAACCGGCCGGTTGGCTATTAGAAGGGCGATTCGTTACTCAGTGGGCGCATCCGCTAACCAGTCAAACAGATGGTGGTGCTGCTCACCCTTTTCATCTTCGGTGGTCACAAACAGACGCCACACCATGTAGCCGGAGGAGCAGGACCCGTAGATCACTTCAGCATTCCCCTGCTCATCAAACCGAACGGGGATGACGCCCATAAACATGTCGCGGCCCTCAATGCGCGAAGCAACCAGTTTTTGGTCATCAGGTAGCGTCAGGTGGAATGTCAGCGGCTCTTCGCTGGGAGCGGAAAATGGGGTGACGGCCAGCGTGGCACCATTGCGGGTGCACTCGCCCTGCTGAAATTGACACAGCGTCGGGTCCCACGTTTCGTTCTTTTCAGCCTGGGGATCTGAACAGCCGGAGAGGGCTGCCGCGACAATAATGATTGGTGCGTACTTCATAACAAATCCATCTGACAAGGACAGGCAAATGGTATCGAAACACGGCTTGAAGGTCAGCTTTTTGTATCGTGCATTAACCGCTGGTCAGTTCTTAACCCCTTGCCGGACGGTCACTTTTACATCAGTAGTCCATTTCTTTACCTATCTGATAACAGTTGTTTGCTACTTTGATCCAGATCAGTCTTTTCCGTTCAGCCCTCACTGGGTTTTTTGACCTGCCTCAAGTATCATGGTCGCGCCTTGATAAATATCACGTTGCGGCAAACAGTGGGACGCGAGCAGGCCCAAGAACTGTCGTCCTGCCGCCAGGCACACAGTAAATGCAGAAATTGCAGTGGAAGCATCGATATGAACCTGACTCATTCGCAAACCGACTACAACTATAAAGTTGTAAGACAGTTTGCCATCATGACTGTTGTATGGGGCATCGTCGGCATGGCTGTGGGGGTGTTGATCGCCGCCCAGTTGATCTGGCCCGCCCTGAATTTTGACACTCCGTGGCTGACCTACAGCCGTCTTCGTCCCCTTCACACCAACGCGGTAATCTTCGCCTTTGGTACCAGTGCCCTGTTTGCCACGTCCTACTACGTGGTTCAGCGCACCTGCCAAACCCGCCTGTTTTCCGACAAGCTGGCTGCCTTCACCTTCTGGGGTTGGCAGGCGATCATTGTGGCTGCCGCAATCACCCTGCCGCTCGGCATCTCCACCAGTAAGGAGTACGCTGAGCTGGAATGGCCGATCGACATCGCCATTACCGTTGTCTGGGTGTGTTATGCCCTGGTGTTCTTCGGCACCATGATCAAGCGTAAAACCAGCCACATCTATGTTGCCAACTGGTTCTTCGGTGCCTTCATCATTACGGTAGCGGTGCTGCACGTTGTGAACTCCATGGCCATTCCGTTGAGCATGTGGAAGTCCTACTCCATCTACGCCGGGGCCGTCGACGCCATGGTGCAGTGGTGGTATGGCCACAATGCGGTAGGCTTCCTGCTGACTGCCGGGTTCCTGGGTATGATGTACTACTTCGTACCGAAGCAGGCTGAACGTCCGGTTTACTCCTACCGCCTGTCCATCGTGCACTTCTGGGCGCTGATCTCCCTCTACATCTGGGCTGGCCCGCACCATCTGCACTACACTGCCCTGCCCGACTGGACTCAGTCTCTGGGTATGGTGATGTCCCTGATCCTGTTCGCACCGTCCTGGGGTGGCATGATCAACGGCATCATGACCCTGTCAGGCGCCTGGCATAAGCTGCGCACCGACCCGATTCTTCGCTTCCTGATCGTGTCTCTGTCCTTCTACGGTATGTCCACCTTTGAAGGCCCGATGATGTCCATCAAGACCGTAAACGCCCTGTCTCACTACACCGATTGGACCGTAGGTCACGTACACTCCGGTGCGCTGGGTTGGGTTGCCATGGTTTCCATCGGTTCTCTGTACCACCTGATCCCGATTCTGTTTGGCCAAACCCGCATGTACAGCGTCAAGCTGATCAACACGCACTTCTGGCTGGCCACCATCGGTACCGTGCTGTACATCGTTGCCATGTGGATCTCCGGCGTAATGCAGGGCCTGATGTGGCGCGCGGTTAACGCCGACGGCACCCTGACCTACAGCTTCGTTGAAGCCCTGTCGGCCTCCTATCCGTTCTACTTCGTACGCTTCGTGGGCGGTGTCTTCTTCCTGGCTGGCATGTTCCTGATGGCGTACAACGTCTACCGTACCGTGAAAGCACCGAAGGGCAGCATCGCGGATCAACCGGCAGTCGCTGCGGCATAAGGAGTACCGACCATGAAATTCAAGCACGAGATTGTTGAAAAGAACGTCGGTCTGCTGGCCATCTTTACCGTGATCGCCATCAGTTTCGGTGGCGTAGCAGAGATTGTCCCGCTGATTTTCCAACAGGAGACCACGCAGCCGGTTGATGGCCTGAAGCCCTACACCGCACTGCAGATGGAAGGTCGCGACGTTTACATCCGCGAAGGTTGTGCCAACTGTCACAGCCAGATGATTCGTCCGTTCCGCGCCGAAACCGAGCGCTATGGCCACTACTCCGTTGCCGGTGAACACGTTTGGGAGCACCCCTTCCTGTGGGGCTCTAAGCGTACCGGTCCGGACCTGGCACGCGTTGGCGGCCGTTACTCCGATGATTGGCACCGTGTCCACCTGATTGACCCGCGTGCCGTTGTGCCGGAGTCCAACATGCCGGGTTTCCCCTGGCTGGAAGACAACGAGCTGGACGGCAAGTACACGGCTGAAAAGCTGAAGTTGTTCCGGGATAAGTTCGGCGTACCTTACGGCTCTGATGAAGAGATCGAGAAGGACGCAGAAAGTGTCAAAGGTAAAACCGAGATGGATGCCATCATCGCTTACCTGCAGGTCCTGGGCACCGCGCTGAAATAAGGAAGAGACAATGGATTACGGTACCTTTCACGGCTTTTACACCCTGTTCCTGATGTTCGCGATGATCGGGGTGTTCGCCTGGGCTTACTCCAAGAAAAGGAAGCCGTCTTTCGACGAGGCCGCCAATCTGGTGTTCGACGACGAAGACAAAGCGAAGGGATCCATTAAGGAGTAATCGCAGATGAGTAACATTTTGAGTGTGATCGTCATCTTCTGTGTTCTGGCGGTCATGGTAGGCAGCTTGCTGCTGCTTATCTGGTGCCAGAAAGACAAGATGGGGAAAGAGGAAGGTGAGTCCATGGGCCACACCTTCGACGGCATCGAGGAGATCAACAACCCGCTGCCGAAGTGGTGGAGCTACATGTTTGTTCTCACCATCGTGTTTGGTGTGGGTTACCTGGCGCTCTACCCGGGCATGGGTAACTTCGCCGGCCTGCTGAACTGGACCTCCGCCAACAAGCAGGTGGTTAACCTGGAGCAGTCCCGCGAGCAGGCAGAAGCCGCCCGCGCCGAGGGCGCCACCGCACGGGTTCAGTACGACCGCGAAGTCGCCGCAGCTGATGACCATTTTGGTCCGATCTTCCAAGCGTTCGCTGCGCGTTCCATTGAAGACCTGGCCCAGGATGAAGACGCCAAGAAGATTGGTCAGCGTCTGTTCCTACAAAACTGTTCACAGTGCCATGGCTCCGACGCCAAGGGCAGCCGGGGTTTCCCTGACCTGACCGATGGAGGCTGGCTCTACGGTGGTGATCCGCAAACCATCAAGACCACCATCCTTAATGGTCGTCGTGGCATGATGCCGCCGAAAGGTGGCCTGCCGATCACCGACGAGGAGATCCCGGCGCTGGCTGAGTATGTGCTGAGCCTGTCCGGTCGTGACCACGATGCCAGCCAGTTGGCTGCCGGTCAGGCTGCCTTTATGAAAGGCTGCTTCGCCTGTCACGGCATGGACGGCAAAGGCAACCCGCTGCTGGGTGCCCCGAACCTGACCGACGACGCTTGGGTGTATGGTGGTTCTCGTGGCTACATCATTGAGTCCATCACCAACGGTCGTGCTGGCGTTATGCCGGCCTGGAAAGACCTGCTCGGTGAAGACAAGGTACATCTGATCACCGCCTACGTGTACAGCCTCAGTGCGGACAGCACTGGCAGTGCAGAGGCCGCTGAGTAAGCCTGATACGCCCCGCCCAGTGCGGGGCGTTTTCCTTTATGGGCCCAGTGCAACATGCCACTAACGGCGCCCAAACGAATTCCCAGCATTGTCGATTGATTACACAAACAGCAAATGGAATCGGCAATCGTAAAATTGATAGTGCGATCCCCTTATCGCCTCAGTAGTATGGGAGCCCGCTCCCAATGGAAGGTAGAAACATGAAAGTGACCCCCTGGTATAAGCAGTTCTGGCCCTGGTTCCTGATTATCCTGCCCCTCTGCGCCGTCGCCGCTTCGGTTTACACCTTTTATCTGGCTTCAACGTCCCAGTTTTCGATGGTCTCCGAGGACTATTACAAGGAAGGCAAAGGCATTAACCAGGACCTGTCCCGCATTCGCGCCGCGAAAAACCTGGGACTGACCTTTGCACTGGAAGTGGATAACGATGAGATCCGCATCGTCCAGCACGGTGGCAAAACCATTGATACCGCCATCGAACTCGAATTCCACCATGCCACGCTGGAGCAGCACGACTTCGTTGAGAAGTTGTTCCGTGATGGCACCGGCACCTACCGCCTGAACCTCGATGCGCCGTTGGAAGGCCGCTGGTTGGTTCAGATTGACGCCTACGACCAAAGCTGGCGCCTGCAGACTCGCGCTACCCTGCCCCACGATGGTGTGATCTGGTTGAACTGAATATGAGCGTCGCGATGAGTTCAGTGCGTTGTTACCACTGCGATGAGCCGGTGCCGGCCAATGCCCCTTTCTCCGCCACCATCGACGGTGTCGCCCAGCCCATGTGCTGCCCCGGCTGTGCGGCTGTAGCGGACGCTATTGTCGCTGCTGGGTTGTCGGACTATTACCGTTATCGTACCGAGAAGGGCCAGCAACAGGATGTGCCCGAGGCACTGGCCAGCCTGATCGCCTACGACCTCGATGAAGTTCAACAAGAGTTTGTCGCGGCCCGGGGTGACCTGAAAGAGGTCCTGTTGTCGGTTGAGGGGATCAGCTGCGCCGCCTGTGCCTGGTTGATCGAGAAACACCTGGCCGCTCTGCCGGGTGTGGCACAGATCTCCGTAAACACCACCACTCAGCGTGCGGTATTACGTTGGGATGCCAGCCAACAAAAACTCTCTGACCTGCTGCTTTCAATGAATCTGATCGGCTATCAGGCTGCGCCGTTCCAGCAGGACGCTCAGGAAGCGAAAAACGCCCGGGAGAGCCAGAACTTCCTGCTTCGCATCGGTTTGGCCGGCTTGGCTACCATGCAGGTGATGATGCTGGCTGTCGCACTCTATACCGGCTACTTCTACGACCTGGAACCGGAGTACCGCGACTACTTCCGTTGGGTCAGCATGATCTTCGCCACCCCGGTGGTGCTCTACTCCGCCCAGCCCTTCTATTTCAGTGCACTGCGTGCGTTAATGAGTCTGCGGGTCAACATGGATGTGCCGGTATCCATCGCCATTCTTCTGGCCTACGTGGCCAGTTGCGTGGCCACCGCCCGGGGCACCGGTGAGGTGTTCTTCGAATCCATCTCCATGTTCACCTTCTTCCTGCTGGTCGGTCGCTTCTTTGAACAGCGGGCCCGCCGTAAAGCCAGCGAGAACGCCAGTAACCTGCAGAAGCTGATCCCCGCGACGGCCCTGTTGCTGGAGGACGGGGATGCGCGACAGGTTGCAGCAAAAAGTCTGAAGCCGGGCCAGGTGTACCGGGTATTGCCTGGCCAGCGTATTGCTGTGGATGGGGTATTGCTGTCAGGCCAGAGCGGCGTCAATGAATCGATGCTGACCGGCGAACAGGAACCGGTTCAAAAGCAGCCCGGTGCCCCCCTGTATGCGGGCACCGTTAACCTGGACCAGACCATCGAAGTGGAAGTCACCAAAGTGGGCGCGGAACAGCGCATCAACACCTTGGTTCGCCTCCAGGAACAAGCCGCCGCACAAAAGCCGCAGATTGCGGAGTTCGCCGACCGGGTCGCCCAGTACTTTGTGCCGGTAATCCTGGTGTTGGCACTGGTCACCTATCTGGTGTGGCACCAACTGGCGCCGGAAGACGCTTTCTGGATCATGCTTTCGGTATTGGTCGCCACCTGTCCCTGCGCGCTGGCACTGGCCACACCGGCCGCCCTCACCTGCGGCACCAACCGCATGATGCAGCAGGGACTGCTGGTGAAAAGCGCTCGGGTGCTGGAAGCGCTCCCCCGAATTCAGCATCTACTGTTTGATAAAACCGGCACTCTGACTGAGGGACAGCTGAGCGTTAAGACCGTTCACGGCTTTGACAGCGCTGTATCTGAAACGCAGCTGCTTGCCCTTGCCGCCGCGCTGGAATCCCACTCCTCACACCCGGTAGCCCGCGCCTTCGCCCTTCACCGCGATGCCTCCATTCAGGCCAGTGACGTAAACAATCATACCGGCCAGGGTTTGGAGGGCGTTATCCATGGTCAGCATTATCGCATCGGCCAACAGGCCTTCGTCGGGACTGACCTCGGCCAATCCGGTTGGGTGTTTCTGGCCCGTGACGGCAAGGTGATCGGTGCCTTCGAACTGGCTGACCGACTTCGCAGTGACGCGGCTGACACCATCAGTAAACTGTCCGGTCAGGGCCTCAAATGCGAAATGCTGTCCGGGGATCCAAACCCCCGTGCACTGGAACTGGCCGAGCAGGTTAGCTTGAAGACCGCCCACTACGGCTGTTCACCCGAGCAAAAACTGGCGCGGGTTGCAGAGCTGCAACGCCAGGGCTGCCAGGTTGCCATGTTCGGTGACGGCATCAACGATGCCCCGGTTCTGGCCGGCGCCAACGTGTCAGTCGCGATGGGAAGCGGTACCGATTTGGCCAAATGCCACGCCGATCTGGTGCTGCTTGGTGATAAGCTGGGTCCGGTGGTCAATGCCATTGAAACGGCGCGTCAGACCAACCGGGTGATCCGTCAGAATCTGGCGATTTCGCTTTGCTACAACCTGCTGATCCTGCCTCTGGCAGTCAGTGGCAATGTACCGCCCTACCTCGCAGCAGCCGGGATGTCCCTCAGCTCCCTGGTGGTAGTGGCGAACAGCTTGCGCCTATTGAAGAAAACCTCATGAGCATCATCTACGTTCTGATCCCCATCGCTATTCTGTTTGTCTGCGTTGCCGTCGCCGCCTTCTTCTGGGCCGTGCGCAGCCGCCAGTATGACGATCTCGATCGCGAAGGCTACTCCATCCTGTTCGACGAAAAAGACCCGAAAGAGAAAAAGTGAACGGCGATTACCAATTCTTTGCCGCCATGTTGGTCGGCCTGATGGGGGCCGGGCACTGCTTCGGCATGTGCGGCGGCATCGTGGGGGCCTTTGGTCAGGCGCTGCCGCCTCATCGCCCCATGGCTGAGCGCATGGGGTTTCTGTTTGCCTATAACCTGGGTCGGATCAGCAGCTATACCCTGGCAGGTGTCGCGGTGGGCGGACTTGCCGGGGCACTGGGCACACTGTTCGCGGTAGACAGCTATTTGGCAGCCCTGCAACTGCTTGCCGGAATCATGCTTATCCTTATGGGGCTCTATATCGGCCAGTGGCTGCCTCTGCTCGCGCATATTGAACGCGCCGGCAAACCGATTTGGCAGGCGATGGCACCGCTCAGGCAGCGTTTGTTACCCATTGACTCAACGGCCAAAGCATTCGCGGCCGGGGGATTTTGGGGTTGGCTGCCCTGTGGTCTGGTGTACTCCACCCTGACCTGGGCGCTGGCTTCCGCCGATCCTGTTGCCGGCGGCATGATCATGGCGGGTTTTGGACTGGGCACCCTGCCCGCCCTGGTCGCAATGGGCGCCGCAGCCGATAAAATCGCGCAAATGATTCGAAAAAAACAGCTTAAGTTATTGAGTGCTTTGGTATTAATTGCCTATGGTGGGCAAATGACCTATATTGCGCTAAATCAAATTGTGTAGCTTGAATGGGACCGCTCAGGTAACATTAAACGGACACCAGCAAATGGGATCAGCATGAAATTGGATAGCCTACACGCAAAGCGGCCTGCTGGCAGTGGCTGCACTATTCACTGTCACGACTGCAGTTTGTCAGAGTTGTGTATTCCTTTCACACTCAGCACAAATGAATTGGACAAGCTCGATTCCATTATCGAGCGTAAACGCCCGATCCAGAAAGGTGACCTGCTGTTCCAGTCAGGTCAGCCGTTGCGCTCGCTGTTCGCCATTCGTTCTGGCTCCATCAAGTCCTACACCATCACTGAATCCGGCGAAGAGCAGATCACCGCTTTTCATTTAGCCGGCGATGTCGTGGGTTTCGACGGCATTCATGCCGACGCGCACCAAAGTTTCGCGCAAGCGCTGGAAACCGCCATGGTGTGCGAAATCCCCTTTGACACGCTGGACCAACTCTCCGGCACCATGCCCCGCCTGCGCCAGCAGATCATGCGTCTGATGAGCAATGAGATCATGGGTGACCAGGAGATGATTCTGTTGCTGTCCAAAAAGAACGCCGAGCAACGACTCGCCGCCTTTATCAGCAACCTCGCCACCCGTTTCGGCAACCGCGGCTTCTCCTCTAAGGAGTTCCGACTCTCCATGACCCGTGGCGACATCGGCAACTACCTGGGCCTGACCGTCGAAACCATCAGTCGCCTGCTTGGCCGCTTCCAGAAATCCGGCATGATTGAGGTGAAAGGGAAATACATCACCATCACCGACCCGGAAGCGATACAGGAACTGGCCGGCCACGCACGCATCGGTCGCTAAGCCCTCTTACAACGCCCAGCTTTTATGCTGGGCGTTCTCTTATCGGACACTGATCTAGGACAAGGAAAAAGGCCCAGCTTTTGCCAACCTATAGGTATGGGCCATTGGCTAAAGGAGACACCCATGGGAACCTACAAACGCATCCTGGTCGCAATTGATCCTACCCACGAAGCGCAACCGGCGCTGGTACGGGCGGCGCATCTGGCCAAGTGTTGTGGAGGGCAATTGACGCTGCTGGCCTGCATCTTTGACTTCTCATACGAGATGACCTCGATGCTCTCTGTCGATGAACGTGAAGCGATGCGCAACAGCATCGTGACCCAACGTCAATCCTGGCTCGAGCAGGTGTCCGCCCCCTATCGTGAACAGGGCATCTCGGTGGACAACAAAGTGGTTTGGCACAACCGCCCCTTTGAAGCGATCATCGAGCAGGCGATCACCGGCCAGCACGACGTTATCGTGAAATCGACCCACCACCACGACAAACTCAAGTCCGTCATCTTTACCCCTACCGACTGGCACCTGTTGCGCAAAGCACCAGTGCCGGTGCTGTTGGTGAAAGAAGGCGAATGGCCAGCCCAGGGGAAAGTTCTGGTTGCGGTCAACGTCGCCGCGGAGGATGACGCCCACCAGACCCTGAATGATGAGATCATTGGCCATGCCAAAAAGCTGAGCCGAGCCATCAACGGCGAAATCCACCTTGTGAACGGCTATCCCGGCACCCCGGTGAACATCGCCATTGAACTGCCGGACTTCGATGCCCACGCTTACAATGAGTCTCTCAAAGCCCATCACCAGCAGCGCATCACCGAGCTGGCTCGCAATCACCAGTTGGACGAAGCCCACTGCCACGTGATCGAAGGCCTGCCTGAGGATGTGATCCCCGAACTGGCTGAAGAGCTGGAAGCGGAATTGGTGGTTCTGGGGACCGTCGGCCGTACCGGTTTCTCTGCTGCACTGATTGGTAACACCGCTGAACATGTGATCGACAGTCTGGAGTGTGACCTGCTGGCGATTAAGCCCGAAGGGTTTGAGTCACCGGTAAAACCGGAGTAATTCCGACGCTTCACCATCACGACGGCGGCTGATACAGCCGCCGTTTTGTTGTTGTGGCCCTTTACCCGCATCGACCTTGCTGGAATAATGCCGCACCTGTTCACTAGGCCTTTGAGGACTCCATCAGTGCAAGAGCTGAGTCAGAAGCAACAAACCCGGCTAAACAAACTGCAAAAACGCCTGCGCCGCGAGGTTGGCAGCGCCATCGACGATTACAAGATGATCGAAGAAGGCGACGTGGTCATGGTGTGCCTGTCTGGTGGTAAAGACAGCTATACCCTGCTGGACATCTTGTTGAATCTGCAGCATCGCGCACCGGTGAACTTCCAGCTGGTGGCCGTTAACCTGGACCAGAAACAACCGGGTTTCCCCGAAGACATCCTGCCGAACTACCTGAAAACCCTGGGTGTGACCTATCACATTCTGGAAAAGGACACCTACTCCATCGTTAAGGAGAAGATCCCGGAGGGTAAGACCACCTGTTCCCTGTGTTCACGACTGCGTCGCGGCACGCTGTACGGTTTTGCCCAGAAGATCGGCGCCACCAAGATCGCCCTCGGCCATCACCGCGACGACATTATTGAAACGCTGTTCCTCAACATGTTCTATGGCGGCAAGCTTAAAGCGATGCCCCCCAAGTTGTTGTCCGATGATGGCGCCAATATGGTGATCCGTCCGATGGCCTACTGCCGCGAGAAAGACATCTCCGAGTACGCGGACCTTAAAGCGTTCCCGATCATTCCGTGCAACCTGTGCGGTTCTCAGGAGAACCTCAAGCGTAAGATGGTCAAGGAGATGCTGAACGACTGGGACAAGCAGTTCCCGGGCCGCATCGAAACCATCTTTACCGCGCTGCAGAACACCGCGCCCTCGCAGTTGGTCGACCGTAACCAGTTTGACTTTGTCAGCCTGGAACGAGATCCCAACGCCGAGTTTACCGGCAGTGTTGCCGAAGCGGACCTGCCAGCCTTTGACTTCCTCGACGTCGAGAACTCCGGCCATATCCAGCTGGACAAGCGCCAGGAAGAGGCGCGAATCGACGTGGTCAACGTCTACCAGCCGTAATACAAAAAGGGTCGCGTATGCGACCCTTTTTGTTAGCGTTCGATATAGGGACTTATCCAGACCGGGGGCAGGCTAAACTGCACTGCCTCTCCATTCAGCTCACTGAGCAAAATGGTGACCCGCCCGTCCTGATCCGCTACCCACTTGGCAGGAACCATCACACTGCCTTCCGCCAGCTTCACCACAACGCCTGAGACATCCGGTTGCAGCCAACGGAATGGGAACCCGGCAAACCGTTTCAGTACACCATCAAACTGGCTCACCATCGCCTTCCAGTCACGGTCGGTAAACCGTTGCTGAGCGGTATCGCTGTAGCGAAGCTGCATGGCAAAGTCGCACTGCGACTCGTCCACCACATCCAGGCTCAACACCGCCTTATGGTCCTTCAGTTCGGCATCAAACGGCACCAGCAGCTCCTGACGCGGCCCCACCACCAATGGCAACTCATTGCCACGGTCGACAATGACCCCGCCATTAATTTGGCACGGTTGGCGATGTTCGCGGTGGTTCAAGTAGAACGCCATAGAGACCAGCGGATAATCCGCCTTATTGACGATTTTGAGGCGATCGTAGAAGCCGCCATACTCGAGATTCAGTGCCTGTACCGGCAGTGACAAGGCGGCGCTCAGCGCCGCCACAACAGTCCATTGTTTCATAGCAGGAAAGATTGGTTCTGATTAAGCATGCTCAGCAATTCGTCCACGTAGGCTTCCTTGCGCTCGGAGTAGCGGATAAGCCCGGGGATCAGGTCTTCCGCTGTCGGGGTTTTACCGGCCAGTCGCAGCTTTTGTCGGATATCCCGAAGTTCACGGTAAGCCGGGTTGGTGTTGAGGTTACGCAAGTAGGAAGCGACCGAGTCCTGAACACTGTCAAAACGCGCCACTTCATGGTTCATACCACCCTGGCGCTGATTCGGCACCAGACCACAGCCTTTTCGAAAGCACCATTGACCGAAGTAGTTCAACCCCTCTTTGGCGAAGCGGGAACTGCCCCATCCGGTTTCGTTCGCCGCCTGCACCAGCACCATCGCACTGGGCACCTCATCGACCCGTACCAACAGATCAGACAGGGTTTCCGGCGTAAAAGCGCGGATCTCAACCCCATAGTTGCTGGCCAGGTTGGACAGGTGGGTGGTTTCAGCGTCGCTGAGCGGTCGGTCCATCAACAGACGCTCCTGGGCCCGTTGAATGAAGGCACGCTGCTCGGCAATCTTGCGGTTCTCAGCGTCCACCATGGGCCGCAGGAAGTCGAAGAAAGCGGCTTTCTTTGCTCTGATGTCGGTATAGGCGTCAAAGTCAGGTTGCTTGCTGACCGGGGCATTCTTGACCACGGTTAAGCCCGCCATTGGCGCACTGGGGCGCTCTGCCTGAGTATCAAGCCACAGCAAAGTGGCTGCAACAGTACTGAGGCCCAGCACCACGCTGGCCAGGCGACCGGTTTTCACTGCCATGATTAAGCCTCGAAATGGGAATCGGAGCGGGCGTTATCATTGGCTTCCGGTGTGGCCTCCACCGGGGCGTCCGGTGACAGTTCCGGGAACAACTCACGGAACAATACCCCTTTCATGTGGAAAAACATCGGAATCGCCAATACCAGGCCCAGCCCCATTGGAATCATGGCCAGCATCATGATGGCGATCATGGCAGAGTACAAGGTGATCACAGCGAACAGTTGACCGTGTACCACCTTGGCAGAGTCGATCATCGCCTTCATGGGCGAACCCTGGTGGAACAGATAGTAGAGATTGGCTTGGCTGAGCACCGCCATCAGGTAGACACCCGGCAGGATGAGCAGGGCCAGGCCGAGGTTAACCAGAACCGCGGTGACCAGAGCAATGAGTGCCAGCGGCAGCGCCATCGCGAAACTGCGGAACAGCATGGTCAGGCTGGTGTCCTGTCCGGTAGCCCGACGCCATCCCATGTAGGCAAGCGACGCTTCAAACGGTGCCAACAGAATGACCAGAACCAGCTGGATTGGCTGCATTGCCTGTTGCAGTTGCTCGGCGTCTGTCAGGTCCAGCCCCTGCATGGAGGCATAGATTTGCACCAACACCATGGCACAGGCCACCAGAATGGCAAAGGTTAACAATGAGGCCCCAAGCAGGGGGTTCAGGTTTTGGCGGGTGAGGTCCCACGCTTCCCTGAGTACGGCAAATACGTCCAGTTTCTGCATCGATTTTTTGGGTCAGGTCTTCGGGTCAAAGGCGTGATTATACCCTTCCCCACGTCTGCAAAAAACGGCGAAACCGGTGATTCCTCTGTAAGAAATCCGTTGCTTATACCTTGACGGGGACGAGTAGGACGAAAATCACCAGCACAATGGTGCTGAGCAGGTACAAGCGCAGAATCGATCCCTGTTTCATAACTGGCCCTGTGTCGTGAATTTCAGTGGGCCACTGAGTATAGGCAACTTTTCGACAGGCAAAGAAAAACCCCCACCGATTGGTGGGGGTTCGAAGATGGAGGCGCGTCCCGGAGTCGAACCGAGGTCCACGGATTTGCAATCCGCTGCATAGCCACTCTGCCAACGCGCCAGTGCTTCTCGGGGCTCCCCGAAAGCGCGAGCAATTAAAACAGAAAGGTGGCAGGGACACAAGCGCCAATCGCTGCTCCACAGAGCATTTATTTGAACTTGCTCTAATTTTTCAGTGGTTTCGCTGTGGTTTGGCGGCCGGACCACCGAAACGCTTAGGCCAGTGATGAAAAAACCAGCGCAATTCATTCGTTAAGGGGCTGGGCGGGACCGGGGATAGCGGAACCCAGACCGGGCAAAAAGACAGCCCTCAAACAAAAAAGGCGCCTCATGGGCGCCCTTTTCATCAATCCATTATTCAGGAGACCGCTGCGATCGCTTTGATCAGCGCTGGCAGGTTGGACTCGGTCATGCCTGCGACGTTGATGCGGCCGGAACCCACGATGTAGATACCGAACTCCTGCTTAAGCTGCTCAACCTGGTCTTTGTTCAGGCCTGAGAAGCTGAACATGCCGTTCTGCTGCTCGATAAAGCCAAAGTCACCTTCTACGCCAGCGTCCGCCAGCCCTTTAACGAAAGCGGTACGCATACGGTGAATGCGCTGACACATCTGAGCCAGTTCGTCCAGCCACAGGGCTTTCAGCTCAGCGTCTGCCAGGATGGTCGCCACAACCTGAGCGCCGTGAGACGGCGGGTTGGAGTAGTTGGTGCGAATAACACGCTTAACCTGAGACATGCCGCGCTCTGCCGCATCGGCATCTGCGGCAACCAGGGTCAGTGCGCCGATGCGCTCGTTATAGAGGCCGAAGTTCTTGGAGAAGGAGCTGGCGACCATCAGTTCATTCAGCTCACCAGCAAAGTGGCGCAGGCCGGCAGCGTCGCTTTCCACATCCTTGGCAAAGCCCTGGTAGGCAAAATCGAACAGCGGCAACCAGCCTTTGGCCTTGGCACTGCTCGCCATCTGCTGCCACTGCGACAGAGACGGGTCAACGCCAGTCGGGTTGTGGCAGCAGCCGTGCAGAATGACCACGTCATCACTGCCCATGCTGTCCAAATCGGCCATCAGGCCGTCAAAGTCGAGGGTATTATTTGCGGCGTCGTAATAGCGGTACTCTTTCACTTCCAGACCCGCGCTTTCGAAGATGCCGCGGTGGTTTGCCCATGACGGGTTGGAGATCCAGACGCGCTTGCCGCTGAGGTTGGAGGCGATAAAGTCCGCTGCGATGCGCAGCGCGCCGGTGCCACCTGGGGCCTGTGCCGCACGGGCACGTTGGGCCTGAACAACATCGTGCTCGGCACCGAACAGTAAGCCCAGAACTTGCTCACGATACGCCGGGTGGCCATCGATACCCAGATAGCCCTTGGTGGTTTCGGTTTCCAGCACACGGGCTTCTGCGTGTTTCACGCAGGTGAGGATCGGCGTTTGGCCGGCTTCATCCTTGTAAACACCAACACCAAGGTTGATTTTGTCTTCACGGGGGTCAGCGCGGAACGCTTCGTTGAGGCCAAGGATCGGGTCGGCAGGAGCAAGTTCTATCTTTTCAAACATGGGCTTAAGGGCTTACAGCTAGAGGAGAGTCGAGCGCCCGTTATACCATGCTGGCCAGCGCCTGTCAGCGGGACGATTCGCTTCGTCCGGTCATCTCGACGAAGCCCTGGCCGGGATGCGTTCCAAAGACCCGCACCGGACCCTCCCAATATAAAATATCCAACTTGTTGCGTTGATCCTGCGAACGGGTGCGGATCGTCAGCGAAATCTCCCGTTCCGGGATGTTCAGTTTCCACTCGACCGGGTATTGGGCGCCATCCAGTGTCACCCACTGAGTCGCCCGCCAGTCGATGACGTCATTCACCAAGGTGATGACCTCTGCATTGGCGCTGATCAAGCTGCCATCACAGTGCGGCGCATTGCCTTCCGCCGGTCGAAGGCAAAACAGCATTAGATTGTGCCCATCAGCCAACTGCAGCCCCATCCAATCCCAACCAACAAAACGATCATCCAGCAGCGCTGACGACCACTCCCTGTCGAGCCAGGCCTCGCCCTTTACCGAGCGCCAGCCCGTACCATCGTCGAGATGTCCCGATACCTGAAGACGCGGCAGACTGTAGTAGTAAGACGCGAGGCTGCCGTCGCCACTCTTATCACTGAATCCCCGGTCACCATGGGCCACTAAAGGGCTGTCACTCAGACTCAAAGCGACCGCAAAGTTCTGCTCGCTGGCCACCAACTGCAATGGCTGAAAGGCATTACCGACGCTGCGCAGCCACCAGTGGTCGATTCCGGCCGCGAAGGGTTGGGCGGTGATCTGAACCTGAGGCGCCCTGCCCTGACGTTGCCAGGCCCGATGGCGGTCGCCGGACTCATGCATCATATGGCCGAGATACCCCTGGCCCTGCCAGAGGGTCTCGTCACCTTCTGCCCCGCGAAAGCGGAACAGTGTCCATTGCAGACCGTGATGTTGGCCCCGTTCATCTTCAAGATTGGCCGTCACGTACCACCATTCCAGACCGTATTCAGGGTGAGCGCCATGATCACGAGGAAACGACAGTGCCATCCCCGGAACAACATCTTTGCCACTGCCCGCGCTGATAAAGGGCGCCGGATCCGAGGCTTTGTGGCAGGCGGTCAACAGCAGAACCCACGCAATCCATGCCCACCTCATTACACTCCCTCCGTCGCGATCATGCTGGCCGCTGGCGTTTTCAGCTCTCTGGCCGCCGGCCACAACGCCAACAGCAATCCACCAAACAGCGCTGCGGCAAGGTAGGGCCACCAATGGCCACTTAAAGGATTGACCGCCATGGTCCAGCCAAAGCTCAGCGGGTTGACCAGACTGAGCAGTTGATAGCCCAACACCTGGCCGCCGAGTACGCCGATCAGTAAAATCGCCACCAGTAACGCGAACAGCTGCCACAGCCGCGCCAGCATCAATTGGCGGGGTGTGCAGCCCAAGGCCAGTAATACGCCATGGTCATGCCGCCACAATCGACTGGCCGACGCCACACTGGCCAGCCAGCTGACAAAGGCCACCAGGAGAGTCAGGCTAGCCAACGCATCGGTAATCACAAAGGTCCGTGAGAACAGGGTCAGCGCCAGTTGACGAATGTCACCCTGGGGGCGGATGGCGCCATCGGGAATCCCTATCTCGCTCAGGCGTTGTCTGACCCAATCGGGGTTGCCCGGGGTGGTCACCGCCAACCCTTCCAGCGGCACGGTGCCCAGCGACGCCTCGACGACCTGCCGCTGCAACACCAGGTGCCCCGCAGGATTGCCATAGTCGTATTGGATGCCCGCAAGGCGACACTCCATATTGCCCTGGCCGCTGTTGACCTGAAGTACCTGGCCCAGTTCAAGGCCCAACTTCAGTGCTAAAGGCTCATTGGCAATGCATCCGCCCTGCCCCAACTGGCCCCACCAATCGTTGCCGGCCTCCTTCAGGTGGACAAAGGGCCATGGCGTCGCGCCGGGCTCGTGCACCACCAGTCGAATCGGGGTATCGGCAAGCTCGGCATCCCGGGAACCGATGGTCTCGACATAGACCTCGGGGGGCAAAGCAGCCAATTGCTTCTGCCACGTTTTCAGTGACGGTTCGCTGCCGCCAATGTAGTGATCGGCAAACAGTCGTTGATTCAGGTGATCCACCAACGCTTGCTCAAAGGAACCCACCATTACGCGCGTGGACACCGCCATGGCCAGTGCCAGGGTGATGGCCATGGCCGCTAATGAAAGGTGGCGACGCTGCGCGGCCTGATCAGACACCGCCCACAGCAACGTGGCGGCTTCCCCCGGCCACATGGACAAGCTGAAGCGCCCCAATAACCGTTGAACCAGCGCCATCAGCCCGGGAGCGAGCAACAACAGGCTCAGTACCGTCAGTCCACAGACCAGCAGCGCCTGCCAACCGGTGTCGGCCTGCCACCACAACAGTGCGGTTGCTGCCATCACCAATGGCGTGATCCACCGCCCCCAACGACTGCGGGGACGCCACAGCAGCCAGGCTCCCATGACCAACATCGAGGTCCACAACAGTACCGCCGCTTCCAAAGCCTGCCAAGGGGTCCAATAGACACTCAGGTTCTGCCGAAGCCCGTAGAGGTTAACCAGGGTATCCCCCAGTCCCGGGGCCAACAGTTTGGCCAGCTCAACGCCGAGCATGCTGCCGATAAAACCGCACAACAGCGCCAACGCCGTCCATTCCATTAACAGCACCACCAGATAGCCGCGACGGGTAATGCCCAGCTGGTGCATCACTCTGTGGGCACGCTGACGCTTCTGCAACAAGCGTTCGAAGGCGTGAAACGCCAGCAATAAGGCCACCAGAAAGGCCAATACGGACAGCGCGGTCAGGTTCAGATTTAACGCGGCCAGTAAGCTGTCCTGGGCAGGGTCGTGCTTGGCGGTCAGATTGAGGTGGGGAGGCAACAGGCGTTCAATCAGTGAACGCTGGGCGTCTGTAAGTTCCGGCAGGGTCAGATAGGTGAGAAAGTCGCCGCTTTCCAGAACCCGGGACAATGGAGCCAGGTCGAGTAACAAAAAGGGGCCGAGATCGTCAATCAGGGTCAGCGGAGGCAAACGATCCCCGTTGGCCAACACCAGTTGCTGTCCGGCATCCCAGCCTCGGCGCTCAGCCAACTTGCGGTCCGCCAACAGCGCCCAGTCACCATCAAAGGCCAGCGTGGACGTGCCGGGGTTGTGCAAGCGCAGCCAGTCGCCATTATCGAGCAGAGCCTGCCCCTCCAGCATGGGCTCCGCATCAATGCCGGCCCGACGCAGGGACAGCCACAGGTCGATATCGATTCGGTGGCCACTGATGGCGGATTGGATGCGCCACGGTCTGGGTTGTTCGGTCTGGGCGCTGGCGTCGGCAAAGCTGGTTCTGGCTGAGCGGTTCAGCACTTCGATGGCGCTCAACAGGGCCGCAGCATTGATTAGGCCCAGCAGCAGCCACAGCATCAAACCGCGGTGGCGACGCCACTCTCCGGTAACCCAGCGCCACCAAAGCCCACTCATGGTCGGTCTGCCTGGTGCAGTTGTCCGTTGTGAAGGCGCAGTTGGTATTCGAACCCGCTGGCCAGACTTTGGCTGTGCGTAACCATCACCACGGTACTGCCCTGTTCCCGGGCTAACCGCTTCAGCTGGCTGACCACCTTGTGGCTGTTGCTTTCATCCAGATTGCCGGTGGGCTCATCGGCTAACACCAGCCCCGGCTCATGCACCAGCGCCCGGCAAACCGCAACCCGCTGCTGCTCACCCCCACTGAGCTGATTTGGTAAACGTGACATCAGGTGATCGATTCCGAGCGCCTCGGCCAGTGCCTCAAGGCGAAGCGGCTTACCACTGCGCCCCAACAGACGATGAGGCAGCAGCAGGTTGTCCAGGATCGAGAGACTTTCGAGCAGCTGGAACTGCTGAAAAACGATGCCGATATGGCGTCGATACAGGGCCAGCTCCGTCGCTGAGCGACCCACCAGCGACTGCCCCATCACATTGACCTCACCCCGCTGACAGGGTTCGAGGCCCGCCAACAGGTTGAGCAGTGTGGTTTTGCCGGTTCCGCTGTCACCCACCAGACTGCACTGCGCGCCCGCGGGCAGTGAGAGGCTCAGGTCCTGCAGGATGGGCCGGGGTTGGGTGCCGTCCAAACGACTAAAGTGCAACGCGTTGATCTCAATCATGATCACACCTTACGACAGGAACCGGGTTCAGGCTCACCCTTTGGTGAAAAAATTCCCTTCTGCGAGCAACCGGTCGACCATGCCCCGGCTGTAATCATTGATTTTCCAGTGTTCAGGCGCCCAGCCATCAAGAAACCGGGCAAAGTCCGCCACCGCCACCGGGTACAACTGCCGCCATTCCGATTCGAGGTCGGCCCATTGCGGCGCGGCCAGGCTCAAAGCCGATTGCAGTGCGCTGAAATAATAGTCCAGCCAGTGTTCCGCCTCGGCCGCCAATCGGGGACCATCCAGCTCACTGCCCAGAAAGTAAGCTACGTCGACGACCCCAGGTCCGTGGCCTACGTATTGAAAGTCCACGGCGGCGACCCGGTCCGCACCAAAGCAGAAGTTCGCGACCTTGGCATCACCGTGCACCAGAGTTTGCCAGCGGGCGTTGGCGAGGCAGCGATCCAGTTGCGCTGCGGCTCGCTTAAGCGAAGTATCCTGCATCCGCTGCCACTCCTCCTGACGGGTGGCCAGATGCCAGTATCCGCCCCGTGCCCACAGTTGCTCATCCCTGACGTTAAGGAAGCGGGCATGAAACTGCGCCAACCATTCGAGGCACAGGGTGATCTGATGGGGTGACAGCGACTCCGGTCGCCCTGCAAATCCCTCAGCGTCGAGATCGGAGAGCAGCAGGTAAGTGGTGCCATCCTCGCTGAACGTCCCGAGCGTATTGGGCCAGTACGCAGCGGCGGGCGAGAAATGCTGATACCAGTGCTGCTCGACCCGATAGCTGGTCAGTTTTCGCTGGTGGCCCACCTCGCTGTGCCAGCCTCTTGGGTGTTGGACTTCGTTCGGCGGCGCGATCCGCTTCACGATGATGGTACGGCCATCGTCCAGTTGCCAGCGCTCTATCGCACCATAACCACTCCACAGAGACTGCAGGGTATCGACTAACTGGGGCGGTTTCTGACCCAAATACTTGCCCAGCCTAAGGGCCGTTTGCTGACTCATAGTTTTGCGAGCTGTTTATCGTGCCAGCGCGACAGCAGCACTAAAGCGGCAATGGCGCCGGTCAGGGCAAACGCCATATCAGACTGGGTGTCCCAGGCGTAACCCTGAGTGCCAAGAAACGCTTCGGCAGATTGGCCGCTGGCGAGCGCGACCCACCATTCAATCAGTTCGTAGAAGGCGCTGAACGCGAGGCAGATGGAAACCACAAACAGGGTCATCCAGCCGTGACTTTTCACGACCTGCCGACGAATGAGGATTTCACGGGCCAAAATGGCAGGCACAAAGCCCTGCATCAGGTGGCCAACTTTGTCGTAGTTGTTTCGCTCGAAACCAAACCAGGGCTTGATGGTGTCAAACAGGGGCACTTCCGCGTAGGTGTAGTGCCCGCCAACCATCAGCACGATACAGTGCGCCAGAATCAGCAGATAGAGCATGGGGGTCAGGGGAAAGCGACGGTAGGTCGCGACCAGAAGGACGGCGCCGATCAGCGCAGGCAAAACTTCCAGAAACCAGGTAAAGGTGTCTTTCGGCTGGTAACCGGACCAGAGCAGCACTGCAGTAAAGCAGCCTGCCCACAGGAATGATTTGGTGTTCAATGTAAAAAACTCGCTGGGTGGACAGGTAGTTATGGTAACCCGCGGGGAGGGGCAACGGCGACCCTCACCGCAAGCGGCCCTGTTGACCGAGTCGCTTGCTGTACAGATAAAGCAGCAACGCCACGACAAAAATGGTGGCGGTAAAGCCCAGGGAGAAAGGATCGCCAATCACCGCCATGCCATCCACCATCAGGTAGTTGTGTACGGTGGTCAGAACCATCGCCAGTAACGAAATCAGGAACACGCCGATGGCCAGACGACGGCGCATCAGCAGCAGGATAGCCCCCAGCACCCCACCCCACACAGCGATGGCCCAAGCGGCAACCACCCAGGAGGGGAAACCGTAGAAAAACGCCAGTTGTTCCTGACTAAACTGGGCCATGTACTCACTGTTTCGGGTCTGGGTCAGGAGGTAATCCATCGCTCCCATCCCATTCCAAAGCAGCGCCAGTATCCCCACCAGCCATAGATGCCAGGGAGTGGATGGCGTTTGCGTGCTGAACAGGGAGCGAGCCATAGCCGGTATCCTTAGTTGAAACGCTCTTTCGACCCTAGACCCTGTCCGGTCGTGACGCAACCCGGCTCAGCGCCTTAGTTCGGCCTGAATCAGGAGGTTGCGTGGTGTGACCGCTCGGTCGGTAAAGCGACTCAGGGTCACGTGATAACCCTGCTCGACGAGAAAGCAGACCCTGTCCAGCACCAGAAAAAGCTCAAGCGGACGGGCAAAGACTGCCCTGACCAGACTAAGGCGCCGCAGGCGATGCCAGCGCTGTTCCCCCTCGCGCTGCCAATGAGGCCAGTCCACGTCCTCGCCAAGCGTGACTGACTTGCGCTCAGCCGCCCAGCGGCAGAAACCCTCAAAGCCCTGGCCCAGCAGCGCCTTAGGACAGGAGGGCACGCCTTCATCCCGGCGCTCTGGTGCCAACCGTTCTATCAGGGCCTGATAGCCCAAACGGAAAGCCATCTCGGTGGCTCGCAACCGTTGCACCCGTGCCGGGGCCGTGGCGGTTTCCTGTACCGCAATGCGTAACTCATCACGACTTAGCGCCAATTGGCATGCCTGGCCCTGCCGGGAAAACGGCCGGTAGTGTGACTGAGCGGTCAGGTGGTAACAACAGGGGCTGATGGTGAGCCCTTGGGTACCGCGCTTGATCGCGTGTCGAATTAAGCTGGCATGGAGATCACCACAAGCGTGAAGCGCCACCGCATGCTGGGTCGGTTTAACCGCGTTGGCGGTTTCTGGTGTCAACGCATCAGCACAGACAAACTGCTGAGGCAGCGCGGCACGCAATGCCAGTTGTTCCCCCTCCTGACACAGGATTTGATCCCACTCCAGGCTGGTTACCGCAACCTCACACTGCTGGCTGATCAATCGACCAAGGTGGCCCTTTCCTGCGCACCATTCCAGCACCGGTGCCTTGGGTTGGCCCAGTGCGCCAACAAAAGCGGTGATCTGTTGCCATTTCCGGCCGGGAATATGGGCGAACTGTCGCCCCTGGCGAGGCGCCGCAGCGTGCTCCTCAGCCACTGGCACTGCAAGCAATGGAGCTAATTGGCCCAGCGTCGGCAACACGTCGGCAAATCGCGCCAGAGCCTGCTCTGGGTGCTGCTCAAGATGCGCAACGGTGGCATCATCCAGCGACAACACCTGGTGGGCCAGTTGTGGATGTTGTTGGATCCAGGCCGGTGTGAGATCGCGAAACGGGTTGGCTCGCCAAAGCGACTGGTGGGCGTTCAGTTGGTCAGCCAGGCGTTGCAAGCGGGAGTGGTGGGACATGGTGCCAAACGGAGAAGGGGAAAACGTTATGGTACCAAATGGCCGGGTCAGCCCAAAACGATCCGGTTCCTGCCCTCCTCTTTGGCCCGGTACAACGCCATATCCGCGCGTTTCAGCACCGTGCCGATCTGTTCATGCTGACCGTGACGCTGGGCAACGCCAACACTGATGGTCAAGGAGGCCCTCACCGGCAGTGTATTCCCATCTTTGCCACTTTGGGTGACCACCATCGTCCCCTCCTCTACCGCGACGCGTAGCGCTTCCAGGGCCGCCACCACTTCGGTTCGGTTGGCCTTTCGGAACACCAGGGTAAACTCCTCGCCACCGTAGCGGTAGGCACGCGCTCCCTTTACCCGGCGTAACTTGGTGGCCAGTTCCCGCAGTGCCAGATCGCCCCAGGTGTGACCGTGGGTATCGTTGAAGGCTTTGAAATGGTCGACATCCAGCATGGCGATGTGAACCAGCGCGCCGGTATCACTCAGATCGCCGTCCAGAGTTCGTCTTGCCGGCAAGCCGGTCAAACCATCGCGAAACGCCAACCGATAGGCACCATCAAACACCACCAGCATCAGAATCCCGGCGATGCCGCTGTAAAGCAGTACCCCACCCGGCCAGGGCATCGGCCAACCGCTGACCAGCCATGCCATCGCCCCAAGCAGCAGCGGGATAAGGTCCTCTTGCTTGCCCTGCGACAGCGCCCAGAAAAACCGCGCCGCCGGAACCACAAACAGGTAGTGCATCGGCGTATTCAGCAGTCGTGGGCTGACCATGGGATAGAGCCAATCCCAGGACAGGTGCTGCAGCAACAGGCACTGCCCCACCAACCAGCCCAACCAACCTGCAAGATAAGCTCCAGTAGCCGGTGCTTTTGGCAACAGCAGCAAGTTAAGCGCCAGCAGCAGGTAGATGTCGTTGGTACTGAGGATAAGCAGTGGCGTCAAACCAGACAGCGGGGATTGGAACGGGTAAGCAACCAGCAGCAACAGGCCGAGGTAACTGTGGTAAGACAACCGGAAACGCCAGGCCAAACCAATCGCCAATAGAAGCAGCCCCACCGGGATAAGCTCCAGCGAGAGGGCATAATGGTTCAGGTGCGCCTGCCAAAGTGGCAGACCGAGCACCACCGCCACCACCACCAGTGCACACCAGAGGATGGGGCTCAGTTCCCGCGTCATAGCGTCGATGCGTATTTAGTGTAAGGCCAAGGTAAGGTGAACAGTCGACGAACAGGAGCCAAAGCTTGAGAGTGGGGACAAAAAAAGCGGCCAGATGGCCGCTTCTTATTCAGAGCAATCGCTTGAGGAGCAGGTCTGCCTTTACCCGGCTGAGCCGTCGCAACAGGCGCGCCACGGGGGCGGGATAGTCTTTGACGCTTTCGAGATCGGTGTAGCTGTTCACTCGGTTCGTGTGCTCCAGAATGCAGGCTCGTTCCCGATCGAAACGGGATTTGAGCTGCTGCTCCGGGTCGGTGATCAGCAGGCCATTCTCCAGATCCAGCGCCCAGGCACGCGGGTTCAGATTGTTGCCGGTGAGCAGGTAAGCGTCATCGTCGATCTGCATCCCCTTCAGGTGGTAGCTGTTGTCCTCGTGCCACCACAGTTGCAGATTTAACAAACCGGCGTCGATATGGCGCTGGTGCCGCTTGGCAAAACGCTTAAGGTTCTGCTCATACAGGTAGGGCAATGCCCCCACCGGTGAGAACGGCTGATCCGGACCGATATAGAAATCGTTGGCGGTCTTGTCCCCCACCACGATGGTGACCTTGACGCCCTGCTTCAACAGGCGGCCAATGGTCTGAGTCAGCGGACTGGGCAGATTGAAGTACGGGGTACAAATAAAGACATCCCGCTCGGCCACTCGCAGCAACCGGACGATGGTACGGTTGAGCAGATTAGCCTGACGGCCAAGGCCCAGCAGCGGGAAGACACTCAGCTGATTCTGACCACCACTGTGTGGCAGATGGTAGCGTGCCCGACTCAGGCGATGTTTGAGGGTCTTAATCTCACGACGCAGGGTCTTGGGACCGGGAACCGGCGCCTGCAGCAGTGACACCACGGCCGGGCTGGCGATAAGCTCGTCGCGCATAAAGCCCAGCAGGCTTTCCGCCAGTTCCGCATTCTGGATCAGGTGGTAACGGTCATATCGATAGCGTTCGCCGACACCGAGATAGACGTCATTGATGCTGGCGCCGCTGTACACCACGGTATCGTCAAACACGAAGCCTTTCAGGTGCAGAACACCTGCCCACTCGCGGTTCTTCACCGGCACTCCGTAGATGCCGATGTTGACGCCGGGGTATTGGGCAGCCGTATCACGATAGAATTGGTCATTGCCGACCTGGGGCCCTTTACCAATCAGGCCACGCTGGGCGCGGTGGTAATCCACCATGATCTGGATATCGAGCTCAGGGCGACGCTGTTTGGCCTGGTAGAGGGCATTGAGCACCTGGCGGCCGGCGCTGTCTTCCTGCAGGTACAAGGCTGCAATGTAGATGCGTCGGGTTGCCCCCTCGATCAGAGCCAGCAGGCGCTGGTGGTAATCACGGGTGTCGGTGATGATCTCAACCTGGTCCGGGCTCAGGGATTGACTGGCCAGCCCGGAAAGCCAGTGATACTTAGAAGTGCTCGCCATTTTCGTAATAATGACGCTGACTTAAAGGGGACACAATCACCGCCACATCCAGTTCCGGCGCCTGGCACAGAGTACGGATGGTATCGGTGATCAAGCGAGCGACCTGGTCCTGCACGTCCAGTCCACGATCAAACCACAACAGTTCCACCATGGGGTAACCGCCACCAGGGGCACCTCGAAAGAAAAAGGTGCTGGCAATGGCTTCGATGGTGATGTGATCGTCCGGGCAGCCGAACAGTTGGCTTAACGGGTCGGTGAGTTGCTCACTCAGCGCCTGAACCTGTTCGTTCGCCAGTCCGCGGACACGCAGATGGGGCATGGGTCGCTCCAATAGAATCAAAAATCTAGCGCGCTAGTTAATCAGACCCTTAAGAATTGGGCAAGAGGGGCGGACCGCGTTCACGAGTAAGCGGAGATATTTGCGGCTAAAACAGCAACAAGCCGTGACCCGAATCACGGCTTGTTGCTTAGAACTGCTGGCATTTTAAGCGTATTGAATGGCAACCACTGCAAGCAGAACAATGGTGCCCAAAGCAAACGCGGTTGCCAGCAAAGCATTGCGCAGATCCGTATTCATCCCTTTTCTCCCTATTCCAGATCACCTACTCTCATTATGGACAGCGAATAACCACTATTGCAACAAACGCTTAACAGCCCTTTTATGCGACTGATTTCATCCTTTTTATTGCTCCTGACACCCTGGGTTTTTGCCACCCCGGCCGATTTTGAATCTCTGCTGCCAACCGGCAGCCAGGCCGGCCTGGTGGTGATAAACCAACAGGGTGAGACTCTGGCGGCCCACAATGCGGATACCCTGATGGTGCCCGCCTCGACGGTCAAACTGTTTACCGCCACGGCGGCCTGGGTTTCATTGGGTCCCGAGTTTCGATACCAGACCGAGTTAATGGGCCAGAGCGGAGGCGGTACCATTCGCGGCGATCTGACCCTTAAGATGCGCGGCGACCCCACCCTGACCCGCGCTGACCTCTATCGTCTGCTCAGTCACCTGCCACGTCAGGGAGTGCGCCATATCGATGGCGACCTTGTGGTGGACGGTACTGTGTTTGCCGGTTACGACCGTGCCCGGGGCTGGCCCTGGGATGACCTTGGTATCTGTTTCTCGGCACCGGCCTCGGCCTACATCCTCGACCACGGCTGTGCCGACGTAAGGCTCACCCTTCGCGCCGGTAAGGTCACGGTAGACAAACCGGCCCACCTGCCGCTGGATATCGATGCTCAGGTTCGCGCGGCTCCCAGCAGCGATGCCTGTCCACTGGAGATGGCTCGGCTCGGCGCCAATCGCTATACCCTCAGCGGGTGCACTGAGCGCAGCCTGCCGCTCTCCCTGGCCATCGATGATCCCAAATCCTACCTGCGCGCCGTCATACGCCAGCAGTTACTGGAACTCGGCATCTCCCTGCGGGGGGTCATTCGGTTCGGGCCTGGCCAGGGGCCAGTGATCGCCCGACACCAGTCAGAACCCTTGCCGGAGCTCATCAGAGAGTTGCTCCACGACTCCGATAACCAGATATCCGATTCCCTGCTGCGCACCCTCGGCCAACACCGCTATGGCCAGGGCCGGTACGCCCTGGGCGTCGACGCCAGCATGGCAACGCTGCGCCAACTTGGCCTGGATATGCGCCACTCTGAGTTGATCGACGGCTCCGGTTTGTCTCGCTACAACCTGGTGACGCCCCGTCAACTGGCCCAGTTACTGGCCCTGTGGCAACACCACCCCAAACTGGAGGGGTTGACTGAACTGCTGCCTGTTGCTGGCGTCAGCGGTACCCTCGCCCACCGCCCAGGCACCCGGGACGTTAAAGGGCTGCTTCGGGCCAAAACCGGGACGTTTGGTCAGGTCGCCAACCTCGCGGGACTCCTGGAAACCCAGAGTGGTGAACAGTGGGTAGTGGTACAGATGGTTAATGGGCTGGTCGGAAGGCCCGCCACCCGTAAGCAAAAGCTCAACGAGTTTGAATCCCTCTGGTACCAGTGCCTGCTGAGCCGTTGCCTGCCTGAGCTTCAACCTTCTCTGTCATCGGCCGATAACCCGGTTGAGCATCCCAACAGCGAGCCCCACTCATGAGCGAAGCCTGGCGACGATTGGCACAAACGGCCCGAGGTGAATCCCTGATTCACCAGGTGGCGCAGTCCCTGTATGCCGATGGTCGCTGGTCCTTTGTTGCCCTTGGGCATCACCTGAATGGCCAGGTGCGCATTCAGGTAGCCAGTCAGGCCGGACAGGCACTCGCGCCAATCGAATACCCACTCGACACCGCGCCCTGTCGGCTGCTCTATCAAGCCAATCGCCCCGTTGACTCCTTAATCTACTACCCACAGCTTAAGCGCTTTAGCCACTGGCCCCTGGTCCACCAGTTTGAGCTGGGCTGTTACCTGGGCCGGCGCCTGGACCTGCCGCCCGCGTTGGGCGAGTTCCACCTCTTTATCATGGATAAGATCAGCAGGGCCGAGCAGGAGTTGCCCAAGCGGCTGCTGGTTACTGCAGCGGATAGGGTCGCTGATGATCTGCGTCGTCGTGCCGACGAACAGGAGCTGAACGCGCTGCGCCAGATGCAGCAAAGTAATCCCCTGGCGTTTGCCCGCCTGAGCCCTTCGGGCCAGATCCATCAGATCTCTGAGGGGTTTGCACAACGTCTGGATAAACCGCAATCGGAACTTCAGGGGCGCCACCTTGGTGAACTGGTCGATCTGGGCGAAAACCTCAGCGTACGAGACCTGCTGGCCAACCCCGCCGGGATTAAACGCCCTGCCAGGGTCACTGACCGCGATGGTCGCCCGGTTTGGTTTAGCCTCGAACTGAGCCCCATCGACGGTCAGCTTGGTTTTGTCGTCACCTTGACTCCGAGTGCCCCCAATGAACACAACGCCTTCGAGAGCGGCCACCTGGGAGACGAATCTCTGCTGCACGACCGGGTTCAGCATGAGTTGGCTCGCCTGCATCGTAACCAGCAGGTTGCGGCGCTGTTCTTTATTGGCATCGACGGCGGTGAGGTCAGCGAGGCCCAGTGGCACCAGCTCAATGATCTGTTGCGACCTCTGCTCCGCTCTGAGGATTTGGTGGCACAACGGGATGACCAGTACCTGGCGGTGCTGACCGCCTGCTTTGACAACCGCGGTAAGCCCCCCCGTGAGCAGATGAGCGCCATCGCCGGCAAACTGCATCAGCAACTGCAGCAGTGGCCGGCGCGCGAAGCGGGACAACTGGTGATTCGCAGCCGCCTGCTGACCAGCTGGGACAACGATCCGGCTCAGGTGCTGGACCCCGCTCAGGCGACCCGCTGGCGGGTCCCGGATGCTTCACTTCATTCCACCGGCTAGACCATATTTGCTTTCAAATCGAGGCACTTTTTCAGCGGCTTAGGCCAATTTTCGCTAGGTAGCCCCCGGGATTTTGTCTATACCTAAAAGACTGCATGCAGTATCGCAGTCTGAAATAGGGAGGCAATCCAATGTCTATGAAGAGTGCGAAAGAGTTTGCAGTCTGGATGATTGAGCGGTTTGGCGATGTTGAGTCGGGTGTCTACTTGAGCAAATCTGAGCTCAGGGAGTTGTCAGGACGACAAACGTTGCGCCAGGACTTTATCGCTGATGTCCACTTCGAGTTGACTCGCCATGGTATGGGGTTTGTCAGCGACGCGATGAAAGGAAAATACTACCTGTTCTATCTTCCGGAAGTGCACTGGAAGAGCGTTGCAGACCGTTACGCCACCCCCAACAACATCCATCCACTGTCTCGACCGAAACTCAGCCATCAGAACGGTTAACGCAAAGAGGGGGCCAGCAAGCCCCCTCTTTATTGTCGCTAAAACACCGATTAGAACTGATCAACCGACAGTGCCATAACCGCCTGTTCAGAGGCGCGGGCCGAGGCCAGGTGCGCGTGGAAGCGCGGGAAAAGACGGGCAAAGTAGAACTTGGCAATCGCCTGTTTCCGGGTCACGAAGGCCCCATCCAGACTGGCTTGATCGCGCTCAGCCGCGTTGACCATTTTCAGCCACAGGTAACCGTAGGTGGCATACCCCATTGCGTGCAGGTAATCGACGGCGGCAGCATTAACGGCATCGCCCATGCGCTCGCGGGAGCGGAATTCACCAGCGGCGTCCAATAACTGCCCGAACGCCTGACGCACCAGTTGTGCCTGGTCTGCCCACTCGGCACCGGTCTCGGCCAGATCCGCTTCAACCATGGCGATCAGCGTTTTCAGCATCGCCGCGTCACGGGGCAGCACTTTCCGACCCAGCAGGTCGAGCGCCTGAATGCCATTGGTGCCTTCGTAGATCTGAGCAATACGAACATCGCGTACCAGCTGCTCTACCCCCGTTTCCCGAACATAACCGTGACCACCAAACACCTGCTGCGCCGCGACGGAACTCTCCAGGCCGGTATCAGTGAAGAACGCCTTGGCCAACGGCACCAACAAACCCACCAGATCATCCGCCTGGGCGTCCTTGAGGTGCTTCTGCTTGTCCAGGCTTTGCCCGGTCAGTACCGCAAGCGCTCGTCCGGCTTCCGTCATTGCCGCAATCTGCATCAGCATACGACGCACATCACCGTGGACGATGATGGGGTCAGCGCCGTTGCCGAGCCCCTGACCGCTGCCCTGCCCCTGCTTGCGCTCCAGAGCGTAATCACGAGCCATCTGGTAGCCGGCTTCGGCACAGCCCAAGCCCTGGATGCCAATGGAGAGACGTTCGTAGTTCATCATGGTGAACATCGCCGCCAGTCCGCGGTTGACCTGACCGACCAGATAACCCTTGGCGTCATTGAAATTGATCACACAGGTGGCAGAAGCCTTGATACCCATCTTGTGCTCAACTGAGCCACACTCAACGCCATTCGGGCCGCCGACGCTGCCATCATCAGCGACTTCAAATTTGGGCACCAAGAACAGGCTCAGGCCGCGCGAACCGCCCGGGGCGTCCGGCAACTTAGCCAAGACCAGGTGGATGACGTTTTCAGTCAGGTCATGGTCACCGCCGGTGATGAAGATCTTGGTGCCGGACACCCGGTAGCTGCCATCCTCCTGGGGTACCGCCTTGGTGCGGATATGGCGCAGATCGGAGCCAGCCTGCGGTTCCGTCATGTCCATGGCGCCGCTCCATTGGCCACTGTAGAGCATCGGCAGGTAACGCTGCTTCAGTTCGTCGGAGCCATGACTGGCGATGCACAGCGCGGCGCCTGCGGTCAGTGAGCTGTACAGCGCAAACGCGTTAGAAGCGCCGTAACACATCTCGTCAAACAGCACACCCAGCATCTTGGGCATGCCCATGCCACCAAATTCCGGTTCGCCCCCAAGCCCAACCCAGCCAGACTCAGCAAAGGTGGCGTAAGCCTCTTTGTATCCCTTGGGCGTGGTCACCACCCCGTTGGCAAATCCCACGCCTTCTTCGTCACCAGAACGATTCAGCGGGGCCACCAGCTCATGGGTGATGCGCGCGCCCTCATCCAGGATGGCCATGGCGGTGTCCATATCGACCATTTCAGCCAGCTCAGGCATGGTTTGCCACAGGTCGCCAGCCTGAAACACGTTGTCCAACAGAAACTGCATTTCGTGGACGGGGGCCTTGTAGTGCATGGGGGCTCCTTGCAGATGTAAACGGGTTTTTAAAACACTCGTTTTAGTTTAGGGGCGCGGACGCGCAGGTCAAGAGGCGGATGATGTCATAGCACCGTCAATTCGCACCGGACCGGCTTCAAAGAAGTGGAAAAAGAAAAAGCGGCCTTAGCCGCTTTTGTTCAAAGATTGAGTCAGGTGACTCATGGCAAGGCTGACGCCACCCAACGACCAGCCCCCGTCCACGGGCAATACCACCCCGGTGATGTAGCTCGCCAGCGGACTGCTCAACAGCTTGGCGGCATTGGCCATATCCTGCCATTGACCCAATCGGGCCAACGGAACCGTCGCCGCGACCTTAGCCTGCAGCTCCTCTCCGGGGGCCAACCGGTCCATCCCTTCTGTGTTGGCAATCGGGCCAGGCACCAGAGAGTTGACCCGGATCCCCTCTCTGCCCCACTCCATCGCCAGAGTGCGGGTGAGCATATCCACGCCAGCTTTGGCCGCGCACACGTGCGCCTGCATCGGCAGTGGCTGGTAGGCCTGGGGTGCAGAGATATGGATAAGGTGGCCGCCCGGGCGGGTCAACATCGGATAACCGAAGTGGGCAACGTGGAAGGCGCCGTGGAGGTCAATTTCCGCCACGGCTTTAAATCCATTAGGGGAGAGCTTGGCTGCGGGTGCCGGGAAATTGCCCGCAGCCCCGCTGACCAGAATGTCGATGCTGGCCCAATGCTGTGAAAGGGCCTGGTACATCGCGGATACTGTGTCCGGGTCACGGACATCAACCTGAAAGCCATACACCGCTTTGGCGCCGGCCTGCAAAAGTGCAGCCTTGGCCTTATCTACCTTAGCGGCGTCACGGCTGGCGACGGCGACTTCGGCTCCCTCTTCGGCGAAACCCAGGGCGATGCCAAGATTAAGGCCGGATGTGCCTCCGACCACCAGTACCCGTTTATCCTGAAAACTCATACTGCCCTCCTTGGCGGGGTTTCAACCTTTTACAGGGTGGCGTTGATCGCCTCCAGCGTGGCCAGCGGATCCGCTGACTGGGTGATCGGGCGGCCAATCACCAGGTAATCACTGCCTGCAGCCACCGCTTCAGCCGGGGTCATCACACGGCGCTGGTCACCCAGATCGGCACCCGCTGGGCGGATACCCGGTGTCACCAACTGGAACTCGGCACCCAGCTTGGCTTTCAGCATAGCGGCTTCCTGCGCAGAACACACCACGCCATCCAAACCGGCTTGCTTGGCCAGGGTGGCCAGTGCCAGCACCTGCTCATCGTTACTGCGGGTGATGCCCAGCTCAGGCAGTTCCTCTTCGCCCATGCTGGTCAGCACGGTCACAGCAATCAGTTTCGGGGCTTTATCGCCATAGGGCGCCAGCGCCGCTTTGGCCGCCGCCATCATCTTGCTGCCACCGGTGGCGTGCACGTTCACCATCCACACGCCCAGTTCTGCGGCCGCTGCAACGGCGTGCGCAACCGTATTGGGGATATCGTGGAATTTCAGATCCAGGAACACCTCAAAGCCTTTGCCGGACAGCGCTTTAACAAACTGCGGACCAAACAGGGTAAACATCTCTTTGCCCACTTTCAGGCGGCACTGGCTGGGGTCGATGCGCTCGACAAACGCCATCGCGTCTTGCTCGGAAGCGAAATCCAGAGCGACCAGTACCTTAGGATCGGAATGCATGTTGTTCTCCATTATTACTCACCATCCAAGCCACGGATCCGTTTGATCTGTCCCCATGACTTGCAAGAGGGGCAATGCCAATAAAGCGTGTGGCCGGGAAAGCCACAGTTCTGGCATCGATATTTGGGCCGCAGCCGAATCTGTTTTTCCACCAAATCAGACAACAACACCAGGCTGTCTTTGGCTTGCTCAGAGTCCACCATCGCTAACTGCAGGCGCATCAGGCGGTGGAAGCCGCGCATGGTAGGCTGGCGCTTCAGCTGCGACAAAATCAGTTGCTGGGCCGCATCGGTGTCCTGTTGCTGTTCAACCAGGTGCGCCAGCGCCAGCAGCACGCTGACCTGCCCCTCATTGGCCAGCAGGTCTTCCAGCTGGTCGTGGTAGCGTTCAGCCTGACCACGACGTTGGTACGCCACTTCAATGGCATCCACCATCTCCACGGCGAACCCACCACTTTGACGGCAAAGGCGCTCAAAAGCCGCGATGGCATCGTCGTGACGTTCCTCGCTCAGGGCCAAACGCGCCAGCTGCACATTGGCGCGGGCGCAGTCCGAGTCGGTTTTCAGCGCCGTATTGAGGAGCTTGATCACGGTCGCCGAATCCTGCTCCTGCGCGGCCAGTTCACAATAGTAGTGGGCAACGGTCGGCATCAGCGCTTTGCGGCTGGCGCGTCTAAAGCGCTTGGCCACACGGATCGCTTTCCACCACTCCTTGGTGGCCTGGTAGATCGACAGTAACTGGCGCTCAGACTCTTCGCTGTGGTCCGGGTCTTTGACCAGCTGCAGAAAGATCTCTTCGGCTCGGTCATAGAGGCCCGCAGCCAGATAATCTTTACCGAGCTCCATCATCGCCAGGTCGCGCTGCTCAAAGCTGATATGGGGACGGGCAATCAGGTTCTGGTGGATGCGGATAGACCGGTCCACTTCACCGCGCTTGCGAAACAGGGTGCCGAGGGAAAGGTGGGTGTCGAAGGTTTCCTCATCCACCTGCAGCATGTCGATAAACAGGTCGACCGCTTTGTCAGGCTGATCCGACAGCAGGAAGTTAAGGCCTTCGTAGTAGTTTTGCGACAGGCGGCGCTGGCTGTTTTCCTGCTTAATACGAACGCTGCGCCGGCCCATGTACCAACCATAGGCCGCGGCGATAGGCAGCAGCAGAAACAGCAGTTCCAGCATCAGGAAGCGTCAGTGACCGTGGTGTCATCCTTGCCGGCCTTCGGGCGCAGCTTTCGGATGGTCAGCTTCTGGCGAAGGATGATGCCCAGGGCAAGCAACCAACTGATGATAAAGCCTGTAAGGAAGGTGCCTGCCAGCAACATCGGCAGTGAAACCTCACCTTTGGCGATAAAGTAGTTTACGGTGACGGTTTGGTCGTTCTGTGCACCAAAAGCCATCATCAGTACGAATAACGCCGCGACCACGGCGGTGATCAAAAAGGCTTTCACACTGACCCCGCATACCTTCTCAATAGACTGATTCGATTATCCATTAAAAACCAGTCCCTTGCCATAAGGGGTAAAAAAAACCCCGCCAGGTTGGCGGGGTTTTGTTCAGCTCACTCAGAGCGAGTCATTTACGCGTTCTCGCAACTCTTTGCCGGGTTTGAAATGGGGGACAAATTTGCCGGTGAGTTCAACCGATTCCCCAGTCTTGGGGTTGCGGCCAACTCGGGGAGCACGGTAGTGCAGAGAAAAGCTTCCGAAACCACGGATCTCGATACGGTCGCCGTGTTCCAGAGTGCTGGCCATCTGCTCCAACATCTCCTTAATGGCACCCTCCACTTCCTTACCGGAAAGGTGGGACTGCTTACTGGCCAATCTTTCGATAAGTTCGGACTTAGTCATCCTCGCTCTCCTGCAAGCCAATTGCCGTCACCATCAGGGGAGGTCGCCCTCCCCTGCAACTGGTGATCAGTCGTTACGGGCAGCCTTGAAGGCTTCAGCCATGGCGCTGGAGAACACAGTTTCGTCTTGCTGGTTCAGAGCGTCGATGGCTTCTTTCTCTTCCGCTTCGTCCTTAGCTTTGATGGACAGGCTGATGTTGCGGTTCTTGCGGTCTACACCCATGAACTTAGCTTCAACAGACTCACCAACGCTCAGTACGGTGGAAGCGTCTTCGATACGGTCGCGAGAGATGTCAGCCACACGGATGTAGCCTTCGATGTTCTCGCCCAGCTCTACGGTAGCGCCTTTGGCGTCAACTGCAGTGATGGTACCAGTAACAATAGCACCTTTCTTGTTGTCAGACAGGTACTTGTTGAACGGGTCTTCTTCGATCTGCTTAACGCCCAGGGAGATGCGCTCGCGCTCCGGATCAACGGACAGTACAACAGCGGAGATTTCTTCGCCTTTCTTGTACTCGCGTACGGCGTCTTCACCGGTAGCGTTCCAGGAGATGTCGGACAGGTGAACCAGACCGTCGATGCCGCCTTCCAGGCCGATGAAGATACCGAAGTCAGTGATAGACTTGATCTTACCGGAAACCTTGTCGCCCTTGTTGAAGTTGCGAGCAAACTCTTCCCACGGGTTAGCTTTGCACTGCTTCAGACCCAGGGAGATACGACGACGCTCTTCGTCGATGTCCAGAACCATAACTTCCACGCTGTCACCCAGGTTAACAACCTTGGACGGGTGGATGTTCTTGTTGGTCCAATCCATCTCGGAAACGTGTACCAGACCTTCAACGCCTTCTTCGATTTCAACGAAGCAGCCGTAGTCAGTCAGGTTGGTCACGCGACCGGTCAGCTTGGCGCCTTCCGGGTAACGGTTAGCGATGGATACCCACGGATCTTCGCCCAGTTGCTTCAGACCCAGGGATACACGGGTGCGCTCACGGTCGAACTTCAGAACCTTAACGTTGATCTCGTCGCCAACATTCACGATTTCGCTCGGGTGCTTAACGCGCTTCCAAGCCATATCGGTGATGTGCAGCAGACCGTCAACGCCGCCCAGATCTACGAACGCGCCGTAGTCGGTCAGGTTCTTAACGATACCCTTAACTTCCTGACCTTCAGCCAGGTTCTCCAGCAGCTGCTCACGCTCAACGCTGTTCTCAGACTCGATAACCGCACGACGAGAAACAACAACGTTGTTGCGCTTCTGGTCCAGCTTGATCACCTTGAATTCCAGGTCTTTGCCTTCCAGGTGAGTGGTATCACGCACCGGACGAACGTCAACCAGGGAGCCCGGCAGGAACGCACGGATGCCTTCCAGCTCAACGGTGAAACCGCCTTTAACCTTACCGTTGATAACACCGATAACGGTCTCTTGCTCTTCGGCAGCCTTTTCCAGACGTACCCAGGCTTCGTGGCGCTTAGCTTTCTCACGAGACAGCTGAGTCTCACCGAAACCGTCTTCAACGGCGTCCAGTGCTACGTCAACTTCGGAGCCAACTTCGATTTCCAGTTCGCCTTTGGCGTTCTTGAACTGTTCGGCCGGGATCGCGCTTTCGGATTTCAGGCCAGCGTCAACCAGAACGATGCCGTTCTCGATGGCGATTACAGTACCCTTAACGATGGAACCCGGACGGGTTTCCAGGCTCAGCAGGGACTCTTCAAACAGTTGAGCAAATGATTCAGTCATGTAAATTTAAAGTTTCTTTAGGTCGTCCACGTTCATCCTGAACACGGGGTAGTTGCCTTTAGTTCGCAGCGTCCTGCCGCAAACACCAAAATGGACCGCCCTTAACGGGGCTGATCCAAACTTGTCACCACGTGGCTGAGTACCGCATCCAGAACCTGGTCGATCCCCATCCCCGTAGTATCAATCTCTAGCGCATCTTCGGCGGGCTTCAACGGGGCCACGGCCCGGTTGGAATCTCGCTCGTCACGCTCGCGTATCTCGCCTAAAAGGCGGTCAATGCTAACATCATAGCCCTTTTCCTTCAACTGAGCGTAGCGACGTTCTGCACGTTCTTCTGCACTGGCAGTCAGGAAAATTTTGGCCTGGGCGCTGGGGAATACCACTGTGCCCATATCACGACCGTCGGCAATCAGGCCCGGGTGGTCACGAAATGCGCGCTGACGACGCAGCAGCGCTTCCCGTACCCGAGGCAGTGCCGCGACTTTGGATGCGGCATCGGCGCACTCCTGAGAGCGGATCGCCTTAGATACTTCTTCACCTTCCAGCACCACTTTGACGCCGTCTTCACCGGCCTGAAACTGGACATCCAGATGCGCGGCCAACAAGGACAGGGCTTCTTCGTTATCCAGTTCAACATCGTGGTGAATGGCTGCCAGCGCCAGCACGCGGTAGATCGCGCCGGAGTCGAGCAGGTGCCAGCCCAGTTTATTGGCCAGCAGTTGGCAGATGGTGCCTTTACCGGCCCCGCTGGGGCCGTCAATGGTAATAACCGGTGCCTGTTCAGGCATAGTTATCCTCCGGAATTCTGTGCTTGCCGACCCGTAAATGCAATGCGCCCGGCCGGCTGGGCGAGCGCATTATACACGAGTTCAAACAGATAGCAGTGTCGATCCGGATTTGCTTACATTTTCTTGCGCTTTAGCGGCAAAGGGCGTTCAAGCGATCGAAATAATCCGGGAAGGTCTTGGCGGTGCAACCGGGGTCATTGATGGTGACCGGCACGCCCCCGACCGCGAGCAATGAGAAACACATCGCGATCCGGTGATCATTGTAGGTGTCGATGGCGGCATGGTGCAGTTTTTCTACCGGCTCAACCCGAAGATAGTCGTGTCCCTCTTCCACCACAGCCCCCACCTTTTTGAGCTCTGTTGCCATGGCGGCCAGGCGGTCGGTCTCTTTTACACGCCAGTTGTAGACGTTGCGGATGGTGGTTGGGCCCTTGGCAAACAACGCGGTGGTAGCAATGGTCATGGCGGCATCGGGGATATGGTTCATGTCCATATCGATGCCATTGAGTTCACCCCGTCGCGCGGTAATGGACTCATCCTGCCACTCAATCTCTGCCCCCATGGCGGCCAACGCATCGGCAAAGTATTTGTCGCCCTGCAGACTGGCGCGGCCGACGCCGTGCACAGTGATGGGGCCACCACCGATGGCGGCAGCGGCCAGGAAGTAGGACGCTGAGGACGCGTCGCCTTCCACCAGGAAACGACCCGGACTGACGTAGCGCTGGCCAGCGGCAATCACAAACTGACGATAGTCGCGGTTCTCAACTTCAACGCCAAATTTGGCCATCAGCGCCAGCGTGATGTCGATGTAGGGCTTGGAAACCAGCTCTCCTTCCACATCAATGGTCAGGGTGTCCTGGCACAACGGTGCGGTCATCAACAATGCCGTCAGAAACTGGGAGGAGATAGAGCCATCAATGCTGACGCGACCGCCGGCCAGTTGGCTGGCATGGATCCGCAAAGGCGGGTAGCCCTCCGCTTCGAGGTACTCCACTTTGGCACCGAGCGGACGAAGGGCATCGACCAGGTGACCAATCGGACGCTCTTTCATCCGGGGTTCACCGGTCAGCACATAATCGCCCTGCCCCACTACCAACGCTGCACAGAGGGGGCGCATGGCGGTGCCCGCGTTACCCAGAAACAGTTCCAGTGCCTGATCGCTGTTGGCAATGGGGCCGCCACGGCCCTGTACCACAATCTCACCTTTCTCCGCCTGCCACTGATAAGAGACACCAAGCAGCGCCAGCGCATTCAGCATATGACGGATGTCATCGGAATCGAGCAGGTTGGTCAGGGTGGTTTCACCTTCAGACAGCGCAGCCAGCAGCAGCGCGCGGTTGGAGATGCTCTTGGAACCAGGGAGGTAAACGTCACCCTCGACATGGGCGATGGGAGGAAGCGGTAACTGTTTCATGGTACTCCAAAACAAAAAGCGGAAGCCGAAGCTTCCGCATAATGGCCCGAAGCCACCTAGATGTCTAGACGCGTTATTCAGCGGTGGGCCAGTACCACATCCATCGCTGCCATAAACCGGGTGTTCTCGGCCTGGGTACCGATACTCACCCGCAGGTGGTTCGGCATACCGTAGCCCGCAACCGGCCGGACAATCACGCCCTGCTGCAGCAGCGCCTCGTACACCGCACCAGCGTCACCCACTTCCACCGCAATGAAGTTGCCGGTACTGGGGATGAAGGGCAGTTTGCGCTCGGTAAAGTATTGCTCCAGCCGCGCCATCTCGGTGTTGTTGAGCTCGATCCCCGCCGCCAGATACTCGGCATCATCCAGTACCGCGGTTGCCGCGGCCAATGCCAGGCTGTTGCAGTTAAAGGGTTCGCGAACGCGGTTGAGCAGATCAGCCATCGCTTCACTGGTCAATGCGTACCCCACGCGCAAGCCCGCCAGACCATATGCCTTAGAGAAGGTACGGCTGACGATCAGGTTCGGATATTGGGCCAGCCACTGATGGCTCTCCGCCCGCACATCCGCCTCAACGTACTCGTAGTAGGCTTCATCCAATACCACCAGGATATTGGCGGGCACCTTATCCAGAAACGCTTTCAGTGCGTCGGTCGGCAGGAAAGTGCCGGTGGGATTATTGGGGTTGGCGACGCAGATCATCCGGGTTTTGTCGGTGATGCTCGCCAACATGCCTTCCAGGTCGTGCCCCCACGCTTTGGAGGCAACCGGAACCGCCTTGGCGCCAATCGACTGAGTCAGCAGGGCGTAGACAATAAAAGCATGCTGATCGTAGATCACTTCACTGTCGGCGCTGACGAAGGTGCGGAACAGGATCTCCAGCACCTCGTTGGAGCCGTTACCCAGGGTGATTTGGGCCGGGTTAACCGACCAGCGTTCGGCCAGTTTCTGCTTCAGGTAGAAGCCATTGGCATCGGGATAGCGGGTTAACTCGGCGGTGGCCTGCTCGATGGCTGCCTTCGCCTTGGGGCTTAACCCCAACGGGTTTTCATTGGAGGCCAGCTTGACGATGTCGCTGATGCCGAGCTCACGTTCCAGTTCTTCCACGGGTTTGCCGGGCTGGTAGGGATGCAGCCCCAACACGCCCTGGTTGGCCAGGGTCTTAATATCCATACATTCAATCCTTGTGTTGCGCGTAGCCCGCTTAACCGTAGGTACGGGCGAAATGGTCCATAAACTGCACCAAGGCGTCGACGCCGGCCTCGGGCATGGCGTTATAGATGCTGGCGCGCATCCCCCCAACCATGCGGTGACCCTTGAGGGCTTTCAGCCCCGCGGCCTCCGCTTCGGCCAGGAAGCGCTTGTCCAACTGCGCATCGTGCAGCTGGAATGTAACATTCATCTCGGAACGATGGCTCGGTGCTACGGCGTTTCGATAGAAGTCACTGGCGTCAATAAAGCCATACAGCTTGTCGGCTTTACGACGGTTAACCTCGGCCATGGCGGCCACACCACCCTGGTGCTTGAGCCACTGAAACACCTCCCCGGCCAGGTACCAGGCAAAGGTAGGCGGGGTGTTGTACATGGAGTCATGATTGGCAGCGAGCTGGTAATCCAGAATCGCGGGGCACCGACTGTCGGCGTTGCCCAGCAGGTCACGACGCACAATCACCAACGTCAGACCGGCCGGGCCAATGTTCTTCTGCGCCCCGGCGTACAGCAGCGCAAACTGAGACACGTCGAGGTCGCGACCCAGGATGCAGGAGGAGAGATCCGCCACCAACGGCGCAGCCACCTCAGGCACATCAAACATCGCCACGCCATCGACGGTTTCATTGGGGCAGTAGTGAACGTAGGCGTACTCACTGGTGTCCGCGGGAATGCGGGACAGATCCAGGGTACGGGATTCACAGCGCAGGTCGACGCGCTCGATGTCACCGTATTTCTCCGCTTCGGTTGCGGCTGCCACAGACCATTGGCCGCTTTCCAGGTAGAGGGCCTTGCCCTGCCCCAGCAGGTTCAGGGGAATGGCGGAGAACTGGCCACGGGCCCCACCGTGCAGAAACAGCACAGCGTAGTTGTCCGGAATGGCCATCAGCTCACGCAGGTCCTGCTCCGCCTTTTCTGCCACGGCCATGTATTCCGGGCTGCGGTGGGACAACTCCATCACCGACACGCCCAATCCCTGGTAATCACAGAACTCTTGTTGGGCTTTGCGCATCACCGCGGTCGGCAACATCGCCGGGCCGGCGCAAAAGTTATAAATCGTCACGCGAAATCCCTCTAAAAGAAAAGCGGGCGCCTCAATCGAGGCGCCCGCTAGCGTGTTGGTTACTCGTCGGCGCCCGTTGCTTCGGTATCGCCGGACTGAGCTTCCGGTTGGCTCTCGCCTTCAGCTTCGGTGTCGATCTCGCCTTCCAGCAGGGATTCGTCCACTTCGACCTCGTCGATGCGTTCCAGACCGACAACCTGTTCCCCTTCCGCGGTGCGGATCAGGCGAACACCCTGGGTGTTACGGCCCACTTCGGAAACCTCAGATACGCGGGTACGGACCAGGGTGCCACGGTTGGTGATCAACATGATCTCGTCGTTCTCACCCACCTGCACGGCGCCCACCACCAGACCGTTACGCTCGCTCACCTTAATGGAGATAACCCCTTTGGTGGCACGGCTCTTGGTCGGGTATTCCTGCTGCGGGGTACGCTTACCAAAACCGTTTTCGGTTACGGTCAGGATGGCGCCATCTTCATCCGGCACAATCAGGGAGACTACGCGGTCGCTGCCTTCCAGGTTGATGCCGCGAACACCGGTGGCGGTACGGCCCATGGCACGCACCTGGTCTTCGTTGAAGCGCACCACTTTACCGGCGTCGGAGAACAGCATCACTTCGTTGTTACCTTCAGTGATGTTAACGCCGATCAGTTCGTCGTCGTCCGCCAGGTTAATGGCGCGAATACCGGAGGAGAGCGGACGGCTGTACGCATTCAGAGCGGTCTTCTTCACGGTGCCTTTCGCGGTCGCGAACAGGATGAACTTGTCGGCGGAGTACTCTTCTACCGGCAGGATCGCGGTAATGCGTTCACCTTCACCCAGCGGCAACAGGTTCACAATTGGGCGACCACGAGCGGTACGGCTGGCCAGCGGCAGCTGGAACACCCGCATCCAGTACACTTTACCGATGGAGGAGAAGCAGAGAATGGTGTCGTGGGTGTTGGCCACCAACAGACGCTCAATAAAGTCTTCATCCTTCATCTTGGTGGCGGACTTGCCTTTACCACCACGGCGCTGGGCCTCGTAGTCGGTCAGCGGCTGGTACTTCACGTAGCCCTGGTGAGACAGGGTCACGACCACATCTTCCTGGGTGATCAGATCTTCCATGGAGATGTCGGCAGAGGCGGCGCTGATTTCAGTCATACGCTCATCGCCGTACTGGGTCTTCACCGCTTCCAGCTCTTCACGGATCACTTCCATCAGGCGCTCAGTGGAGCCCAGGATGTGCAGCAGTTCAGCAATCTGTTCCAGCAGCGATTTGTACTCATCCAGGATCGCTTCATGCTCCAGGCCGGTCAGCTTTTGCAGACGCAGGTCGAGGATCGCTTTCGCTTGTTCCAGGGTCAGGTAGTACTTGCCGTCACGGATGCCGTATTCCGGGGTCAGCCACTCAGGACGGGCGGCGTCATCACCGGCTTTTTCCAGCATGCCGGCCACGTTGCCGAGATCCCAACCTTGGGACAGCAGCGCTTCACGGGCTTCAGCCGGAGTCGGAGACTGACGGATCAGCTCAATGATGGGATCGATGTTGGCCAGGGCGATGGCCAAACCTTCAAGGATGTGGGCGCGTTCGCGGGCCTTACGCAGCTCGTACACGGTACGGCGGGTCACCACTTCACGGCGGTGACGGATAAAGGCTTCCAGCATCTCCTTGAGGTTGAAGATCTTGGGCTGGCCGTTGGCCAGTGCCACCATGTTCATGCCGAACACGGTCTGCATCTGAGTCTGGGCGTACAGATTGTTCAGTACCACTTCCGGCACTTCACCACGCTTCAGCTCAATCACGATGCGCATGCCGTCCTTATCGGACTCGTCACGCAGACCGCTGATGCCTTCAATCTTCTTGTCCTTCACCAGCTCGGCGATCTTTTCGATCAGTCGGGCTTTGTTCACCTGGTAGGGGATCTCGTTAACGATGATCGCCTCACGACCGTTCTTGTCGGTCTCTACCTCGGTTTTGGCGCGGACGTAAATCTTGCCACGGCCGGTGCGGTAAGCTTCAAAAATGCCCTTGCGGCCATTGATGATACCGCCGGTGGGGAAGTCCGGGCCGGGGATGATTTCAATCAGCTCATCGATGGTGGCATGTTCGTTGTCAATCAGGTGCAGACAGCCGTCAACCACTTCGGTGAGGTTATGGGGGGGGATGTTGGTGGCCATACCTACGGCAATACCGGAGGCACCGTTAACCAACAGGTTCGGGACTTTGGTGGGCAGAACCGCCGGGATCTGCTCAGTGCCGTCGTAGTTCGGCACGTAGTCGACGGTTTCCTTATCCAGGTCCGCCAGCAGTTCGTGGGCGATGCGGTCCATACGGACTTCGGTGTAACGCATCGCTGCGGCGGAGTCGCCGTCCACGGAACCAAAGTTACCCTGACCATCAACCAGGGTGTAACGCAGCGAGAAAGGCTGGGCCATACGGACGATGGTGTCGTACACCGCACTGTCACCGTGCGGGTGGTACTTACCAATTACGTCCCCGACCACACGGGCCGACTTCTTATAGGGCTTATTCCAGTCGTTACCCAGCTCATTCATCGCAAAAAGAACACGACGGTGAACGGGCTTAAGGCCATCACGAACATCCGGCAAAGCCCGCCCTACGATTACACTCATGGCGTAATCGAGGTAGGAGCTTTTTAGTTCTTCTTCGATGTTAATCGGCGTGATTTCTGTAGCCAGATCAGTCATAGAAACTAAATTCCCTCACAGCGCCCGCCACGACGGCGACCGCCCCGGTCTTACCGGAAAAAACAGTGATTTGGCATTCTAACACAAGCCACCGCCAATAGAAGCGCACAAACATGGTTTCGCCGCAGCGACCGCCGTGGCTATAATCGGGGCCAGTGAGAGCCTGCAAAAAAGCGGATAAATTGATGTATAACAACGCAAATGTGGATCCATCCGAAGTCGCCAAATTTGAACAGCTTGCTGCTACCTGGTGGGATCCTGAAGGCCACTCTGGCCCCCTGCATAAGATGAACCCACTTCGCCTTGCCTATATTGAGCGCCATGCCGATGGTCTGTTTGGTAAAAAAGTGGTCGATGTCGGCTGCGGTGGCGGCCTGCTGAGCGAAGCCATGGCGCGTGTCGGTGCCAAGGTAACCGGTCTGGATATGGGTGAAGAACCCCTCGAGGTAGCCCGACTGCACGCGCTGGAAAGCGGTGTGGATGTCGATTACCTGCAGGCTACCGCGGAACAGCACGCTGCGGACTACGCCGGTCAGTATCAGGTAGTGACCTGCATGGAGATGATTGAGCACGTGCCGGACCCGGGCTCCGTGATCCGCGCCTGTGCCGACCTGGTGGCGCCGGGCGGCCATCTATACCTGTCCACCATCAACAAAACCCCCCTCGCCTACCTGACCACCATCGTCGGCGCTGAGCAGTTGCTGAAAGTGCTGCCCAAGGGTACCCACGATTACAACAAGTACCTGCGCCCCTCTCAGCTGGTGGCCTGGTGCGAACAGGCCGGGCTGAAAGTCCGTCATGCCGATGGCGTCCGCTACAACCCGCTGACCCAAACCTTCAGCATGACCGAGTCCATGGCGGTGAACTACATGATCCACGCCTACAAGCCGGAGGCGTAATGACCATCCAGGGTGTTCTGTTCGATCTTGACGGTACCCTGCTGGATACCGCGTTAGACCTGGGCGCAGCGGCAAACCATGCGCTGCGTCGTTATGGCTATCCGGTGCTGTCTGAGGCCCACGCTTATCAGCACAGCTCCCACGGCAGTCGGGGCCTGTTGCGGGCGGCGTTGGGGGACCAGTTTGAGCGCACCGATTATGAGCCGCTTAAGGACGCGTTGCTGTCGGCTTACCTGTCGGCGCTCTGTGTCCACACCCAACCTTACGATGGCGTTCAGGAGTTGCTGCAGCGGCTCGAACAGCGCCAGTTGCCCTGGGGCATCGTCACCAACAAACCGGGTTGGCTGACCGACCCCCTGTTGGCCCAGCTGCCGTTGTTCTCGCAAAGTCGCATCAATATCAGTGGCGACACGTTTGAGGTGGCAAAGCCTCATCCGAAGCCGTTGCTGGCGGCCGCTGAAGCGCTTGCCGTGGATCCCGGAGCCATATTGTACGTTGGGGATGCCGAGCGCGACATGCAGGCGGCCCAGGCGGCAGGCATGCGTGCCTGTGTAGCGCTATGGGGTTATCTAAGACCCGAAGATCAGCCCATGGCCTGGCCGGGTGACTGGTTCTGCACCAGCCCCTACGAGCTGGTCACCATGCTGGGTCTGAATGACTGAGAAATACGCAAACGATCCGCTGGATCGTTTTTTTTTGCCGGGGCATTCCCACACGGGGAAAAGGTGTGCTAGGGAAGCCATCGGGCCCACTGGCGCGGTTGGGGGGTTAGGCGCTACTAACCCCTTGCAGTTGGTCTCAGCTTACTCACAATTTTGTCCACAGCCCCGGCTCTTGAATCGCCCCCCAAACCGCCCTATCTTGTAGTCATACTTTAAAGGTCACCTATATGTAGTGGTGACCAAACCAGCAAACACACAAGTCGGCACCGCTGTTTGGTTGCTCAGTCGCGCTCAGTGATGGAGAGTCGCGCAGCCAATACCGCGTCGCCGTTTTTTGTGTTTCAGGGATCAACCACGGACCAGAGCACAGGGCATGAACAGTAACCTTCTCGTGACCAAACGAGACGGTCGGAAGGAACCGATCGATCTCGAAAAGATCCACCGCGTCATCTATTGGGCCGCTATGGGGCTGGATAACGTTTCCGTTTCCCAGGTCGAGTTGGCTGCCCAAATCTACTTCTACGATGGCATCGAAACCGAAGCCATCCACGAAACCCTCATCAAGGCTGCCGCTGACCTGATCAGCGCCGACAACCCTGACTACCAGTACCTGGCTGCCCGCCTCGCGGTTTTCCACCTGCGTAAGAAGGCGTTTGGCCAGTTTGAGCCGCCCCACCTGTATGACCACGTGACCAAGCTGGTTCAGGCTCGCCGTTATGATGAGCACCTGCTGGCGGATTACTCCCGGGAAGAGTTTGATGAGCTGAACGCCTACATCGATCACTGGCGTGATATGAAGTTCTCCTACGCGGCCATCAAGCAGCTTGAAGGCAAATACCTGGTGCAGAACCGGGTTACCGGTGAGGTGTACGAGAGCGCCCAGTTCCTCTACATGCTGGTGGCGGCCTGCCTGTTTGCCGACTACCCGAAGGATGTGCGTCTTTCCTACGTCAAGCGGTTCTACGACGCCACCTCCAAGTTCAAGATCTCGCTGCCGACGCCGATCATGAGCGGCGTGCGCACTCCGACCCGTCAGTTCAGCTCCTGCGTACTGATTGAGTGCGGTGACAGCCTCGATTCCATCAGCGCGACCTCGACTTCCATCGTGAAGTACGTGAGCCAGCGTGCCGGTATCGGTATCAATGCCGGTCGTATCCGCGCTCTGGGCAGCCCGATCCGTGGCGGTGAAGCGTTCCATACCGGTATGCTGCCGTTCCTTAAGCACTTCCAGACCGCAGTGAAATCCTGCTCTCAGGGCGGTGTACGCGGTGGTGCAGCCACCCTGTTCTACCCGCTGTGGCACCTTGAAGTGGAAGACCTGCTGGTACTGAAGAACAACCGCGGCACCGACGCCAACCGTATCCGTCATATGGATTACGGCGTCCAGATTAACCGCGCCCTCTATCAGCGCCTGATCGAAGGTGGCGACATTACCCTGTTCTCGCCCTCTGACGTGCCCGGCCTGTACGACGCGTTCTTTGCCGACCAGGACGAGTTCGAGCGCCTGTACCAGCAGTACGAGCAGGACCCGTCCATTCGTAAAAAGACGGTCAAAGCCATCACCCTGTTCAGCCTGCTGATGCAGGAGCGTGCCTCCACCGGCCGCATCTACATCCAGCACGTTGACCACTGCAACACCCACAGCCCGTTCGATCCCAGAGTGGCGCCGGTGAAACAGTCCAACCTGTGCCTGGAGATTGCACTGCCGACCAAGCCGCTGTCCCATCCGGACGACGAAAACGGTGAGATCGCGCTGTGTACCCTGTCCGCGTTCAACCTGGGCGCCATCGAGCAACTGGACGAACTGGAAGAGATGGCGGACCTGGCGGTGCGCGCTCTGGACAGCCTGCTGGATTATCAGGATTACCCGATCAAAGCCGCCCGTATCAGCACCATGAACCGCCGTACCCTCGGTATCGGCGTGATCAACTTTGCCTACTACCTGGCCAAGAACGGTGCCCGCTACTCCGACGGCAGCGGCAACAACCTGACCCACAAAACCTTTGAGGCGATTCAGTACTACCTGCTGAAAGCGTCGGTTGGCCTGGCCAAAGAGAAAGGCGCCTGCCCGGCCTTTAATGAAACCACCTACAGCCAGGGTATCCTGCCGATCGACACCTACAAGAAGGCGCTGGATGCCATCTGTGATGAGCCGCTGCACCTGGATTGGGAAGGTCTGCGTGCCGAGATCCTGGAGCATGGCCTGCGTAACTCCACGCTGTCGGCATTGATGCCGTCCGAGACCTCCAGCCAGATCTCCAACGCCACCAACGGCATTGAGCCGCCCCGTGGCCTGGTGAGTGTCAAAGGCTCTAAAGACGGTGTGATGAAGCAGGTGGTGCCGGGCATCGAAACCCTGCGTGACCAGTACGAGCTGCTGTGGACCATCCCCAACAACACCGGTTACCTGCAGCTGGTTGGCCTGATGCAGAAGTTCGTCGACCAGGCGATCTCCGCCAACACCAACTACGACCCGAGCCGCTACGAAGGCAATAAGATGCCGATGAAAGTGTTGCTGCAGGACCTGATGCTGGCGTACAAGTACGGCCTTAAGACCCTGTACTACCAGAACACCCGCGACGGCCAATCCGATAGCCAGAACAAGGCTGACGATAACGACTGCGCCGGCGGCGCCTGTAAGATCTAAGGGATTCAGACACCATGAGCCAACTTTACAGCACCTTCTCACGCACCCAGAACGACGCGCTCAAAGAGCCGATGTTCCTGGGCAACCCGGTGAACGTGGCCCGTTATGACCAGCAGAAGCACCGCATCTTCGAGGACCTGATCGAGAAGCAACTCTCCTTCTTCTGGCGTCCGGAAGAGGTGGATGTGACTCAGGATCGCATCGACTACAACGCGCTGCCGGACCATGAGAAGCACATCTTTATCTCGAACCTGAAGTACCAGACCCTGCTGGATTCCATCCAGGGCCGCAGCCCCAACGTGGCGCTGCTGCCCCTGGTGTCTCTGCCGGAACTGGAAACCTGGATCGAGACCTGGTCGTTCTACGAGACCATCCACAGCCGCTCCTACACCCACATCATTCGCAACATCGTGAATGACCCGGGCGTGGTGTTTGACGACATCGTGGTCAACGAAGAGATCCAGAAGCGCGCCAGCGATATCTCCCAGTACTACGACGACCTGATCCACACCACTCAGCTCTACCAGCAGTTTGGTGAAGGCACCCACGACATCAACGGCAACAAGGTGACGCTGACCCTGCGTGGTCTGAAGAAGAAGCTCTACCTGTGCCTGATGTCCGTCAATGTGCTGGAAGCCGTGCGCTTCTACGTCAGCTTCGCCTGCTCGTTCGCCTTTGCCGAGCGCAAGCTGATGGAGGGTAACGCCAAGATCATCCGCTTTATCGCCCGCGATGAGCAGCTGCACCTGGTCGGCACCCAGCACATGATCAACCTGATGGCTGACGGTCGCGATGACCCGGAGATGGCGGAGATCGCCATTGAGTGTCACAGCGAATCCATTGAGATCTTCCGTCGCGCTGCCGAGCAGGAGAAAGCCTGGGCGAGCTACCTGTTCAAAGACGGCTCCATGCTGGGCCTGAACAAGCAGATCATCGAAGACTATGTTGAGTTCATCACCAACGAACGCATGGCCGGCATTGGTCTGCCGCCGCTGTTCGACAAGCGCAGTAACCCGCTGCCCTGGATGAGCACCTGGCTGGAAAGCGACACCGTACAAGTGGCGCCGCAGGAGGTGGAAGTGTCCTCCTACCTGACCAACCAGATCGACAACAACCTCTCCACCGGAGACCTCAAGGACTTTGAGCTCTGATGGCGCGAGTCACCCTGGCGGATGGGCAAGAGCTCGTTCACCAGGATGATCGCACACCGCTGCTGCGCAGCCTGGAGAGTCATGGCCATTACAGTGAGTGCCGCAATGGCTATTGCGGAGCCTGTAAAACGGTGTTGGCCAAAGGCAAAGTCAAATACCTGACTGAGCCAATGGCCTACCTCCGGCCCGGGCAGATCCTGCCCTGCTGTTGCGTGCCGGATGGCGACATCGAACTGGCTTAATGCAAACCGCGCCTCAGGGCGCGGTTTTTTGTTGCTTGCTCTGCAGGAACTCATCAAAGCGTTGCTGAATCTCCGCTTCGGTCAGATCCTCTTTGTGAGTGGCCAGGGTCCAGACGTGGCCGAACGGGTCTTCCAGCGTTCCGGCCCGATCGCCATAGAACTGATCCTCCACCGGCCGCAACGCTTTAGCGCCCGCGGTAACGGCCCTTTGATACACCGCGTCGACATTGGCCACATAGAGGCAGAACGAGACCGGGGTCCCGCCATAATGAGCCGGCGCATGAAACCCCATGTCAGGAAACTCATCCGCCAACATCAGCGTGCTGTCGCCAATGGCCATCTCCGCGTGCCCGACCCGGCCATCCGGCATCGACAACACCATAGTGGTCACGGCACCAAACACCGTCTCGTAGTACGTCATGGCGGCTTTGGCATCGTCCACGACCAGATAGGCGTTGAGTTGGGAACCGGTGGGAGAGAAGTGCACATCGCTCATAGACCACTCCAATTTGGCTGCATTGGACTCTATCAGGTATGGCAGAGCCCGCCGCAAACCACAAAAAAGCCCCGGCATAACCGGGGCTTCTTGATAGGGCTGAAACTTACAGTGCAGCGGCGATCTCTGCGGCCTGACGTATGGCACGCTTGGCATCCAGCTCCGCCGCAACGTCGGCGCCGCCTACGTAGTGGAACGGCTTACCCATCTCCGCCAGCATCTCACCCAGGCTTCGATTGGATTCCTGGCCGGTACAGAGCACCACGGTGTCCACCTCGAGGCATTTTTCGCTGCCGTCGTGGCGGATATGCAACCCCTGGTCGTCCACCTTCAGGTACTCCACACCGGACAGCATAGTGACACCGCGATCCTTCAGTACCGTGCGATGGATCCAACCGGTGGTCTTGCCCAGCCCTTTGCCAGGCTTGGTAGTTTTACGCTGCAGCAGGGTGATCTCCCGGGCCGATTCAAACGCAGTACTGTCCCGCTCAATCAATCCCCCGTTGCTTTGATACTCCGGGTCGATGCCCCACTGGGCTAACCAGGTGTTGGGGTGCAGCGTCGCGGACTCGTGGGCCTCCGAGAGGAACTCGCCCATATCGAAACCGATGCCACCGGCCCCCATCAGGGCTACCCGCTTACCCACTTCCACTTCACCTCTGAGCACCTGTTGATAGGTGACCACTTTGGCGTGGTCAACCCCCTCCAGGTTCGGCACGCGGGGCACCACCCCCGTAGCCAGAATCACTTCATCGTAGGACTTCAGCAGTTCCGGATCCGCAGGCTGTCCGAGGCTGACGGTCACCCCCATCCGTTTCAGACGCTGGGCAAAATAAGCCAGTGTCTCTTTGAACTCCTCCTTGCCCGGGATCTGAGCGGCCAGATTAAATTGGCCCCCCAGCTGCTCATCTTTCTCAAACAGCGTAACCCGGTGGCCGCGTTCAGCGGCGTAACAGGCTGTCGCCATTCCCGCTGGCCCTGCCCCGACGACGGCCACCCGCTTCGGCTGCGGCGCGGCGTCCAGTTTCAACTCGGTTTCGTAGCAGGCAAAGGGGTTCACCAGACAGGTGGCCCGCTTCAGTGAGAAGGTATGGTCCAGGCAGCCTTGGTTACAGGCGATACAGACATTGATGTCTTCCGCCTCGTTGTTCGCCGCTTTGGCAACAAAGTGTGAATCGGCCAACAGCGGGCGGGCCATGGAGACCATATCCGCCTGGCCACTGGCCAGAATCGACTCCGCCACATCCGGGGTGTTAATTCGGTTGGTGGCCACCAGCGGCACCTTAACCTCGCTGCGCAGGCGCTCAGTGATAAAACTGAATGCGGCCCGCGGCACACTGGTGGCGATAGTGGGGATCCGCGCTTCGTGCCAGCCAATTCCGGTATTGATGATGGTGACACCGGCCTCTTCCAGCCATTTGGCCAGCTGAACCACCTCTTCCCAGTCATTGCCACCGTCCACCAAATCCAGCATCGACAGGCGGAAGATGATGATGAAATCAGGGCCGACCGCCTCGCGGACTGCCCGGACCATCTCCAGTGGGAAGCGGGCCCGGTTCTCCAACGCGCCCCCGTACTGGTCCTGACGTTCATTGGTACGACGGCACAAAAACTGATTTAACAGGTAACCTTCAGAGCCCATCAGCTCCACACCGTCGTAGCCCGCTTTCTGGGCCAATCGGGCGCAGCGGGCATAATCCTTAATGGTGCGTTTAATGCCACCCTGGCTCAGGGCTTTGGGCTTAAACGGAGAGATGGGGGATTTGACCGGGCTGGCACTGACACAAAACGGATGATAGCCATAGCGACCAGCATGGAGGATCTGCATGCAGATTTTGCCGCCGGCCTGGTGCACCGCATCGGTGACCCGCTTATGTTTGCCAACCTGCCAGGGGAAGCTGAGCTGGCACGCGTGCGGGGAGAGACGACCACGGAAATTGGGGGCAATACCGCCGGTGACGATAAGCCCTACCCCACCACGAGCCCGTTCCGCATAGAAGGCTGCCAGCTTGTCAAAACCGCCCTTCTCCTCCTCCAGGCCGGTGTGCATCGAGCCCATCAGTACGCGGTTCTTTAATTGGGTAAACCCCAGATCCAGGGGCGCCAACATATTGGGGTAGGAGTTGCTCATCCTTAAACACCTATTTTAAACGTTTGTCCTAGACTATATCGACGTGACGGCCATCACAAGTCGCTCGCCGCCCTGCAATCATATAAACCCTTACAAATGGAAGGAAATTCACCCTCCCGCAATCCAGTCGCATGAGATAGCATAAGGGTGAGACACTCTACGGAAGGCAAGGTATGTCGACACAACCTTCACTGTTTAAACGATTTTTTCGTTTTATCGCCAGCTTGTTGAACACCACCCGCAAGGTGATCGTCAACCTGGTATTCTTCGCGGTGCTCGCCGTAGTTATCGTCGCCATGACCGGCGACGAGCTTGAGCCCGTGCCCGATGGTGGTGCTTTGGTCATCAAACTGGATGGCATCCTGGTGGAGCAGAAACGCCCACTGGATCCCATCGAGCTGATTACCGGTCAGAGCAGCGATGAGCCTAAGGAGATCCTGATGGCCGACCTGCTGCTGGCCATTGAGGAAGCCGCCGCCGACGATCGCATCACCGGCATCGTCCTGAAACCCGGTCAACTGAGTGGCGGTTTATCCAAGCTTCAGGAGATCGGCAAGGCTCTGCAAGCCTTTCAGCAAACCGGTAAACCGGTTATCGCTCAGGCCGGCTGGCTCGACCAGGGCAACTACCTGGTGGCCAGTTTTGCCGACGAGATTCAGCTGAATCCGGGTGGCGTGGTGTCCATTGATGGATTTGGCATCTACCAGGTCTACTTCAAGGAAGCCCTGGCCAAACTGAAGATCAATACCCACCTGTTCCGCGTTGGTAAGTACAAGTCCTTTGCTGAGCCCTACACCCGGGACAGCATGTCCGACGAGGCCAAAGAGGCCAACATCGCGGTACTCGATGACCTTTGGGGCGCCTACGTCACCACGGTGGCACAAAACCGGGACATTGACCCGGCTCTGCTGGCTCCCAGCCTGGACAGCCTGAACGCTCAACTGGAAGCGGTGGGCGGCGACATGGCGAAATTGGCGCTTAACACCGGCCTGGTGGATGCGCTGATGACCGACATCGAGATGCGCGATCGCCTGATGGAGGAGTTTGGGACTGAGCCTGACGACGAGCACGCCATCAAAGCCATCGGTCTGAACGGCTATCTGGCCCACGTTCGCCCCATGCTTGATGTACAGGGTGATAACCAGATCGCGGTTGTCGTCGCCAAGGGCACCATTCTCAATGGTGACCAACCGGCCGGCACCATCGGCGGCGTCAGCACCTCACGCCTGCTGCGGGAAGCCCGTCAGGATGAGAAGGTAAAAGCCGTGGTGCTGCGGGTGGACAGTGGTGGCGGCAGTGCCTACGCCTCTGAGCAGATCCGCCAGGAAGTCCTGGCTCTGCAGGCCGCGGGTAAACCGGTTATTGCGTCCATGGGCTCAGTGGCCGCCTCCGGTGGCTACTGGATCTCCGCCAATGCCGACCGCATCTTTGCCCAGCCGACCACCATCACCGGTTCCATCGGCATCATTGGCCTTATCACCACCTTTGAGGACAGCGCCGCTGCCGTCGGGGTGTACGCCGATGGCGTGGGCACCACCGAAATGGCCGGACTGAGTGTCCTGCGCCCCCTCCCCGATGGCTTCAAGCGCATCGTGCAACAGGGTCTCGATAAGGGCTACCAGGATTTTATCCAGCTGGTTTCCAGCGCCCGTGACCTTCCCCTGGAGCAGGTCGACAACATCGCACAGGGTCGCATCTGGAGCGGTAAAGCCGCCCTGGACCTGGGGCTGGTGGACGAAATGGGTGACCTGGAAGCGGCCATCACCAGTGCCGCAGCACTGGCCCAGCTCGAGCAGTACGAGACCCGGGTGATTGGCCCGACTCTGAGCCCCGAGCAGGAGATGCTGCAGCAGATCTTCGGCGCCGCTCAGGCCTACCTGCCCCAGGTTGAAACGCCGGCCTGGCAGAAAGTGCTGAACAGCCTGACCGCGCCACTGCAGGCTCAGCTGAGTCTGGACGACCCCAATTCTCGTTACCTGCTCTGCCTTGAGTGTGACGCATTGAACTGAGTCGAAAATCCTGACCCAAAGCCCGGCCCCTGCCGGGCTTTCTTTTGCCTGTCCCGCCGCTATAATCGCGCCAACAGCACGACCAAAGAGTCCTGAACATGCAAAGAAAACGGATCTACGTGGCCTATACCGGCGGTACCATCGGTATGCAGCGCACCGAAAACGGCTACGCGCCAGTGGCGGGCTTTTTAACGGAAAGCGTGAACGCCAATCCGGAGTTTCATCGCGCCGAAATGCCGGAGTTCGAGATCCACGAATATGACCAGTTGATCGACAGCTCCAATATGAGCCCGCACGACTGGCAGCAGATCGCCGATGACATCCAGGCCCACTACGACCAGTTTGACGGCTTTGTGATTCTCCATGGTACTGACACCATGGCATTCACCGCCTCCGCCCTCTCCTTTATGCTTGAGGGGCTGGAGAAGCCGGTGATCGTGACCGGTTCACAGATCCCATTGGCTCAACTGCGTTCCGACGGCCAGCAAAACCTGCTGAATGCCCTCTACATCGCCGCCAACTACCCCATTGCAGAAGTGTGCCTGTTCTTCAATAACACACTGCTGCGCGGTAACCGCAGCACGAAGGTTCACGCCGATGGTTTCGCGGCCTTTGACAGCCCGAACCTGAAGCCCCTGCTGGAAGCGGGCATCGAGATCCGCCTTGGTGGCGTTACCCTGGCCGAACCGACCGGCAAACCGCTTCAGGTGCACCGAATTACCCCGCAGCCCATTGGCGTGGTGACCCTCTACCCCGGCATCAGCACCGAGGTGATTGCCAATCTGCTGCAGCAGCCGGTCAAAGCCCTGATCCTGCTCTCCTTCGGCGTCGGTAACGCCCCTGAGCGGGAAGACCTGCTGTCGTTGCTGAACCAGGCGAAGGAACGGGAGATCATGGTGGTGAACCTGACCCAATGTCTGCAGGGCAAGGTGAACATGGCCGGTTACGCGACCGGTAACGCCCTGTCACGCTGTGGCGTCATCAGCGGGTTTGATATGACCACCGAAGCAGCCTTGGCCAAACTGCACTACCTGCTGTCACAGCCACTGAGCTTCGCCGAGCGCTGCGAAATGATGCAGCAACCGCTGCGAGGCGAGCTGAGCCAGTAACAAAAAAGGCGCCTGAGGCGCCTTTTTTTATTCCGGTTTGATGCGCGCTAATGGCGCTTCTTTAAACTGGCGCTTCAGTTCCGCCTTGGACAGGTGGATGATGTTGCCATCAGGGCCAACCGTCAGGTGCTGGTCCTGGTTCGCGTGTTTTGCCTGCCAGGCGATCACCGCCTGCATGGCGGAGTCACGCTGCTGCTCAGACAACACCGTGCCATCGGGCCATTTGCCAGTTTCAACGCCAGCCTGCAGCCGTGCCACCAGTTCCGGGGTGAGGCTATCCACCATCGCTTGCCAGTTCATCCTTTACTCCTTTTTGCCAGCACGATGCGAACCCGGGTGATCAGGTAACCCACAAAGCCCGCGGACATCAGGCCAATACCAGCCGGAGCGCGCCAGCCATCTGCGGCCTCACCACCCCACCACCACAGTGCGAAGCCGCCGACAAAGGCAAACAGCGCGATAAAGCTGTGGGTCATCAAACTCTGATTGTGTTTGATCTGGCGGATCCTCGCAGCACGTTCCAGCGATTCCGGATCATCGGTACGGGCAAACTGGCAGTGGGGACAGAACGGGGCTTTGTCTGAGATGCGTTTCGCGCATGACGGACAGTGTATCAACGCCATTGGGCACTCCCTGTTGATGTTGGTCGGCCCACTATAGGGCCGACGGCAGTTTCAGTAAAGCGTGCGATGGATCACTAAACGCCATACCAGGCCAGGTAGAGACGTAAGGCCCAACCGGGCAGGTAGCCAACACGGCGGGCCAGTACGCTGCCCTCTTCGTCCACGATAACGTAAGCAGGGAACGCCGGTACCTGATAGTCCCGGGCCAACTGGTTATTGCCCAGCCAGACCGGTCCCAGTTCAGGGTGCCCGTCAAGAAATTCAGCCACCTCAGCCCGGTCTTCAAAAGAGAGTGCCACCAAGTGAACCGCCCTGCCGGATTCACGCAGTGCGTCCACATGATCAATGGTCAGGTCACAGATCTGGCACCAGGGGGCGAACAGGTAGAGCAACTGGCGCTGTCCGGCTTGAGGTAACGCCTGACTGCCTCCCTCCCATCCCGCCACGATGGCATGAGGGGCAGGCTCCCCCACCGGTGTCATGGCCAGCCCACGCAGCCAGCCGCCACCCCAGATGGCGAGTCCCAGAATGACAACCCAGATAACGCCCTGTTTCAGCATAAAAGGCTCTCCCGAAAACAAAAAAATCCAGCCCCGTTACCGAGGCTGGATAGTGCTGCTCAGAACGGGACGGTTAGGGTAATACCAGACCGGTCACGCCCAGCATTTTTTGCATTACGCCGATAACCTGGTTGCTGTAACCAAACTCGTTGTCGTACCACACGTACAGAACTGCACGGTCGCCATCAACAATGGTGGCCTGGGAGTCAACGATACCGGCAAAGCGGGAACCCACCAGGTCGCTGGATACGATCTCGGTAGACTCGGTGTAATCCACCTGATTCTGCAGGTCGGAGTACAGCGCGGTCCAGCGCAGGTATTCGTTCATCTCGTCACGGTCGGTTTCGTTGGCCAGGTTGAGGTTCATGATGGCCATGGACACGTTCGGAGTCGGTACGCGGATGGCGTTGCCGGTTAGCTTACCTTTCAGTTCCGGCAGCGCCTTAGCCACGGCCTTGGCGGCACCGGTGGAGGTGATCACCATGTTCAGCGGCGCGGAACGACCACGGCGCTCGGCCTTGTGGAAGTTGTCGATCAGGTTCTGATCGTTGGTGTAGGAGTGAACGGTCTCAACGTGGCCATTCTTGATGCCGAACTTGTCGTTGATCGCTTTCAGCACCGGAGTGATGGCGTTGGTGGTACAGGAGGCCGCGGACATGATGGTGTCTTCCGCCAGGATGTCGCTGTCGTTGACGCCGTACACGATGTTCTTAATGTCGCCGCTGGCCGGAGCGGTCAGCAGCACTTTGGCGGCACCCTTGGACTTCAGGTGCAGACCCAGGCCCGCTTCGTCCTTCCAGATACCGGTATTGTCGACAACCAGTGCGTTGTCGATGCCGTACTGGGTGTAATCCACTTCGTCCGGGCTGTTGGCGTAGATCACCTGAATGTAGGTGCCGTTGGCGATGATGGCGTTGTTCTCGTTATCCACCTCGATGGAACCGTTAAACGGACCATGGATGGAATCGCGACGCAGCAGGCTGGCGCGTTTCTCGAGGTCACCATCTTTACCGCCACGAACGACGATGGCGCGCAGGCGCAGGGTGTTGGAGACACCGGTGCGCTCGATCATCAGGCGAGCCAGCAGGCGACCGATACGGCCAAAGCCGTACAGCACCACATCACGGGGCTCCAGAGATTTACCCATAGCCGGAGCCAGCTGCTCTGCCATGTACGCGTCGATTTCGGACGCGTCGCTGTGGTTGCGCCAGTAGTTTACTGCCAGCTTGCCGATATCAACACGGCAGTGCTTGATGTCCAGACGGGTCAGCGCTTCAACAAAGGGGAAAGACTCACGCAGACGCAGTTTCTCACCTTCATACTTGGCCACCAGACGGTGGGCTTTGGTGATGTCGATGGTGGAAGCGTTCAGCAGAGGGCGGCCGTAGATCTGAACCTCGACCCCTTGGTTGCGATACAACTTGCCCAACAGAGGCTGCATCGCCTCGGCCAGTTCAAAACGCTCTTGCCAGCTTTGAAGGTGTTTGTCTGCGGTCATGTACAGAGTCCTATGAAGATGTTCCCTATGGAGAAACAATAGAGCACGCTGAAAAAATTATAATTTATGTCGCTTTAGGATCGCCTACCTTGGCGGCCTCGGAAAGCGCGGCTATTCTACAGAAAACGTTCGCGCGATTTCCAGCGCCCCCAAGAACCCAACCTGTTGCTAAATAACAGTATTTTTCGCCAAGGACTGGCAATTGTGGTAATTCTCCGATCATGAAAACCCTTCCGATTTTCGCCCTCCTGGCCATCGCCGGGCTTAGCGGGTGCGACCGTGGCCCCAATGTCCGCTCCATCTGCGAGCAGCAACCGGCACTCTGCAACGACCTAAATACCGCCGGGTGGTGCCGCCACAACCGGGCTAACATCATTCACGCCCGACACCAGTTCGAAATGACCGGAGACGCCAGTCATCGCTTTGATGAACTGGTGGAACTGGAAGGCTATGTGGACTGCATGAACAATGTCTCGCAGATGGTGGGTAAAACCTCCGGCGGGGCGCTGGAGCAGGAGCGGAGTCACTATTTCCTGAAAGGGCTGGCAGCACTTGAAGCCCTTCAGCAAGCAACACAAAAAGACCCTCATCCATCGCTAAGTCTCTACCATTGGACCCGATTTAATGACGATATGGCGCTTAATCGATTTCTGGAAGCCGAAGCGCAAGGCGAACTCGAGGGCGTTCGACTGAAACGGTTGGCGGGCTTGTTTTTCAGCGAAAGGGATCCGGCCAAAGCCAAGCGTTACCTGCTGGAAGTGGTAGAAGCCAATCCCATGGCCGCCCGAGTTGACAGTGAACTGCTGATGCAGCTTGGCTACGTATTAAACTCGCTGAAACAGTCGGAATCCGCCTTCCTGTTTACCTACCTTGGGCAACAAGGCGAGCATCGTGCCCCGCCTGAGGCATTAGCCGAACACCTAGGGCTCCCGGCGCAAAAGGCACCCGCACTGGTTGAACGGGCCGACGCGCTGGCTAAACAGATGGGCCAAGGCAAGCTCCCTCGCCAGCGCTTCAATTTGTAAGTGAATTTCATCAAAAATCGCCGTCAACCGGCGATTTTTTTGTCGCTGCGGACGCTTGGGTGGCGTACAACATTCCGGCTCACCCAACCCCGCCGCACTGTACTAGGGTTTACAACGCTGGCTGGCCGAACCGCGCTGGTTTAATTACCAACATTTTGACCAAAAACACTTGACCGGCCGCGCCTTTATTGTAATTTTACTACATATCGACAAGGCATTACGGAATGAACGCTATGATCAAAGTCGCTATCAACGGTTACGGTCGAATTGGTCGCAATGTGGTCCGGGCACTGTACGAAAGTGAAAAGCAGTACCCCATCAAGATTGTCGCCATCAACGACCTGGGCGACGCCGCCATCAACGCCCACCTCACCAAATATGACACTGTCCATGGCCGCTTCAATGCCAAAGTCGAACACGACGACAGTGCCATCACCATTAACGGTGACCGCATCCTGACCTTCTCCGAGCGTGACCCGAGCAAACTGCCCTGGGGCGAGCTGGAAGTCGATGTGGTATTCGAATGTACCGGCATCTTCACCACCAAAGCCACCGCCTCTGCTCATATTCAGGCGGGCGCTAAGAAGGTGATCATCTCTGCACCCGGTAAAGAGGTGGACGCCACTGTGGTATACGGCGTCAACGAAGATGTGATTACCGCTGACATGACCGTTATCTCCAACGCGTCCTGTACTACCAACTGTCTGGCCCCCTTTGCCAAGCCGCTGAACGATGCGCTGGGTATTGAGTCCGGCCTGATGACCACCATCCACGCTTACACCAACGACCAGCGCCTGTCTGACGTTTACCACTCAGATCTGCGTCGTGCCCGTGCGGCCGCGATGAACATGATCCCCACCAAAACCGGTGCTGCCGCGGCGGTTGGTCTGGTTATCCCGGAACTCGCCGGCAAACTGGATGGTGGCGCTGTCCGCGTTCCCACCGTTAACGTCTCCGTGGTCGATCTCTCCTTTATCGCCAGTCGCGATACCACCGTGGAAGAGGTCAACGCCATCGTTGAGAAAGCGGCCAGTCAGGGCGTGCTGTCTGAAGTACTTGCGGTCAACCACGAGCCGCTGGTCTCCATCGACTTTAACCACTGCCCGATGTCCTCCACCTTCGACGCCACTCAAACCCGCGTTTCTGGTCGACTGGTTAAAGTGATGGCTTGGTACGACAACGAATGGGGCTTCTCCAACCGTATGCTGGACAATGCCCTGGTACTGATGAACGCCAAATAAGGCACACACCAGTCAAAAGAGCCTCCCGGTTGGGAGGCTTTTTTTATGCGCATTTGCAGCCATGCCCTACGGGTCTTTGCGCCGACAGGTGGTGCACCCTACCGCTGGAAATGCAGCGATTGTGCGCACACGTTGCCACCTGGCCTCATCGTGTTCAAGCCCGCTGCAACGGCGAGTTTGGCGCAACTGAATTTGTCCTAGATCAACCTTTGCGTGGTTAAAGTTTAACCGCCCCAGCCTTGCTGCCGTGACCTCTCTCCCCTGTGCTAGCTTTCCCTGCAGAAGGTCGGGAAATGCATGCGGTATGAGATTGTCAGCCTTCTGCCAGCCGTCGTTTTGGGCAATTAATTCAGTAGCTTACAATGCGTTGACGTGAGTTACTGATTTTATAGGACCTTTCCACTTACCTGAGCAGGCCCGTTACACCCAACGGCCCCTGACACAGCGCCATCCTTCGTCGGCCTCGCCTGCAGCGTACCGCATCACCAAGCCATCGAGGTGCGCCATGCTACGTCGTGATTTTCTGAAACTGAGTGCTTCCGCCGGTGCCGTTACCTGTCTGGCCGCCTGTGGCGACGATGACAATGACAACGAACCCGTGGCACCGCCGGAGGTGGGCGATGAAGCCATCAATTTTTCCGCTTGCCTGGTGAACTGCGGGTCCAACTGCCCTCTTAAGGTGTTCAGTAAAGAGGGGGTCATCACCCGCATCGAAACTGATCACGCCACCACGGACCAATATGGCGACCACCAGGTACGTGCATGCCTTCGTGGACGCTCAATGAAGCAACGAACCTATGCCGCTGACCGCCTCAAAGCGCCGATGAAGCGCAAAGCGGGCAGTCGCCGTGGCTCGGGTCAATTTGAAGAGATCAGCTGGGAGCAGGCCTTTCAGGAAATTGGCCAGAAAGTGATAGAGCTGCAGGCCAACTATGGCCCTCGTTCCATCTTCCATCATTACAGTTCCGGCGCGTATTACGGGTTTGCCAGCAGTGCCTGCCTGCAGCGAGCGTTGCGGCTGTCCGGTGGTCACCTGAACTACTACGGCAACTACTCCTGGGCCACGCTAAATGTCGCCAGTCCTGCCACCTTCGGTACCGGCGGAACCAGCGGCACGCGCCTGTCCGAAATCCGCAACTCCGACCTGGTGGTGGGCTTCGCCTTTAACCCGTTCGAGATCCGCATGTCCGGTTCCGGCGAGCAGATAGACTTCCTTAATGCGATAGAGCAGCGAAGACAAACTGGCAACCTCGACGTGATCATCGTCGATCCGCGTTATACCGACAGCAACCTTGGTAAAGAGAACCAGTGGCTGCCTATCCGGCCCGGCACCGATGGGGCGTTAGCCGAAGCGGTGGCCTATCAGATGATCAGCAGCGGCTGGGTAGAACAGAACTCGAAAGCCTTCCTTGACCAGTACGCCATCGGATATGACCGCGCCTCACTGGAGCGCGCCCAAAGCGACAACCCGGATTACGCCACGCTTATCAACCCGGAAGAGAACTACCATGACTACATCATGGGCGTAGGTGCCTATACCCTTGCCCGTACGCCGGATTGGGCTGCGGCCATCTGCGGCATCCCGTCCCGGCTGATTGTCGATTTGGCGGACAAGATCATGAACGCCAAATCCCCCTACATCACCATCGGCGCCGGCTGTAACCGCCAGGCCTGCGGTGAACAGACCATGCGGGCGCTCTATATGCTGCCAATCCTGACCGGAAAGTTGGGCCAGAACGGCGTCAACAACGGCGAGTTGCCCACCAACTTTGGCCTGTCACGTTCGGGCATGAGTGCCGGTGCCAACCCGGAATCGGCTTCCATCAGCTTCTACACCTGGGCCGAGGCGATAGAGCGCGGTGCCGAAATGACGCCCACCAGGGATGCGGTCAAAGGGCTGGGCGACGGCGAGGACAAGCTGGGGGTGAACATCAAGGCGGTGTTCTCCTCCTCGGGCAACGCCATCATCAACCAGCATTCCGACATCAACCACACCCGCCAGATTCTGGAAGATGACAGTCTGTGTGAACTGATTGTGGTGGTGGATTGCTGGATGACCGCCAGTGCCCGCTTTGCCGACTACATCCTGCCGGACACCACTTGGGTCGAGTCCAACGATCTGGCCGATGACAGCTACGCTTCCGGCGAAACCGGGTATCTCACGTTTATGTCCACCGGCCTTGAACCACTCTACAACTGTCGCACGCTGTACCAGATTGGCCTGGGCCTGGCTCAGGTATTTGGTAAAGAGCAGGAGTACAGTGAAGGCCGCAGTGAGCAAGAGTGGCTGGAGTACCTTTATGAGGGCACGCGGGCCAGCAACCCGGAGCTGAACCTGCCAGCCACCTATGCGGAAGCGCAGCAAGTGGGCTTCTTCCGGCGCCACAGCCCCGATACTTATGTGGCATTGCAGGATTTCGTCAACGGCGGCGAACCGTTGTCCACCCCGTCCGGTAAGATCGAAATCTACTCACTGGATTGGGCCAAAAAGCGCGCCGAGTGGATTCCGGCCTCCGACCAGCCCTACGACCAGATCACTCCCCTGCCGCAATACACCGCCGCCTGGCAGGGCTACGAAGACGAAGCGACCCGCGACGACTATCCGCTTCAGATTGTCGGTTACCACACCAAAGGGCGTGTCCACTCCAGCTATCACAATGTTGAGTGGTTGCGCGAAGCGGTTGAGGATGCCGCCTGGTTTAACCCGATGGATGCGGCACGCTATGGCGTCACCAAGGGCCAGATGATCACCCTGACCAGCCCCCGCGGCGCTATCAGGGTTCGTGCCAAGATCACCCCAAGAGTGATGCCCGGCGTGGTAGCTATGGCACAGGGGGCCTGGTACAAGGCCAACCGCATCGGCGAGGTGGATCCCGGCGGGTGCGTCAACACCCTGACCCTGTATCACCCCACCGCAGTGGCCAAAGGCAATCCGCAACACACCATTCGGGTCAAGGTAACCGGTTAACACTGGGGAGAGCGTGATCATGAACGAACCCAAACAATACGGCTTCTACATCGACACCACCAAGTGCACCGGATGCAAGACCTGTCACGTCAGTTGCAAGGACCGCAGCGACCTGCCCAAAGGCCTGAAGTGGCGGCGGGTTTATGAATACGGTGGTGGCAGTTGGCAGGAAAACGGCGACGGCACGGTTGAGCAGAACGTTTACAGCTACTACGTGTCCATCGGCTGCAACCACTGTGACAACCCGGTCTGCGTCGAAGTGTGTCCGGTAGGCTCCATGCACAAGCGGCGCAGCGATGGCCTGGTACACGTCGATCCGGCGGTCTGCATCGGCTGTGAAGCCTGTGCCTTTGCCTGCCCCTATGATGCGCCACAGTTTGACCGCGAACGCGGCATCATGACCAAGTGTGACGGCTGCTATGAGCGACTGGCTGTGGGAAGAAAACCCATCTGTGTTGAGTGTTGCCCGCTCAGGGCGATGGACTTCGGGCCGATGGATGAACTGCGGGCGCGTTACGGCGCCATTGCGGACATCAACCCGCTGCCCTCCTCCACCATCACCAAGCCGAACCTGTGCATCAAGCAGAACCGTAACGCCCAGGATGGCGGTGACGTGCTCAATGAGTTTGAGGTCTGAACAAAGGGAGGCTGACGCCTCCCTGAGATGGCATCGGCGTTGCCGCCCGTTACGCTGACAGCAGCCCCCAGGCCAGCAAGCCCCCCAGCAGCATCCAGACCAGAGGCAAGCCCATCGCTGCACCACGGTTCGACGCCTCATGTTCCGGCTGTTGCGCCAGTTGAATCAGCTCAGCCAATTGTTCCGCTACTCGTGCGGAGGGGTACTCGGTGCCACTGGCAACGTGAGTCAGAGCAGACTGCAAACGATCGAGGCGGAAGGTGCGGCGACTGCCGCGCAACACGCAGACACCCTCCAGGTATTGGCGTCCCTCATCGGTGACAAAGAAGCGACACAGGCGCACATCCCGTTTCGAGATCTGACCGTCGCGATCCGCGTAGTCAAAACGGCAACGAATCACCGGTAGAGTAATGCTGCACAGTTCCCGTATCGTCGCAGTGGATTCCATCCCCTGGCTCCTTCAAATTAATGGCCTGAAAACCATAAAAAAACGCCCGCCAAAAGGCGAGCGTTTTTGTCCCGAACCGGATTACCCGGCGATCGCTTTTTTCGACAGCTCGGTGATGCGCTGCCAGTCGCCATTGGCGATAGCGTCGGCCGGTGCCACCCAACTGCCCCCAACGCAAGCCACATTGGCCAGGGCCAGGTAGTCGTGGTAGTTGTCCGGGCCGATGCCGCCGGTGGGACAGAAGGTCAAGCCAGCCAGCGGGCCTGCCATCGCTTTAAGCGCCTTGGCGCCGCCACTGGATTCGGCCGGGAAAAATTTCAGGTGGTCGTAGCCCTGTTCCAGCGCCTTCATCGCATCGGACACCGAGGCAACGCCCGGGATCAGGGCAATGGGCGCGCGCTTGCCCGCTTCCAGCAGACTCTTGGTGGCACCGGGGCTGATGGCAAACTGGGCGCCGGCCTCAATGACCGCATCCAGTTGCTCCGGTGTCAGCACCGTCCCCGCACCCACCAGCGCTTCAGGAACGGCCTGACGAATCGCGCTGATGGCGTCCAATGCGCAATCGGTACGCAGGGTCACCTCGAGGATCTCGATGCCCCCGGCGACCAGCGCTTTGGCCAGCGGCACCGCCTGGTCCAGTTGCTCAATCACCATCACCGGCACTACCTTGCTGCGGGCGAAGATTTCGCTGGGCGAATAAAGCCAGGTTGCAGACATAGGATTTCCTTATTTCAACAGAGCCGACGCACCCAACTCCGGGCTGGCTAACAGGTTACGGAACTGGCTGAAGAGCTCGCGCCCCATGCCTTCATTGTTGCCGGACAGTTCCGGCTGTTGGATCTGGCGCTGTGCCAGTTCGGCATCGCTAACCAACAGCTGCAACTCGCCCTTCTCGGCGTCGAGGCGCAGCATGTCGCCATTCTGAATCTTCGCCAGCAAACCACCATCCAGCGCTTCCGGGGTTACGTGGATCGCAGCGGGCACCTTTCCGGACGCGCCGGACATACGGCCGTCGGTCACCAGTGCGACCTTGAAACCGCGGTCCTGCAGCACAGCCAGCGGCGGCGTCAGCTTGTGCAGCTCCGGCATGCCGTTGGCTTTCGGGCCCTGATAGCGCACCACCACAATGCAATCGCGGTCCAGTTCACCGGATTTAAAGGAGGCATCGAGGTCGTGCTGGTCTTCAAACACCACTGCGGGCGCCTCGACGACCCGGTGTTCCGGCGCCACGGCAGACACCTTAATCACCGCACGGCCAAGGTTGCCATTGAGCAGGTTCAGGCCACCACTTTGCTGGAACGGGTTGGTGGCCGGGCGCAATACGCTCTCATCACCAGAATCGGACTCGGCGTCCACCCAGCGCAACTGACCGGCTTCCAGCACTGGCTGCTTGGTGTACAGGTCCAGTCCCTCACCCGCTACGGTTCGTACGTCGGCATGCATAAAGCCGCCGGCCAGCAGTTCGCGGATCAGGAATGCCATACCGCCCGCGGCCTGGAAGTGGTTGATGTCTGCTTCGCCGTTGGGGTACACCCGGGCCAGCAGCGGAACGGCGGCAGAGATCTCGGCGAAATCCTGCCAGGTCACCTGGATCCCCGCGGCGCGGGCCATCGCGACCAGATGCATGGTCAGGTTGGTGGAGCCACCGGTGGCCAACAATGCCACGATGCCATTCACCACGGCTTTCTCGTCGTAGATTTCAGCCAGGCTCAGGCCCGCTTCACCCTGGGCATGACGACACACCTGTTTCGCCGCGGCGTCGGTAAAGGCCACACGCAGTTCACTGGTGGGGTTCACAAATGAAGAGCCCGGCAGTTGCAGGCCCATCGCTTCGATCACCAATTGGTTGGAGTTGGCGGTGCCGTAGAAGGTACAGGTGCCGGGGCTGTGGTAAGAAGCGGACTCCGCTTCCAGCAGCGCATCGTCACCCACCTTGCCCTGGGCATATTCCTGGCGAACCCGGGCTTTCTCTTTATTCGGCAGCCCGGACGGCATCGGGCCGGCCGGAACGAACAGCGTCGGCAGGTGGCCAAAGCTCAGGGCGCCCATCATCAGGCCGGGAACGATCTTGTCGCAAATTCCCAGCAGCAGCACACCGTCGAACATGGCATGGGACAGGCCCACTGCGGTCGCCATCGCGATCACTTCCCTGCTAAGCAGGCTCAGCTCCATACCGGGTTGGCCCTGAGTCACACCGTCACACATGGCAGGAACGCCACCCGCAACCTGAGCCACTGAGCCAATCTCACGGCAAGCGGCCTTGATCGCCTCCGGGTAGGTGGCGTAGGGCTGGTGCGCCGACAGCATGTCGTTGTAGGCGGTGATAATGCCGATATTGGACTTGTTGAACTGCTTCAGGTCGGACTTATCGGCCTGGCCACAACCGGCAAACCCGTGTGCCAGGTTACTGCAGGAAAGCTGGCGACGCTGAACGCCGCGCTGGCGCAGGTTGTCGATGCGCTCAAGGTAAGCGGCACGGCTGTCCCGGCTGCGCTTGATGATTCGCTGGGTAACTGTGTCGATGGTCGGGTTCAGCATCAGGCTTTACTCCAATAAACGTCGACGGGCACCTTACGCTGGTCCAGCACTGCGCGGATGGGCATGGCCATTACGTCTTTGCTGGAAAGCGCCTCGTCCAATACCGCCTTTTTGCTTTCACCGGACAGATGCAGGTAGATCTGGCGGGCGTTCAGAAGGCTGTGAAGTGACAGGGAAAGTCGTGGATGAGGCGCGGTGGTCGGACGCACTGCCAGGCACACGGCCTCAGTGGTCAGGCCGGCCTGCAACTCTTCAGAGCAGGGGAACAGCGAGGCGGTATGGCCGTCGTTGCCCATGCCCAGAATCACCACGTCAAACGGACGCGGCAGATTGGACAGGGTTTCCGCCGTCATGGCAGCACCGGCTTCCGGCGTGCCGTGGATGTTATACATCCCGCGGAACTTCGCTTTGGCGGCATTCCCCACCAGCAAGTGCTCCCGCACCAGGCGCTCATTACTGTCGGCATGGTCTGCGGGCAACCAGCGTTCATCGGCCAGAGTGATGTACACCTCCTGCCAGTCGATGGGCATGGTGCGCAGCTTGTGAAACAGCGGCACCGGCGTGCTGCCGCCGGAGACCACCAGAGAGGCTTGTCCGCGGCTGTCCACGGCGGCCTGAAGGGCGTCGGCGATGCGCTGAGCCAAAACGGCAACCAGCTCATCGCTCTGCTCGAAGGTTTTTAGAACCGGAAGGGCAATCGCAGACATCGCTTACTCCTCCCAGGAACGACCATCGCGGGTGATCAGCGCCACAGACGCGACCGGCCCCCAGGTCCCGGCAGGATAGCTCTTCGGCGGCTCATTGGAGCGAGCCCAGGCATCCAGGATGGAGTCACACCACTTCCACGCCTGCTCCACCTCATCACGACGGACGAACAGCGCCTGATTACCCAGCATGCACTCCAGCAACAGACGCTCATAAGCATCCGCGATGCGTTCGTTCTTGAAGGTATCGGAGAATGACAGGTCAAGTTTGGTGGTCTGCAGGCGCTGGGTTTGGTCCAGCCCCGGCACCTTGTTCATCATCTGAATCTCAACCCCTTCATGGGGCTGCAGACGGATGGTCAGCTTGTTGGGCGGCAGTTGGCGGTAGCTATCGCGGTACAGGTTGTGCGGCGGGTTCTTAAAGTGCACCACGATTTCGGAGTGCTTGAACGGCATCCGCTTGCCGGTACGCAGGTAGAACGGCACGCCGGCCCAACGCCAGTTGTCGATGTCGACGCGAAGGGCGGCAAAGGTCTCGGTGTTACTGTCGAGGTTGGCGCCCTCCTCCTCCAGGTAACCGGGAACCGGCTGCCCCTTCAGGAAGCCTGCGGTGTACTGGCCCCGCACGGTATTTTCGTAGATGTTTTCCTGGTTAATCGGGCGCAGGGATTTGATCACCTTCACCTTCTCATCCCGGATGGAGTCGGCATTCAGATTGACCGGCGGGTCCATCGCGACCAGCGCCAGCACCTGCAGCAGGTGGTTCTGGATCATATCGCGCATCTGGCCGGCTTTATCGAAGTAGTCCCAACGGCCTTCGATACCCACCTCTTCCGCAACGGTGATCTGAACATGATCAATCGTACGGTTATCCCATTTGGACGCGAACAGGGAGTTGGCAAAGCGCAGCGCCACCAGGTTCTGTACCGTCTCTTTACCCAGGTAGTGGTCGATACGGTAGATCTGGCTCTCTTCGAAGTAGGCTGCGACCTGATCGTTGATCACCATGCTGCTGGCCAGGTCATGGCCGATTGGCTTCTCCAGTACCACGCGGGTATCGGGCTGGATCAGGTTATTGGCCTGCAGGCAGCCACAGATGGTGCCGTAGATGGCCGGCGGGGTGGCGAAGTAATTGACCATCACATGGTCTTCCTGCACCACATCACGCAGTGCCTGATAGCCTTCGCTGTCGGTAAAATCGAGCCCTACATACACCAAGCGCGCCATAAAGCGCACTAAGGTTTCATCACAGAGGGTTTCTTTTACGAAGGTGTTGAGCGCTTCGGAGACCACGGACAGGTACTCCTCCTGCGACAGAGGTTGCCGGGCAACACCCACGATGCGGGTTTGCGAATGCAACAGCCCCGCTTTGTCCAACTGATATAAAGAGGGGAGCAACTTACGGCGGGCCAGATCCCCCCGAGTGCCAAACAGGACAAAATCACATGGCTTCATCGCCGAGTCACTTGCCATTGTCACATCCAACTCCTTGTTTCGGCGGCGCACCGCAGAATGATGTAATTTAACTACATTAGAATGAAAAAATCCGGCAAGCGCAAGTGCTTAGCGCGGCGCATTGCTGGCTAACTTTCAATATTGTTTGTAATATACCGGAACACTGTCCACTTCGCTGAACCGGATTATCGAAGGGTCATGGCTAAACAGTATAGTGACTGCCAATCACCTCTCGAACTCCTTTCTGTGGCGGGTGGGAACTGCATCAGGGAAAAGAGTCCAGATTGAATGAATACGCTCGAAAAGATCCAAAAAAGCCTGCCTAACTTCAGTAAGTCTGAGCGCAAAGTGGCCGAAGTGATCCTGGCTAACCCACAGACCGCCATTCAGTCCAGTATCGCGACTCTGGCCAAGATGGCCGACGTCAGTGAACCGACCGTCAACCGCTTCTGCCGCAGGCTTGATACCAAGGGCTTCCCCGACTTCAAACTGCACCTCGCGCAAAGCCTGGCCAATGGCACTCCCTATGTTTCCCGCCATGTCGAAGTGAACGACTCCGCCGAGGCATACAGCAACAAGATTTTTGAATCCTCGATGGCCGCACTGGACTCCGCCCGCCAGTCGATCAACCCCGACCAGATCAACCGCGCCGTGGACATGCTGACACAGGCGGACCAGATCTCCTTCTTCGGTTTGGGTGCCTCCTCCGCCGTTGCCCACGACGCCCTCAACAAATTCTTCCGCTTCAACGTGCCGGTGGTGTCTTTCGATGACGTACTGATGATGCGCATGAGCTGCATCAACGCCCGTGAAGGCGCAGTACTGGTGCTGTTCAGCCACACCGGACGAACCAAGACGCTGGTGGAGATTGCCCGTCTGGCCAAAGAGAACCATGCCCAGGTGATTGCGGTCACCAGCAAGGATTCCCCCCTGGCTAAAGAAGCCACACTGGCGGTCACCATGGATGTGCCGGAAGACACCGATCTCTATATGCCGATGGCCTCCCGCCTGGCCCAGATGGTGGCCGTGGATGTATTGGCTACCGGCTTCACCCTGCGCCGCGGCCCGCGTTTCCGTGAGAACCTCAAACGGGTCAAAGAAGCACTGAAAGAGTCGCGCTTCGAAAAGAACCCACCGCTGTAAATCTCCAAAGGGCCGGTCATCACCGGCCCTTATTCCATCCCCACCCAACTACACTTATCCTGCCTCGACCTTAACGCCCTTTTAGTGAGCTATTTTGACACCATAAATGTATGTAATTTTCTTTCATTTTCGGTGCGTTACTTGTAGCATCTGTAGCCAGTGAAGCAACGCATAAGCATCCCTGACGGAGTCAATCATGTTCCGAAGAACCAAGATTGTAACCACCCTAGGCCCGGCCACTGATCGCGATGACAACCTCGAAAAGATCATCCTAGCCGGTGCCAACGTGGTGCGGATGAACTTCTCGCACGGCAGCGCTGAAGACCACATCGCCCGGGCCGAAAAGGTTCGCGCACTGGCCGCCAAGCACCGCCGCCACGTCGCCATCCTCGGCGACCTGCAAGGCCCCAAGATCCGAGTATCCACCTTTAAAGACGGCAAAGTGCAGCTGGCCCAGGGCGCGCCCTTTGTGCTGGACAGCGCAATGGCCAAAGGTGAAGGCGACGAGCACGCCGTTGGCCTCGACTACAAAGCCCTCCCCGATGACGTCGTACCCGGCGACATCCTGCTGCTGGACGATGGCCGGGTACAGCTGCGCGTAGAGCGCGTCGATGGCACCAAGGTGCACACCACCGTGACCGTAGCCGGCCCCCTCTCCAACAATAAAGGGATCAACAAACTTGGCGGTGGCCTCTCTGCTGCGGCGTTGACCGACAAGGACAAAGAGGACATCAAAACCGCCGCGAAGATCGACGTCGACTACCTCGCCGTTTCCTTCCCCCGCAGCGGTGACGACCTGAACTATGCCCGCCAACTGGCCCGTGAAGCCGGCTGCCGTGGCCTGATTGTGGCCAAGGTCGAGCGCGCTGAAGCGGTGGTGGACGATGCCGCCATGGACGACGTGATCCTCGCCTCCGATGTGGTGATGGTGGCTCGTGGTGACCTGGGCGTTGAGATTGGCGACCCGGAACTGGTTGGCGTGCAGAAGAAGCTGATTGCCCGCTCCCGCCAGTTGAACCGCGTCGTGATCACCGCCACCCAGATGATGGAGTCGATGATCACCAACCCGATGCCGACCCGCGCCGAGGTGATGGACGTGGCCAACGCGGTACTGGACGGCACCGATGCCGTGATGTTGTCGGCCGAAACCGCAGCGGGCAGCTATCCGGAAGAGACCGTTCAGGCCATGGCACGGGTTTGTATTGGCGCCGAAAAACACCCTCGCGTGGTGGTGTCCAAGCATCGTCTTGAAGAGAAGTTCAAGACCGTTGAGGAGACCATCGCCCTGGCAACCATGTACGCCGCCAACCACCTCGATGGCGTCAAGGCCATCGTGGCGCTGACCGAGTCCGGCAACACGCCCCTGATCATGAGTCGCATCACTTCGCCGCTGCCGATCATTGCGCTGTCGCGTCACGCGTCCTGCCTGAACCGCCTGGCGCTGTACCGCGGTGTACACCCGATTCAGTTCGACTCCACCGAGCACACCGAAAACACCATCGTGAAAGCCGCGATTGAGTGCATTGTGGCCGAGGGCCTGCTCACTGCCGGTGACAAAGTACTGATGACCAAAGGCGACATGATGGAAACCGTCGGCGGCACCAACACCTGTAAGATCGTGACCGTTGAGTGATTCAACCAGCGTCCACAGAAAGGGGAGCCATTTGGCTCCCCTTTCTTTTTGCTGTGGCATTCTGCGCGCCAGCGGTAACAACTCCCTGCCCAGCGCCTTTGGCGTTGGCACGCCAGCGAAAACGCCACAAAAAAACCGGCCAGATGGCCGGTTTTTAATTTCGTGAGGGCTTAACCGATGTGGGTCAGGCCACCCATGTAGGGGCGCAGCGCTTCCGGGATCTCAATGCGGCCGTCAGCTTGCTGGTAGTTTTCCAGAATGGCCACCAGGGTACGACCTACAGCCAGGCCGGAACCGTTCAGGGTGTGCAACAGTTCAGGCTTCTTCTCACCGGTGCGGCGGAAACGGGCCATCATGCGGCGGGCCTGGAAATCCCCCACGTTGGAGCAGGAGGAGATCTCACGGTACTTGTTCTGGCTCGGTACCCAGACTTCCAGATCGTAGGTTTTGGTGGCACCAAAGCCCATATCACCGGTGCACAGCACCACTCTGCGGTAAGGCAGGCCCAGCAGTTGCAGAACCTTCTCTGCGTGGCCGGTCAGCTCTTCCAGAGCCGCCATGGAGTCTTCCGGTTTAACCAGTTGAACCAGCTCAACCTTGTCGAACTGGTGCTGGCGGATCAGGCCACGAGTGTCACGACCGGAGGAGCCCGCTTCACTGCGGAAGCAGGGAGTATGCGCGGTCATGCGTACCGGCAGGTCCGCCTCGTCTAGGATCTCATCGCGGGCGAAGTTGGTCAGCGGCACTTCAGCGGTCGGGATCAGAGACAGCTTGCGGTCGCTGTCTTCAGACAGCGGCTGGGTGTGGAACAGGTCTTCACCAAACTTAGGCAGCTGGCCGGTGCCGAACAGGCTGTCCGGATTCACCAGGTACGGCACGTACATCTCGCTGTAGCCGTGTTCGGTGGTGTGCAGGTCCAGCATAAACTGGGCCAGTGCACGGTGCATGCGGGCTACCTGGCCGCGCATCACCACGAAACGGGAACCGGAGAGCTTGGCTGCCATCGCAAAATCGATGCCGTTCATCGCTTCGCCCAGATCGACGTGATCTTTGATCTCGAAATCGAACTGACGCGGCTCACCCCAGCGGCTGACTTCAACGTTCTCGTCTTCGTCAGCGCCCACCGGCACAGACTCGTGCGGCAGGTTGGGAATGCCAGCGGCGATATCATCCAGCTCGGCCATCAGGTCGTTCAGTTCGGCTTTCTTAGCGTCGAGTTGGCCACCCAGCTCAGACACTTCAGCCAGCAGAGGCTCGATATCTTCGCCACGGGCTTTGGCCTGACCGATGGACTTGGAGCGACTGTTACGCTCAGCTTGCAGCTGCTCGGTTTCCACCTGCAGCGACTTGCGGCGCTCTTCCAGTTCATTAAGACGGGTGACATCCAGGATGTAACCGCGAGTGGCGAGGCGCTCGGCGGTCTGTGCCAGGTCGGCACGGAGAAGTTTGCTGTCTAACATATCGCTCTTTTCTTGAATTTACTGGTCTTTCAACCGGTTACTTCAATACCTTGGGACAAAACTGCCAAAAAAGCCGAGCGTTGGCCCAACGGAGTATCATTTTTGTGTCAGTACTTTATCACAGAAACCAAAGGCCATACATCAGGCCCCACGCTGCCCCAGCTCACACTATTTCAGTCTATAAGGAAAACTCTATTACAGCCTGATGGGCTCTGGCCCGGAGCCAGCTCGAAAACGTCATTGCTCTGCCTTAGCGGCCACACCAGTTTGTGGCAAAAAAACGGCCGCATCAGCGGCCGGTTTGTAATTGCGGATTAGGGGCCTATTTTTTTCCCGAATCGTAACTGCAGTTCGGAATCTCCGAGGCATCTGCCGGGATGGCACCGCTGATCATCACCACACACAGCTTCTCTTTGTCGGCGGTGCCCGCGAGGTCCACCTCGGAGATTACCGACGGCGTAAAGGTGGCGCCGGAACCGGCAAAGGTCAGGTCATTATCAACACCATCGTCAGCAATCCAATCCGCTGGCAACACGCAACCAAATGAGGGGGTTGCACTGCCCTGCAGAACCGGTTGATCCGGACAATCGCCAATGCTGCTGGTGACCGAGGCCGAGAAGGTTTTCTTGTCGCAACTGGTCCAGCCTTCAAACGCACCGGTTTTGTTATCAAGCGCGGCGGTGTAGCAGAAGATGCGTCCGCCGACGGTCAGAGCGGTTCCACTGCCGTCGCCGCCATCCTCACCATCCGCATCGAAGGCCACACCGATAAAGCGTTCAAATACCGTATCGGCGTCGTACTGCGAGATAGGGCCGGTTCCGGTCACGCCCGAATTGCTCTTGCGGGAGGTCACCTTAACGATAAAGTTACCGCTGGCACTGGTGTTGTAAGTCAATTCACCGCGGCTGTAGTAGCCCTGGTAGTAGTCCGCATCTGCCACGGCGGATTTCGACCCTGCCACCGGCTGATTGCTGATAGCCACATCGCCGCAATCGTAGTCATCGGTACTTTTGGTGCAAAGGGTGCAACTGGACGTTGGGTCGCTGGCGGACGCGTTAAAGCTGCTGCTCCCACAGTCATACAACGCCCAGTCTGCCAGCAGCGTATTGTTGATCTCGTGGAATGGGTAAGCGTTCAACGGCATCGATGAGGGGCTGTCGCCGTAGTTTTCAATGGGGTCGACGTAGATGGCCCGTCCCATAAACTGAGTCCGGGTGCTGGTGAACGGTGAGATGATGATCGACCGCTGAGGAAAATTGGCCGTGCTGGCGGCGTACTCGTAATCCTCGGGGTCTGTCTCATAATTCTTGGATTGGGAGGCAAAGTCTTTGAGGATGGTTTCAACCCGAGTCTGGTACTCTGCCACAGTCGCCGTGCTGGCCAGGTGATTGCGGGTCATCACCTCCTGATTCACCTGCTGCCAGTCGGGCATCAGGACGTAATGGCCGTTGATGCGCATCAGTCGGCAGGCTTCAAGATACGCGTCCCCCGCATTCGCCTCGCGGAAGGCGTCGCCATCCAGGTAGTAGCGTTTGTTGCCCCAACGACCGCTGTCGTAGCTGTAGTGATTTTCCAGACGATCCGCACCACCACTGCCTGCATCAAAGTGATCCGCGCAGCAGCGGTTACACAGCGCCACGGCCTGACTGGTGCCAGTTGCCAAAGAGGTGCCGGTGGGCTTAACCGAGGTGCCAATCTGTTCCCAGTAAAGTTCAGAGTCCGCCCACTTGAGCTGCACCGGGTTATTGGTGTCGGCGCTGGTCAGCGACTTCTCACAGTTGCAACTGACGGTAAGGTTGTCCTCCTGCACAATCTTCTGGTCGTCGCCGTTGTCGAAGTTGATGGAATCGAACTGCACTAACACGATGCCGTCTTTGCTTTCGACTTCCGGCAACGGTTTGGAGGTTTCCCGCTTGCTGCCGTCACCCAAATCAATGTCGATCACGTCCGGGGCCGCCGCATCCTGGTGGGCGACGGTCGGTGAGTCACCTGCCAAGCCGGCTGCGCCCCCGGAAGAGGCGGTGCCGGTATCGGGGTTGGTTGGAGACAGGGTATAGGGCAAAGACAGCGTCTGGGAGCGGCCATTGGCATCGGTCCAGCTGACGTTAACCACAATCGCTTTCTGCTCGACCGTGTCCGCAGGGTCCGTCGTCGCAACGTAAGCGCCGCCCTCCAGCTTATAGTCGGTGACCTGCCAGCTGAGGGCAAAGTTGTGGGACTTGTACACCACATTGGTGCCGGCGGTCAGCTCATCAGAGCGGCCGCCTGCATTGTTGGCGATGTCTGCGAAATCAAAGCCCCCCACCCCATCGTCGAATGAGAAGCTGCGCAGATCGTCCAGCTTGGCGTGCGCCAGTTTCAGTGCGACCTCCCGCTGGCTGGTCGACGATGTGGCTTTAAGAAAATCGCCCTGCAGTCGGGTAAGTGCCGCAATACCCAGGCCTATCACGAGGGCGGCAATCAGAACCTCGATAAGACCGAAACCGCGTTGTTTTTTGCGCAGTGTCATATCGCTTTCCTTAGTCAGAAGTCTTTCCAGCTGCCCGCCACACGGACCAGCGGCCGGAAGGTGCCTAAAGTATCTTCGTCAAACGCCCCAAAAACTTCCGGATGCCAGGCAACGGCAGCGCTGCCATTCATATTGGGTACTTCATCGCTATTGCTCATTACCGCACCGTAGACCAGCGCCGTACCAGACAACTTCACACTGGCGTCAACGACGCCATTGTCCGGGCTGCTGTCGAAGGCAAACAGCACGCCATAGCTGGGGCCGGTTTTGAGGTCGAGGTCAGCATCCACCGCCACCAAAATGACCGGCGCGGTCGGAGTGCCAATGGTGCCGACACTGCAGCTCGTTAAACCGCTGCCCTCAAACACAAAAATCCCGGTGTCACTGCTGGTCAGGCTGGCACAGTCATCGATCTTGATGGCACCGCGTTGGTAGATCTGTTCCCAGTTTTCGGTGGAGATGCCGAAGGCAAACTCAAACATGTCCTGAGGAAAGCTCGGATCATCAATCACGATATCCTGACCACCCTGGACAAAATCACTCTTGGTGGAGCCCTTCGACTTTTCCGAATACACACGGTTGCCCGTGTTGCAGGCCCCTCCGCCAATGGCGAACTCCTCCACCCCACAGGTGGTCGCGGCACCGGTAAAATCGTCGGTGGTCCCGGCCCAGATCGACAGTGGCACGCCGGTGCCTCCACCATTAGGGTTGGCACCGATATCCAGCGTGCCATTGAACTTGCTGGCACTGGCCAGGGTTAACGGCGCCGGGTCACCCAGGTTAAACAACGGGGTCAGCCCGAAAATCTCCGAAACCACGGCGGCGCTGCCACCATCGCTGGCCTCATATTCCGCCCGAATGGTGACGGGTAACGCCTCTTCGATATTGGCCGGTGACTGGGCATTGCACTCCCAGGTGGCCGTCACCTCTTCACTGGTCCCCGGAATCATCACCTGGGCCTGATTGTCCGGATTGCTCTCACTGGTGGGCAGGTCCGGGTCCTTGAGGCATATCGTGGCAAAATCCGACAGCAGTAACCGGGAAGCGGCTTCCAGTCCCGATTCGGCATAGGAGAAGGCCATGGTGTACTGCTGCTCGTTAAAGGAGATGCGCTTCTCCTTCAGCAACACCCTGCCCGCAAACAGGGTGACACTGGTCAGTATCAGCAACACCAACAAGGTGGTTCCGAGTGTGACAAAGCCCTGGCTATCCGTGCGCATAAGGTGGTCCTAGTAACTGTTATTTCTGAGCCTGACCCGCTGATTCAGGGTCAGGCTTAAACCCGGCTTATCCACGACGGCACCGGACAGGGTTACTTCGATGGATTGGATCAGGCGCTCGCCGCCAGCCTGCAGAGGCGGGTCCAGCAAAAACGTAAGTTCGGTGATCTCGATGTCAGCGCTGGTTAACGCGATGTCGGTGGCGGACCAGTCAATGTTGTCGCAATCCGCTTCCGCCGAGGTGTCGTCCCAGCCTCCCCTCAGAATGCGGCCGGAAACCATCTTGTAGCCAACCACATCGCCCTGGGCGAGCGTGGCCACCGCGTCCTGGTAGTCGTCCGTGTCGGACTTCAACACAATGCATTGATAGGGCCCACCATCGGCATGGCTGCCCCCGGTCGCCAGTAAATCCAGGTGGCGGGGGGTCCAGGTACCGCCGCCATCAATGCTGCCCGGCAGAAACATAAAGGCCTGGTTCTGGGCAGTATCGGTGTTATCGCGATTGACCAGCCCGTCAGCGCGGTAGCCCGCCCGGCGTATGTCTCTGGCGATCACGGTCATCGCCGTCTGAAGCTCCTGATTCAGGCGCGACAGCTCCAATGTGGTGCTGTTGGCCCGTAGGTTGCCGGAGAAGAAGGTAAGCAGTGCTGAAAGCAGAATCAGGCCCACCGCCGCGGCCACCATCAGTTCAACCAGGGTAAAGCCCTTAACGCGACCTCGATTCATGAGCAGGACTCCACGCCGAGTACCGAGTCTGCCCCTGTGGGCACGCAGATGTTGGCCAGGCCGGCATTGGTCAATCGCACACTGACCTGCACCGAATCCCCCATGGCAAAGGTGGTACTGCCACTGCCCTCATCGAGTGTGGTGCGGCGATTGGGAATAGACACCACGCCACTGCCGCCACTGAGGTAATCCGAGGTCATGGTCACATGGTCAAAATCGTCGCTGCTGCCGCCTCGAAGTCGGCCGTCACCGGCGATGCTGCATTGAGCGGCGCCTGCGCTGCTGCAGGAGGTGCAGGTATCTGGGGTGTCAGTGATCCGGTAGCACCAGCCACTGTCACTGCTGAGAAACTTGATGGTGACAGTGTCGAGGTTGCGTTTGATCGCCTCGGTCTTGGCCAGGTGGTAACTTTCAAAGAAGTCGAAAGCGGCGCCTTTTACCGTCAGGGTGCGGGACAAATTCTGGTAGGAGGGAACCGCCACGGCGATGAAAATCGCCAGGACGGTCAGGGCTATCAGCAGTTCAAGCAGGGTCAGTCCCTGATCTCGTCTGAACGCCATTGTTGTGACAGTGCTCACAATCAGTTCCCTCTGAATGCCACTTGCATGTATGCTTATTGTAAGCCTATTGCGATTTGCCCCTTATTTCAATTACATCTTGTACACATAGGACAGGGAACGTCATGCAGAAGCGCACCATTCAACAGGCCGGCGTCACCTTGGTCGAGCTGATGATTGTTATTGCCATTCTGGCCATTCTCACCGCCATCGCCGCCCCGTCGTATCAGCAATACGTGCTGGAAGCCCGTCGGGCGGAAGCGGTGGAATCCTTAATGAATGCTCAATTGCTGCTGGAGGAGTATCGGATCACCTGCGGCAGTTATGGCCAGCACGGCACCACCTTCGCAAGCTGCAGCAACATCAGCAGCGGTGAGATGAGCTCGGTGTTGGGGATGGAGTCGGACTATTACAGCTTTGCCCTGACCAGCAGCGGCGCCAGCTACACCCTGACCGCGACCGCTAAGGACGGACAGACCGATGATAAAGAGGGCTCGACCCGTTGCTCTCCGCTAACGCTGAATCAATCTGATCAACGGGCCCCGACCGCCTGTTGGTAATTAATAAATCAGGTGTTTAACACCAGCACATAATAAAACGCCCTGCAGATGCAGGGCGTTTTATTAATACTTACTTGGCGTAGGAATATATCCACTGCTGACCCAAAAACACCATTAGCAGGCAGAGCACCAGATTCAGGGAAATATTCAGTGCCGCCTTTAACCACGCCCCCTCCTGCATCAGCAACAGGGTTTCATTTGAGAAGGTGGAGAAGGTGGTCAACGCCCCAAGCAGCCCTACCCCAATCAATGCCTTCCAGTGCGGCGACAGTTCAGCGCTGGCGCCGTAAGCGTACAGCGCACCCATAGCGAACGAGCCCACGCAGTTCACCGCCAGGGTGCCATAGGGAAACGCGGTGCCAAACAGCCGGAGAGCCAAAATCGAGGTGCCGTAGCGGAGCGACGCCCCAATGGCGCCGCCCAGCGCAACGGCCAGCCAGTTATGCATCGCGTTTGTCCTCGCTTTGTCTGTCCAGTTCCGCCAGATAGGCCAGCTTTTCGCCTATCTTCTTTTCCAACCCCCGGGTAGTGGGATGGTAGAAGCGCGTGCCCGCCAAGGCATCCGGCAGATAGCGCTCGCCAGCCGCGTAGGCGCCCGGTTCGTCGTGGGCATAACGATACTCAGCACCGTGTCCCAGCTCCTTCAAAAGCGACGTTGGGGCGTTGCGCAGGTGCACCGGCACTTCCTGCTCCGGCGTTTGCCTGGCCATTTGGCGGGCGGCCTTGAAGGCGGTATAGACCGCATTGCTCTTGGGGGCGCAGGCCAGGTAAACCAACGCCTGCGCGATCGCCCGCTCGCCTTCGGCCGGCCCCACCCGCTGGAAACAGTCCCAGGCGTTAAGTGCCACCTCCATCCCGCGGGGATCCGCATTGCCCACGTCTTCAGACGCAATGGCAAGGCAGCGACGGGCAACGTACAGCGGGTCACCCCCGCCCTCCAGAATACGACAATACCAATACAGCGCCGCATCCGGATTGCTGCCACGAACGGACTTATGAACCGCCGAGATCAGGTCGTAAAACTGGTCGCCTTTATTGTCGAACCGCGCTACCGGCTCACCCGCAACCTCTTTGAGCAACGCCTCGCTGAGCTGGCCGTCCTCGGCCATATCGGCCATCAGTTCCAGCAGGTTCAGGGCCCGACGCGCATCGCCATCCACCAGCGAAGCCAGCTGGCGAGCCACCGGCTCAGGCAGCGACAGGTTCAACTTGCCCAGCCCTTTATCCGGGTCGGTCAGCGCATGCTGCAACAACGACAGGATCGCCGACTCTTCCAGTTTTTTGATGACGTAGACCCGGGTTCGGGACAGCAGCGCGTTGTTGACTTCAAACGAGGGATTTTCAGTGGTGGCACCGATAAAAATCACGGTGCCATCTTCGATATGGGGCAGAAAGGCGTCCTGCTGGCTCTTGTTAAACCGATGGACTTCATCCACAAACAGCAGAGTCTGCCGACCATGGGCGGCCGCAATGTCCTTAGCCTTATCGATGGCGGCGCGGATCTCCTTGACCCCGGAGGTCACGGCAGAGATACGCTCCACATGGGCATTGGCGTATCGGGCCACCAGTTCAGCCAGTGTGGTTTTGCCGGTGCCCGGCGGGCCCCAAAGCAGCATGGAGTGAGCCCGTCCCGCTTCCAACGCCGCGCGCAGCGGCTTGCCCGGACCCAGCAGGTGCTCCTGACCGACATAATCATCCAGGGTTTCCGGCCGCATACGGGCGGCCAGAGGCCGGAAATCAGGGCCGAAGTTCAGACTCAGTGAGCTCATGGGTTGCGTTGGTCGTCAACCAAAGTGCCTTCCGGGGCGGCAAAGGTGAATCGACCCTGCTCCAACGGGCCAGTGTGGAAGCGAGACAGGGTCATGCGGGTTTCCACCTGCTGACCATCCACCAATGAGAGGCTTTCGATGGCATCGCCATCAAAGCAGATCGCCATGGTCTGGATCCCGTCGGCATCCGAGGGCGTCAGCGTAAAGCAGTCGCCATTCTGGCTGACCTGATAGGCAGCCCATTCCGCCTCGTCGTTGCTGGACAGCAGCGACAGCGGGGTCTGCCCGGTGGCGTCCTGCAGGTCATAGATGCTGACCTGCTCCAGCAGGGGGTCATACAGATAGACGTCTTCGCCGTCGGACAGGATGACGCTCTCTTCCGGCGCCTGCTGATGCCAGGCAAATCGGTTCGGTACCGCCATCGCCAGGCTGCCCTGGCCCTGTTGCAACAGGGTGCCATCGGGGTCGGTGACCACCTGTTCAAACTGGGCTTCAAACTCAGGCAACTGCGCCAGTTTGGCTTGCAATGCCTGTTGCGGCGCGGCCATGGCCAGCGGTGCAACCAGTGCACCAAGGGCCAGGGTTAAGGTTTTCAATTTCGTCATTGCTGTGGTCCGGGTACCAATACGTCTCGGTTACCATTATGACCCGGTGGGCTCACCAGGCCGCTCTGTTCCATCTGCTCAACCAGGCGGGCGGCCCGGTTGTAGCCAATCTTAAGTTTGCGCTGGACGCTGGAGATGGACGCCCGGCGACTCTCCAATACAAAGGCCACCGCTTCATCATAGAGCGGGTCAGCGTCCTCGCCATTCTCAGCGGCTTCGCCCGGCAGCAGAATCTGCTCGCCGCCGGTCTCACCCGCCAGGATTTCATCAATATACTGCGGCTTGCCACGGGCTGCCCAGTCGGCCACCACCTTATGCACTTCGTGGTCGTCAACGAAGGCGCCGTGTACCCGGATAGGCACGCCGGTGCCGGGCGGCAGGTAGAGCATATCGCCCTGCCCCAACAGCTGCTCCGCGCCCTGTTGGTCCAGAATGGTGCGGGAGTCGACCCGGCTGGACACCTGGAACGCGATGCGGGTCGGGATGTTGGCCTTAATCAGGCCGGTAATCACGTCCACAGAGGGGCGCTGGGTGGCCAGAATGAGGTGGATACCGGCCGCACGGGCCTTCTGGGCGATACGAGCAATCAGCTCTTCCACCTTTTTGCCGACGATCATCATCATGTCGGCAAACTCATCCACCACCACCACGATGGCCGGCAGTTTCTCCAGTTCCGGCGCTTCGGTGGCCATAGACTGTTCAGGCTGCCAGAACGGGTCTTTAATCGGCTCACCCGCTTCACGGGCCTCCAGCACCTTGGCGTTGTAGCCTTTAAGGTTACGCACCCCCAGTGCTGACATCAGCTTGTAGCGGCGCTCCATCTCTCCCACACACCAGCGCAAGGCGTTGGAGGCCTCCTTCATATCGGTGACCACTTCACACAAGAGGTGTGGAATGCCTTCATAGACCGACAGTTCAAGCATTTTGGGGTCGATCATGATCAGTCGAACCTCTTCCGGGGTCGACTTGTAGAGCAGGCTCAGGATCATCACGTTAACCCCGACCGACTTACCGGAACCGGTGGTACCAGCCACCAGCAGGTGCGGCATCTTAGCCAGGTCCACCACCACCGGATAGCCGGAGATGTCCTGACCCAGCACCATGGTCAGGTCTGACTTGGCTTGCTCGAATCGCTCACTGTCCAGCACGTCACGCAGATACACGATTTCACGGAATTTGTTTGGCAGTTCCAGGCCGATCACCGATTTGCCGGGGATCACCTCAACCACCCGCACCGATACCGCGGAGAGCGCCCGGGCAAGGTCCTTGGCCAGGTTGGTGATTTTCGACACCTTAACGCCGGGCGCCAGATCCAGCTCAAACCGGGTAATCACCGGACCGGGATGGACATCCACGACGGTGGCGGTGACGTTGAAGTCGAGCAGTTTGGCTTCCACCAGGCGCGCAATGGCATCCAATTCCTCCTGGCTGATGGGGTTCTGGGACTTATTGGGGCGGTCCAGCAGCTCCAGCGTGGGCATTGGCGTGGTGGGCACCTCAGGCAGCGTCACCCCGGCTTTGTCCATCGCGGCCGCCAGATAGGGTTCCAGTGCCGGTTTGGCGTCGTCGGCAGCACTCTCAGGTTCAGGGCCGCCCACCCAAGGCGGTGCCAGCTCAGGTTCGATGCGAACTTCGGTGTCCAAAATCGGCTCAGCCGAGAACTCAGGCTCTCGCTTCAGGACGGGTTCGGCGTCATCGAACGCCTGCCAGGCAGGCTCCTCCTGATACTGGTTGGTTTCAGCTGCCCCAGACACCTCATCGTCATCGTCGTGATCCTGGTCTTTGCGGCGCTTAAAGCGATCAACCAGTTCCATAAAGCCACGGGTGTCTTCGGTATCACGGTCTTCATGACTGAAATGGCGAGGCAGGTTCCACAGCATCAGGCCCAGGGCGATGGTGCCCTCACCCACCTTCTCGGCAACGGTCAGCCAGCTGATGCCAGTCATCAGGGTAAAGCCCGCGCCGATAAAGCAAAGCAGGAACAGCGTGGTGCCCAACAGGTTGAAATAGGGCAGCATGGCCGCGCTGACGACGTCGCCTACCACGCCACCGGCGGAGAAGTAATGCAGATCATCGGCGTTCATTGACGCCAATGCCGCAAAGCTGAGTACGGTCAGCAGAAAACCGATAACCCGCAGTCCGACTGAGAAGTAGTCCAGTTCAGCCAGGCGGTATGCCTGATGAAACGCCAGCCAACCGATGGCCGCACAAACCGGGGGCACCAGATAAGCGGTCAGGCCAAACACGAAAAACAGTATATCCGCGATCCAGGCGCCTACCGCGCCCATCGCGTTACTGACCGGGCCATCCCACGCGGTCTGGCTCCAGCCCGGGTCTGCCGGGTGAAAGGTGGCCAGGGCCATCAACATAAACAGTGCCACGATGGTGCTGAGGATCAGGCCCCCTTCCATCAGGCGCTGCAGGCCCGTCATTGGTTGCAGGTTGGACGATGACAAGTGTCGCTCCTCGACCGGTCCAAAAAAAGATGAATAACCCGCTTACCTTACCAAAAGCGACTGGTTGTTACCTACCGTTGCATCACCATCATCCTGCCATACAAACAAAAAGTGCCCCGATTGGGGCACTTTTGCGCAGATTGCCGGGGTTCAGGCGGTTGCCATGTTGGAGATCTGCACCCGACTGGTCTGTTTTACCTCCTCCATCACCACGTAGGTGCGGGTGTCCTTCACCGCTGGCAGACGCAGCAGGGTTTCAGACAACAAGCGGCGGTACGCAGTCATATCGCTTACGCGGGTCTTCAACAGGTAGTCGAAATCGCCGGAAACGAGGTGGCACTCCTGCACATCTTCGAGTTCCATAACCGCACGGTTGAACTGTTCGAAGACATCAGGGGTATCGCGATTGAGGGAGATCTCGACGTATACAAGCAGCGATGCGCCGAGGTAGTGAGGGTTGACCTGAGCAGTGTAACCGAGAATAAAGCCCTGTCTTTCCAGTCGCTTAACCCGCTCAAGGCAGGGGGTCGGACTGAGACCGACGCGCTTGGACAGCTCCACATTGGAGATCCGGCCATCCCGTTGCAGTTCATTCAGGATGTTGCGGTCGATTCTATCAAGTTCTTTTAACGGCTTTTTCTTGTTATATGCCATGAATACTTCCTTAGTTCCCGTCTGACGCGGGATATTGTCCTGTGTGCACCCAAATAAATCGGGGGAAATGCTCCCGACGGGAGAATATACTAACCGGACGGCTAAGGCCAAGTAAAATATCGCGAATTAATTAGCCGTAACGCAATCCAACAATAAACCTAATAAGAGGACGGAGAAGCATGATCATCGGTGTACCCAAGGAAATTAAGAACCATGAATATCGCGTCGGGATGGTTCCCGCCAGTGTGCGTGAGCTGACCATCCGCGGCCACCAAGTTCTGGTTGAAACCCAAGCGGGCATCGGAATTGGCTGTACCGATCAGGATTATGTTGACGCTGGCGCCGAGATCATCGGCAGCGCCGAAGGCGTATTTGCCCAGGCCGACATGATCGTCAAAGTAAAAGAACCGCAAGCCGTTGAGCGTGCCATGCTGCGCCCCGGCCAAATCCTGTTTACCTACCTCCACCTGGCCCCGGATGCCCCGCAAACCGAAGACCTGGTGAAGAGCGGCGCCATCTGCATCGCCTATGAGACCGTAACCGACGCCCGTGGCGGCCTGCCCCTGCTGGCCCCGATGTCTGAAGTGGCTGGTCGCATGTCCATCCAGGCCGGTGCCCAGGCGCTGGAGAAATCCAACCAGGGTCGCGGCATGCTGTTGGGCGGCGTACCGGGTGTTGAGCCGGCCAAAGTCGTGGTTATCGGTGGCGGCATGGTAGGCCGTAACGCCGCGCTGATGGCCGTTGGTATGGGTGCAGACGTGACCATCCTCGACCGCAACGTAAACGTCCTGCGGGAACTGAACAACCAGTTCGAGAACCGCGCCAAAGTGATCTACTCCACCGCAGAGGCGCTGGAACAGCACGTACTGGAAGCGGACCTGGTGATTGGCGGTGTACTGATCCCTGGCGCTGCGGCGCCGAAGTTGGTTACCCGTGACCACATCACCAAGATGAAGCCCGGTGCGGCCATCGTGGACGTTGCCATCGACCAGGGCGGTTGTGTGGAGACCTCCAAGCCCACCACCCACCAGGATCCGGTTTACATCGTTGATGACGTGGTTCACTACTGTGTGGCCAACATGCCCGGTGCCGTACCGCGTACCTCAACCTTCGCCCTGAACAACGCCACCCTGCCCTACATCATTGCCCTGGCAGAGAAAGGCTACGCCAAAGCCCTGCTGGATGATGCGCATCTGATGAACGGCCTGAACGTGATGGATGGCAAAGTTACCTGCCGTGAAGTCGCCGAGGCATTGGACTACCCGTACTTCAATCCGAACGAACTGGTAAAAGCCTGATTGGGTCAATCGGCTTTATCAATGTGACGGGGGCGACAGCCCCCGTTTCTTTTACCGGTCCTTTTTTTTAGAATCGCGTGCACAACGATGAAGACTCGGAGAGTTCAATGAGTGACGTAAAGCATTGCCAACTGCTGATCCTGGGTTCCGGCCCCGCTGGTTACACCGCTGCGGTGTACGCGGCCCGCGCCAACCTGAACCCGGTAATGATCACCGGCATGCAGCAGGGAGGCCAGCTCACCACCACCACGGAAGTGGAAAACTGGCCTGGCGACCCGGAAGGCCTGACCGGCCCGGGTCTGATGGAGCGTATGAAGGCCCACGCCGAGCGCTTTGAAACTGAAATCGTGTTTGACCACATCAACGAAGTGGATCTGAAGTCCCGCCCCTACCGCCTGAAAGGCGACAGCGGCGAGTACACCTGTGACGCCCTGGTGATTGCCACCGGTGCGAGCGCCAAGTACCTGGGTCTGGAATCCGAGACCGCCTTCCAGGGCCGCGGCGTCTCCGCCTGTGCCACCTGTGACGGGTTCTTCTACCGCAATAAGCCGGTTGCCGTTGTTGGCGGTGGCAACACCGCCGTAGAGGAAGCCCTCTACCTGTCCAACATCGCCTCCGAGGTCCATCTTATCCACCGTCGCGACAGCTTCCGCGCGGAGAAGATTCTGGTTAAGCGCCTGATGGATAAAGTAGCGAACGGCAACATTGTTCTGCACACCGACCGCACTCTGGATGAGGTTCTGGGTGACGAGATGGGCGTGACCGGTGCCCGCATCAAGGACACCCGCTCCGAAGCCACCGAAGAGCTGAAAGTGGACGGCGTGTTTATCGCCATCGGCCACCAGCCCAACACCCAGATCTTCGAAGGCCAGCTGGAGATGAAAGACGGCTATATTCTGGTGCAGAGCGGGCTTGAAGGTAACGCCACGGCCACCTCCGTACCCGGCGTCTTTGCCGCGGGTGATGTGATGGATCACAACTACCGCCAGGCGATCACCTCTGCCGGTACCGGCTGTATGGCTGCACTGGACGCAGAACGCTTCCTCGACGCGCAATAAACATTGCACGAGTGATCCACAATGGGGCCCGTCGGGCCCCATTTTGTCAGGTTCCCCATGGACAAAGACACTGAACGCCAGCTCACCAGCTGGCTTAAAGAAGCGGCCCTGTCGGGTCGTGGATGGCAACGTCTGGCCACACTGCTGGGCTTTGCCAATGGCCTTCTTATCATCGGTCAGGCCTGGCTGATGGCTTCCCTCCTGCATGGCCTGATCATCAATAACCAGCCTCTGTCCGACTTTACCCAGTCCATGATCCTGCTGGCGCTGCTGTTCCCGGCGCGGTCACTTTGCCTCTATGGCAAAGAGGTGGCCGGTTTTGAGGCCGGCGCCCGGGTTCGCCAGGTACTGCGCCGGGAGCTGCTCGACAAGCTCGGCCGGCTCGGCCCGGCCTACATCCAGCAGCAGCCCAGCGGCAGTTGGTCAGCGATGTTGCTGGAACAGGTCGAAAAGTTGCAGGAGTTCTACGCCAAGTACCTGCCGCAGATGATGCTGGTGGGGCTTATCCCCGCGGCCATCCTGGTGGTGGTGTTCCCCATCAACTGGGCCGCCGGGCTGATCTTTACGGTCACCGCACCGCTCACCGTACTGTTTATGGTGGTGGTAGGTATGGGCGCCGCGGATGCCAACAAACGCAATTTCCTGGCTCTGGCGCGGCTGTCGGGCCACTTTCTGGACCGTCTGCGCGGCCTGCGCACCGTGCGCCAGTTCGATCGGGTGGACGCAGAGGTTTCCCGCATGGAGATGGCGTCCGATCAGTTCCGCCGCCGCACCATGGAGGTGCTGCGTATGGCGTTCCTGTCCTCCGCCGTACTGGAATTTTTTGCCTCCATCTCCATCGCGGTTGTCGCGGTCTATTTCGGTTTTAGCTACCTCGGCGAGCTCAACTTCGGCCACTATGGTGCTGGCGTTACCCTGCTGACCGGCCTGCTGGTGCTGATACTGGCACCGGAATTTTTCCAGCCGTTCCGTGATCTGGGGGCCTATTACCACGCCAAGGCCCAGGCCCTGGGTGCCGCGGAATCGCTGATCCGCTTTATCGACACCCCGGAGCTGACACAATCCAGTGACGCCAAACTGGATAACACCGGAAAGATCGCTCTGGAAGCCCGGGATCTGGTGGTCACCACCGCTCAGGGTAAGGCCCTGACGGCGCCCATCAGCTTCCGGGCAGAGCCGGGCGAGTTGCTCACCGTCGGCGGCGTGACCGGCAGCGGTAAAACCTCGCTGATGCAGGCACTGATGGGCTTCCTGCCCTACCAGGGCAGTCTCACCGTCAATGGCATTGAGCTGTCCCAGCTGCCACGAGGCGCGTGGCTTCAACATCTGACCTGGCTGGGCCAGAACCCGGTGCTGCTGCATGGCACCGTGGCGGAAAACCTGCGCCTGGCCGCGCCGGACGCCAGCGACGAGCAACTCTGGTCTGTGCTGGAACAGGCCCACGCCGCCGAGTTTGTTCGCCGTTTACCGGGCCAGCTGAGCTACCAGGTGAACGACCGTGCTGGTGGCCTCTCCGTCGGCCAGGCCCAGCGCCTGGCGTTGGCCCGTGCCCTGCTCAAACCCTCCCCGCTGCTATTACTGGATGAGCCCAGTGCCAGCCTCGATCGGGACAGTGAGCAACTGGTGAATCAGGCGCTTCAACAGGCCCGTCAGGGCCGCACCACGGTGCTGATCAGCCACCGTCCGGAACAGTTGGCTCAGGGCGACCAGCAACTGGTCATGGGAGGTCTCAATGGGTGACCTGAAACCCTTCCTGGCGCTTTACCGCCAACACTGGGGTCGACTCAGCCTGGGCATCCTGCTGGCCGTGCTGACCCTGATCGGCAGCATTGGCTTATTGTCGCTGTCCGGTTGGTTTATTGCCGCCACTGCCGTGGCTGGCCTGGTGATTACCCGCAGCGCCGAGTTCAATTACATGATGCCCGCCGGTGGCGTGCGCTTCCTGTCGGTCAGCCGTACCGCCGCCCGCTGGGCCGAACGGGTGGTCAGCCATGATGCCACCTTCCGGCTGCTGGCGACGCTGCGTACCTGGTTCTTCCAGCGCCTGGCGCCATTGGGACCGGGTCAGTTGAAAGACCTGCGAGACGGTGATCTGCTCAACCGCATGGTGGCGGACATCGATGCGCTGGACCATCTCTACCTGCGCTTGATCACGCCTGTGGTGGCCGGTGCCGTGGCGATCCTCGCCCTGATGGGACTTATCGCGTTTTTTGACACCCGACTCTCGTTGATTCTCGGTGGCACCCTGTTCGCTTTGCTGTTGCTGTTTCCCCTGGTGTTCTACCGGCTCGGCCTGAAACCCGGCCAGGCGCTGTCAGAGCGTCTTACCGGCCTTCGACTGGCACTGGGTGACTGGCTGGAAGCCCAGAGCGAACTGGCGGTATTTGGTGCCACACAAGCCCAGCGTCAGCGTTTGCACGAACAGGAGCAGGCCCTGCTGGATGGCCAACGTGCGATGGCGCGCCTGACCGGCTTGTCTCAGGCCCTGATCACCAGCCTCAACGGTTGGGTGTTGCTGCTGATGATCTGGCTGGGTTGGGAACAGATGGGCAGCGCCACGCCTCCGGGCCCGCTGCTGGCCCTGCTGGTGTTCGCCACCCTGGCCAGCTTTGAAGCGCTGGCGCCGGTCGCCAATGCGTTCCAGCATCTGGGCCATACCCTGAGTGCGGCACAGCGCCTACGCCCCATTCTGGAGATGGAACCGGACCAACAGTTTGGCGACAAAACCGCACCGGAAACCTTTGAGTCGCTGAGCATCGACGCGCTGGGCTATCAGTATCCCGGCGCACTCGACCCAGTACTGGATAACCTGAACCTGACCCTGAAAGCCGGGGAAAAGGTCGCGATACTGGGTCGAACCGGCTGCGGCAAATCCACCCTGCTGGATCTGCTGACCCGCCAGTTCAGCCCGCAACAGGGTCAGATCCGGCTCAATGGCGAAGCGCTGGAGTCCTACCAGCACCGCGCGCTGACCCAAACCCTGTGCCACATCAGCCAACGGGTTCATATCTTTAATGACACCCTGGCGGATAACCTTCGCATCGCCGCCCCTCAGGCTACCGACGCGCAGTTGGTGGTGGCACTGGAACAGGTTGAGCTGGGCTACCTCGCCGCCGAACAGGGGTTGATGCAGTGGTTGGGTGAAGGCGGACGTCAGCTGTCCGGTGGCGAACGCCGCCGTCTAGGCCTCGCCCGCGCCCTGCTGCATCCGGCGCCGGTATTGCTGCTGGACGAACCGACCGAAGGCTTGGATGAGGGCACCGAAGCCCGGGTACTGGCCGCCATGCTGGCACACCGGCCTGACCGCACCCTGCTCTACATCACCCATCGCCGGGCGGCGTTGGCTCAGATGGACCGGGTGTTGTTGATGGACAACGGTCAGCTCGCCGAGCACGAGGGATAACGAAAACGGGGCCAACTGGCCCCGTTTCTTTTTGCGCTACATCGCTTTATCCACCCGCACCTGGCCTCCGGCCAGATAGACGATGCGCACCTGATCCCGGGCCCGGAACACCATGCCCGGGTCAAAGTCCTGAATCACCATCACCTGTTCACCACTCTCGGCCTGAATCATCAGCTCAACCAGGCGGTATTGCTTCACCTGATACTGGTTGGCCGAGCGATTGGCCAAACCGGCGCCAGCCAGCGCCCCCAGCACCGTGGCAACATCCTGGCCGCTGCCACCGCCAAACTGGTGGCCTATCACGCCGCCAAGTACCGCCCCGCCAAACACCTTCCAGCCCCGGTTACGGTCTTCGATCAACTCTTCCCGGCTGATCTCCCGCACCGATTCCACGGCACCATAGACCACCTTTTCCACCGGCACCGCCTGGTTACGGTTGTAGTTTGCCAGCGCATTGGCCGCTAGAATAAAACCTATCAACATCAGGGAAAGTCTTTTTGTCAGCATGGGAGTCCGCTCGTATTGACGCCATGCCCCTACTATAAGCCCAATATGGTCAGTGCCGTAAGTTATCTCAATCAACACGCCCAGTGGTTTCCGCCCGCTCACCAGGCCCTGGATGATCCCAATGGTTTACTGGCCATTGGCGGCGACCTGAGCCCGGACCGGCTGCTCCACGCCTACCGTAATGGCATCTTCCCCTGGTTCAATCCCGGCGACCCGATCCTGTGGTGGAGCCCGAATCCCCGGGCGGTTTTCGACATCTACACCCTGTCACCGTCGCGCAGCCTGCGTAAAGCCGTCCGCCAACAAGGCTGGCAATACAGCATCGACCTGGCCTTTGACCGCGTCATTGCAGCCTGCGCAGCCCCCCGTAACAACCAGGATGGCACCTGGATCAGCGAAGAGATGCAGCACGCTTACCGGCGCCTGCACCACGAAGGCCATGCCCATTCCGTTGAGGTTTGGGATGGGAATGAGCTGATCGGCGGCTTGTATGGCCTGGCGATTGGCAGCCTGTTTTGCGGTGAATCGATGTTCCACACCCGCAGTAACGCCTCCAAGGCCGCCTTTTGGGCGCTCTCCAGCCATCTGCATAAAGCCGGCGGTCGCTGGATTGACGCCCAGGTACCGAACGACCACCTGATGCGCCTTGGCGCTCAGTTGCTGCCGCGCCAGGAGTTCCTCAGCCATCTCCGCGCACTGAGGGACCAGCCCCTGCCGGAAGGCACCTGGCAAAGCGGGAGGTACGCCTTCGATGTCTGACATCCGTCACCTCAGCCTTGGCTTAAGCCAGAGCTTCCCTTGCAGCTACCTGCCGGAACAGCATGAGCAGCTGCTGGTCAACCGTGACCCGGTGGACGTCGGCCAGTTTGAGCAGCTGTTGGCACTGGGATTCCGGCGCTCCGGCGCGCAGATTTATCGACCCCACTGCCAGGGCTGCCAGGCCTGTGTGCCGGTACGTTTGCCAGTACAGCGTTTTCAGCCCAGCCGTTCACAGCGTCGGGTTCTGAACAAGAACGATGACCTGCAGTGGCGGGTCACCACCCATCCTACTCCGGACCAGCAGGCCCTCTATCTTGAGTACATCTGCCAGCGCCATAATGACGGCCCGATGTACCCGCCCTCGCTCGACCAGTTTGACCGCTTTCTGGTGTGTGACTGGCTGGAGCAACTGTTTATCGAAGCGTGGAAAGAGGACGAACTGGTGCTGGTGGCGGTGACCGACCTGCTTCCCAACAGCCTTTCCGCCACTTACACCTTCTTTCAGCCAGAACTGGCGGGACGCTCTCTGGGCACCCGCGCCATTCTGGCCCAGATTGCCCTCGCCCAGCAGTTGGGTCGCGACTATCTTTATCTGGGCTACCAGATCGACGCCTGCCCAAAGATGGCCTACAAGACCCAGTTCCGTCCCATTGAGTGGCTTGATGGCCAGTTGTGGCGGGATTGGCGCGGCTGACGCCTTTACAGTGCAGGGGTTTTACGGCATGATACGCCGGATTTTTTCTCATACTTAACGGGATGATTTGCTAGATGGCAAAAGAAGACAGCATCGAGATGCAAGGCACCGTCCTCGAGACATTGCCTAACACCATGTTCCGAGTGGAACTGGAAAACGGACACGTGGTTACCGCCCACATCTCCGGCAAAATGCGCAAGCACTACATCCGCATTCTGACCGGCGACACTGTCACTGTGGCGCTGACCCCCTACGATCTGACCAAAGGTCGCATCGTGTTCCGTTCTCGCTGATCGGTCATCCCCAAGCAAAAGCCCGGCTCGTGCCGGGCTTTTTGTATTGGGGGTGAGAAAGTGAGAAAAGAAAGCCCCCGGTAACGGGGGCTTTTTTGGTTTGGCCGGCAAATCAGGTGGTGGCTTCGGCCACCGCTTCCGGATAGCTGAAACCCAGGCCATTTTCGTCGACATCGACGGTGACCCGTCCACCTTTCTGCAGACGACCGAACAGGATCTCATTGGCCAGCGGCTTCTTGATCTCCTCCTGCACCAGGCGCGCCATGGGCCGAGCGCCCATATCACGGTCGTAGCCCTTCTCGGCCAGCCATACCCGGGCATCCTCGGTCACGGTCATGCAAACGCCCTTGGCATCCAGCTGCGCCTGCAGCTCAACCAGGAACTTGTCCACCACCTTGGCGATCACCTGCATATCCAAGTGGTTGAACCAGATGATGGAGTCGAGGCGGTTGCGGAACTCCGGCGTGAACACCCGGTTGATCTCGCTCATCGCATCGAAGCTGTGGTCCTGTTGCTTGAAGCCAATGGACTTGCGCACCGTTTCCTGAACACCGGCATTGGTGGTCATCACCAGAATGACGTTACGGAAGTCTGCCTTGCGGCCGTTGTTGTCGGTCAGGGTACCGTGGTCCATCACCTGCAACAGCAGGTTGTAGACGTCCTGGTGCGCCTTCTCAATCTCATCCAACAGCACAACAGAGTGCGGGTGTTTCAGCACCGCGTCGGTCAGCAGACCGCCCTGGTCATAGCCCACGTAACCCGGAGGGGCACCAACCAGGCGGCTGACGCTGTGACGCTCCATGTACTCAGACATGTCGAAGCGGATCAGCTCAACCCCCAACTGGCGGGCCAGCTGTTGAGTGACTTCGGTTTTACCCACCCCGGTCGGGCCGGCAAACAGGAAGTTGCCCACCGGCTTACCTTCATTGCCCAGGCCACTGCGGGCCAGGCGAATGGCGGCGGTCAGGGCTTCGATGGCCGGGTCCTGACCAAACACCACCATCTTCAGGTTGCGGTCCAGGTTCTCCAGCACCTCTTTGTCGGTGGCGGAGACGGACTTGGGCGGGATACGGGCAATCTTGGCAACAATCGCTTCGATGTCGGCCACGCCGATGGTTTTCTTACGCTTGGACACCGGCAGCATCGCCATCCGCGCGCCCGCCTCGTCAATCACATCAATCGCCTTATCCGGCAGGTGGCGTTCATTGATGTGCTTAGCGGACAGGGTGGCGGCCGCGCTCAGCGCGGACTGGGTGTAGCGTACCTGATGGTGCTCCTCGTAACGGCTCTTCAGGCCCATCAGGATCTGGGTGGTCTCGGATACCGACGGTTCCACCACGTCGATCTTCTGGAAGCGGCGGGCCAGGGCCCGGTCTTTCTCGAAGATGCCCTGATATTCCTGATAGGTGGTGGAACCGATACAGCGCATCTTGCCACTGGACAGCAACGGCTTCAGCAGGTTGGACGCGTCCATCATGCCGCCACTGGCGGCGCCGGCACCGATGATGGTGTGGATCTCGTCAATAAACAGGATCGCCTTCTCGTCACGCTGAAGCTGCTTGAGCACCGCTTTAAAGCGCTTCTCGAAGTCGCCACGGTACTTGGTGCCTGCCAGCAAGGCGCCCATATCGAGGCTGTAGATGGTGCAGCCCAGCATCACCTCAGGCACGTCCTCCTGAGTGATACGGTAGGCCAGGCCCTCGGCGATGGCGGTTTTGCCCACCCCGGCCTCACCCACCAACAGCGGGTTGTTTTTACGGCGGCGGCACAGTACCTGAATGGTGCGCTCCACCTCCTGGTCGCGGCCGATCAAGGGATCGATCTGGCCGGAAGAGGCTTGCTTGTTGAGGTTGGCCGCGAAGTTTTCCAGCTTCTCACCGCCCTCCTCCTCTTTATCGGAGAGGTTGGTGTCAGCGCTGTCGCCGCCATTAAAGGGTTCATCTTCCTGCCCATCACGCTTCACCACACCGTGGGCGATAAAATTGACCACATCGAGACGGGAAACGTCGGATTTGCGCAGCAGGTAAACCGCCTGGGACTCCTGCTCAGAGAAGATGGCCACCAGCACATTGGCGCCGGAGACTTCGTTACGGCCACTGCTCTGGACGTGGAATACGGCGCGCTGCAGCACCCGCTGGAAACCCAGCGTCGGTTGCGTCTCGCGATCGCTGTCGTCATCCGGGATCAGCGGCGTGGTTTGTTCGATGAACACCGATACCTCCTGCCGGAGGTTTTCGATTCGGGCACCGCAGGCTTCCAGCGCTTCGCGGGCCGAGGGGTTTTCGAGTAGCGCCAGCAGCAGGTGTTCCACCGTCATAAACTCATGACGGCTGCGCCGGGCCTGTTGAAACGCGTTATTCAGCGTGATTTCCAGGTCTTTATTCAGCATGTGCGCTCCCCATTACCCCTATCGTTTCGCATCAGGCTTTCTCCGTTGAGCAAAGCAAGGGATGCTCATGCTCGCGGGAATAACGATTAACCTGTGCGGCTTTGGTCTCTGCAACGTCGTAGGTGAAAACGCCACAGACACCCTTCCCCTTGTAATGAACCGTCAGCATCACTTCCGTGGCCTGCTCCTGGGTCAAGGCAAAAAACTTGGTCAGGACCTCAACCACGAACTCCATCGGTGTGTAGTCGTCGTTGTTGAGCACCACTTTGTACAGCGGCGGCGGCTCTACCGCCTGGGATTGCTTCTCATGTTCTACGACATGATCAAGCTCTGTGTCTCTGCTCATAGTAAAAGCTTAGTCACTCCAAATTGATGTTGCAGTCGGGTAACAAGGCCATTACCCCTTGACTACGTTGTTATCTTTTTGTTAATTGGTACGTGTTAGCGCTCGAACGCTACCACTCTCCAGTGCTTACCTTTCGTTATATGGGCAGCGGAGAGTGATTACAAGATCATTTGGGAAGGACTCAAAAAGAAGGAAGTCGAGGTATGGCTCAAGGAACGGTTAAGTGGTTCAACAATGCAAAAGGCTTTGGTTTCATTTGTCCCGAAGGGGGCGGTGAAGATGTCTTTGCGCATTATTCAACCATTGAGATGGAAGGCTATCGTACGCTGAAGGCGGGCCAGGTTGTTGAGTTTGAGATGGAAGCAGGCCCCAAGGGTATGCACGCCTCCAACATTCAACCGGTCAACAAGTAAGCCACCATCGCTTAGGGTGACCAAACCAATAAAAAAGCAGACCAGGAGGTCTGCTTTTTTTATGCCCTTTCGGTCAGTTACATGTTGGCGATGATGGCGTCGCCAAACTCAGAGCAGCTGAGCAGCGTGGCATCGTCCATCAGGCGCTCAAAGTCATAGGTCACGGTACGGGCCGCAATCGCGCCCTCCATCCCCTTGATCACCAGGTCCGCCGCTTCGGTCCAGCCCAGGTGGCGCAGCATCATCTCACCGGACAAAATCAACGAGCCCGGATTGACCTTATCCTGACCCGCATACTTGGGCGCGGTGCCGTGGGTGGCCTCAAACAGCGCGACACCGTCACCGATGTTGGCCCCGGGCGCAATGCCAATCCCCCCCACCTGAGCCGCCAGGGCATCCGAGATGTAGTCCCCGTTCAGGTTCATGGTGGCGATCACATCGTACTCAGCAGGACGCAACAGGATCTGCTGCAGGAACGCGTCAGCAATCACATCCTTGATGATGATGGTTTTGCCGGTATTCGGGTTGGTCAGCTGACACCAGGGTCCGCCATCCAGCAGTTCGGCACCAAACTCACGCTGAGCCAGCTCGTAACCGAAGTCCTTAAAGGCGCCTTCGGTGAACTTCATGATGTTGCCCTTATGCACCAGGGTAACGGAGTCGCGATCATTGTCGATGGCGTACTGAATCGCTGCACGCACCAAACGCTCTGTGCCCTGCTTGGAGATCGGCTTAATGCCGATGCCGCAATCTTCGGTAAAGCGGATCTTGTTGACCCCCATCTCCTGAATCAGGAACCGGATCACTTTGTTGGCGTCGGCGGTGCCCGCCTGCCACTCTACGCCGGCATAGATGTCTTCGCTGTTTTCACGGAAGATCACCATGTCGGTCAGCTCAGGTTGTTTCAACGGGCTTGGGGTGCCCTGGTAGTAACGTACCGGACGCAGGCAGACGTAGAGGTCCAACTCCTGACGCAGCGCCACGTTCAATGAACGGATGCCGCCACCGACCGGCGTGGTCAGCGGCCCCTTAATGGCAACACGATAGGTTTTCACCGCTTCCAGGGTCTCATCAGGCAACCAAGTGTCCGCACCGTAGACCTGGGTCGACTTCTCACCGCAGTAAACCTCCATCCACTGGATTTGGCGCTGACTGCCGTAGGCTTTCTCCACGGCCGCATCCAGTACCTTGCGCATTGGCGGCGTAACATCCACACCGATACCGTCACCCTCGATAAAGGGGATGATGGGCCGGTCCGGCACCTGTAACGCACCACGGTCTGTGATCTGGATGATCGCGCCCTCTGCGGGCGGGTGGATCTTCGATTCCATCTTCGACTCCTTGTGTCCTACCTTCAGTGTTCGGTGTCTGTTTTTTCGACGCCAAGGATAGATTACCGGGCTTTGCCCTTCCCCGCCAGACACAAAAAAACCGCCGTAAAACGGCGGTTTAGCGTGTTTCATTCGACCAAAGTTTAAGCCGGCTGGGACAACTTCACCGCGTCTTCCACGCTGGCGACAAAGGCTGCCAGAGCATTATTGAAGAGCGCGCTGGGACGCATCGCTTTGCTGACCAGAGCGGCATCCGGACGGTAGTAACCGCCGATCTCCAACGCCACACCCTGGGCCTGATTCAGTTCGGCCACGATCGCCGCTTCCTGCTCAGTCAGGGCCTCAGCCAACGGCGCGAACAGCGCCTGCAGTTCGGCATCGTCCGTCTGCGCGGCCAGCACCTGGGCCCAGTACAGTGCCAGATAGAAATGGCTGCCGCGGTTGTCTAACTCGCCGACTTTGCGTGACGGGGACTTGTTGTGCTCCAGGAACAGGCCGTTGGCGACGTTCAGGGCTTCAGCCAGCACCTTGGCTTTGTCATTGCCGGTCTTGCGGGCCAGGTCTTCCAGAGAAACGGCCAGCGCAAGGAACTCGCCCAGGGAATCCCAGCGCAGGTGGTTCTCTTCCACAAACTGCTGAACGTGTTTGGGGGCAGAACCGCCGGCACCGGTTTCAAACAGGCCACCACCGGACAGCAGCGGCACGATGGAGAGCATCTTGGCGGAGGTACCCAGTTCCAGGATGGGGAACAGGTCAGTCAGGTAATCCCGCAGCACGTTGCCGGTCACTGAGATGGTGTCCTGACCCGCTTTTACGCGCTCCAGGGTGTAGGCCATTGCGTCCACCGGGGCCAGGATCTTAATGGTCAGGCCATCAGTGTCATGGTTGGCCAGAGCGGCATTCACCTTGTTGATCAGGTTGGCGTCATGCGCACGCTCGGCGTCCAGCCAGAACACCGCAGGCTGACCGGTCAGGCGGGCACGCTGAACGCCCAGTTTGACCCAGTCCTGGATCGGCGCGTCTTTGGTCTGGCACATGCGCCAGATGTCACCCGGCTCCACGTCGTGCTGCATCAGCACATCGCCGTTCTGGCTGACAACGCGAACGGTACCGGCCTGGTCAATCTTAAAGGTCTTGTCGTGGGAGCCGTACTCCTCCGCCTTCTGGGCCATCAGGCCAACGTTGCTGACGTTACCCATGGTGGTGGGGTCAAAGGCGCCGTGTTCCTGACAGAACGCGATGGTGGCCTGGTAGATGCCGGCGTAGCAGCGATCCGGAATCACGGCCTTGGTGTCCTGCAGCTGGTCATCCTTGTTCCACATGCAGCCGGAGCTGCGGATCATCGCCGGCATGGACGCGTCAATGATCACATCAGAAGGCACATGCAGGTTGGTGATGCCCTTGTGGGAGTTAACCATCGCCAAGTCCGGACCGTTGGCCAAAGCGTCAGCCAGGTCAGCTTCGATGGCATGACGCTGCGCTTCCGGCAGGGCGGTGATTTTGGCAAGCACATCGCCCAGGCCGTTAGAGGCGTCCACGCCCAGCTTGGCAAAGGTGTCCGCGTGCTTGCTGAACAGGTCGGCGAAGAAGGTTTCCACACAGTAGCCGAACATGATCGGGTCGGACACCTTCATCATGGTGGCTTTCAGGTGCAGTGAGAACAGCAGACCGCTGGCTTTGGCATCGGCGATCTGCGCTTTAAAGAACGCGCGCAGAGCGTTGCCGCTCATGCGGGCTGCATCAATCACTTCACCGGCCTGCAGCGGGGTTTCCGCTTTCAGCACAGTGACCTCGCCGGCCGGATTGACCAGCTCAATTCGGACGTTGTCCCCTTCAGTGCAGACGTGGGACTGTTCGCTGCCGTAAAAATCGCCCTCGCTCATGTGGGCGACGTGGGAGCGGGAATCTGCCGACCAGGCGCCCATGGAGTGAGGGTTGGCCTTGGCGTACTGCTTAACGGCGTCCGCAACGCGACGGTCGGAGTTGCCCTCGCGCAGTACCGGGTTAACTGCCGAGCCCAGTACCTTGGCATAGCGGGCCTGAATCGCACGCTCAGCGTCGTTGGCCGGCTCTTCCGGGTAGTTGGGCACATCAAAGCCCTGGCTCTGCAACTCCGCGATGGCGGCTTTGAGCTGGGGGATGGAAGCCGAGATGTTGGGAAGCTTAATGATGTTGGCGTCGGGGGTTTTGGCCAGCTCGCCCAGTTCGGCCAAAGCGTCATTCATACGTTGCGCTTCGGTCAGGTTCTCGGGAAAATTAGCGATAATCCGGCCGGACAGGGAGATGTCACGGGTCTCAATGTCGATGTTGGCGGCCCCGGTAAAGGCCTCGATGATAGGAAGCAGAGATTGGGTTGCCAGTGCGGGCGCTTCGTCCGTGTGGGTATAAATTATTTTAGACATCGGTTGTCCTTATTATTCTGGGCTCGAAAAGGCGGGCCCAAGTCTCAAATTCGGCGCTCATGATAGATCAATCACAGAGTGAACGGAACGATAGGCGGGTCAAACCTTCATACCAAACTGGAAAGTGAAATTCCTATATGCATCAACGTAATAGCAAAACAGCTGGTCAGGCCAGATCCTCCAATGCCCGTCGGCGCAAGCCTTTGCGACGCCCCGACCGGCCTCGCGAGGCGCGCCGTATCGTGCTGTTCAATAAGCCGTTTGATGTGCTTAGCCAATTTACCGATGGTGGCAATCGAGCCACTTTGGCGGACTACATCCAAGAGCCGGGTGTATATGCCGCCGGTCGTCTCGACCGAGATTCTGAAGGGCTTTTGCTGCTCACCAACGACGGTGCCCTGCAGGCCAAACTGACCCAACCCGGCAAGAAAACCAGCAAAACCTACTATGTGCAGGTTGAGGGCGAGCCAGACGAAGCGGCGCTGCAGGCGCTGCGTGACGGCGTTACCCTGAATGACGGCCCTACGCTGCCGGCCAAGGTCGAGCGGATCGACGAACCGCACTGGTTATGGCCACGCAATCCGCCCATCCGCGAACGCAAGGCGATCCCCACCAGTTGGCTCAGCATCTCCATCATCGAGGGACGGAATCGTCAGGTGCGCCGGATGACCGCCCATATTGGCTACCCTACCCTGCGCCTGATCCGCTATCGCATTGGCAGTTGGACCCTGGACGGTTTAGCGAACGGGGAATATCGGGTGCTGCATGGCAACGAATCGTGACACGCTATAAACCGAACGTGACGGTCGCTTGCGTGGTGAACCACCACGACCGTTACCTGCTGGTGGAGGAGCTGATAGCGGGGCAGGTGCGGCTGAACCAGCCTGCCGGCCACCTTGAGCCCGGCGAATCCCTGGTTCAGGCTTGCACCCGTGAACTGGTCGAGGAGACAGGGATTCAGCGGCAACCGGACCACCTGCTGCGAATCCACCAATGGCAGGCCCCGGATGGCATCCAGTTTGTTCGCTTCAGCTTTTCGCTTACCCTCGAAGCGCCCCTTGAAACCGCCCCACAGGATCCCCAGATCGTCGCCTGCCACTGGCTGACCCGAGCCCAAATCGAAGCACGTGCCAATCAGCTGCGCAGTCCGTTGGTCCTGAGTGCCATCGACGACTTTGAATCGGGCCGGCACTACCCACTTAGCCTGCTGGATGACCGCTTAGCGCCGGTTTGACAACCGGTTAGCCAGAGGCGGCCCTCCATTCGCTCCCCCGGGGGTTTCGTGGTAGAATACGCGCCCCCAAATTTCAATCTGAATTTTGCACAGCGGAACCCGTATACGATGTCAGATAACCGCAACAAAAAGGTGATCGTCGGCATGTCCGGCGGCGTGGACTCCTCCGTCTCAGCCTACCTCCTGCTCCAGCAGGGCTATCAGGTTGAGGGACTCTTCATGAAGAACTGGGAAGAGGATGACACCGAGGAATACTGCGCTGCATCTCAGGACCTGGCCGACGCCCAAGCGGTGTGCGACAAGCTGGGCATTGAGCTGCACAGCGTCAACTTCGCCGCCGAGTACTGGGACAACGTGTTCGAGTATTTCCTGGCGGAATACAAAGCCGGGCGTACCCCCAACCCGGACATCATGTGCAACAAAGAGATCAAGTTTAAAGCGTTTCTCGAGTTTGCTGCCGAAGCCCTGGGCGCGGATTACATCGCGACCGGCCACTACGTGCGCCGTCGTCAGCGTGAAGATGGCCAGTTCGAGATGCTGCGTGGCCTCGATGGCAACAAAGATCAGAGCTACTTCCTCTACACCCTGGGCCACGAGCATGTGGCACAGACCCTGTTCCCGGTCGGTGAACTGGAGAAGCCGGAAGTCCGCCGCATCGCAGAAGAGCAGGACCTGATCACCGCGGGCAAAAAAGACAGCACCGGCATCTGCTTTATCGGTGAGCGCAAGTTCAAAGACTTCCTCGCCAAGTACCTGCCTGCTCAGCCCGGTGATATCGAAACCACCGAAGGTGAAGTGATCGGCCAGCACGATGGCCTGATGTACCACACCCTGGGCCAGCGTAAGGGCCTGCGCATTGGTGGTCTCAAGGACGCCGGTGAAGCGCCGTGGTACGTGGTGGATAAGGATCTGGAGCGTAACGTGCTGATCGTCGGTCAGGGCGCAGACAACCCGCGCCTGTTCTCCAACGGTCTGGTGGCTAACCAGCTGCACTGGGTAGACCGTACCGGCCCCCAGGGTGAAACCGTGGTGAGCGTGAAGACCCGCTACCGTCAGCAGGACATCCCCTGCACCGTCACACCGCTGGCTGATGGCGAGCTGGAAGTGCGCTTCCACGAGCCGGTCAGCTCCGTAACACCGGGCCAATCCGCGGTGTTCTACCAGGGTGATGTCTGCCTCGGCGGCGGCATTATCGACCGGGTTATTCGCTGAACAGGACCACCATGCGCCAATCTCTCTCTCAAAGTAATATGGCCTTCGCCGGCCTGTGCCTCGCCGTACATCAGGTGCGCGAGCTGTCCCGCCATGGCCGGGTAGACAGCGACCTGCTGGCAAGCACCCTCAACACCGTCCTGGTGACCGACCCGGAGCGTGCCGAAGACGTGTACCAGGACTGCGACCTTCGCCTGGGCTACCAAACCCTGGTGGACCAGCTGGGCGACGGCAACAAAAAAGACGTCGACCTGACCCGCTACGTTGTGGGCATCCTGGCACTGGAGCGCAAGCTCGCCAGCAAGCCGGCGGCCCTGTCGATGCTGGCCGAGCGCCTGTCTCAGGTCAAACGTCAGCGTCACCACTATGAGGTTACCGACGAGCAGGTGCTGTCCAATATGGCGTCGGTCTATGCCGATGTGATCAGCCCGCTTGGTGCCCGTATCCAGGTGGTTGGCTCGCCTGCCCAGCTGCAGCAGCCGATGAACCAGTACCGAATTCGAGCCCTACTGCTTGCAGCGATCCGATCCGCGGTGCTGTGGCGTCAGCTTGGTGGCAAACGCCGTCAACTGGTGCTGTCTCGCCGCGCCATGGTGAAAGACGCACTGCAAGCCCTAAAACATCTATAAAACATCGACCTCATCAAGGAGCTTACATGGAGCTTTCCAGCCTGACTGCCGTTTCCCCGGTGGATGGCCGCTATGGCAGCAAAACCACGGAATTGCGCGGAATTTTCAGCGAGTTTGGCCTGGTTAAATACCGCGTACAGGTAGAGATTTCCTGGTTGAAACTTCTGGCCACCTGCCCGGAAATCACCGAAGTCCCCTGCTTCAGTGAAGCCGCGCTGGCCCACCTGGATGCCATTACCGAGCAGTTCTGCGAAGCTGACGCTGCCCGTGTGAAAGAGATCGAGCGCACCACCAACCACGACGTCAAAGCGGTTGAGTACTTCATCAAAGAGCGCCTGGCCGACAACGCCGAACTGGCTGCCGTTGGTGAGTTCGTGCACTTTGCCTGTACCAGTGAGGACATCAACAACCTGTCCCACGGCCTGATGCTGCACAACGCCCGTGAGCAAGTGATCCTGCCCTACTGCCGTGAGCTGATCGACGCCATCAATGAACTGGCTCGTCGCTACGCCACCATCCCGATGATGGCCCGCACCCACGGTCAGCCGGCCTCGCCCACCACCATGGGTAAAGAGATGGCCAACGTCGCTAAGCGCCTTGAGCGCCAGCTGCGCCAAATCGAAGCGGTGGAACTGCTGGGTAAGATCAACGGCGCCGTGGGCAACTACAACGCCCACCTGTCCGCTTACCCGGATGTGGACTGGCACCAGCTGTCTGAGCGTTTCGTGACCAGCCTGGGTCTGACCTGGAACGCCTGGACCACCCAGATCGAACCGCACGACTACATCGCCGAACTGTTTGACGCCTTGGCCCGCTTCAACACCATCCTGATCGATTTCGACCGTGATGTGTGGGGCTACATCGCCCTGGGTCACTTCAAGCAGAAGACCATCGCCGGTGAGATCGGCTCCTCCACCATGCCGCACAAGGTTAACCCGATTGACTTCGAAAACTCCGAAGGCAACCTGGGCCTGGCCAATGCCCTGTTCCAGCACCTGGCCGCCAAGCTGCCGGTATCCCGCTGGCAGCGTGACCTGACCGACTCCACCGTGCTGCGTAACCTCGGTGTTGGCGTGGGCTACAGCCTGATCGGCTACCAGTCCACCCTGAAAGGCATCAGCAAGCTGGAAGTGAACGAGCAGAGCCTGGCCAACGAACTGGACAGCAACTGGGAGTTGCTGGCAGAGCCGATCCAGACCGTAATGCGTCGCTACGGCATCGAAAAGCCTTACGAGAAGCTCAAAGAGCTGACCCGAGGCAAACGCGTCAACCAGCAGATCATGGCCGACTTTATTGACGGTCTGGAACTGCCGGAGAACGTGAAGTCCGAGCTCAAGCAACTGACTCCGGCCAACTACATTGGCCGCGCTGCTCAGTTTATGGATGAGTTGTAAGCCAACCGCCCATTACAACGCCGCCTTCGGGCGGCGTTGTTGTATCGACAGGAGGTCAACCATGAAGCTGGATCTGGACATCAGCACCTTCCTTTCCCATTACTGGCAGCAGCGTCCCACGCTGTTCAAAGCCGCCCTGCCCGACTTTGTCGACCCACTCAGCCCGGATGAACTTGCTGGCCTTGCCCTTGAGGAGGACGTCAGTAGCCGCATCATCGTGCGCGACGGTGCGCAATGGCGCAGCGAACCCGGCGGCCGAGAGGATTACAGCGAGCTGGGCGAGGCCAACTGGCAACTGCTGGTGCAGGCGGTCAACCACCATGACCCTGACGCACAGGCACTGTGCCACGCGTTCCGTTTCCTGCCGGACTGGCGATTCGATGACCTGATGATCTCCTTTGCCACCCCCGGCGGCGGTGTCGGCCCCCATATCGACAACTACGACGTCTTTATCATCCAGGGCGAGGGGGAGAGACGCTGGCAGGTCGGGCCTAAGGGGGATTACGCTGCGCGTCCTAACAGTGGCGGTATGGCGCTGGTCGAGGATTTCAATCCGATTATCGACGCCGTTATGTCACCGGGTGATGTGCTCTACATCCCTCCGGGGTATCCACACTGCGGCCAGACCCTCACCCCATCCCTCTCCTATTCGCTGGGCTATCGTGCCCCCAGCCAGGCCGAGCTGTTAAGCGCGGTAGCGGACACCGCCGTTGACCTCGGATTGGGCCAGCAGCGCTTCACCTCCAGCGAGGAGCATCAGAATCCCGCGCTGGTGAGCCAGCAACAGCAACACCAGATGCTTAGCATGGTGCAGGCCCTGCTCGAGCAACCCGGGCTCTGGCAACACACCCTGGGCCGACTCCTCAGCCAGAATCGGTTTGAGCTCGCCCCCTGCCCGCCACAACCGCCCTTGCAGGCCGCAGAGGTGGACGCCGCTTTAGCGGACGGTGCGGAATTGGTGAGGCTGGAAGGGTTGAAGGTGTTGCAGCTGGAGGGCGATAACACACTGACCCTCTATCTGGATGGCGATGACTACTCACTGAGCGAAGGGCTGAAGTCTGCTGCTCAATGTCTGTGCCAGGCACCAACATTGTCCACCGCGGAATGGGCGCCAGTCTGGCGAACCCAGCCCGATCTGCTGCTGACGTGGCTGAACCTTGGCTACTGGCGCTTAGAGTCCTGAGGGCCTTATAAGCAAAACCCGCTATCACCAGATAGCGGGTTTTCTTTATCACAACTCGTGGATGTGAGGTTACATACAGGCGTCAATATCCAGGCTCAATTCAGCCGCAACAAAGCCCCCCAGTGACGCCATTGAATCATCGGGGATCACCCCGAGGTCCGCCAAAGTCCGGGCCAGATTACGAAGACCAAGGCGCGGTGAATCAAATGAGCTGGAGTGCTCCCCCATCATACCCATCTGTGCGAATACCGCCGACGCCTGGCCCCAACACGCTGCGTTACCTGCTGCCATGTTTTCCGCTTCGCTGACCGCCTTAGCGTTATTCAGGCATCGGTCCAGACTGATACCGGTTTCGGCAGCCAGGTAATCAGCCAAAGCGCCCATGGTCGGCTCCGGTAGCACGCCAAGGTCAAACAGTGCACGGGCCGTATTGGCGAGGCCCAGACGGGGATTACTTTGCTGACTGGCGTGCTCCCCCATGGCACCAAGTTGGGCAAAAGCTTGAGTGGCCTCGCCCCAACAACTGTTGGGCGCCGACTGGGCGGACGGCGAAACTGACAGCAAAAGAAATCCGGTGGATAAAACGGACAAGCAGAGCGAACCAGTAAATGTTTTCACGGCGTTGACCTCTTTGAAGATGAGAGAACAGATCAGGGCGATCCCAAAACGCGTGCGTAAAGACGTTAACGGCCTGCTTCTCAGGCAGACTGAGAACCTAATGGATAGTTCATGTTACGTGGTACTGCAATGGCCAGAAAGCGCCGAAATCCAACTGGATTCTGCGGGTGGGAGAGCTTCACTATCGCCACGAAACAGAAAAAAAGCTGGCCCCAATTCGGGGCCAGCTTTTTTCATGCTGTCAGCTCTGCGGCCTTCAGCTGACCATAGGCATATCGCCCCAGATGCGATCATCACGGTGCATCTGGCCGAGGCCTTCCGCTCGGTTGATCAGCAGGCGGGCCATCTGCTGCTGGGTGGGATCCTGACTCTGCAGCAGGTTCTCCGCCTTCATCTGCCATGACAGCGAAAAGTGGCGAACCAGTTCCCGCGCATTCGGCGCCGCGCTTTCTGCCACCATGTCGGTGGGCAGGTCACCGCTGAGTACCCAGTACCGGCGTTTGCGGGGGCCGTTCTCCTCGATTTTCCAGATGGCGATCATCGGCGCCAGATGGCGGCTCTCTTTCATGATCACCTTGCCCGGCAGAATCCCCTTCTCTGCCATAAACTTGTTCGCTTTCTGAAACTGCTCTCGCACCCAGGCCGCTTGTTGTTGTTCTACGTTTGCCTGCTCGGTCATCTTCCCTTCCTGGCGAATTGTGATGGAGATCAATAGACCGGAGCTTTCCATGACGTTAACGTCAATGTCAAGCTGCCTTTCCAGTCCGCTTACCGGTGGCCACTGCTCCGATTTGGTGGCAGGGGGCTGCACTGGTAAGGTGCCCCCATAATCACAACGAATGGGCCAAGTTACAAGGCCCTCAACGGCACGGAGTAAGCAACGTGGCTCTCTTTTCGCACCCCTCTTTTGACCACCACGAACAGATCATGTTCGTCCACGATGAAGCCTCCGGTCTGAAGGCGATCATCGCAGTGCATGACACCACCCTGGGCCCCGCCGTCGGCGGTTGCCGCATGTGGCCCTATGAGTCCGAGCAGGACGCCATTAACGACGTGCTGCGCCTGTCCCGCGGCATGACCTACAAGAACGCCCTGGCCGGCCTGGAGTTCGGTGGCGGCAAGTCCGTGATCATCGGCGATCCCAAGTCAGACAAGTCCGAAGCGCTGTTCCGCGCCTTCGGCCGCTTTGTTGACTCACTGGGTGGCCGCTACTACTCCGCCGAAGATGTGGGCATCACCACTGCTGACATCATGATTGCCCACCAGGAAACCCCCTACATGGCGGGCCTGGAAGGCAAGAGTGGCGATCCCTCTCCCTACACGGCTCTGGGTACCTTCCTCGGCATCAAAGCCGCGGTGAAGCACCAGCGCGGCATCGATTCCCTCGAAGGCATCAAAGTTGCCGTACAGGGGTTGGGCCATGTCGGCTTCCACCTCTGCCGTCACCTGCACGACGCTGGCGCCAAACTGGTGGTGTGTGACCTGAGCGAAACTCAGCTGGAACGCGCCCGCACCGAGTTTGGTGCCGAGGTCGTGGCACTGGATGAGATCTATCGTCAGGATGTGGATGTGTACGCCCCGTGCGCCCTGGGTGCCACCATCAACGACACCACCATCCCGCAACTGAAGGCCACCATCGTCGCCGGTTGCGCCAACAACCAGTTGGCAGAGCCGCGTCACGGTGAAGTGCTGAAGGAAAAGGGCATTCTGTACGCCCCGGATTACGTCATCAACGCCGGCGGCATCATTAACGTCTCCTTCGAGCGTGACTACAACGCCGACAAAGCGGAAGCCAAGGTGCGTAAGATCTACGACACCCTGCTGACCATCTTCAACGAAGCGGACAACAGCGGCAAAACCACCGCAGTCGTGGCTGATGAAATGGCCCGCGCCATCATCGAGAAGGCCAGGAAGTAAACGTCTTTTTGCGTGGTTAAGGGGAGCCGGTTGGCTCCCCTTTTTACTGTCCGTTCGAGCCCAAAACCCGGTAAACCGCAAAGCGGATGCAATCGATGCGATCTCGGAGTATCCTTGTCCGCTGCGTTTTAAGGCGACCAAAGAGAACACCATGCCGGCTCTACCGATCCCAGACCACGAGATGCTGAAAGCGTGGCTGGAGCAGTACCAGATCGAATACTACCTGTGCAGCAGCTGCGAAGGCCTGCACCTGCCTCAGTTGCAGGACATGAACGGCATCTACGATGCCAAGATCGAGATTGAAGGCGACTTTGTTTACTGCTCCGCCTCCATCGAACTGCGCCCCACTGGCGTTATGCCCGCCCATGCAGAGCTGGGCCGGCTAAATGCCCACTACCCCACTCTGAAAATCTTTGTGGAGATGGTGGACGACACCCTGCCGCGCCTGGTGATGTGCCATAACCTGGCTATCCGCCCCGGCATCGAGGAAGCGCAGTTTATCTACTTTGTGCGGGACTGCATGGAGCAGATGGAACAGGTCGCGAATGACGTCAAAAAGATGGGCGTCATCTTCTACCCGGAAGAGGATGTGGAAGCGCCCAGCCCAACCATGATGCACTGAGTCGTGGGGATAAAAAAAACGCCAGCTTATGCTGGCGTTTTTCGCTTATCAGGCAAAGATCATGGCCCCAAGGGCAACAATCATTGACAGGCTGCCAACGGTGGCACCCAAGGCAAATTTCAGATCTTTATTCACTGATCGTTCTCCAAATCTTACGAATTGGCTGTCCCCACGGATAGAGTAAAGATCAGCGCGTCGAATCACTATCCCAACCCCGGGGAATTGAGAAGCCGGTCACAGCTTTAGGTCAGCGCAGCCCAGCGTCTTTCCCCAACCGGGCAACCCCTGTTCGGCGTAATCACAACGGTCTTTTCGCAACGAAAATTCTGCTAGTATTGAGAACCCAAAAAGTTGTTTTGCAAAGGCTATCCACCATGTCACAAGTACTGCATACCATGCTGCGCGTCGGCGACCTGGACCGTTCCATTCAGTTCTACACCGATGTACTCGGCATGACTCTGCTGCGCCAGTCCACCAACGACGAATACAAATACACCCTGGCGTTTGTTGGCTACGGCGAAGAGAAAGACGGCCACGCCGTCATCGAACTGACCTACAACTGGGGCGTTGAGAACTACGAGATGGGTACCGCGTTCGGTCACATCGCTCTGGGCTTTGAAGACATCTACAGCGCCTGCGATAAGATCCGTGCGGCCGGCGGCAACATCACCCGTGAGCCGGGCCCGGTACTGGGCGGCAGCACCCACATCGCCTTTGTTGAAGATCCGGACGGCTACAAGATCGAACTTATCCAGCGTGATCAGGCCGGCGAAGGCGTTGGCGCCTGAGCAAATACAGGGGCGGCAACGCCCCTTTTTATTACCATGACCCTCATCATCATTACCCTGTTTCTGGCCCTGATCATGATCAGCGGCCAACTGGTTGCCCTGCCGGTTTACCTGGCCGCCAGTCTGCTGACCGTGCTGGCCTTCGGGTTGGATAAGCGCCGTGCGCTGACCGGCGGCTACCGCCTGCCGGAAAAGCTGCTGCACACCCTGGAGTTGTTGGGTGGCTGGCCCGGCGCCTTGATTGGTGCCCGTCAGTTTCGCCATAAGACCCAAAAAAAATCCTACCTTTGGGTGTTGTTCGCCATCGTGTTACTGCACTTTCTGGTGTGGGCAGCCATCGCCTGGCCTCCACTGGCCGCTAGGCTTGGCCTTCCCGCCTGGTAATAAAACGCCAGCCCGAGGGCTGGCGTTTTTTTTACTCGGCCTTGCCGGGCAAACCAAAGTGCTGATAGGCCCGGTCGGTGGCGATGCGCCCGCGTGGCGTGCGCTGCAGGAAGCCTTGCTGGATCAGGAAGGGCTCCAGCACATCTTCGATGGTTTCACGCTCTTCACCAATCGCTGCCGCCAGGTTCTCCAGCCCTACCGGGCCACCGCTGAACTTGTCGATGATGGTGGTCAGCAGTTTGCGGTCCAGATAATCGAAACCCTCTTTATCCACGTCCAGCAGGTCCAGCGCTTTGGCCGCCACCTCCGCCGTGATCACGCCATCAAACTTCACCTCAGCGAAATCGCGTACCCGGCGCAGCAGCCGGTTAGCGATACGCGGGGTGCCCCGGCTGCGGCGGGCAATCTCTACCGCACCGTCGCCTTCCATCGAGAGATCCAGCACTTCAGCACTGCGCTGGACGATCTGGGTCAGGTCGCGGACGTTGTAAAACTCGAGCCGCAGAGGAATGCCAAAACGGGCCCGCAACGGTGAGGTCAATGCACCCGCTCGGGTGGTAGCGCCAATCAGGGTAAACGGAGGGAGATCCAGCTTGATGGAGCGCGCCGCGGGGCCCTCTCCAATCATAATATCGAGCTGATAATCCTCCATCGCCGGATAGAGCACCTCTTCCACCACCGGACTCAGACGATGGATCTCATCGATAAACAGCACATCGTGGGGCTCCAGGTTGGTCAACAGCGCCGCCAAATCGCCGGCCTTCTCCAGTACCGGACCGGAGGTGGACTTGATGTTCACCCCCATCTCGTTGGCCACAATATTGGCCAGGGTGGTTTTCCCCAGACCCGGCGGGCCGAAGATCAACAGATGGTCGAGGGCTTCGCCACGGTTGCGCGCGGCCTGGATAAACACCTCCAGCTGAGCCTTGGCTTCATCCTGGCCGGTGTAGTCGGTGAGCATCTTCGGCCGCATGGCGCGGTCGATAACCTCCTCCTCCCGGCTGGCAGTGGGTGCTGCGACCAGTCGATCCGCTTCAATCATCCCCGGTCCCTCACAGCATCGCTTTCAGTGCATCGCGGATCAGCTGCTCCGAGCTCATCCCCGGTGCCGCGACCTTGGCGACCACCTTACTGGCGGCCGGTGCTTTGTAGCCCAGGGCCACCAGCGCGGCAATGGCATCCTCTTCCGGGTCCGGCGCAGACACCAAGGTGTTCTCCGTCGGGTTGGTACCGGCAAGGCGGTCGGCATAGGGGGTCAGCAGCGGGCCACCGAAATTCTTCAGTCGGTCACGCATCTCCACCACCAGGCGTTCAGCGGTTTTCTTACCCACGCCCGGCAGCTTGGTCAGGCCGGTGATGTTCTCCGCCTGCACCGCATCAACAAACTGCTCGGCGGACATGCCGGACAGGATGCCCAGGGCCATTTTCGGCCCCACACCATTGGTTTTGATCAGCTCGCGAAACAGGGCCCGCTCCTCTTTAGAAGCAAACCCATAGAGCAGTTGAGCGTCTTCCCGCACCACGAAGTGAGTAAAGATGACCGCTTCGCTGCCCAGCTCCGGCAGTTGGTAGAAGCTGGTCATCGGCAATTGCACCTCGTAACCAACGCCGCCACACTCCAGCACCACTTCCGGTGCCGCTTTCTCTACCAACAGTCCACGCAGGCGTCCAATCACGGGCATTCTCCCAAAACAGATAACAGGCCGGATTCTGCTCCGGCCCGGGGACAGTCAAAACCACTGTCCATATTTACAGTAATGGCGTCATCGTAGCGGTTTTTGGCCGCGCCGTCATCCTGCAATGCTCGCAGGCGCGGTAAACGCTATGGCCCTGTCCGTCCAGGGGCATAGGCGCAAACCCTTTACCCCCAGTCGCTCATGGCGCTCGGTTAACGCTGTGTTACAGTGAGTCCAGTCAATGCCGTTATGCCGATGGAGTCCGACCATGAAGCGATTATCACATCTGTTACTGAGTCTGCTGTTGATCAGCACCACCACCTGGGCGGGATCCGCCATGACCTTCGGCAGTGGCATCGATGCCAGCACCACGGTGCCACTGGCCACCCTGATGGCGTCACCGGACGACTTCGTCGGCAAGACCGTCACGATTGAGGGCGAAATCACCGCGGTATGCCAAAAGCGGGGGTGCTGGATGACGCTCGCCAGTGACCCGGCCTACCCGGACCTTCGGGTCAAAGTGAAAGACGGCGTGATGGAGTTTCCTGTGAGTGCCAAAGGGCAGCGTGCTCTGGCCACCGGCACCCTGCAGAAGATGAGCTGGAACCTGGAGCAAACCCGCGCCTTTTACGCCCACCAGGCGGAAGAGCAAGGCACGGAGTTTGATCCGGCCACCATCACCGAGCCGCGGGTGATGTACCAACTCTCCCCCACCGGGGTTGAGATCCTGGCGCAATAACCGTTTGGCGCCGACAAAAAAGCAGGCTCTAGCCTGCTTTTTTTATTGCCCATTTTCCGGCACTCGCGCCGTCAACGGTACCGGCCGCCCACTCGGGCGGTGGCTTTGCCCGACATCGCCACCAGGCCGCGCTGCATATTGGCGTGGGTAATGGCGATGGCCAGCGCATCCGCGGCGTCCGCCTGAGGCGTTCCCGGCAGTTTCAGCAGGTGTTTCACCATATGCTGCACCTGCTCCTTCTTGGCGCCACCCGTGCCAACCACCGCTTGTTTCACCTGGGTGGGGCTGTATTCCGACACGGTCAGGCCACCATTGAGAGCAGCGACAATGGCTGCCCCCCGGGCCTGGCCCAGTTTCAGCGCAGAATCGGCATTGCGGCCCATAAACACCCGCTCGACTGCCAGCTCATCCGGTTCAAACTGTTTAACCAGCTCTGACACGCCGTCGAAGATGATCTTGAGGCGGCTGGGCAGGTCCGTTTCCGGCAGGCGGATGCAGCCGCTGCCCAGATACTGGAACTGGCGGCCACAAAAGCGAATCACCCCGTAACCCGTCAAGCGGGAGCCGGGATCGATACCGAGAATTACCGACACACGATCAATCCAGTTGCGCCATCACCTCGTCGGAGATGTCGGCATTGTGGTAGACCTCCTGAACGTCGTCGTGGTCTTCCAGTACGTCGATCAGGCGTAAGAATTTTTGAGCGGTATCCAGGTCCAGCTCCGCCTTGGTGGAGGGCACCATGGTCACTTCAGCGTTAACCGCCGTGAGTCCCGCCGCGTCCAGCGCGTCCTTCACAAAGCCAAACGCCTCCGGCGTGGTGTACACGTCGATGGCACCGTCGTCAGAGGTTTCGACATCTTCGGCACCCGCTTCCAGTGCGGCATCCATCACCGCTTCCTCATCGGTACCCGGCTCGTAGGAGATCACGCCCTGTTTGGTAAACAGGTACGCCACCGAACCGTCGGTGCCCAGGTTGCCACCGGACTTACTGAAAGCGCTGCGCACACCGGATACGGTGCGGTTGCGGTTGTCGGTCATGGTTTCCACCATCACCGCAGTGCCACCCGGGCCATAGCCTTCGTAGATGATGGTTTCCAGCTCCTGGCCTTCCAGTTCGCCGGCACCCCGCTTCACCGCGCGCTCAATGGTGTCACGGGTCATGTTGTTGGAGAGGGCTTTGTCGATGGCGGCGCGCAGGCGCGGGTTGGCGTCGGCATCGGAGCCGCCCTCCCGTGCTGACACCGTCAGTTCGCGGATCAGCTTGGTGAAAATCTTGCCCCGCTTCGCGTCCTGTGCCGCTTTACGGTGTTTGATATTGGCCCATTTACTGTGACCTGCCATGGCTTCACTCCGTTAAAACAAGACCGCCCGGACAAGGCCGGGCGGTCGGGGTAACACTTACTCGGCTTTCTCGGCCGGGATGCGCTGGATGCCCAGCTCAACCAGTTGCTCGGGGTTGGCGGAACCCGGTGCGCTGGTCAGCGGACACGCGGCGGTGGTGGTTTTCGGGAACGCCATCACTTCACGGATGGATTCCGCGCCCACCATCAGCATCACCAGACGGTCCAGGCCAAAGGCCAGACCGGCGTGCGGCGGGGTACCGTACTTCAGCGCGTCCAGCAGGAAGCCGAACTTCTCTTTCGCTTCCTGGTCGTCGATGCCCAGTACGCGGAACGCCGCAGACTGCATCTCGGCACGGTGAATACGGACAGAACCACCACCCACTTCCACACCGTTCAGCACCATGTCGTAGGCGTTGGACAGTGCGGTGTCCGGGTTGGCTTCCAGCTCTTCCGGAGTCATATCGCGCGGAGCAGTGAAGGGGTGGTGCAGCGCGTAGTAACGACCGTCGGCCTTCTCGAACATCGGGAAGTCGACCACCCACAGCGGTGCCCAGCCTTCCGCCACCAGGCCGAAGTCTTCACCGGCCTTCAGACGCAGCGCGCCCATGGCATCGGCCACCACTTTGGCGTCATCGGCACCAAACAGCACGATGTCGTTAGCCACGGCGCCGGTGCGCTCGATGATGGCGTTAACGATGTCGTCAGACAGGAACTTGGCCACCGGAGACTGAACGCCTTCGATGCCCTTACCGGTTTCGTTGACCTTCATCCAGGCCAGGCCCTTGGCGCCGTAGATGCCGACAAACTTGGTGTAGTCGTCGATCTGCTTACGGGACAGGCTGGCACCGCCCGGGATGCGCAGCGCGGCAACGCGGCCTTCCGGATCGTTAGCCGGGCCGGAGAACACTTTGAACTCCACATCGGCCAGCAGGTCAGCCACGTCGGTCAGTTCCAGCGGGTTACGCAGATCCGGCTTGTCGGAACCGTAGCGACGCATCGCTTCTTCGTAGCTCATGTGCGGGAACTGCGGCAGGTCGACGTTCAGCATCTTCTTGAAGATGGTGCGGATCATCGCTTCAGTAACCGCCATCACCTCTTCCGCGGTCATGAAAGAGGTTTCGATATCGATCTGGGTGAATTCCGGCTGACGGTCAGCACGCAGGTCTTCGTCGCGGAAGCACTTCACGATCTGGTAGTAGCGGTCCATGCCGGACATCATCAGCAACTGCTTGAACAGCTGAGGGGACTGCGGCAGTGCGAAGAACTGACCCTTGTGGGTACGGCTCGGCACCAGGTAGTCACGGGCACCTTCCGGGGTGGCGGCGGTCAGGATCGGGGTTTCCACATCCATAAAGCCCTGGTCGTCGAGGAAACGACGCACTTCGGAAGTGAAACGGGCACGGAACTTCATCTTCTCCGCCATCTCCGGACGACGCAGATCCAGGTAGCGGTACTTCAGACGCTGCTCTTCAGACACATCGGTGTTGAAGTCGATCGGCAGCGGCTCAGCCTTGTTGATGATGGTCAGCTCACGACCCAGTACCTCGATGGCACCGGTGGTCATGTTGGCGTTTACCTGGCTTTCCGGGCGGCCACGTACCAGGCCTTTCACCTGTACGCAGAACTCACCACGGAGGCTGGACGCGGTTTCGAACACTTCCGGCAGGTCCGGATCGTACACAACCTGCACAATCCCTTCGCGATCGCGCAGGTCCAGGAAAATCACACCACCCAGGTCGCGACGGCGGTTAACCCAACCGACCAGGGTAACTTCTTGTCCGATAAGCGTTTCGGTAACGTGTCCGCAGTAATGGCTGCGCATCGACAGCTCCTGTATTCAATGCTGGTGAGAGAGGGCCCAGGGGCCCTCGCCGGGAAAATGGGCAAAGCGGGGATTATAGAGAAAAAATGGCGCAATCAGAAGGCCAAAGGGCGCGCTACAGCGCGCTATTGGTCAATGTTCAGGCAACTTGGTAGCCAGCACCGCCCTGCCCCTTCACCAGCCTCAATTGCAGGTCCGCTGCCTGTAACAAACTGACCGGGTCTGCACCGTGCTGCGGGAACACCGCAACGCCGATGCTGGCGCTGAGCTGAATCGACTTGCCATCGAGCTCAAAGGGCTGTTCCAGCTCCATCATCAGCATCTCGGCAACGTGACGGGCCGCCGCCACGTTCTTGACCTGGTTGAGAATCGCCACGAACTGGTCCCCCTGTAACCGGGCCAGGGTGTCGGAGCGACGCACGCCGGTGCGCCAACGGTTGGCGACCAGGGCCAACAGCTTATCGCCCTTATCCCACCCCAGGCGCCGATTGAGTTGGCCAAACCCATCCAGGTCAAGCACCAGCACCGCCATCTGGCGATGCTCACGGCCATGCGCCAACAGTGCCTGACTCAAACGGTCATCCAACATACTGCGCCCCGGCAAGCCGGTAACCGAATCAAACCCATCGCGCGCATTCTGTTGGGTCAGCAACTGGCGCCGCTGTAACTGTTCCCAGCGCCATTGGCGGTAGAGCAGAATAAAACCCGCTGCCAGAAGAAGAATCACCAACGCGGCAAACCACACCGCAACGGTACGCCCGGCCGACGCTGGCTGTACATCCGCCAAGCCCGGCCGGGTGCCCTGCCAGTCGAGCACTGACAGGCCTTGATTCAGCGCCTCCTGCCACTGGCTCATATTTGGGGGCAGATCGAGGTAAAGCCCAATACGGGGCGGATTGGATGGCACCGCAAAGTTCAGCTGTGGCTGAGTGACCTCCCAGCTGCGCCACTGCGCCGCTGAGATCAGCAATGCGCCACCCTCCTCCAACGCCGTCAATGCCTGGGCCCGATCCCGGACCCGCTTAACCGCCAGACTCGGGTAGTGTTCACGCACCCACACCGCTGCCGGACTGTTGCCAAGCAGCACTAAGGGCTGCCTGAGGGTGTTGACCGCCGAAGGGGTGGCGATGCGGTCTTCGCTGATCAGCAGATAATTAAGCATCATCAGGGGCCGGGGCACGGACTCCAGTGGGCTGGGGACGGGCGCCATCCGCAACTGAAGTGATGAATCATCGTTGCGCTCCGCCTCACCGCCGACGCGCAGAATGACGCCCAGTATTCGACCGAGCTGATTGAGTGCCTGATCCAGCTCCAGTGCCTGCCAGGCCCAGTCGGGCGTCCCTGCTCGGTTGACCAGCCACGGCGTGGTATCGGTCACCAGGGGGCGCCCGATGCTGCCGTGAAACCCGGTCCCCTCACCGCTATCCCAGTACTGCTTCAGGGCAGCGACCTGCTGCGCGGGCAAGTCAGCAAAGCCCCGCTTAACGCGTTCAGCCAACGCCTGATCGCCTGTAGCCACCAGCACATTCATGGCCACCTCCGGGCTTGCCATCGGGCTGGCAATCAATGACTCGGGTAAGGGCGGAAGCAGCGGCGCCGGCAGCAACACACCATCCACTTTGTGTTGCAGCAGTTTGCTGAGTAACTCTTTGGGACGGTCTGAAGTAAAGCGGATACGCCCCGGATACCGGCCGCTGAGCCAACTTTCATAACCGGCATTGGCGTAAACACCAAGTGCGGCTTCCGGATTCGCCAATAACGCCGGGGCATCATCGCCATGGGTGACCAATACGCTGTTGACGGCGTGCAGTTCATAGGCCTTTTCCAGCCCCAACTTGCCCACTTCAGCAGCAACGTGGCCGGCGAACAGGTCCAGCTCCCCCTGCCGCAACGCGGTCAGGCCAGCCGGCCCCAGACCGGCGGGGACAAACTGCACCTCTACGCCGCTGTTCATTGACCAGGCCCGCCACAGGTCTACCAACAAGCCACTGGCCCGCCCCCCTTCACCGGTATACATCAGTGGTGGCATATCGCTGATCACGCCGATCTTCAGGGGCGCCTGCGGGTCGCTCTGTCCCAGCCACCTCCGGCTCAGTACCTCGCGGACGTTGCTGTCCAGCAGGGCCAACGAACGATTCAGTTCCGGCAGGCGCTCGGCATGCGCTTTAGGTAACGCCGCAGACACCGGGATCTGAGCCAGAGAAAGGCGCTTATAAGCAGGATACAATCGGGATACCTGACTTTGCCGATCGGAGTGCTGCAGATAGCCATCCAGATTGGTAAACACCTGCACTTCGCCGGTCAGTGCCGCGTTTAACAGTGCATCCCGGCTGGGGTACCGCACCAGCGCCGGGTCCGGCAGATGGTGCAGCAACAACTCCTCATGAATGGAACGCGCCACCACGCCGATGCGATAGGGTGTCACCTCGTTCAATCCGGCCAAATCCGGCAGGTCTCGGTGCACAAACAGCTTCAGCGGAACGGTCAACAGGGGGTCGCTCAGGGCGAATTTCTCTTCCCGGCTGGGCGATTGCGCCAATCCTGCATGCAGATCAACGTCGCCCTGCTGCAGGGCGGATATACTCTGCGGCCAGCTTTTCAGGGAAAACTCAACCGGATGCCCGGTTTGTTGAGACCAACGCCGCCAAAAGTCCACCAGGTATCCCGCAGGTTGGCCTTCGGCGTTCTGGTATTGGTAGGGGTAACTGTCGCGAGACACCGCGATACGCAATGGGTCAGGTTGTGTCGCCAGAGCAGCGGCACTGAAAAACAGGGTGGCCAGCAGGGGCCATATTACGACTCGGAACACGACATATCCTTGTGTACATCCGCAGTGGCAAGCCAGCGACATCCTGTCACTGGCGATAACTTGCTCAGGTTGGGTCTATATTAACCGTCCTATCGCGTCTGTCTACGGTGCAGGTTGCCGCCTTTCCCCCCCCACCGCTACAATATTTTTTGTTCATTCAGGAAGCTATCATGACCTCCGAACAAGACCGTATTTTCTCTAAGCCGCTGGCGAAAGTGGCTGACTTCCGATTCGACGACAAAGTCGCGTCGGTATTTCCGGATATGATCTCCCGCTCCATCCCGGGTTACGGGCAGATCCTGCATACACTCGGTGAGATGGCCGACAAAGTGGTGCAACCCGGTACCCGGGTATACGACCTCGGCTGCTCTCTCGGGGCCGCCACCAGCTCCATCCGTCGTGCCCTGGCTGACCGCGATGTCACCATGGTCGCCGTCGACAACTCCGAAGCGATGGTAAAGCGCGCCCGCGACCACCTCGACGCCTTTGTAAGCCCCATTCCGGTAGACCTGGTTTGTGCTGACATCCGCGACATCGAGATCGAGAACGCCTCAATGGTGGTACTGAACTTCACCCTGCAGTTCCTGGCACCCGATGACCGCGACGCCCTGCTGGCCAAAATCTACCAGGGCATGGTGCCCGGTGGCCTGCTGGTGGTATCGGAGAAACTGGTGTTCAGCCAACCGGCGATCCACCAGTTGCTGGATGACCTGCACCTGGATTTTAAACGGGCCAACGGCTACTCCGAGCTGGAGATCAGCCAAAAGCGTAATGCCCTGGAAAATGTGATGCGTCCCGACACCGTGGAGCAGCACAAGGCCCGATTCCAGGCGGCGGGATTCAGCCAGTCCGACCTGTGGTTCCAGTGCTACAACTTTGCTTCTATGGTGGCGATTAAATAATGGATTTCGCACGTTTCTATCAACGCATCGCGGGCAGCAAGCTGAGTCATTGGCTGGAGACGGCTCCGGCCCAGCTCTCCCAGTGGCGCCGTTTTCACCGCAATGGTCAGTTCCCCAAGTGGGAGAAAGTGCTGGCCAAACTGCCCGACCGCACCCCCGCACTGCGGGAACTGAGCAGCGAAGTGCGCATCGGCTCTGCCGATGAGCTCAGCAGCGGCGAAGTGGACAAGGTGAACAACCTGCTGCGTTGCCTCCACCCCTGGCGCAAAGGCCCCTTCCACCTCTATGGCATCCACATCGATACCGAGTGGCGCAGCGACTGGAAGTGGGATCGGGTCAAACCGCACATCAGTCCGCTACAACACCGCACCGTGCTCGATGTCGGTTGTGGCAGCGGTTACCACATGTGGCGGATGCTCGGCGAAGGGGCTGACCTGGTCGTGGGTATCGATCCCTCTGACCTGTTTCTGGCTCAGTTCGAGGCGGTCAAAAAACTGTACGGTGGCCACGACGATATCCATCTGTTGCCTCTGGGGATCCAGGATCTGCCGCCGCTGCACGCCTTTGATACCGTGTTCTCCATGGGCGTGCTCTACCATCGCCGCTCCCCCATTGACCACCTTTTGCAGCTGCAGGACCAACTCAATGCCGGCGGCGAACTGATTCTCGAAACACTCGTCATTGATGGCGATGAAAATCAGGTACTTGTTCCCACTGACCGCTATGGCAAGATGAACAATGTCTGGTACATTCCCTCATCAAAAGCGCTGATGCTGTGGCTGCGGAAATGTGGATTTGAAAATGTCCGCCTGGTGGACGAAGCGATCACCACCGTTGAGGAGCAGCGTCGCACCGACTGGATGACCAACGAGTCTCTGGCGGACTATCTGGATCCCAACGACTCCAGCCGTACCGTCGAGGGTTACCCAGCCCCCAAACGCGCCATTATTATTGCCAATAAAGCCTCTAATACCGGATAAGGAAGATAAGATGAAGCACGCAGGTTCCTTGGCCCTGGTTCTCGCCGCCATGCTGACTGGCGGTTGCGCCATGCAGAAAGCGGTCCCGCCAGCGACCGAGCAGCAACTCAACAACGCCATGGAAACCCAGCTGGCTCAAATTGAAACCATGCTGGTTAAGCGTTGCGATTCCGAAGTTGCGGCCACCGCTGACTACCAGACCAAGGTGCTGGCAGAGCTGAATGGCATGAACGTGGGCCTGCTGGCGCTGGCCGAAAAAGCAACCGGCCCCCAGATCACCTGCCCTGAACTGCCGGAAGACCCGAACAACCTGGGCGACAAGTTCGTTCTGGGTGAAGTGGAGCGTGTCTACATCCAGGAGGTCGGCCAGGCCTACGACGCCCGTGTGGATACCGGTGCCGTCACCTCCTCCATCAGTGCCACCAACATCCGCCTGTTCGAGCGTAATGGCGAACAGTGGGTGCGTTTTGATATTCCCGCCGAGCGACCGGCTGAAGGTGAAGAGGAAGCGCCGGGCACCACCGTGGAGGCCCGCGTCGCCCGCTTCGTCAATATCAAGAAAGCCTCCAGTGACGAGCCCCAGCGCCGCCCGGTTATCCGTGCTCGTATCCGTCTGGGCGACTACGTCACCGAAGCGGAGCTCAACCTGACCGATCGCTCCCACATGGAGTACCCGGTGCTGCTGGGTCGCAAATTCTTCCAGGACATCGCCGTGGTTGACGTCAGCCGCAAATACATTCACTCCGGAGACGGCAGCCAGACTGCTGAATAAGGATTTTTGCCTGTGTCACGCAAACCGTTTTATCTGCTGATTTTTGTTCTGATCGCGGCGGGGGTTGGCTACAACTACCAGCGCCACGTCAGTGACGGCATCCCCTTCCTGCCGGGCACCAGCCAAACCACCTGGACCGTCGAAGCCCGCATCACCTTCAACGGCGAGGGTGCAGTAGAGGCCAGTTTCGCCCTGCCCAGCGACCCCGCGTTCAAGACCCTGAGCGAATCCGCCGCGTCCCCGGGTTATGGCCTGGCCATGACCATGGACGGCGATGCCCGCCGCGCCACCTGGACCACCCGCCAGGCGCTGGGCCGTCAGGAGCTCTACTACACCACCAACCTGGTGCCCACCGGCGACTTCAAACTGGAAGAGATTGCCGAGCTGCCGGCGCCGGAGCCCGTTGTGTGGGATGAGGGGCTGGAGACGGCCGCCAAAGGGTTGACCGCCAAAGCCTGGGAGAAGAGTGCCAACAACGCCTCCTTCGCCCGTGAACTGGCCGAGCTGATCAGCCAGCCGGACAAACAGCAAAACGTTGCCCTGCTGCTGTCCCGCTACGAACCCGCGCCACTGATGACCCGACTGCTGCAAAGCGCCGGTGTGCAGGCGCGCCAGGTGTACGGACTCAAACTGGAAGACGGCCGTCGTCGCCAGAACCTGATCCCGATGGTAGAGGTGCTCGACAACCAGGAGTGGAAGCTGTTTAACCCGGCCACCGGCGAACAGGGCCGCAACGACAAGCTGCTGTTGTGGCAACGCCACAGCACCTCTGTGCTGGACCTGACCGGCGGCAGCAACTCCAACGTCTCCTTCTCCATGATTGAGGACACCCGCCCTGCCCTGGCCACCGCCATCGACATGATGGACACCGGCGGTCTGGCGTCACTGTCGCTGTACAACCTGCCGCTCGAGGAGCAAAGCCTGCTGCGCGGCCTGTTCCTGATCCCCATCGGGGTACTGGTGGTGGTGTTCCTGCGGGTGATTGTCGGCCTGAAAACCTCCGGCACCTTTATGCCGGTGTTGATCGCGCTGGCCTTTATCCAAACCAAACTGCTCACCGGCCTCGTCGGCTTCCTGCTTATCGTGGCGGCCGGCCTGGTGATCCGCTCCTACCTCTCCAATCTGAACCTGCTGTTGATTTCGAGGATCAGTGCGGTGGTGATTGTGGTGCTCGGCATCATCGCTGGCTTTACCCTGCTGGCCTTTAACCTGGGCCTGACCGAGGGTCTCACCATCACCTTCTTCCCCATGATCATCCTGGCCTGGACCATCGAACGGATGTCCATTCTGTGGGAAGAGGAAGGGGCGAAAGAGGTGATGCTGCAGGGCGGCGGCAGTCTGTTGGTCGCCACCATCACCTATCTGGCCATGGACAACGATCTGGTGCGTCACTGGGCCTTTAACTTCCTCGGTGTTCACCTGATCATCCTGGCTCTGGTGCTGTTGCTCGGCCAATACACCGGTTACCGCCTGCTTGAGCTGCGTCGCTTCCGTCCGCTGGCTGGGGAGAAATCATGATCTTCGTTGATCCCCGGCGCTTAAGTGCCCGTGGCATCATGGGCATGAACCGGCGCAACATCAGCTATATCGGGCGTTACAACCCGCGCAGCCTGTACAAACAGGTGGATGACAAGCTGATCACCAAGCAGCTGGCCCTGAAGAACGAGATCGCCACCCCGGATCTGATCGCCGTGGTCCGTGAACAACACGAGATTGAGCAGATCAACCAGATGGTGGCCGGGCTGGATGGCTTCTGCATCAAGCCCGCTCAGGGTTCAGGCGGCAAAGGCATTCTGGTGATCACCAAAGTTGAGGATGGCCGTTTCTTTAAGCCTTCCGGCGATGAAGTCACCCCCGCCGAGATGACTCGTCACTGCTCCAATATCCTGGCTGGCCTGTTCAGCCTCGGGGGCAAAAACGACGTCGCGGTGGTGGAAGCGCTGATCCGTTTTGATCCGGTGTTCGATGGCATCTCCTACGAGGGGGTGCCGGACATCCGCCTGATCATCTTTAAGGGCTTCCCGGTGATGGGGATGCTGCGCTGCTCCACCCACGCCTCTGACGGCAAGGCCAACCTGCACCAGGGGGCCGTGGGCATCGGGGTGGACATCGCCACCGGCCGCGCCATCCGTGCGGTACAGTTTGATGAGCCAGTGACCCATCATCCCGACACCGGCGAAGACCTGTTCAAAGTGGAAGTGCCCCATTGGGACCGGCTGCTGGAGTTAGCGTCCGGCTGTTACGAGATGTCTGGCCTGGGTTACCTGGGCACCGATATGGTGCTGGACCGCGAACGCGGCCCCCTGCTGCTGGAACTGAACGCCCGTCCCGGCCTGGCGATCCAGATCGCCAACGACCGGGGCCTGCTGCCCCGACTCCGCAAAGTGGAGAGTCTGGGCGATGTCCGGCCGCCGGTCAGTGAGCGCATCGCCATGGCCAAGGAGTGGTTTGGTGAAGGTCGCGACGACTAAACCCTGGCGACACTGTCTCAACGCCCTGGCCCTGGCCGGGGCGTTGTTGCCTCAGGCGGCCAGCAGTACGGAGCTGCTCAGCTACTGCCTCAACCAGATTGAAGCCATCGGCGCCCCCGTAATGGAGCCCCTCAGCCGCCACCGTCAGTTTGGCCAACTGGTGTTGCTGCGTGACCAACTGAAATACCTGGCGGAGAGCGGCGACAGTGACGACCTGGGCCGCTGCACGCTGCTGCTCAATAAAGCGATGGGCCAATTCCGGCCGCAACCACAACCCGACCCGACGTTGCTGGCCCTGCAGGCTCAGCTGCTCCACCTCGATAAGCAGGTGCTGAAAACCGTGGCCATCGGCACCCCACGCTGCATGGCAGGTTTGGCGCCGGACCATCCCACCACGCTCGACCTCGAAGCCAGTGCGGTCTCCCGCTACCTGAACCAGGCCAGTGACAGTGGTTGCCGCCGTGCCGTGTGGCTGGCCTACCAAAACCGGGGGGCCCCTGATGCCCGTGTGCCCCTGCGCCATTATCGCGAGCGTGCCAGTGAGCAGGCACGCGCCGCTCGATTCGACAGCGACGCAGACCAACAACTTCAGCACACGCCGCTGTTGCAGGCAGACCGGGTGGCCGAGTTTCTCAACCAGTTGGAACCGGACGATCGCCAGCTTCCCTGGCAACCCCGTGCGCCTGAACCGCAACTGTCCACCCCACCGGAACAGATTGCCCGCCAGAGCCTGCAGCGCCTGGTCGCCATTCTGGGGTTGAGCCTCGAACAGATTGAACCGGGCCAGTGGCAACTGTGGGACGACGACCGCCTGTTGGGTTACCTCAGTCTGCAGGGCGGTGAAGCGTCAGCACAAACCCTGCTGCAAAACCACTGGATTGGGTTAAGCCCCGCGGTCGCACAACTGACCTACCGTACCCGCCCCTGGTATCCACGACATTGGCACCGCTGGATGGCGCAGAGCGCCGAGACCCTGGTGTCGATGGCGGGCCAGCCCCTGCCCTATGCCTCCAGCCCGAGCGGCGGTGCCGGGTACGGTTTTGGCCGCGCACTGGCCCGGCAACCGGACCTGCAGCAGGCGGTGCTGGGGGAGACGCTTCCACCGCGTCCCCTCTACTCCGCATGGGCGCTTTATCAGGCCCGAATGGGTCTTGCCGTTGCACAGCAGGCGCCCTGGTCACCCACCGCGCTGAGCCGTTACAGCGAGCGCTGGTTCCAACACTACTTCCAACAGCCTGCGCCCTCCGGCCTCGCGCCCTGGAACAGCCACAGTGACTGGGCCATCGCTGGCGCCCGCGCCTATCTGCCAATCTGGTACGCCCACCGGGGTGAGAGGCTATTGGCGCAATGGCAAGCGGGGGAACTCAGCGCCGATCAGATCTGGCTGGCCCTCGCCTTTGCTGATGGCGAACCCTGGCCACAAAACCAAAAAAGCCCGGCAGAGTATGCCGGGCCCACATTCTGACCGCGCTCGTCAGGCCGCGTGTAAGCGATCAATCTGGGACTGCGCTTGGTCCAGTCCCGCCTCTCCGGAAGCCACCCCTTCCGCATTGATGGTGGCCACCTCAGTGATCCCGATAAAGCTCATCACAGTACGCAGGTAAGTATCCTGGTGATTCATGCCGGATGCCGGGCTGCCACTCCCGTAGTTGCCGCCACGAGCACTGATCAGCACCGCTCGTTTGTCGCCCAACAGACCCTGCGGACCCTGCTCGGTGTAACGGAAGGTCACGCCCACCCGGCAGATGTGGTCGATCCACGCCTTCAGGGCGGAGGGCACGGAGAAGTTGTGCATCGGGGCACCGATAACCACTTCGTCGGCGGCCAGCAGTTCCGCAATCAACGCATCGGAGAGGGCGAGCGCCGCTTTGGCATCTGCGCCTCGCTCCGCTTCCGGGGTGTAAAAGGCCCCGATGGTGGCCATGTCCAGATGCGGCGGTGGTGCCAGTGCGAGGTCGCGCTCAATCACCCGGCCCTCGGGGTGACGCGCCTGCCACTGCGAAACATACCGGGCCGCGAGTGCGCGGGTATGAGATTGCTGAAGATTGGGGCTGGAATGGATAACGAGCAAAGTGGCCATGGTGGATCTCCTAATCAGTCGGTTAAGGCCATTTTAGGTTCACCAATTCGTAAATAAATCGCATAATTGCGACCAAAGCATTCGAGTTTTTAGGATGGTTATGTATCGACCCCACACCACACTGGAACAGTGGCGCATCCTTCAGGCCGTGGTTGACCATGGCGGCTACGCCAAAGCGGCCGCAGCACTCAATAAGAGTCAATCCTCGCTGAACCACGCCGTGGCCAAACTGCAGCAGCTGATTGGGGTTCCGCTGTTGGAGGTGAAAGGCCGAAAGGCGGAGTTAACGCCGCAGGGCAAGGTGCTTTTGCGTCGCTCCCGGGCACTGACTTCTGAGATTGAGCAGCTTGAGTTGCTCGCCACCAACCTTGAGCAGGGCTGGGAGCCGGAGATCACCCTGTCCCGGGAGATCCTTTATCCCACCGAAGCGCTGTACCAGGCGATGAGCCGTTTTTATCGCGAAAGCCGCGGTACCCGCCTGACCGTCATCGACAACGTGATGAGTGGCACCGACGATGCGGTGAGCCAGGGCGATTTCGATCTGGTGATCAGCGCCAGCAGCCACCCGGGCCACCGGGGTCAGCCTCTGGGAGTGATACGCATGCTTCTGGTGTGCCACCCGGCACACCCTCTGGCCAGCGAAGCGATGATCGACGACAGCCGCCTGTCACAGGAGCTGCAACTGGTGATCCGTGATACCGGCCAGCACGCTGATAAAGACCGCGGTTGGCTGCGTGCAGAGCAGCGCTGGACCTTCTCCAACTTCCATGAAGCGATTGCGGTGTTGCACCAGGGGGTCGGCTTTTGCTGGGTTCCGGAGCACTTGGCCCAACCCCACCTTGCCAATGGCAGCCTGACCCACCTGTCCCAGGCCACCGTCGACTATTCGGTGATTCCGCTGGCTTTGGTGGTGCCAAACCGCGATACCCTCGGCCCGGCGGCCACCCGCTTTGCCGAGCTGCTGGTGGAGTCCAGCCCGTTGGCTCAACAGGCCTCCACGGCGCCGGTTACGGAGTGATCGACGGATTAACCAGATTGGCTGGCCGGTCCGCCATCAGGTGCTCAATCAGTGCCTGAACCGCCACGCTGTTGGTGCGATTGGCCGGGTAGACCAGTGACACCGGCTGAGGGGTCAACGCGTAGGCCTGCAGGATCGGCACCAACCGTCCCTCCGCCAAATACTGCTGCACCATAAACTGGGGCAATTGCGCGATGCCGTGGCCATCGGCGGCAAACTGACCGGCCAGATCGCCCTCATTCACCTCCACTGTCGCGGGTACCCGGATCTGGTGCTCTCGGCCCCCCTCCTGATAGCGCCAGCGGGCCAGCTGGGGGTTGGAATTATCCACCAGGCAGCGGTGCTGGACCAACGCGCGGGGGTGGTCCGGCGTGCCGTGTCGGGCCAGATAGTCCGGGCTGGCCACAAACACCACCGCCACGGTGGTAAAGCGTCGCGCCACCAGTGACGAATCCGGCAGCTCTCCCACCCGAATCGCCAGGTCTACCCCCTCCTCCAGCAGATTGACGCTGCGATTGGCCAACAGCCAACTCAGGCTCACCTCCGGATACTTCGCCATAAACCGGCTGAGCGAGGGCTGCAGGCTCAGCTGTGCACTGTGCAGCGGCGATGTGATGCGGATAAGGCCAGACACCTTATTACGCCGGTCCCCGGCTCCCAGCTCCAACTGGTCAAGCCGGGCCAGAATCGCTTTGAACTCCGCCAGAAAGTACTCCCCTTCCGCCGTCAGACTCATGGTTCGGGTGCTGCGCGTCAGCAACTGACAGCCATAATGGCTCTCCAGTTCCGCCACCTGACGACTGACCGCCGAAGTCACTAACCCCTGCTCACGGGCCGCGGCGCTGAAGCTCTGATGGGCCACCACGTTGACGAAGGTGCGGATCGCCTTAACCAGATCCATTTTTCTCATTAATGCAAAGGTGATTTCATTTCTGGATTATTTTTCGATTATCGGCATGAGGCTATGCTCTGTCCACCCATCCGATTCACAGTGAGAGAGCCCCGATGAAAGTGCTTTTGATTGGTGCCAGCGGCACCATTGGCCAGGCCGTTACCGACGCGTTGTCCAGCGACTGTGAGGTGATCCGGGTTGGTCACCGCAGCGGCGATCACCAGGTGGACCTAAGCCAGCCCGACCAACTGCGCGCGCTGTTTGCCGACGTCGGCCCCGTGGACGCCATTATCAGCACCGCCGGGCAGGCCAGTTTTGGACCACTGGCGCAGCTCAGCGACGATGCCTTTGAGCTCGGCCTGAACAATAAGCTGATGGGTCAGGTCAACTTGGTGCGACTGGGCCGGGCCTCGGTTCGCCCCGGCGGCGTCATCGTGCTGACCTCCGGCATCCTCTCCCGTCACCCCATGCCCGGCAGCAGCGCCATCGCGATGGTCAACGGCGCACTGGAGAGCTTCGTCAAAGCCGCCGCGCTGGAACTCGACGATGTCCGCCTTAACGTGGTGGCCCCCGCCTTCGTCAAAGAAACCATGGTGCAGATGGGCATGGACCCAACCCACGGCATCAGCGCCGCCGACACCGCAAAGGCCTACCTTCGCGCCCTTGAGCCCGACTTGCACGGCGCCATCATCGATCTGCCGCTCGACGCGGCCCAGTAACCCCTGCAGCGCCCGACACAGGGAGGTGTCGGGCGCTGCAGTTCCAACCCCAAAGGGGGCCGTCATGGCCCCCTTTTTCTTTTCCCGGCGCGGTAGCGGCTTGCTGTTCACACCCTGCCACTTTGCTTACCACAGTGAATCACCCAGCCATCCCCAGCCCCCGGCGGTGATGGCGCAAGCTAATAACCCTCCCAGCCAGTCACACGCGCCAGCCCCCGCCAATCAAACCGCAGGAAATGCTTCCCTTTACCCGCACGCAACATCCTGTTATCCCTACCGATCCCCGACCGTATGTGATACAGATCGTCCTTTGTCCGCTCGTCCCACAGGGAAATAACGAAAAATCACAAGGAGTTCTGGATGGACACCCTTACCGAACTGGTTGGCACCATTAACGGCATCGTGTGGGGCATCCCCATGCTGGTGCTGATCCTCGGGGTTGGCCTGTACCTCACCACCGGGCTGCGCATGATGCCCGTACTGAAACTCGGTACCGGCTTCCGGCTGCTGTGGCAAGGGCGCAAAGACAGCGGCGAAAAAGGGGACATCAGCGCCTTTAACGCCCTGATGACCTCGCTCTCCGCCACCATCGGTACCGGTAATATTGCGGGGGTGGCGACCGCCATCGCCATGGGCGGGCCCGGCGCCCTGTTCTGGATGTGGTGTACCGCCCTGGTGGGTATGGCCACCAAATACGCCGAAGCGGTCTGCGCCGTGAAGTACCGTGAAACCGCCGACAATGGCGAATACGTTGGCGGCCCGATGTATTACATCAAGAACGGCCTCTCCTCCCGCTGGACCTGGCTGGCCACCGCCTTTGCCCTGTTCGGCTCCGTCGCCGGCTTCGGCATTGGAAACGGCGTGCAGTCCAACTCCGTGGCTTCGGCGCTGCAGGACAGTTTCGGCATCCCGGTGGAAGCCACCGGCGTGGTGCTGATGCTGTTGGTGGGTGCCGTACTGATGGGCGGCATCAAGCGCATCGCCACCGTTGCAGGCAAGCTGGTGCCGCTGATGGCGGCCTTCTACATCGGTGCCGGCTTGATCGTGCTGACCCTGAATGCCAGTGCCATCCCCGGTGCCATCGCCCTGGTGGTGGAGAGCGCATTCAACCCGGTCGCCGCCACCGGTGGCTTTGCCGGCGCTGCGGTCTGGGCGGCCGTTCGCTTTGGTGTGGCCCGAGGGGTGTTCTCCAACGAAGCAGGCCTTGGCTCCGCCCCGATTGCCCACGCTTCAGCCAAAACCAACGATCCGGTCCGACAGGGCCTGATCGCCATGCTGGGTACCTTTATCGACACCCTGATTGTCTGCTCCGTTACCGGCCTGGCCATCGTGGTCACCGGCGAATGGACCACCGGGGTGTCCGGCGCCCCGTTGACCTCTGCCGCTTTCGGTTCCGTCGTGCCCCAGGGTGACATCATCGTTGCCATCGCACTGGCCGTGTTTGCCTTTACCACCATTCTGGGTTGGAGCGTGTACTGCGAGCGTTGCGTTCAGTACCTGTTGGGTGAGAAAGCGGTCAAACCCTTCCGCCTGGTATTTACCCTGGCGGTACCGGTGGGCGCCATCGCGACTCTGGACTTTGTCTGGCTGCTGGCAGATACCCTCAATGCCATGATGGCGATCCCCAACCTGATCGCTCTGGTGCTGCTGAGTCCGGTGGTGTTTAAGCTGACCCGTGAGTACTTTGCCCGCGGCGATAAGGCCCCGTCCGCCAGCAAGGCCTGACCTCAGCCTTTCACCAACGCCCCGGCCCTGCGCCGGGGCGTTGTTATTTAGCCTCCCCACTTTGCGCTGGCTCGCCTAGAGTTACTCAACGCCGAAGTATCCCCTTTGCCGTTGGGAGTGCGCCCTCATGTCCCGAACCATCCTGTATCTGCTGCTTTTGCTGGTCAGCCCAACCCTGCTCGCCCACTCAGTACAATGGTCGGCCTCGCCGGATCGCAGCCAACCACAGTCATTGGAGAACGCCAGCCTCAACGGCACGGTGTACGTCTTTATCGCGCCCAGCTCCGAGCTGAGCCAGGTGCAGTTTTATATTGATGGCAACAAGGCCAAAACCGAGAATGTGTCGCCCTGGGATCTGGGCGGTACCGCAGGCGACAACTCCGCCCTGCCCTATGACATGTCGGCATTGGGGGACGGCCTGCATCGGATGGACGTGGTACTGGTGAACAAAGACGGCAGTGTTGTGGAGCAAAGCCTGAATTTTCAGGTGGGTGACCCCACCCCGACACTGACCAGTTCCCCGCTATCACTGGCGCTGAGCAGCATTGAGGGCGAAACCGTCTCCGGCACATTGACCCTCAGTACCCTCGGCGGCGAGTCCACCTCCGTGGTTTTAGCTGAAAACCACGATTGGCTGTCGCTTTCAGTGGCCAGCGGCATCACCCCATTCAGTGTTGCAGTCAGTGCCGATCCCACCGGCCTGGCGGATGGCCAGTACCCGGCAAAGATCACCGCCAGTGCCGATGGTTACGCCCCGATCACCCTCAATGTCAGCCTACAGGTGGGTGAACCGGCGGGGGAAGATGCCCCACAACTTCATCTCACCTGGAACCACGATCAGAGCGCGGTTACCGCAGTGTGGTTTACCCCCGCAGATGGCACCCAATCGGAGCTGCAATACCGGCTTACCGGTGCCACTGAGTGGGCCTCCGTGGTCGGCTCGGTTCGCCACAGCAACGAGGATGGCTGGTATCACCAGGCCACCATCGCCCCAGTGACCCGTGGCGGTCAGTACGACTACCGGGTGCGGCTGAGCAGCGACGCCTTCAGCCGGGTTTATCAAACCCGTGCCCAGCCAGCACCGGGGCAAAGCTGGGACCTGACCTTTGTCGCCGATACCGGCCTGTTGGGCCGTCTCGATGGCCTGACTAACGGTACCCAGGCGGTGATCGACGCCATGGCCGCCATCGCACCGGACCTGATCCTGCTGGGCGGCGACTACGCCTACTACGACAAGGACAAGCGCTACGGCACACTGGAGCGAAGCATCGATGCCTGGTTTAACCAGATGGCCCCCCTGGCGCCCTTCGCGCCAATGATGCCGGTCTACGGTAACCACGAGATCCTCAATAACGAGGGGTTCGAGTTCTGGCATGCGCGCTTCCCCACCCCAGCCCACTGGCGTTATGACGGCGGGCGCATGTACGCCTTTGACGTGGGCGATGTCCACTTTATCGCCGTCTATGCCCTGCGTGAGTCGAATGATGGGATCCCGCTCGACGCGGTCGCATGGCTGGAGAGCCACCTGGCCGAAGTGAAGAATGCCGGATACCGTTGGATCATCCCCTATCTCCATGCCGCGCCCTTCTCCGATGGGGCCAACCACGTCTCGGCGGAAACCATTCGCGGCCATATCGCCCCGCTGTTTGAGGCGGCCGGTGTCAAACTGGCGCTGTCCGCCCATGACCAATCCTATGAGCGCACCTACCCTCTGGACGACGCCGCCGGTGCAATTATCGTGACCGATACCGACACCGACTGCGTTGACCGGCAAGGCGGCATCACCTGGATGAAGATCAGTCCCGGCGGCAAGATGAGTGACAAGAACGACGGCTTCTCGCCCTGGATGACAGAGCCGCCGCCCTACTGGACCGCCCGACGGGATAACACCGCCCACCATTTCGGCCACCTGAGCTTTGACCCGGGCGGCGATGTCACCATCTCGGTCTATCAGGTCACCGATGGCCAACCGGTTCAACTGTTCGACCAGTTCCGGCTGACCGAGAGCTGCGACGGCCCCAGCCTTGTGGCACAGCCAACCACCCTCGACTTCCGGCTGGCCCAAGGCGAGACCGGCCAACAGTCGCTGCTGCTGACCCATCCACAGTCCGGGCAGGCCATCAGCGTCTCTGAGTCCGCAGACTGGTTAAGCCTGGCGCCCACCAGTGGCGTCAGCCCGCTAACCATCACGGTCACGGCGGACAGCCAGGGGCAGGTTTCCGGCTCCCGGGAAACCACCATTCAGGTGGACGGTGGCGATGGCAGCCTGACCGTGCCGGTACGGCTGACGGTAGAGCAGGATGGCTACCAACTGGTGATGAATGAGGACAGTCTGCGCAGTAACCCCCGGGCACTGGACGGCGCCACGGTGGCATCACCGCTCTATGTCGAGTTGTTGCCCTGGGACAACGTGCGCCGTGTTCGATTCTTTATTGACGGCGAACGGGTCAAAACCGAGGGCGTCGCCCCCTATGACATGGCAGGCACCGGTGACAACGATACCGCACTGCCCTTCAGTCTGGAGGGCTATGCTCAGGGGCCGCTGGCGCTGCGGGCCGACATCGAGATGCTGGATGGCACGTTCCAGTCCACCTACGCCGATATCCAGTACGGCACTCCGGAGCCGACCCTGAGCGTTATGCCCACCTCACTCAGCAGCACGCTGGTGTTGCCCCAGACTCAAGCGCAACTGAGTCTGTCATTCAGTGGCTCTGAACCGACTCAGGTGACGCTGACCAGCAGCGCCAACTGGCTTAGTGTCGGTGCCGGCCCATTCAGCACACCCGCCGTGGTGCCAGTGAACATTGACGCCAGCGGGTTACCCAGTGGTCAATTCCAGAGCCAGATCCTGGCCAGCAGCCCTCTGGGTGACACCACTGTCCCGGTGACGCTGGTGCTGCAACCTGAACCCGGCGACGACTCCCCCATTCAGTTGTCGTTGCAGCCAGACCGCAGTGGCGCCACGCCCCTGGCGGGACAAACCGTATCCGGCCAGATCTACGTGTTTGTGGCAGACGACAGCGCCGATAAGGTGCGCTTCTACCTTGATGGCAATGCGGTGCAAACCGAGTACAACGCGCCGTGGGATCTGGCGGGCACCAGCAGCGACAGCGGCCGCCCGGCCAACCCCTTCGATACCGCGACACTCAGTACCGGCTCCCACCTTCTTGAGGTCGAAGTGGTGGGCAGCACCAGCCAGCGCTACAGCGCCAGCTTTACCGTTACGCGCTGACCATGATCGCTACCGACAAACGCCCGGCCCTCTGGTCGGGCGTTTTGTTGTGCACCAACCGGCCGATCCAGGCGTACAACCACCATCAATGGCCAAAAGGACAACACCGTGAAACGCGCCCTGCTTTGGTTCCGTCACGATCTCAGACTGGACGACAATCCTGCGCTGCTTCGCGCCGCCCAGGCGAAAGAAGCGCTCTTGTGCCTCTACTGCATTGAGCCCCGCTGGTTTGTTGCTGACAACTGGCAGAGCCGCCGCGTTGGCGACCACCCCTGGCGCTTTATCAGCGAGAGTCTGCTCGACCTGGCCAACCGCCTGGAGGCTCTGGGACAACAGCTGGTGATACGCATCGGTGACCCCAACACCCTCATACCCGGGCTGATGCGCAACCACTGGATTGATAAGCTGATCTGCACCGCCCCCTTTGGCGAGGAGGAGCGCCGGCAATATCTGGCCCTCAAGCAGGAGGTGGGTGAACACCGCTGTGAAGTGTGGCAATCCCATACATTGTTCACCCTTGAGCAACTGCCCTTTGCACTGGATGAACTCCCCCCCACCTTCAGCCAGTTCCGCCGCCGGGTGCAACGGCTCGAATGGCGCCCGCTGTATCCGCCCGTCACTGAGCTCCCCAAACCTCTGGCGCTGACCAGTGAAACACCGCCTCCGGTCAGCACCCCACCCAATCCACAATACCAGGGTGGACAGACCGCGGCAGAGGCGCACCTGGCGCACTATCTGGCTGGCGCCGCGCCCAAACACTACAAGCAAACCCGAAACGCACTGGATGATTGGTCCAGCTCCACCAAGTTGTCGCCCTGGCTCGCGCAGGGCTGCCTCTCGGCCAGAACCGCAGTGGCACAGCTGGAGGCGTATGAAGCACAGCATGGCGCTAACGAGTCTACCGAATGGATCCAGGTCGAGCTGCTGTGGCGGGAGTATTTTCAGTGGCTGGCGCTTGCCCACGGCCACCGCCTGTTCGCCTTTACCGGCACCTCCGGCGTTCGCCGCCCCTGCTGCTTCTACCCGGAGCGTTTTGCCCGCTGGTGTCAGGGGCAAACGCCCTACCCCATCGTCAACGCCGCAATGAACCAACTCAATGCCACCGGCTTCCTGTCGAATCGGGCCCGCCAGTTGGTGGCCAGTGCGCTGGTGCATGAACTGGGGCTGGATTGGCGCTACGGAGCCGCCTATTTCCAGCAACAGCTGATCGACCATGATGTCGCCTGCAACTATGGCAACTGGCAGTACCTGGCTGGGGTGGGCGCTGACCCAAGAGGCTGGCGCCACTTCGATCTGGACAAACAAACGGCACTGTATGACCCGGATGGCGCGTTTGTTCGCCAGTGGCAGGGGTTGCCTGTGGCTCAGCTGGACAGTCTGGATGCCGCCGACTGGCCGGTACAGGAGGTGCCATGAAGCGACCACCGCTCCAGGTGGTGTGGCTGAAACGGGACCTTCGCTTGCAGGACCACGCCCCATTGGCGTTTGCCTGTCGCAGCGATGCCCCACTTCTGCTGTTGTATCTGTTTGAGCCCCAACTGGTGAATGATCCCCACTATGCTCCCCGTCACTGGCGTTTTGTCTGGCAGTCTCTGAAGGATCTCAACGCCGGTCTGGCCCCCCACGGGGGCCGGGTCACCTGCTGGTTTTGCGATCCCATCGATGCATTGAACCGACTGGCCAGCGACTTCACGCTGGTCCAGCTGTTGAGCCACGAAGAGACCGGACTTAGCGTCACCTTTGAGCGCGACCAGGCCGTCAGTCGGTGGTGTGATGACAACGGCGTTCCCTGGCATCAGTGGCCCAATGGCGCGGTCCAGCGGGGCTTAAACCACCGACGAGGCTGGGACGGCCATTGGCGTAAAACCATGGCGCAGCCCACGGCAGAGCCTGATTGGGCGCGGGTGCGCTGGTGCCATCTGCCGGACCAAACCATCCCTGCGGATTGGCGCTCAGCGGCCGAGGGGTTTCAGCCCGGTGGCGAGTCCGCCGCCCGCGATTGCCTTGATGGCTTTCTGGCACAGCGTGGCCGGGACTACCACCGCCATATCAGCCAACCCGGCAACAGCCGCACCAGTTGTTCCCGGCTCTCACCCTACCTGGCCTGGGGCAACCTGAGTGTACGACAGGTGATACAGCGGCTTCGGCAGGACGCGGACACGCCAGATTGGCGTCCGGCACGGCGGGCCTTGACCAGCCGGTTAAAATGGCGGGATCACTTTATTCAAAAATTTGAATCGGAATGCGCCATGGAGGGCAGGCCGATCAACCAGGCCTACCGTCACTTTCCTTACCATCAGGACGCCGACAGCGATGCCCGGCTACTGGCCTGGCAAAACGGGCAAACCGGCTACCCCCTTGTGGATGCCAGCATGCGCGCGCTGCACCAGACCGGCTACCTCAATTTCCGCATGCGGGCGATGCTGGTGAGCTTTCTCTGCCACCACCTGATGATCGACTGGCGCCGTGGCGTGCACCATCTCGCCCGGCTCTTTCTCGACTTCGAGCCGGGCATTCACTACCCCCAGTTCCAGATGCAGGCCGCCGTTACCGGCATCCACACCATTCGTATCTATAACCCGGTGAAACAAAGCCTGGAGCAGGACAGCGACGGGCAGTTTATCCAGGCATTTTGTCCGGAACTGGCCCGGCTGCCGGTGCCGGTACGGCATACCCCCTGGCAACTGACCCCAATGGAACACCTGCTGTATGAGTTTGAGCCGGGCCGGGATTACCCCAGTCCTATCATTGACCTGTCGGAAACCGGACCAAGAGCTCGCCAGTTACTGTGGCAATGGCGCGCACGACCGGATGTACAACAAGAGGGTCAACGTATCCTCGCCCGACATGTCCGGCCCAAAGCATGAAACCGGAAAAGATCTGTGCGGTATGCCATCGGCCATTCAGCTGGCGCAAAAAGTGGGCGCGATGCTGGGATGAAGTGCGCTACTGTTCAGAACGCTGCCGGCGACACCGAAACGCAAGGAAGAGTGCAACGTGACCCATACCCTGCGCCTGATTCTGGGCGACCAACTCAATGCCGACCACAGCTGGTTTCGACAACGGGACGACGGTGTGCTTTACCTCATCGCCGAACTGCACCAGGAAACCGGCTACGTACGCCACCATATCCAGAAGGTGTGCGCCTTTTTTGCCGCCATGAAGGCGTTTTCCGAAACGCTGAGTCAGGACGGACACCGAGTTCGCTATCTGACCCTGGACGACACCGCCGGTGTTGATGACCTGCCTGCTCTGCTGCAACAACAGATAGACCAGACCGGCGCCCTGCAGCTGGAGTACCAGCGGCCCGACGAGTATCGGTTGCTGGCTCAGCTGGCGGATATGTCGCTCTCCGTCCCCAGCCAGCCCTGTGATACCGAGCATTTTCTCCTGCCATTTGATGAGATCGACCGCCATTTCCAGCGGGACAAAGCGCACCGGATGGAAACCTTCTATCGAAAGATGCGGCAGCGGTTTGACCTGTTGATGGAGGGCAACAAGCCTCTGGGGGGAAAGTGGAACTACGACCCCCTGAACCGCCATGCGCTGAAACCCGGGGACTGGGACTCGATTCCCCAACCACTGCTGTTTGCCAACCCGGTGGATGAGATCATTGATCGGCTTAGCCGCCACCGGGTAGACACCATCGGCACGTTGAGCGGGCCGCTACTGTGGCCAGTAAACCGGGAGCAGGCCCGACAGCTGCTGGCGCACTTTTGCCACCACTGCCTGCCCGGGTTTGGCCGATTTCAGGATGCCCTGACCGGACAAGCACCCCATCGCTGGAGCCTGTTTCACGCCCGTTTATCGTTTGCCCTTAACACCAAGCTGCTGCATCCCATGGAGGTGCTGGACGCCGCCATCCGCGCCTTTAAACAAAACGACGGGATCGACTTGGCCCAGATAGAGGGCTTTGTCAGGCAGATTCTCGGCTGGCGGGAGTACGTGCGCGGCATCTACTGGGCCAATATGCCCGGCTATGAGACGCGAAACCACTTTGCCGCCCACCGTGCGCTGCCCTCCTGGTTCTGGACCGGCGACACCAAGATGGCCTGCCTGCATCACGCCATCAGCCAATCACTGGAGTACGCCTACGCGCACCACATCCAACGGCTGATGGTAACCGGTACATTCGCCCTGCTGATTGGGGCCGACCCGGATGAGGTCGACGCCTGGTACCTGGGGATCTACATCGATGCGATTGAGTGGGTGGAGCTGCCCAATACCCGCGGCATGAGCCAGTACGCCGATGGCGGCCTGCTGGCCTCCAAGCCTTACGCCGCCAGTGGCAACTACATCAACAAGATGAGCGACTACTGCCAGCAGTGTCACTATGACGTGAAAGCCAAAACCACAGAGAACGCCTGCCCGCTCAACAGCCTGTATTGGCACTTTATGGACCGGCATGATCGGGAGCTGGCCCGAAATCCCCGCATCGGTATGGTGTATCGCAGTTGGGATAATCAGCCCCAGTCCCAACGCGATGCGGTGCTGGCCCGTGCCAACTGGTGCCTTGAGCACATCGATTCGCTGTAGTCAGGCCGGGTGATAACGGCGGCCCCGGGGCCGCTTACCGGGTCGGGTCAGCGCCACTGGCAGAAGGGGTAAACCAGCAAAACAGGCCGTAACTGTGCTGGGTTTCAAACAGCACATCCACCTCATTATGGTGGAAGTTCAACGCCATCGCGGCCTCAACAGTGGGCGGTTTAAGGTAAGGTGCGGCTTCGCTAACATCCATTTTTCGCCCATTGATTTTGATGGAAAATTTCGGGCGGCAAACGACACAGGCCTGAGTCGAGAGCCCAGCAGAAGAGATAATGAGCAGCAACTCGTCAAGACGCTTCGTCATCTCAGCTACCGTGGGATGGCCAAGCTTTCCCGCACTGAATCCGGTACACCAATAACCAATAATCCGGTCACGGCGAGTTTCGCTCATCTGCCACTGTGCCGCCCCCTTCTCCATCAACTGCATCACGCGGTTCATCAGCAGGATTGACGCGTCCAACCCGTTGGTAGCAACCGATTTGGGCAGCGACACCAGGCAAGCATGACAACGGTGATGATGACAACTGCGCAGCTCGACCACCGTAAAGTGGTCGGTGGCGACTGAGGTGATAAGGGGGTTGAGTTGCGATATCGGCGCGCGCAGGCGAAGCCCGATATCAACTGGGTCAATAGACATCCGGAGTGTTCCTTTACGGCGACGACGGGAATCGGCTTCACTGAGTCACAGTCTCCGCGGCGCGAGACGTCACCGCCCCGAGAATGCCGCCATGAGTGGAGACAGCCCAAACCGAGGATTGGCGAGCTCACTGTGCTGTTAACACCAATGAAAGTGGCAGCAATTGTCCGGAATGGCAGCCCCCCAGTTCAATAACCTGCAGAGACCGGGTTACAAGGGAGACAAAGGCATTTAGAGTAATGGCTCTTAATTTTGCGCCAGCTCAGGGCACCGGGGATAACACCTGCTAATCGGAGTCTGAGTTGGCCGCCAGCTTCTGGTAGGCATTGCGGATCTGCATCAGCGCTTCATCCTCGGCCGCCAGACGTCGGGCAATGGCCGCCAGTGCCTGTTCATGCTGCCGCTGCTCGATGCCGCGCCCCTTGGCTTTGTAGTGAAACTCGTGGGTGATGTCGCCCCAGGCATCCTGCAATTTAGAGCGGATCTGGATTTCACACAGCTGTTCCGCCAGCTCAATGCGAGCGGCGGATTCGGTTCCCTGCACACTGTCGTAACTGACTCTGGCCAACAGGTGGATGGCGCGGTAACCGGTGGGCTTGGGTTGCGCGATGTAGTTTTCCACCTCGGCATCCAGTGACAAATGCTTTGAGGAGGCCACCAGGGTCACCATGGCGTGGCAGTCATCAACGAACCAGCACACCACCCGGGCCCCGATCATATCGGTGATCACCTCGGTTGGGTCATTGAATGGCGGCCAGCCTCGCCGGGCCAGCTTGTTGAGTACACTGGCCAGGCTTTTCACCCGGGTGGTCACCAAAACCGCTTCCCTGGGCAGGTTGTGACGACGGCAATAGGCCAACGCCAGCTGTTCGAGGCGAAGCTGCAACAGCGCCCGAACCTGTTCCAGTTCATCGCCAACACGGCTGAAGTACGACACCAACGCCGCCCTCGCCTGCTCCGCATCGCTGACCCGCTTGTGCTCAGACTGAGTCATGGCCAAATCCTTCCCGAAATCACTCACCTGAGTGTATGCCGGAACCGCCACGAAACCCTGATTTACATCAACGGCCAGGCCTCTGCCTGGCCTTATGCCATCTCCTAGCCGGAATAGGCCCGCTCCCAATCCTTCCAGACCGGTTGCAGCCCGCGGTCTGACAGCGCCTTAGCCACCGCCTGCGCTGAGCGTCCATCGTCAATGCTGAACTGTTCGAGGTCATCACTGGGCTCGGCATAACCGCCGGGGCGGGTGCTGGACGCCGCGGATGCCGTGGTGATGCCAAGAGCAAAAGCGTGATCGCGGAAATGGGCAGACTCCCGGGTCGACAGCGACAGATCCACCTCCGGGGCAAACAGGCGTAGGGCACAGATCAGCTGCAACAATTGCCGCTCCCCCACCGGGGAAACCGGTTCCAGCCCCCCGGTACAGGGCCGCAACCGGGGAAAGGAGACCGAATACCGGCTTCGCCAGTAGGTACGCTGAAGGTAATCCAGATGCAGCGCCACCATGGCGGCTTCCACCCGCCAGGCCGCCAGCCCCAGCAGCGCGCCAATGCCAATCTTGTCGATCCCGGCCTGGCCCAACCGATCAGCGGTTTCCAGCCGGAAACGAAAATCGGTCTTGTTGCCGCGCAGGTGGTGTTTGGCGTAGGTGCGGGCGTGATAGGTTTCCTGATACACCATCACCGCATCCAGTCCCAGCCGTTTCAGTTCCGCGTACTGGCCCTGCGCCAGCGGCTGAACCTCCATCTGCAGGTAGTGAAAGCGCGCTTTCACCAGCGGCACCATGCGGCGGAAATAATCCATCCCTACCTTGGTTTCGTGCTCTCCCGTCACCAGCAAAATGTTGTCAAAGCCCATCCGCTTAATGGCGGCCAGCTCCGCTTCCAGCTCCCGTTCGTCGAGGGTATGGCGCTTGATCCGGTTACTCATGCTGAAGCCACAGTAATCGCACTCGTTGGCACAAAGGTTGGACAGATACAGCGGCACATACAGGCCGATGGTGTTGCCAAAACGCTGGCGGGTCAGCCGCTGTGACTGCCGGGCCAGCGATTCAAGCAGCGGCTCACCGGCCGGCGAGATCAACGCCAGAAAGTCCTGCCAGTCCCGTCTCGGCTTGGCCAGCGCCCGCTGCACATCCGCCTCGGTTTTGCTGTTGATCTGCAGCGCCAGACTGTCCCAGTCCTGCTGCTGCCAGAGCGTGTAGAAGCTCATCGCATCACCCCAGGAAGCCGGTCAATGGACTGGTGGCGTCCGCCTGGGCCGATACCGCTCCCAGGCCCGACTCGTAGGCCATTCGCCCGGCCTCGACCGCCTGTTTAAAGGCACGCCCCATCGCCACCGGGTTACCGGCCACCGCCATGGCGGTGTTGACCAGCACAGCGTCGGCGCCGAGCTCCATGGCCCAGGCGGCGTGGGAGGGGGCGCCAATACCCGCATCCACCACCACCGGCACACTGGCCTGTTCAATGATGATGCGCAGGAAAGCCTCGGTTTTCAGCCCCTGATTGGAGCCAATCGGCGCCCCCAGTGGCATCACGGCGGCGCACCCCGCCTCTTCGAGACGCTTGCACAACACCGGGTCGGCGTGGCAGTAGGGCAACACCACAAAACCCTCGGCGCAGAGCACTTCGGCGGCCTTCAGGGTTTCGATGGGATCCGGCAGCAGATAGCGGGGATCCGGATGGATCTCCAGCTTCAGCCAGCGGGTGCCCAGCGCTTCCCGAGCCAACTGCGCCGCGTAGATCGCCTCCTCAGCGGTGCGGGCACCAGAGGTGTTAGGCAGCAGGTTCACACCCAGTGCCTTAAGCGGGGAATAGATGTCGCCCTGGCCCCCGCCCAGGTCCACCCGCTTCAGCGCCAGGGTGACCAGTTGCGAGCCGGACGCGGCGATGGTTTCCTGCATCAGGGCATCGGAAGCAAACTTGCCGGTGCCGGTGAACAGGCGGGATTCAAAGGTTTTATCAGCAATGGTCAGCATCTCAGCCTCCGGCAATCACGGAAAACAGGTCAAGGCGGTCGCCTTCGTTTAACTCGGTTTCAGGCCAGTGCCGGCGCGGCACCACCTGCCCGTTGATCGCCAGCGCCACACCGGGCTTGTCCTGACCGAGGCTGGCCAGCAACGCCGCCAGCGTGGTCGCGTCGGTCTGGTGCGGTTGGTGGTTGAGGATAATGTTCTTCATCTAGAGACTCCGCGAATCGCTACATACCGGGCATTCGGCAACGGGAGACAGCTCAAAGCGCTGCCACTGAAACTGCAAACCATCAAAACGATGCAGACCGGTCTGAACCGGCTGCCCCAACAACAAGCGCAGCGCCAGCAACGCCTGCAGGGTGCCCACGGCGCCCACCACCGGCCCCGCCACTCCGGCCTGCTGGCAGGAGTCCGGAGTCGCTGTTTCATTGGGGTCTGAGAGGCAGGCGAAACAAGCGCTGGCAGGGGTGTTCACCGGGTCGATCACCATCAGTTGTCCCTGCCAGCCGATGGCGGCACCGCTCACCAACGGCACGCCCCACGCCACGCAGGCGGCGTTGATGGCATGCCGGCTGGCCAGTTGGTCGGTGCAATCGAGCACCACATCGACCTGTTCCAGCAACGCCGGCAGGCGCTCTGCCGTCGCCATCCCGGCAATGGCCTCCACGCTCAGACCGGGGTTGTGCGCCGCCACCCATTGCGCCGCCGCGGTCACCTTCAGTTCACCCACCTGATCCGGTCGGTAGAGGGTTTGTCGAGGCAGGTTGGACAGGGAGACGGTGTCAGCGTCCACCAGACGCAGCTGCCCCACCCCAGCGCCAGCAAGGTACTGCAGTGCCGGGCAGCCCAGGCCACCCAGGCCGATCAGCAACACCCGTTGTCGAGCCAGTTGCCCCTGCCCCGGCTCGCCCCACTGTGGCATCAGCAGTTGGCGGCCGAAGCGCAGATAGTCGTTATCGCTCAGCATCGACGGACTCCAGGGTGGGGGCCGATTCAAAGGCCTGTTGCAGTTGCGCCAGGGCCACGGCAACGTCATCGGCCTGGGTCACCGCGCGCACCACGGCGATGCTGCCGACGCCGGATTGTGCCACCTGATAGGCGCGAGAGACGTCGATGCCGCCAATGGCCACTGCCGGACAATGGGGCTGCACCAACGCCACATAGCGACCGAGGCGCGCCAACCCCTGCGGGGCCGAGGGCATCTCCTTAGTGGGCGTCGGAAAGATGTGGCCAAGGGCGATGTAGCTGGGCTTCAGGGCATGGGCCCGCAGGATCTCGTAATAGCCGTGGGTGGACAGCCCCAGGCGCAGTCCGGCGCGCTCAATCGCTGCCAGATCGGCGGTTTCCATATCCTCCTGACCCAGATGCACGCCGTAGGCGCCGTGCTCGATGGCCAGTTGCCAGTAGTCATTGATAAAGAGGCGGGCCTGGTGCTGATGGCCCAAAACGATCGCCCGTTGAATGTCCGCTGACACCGCCTCAGGTGACTTGTCCTTGATGCGCAGCTGCAGGGTTTTCACCCCCAGTGCCAGCAGACGTTCCACCCACTCCACGCTGTCCACCACCGGGTAGATCCCCAGGGCCGAAACATCACAACGGGCGAAGGGCTGCTGCGGCAGTTGCACGCTGGCTTCCAGGCCGTAGGCCCGGGCCAGTTCACTGCCCGGCAGGGGCACAGTGGGGAAACTGTCGAGCCGTTGCGGCCAACCGGTTCGGGCCAGCGGGCCCGGCCCGGCGCCCAATGCCACGGCGCCCATCAGGCCGTTATGCAGGTACGCCCGCACCACTGCCAGCGCGTCCTCCATCACGTAGCCCTGAGCCAGCACCGTCGCCAGGGCGGAAGCCAGGGTACAGCCGCTGCCGTGGGTGTGTTGGGTGGCGATGCGGGGGCCATCGAACAGCGTGGTCAACGCCGCGCTGCTGAAATAGTCCACGCAACGGCCCGGATGCAGATGGTCAAAGTGGCCGCCTTTGGCCAGCACCGCCCGGGCGCCCCGTTGATGCAACTGTTGGCAGGCCGCCACCACCGCAGCGGGGGAATCGATCACCATGCCGGTCAGGGCCGCCAGTTCATCGCCATTCGGGGTGATGACTTCGACATAGGGCAGCAGCGCATCGAACTGGTCACTGGCTTCACAGACGTTCAGCATGCCGCCGGAGCTGGCCACCAGCACCGGGTCCAGAATCACCGGTGGTAACCCGGCCTGATGCGCCGCAAACCAGTCCGCCAGTGCCTCAATATGGGCCGGGCCCGGCAGCAGGCCAATCTTAATGGCCTGGGGCGGCAAGTCGGCCCACAGGGTATCGAGCTGGGCCAGCATCCCCTTGACCGACACCGCTTCAACGTGGTCCACCGCCACGGAGCTTTGCGCCGTGATGCAGGTGATCACCGAACAGCCGTGGCCACCGAGGTCGCGCATGGTCAGCAGGTCCGCCTGGATCCCGGCACCGCCGCCGGAATCACTGCCGGCGATGGTCCAGACGATGGGCGGTTTGCCCAGGGTTTGGGGCGATACCGCTGCCCCGTCTGATTGCGTCATTGCTTAAGCCTCGGATTGAACCTTTGAGTAGAGTTGCGCACCGCTCTGGCGGAACTCCTCCGCCTTGGCGGCCATACCGGCATCGGCGTCGAGCTGTTCAATCTCGATCAACGCCTCCGGATTGGCGGCAGCGTAGTCGCGCACCTCCTGAGTGATCTTCATGGAGCAGAACTTGGGCCCGCACATGGAGCAGAAGTGGGCCACCTTGGCGCTCTCCTGGGGCAGCGTGGCATCGTGGTAGGCTTTGGCGGTTTCCGGATCCAGCGACAGATTGAACTGGTCCTCCCAGCGGAATTCGAAGCGGGCCAGTGACAGCGCGTTATCGCGGATCTGAGCGCCCGGGTGGCCCTTGGCGACGTCAGCGGCGTGGGCAGCAATCTTGTAGGCGATCAGGCCCTGCTTGACGTCCTCTTTGCCCGGCAGACCCAGATGTTCCTTGGGGGTGACGTAGCAGAGCATGGCGCAGCCGTACCAGCCGATCATGGCGGCACCGATGCCGGAGGTGAAGTGGTCGTAGCCCGGTGCTACATCGGTGATCTGCGGGCCCAGGGTGTAAAACGGCGCCTCCATGCAGTCCTGCAACTGCTTCTCCATATTGATCTTCACCAGGTGCATCGGCACATGGCCCGGGCCTTCGATAATGGTCTGCACATCGTGTTGCCAGGCGATACGGGTCAACTCACCCAGGGTTTCCAGCTCGGCGAACTGGGCCCGGTCATTCGCGTCGACAATGGCGCCGGGGCGCATGCCATCCCCCAACGAGAGTGAGACGTCGTACTGGGCACAGATGCGGCAGATTTCATCGAAATGCTCATAGAGAAAGTTCTCTTTGTGGTGGTAGAGACACCACTTGGCCATGATCGAGCCCCCGCGGGAGACGATGCCTGTGACCCGCTCGGCGGTCATCGGTACGTAACGCAGCAGGACGCCCGCATGGATGGTGAAGTAATCCACCCCCTGCTCGGCCTGCTCAATCAGGGTGTCGCGGAACACCGCCCAGGTCAGGTCTTCGGCCACGCCGTTCACCTTCTCCAGCGCCTGATAGATCGGCACCGTGCCGATGGGCACCGGCGAGTTACGGATGATCCACTCCCGGGTTTCGTGGATATGGCGGCCGGTGGAGAGATCCATCACAGTGTCCGCGCCCCAGCGGCAGGACCATACCAGTTTCTCCACCTCCTCTTCGATGGAGGAGCTGACGGAGGAGTTGCCGATGTTGGCGTTGACCTTCACCAGGAAGTTACGGCCGATGATCATCGGCTCCGCTTCCGGGTGGTTGATGTTGGCGGGGATGATGGCGCGGCCACGGGCGATCTCGTCGCGCACAAACTCCGGGGTGATCGCCTCCGGCAGGTTGGCGCCGAAGCTCTGACCCGGGTGGGTCCGCTTCAGGATCTCGTTGCGGATCCGCTCCCGCCCCAGGTTCTCCCGGATCGCCACATACTCCATCTCGGGGGTGACAATGCCGGCACGGGCATAGTGAAGCTGGGTCACGTTGCGTCCCGGCTTGGCCCGACGAGGCTTGGGCAGCTGCTCGAACCGCAGGTGGTCGAAGCCGCCGTCGGCCAGGCGCTGCTGGGTAAAGTGGGAGCTGGCACCGGACAGGGTTTCGCTGTCCTCCCGCTCCAGAATCCAGTCGCGGCGCAACGGTTTGAGGCCCGCTCGCACGTCCAGATTGGCGTTGGGATCGCTGTAGGGCCCGGCGGTGTCATACACCGGTATCGCCTCGTTGTCGCGGGTGATGGGGTTGTGCTGGTCACCGCCGATGACCGAGGGCGACTGGTCAATCTCGCGCATGCCGACACGGATGTCCGGGCGGGAGCCGGTCAGGTACAGCTTGCGGGAGTTGGGAAACGGGTTTCCCTGCAGGTTATCCAGATAGTGCTGTGCCGCATCGCGGCGTTGACGGCGGGAAAGGCCGTTATTGGGGGTGTCAGTCGACATTGCAATCTCCAAGTGTTCCCTATGGAAAATTGCCTGTCGGACGTGAGCCTGCTGGCGAACAATTTGAGCGCCCACGAGTGCGTGATTAACTCGATTACTGGCCGAGGAGCCAATGGGGGCGTTGCTTGTTTTCCTACGCCGGTACTAACCGGTTCAGGTTCCACGGATCCCGCTTTCGCGATCTCAGCCCATTCAACTGGGCACTCCGACAAGACCGGGGCAGTATGGCAACATCATCCGGCCAATACAACTCGGAACAGTGGCGAAGCCTCACCCATAACTCCGCCTAAAAACCAAAGAGAAGCCAGCCACTGATTGGTGCCAGGCGCTCAGCCCAAGCCTTTGAAAAAGTGCGGCATGGCTCCCAGAACCGGCGCGTTGGAGAAGAGAATATTCGAACCGGTTGCTACACTGCAAACGCCCGATGGGACGCCCTCTGCGCCCAGCAACGGAACCGAAAAGAGAAGTCCGATGTCCGCCTACCAAACCCTACTGGACGACGCCGCCCGACTGGTGCGTCAAACCAACCTGACTCCGGCCCAGAAGCAGCTGGCCCTGTACCAGCGACTGGAAGCCGCCCTGCCCGGTTGCGCCTACGACGACGAGGTGGCCGAGGCGGTCAGCAGTGGCCTGCTGCACGAGATGTTTGAACCGGCGGCGCCCTTTAAACCGCGCTACACCCTGCCGGACTACGCCGTCACCCTGAACCAGGGCAGCGCCTTTTTGGAACTTGAGCCGGCAGAGGATTTCGATGACGCCCTGCACCTGCTCACTATCCTCTATCAGCACGTGCCGTCGGTGACCACCTACCCGGTGTTCCTGGGCCATCTGGACACCCTGCTGGAACCCTATGCCGCGGAACTGAGCGACGAGCAGCTCTACCGCAAGTTGCGCCGCTTCTGGCAGATGATCGACCGCATCGTGCCGGACTCCTTTGCCCACGTGAACCTGGGTCCGCAGGACAGCCGTGTTGGCCGCTCTCTGCTGCGCATCGACGCCGAACTGGCGCAGGCGGTGCCCAACCTGACCTTCCGTTATCAGCAGGGGATCACGCCGGATGATCTGCTTGAGCAACTGACCGACAACATCATCCGTTGCAACAAGCCCCACATCGCCAACCATGAGCGCATCGCCCGTGACTTCGAGGGCGACTACGCCAACGTCAGCTGCTTTAACTCGCTGCCGTTGGGCGGCGGTGCCCACACCCTGCTGCGCCTGAATCTGCGGGTCTCCTTTGGCCTGTGCGATGGCACGGTGGAGGACTACCTGGCCAACGCCCTGCCCCGCTGCGTTGACCTGATGACCCGTGGCCTGGCACACCGCATCAATGCGCTGGTGGAAGACACCCAGTTCTACCGCCACCACTTCCTCTGTCAGGAGGGTCTGCTGGACCCGGCGAAGTTCACCGCCATGTTTGGGATCTACGGCACCGCCGAACTGGTCAACCAACTGATGGCGGCTCAGGGCAAAACCGGTCGTTACGGCCTGGATGAGGAAGCCAATGTGCTGGCCGAGCGCATCATCGCTGCCTACGCCGAAGCGGTTGAGGCGATCCGCCTCCCGCACTGCCTGGACAACAAGGTGATGCTGCACGCCCAGTCCGGCATCTCTTGCGACACCGAAGAGACCGCCGGCACCCGCATTCCGATCGGTGAAGAGCCGGACCCGGCCAGCTACATCCGCGCCACCGCCCGGATGCACACCTACTTCCAGGCCGGGGTCAGTGACATCCTTGGATTTGACCCGACCATCCGCCGCAATCCCGACGCACTGACCCGCCTGATCAAGGGTGGCTTCCGCCTCGGCATGCGGGTATTCACCGCCAACCTGTCCGACAGCGATCTGGTTCGGGTCACCGGTTTTCTGGTGAAAAAGTCCGACATTGAGAAGTACCGTCAGCAGGCGGAGCGTCACACCTCGACGGCGCTGGGACTGGAGGCGGTGGACGTGGGTCAGATCCTGTCTCGCCAGGCCCGCACCCTGAACCACGAACAGAACCCCACCAACCTGTGGTAAGCCTGAAACCGATGGGGCCGGCTCAGACCGGCCTTCGCTTTGGCAAACTGACGGCGCCCGCCCTGCAGGCGCCGGTTAACCGCATCCTGCCGTTCTCCTGTGTTGACGGGCCGGGCAGCCGGATGGTGGTGTTCTTCCAGGGCTGCAACATGAACTGCCCCAGTTGCCACAACCCGCACACCATCGGCCACTGCAACCACTGCCTCGACTGTGTGCCCCACTGCCCGAACGGCGCCCTGGTGGACGCCAGCGTCAACGGCAAGCGCAAGCTGGCGCACAGCGCGCCGCAGTGCCAGAACTGCGAAAGCTGTTTGCCGCACTGTGGCCGCAATGGCAGCCCATATGCCCGTCGCCATGACGTCGCCAGTCTGGTGAAACAGATCGCCGACCACGCCCCCTTGCTGGATGGGGTGACCTTCTCCGGCGGTGAAGCCACCCTCCAGCACCGCTTTCTTGGCGCGCTGATGGCACAGCTGAAACAGCACCCGGAGTGCGCACACCTTAACCTGTTGATCGACTCCAACGGCTTAACCGATGGGGCGCATTGGGACGGTTTGCTGCCCCATGCCGATGGCGTGATGCTGGACATTAAGGCGATGGATCCGGCACTGCACAAAACCCTCACCGGTCGCGACAATGCCAAGGTGCTGGCCAGTGCCCGATTGCTGGCAGAGCAGGACAAGCTGGCGGAGCTGCGGTTTTTGCTGATCGAGCACCACAACGACAGCGATGCCGAGCTGGATGCCCTGGCCGCGTTTATCCGAGCCTTGCCGGGGCAGCGACCGCTGAAACTTAACGGCTTCCGCCATCACGGCGTTCGGGAGCAAGCCCGCCAGTGGGCTGAAACCACCGAACTCCGCTTGCAACAAGTGGCCAGCCGGTTGCAGCAACAGGGCATCGACGCCCGCATCAACGCCGCGCCCTGACCCTTGCGAGCTGACGGGGGCACTGTTAACCTTGCTCGCCCCCGCAGTACAGGAGTTCCCCCATCGTGTCACCATTGCTGCAACGTGACGTCTATCTGTTTGACCTCGACAACACCCTCTACGCACCGGAATCCGGCATCCTTGACCAGGTTGGCCAGCGCATGCGCGACTTTGTCGCCCGCCAGTTTGACCTGACCCCCACCGACGCCCACGAATTCTGCCAACGCTACTACAAACAGTACGGAGGCACCCTGCGCGGCCTGCAACTGCATCACCCGGAAGTGGACCTGGAAGCGTTCTCCCATTACGCCCACGATGTCGCCCTGGATGCGCTGCCGCGGGTACCAGAGCTGGCCGATGAACTGCTGGCTACCGAGAAACGCCGAATCCTCTTTACCAACTCCCCCCGCGCCTACGCCGAACGACTGCTCGACCATCTGGGCCTGAGCCACTGCTTCGAAGGGCTGTTCAGCGTTGAGCAGGTGGATTTTCAGATGAAGCCCCACCCCCACGCCTTCAAAACCATCTGCGATCACTTTGGTTTTCACGCCGACAGCGCGGTGATGTTTGATGACCAGCCGGACAACCTGAGTACCGCCCGCACCATGGGGATGCGCACGGTTCTGGTCAACCGTCATGACCTGGCCAATCCGGACGCCTGCTACCGCACCGAAGACCTGACCGACTTCCTCAGCCGCCTCAACCGCGCCTGAGCCCCCCCTCCCGTCCGGATCGACTACCCTTGCAGTTACCACTGCCTGGGCGGGAGGGCCCCATGATCCGCCACTACTACCTCAGCACCAGCCTTTGGGAGCTGCAACTGGTGGAGCGGCAGCTGGAAAAACAGGGATTGAGTCCAGCCCAGATCCACGTGCACAGCCGCCACCCAACCCTGTTACGGCGCTTCCACCTGCTGCCGGTGTCCTCCCTGATGCTCTATGACCTGCTCTATTACGCCTGGCGGGGCCTCCAGCTTGGCGCCGGGCTGGCGATGGCATTGCTGGCTCTGGCGTTTTGGTGGGGTGTCGGAGAACTGGGTTGGGTGCCGATCTGGATGTTTGCCGCGCTGGTGCTTGGCTTTTGTACCTGGGAAGGTGGCCTGATTGGCCTGCAGCACCCGCACCATCGCATCGACAGCTTTGACAAAGCGATCGCTCAGGGGATGCACCTGATGATGGTCGATGTGGCGCCAGGACAACGTCACTCTCTGGATGCCGTGGTGGCCCGCCATCCCGGCCTGATGGCCCAGGGCACCGCCGAGGGGGTGCCTCAGCCCATGCTCACCTTTCAGGAGCGGGTGATGCAGTGGCGCAGCCGCAAGCCGCGTTGATCGCCCCGACTCTGCGCACAGTGCACCAAAACGCCCCCACTTATGGGGGCGTTTTCTATTCAGGCCGGTGATGGGCCTGGCCATCAGGAATCGTCCAGATTTTTCCTCGACGCCACCTCCGGCGCCCTTGCCGGGGCATGCAGAACCTGGTGCCCCCGAAACCCTCTCAAGGTGCCGATAGCCGCAGTCAGCCAGGCACACAGCAGCCCGACAAACAGCAGGACCGCAGCCCACTCGAACAACGGCAGTCCCGTATGCAGCGCGATTTGCGTGGTGCCGGTTACGCACGTGCCCACCGGAAAGGTAAACGCCCACCAGGTCAGCGCAAACGGCATCTTCTTACGGAACGCGCGTAACGTCAGCAGGGCCGCCATAAAGGACCAATAGAAAGCAAAACCCCAAACCGGAATGCCATACAGCGTTGCCATCGCATTCAGGCTGCCGGCCAGGGGCTGGTCAACAATGTTCAGCGCGACCAGCCCCAGCGCGCCAGCCGCTGTCACCGACTGGCCCAACGGCCCCAATACAATCCAGAGCGTCGGCACCCTTGCCCCGCCGGAGGTGCCGTAGTGCGCTAACCGGCTCCAGATCAGGGTGATGATGATCAGCGCCCCAACCAGACTGACACCAAACAGGGCGTAACAGAGGTAGAGCATGGTCTGTTGCAGGACCAACCCGGACGCATGGGGGATCAGCATGGCCCCAATGGCAGCCGACACCATTGGCGAGACCACCGGCATCAGCCATCCCCCGAACGCCGCATCCGGACGCACCCTGTGGTGGGTGAACAGCCGAAACGGCACTACGATGGCAACGACAAAGCCACTGACGGTGCCGACAAGCCACAGGGTCCAGGCGATGGCCAGTACCACCGGTTCAGAGAAAACATGATGGCCAAACAGCAAGGTGCCGCCGGCGATGGTCATCAGTGCCATCGGCGGTGCGCCCCAGAACTGGGACATGACGGGGTCATCGAAGTGATGTCTGTAGACATGGGGCTTCAGCAGCGCCTGCAGCAGCAACACCACCAACAGGGTGATCAGCATCAGGCTGGCGAGGGACCACACCACAAAGCCAAAGCCCGCCAGCCTGGGGCCCACCACCGGCAGGCCAATCGCGGCATTGGCAATGATTCCGGTGCCCATTACCGAGGCAAACCAGTTGGGGCCAAAATGGCGACCAATGGCTTGCGGATCGTTCGCTGACATTGCGCTTTCCTTAACGGCCCACTGGCGCCGTCCGGCCTGTGGGCTTACCGCCTACTGTGGTGTCCATGAATCCATATGGAGTTTCCAGTCCTCGCGGCGCACCAACCTGAGAACAGGCGCCGGTGAAGGGCTTTGTGGGGCAGCGCTGTGCCTATCCCACCCTCAATCAGGCGCTGGTGAAAAAGTGCGCCAGCCGGTTAAAGAAGGTGTACTCACTCTCCAGCGCCATGATGGCCACCAGCACCAGAATCGCCAGTGGCGGCAGCAGGATCGCGTAGATCAACGCCAGACGCTCCCACATCATGTGCATAAACACACTGATGATCAGGCCCGCTTTGAGCACCATAAAGATGAGGATAAGGCTCCAGCGCAGCATCCCTTCCAGGTGCATGTAATCCACCATGTAGGAGAGTGCTGACAGCACAAACAGCAGGAACCAGATCTTAAAGTAGAGGCCGAGGGGATGTTGCTGTGCCTGTTCCATACCCGCTCCTTACCACAGATAGAAGAAGGCGAAGATAAAGACCCAAACCAGGTCCACGAAGTGCCAGTAAAGGCCAACGGTTTCGACAATGCCGTAATCGCCACTGGCCTCGTAATCGCCCCGCCCCACTTTGTGGGCGTAGATCACCAGCAGCAGGACACCGATGGAGACATGCAGGCCGTGAAAGCCGGTGATCATGTAGAAGGCGGCGCCAAACTGGGCGGCACCCAGCGGGTTACCCCAGGGGCGCACCCCCTCCTCGATCAACTTGCTCCACTCGAACGCCTGCATCCCGACAAAACTGGCACCCAGTATGGCCGTCACCCACATCAACGTGGCGGCCACCTTGCGGTTGCGGCGATAGCCATAGTTCACCGCCAGTGCCATGGTGCCGCTGGAGGTGATGAGGATAAAGGTCATGATGGCGATCAACACCAGTGGGATGGTGTGTCCGGCGATGGTCAGGGCGAACACCTCGTCGGCCACCGGCCAGGGCTCCACCGCCGACATCCTCACCGTCATGTAGCCCACCAGGAAGGTGCCGAAGATAAAGGTGTCGCTGAGCAGGAAGATCCACATCATCGCCTTGCCCCAGGACACCTTGAAGGTCTCCTGGTCGTGGCTCCAGTCGGACACCACCGTGGCCCAGCCGCGCTCTTGGCTCTGCATCATCCTCTCCTTAAGGCCCCTCAATCGGCTGCACACCACAAAGGGCAGCCAGGGCCTGGTACGTCGCGGGACTGCTGGTCAGCAGCGCAAACAACACCAGCCACAGTGCCAACAGAAAATGCCAGTACTGGGCCAGCAGGGTTAACCGGTTCAGGGTGGTGGCCGAGGCATGGCGCCACAGCCGCGGCAACGCGCCGCCCCAGATCGCCAGCCCGACCAACAGATGGGCGGCATGCAGGCCGGTTAACAGGAAAAAGAAGCTGGCAGCCGGGGTGCTGTTCACGCCATAACCACGGCTGGCAAAGCTTTGCCACACCTGCCACTGGCCAAACAGGAACGCCAGTGCCGCCAGTCCGGCCAGCACCAGGCAGCCTTTAAGCAACACCTCGGCATGATGACGGCCACTGAGCAGCGCGCCGTGCAGCAACAGCGAACTCATCAACAGGTACGCGGTGTTGCGCCACAACGGCATCGGGTCAAACAGCGGCTGCCAGGGGGCTTCGGTGAGTGGCTGCCAGTCGCCCAGCTGGGAGCGGATGATCATCGCCAAAAAGAACAGCATGAACATCGAGGTGATCACCCCGAACAGGAAGTAGACGCCGGTGCGCAATGCCCGGGCCGGGGAGCGTGAGGACGACGGCACCCCCGGGCTTAGCCAGGGCTTCTCAGTCAACGTGGCCATCAGCGCACCTCCTGTGGGTCAGCATCGCCGGGGGGCATGGGGGCCTGCCCGTGTTGGCCGGATTCCGTCAGCCCCCAGTCGCTGGTTTGTGGCAGGAAGTCTTCCGGCGCCCCGGGCACGCTGTAGTCGTAAGCCCAACGGTACACCACCGGCAGTTCCGGTCCCCAGTTACCGTGGCCCGGCGGCGTATGCGGGGTTTGCCACTCAAGACTGGCCGCGCCCCAGGGGTTGGGGCCGGACTCCCGCCCCCGGAAGTAGCTCCAGGCCAGATTGAAAAGGAACAGCAATTGGGCGAAACCCACGATCAGTGCCGCCACAGTGATAAAGGCATTGAGGCCCGCGGCCTCCGGGGGAATGAAGTCGTAGTTGTCGAAGTTGTAGTAGCGGCGCGGCATCCCCAACACCCCGGCGTAGTGCATCGGGAAGAAGATGGCCCAGGTGCCGAGGAAGGTGATCCAGAAGTGCAGCTTGCCAATGGTGTCATTGAGCATTTTGCCGGTGATTTTTGGATACCAGTGATAGATGCCCGCAAAGATCACCATGATCGGCGCCACACCCATCACCATATGGAAATGGGCCACCACAAAGTAGGTGTCAGACAGTGGCAGATCCACCACCACGTTGCCGAGGAACAGGCCGGTCATGCCGCCAAACACAAAGGTGAGGATAAAGGAGATGGCAAACAGCATCGGTACGTTCAGGCGGATGTTGCCCCGCCACAGCGTCAGTACCCAGTTGTAGACCTTAATGGCCGTTGGTACCGCGATGATCAGGGTGGAGATGGCAAAGAAGAAACCGAAATAGGGGTTCATCCCCGAGACGTACATATGGTGTGCCCACACCACAAAGCTCAGGCCACCGATGCCGACAATGGCCCACACCATCTGCCGGTAGCCGAAGATGTTCTTGCGGGCATGGGTGCTGATCAGGTCTGAGACGATGCCAAAAGCCGGCAGCGCCACGATGTACACCTCCGGATGCCCGAAGAACCAGAACAGGTGCTGGAACAGAATGGGGCTGCCGCCGCCATAATCCATCTGCTGCCCCATCGACACCAATGCCGGCATAAAGAAACTGGTGCCCAGCAGCTTATCGAACAGCATCATCACGGCGCTGACAAACAGTGCCGGGAAGGCGAACAGCGCCAGCACGGTAGCGGTGAAGATCCCCCAGATGGTCAGCGGCATCCGCATCAGCGACATGCCCCGGGTGCGCGCCTGGAGCACCGTGGTGACGTAGTTCAGCCCGCCCATGGTGGCCGCTACGATAAAGATCGCCAGCGACACCAGCATCAGCACAATGCCGCCATCCACCCCCGGTGTCCCAGGCAGGATCGCCTGGGGCGGATAGAGGGTCCAGCCCGCCCCGGAGGGCCCGCCGGTAACAAAGAAACTGGCCAGCAGCACCACCACCGCGAGGAAGTAGAACCAGAAGCTGAGCATATTGAGGAACGGGAACACCATGTCCCGCGCTCCCACCATCAGCGGGATCAGGTAGTTGCCAAAGCCGCCCAAAAACAGGGCGGTTAACAGGTACACCACCATGATCATCCCGTGCATGGTGACCATCTGGTAGTACTCAGAGGGGTTAATAAAGTCGAATTGCCCCGGAAAGCCCAGTTGCAGGCGCATCAAACCGGACAGAAACAGGGCCACCATACCGATGGCGATGGCCGTCAGGGTGTACTGGATGGCGATGGTTTTGTGGTCCTGGCTGAACACGTAGGTCTGCCAGAACCCCAATTCATGGTGCGCGTCGTGTGAGTCCTGTTGTGTGGTCATGCGACCCCCTCCCGGCCTCGTTATTCCTTCAGTGCTTGTATGGTCTGGATCAGGTCCTCGACCTCAGCGTCGCTCAGCTGCACAACCGGCATTACCGGCGGATAGCCCTCAACCAACTCAGCCGATGGGTCGATGATGGCCCGCCGCAGGTAGTCGGTATCCGCCAACACCGTGGTGCCGTCGACCAGGGTTCTCTCGCTGTCAGCCAGTCCAGCCCAGCTTGGCCCCAACAGTGTCGAACCATCGACGCTGTGGCAGGCAAGGCAGCCCTTGGCCTGCGCCAGTTCCATGCCGGTCAGCGCTGGCGCAGCAGGCTCACTGCTGGCAGCGCCAGAGACGGGTACCGGTGTCGCGGGTTCGGGGTCCATCAGCGCCGCCCCGCCCTTCTCTTTCATATAGGCGATCAACGCGGCGATCTGTTGATCGGACAGATCGTAGGGGGGCATCACATTGGCGTAGCCCTCCACGATTCGGGCCGCGGGCTGGCGGATGGACTCGGTCAGGTAGGCCTCATCGGCGCTGAGTTCGGTGCCATCGGTAAACCGGGTCTGGCGGCCGTAGATCCCGGCCCAGCTCGGCCCCAGTGGACTGGCCGCAAAACCGTGGCAACCCATGCAGCCCTGCTCCGTAGCGAGCTTCTCCCCCTCCCGGGCCAGCGGACTCAGGCTGGTTTTCGCCAACGCTTGCTGCGCCTCGGCAAAGGTGGGTTGCTGTGCCAGCCAGAGGTCATACTCGGCCTCAGGCTGCACCACCACTTTGCCGCGCATGTTGAAATGCCCCACCCCGCAATATTCAGCGCAGAGGATCTCAAACTCCCCGGCCACCGTGGGGGTAAACCAGAACGAGGAAACGATGCCCGGCACCGCGTCCATCTTGGTGCGGAACTGGGGCACGTAGAAGTTGTGCAGAACATCCAGGGAACGGAGCTGAGCGTGAACCGGTTGGTTCAGCTCCAGATGCAGAATGGGGGTTTGAATCAGCCGGTCGTCCTGGCTGGCTGGATCAACGGGGTCGAGGCCGAAAGGATTGTCGGCGCTGACCAGGCGGACGTTGGTCTTGCCCAACACGCCATCATCGCCGGGCAGACGAAAGGCCCAGCCCCACTGTTTGGCCATCGCCTCCACCGGCACCGCCTCATCGGGCACCGACACCACGTCGGAATACACATACAAGCCCGGTGCCAGCATCGCCACGATGCCCACGGCAGACAGCCCGGTCAGCCAGGCCTCCAGCTTTTTGTTTTCCGGCTCGTAATCGGCTTGCCGACCCGGGCGGTAGCGAAACTTGATGATCGCCAGCACGGTGAACAACATCACCGCCAGAAACACCACGCCGGTAACCAACAGGGTGATGCCAATGGTGAGGTCGATGTCGCCCCAGTTGCTGGCCAGCGGTGGCAGGTCCCAGGGGCCGACAAAGTGAAAAATCACCGACGCCACCAACACCAGGAACAGAACAATGGCAATGGCCATAGGCGTGCACTCTCCCGCAACATCGCGCCAGTGAGGCGCGGGCTCGGCAGCACCTGACATCCCTACGGTTCTTGGCTCTCCCAGCGGGTGCGCGCCGAAACATACTGAAGGCTAGGCACAATTTGGCGCTTTCGCTAGTGTGCAACTGCGCCGCAACCGCCGGGTTTCGAGCCGCCCTGGCCCATGGCACCACACCGGACGGCATTGGCTGCGACCGTTGCCAGACCACACAGCCCGGATTCAGGGCAACAAAAAAGGCGGCCCAATGGCCGCCTTTCTCTCAACAATCCGGGTTAACGTCGGGTGTAGAGCGCAAACGCCGGGTGGGCACGCAAGGTGTCCATGGAACCGCGCAGGCTGAAGTCGTAGCCACACAGTGAGAAGCTGCCCCGCATCGCCACATCAAACACGATCTCCGGGGTGTCCAGCGGCGAGAAGTAGGCGTAGTACATGTCATCGCCCCATACGTCCACTTTGACTGCGCGATAGCGATTGTCGTTATTAAACCGCATCTCGGCGCAGCTGCGGTCACCCTCGGCGGTCAGCAGCGACCACAACTCGCCGCGCGGCGCCTGGTCACCGGGCCACTTGACGATAAGGCCATCGTGATTCATCAGCAGTTCGTAGGTGTCCGGCATGGTCACGCTGTGCTGGAACTCCGGCGCATCGGCATTGACCACCGGTTGCTCCACCGGAGGCTTAGCCACTTCCGCCACGGGTTCGGATTTGGGCCAGAGCGCCAGCGCCGCCATGGACAGCACCAGGATACCGGACAAACTCGCCACCACCTTGCCATGCTCCCGCAGCAGGGGCATCAGGTTACCGGCCAGCGAACCCAAGCGTTGGCCCAGGCTTGGGCCACTGGGCGCATCGTCCCAGTAACTGGCGGCGGCTTCCGGTTCACGCTCCGCCATCTGCGGCACCACCGGCGCGGAGCCGTCCATGGACGGTTCTACCCGCTGGCGGGCGCCACCGGATGTTTCCGCCAGTGGCGACAGGTCTACAGGGCCACTGTAGCCCATGGCACCCTCCGAACCGGGCGCATAGCGGGCACGTTGGCGGCTCTCCGGCAACGCAGCCAGAGCGCCCATGCTGATCAGAAACAGGGCTGTGGCGGCCATGGCGCCGATGCCATAAGGCTGGGCAGCCTGTGCCGCAGCCTGTACCAGCCAGAGCGCCAGCGGCGCGAACACCAAAGGACCGGAACGGCCAGCGTCATTGAGACGACGGCGGGCACTGGCCAGGGAAACGGCCGCCATCGGCAGCGCCATCACGGCGGCCACCACGGCACGAACGGTGGAAGATGCGTGGACAAACAATGCCAGAACAATCAGGAACAGCCCAACCAGGGACAGACCCACCAGAGCAGTACGGACTCTGCTGTCCCGGCCCTGGTTACAAAAAAGCGACTTCAGCAATGGCACAGAAAATCCTCGAATCACAGAGACTAACGGGGGATAGGCTGAGCCTACCGGATCCGGCCCGGTAAGTCAGCGGGCCGCGCGGAGCGACCAGGGGCGCGGCTTCAGTCCTCGCGGATCTGAACGGTAAACACCGGCACCGGCACCACCACGCTCTGCACCGCCTTGTGCAGCCAGGCCAGCTCATTGCGGTAGCGCCCGGTGGTGGAGAAATAACAGAGTTGCAGCTGGAACAGGCCGTCGTCGTACCCGCAGGTGACGATCTCGGTCTGAACGTCGGGATGATCAACATAAGCCCCCAGCGCGCGTTCCACGCCGGCCACGTGTTCCGGAGCCAGCTCAAAGGAAACGTCGATGCGCATCAGGGAGAATGGCGCCTGGGGTTTGGCGTCAAACGGATCAGGGGTCATGGGCATTTCCGGCTGCAATCAACTGGGACTAGTGTACCCCAACAAACGGGGGAAGAAAGGGCCGCGGGGCGCGGTTGTTTATCCCGCGTTCAACCGGGCAAATTCGATGCATTTTTCACCACCAATGAACGGAGTTTGCTCAGCTTTTGAGCGGTCGATGAAACAGCGCAATTTCGGGGCGATTTTGACTGGCACCGACCTCCCCTTGGGAGTAGACTTGCGCGCCCTTTTGGCAGACAACGTAGGATCAGATGGCACAGCAATTCGAACTGGTGGCGATCGAGGGCAATATCGGTGTGGGCAAGTCCACCCTGGTGCCCAAATTGGTAGAGCGGTTGAACGAAATGGACAGCCGCCCGTGGAAGATGATTCTGGAAGACGTGGACAGCAACCCGGAGTTCCAGCGTCTGCTCGCGGCCTTTACCCAGGACCCGAGCCAGCGCATCGCTTTCCAGCGTTTTATTACCAATCATCGTGCCGAGCTGTGCAAGGATCTGGACCCGGCTTACAACTACGTGCTGGAGCGCTCTCTGTACTCTGACCTGGTGTTCTGCCAGGCCAACCTGCAGGAAGCCTGCCGCCCGGACGGCGCCGATCTGACCTACTACTACGACATCTGGGACAAGCTGGATGCGTACCCGCAGGTGACCTCCGTGGTGTACCTGCGCTCCGAGCCCCTGCTGTCCTATCAGCGTATGCTGCAGCGTGCCCGCAGTGCAGAAGACGGCACCAGCTACCACTACATCAAGCTGCTGTCAGACTGCCATGACACCTTCCTGCCCCACATCTGCCGGCAGAAGGACACCATGTTGCTGACCGAAGACTGGAGCCACTTCGGCTGCCACGACCGGGTTGCCCGCCGCATCCTGCACAAGCTGTAATGCCCCAAAACGCCGTCGATAAGACGGCGTTTTTGATTCCGGGTTCCGGGCGACAGCGCGCCAGTAAAAACCGGACGCATGCTGCTACGACGCTGATGGGCTCCACAACGCCGTCGACCCGCATTACCATGATGCTTGACGCCAATGGGCCGCCACCTATGCTTCGGCCCAATAGCCCCTTTTTTTACCGTGCAGCATCGCTGCCTCAGGACACCCGATGACTTTGTCGCCCCCTGCCCTGCCCACCGCCGCCATTGAGGACGCCTGCGAATGGGCCATTGGCCACGGTATGGCGCTTAAGACCGCGCCCGGCATGGCGCGCCACTGTGCCTTCAGTCTGGCACCGGTGGCGATCAGTGCAGAGCGCTACCACACCCTGATGACCGTGACGCCATTGATCGCCCGGTTGGTCAATGGCATTGCCGAAGACCCGTTGTTTCTGCAACAGGCCCTGACCCCCATGGCCAAGGCAGACCCGTTCTTTGGCCACCTTCTGCGTCTGCACCGCCGCTTGCACGGCGGACTGGCCCAGCCGAAAACCCCGGCACGCCTGCCACTGCTTATCCTGCGCACCGACTATATGGATGACCAGGTACTCGGCCCACAGGTGATCGAGTTCAACGGCATCGCGGCGGGCATGGGCCCCTTCGGACAACGGGTCAGCGAACTGCATCACCACCTGCGGCAACACACCCCGGAGGTTTACCGGCAATGGGCCGAACACCCCGATGCGGAAGCGGTGGAAAATGCCGCCCTGACCCAGCTGGCCCAGGCCATCGCCGCCGTGGCGCGCCGGATGCGAATCGAGTCCGGCGAGGCGGGTGCGCCCACCTTTGTGATGGTGGTGCAGGAGCATGAGGACAACGTCTACGACCAACGGTTGCTGAGTGAGGCACTGCAGGAGATGGGGATCCGCACCCTGCGCCGGACCTTCCGCCAGTTGCACGGCACCCTCAGCACCGGACCGGACCAGCGGTTGCTGCTGGACGACGTGGGGGGCATCGACGTGGTCTATCTGCGGGCGGGCTACCAGTACGGCGATTACTTCGCCACTGACCTGGAAGAACAAGCCTGCTGCGAGGCCCTGACCCAGACCCGCGAATTGATCGAACAGCATCGGGTGGCCGTGAATGCCACGGTCAGTCAGCAACTGGCCACCAGCAAAACCGTGCAGATGCTGCTGAGTCAGATGAGCCCGGAACAGATGGGACGGTGGGGGCTGACGCCGACGCAAGCGCGCCAGGTCAAATCACTGCTGGCGCCGATGAAACCGGTCAACGCCGACATCATCACCCACTTTGCCCAGGGGTATGATCCAACCCAGTGGGTGTTAAAGAATCAGGGTGAAGGGGGTGGCCACTGTCTGTTTGGTGATGCCATCCAGCCACGACTTAACGCCATGGATCCGGCGGAGTACGACGCCTGGGCCCTGATGTGGCGGCTGCATCCGGCTCTGCGTAACCGGCCCACCATCGCGGTGCGCGATGGCGTTGCCCGTCAGGTCGACAACCTGGTCAGCGAGCTGGGTCTGTTCACCGTCCATTTCAACGGTCAGCCGATGAGCCCGTACAACGGTTACTGCGGCTACCTTATCCGCAGCAAGCCCGCGGATGAAAACGAAGGCGGTGTCCACAGCGGGCAAGGGATGCTGGATTCCCTGACCCTGCTGCCCTGAGCCCAACGCCGAAATAGAAACGGCCCCCAAAGCGGGGGCCGTTTTGCGTTAGCTCGCGTGGGCCAGCAATGGCGCCACCACCCGGGGCATCACCCCCTGCACTCTGGCGATCGCCACACCGTAGTTGGTGATGGGCACCCCGCGGCGCTGGCACTCCCGCAGACGGCGGACCATCTCTGCGCGGTTAAACATGCAGGCACCGCAGTGCAGCACCAGAGCATAGGACTCGAGGTCATCGGGAAAGTCGTGACCGGCCACCACATCAAACTCCAACGCCTTACCGCTGTACTGGCGCACCAACGCGGGCAGCTTGACCCGGCCAATGTCCTCATCCTGCACATGATGGCTGCACGCCTCGGCAATCAGGATTCGGTCGCCATCTTTCAGCTTGTCCAGCGCGTAGGCGCCCTCCACCATCGGCCGCAGCTCGCCTTTAAAGCGGGCAAACAGACTGGAGAAGGTGGTCAGCGGCACACTGTCCGGCACCAGTGGCGCAACGGTTTTGATCGCCTGCGCATCGGTCACCACCAGTGCCGGCGGTCGACGCAGCATCGCCAGGGTTTGCGCCAGTTCCGTCTCTTTGCAGATCAGGGCGGTGGCGTTGTTATCCAGCGCTTCACGCAGGATCTGAACCTGGGGCAGGATCAGCCGCCCTTTGGGCGCGGCCATATCGATGGGCACGACGCACACGATGGTGTCGCCAGGCCCGTAGCAGTCTGCCGCCAGATTGGGCTTGGCTTTCAGCTCCTCCGGCGCCAGTTGGTAGAGGGTCTGGCAGATCATCGTACGGCCCTGCCCCGCCACCGAGCTGGCCAGCTCAACCGGCAACTGGTGGCTCTGGCACCAGGCCAGGTCCGCCTCAGAGGGGGATTGCAGGTCGGTTTTATTGAACACCAGCAGCATCGGCAGGCCGAGGGCCAGCTGCTGTTCGATAAAGGCCCGGTCTGGGGCGGTGATGCCCTGCTCATCCACCACATAGAGCGCCATGTCGGCACGATTCAGCGCCTTGTGGGTCGCGGCCACCCGCAGTTCACCCAGTTCACCCTCATCGTCGATACCGGCAGTATCGATAAAGGTGACCGGTCCCAGCGGCAGCAACTCAAAGGGTTTGTTTACCGCATCGGTGGTGGTGCCCGCAGTATCGGAGACGATCGACACCGCCTGGCCGGTCAACAGGTTCAGCAGCGAGGATTTACCGGCGTTACGGCGGCCCACCAGGGCGATGTGGTAACGCATGCCCCGGGGGGCCTGATCGGTCACGGCATTACACATATTGGGTCCTCAGACTGTCACCACGGCCGTTACTGGGATGACGGCCGGTGGCGGCAATGGCGTTGCGCAGCGCCTTGACCCGGGACTCCAGGGTCAGGGTACTGCTGTTTTTGCCCGGATAGATGCCGTAGCAGTCGTACACGTTCTCCGGGGTAAATGACGGCATCACGACGTTGCAGCCCCGGGTCAACGCCTGCTCGCGGGAGCCGGGTTCCAGCGCTTCCAGCGAACTGGTGGCGGGAATGTTGGCGCCGGGGTTCATCAGCCGCAGTAACGCGCTGACCCGGTGACTCTGCAACACACTGCCGTTGCGGGCCTGTCCCAGTGGGGTTTGCGGATGCGCCACGAAGGGGCCGCAGGCCAACATGTCCAGCTCCAGCTCGGTCAGGGTCAACAGGTCATCTGCCAGCATGCTGTCGGTCATTCCGGGCAGGCCGGTGATGATGCCGCTGCCGGTCTGGTAACCGAGCCGCTTCAGCGTCAGCAGGCGGTTAATGCGGGCATCGAAGTCCGCCCCCGGGCGCAGTTGGCTGAACAGCATCCGGTTGAAGGTTTCCATCTTCAGCAGGTAGCGGTCAGCACCGGCATCGCGCCAGGCTTGCAGCTCCTCGGTATGACGGTCGCCCAGCGACAACGTGATGGCCACGTTGGCCCGCGCCTTGATTTCGGCAATCACCCGACGGATATCATCCAGGCGATAGCGATAATCGTCACCGGATTGCAGCACGATCGAGCCCATTCCCAGCCGGATCGCGGTTTCTGCCGCCTCAATAATGCAGGCTTCGCTTAACCGGTAACGACGCGCCGCCCGGTTACTGCGGCGTAAGCCGCAGTAGTGGCAGTCATGGCGACACAGGTTTGAGAACTCAACGATGCCGCGCAGGTAGACCTGATCGGAAAACACCGCGCGGGTGAGGATGTCCGCCTGGCTGAACAGCCATTGATCATCCTCTCCGCCCAACAGGCTCATCAGCTGTTTTTTGCTCAGCTTCAGAGGCTGAATTCGACTGTCCGGACTCATTCCCGTACCTCCCCGTTGCGGGCGCAGTTGAGGGCGGAGCGGCACTCGGCCACATGGCGATAACAGGCCCGCTCCCAGACGGAGGTCTGTTCATCCGGTTCGGCACCGGACAACCACTCCTCCACCTGCCCTTCCGCCAATCCGCCCAGTACCAGCCAAATCCCTTCGGCGGCGGGCACCAGGCAGTGGGCGTAGTGGCCGACGATCAGCTGGTCATCGCAGATCAGCACCGGTTGCGTCGGCAACTGGTCGCTCTGCACCCACATCACCTTCTCCAGGTAACGGGATTGCAGGTCGGCGCACCAGTTGTCGGATTGACGCACCAGTTCGGCCCGCTCCTCATCACTGAGCTGAGGCCGCAGCATCTGTTCGAATGCGGCCAGCCACGGGCCGACGCCACTGGAGATCACGATCAGTCGGGCCAGATCGCCGCTGGCCAGTTGCCGCTCCAGTGCCTCGCCAATGGCGTTGGTGGCAAAGTTGCTGTAGAGCGCGGCATGCAGGAGCACGGTGCAGCTGGACTCGATCGCCTCAATCAGGGCTTCCGGGTCCAACCCCACCCAACCCGCCAGTGCGCCTTCCGGTGGCGTGGCGGGGCCGTTCATAGATAGATGTCCCGCACGCCTTCGTCGGTCTGACTCAGGCACTGGCTGACATTGCGGCGACGGGCCGGGCTCATCTTGCCCAGTTCCGAGTCGATCAGCGCGTTGCCGGCATCCCGGGTCGCGTCGCTGGCGTGGTCATTCAGATATTCCCGGAAGGTGATCAGCGCATTGGGCTGACAGAACTTGCTGATGAACTGCTGTTTGGCCAGGCCCATAAAGTGGTCACCGGTGCGGCCCTTGCGGTAACAGCCGGTACAGAAGGATGGGATGGCGCCGGATTCGGTCACCAGTTCATAGATGATGTCGTCCATCGGACGGTGGTCGCCCAGGGTGAACTGTGCGGCATCGTCGTGCTTCTGTTCAGCGGCCTGATAGCCGCCCGGATCGGTGCGGGAGCCGGCGCTGATCTGAGATACGCCCAACTCCAGCAACTCCTTACGCAGCGCGGCGCTCTCCCGGGTGCTCATGATCAGGCCGGTGTATGGCACCGCCAGACGGGTGATGGCAACGATGCGCTTAAAGGTCTGATCATCCACCTCATACGGCGGACGCTCGGACAGTTCTGAACCATGAGCGGGCTCGATACGCGGGAAGGAGATGGTGTGCGGGCCAACGCCACAGTCACGCTCAAGCACTTCAACGTGGCGCAGCATCGCCAGCAGCTCAAAGCGGTGGTCGTACAGGCCAAACAGCGCGCCGATGCCAACGTCATCGATGCCCGCTTCCATGGCGCGGTGCATGGCATACAGGCGGTACAGATAGTCGGTCTTTTTGCCTTTCTTGTGCACCGTGCTGTAGGTGTCCGGATGGTAGGTTTCCTGGAAACACTGGTAGGTGCCGATGGCGGCGGTTTTCAGCACCTTAAAATCTTCGATGCTCATCGGCGCGCAGTTCACGTTGATGCGGCGGATGTTGCTGCCCGGGGCCAGCTTGACGTCGTACATGGTCTTGATGCTGTCGACGATGGCCTGGGCGTTGTTGCGGGGGTGCTCACCGTACACGGCAAGCAGGCGCTTATGGCCCATACCCAGCAGTACCTCAACCTCTTTGCGGATCTCGTCCTGGTCGAGGGTTTTGCGCTTTAGTCCGTGATTATCGGCGTTAAAGCCACAGTAGCTGCAGCTGTTGGCGCAATGGTTGGAAACGTAAAGCGGGGCAAACAGCACAATGCGGTTGCCGTAGATGGTGTCCTTAACCTGGCGCGCCAAATCAAACATCTGGGCGTCGAGGTCGGCATGGGGGTTTTGCAGCAGGATGGCCGCGTCGGTCAGGCTGAGGCCCTGGCATTTGGACGCCTTGACCAGCACCTCAAGCACCTGGTCGCGACTCGGTGCGGCGTGGTCGTTCAAGGTGGCCCAGATGGCGTCGGCGTTGATAAAGCTGGTGGTGGGGTCGTAATCGCGGATGTGCAGTTCGTGATGCGCGGACATGAAACCTTCTCAGTTCGACAGACGGTCAAAAAACAGCAGCCAGGGCGCTGGCTGCTGTCAGATGGGTGACTCAATAGCGGAGGATCACTTGGCCGGTTCGCCGTTGGCGTGAATCGGCACGATCTCCTCTTCCACCCACAGCGGGGTGTATTCCGCGGCATCGTGGTAAGGCACTTTGCCGTGAATCATCATCGCTTTGAAATCGTCGAAGCGGTAAACCGCCAGGAACAGGTGAACCGGCAGGAACGCGGTCAGCACCAGGCCGGAAACCAGGTGGCCCATGCCCAGCACGTAGGTCACATCACGGGGCATGGCGTGCGGAACCAGCCACAGCAGCAGTCCGGAGAAGATCAGGATGGTGCCACCGATCAGAACACAAGCACCGAACAGCTTCTGGCCGGAGTTGTACTTGTTCATCGGCGGAACCGGCACCTTCTTACCCAGCAGGAACTTCTGCGGGTAGCCGCCCAGCACCATAAACCACTTCACGTCGCGGTCGGAGAACGAGAACACGCGGGCAATAAACAGCACCACGCGGTCAAACGCGATCAGGGTGAAGGCGATGGCATCCAGCGCCATTACCACACCGGCGACGATATGAATGTCGTAGGTCAGGGCCATGCCAGCTTCGGACAGCGGCTTAAAGAACAGCAGCAGGCCAGTGGCTGCCAGCGGCAGGAAGCTCAGCAGCAGGACGTAGTGGAAAATACGCACACTCAGGGGGTGCTTGAGAATGGGACGGGTGTCGTGACTCATGGTTACTCCCTCAACCTTTCAGTTTGGTGCGATCGATAAAGTGGGTGTGAAGCAGTTCGTGGGAGGTGTGGCCCAGGGGCTTACCACCGAACTCTTCGTAGTACTTGGCCACGGCCGGGTTGGCATGGCTCACCCGCAATGCGGCAATGGCGTCGTCCTTGTACAGGCCAGCAGTACGCGCATTGATGTAGTCGTTACGGCTCTGGATGCGGCTGGCGATCCAACCGATCGGCAGGGCCAGGGCCGCCATAAAGGCCGCGCCCACAGCCATAAATTTGCGACGGGACAGGAAGAAACTGTCTTCGACGAATTCGTAGGTTTTCTTACTCATAATGCTGTCCTATCAGATGTTGCCAACCCAGGAGGAACCACTGCGATCAATGGGCTGACCGCCACCGTTTACGCAACCACCAGCGCAGTTCATCACTTCGATGAAGTGGTAGTCGGAGGTGCCCGCCATGATGTCGTTGAGCAGCGGCTCAACGTTGTTGCCCATGTCGTGTACCACCGCCACTTTAACGGTGACGTTCTGGCCCAGATGTTTGTCGAACAGCGTGATTTCAGCGTCTTTTACGCCCTGCAGACCACGAACCGGCTCCAGTTCAAGGCGAGCCATCTCTTCGCCGGTCAGCACTTTGTGAGCGGTACGTACGGCCGCTTCCATCACACCGCCGGTCGCACCAAAGATGGTGCCTGCACCGGTGTACTCAGCAAACAGACTGTCACCATCGAACTCATCAGCGGTGGCCAGATCGATGTTGAGCAGCTTCAGCAACTGGGACATCTCACGGGTGGTCAGTACCGCATCCACATCCTGGTAGGAATCGGCGTGGCGGCCATGCTCTTTGTGGTAGCTCCAGGCGTCGTTGAATTCCGGACGGGACGCTTCCACTTTCTTGGCGGTACAGGGCATCACGGAGACGGTGAAGATCTGTTCCGGGGCCATGTTGTACACCTTGGCGCCGTAGGTCTTGGCCACGGTGCCAGCCATCTGTTGCGGCGACTTGGCGGTAGACAGGTTCGGCAGCAGTGAGGGGTACTTGGTTTCCAGGTAACGTACCCAGGCCGGGCAGCAGGAGGTGAACTGGGGCAGCGCGCCCGCATCTTTATCGCCCTGCACATTGGCGTGCAGACGGTGAATGAACTCAGAGCCCTCTTCCATGATGGTGAGGTCAGCAGCGAAGTTACAGTCGAAGATCTTAAAGCCAGCCTGGTTCATGGCGCCGTACAGCTTCTTGGTCACCAGTTCGCCACGAGGCAGGCCAAACTCTTCACCAACCGCCACGCGCACGGCCGGGGCGATGATGCCCACGACGGTAGTGTTCTTGTCAGCCAGTTTCTTAATCACGGTTTCCAGTGCACTGTGGGTCTCTTCGATGGCATCGAAAGGACAGTTGATCATGCACTGACCACAACCAACGCATTTATCGTGGTCTACTCGGTGGGCTGCACCGGAAGCGCCTTCGATGGCGCCAGTGGGGCAGAATTTTTTGCAGGCGTCACAGCCTTTGCACTTGGCGGCCTGGATCTCGATGAGACCGGAGATCTCGCCAGGCTGATAGGTGGTGGCAGTCATTAGCGTAATGCGTTCCTTGTTGTGATTGTTTTTACCCAGCCCGGCGCATCGTTCATCACTCACACTGAACCCACCGAGTCGAGTGCGGCACACTTTAGGCGATTAACTGCTGTTCGAATTTTGCGTTAGGTCAAAACTCAGATCTGACCTGTTTAGATTTGACGATATTTGAGGAATTTTTAGCGTTAACGGCCACTTTTGAGGAAAAAATTTTCCCCTAATTCGCTGTTTTAAAAAGCACAATTAGAAAATGTGGACAAAAAGGCGGCAAACGCGCCCAAACTGGCGCAAGGTCTGGATAAGTCGAAGTTGTTGCGATCCGGCTGATGGTAATCTGACCAGATTGCGCAGATTTTGATATTTCGTATCACGCCAACGAGATTTCGTTTTATTGAATCCCAATCGTCGCCGATTCAAGGTTTTGACGTCATATCGGCCGGGTCAAAAGCCGCCCGCAGTACCTCAATAAAGGCCCGAACCGTGGCCGTTACATGGCGGTTCGGCGGATAGCAGGCCCAGATATCCTCCGGTTCGGGCGTAAACGCCGACAATACGGTGACCAGTCGCCCGCTACTGAGCGCCTCCTCCAGATAGTGAGCGGGCAGTTGCGCCAAACCGAGCCCCTGTTGGGCCGCCTCCAGGACCGCGACCCCGCTGTTGCAGCGAAATGCCCCGTTGACCTTGACCGTACGCGGCTGTCCCCCCACCCGGAATCGCCAGATGTCGGTGGTGCCCAACAGGCAACGGTGGCGGGCGATGTCACCAATGTCCTGAGGCGTCCCCGCCCGCTGCAGATAGGCGGGCGACGCGCACACCACCAGCTCCCGGCTGCCCAACCGCCGCGCCTTGAGGCTGGAATCGGGCAGCTCACCAATGCGGATCGCCAGATCCAGCCCCTCCTGAATCAGGTCCAGGCGCTGATTGCTGAGCACCATCTCGGCCTGCACTTCCGGGTAGTCGGCACAGAACTCAGCCAGCAACGGCGCCAGGCGCTGCTCACCGAAATTGACCGGCGCGGTCAGACGGAAGCGACCCCGTAACACGTCCTGCTGGTCACTCACCAAACGCTGAGCCTCCTCCAGCCCGTCCAGCAGCGGCCGGCAATGCTGATAGAGTTGCCGCCCCTGCTCCGTCAGGCTGACACGGCGGGTGGTGCGGTACAGCAACTGGCACCCCAGTCGAACCTCCAGAGCGGAGATCTGGCGGCTGACCTGGGCGGTAGAGATGCCAAGGCGCTGACCGGCCGCGGTGAAAGACTCCGTTTCAGCCACCGCAACAAACTCGTTGATGCCTTCCCATTTCGCCATGCTCACCTCCGGCTTTATTACGTGTTGGGTAACACTCTTGCGTTGAACTGCGGATTATTACCCGTTATCGCCCCAAAAGTTGGGGCAATGAGGCCCACATTATTACGTATTTGCAAAAGTCATTTTCATAATAGCCGGATTATCACATTCGGTGAGATCAATAGAATGGCGTCTATGCTTTTGGGGCGGCACTGATGCCCTCCCCCACGACCTATGGAGCCAGCTATGACCACCCCACAAACCATCAAGTCCAAAGCCGCCGTTGCCTGGGGCCCAGGCAAGCCCCTCTCCATCGAGACCGTCGATGTGGCACCGCCGAAAGCGGGCGAAGTGCGCATTAAGATCATCGCCACCGGTGTGTGCCATACCGACGCGTTTACCCTGTCCGGCGACGACCCGGAAGGCGTCTTCCCGGCCATTCTCGGCCATGAGGGTGGCGGCATTGTGGAGTCCATCGGTGAGGGCGTGACCAGCGTGGCGGTGGGAGACCATGTGATCCCGCTGTATACCCCCGAGTGCGGTGAGTGCAAATTCTGTCGCTCCGGCAAAACCAACCTGTGCCAGAAGATCCGCGAAACCCAGGGCAAGGGCCTGATGCCGGACGGCACCACCCGCTTCAGCAAAGATGGCGAACCGATCTACCACTATATGGGCTGCTCCACCTTCTCCGAGTACACCGTCTTGCCGGAGATCTCACTGGCTAAGGTGAACCCGGCCGCGCCCCTTGAGGAGGTGTGTCTGTTGGGTTGTGGTGTCACCACCGGCATGGGCGCCGTCACCAACACCGCCAATGTTCAGCCCGGTGATACCGTTGCGGTCTTTGGCCTGGGTGGCATCGGCCTGTCCGCCATTATTGGTGCCGCCATGGCCAAAGCGGGCCGCATCATCGCCATCGACATCAATGAGTCCAAGTTCGAATTGGCGCGCAAACTCGGTGCCACCGACTGCATCAATCCGAAGGACTACGACAAGCCCATTCAGGAAGTGATCGTCGAGATGACCGACGGCGGCGTCGACTTCTCCTTCGAGTGCATCGGTAACGTGCACGTGATGCGCAGCGCACTGGAGTGCTGCCACAAAGGTTGGGGTGAGTCCGTCATCATCGGCGTGGCCGGTGCCGGTCAGGAGATCAGTACCCGTCCGTTCCAGTTGGTGACCGGCCGGGTATGGCGCGGCAGTGCGTTCGGTGGCGTCAAAGGCCGCTCTGAACTGCCCCAGTACGTCGAGCGCTACCTGGCTGGCGAATTCAAGCTGGACGATTTCATCACCCACACCATGGGCCTGGATAAGATCAACGATGCCTTTGACCTGATGCACCAAGGCAAAAGCATCCGCAGCGTGATCCATTTCGACCAGTAACCACAGCATCTGACCGGCCCCGGCAAGGGGCCGGTTTTTGGGATCCCAATGAGCACATTGACTGAAATCAGCCGTCAGCGCAGTTTTGGTGGCTGGCACGCCCAGTACGCCTACGACTCCGAGGCCCTGAACAGCCGCACCCGGTTCGCCATCTTTCTGCCGCCCGGCGCCAGCCAGGCCAACCCGGTGCCGGTGTTGTACTGGTTGTCGGGACTCACCTGTACCGACGAGAACTTTATGCAGAAGGCCGCCGCCCAGCGGGTGGCCGCCGAACTGGGCCTCGCCATCGTCGCACCGGACACCAGCCCACGGGGCGAGGACGTCGCGGATAACCACGACTACGACCTGGGCCAGGGCGCCGGATTTTATCTGAACGCCACTGAGCCACCGTGGCAGGCGCACTACCAGATGGAGCGCTTTGTTACCGAGGAGCTGCCCGCCCGGATTGAGGCCCACTTCCCGGTCACCGACCGACGGGCCATCGCCGGGCACTCCATGGGCGGGCACGGCGCGCTGGTGCTGTCGCTGCGTCATCCGGGGCGGTACCGCTCAGTGTCCGCGTTCAGCCCCATCACCCACCCGGTGGCGGTGCCCTGGGGGCAAAAGGCGTTCAGCGCGTATCTCGGTGCCGACCGCGACCGTTGGCAGCAGTACGATGCGGCCTGCCTGATGCGCAAGGCCACACCGGATCAACACTGTCCGACGCTGGTCAGCCAGGGGCTGGCCGATGAGTTCCTCAACAGTCAGTTACAGCCCTGGCACCTGACCGAAGCCGCCGGGCACAGTGGCTACCCGCTGACGCTGGAGCAACACCCGGACTACGATCACAGCTACTACTTTATTGCCAGCTTTATTGAACAGCACCTTCGCTTTCATCAGGAGGTGCTGAGCGCCTGAACCGAGGCGCCATTAACCCGGAGGAGTCACCATGGCCGTTGGATTCAGCCGTGATGGCGCGGTCAATGATCAGATCGACGCCACCATCGAGGACGCCATTGCCCAGGCCCGTGCCCAACAGGCACACGGCACCAGTGCGCCGTTCTGTATCGAGTGTGATGAGCCCATCCCAGCGGCCCGTCGGCGGGCGCTGCCGGGCGTACAGCGCTGCGTCGCCTGCCAGTCGCAGGCCGATAGCCAGCAGCGCCGACACAGCCTGTTTAACCGCCGTGGCAGCAAAGACAGTCAGCTGCGATAGGAGTCACTATGGCCAAGATTTCGCTGGTGCCGGTCAGCGCTGAGCTGGAACCGGTTTACCACCAACTGGCGCAAGCCTATGAAGGGGAGTTTTCCCGGCTGACCCGGCGCAAACCGCAGCCGGATGGCCGCTTCCTGCACGATACTCAGCTGGGCGGTTCGGTACAGGGCTACCTGCTGTACCAGGGCAATAATCCGGTGGGGCTGAGTGCGGTGGAACACCGCCAGGGGGAACATCGCCAGACGGAACACGAGATCCGGGAGTTCTATGTGGTGCCATCCTGCCGGGGGGCTCAGCTGGGCAAGCGGTTTGCCCATGCCCTGTTCGATCTGGCTGCGGGGGTCTGGATCAGTAAGCAGATCAGCGGCGCCGATGCTGCTGTGCAGTTCTGGCGCCATACCATTGATGATTACAGCCACGGCGCCTTCGAAGAGGCGATGGTCACCGACCCCTATTGGGGGCCGGTAAACCAGTTTCGCTTCCGACGCCCTTAACGCTGCTGGCGCTGGTAAGCCTGCAGGGTGTTGCGCAGCAGGCAGGCGATGGTCATCGGGCCAACCCCACCGGGCACCGGCGTAATGGCCGAGGCGATCGGCGCCACTTCATCGAATGCCACATCGCCCACCAGCTTGGCTTTGCCGTCGCGCTCCACCCGGTTGATGCCCACATCCAGCACCACCGCACCGGGCTTCACCCAATCCGCGCGCACCAGCTCCGGGCGACCCACGGCGACAATCAGTACATCCGCCTGGCGGCACAGCGCTTCGATGTTCTCACTGCGCGAGTGCACCATGGTGACGGTGCAGTGCTGCTGAAGTGCCAACAGGGCCGCAGGTTTGCCAACGATGTTGGAGCGCCCCACCACCACCACGTGTTTGCCCGCCAGGGCATCACCCAGGGTGCGACGCAGCATGATCAGGCAGCCCAGCGGCGTGCAGGGCACCAACGCATCCGGCGCGCCCACCAGCAGGCGGCCGAGGTTTTCCGGATGAAATCCGTCCACATCCTTTTCCGGCGCAATAGCCTGCAACACTTTCTGTTCATCGATGTGCTTAGGCAGCGGCAGCTGCACCAGAATGCCATGCACATCGGGGTCATCGTTCAGGTCAACCAGCAAACCAAGCAGATCGGACTCCATGGTCTCTACCGGCAGGCGGTACTCGCGGCTGACGATGCCAGCCTGCTGGCACTTCAGCAGTTTGTTGCGCACGTACACCTGGCTGGCCGGGTCTTCGCCCACCAGCACCACCGCCAACCCCGGGATGGGTTGTCCGGCGGCCACCAGTTCACGAACCTGCTGGCCAATCTCTTCAACCACCTCATTGGCGATCGCCTTGCCATCGATCAACGTGGCGTCAGTCACACTCGGATTTGCTGTCATTGTTGTTCTCGTAGGGCAAACAAGCGGGCCAGCTTACTGGAGTTGCAGCGTCGCTGCATCGACGCCTGTCACACCCTGATAAAAGCTGGGATCCCCATCGCCCGGGCAGTGCCCGGCAACGCCACAAAATCTGGCTGAAATATGACGTCGCTAACGTCATAATGAAAGGCTGCCCTTCGGGGCGGTTCATCTTGTTGTCAAAGGGGTTTGCTGTCCCGGTCCCTTCCTTGCGGACGCAGCCCCTGCCACCCCACCAGGAAGCGTGATGTCCCTGTTTGTGCACCTGGGCTGGTTTTTTCGCGAACACGCCCGAACCTACGCATTGGCCGTATTGATGCTGCTCGTTGTGGCACTGCTCAATATGTCGGTGCCCTACTTGATTGGACAGACCGTCGACGGCCTGTTAGCCGTGCCCAAAGGCGGCGACTGGGATGGTGGCTACCTGCCCCATCTGTGCGCCATCGCCGTGGCCCTCTACCTGCTCCGCTTTGGCTGGCGGGTGGTGTTGTTTGGTACCTCTTACCAACTGGGTACGGTGCTGCGTCACCGCTTTTACCAGCGCCTGACACGACAGGGCCAGGCCTTCTACAGCAGCCACAACACCGGCGACCTGATGGCCCGCGCCACCAACGACATCGATGCGGTGGAGATGGCGGCAGGGGAAGGGATCCTGTCCGGCTTTGACGGCATCCTCACCTTCCTACTGGTGCTGGCGATGATGTTCGTAGTGATCGACTGGCGTCTGGCGCTGGTGGCTCTGGTGCCCTTCCCCTTTATGGGCCTGGCGTTCTACCACATTTCAAAGCGTCTGCACCTGCACTTCCGTGACTCACTGGAGAAGTTCTCAACCCTGAACGACGCCACTCAGCAGGCCATTGTCGGGGTGCGGCTGGTCAAAGCGATGGGGCGGGAAACTGTGGAGAGCGACCGCTTTGGCGCCATTGCCGATGACGCCGCCCGCAGCAACTACGAGGTGGCCCGCACCGAAGCGCTGTATGACCCGGTGATCTTTGTCTGCCTGACCCTCGCCACTGGCCTGACCCTGGGCTTTGGCGCCTGGCTGATCCACCACAACGAGTTGACGGTGGGCCAACTGACCAGCTTTTCACTCTATCTGGGCCAGCTGATCTGGCCGATGTTCGCCTTTGGCTGGCTGCTCAATATTGTCGAACGGGGCAGCGCCGCGCATGGTCGCATCAACTCGATGCTGAAGGTCGCCGACAGCGTGGAAGATCGCGGTAAAGCGGACGTCGACGACACCACTCTGGTGGTCAATCAGCTCAGCTTCGCCTATCAGTCCGGTGAGCCGGAAGCGCTGAATTCCCTGAGCCTGACCCTGAAACCGGGCCAAACCCTGGGCATCGCCGGCCCCACCGGTTCCGGCAAAACCACCCTGGTGCAACTGCTGATGCGCTACTGGGAGACCGAACCGGGCCAAATCACCCTCGGCGGCCACGCACTGGACCACTACCGCCTGAACGCCTTGCGCAGCAGCTACGCCTACGTGCCCCAGGACAGCTTCCTGTTCAGCGCATCAATCCGCGACAACATCGCGCTGGCGTGGCCGGACGCGCCGGATGAAGCGATTGCGGAAGCGGCCCGACTGGCGGCCATCCACGAAGACATCCTGCGCTTCCCCGAGGGCTATCAAACGCTGGTAGGCGAACGGGGCGTGACCCTGTCCGGGGGCCAGCGCCAACGCATCGCCATCGCCCGCGCCCTGCTCTCCAGAGCACCGATTCTGGTGTTGGACGACGCGCTGTCAGCGGTGGATGTCGGTACTGAGCAAACCATCCTGAATCACCTGAAAACCCACCGGCCCGAGCAAAGCCGTATCATCATCAGCCACCGTCTCGCCTCACTGGCGGACGCCGATGAGATCCTGGTGCTGAGTCACGGCGAATGTGCCGAACGGGGTCGTCACGCCACCCTGAGCCGCCAGGACGGCTGGTATGGCCGGATGTGGACCTATCAACAAATGGAGGCGCAGATCCATGAGCAGCAGTAAGGCCCGTGGCGGCACCTTCGCCCTGTTGACCCGCTACATCTACCAGGACAAACCGCTGCTGGCGAAAGCACTGACCCTGCTGGTGCTGGCCACCGCATTCGATGTTGCCGGCCCCATCCTGGCCAAGATCTTTATCGATGACCACCTGCTCAAAGGGGACTTCGCCCCGGCGGCCCTGGGTGGGCTGCTGGCGTTATACGCCATCACCCAGTTGGGCAGCGCCTGGCTGCGTTACCAGCAAACCCTGCGCTTCTCCGAGATGGCCCTGAGTGCGGTACTGGATATCCGGCGCCGGGTGTTCAGCCACGTGGTGCGCCTGCCGATGAGCTACTTCGACCACGCCCGCACCGGCCAGCTGGTCAGCCGCATCACCAATGACACCGAGTCGATCAAAGACCTGTACGTTCAGTTCCTCTCCAATGTGCTGGGCAACGCCATCCTGCTGATCGGCATGCTGATCGCCATGGCGATGCTCAATATCCAGCTGATGATCATCGCCCTGGGGTTGGTACCCACGGTGCTGTTGATCATCTACCTGTACCAGCGTTTCTCCGGCCCGGCCGTGGCCCACTCACGGGCGCTGCGCTCCGACATCAACGCCAACATCAGCGAGTCGATCGCCGGTATGGCGGTGATCCAGGCCACCGCGGGTCAGGAGCGTTACCTCGGCCACTTTGACCGGGTAAATCAGGACTACTACGGCGCCCGCATGAAAACCGTGCGCATCGGTGCCGCGCTGCTGCGCCCTGCCATCGATATGCTGGCGGTGTTGGTTCTGGTGGGGATCATCGCCCTGTTCGGCCTGCAGGTGGTGGAAGGTGTGGCGGAAGTGGGGGTGCTGTACGCCTTCCTCAGCTACATGGGGCGCTTTACCGAACCGCTGGCGGAGATCACCCAACGCTTTAACCTGTATCAACAGGCGATGGTGGCCGGTGACCGGGTCTCCACCCTGCTGGAGCAGGACGCGCAGCACTACCAGGCAGAGCAGGCTCAGGTGGCCCACGGCGCCATCGCCCTGAACAACCTGCGCTTTGGTTACAGCGCCGACAAGCCGGTTCTGAAGGGATTGGATCTGGCCATTCCGGCCGGAGGCTTCTATGCCGTGGTGGGCCACACCGGCAGTGGCAAGAGTACCCTGCTGTCGTTGCTGCTGAACTTCTATCCCAGCGGTGCGGGTCAGATCCAGTTGGATGGCCGCGACCTGGCGGACTACGGCCACGACGGCCTGCGTTCCGGCGTCGGATTGATTCCGCAGGAGCCCTTCGTGCTGGCCGCCAGTCTGTACGACAACATCGATATGGGCCGCAATCTCGGCCAGCAGGCGGTGGAACAGGCCGCCAGGCGGGCCCACCTGCACCACGTCATCATGGCCATGCCCGAAGGCTACCAAACCCAGTTGGGCGAAGGGGGGCTGCGACTGTCCACCGGCCAGCGCCAGCAGTTGATCATCGCCCGGGCCCTCGCCGCATCACCAAAGATCCTGCTGCTGGATGAAGCCACCGCCAACGTGGACAGCGAAACGGAACAGGTGGTGCAAGCCGCCCTGAATGACCTGCGTGGTGAAGTGACGCTGATCGTGGTGGCCCACCGCCTCTCCACCATCCGCCACGCCGATCAGATCGTGGTGTTGTCTCACGGTGAGATCATCGAACAGGGTGACCATGCTGCGCTGATGGCCGACGCCAACGGCCACTACCGCGCCATGTATCAGTTGCAGTTGCAGGCGTTGAAAGTGGCACAGGCTGAGCAGGAAGAGTTGGCCAGCGGCGCCTAATCCGGCAACGCCAGATAGGCCGCTTTTACTGCCTCCGCCCCATACTCACGCTCCAGTGCCCGGATGGCGAAGTGCCCCTTCGCCATCCGCTGGTAGTGGTCGATAAACAGGGTATTGATGGTGGCACCGCCCACCGCCCCGATGGCCGGAATGGCCTGGGCCGCCACCTTCTGCGACACCTGAACCGAAAAGCGCTGGGCCACGCTGGTGATCAGTTTCACCAGCACCGGCGCCCCCTCCTGAGTCAGGCCCCGGCTGGCCAGGTGCTCTGCGGCCTGACTGACCGACTGAGCCAATGCCGCGCGCACCGCAAAATAGCCCGAGTCCGCCCCATCGTCGGAGGCACCGGAACCGCCCAGCGCAAACACCGTCAGGCAGGCCAACTGGCTGTCCGGATGGTGCAGATCCTCCCCTTCACTGCGGGCGATGTCGGCGATGGCCCTGAGAATCAACGTGGTGGAGACCGGCAACTCTAAAGCCAGTGCACTTAAACCAAACACCCCGCCCACGCCGCCACTGGTCGCGACAGCCAGCTTATGTAACCGGGGCGACGGCGGCTTACCCGTCCCCTCCCCCATGCTGGAGATCGCCGCCTTAAGCGCCTTTTTCAGCGCATATTGCGTCAGGTTATTCACCTTTTCCCGCCAGCCCGTTGGCAGACGCCGCAACCCCGCTTCGATGGGGCTGCCCAGCTTGTCACTGAAACGCGCCGCCAATCCGGGCGATTCCAGCAATTGATGCGCTTGCGCCAGTCGTTGCTGGTCGGCAGGACTTAGCCGGGTAAGGGTGTTGTCACTCATCGCCATCCCCCTGGGCCAATCGGGCCTGGCAGCGCTCGGCCAAAAACTGCCGCAGGCTTTGGATCCGAGGACTCAGTTGACGGCGGTCGGCACAGATCAGATTGAGCGGCGCCAGCTCCCCTTGCCAGTCGGAGCACAGGCGCACCAAGCGTCCTGCGGCGACATCCTCCGCCACATCGAGGTGGGATTTGTAGGCGATGCCGCGTCCGGCCAACGCCCAGCGATGCACCACCTCGCCATCGTCTGCGCTGCGGTTGCCCCTGACCTTGATGGTCAGCGCCTCGCCGTCGCGATGGAAGGTCCAGCGGTCATGACGATAATCGTCGAGGTGAAAGCTCAGGCAGTTGTGGTCGGCCAGTTCTGACGGATGACCGGGCTGGCCACAGCGTGCAATGTAGGAGGGGGCGGCCACCAGCAGGCGGCGGTTGCGGGGTGCCAGAGGCAGCGCCACCAGGTTGGAATCCTCGGGTTCGCCATAGCGCAGCGACAGATCGGAACCGGCCTGGTACAGGTCAAACAATCGGTCTGAGAACTGCAGTTGCAGGGTCAGTTGCGGGTGCGCATCCTGAAACTCGTCCAGCCACGGCAGCAGCGTGCGCCGCCCCAGATCCGAAGGCAGGGAGAGCCGCAACGGCCCGGCAAACTGGCTCTGGTTTGAGCGTGCGGCTTCCGCCCCGCTTTTCAACAGCGCCAGGGCTTCGGCGCAGTGGCTGAGAAATCGCTCCCCCTCATCGGTCAGCTTTAACGAGCGGGTGGAGCGGACGAACAGGGCCACCCCCAGCTCATTCTCAATCCGCTTCAGTGCGGCGCTGGTGGCCGCGGGTGTCAGATCGAGCTGTCTGGCCGCGGCGGACAGGCTGCCAAGGCGGGCGGTCAGTACCAGGATGTCGAGATCTTGCAGTGCCTTCATTTTCAAATTCTGTTTGAAACAGCTTGTGCCCGACTGTAGTTTTTCAAATCCTCAGCGTCAAATAAGCTGTGTGCCATCATCGACAACGGAGATCGACCATGAGCCAGACCATGAAAGCCGTGGGCTACCACCACAGCCGCCCTATCGACCAGACTGACGCCCTGCTGGACCTGACCCTACCCCGCCCGACGCCCGGCGAACAGGACCTGCTGGTGCGGGTCGAGGCGGTCTCCGTGAATCCCGTCGACACCAAGATCCGCACCCGCGTTCAGCCTGCCGAGGGCCAGGCCCAGGTGCTGGGCTGGGACGCTGCGGGCGTGGTGGAAGCGGTGGGCAGTTCGGTCACCGGCTTCGCGGTGGGGGATCCGGTCTGGTACGCCGGTGACGTCTCCCGCCCCGGCAGCAACAGTGAGTTTCAGTGTGTTGATGCCCGCATCGCGTCCAAGCGCCCGACCAATATTGATGTGGCTGAAGCCGCTGCGCTGCCGCTGACCGGCCTGACCGCCTACGAGCTGCTGTTTGACCGCCTGGGCCTGAGCCCCGACGCTGACCACAGCAACGACAGCCTGCTGGTGATCGGTGCTGCCGGCGGAGTGGGCTCGATTCTGATCCAACTGGCTCGCCAGCTCACCAATATCCGCATCATCGCCACCGCGTCCCGTCCGGACAGTCAGGCTTGGGTCGAACAGCAAGGCGCCCACCATGTGGTGAACCACCACCACGATATGGTGGCCCAGGTTGCCGGGCTGAAGTGCCCGCCGGTGCGCTACGTCGCCAGCCTGAACCAGACCGACAGCCACCTGACCGCCATTGCGGAACTGATGGCGCCCCAGGGCAAGCTGGCCCTGATCGATGACCCGGCCAGCTTTGACATCATGCCATTCAAGCGCAAAAGCATCTCAATCCACTGGGAGTTCATGTTCACCCGGGCACTGTTCAAGACCGATGACATCGCCCGGCAACAGGCCATTCTCAGCCACATCGCTGAGATGGTGCAGGAAGGCCGCATCAAGACCACCGTGGCGGAACACTTTGGCACCATCAGCGCCGACAACCTGAAACGGGCTCATGCGCTGCTGGAATCCCAGCAATCCCGGGGCAAAATCGTATTGGCCGGGTTCTGAGCCCAGCTCAATCAAAAGGCGCCAGAACGGCGCCTTTTTTGTGTGTTTTTCCCACCCACAAATGTGCAGCACTTCCTGCACACCGCCCCATTGTGCAGCAATTTGTGCACATTGGCCCGATGTGCTATAAATTCTGCACTATCTCAACCGTTTCAGGCTGACCATGACCCTTTCCGGCGTAATCACCGGCGACATCATCCGTTCTCAAACTCTGGATAAGGAAAGCCAAGCCGCCGCTCTGGCGGCCCTGGAACACACCCTCAACTGGTGCCAAAAGCACTACGGTGTCCGGGGCGAGCTGTACCGTGGTGATGCCTTTCAGGTGTTGGTGGATCAACCCCAATACAGCCTGCTGGTCGCGCTGTTATTGCGGCTGGCACTGCGCACCCTTCGCTCCGGCAGCGACCCCATCGACGCCCGTATCGCCATCGCCATCGCCCCGGCAGAGCAAGAACCAGAGCGGGTGGCGACCGGACGGGGTGAGGCCTTTGTGCTGTCCGGCCGACAACTGGAGTCGATGAGCGAGCAACGACTGGCGTTCTCCAGCCCTTCCCCTGCCCTGCAGCTTTTTCTGCCGGTGCTGTTCCGGTATCTGGACACCCATATCAGTGGCCTTAACCACAATGCCGCCACCGCGCTGCAGCTGAAGCTGCTGAACCCGGAGCTGACCCACGACGCCCTGGCTGAGAGGATGGGGGTGGGTCGCACCTCCTACACCCGCTTTATCAATCGCGCTGGCATCGACACGCTGCTGGACACGCTCGCCATGTTCGAAAAGGCAGCAGCCTGTGATAGCTTCTGGGATGGAAGGGAGATGAATTTCAAAAGGGATTAAGGGGTTACGGTGACGGATCTGACGCTGCTGCTTTGGCTGGTTCTGGCCCACGTGCTGGGGGATTTTTACCTCCAGCCACAGCGTTGGGTCGATGAACGTAACCGGCGTCACAGCCAGTCGGTGTGGTTACCTGTCCATGCCCTGCTCCACGCCCTTCTGGCCTGTGCCGTGGTGTGGCTTTATGGCATGGCCAGCCACGCCATCGCCGCCACCTTCCTGATGATGTTCCTCTCCCACTACCTGACCGATCTGGCCAAATCCTATCGCCCGCCCCATCTGAAGTGGCTGGTGCTGGACCAATTGTTTCACCTGTTTTGGCTGGTGGTAATCTGGTTGGTGATCACCCAAAACCACACCCTCGCCCTGGTTGCGCAGCTCGGACTCTGGCTCAATCCCCGGATACTGGTGGTTGCCCTGGCCTACCTGCTGGTGTTCAAACCCGCTTCCGTGATGGTCGCCACCCTATTGGGCAAGTGGCACCTGGATTTTGAAGCGGTGACTGACCTCAACGTCAGCGAAGAGAGCAAGGACAGCCATACCCTGGCCAGTGCTGGCGAGTACATCGGCTACATTGAACGGGGCCTGATCGTCACCTTTCTGCTCTCCAACCAACTCGCTGCGGTGGGCTTTGTGCTCGCTGCCAAATCGGTATTCCGCTTTGGCGACCTCAAAGATCGCCACGACCGAAAGTTCACCGAGTACGTCATGATCGGCACCTTTGCCTCCATGGCCATAGCCTTTGTGATCGGCTTACTGGCGAGACTGGCCATTCAGCATTGAATCGGCCATAAGAAAAGCGGAATGGTTCCCCATTCCGCTTTTTTTGGCATTCACCCTGCAGCTCAGCTCTGGCTGACCGAAAACGTCCGGATGTAGTAGACGTTCGGACCGGTGCCGGCTTCCGGCTTAAGCTGACGCGGTGCGTGCAGCTTAATCAGGCGGGACACCTCGGAGTTGGGATCCGAAAGATCCCCCACCACCCGGGCGCCAGAGGGGCACGCCGTCACACAAGCCGGCTTGAGACCGACATTGATGCGGTGGTCGCACAGGGTGCACTTCTCTACCGTCCGACGGGGGCGAGTTACCGGATAGGTATCACCGCGTTCCGGATTCTCATACGGCAGATGTTTGGCGCCGGTGCGATCCAGCACCATCTTCGGCGACGCCGTCCCACCCGGGATCAACGCTTCATCATCCTGCCAGTGACGGTGGGGCGCACTGCGGTTCATGCCAATCACCTGATAGGGGCAGGCGCGAACACAGCGCTGACATCCGATGCAATCTTCATTGCGGTGAAGTGTCAGGCCGTTGTCTGCCTTGTACATGGCCCCCGTTGGACACACCTCAACGCAGGCTGCATTGTCGCAGTGGTTGCACAATGTCGGGATGTAGTTGAACCCTACCTTGGGGAAGGTCCCCACGGTTTCGGTGATGTGGTGGGACCAATGAATGTCGTCCGGAGTGTTGTTCTCCGTTTTACAGGCGATATCGCAGCCACCGCAACCTACGCACTTCTGCAAGTCAATTACCATGCCCAGTTTCATGTTACGGCTCCTCAGGCTTTCTCAATACGGATACGGATATGGCCGTAGTAAGCGGACGCGCCGCTCAAACGATCAAACCGGCTTGGGATGATGTCGTTGTTGTTGCCACCACGCGGTTTCTTACCGAACACCTCTGCGGCAACCCGTCCATAGGCATAGTGGCCGTGGCCGAAACACTTGGCGACGGAGCCCGGACGCACCCCCTCCCACAGCCGTGCCACGCATTCAATCGAACCAACGTCACTGACCAAGCGGATGCGATCGCCATCCTTCAGGCCCAGTTTGCGGGCATCAACGGGGTTGATCTTGGCTGAGTCCTGGCCAGCAACATCGCCGGGGTTCACATCGTTAAAGGCATGAGCCCAGGTGGTGTTAGCCGATCGCCCTTCATGGTTAAGGCGGGACTTTTGATCCACCAGTAACAGCGGGAACTGTTCAGCGTCACCGACCCGAACCGGCGCTTCATAATGCGGCACAAAGGCTTTCTCACCACTGACCGCATACTCGCTGGCCGCCATCACTTCATCGACGCTGACACCATGCTTTTCCGCATGTCCGGCCAACGCTTTCTTCAGGGTTTCGCTGTAGAACTCAAATTGACCGGTGGCGGTTTTGAATTTGCCCCAGCGCGCCTGGTACGGGTACGGCTTGGAGTTCCAGACCCCCTTCTCAACAAACTCCTGCCAGCCGCTGAGCTTGTCACCGTACTTACTGGCATCTTGTTGCCAGAGCGGTGCTGTCACGTACTTCACTGCGATTTCGGCAAACTGGGCTTCATCGGCAGCGGGCTTGCCGGTTTCCGGATCCAGGATCTGCTCATTGATGTAACGCCAGGGGGCATCGAAGCCCTTCTCCGCCAGCTTCTTCGCCAACAGGTATGGCACTTCGGTTTCATCCTGACGGGTATCGTACAGACGCTGAATGGAGGGACGCTGAATCGACACATGGCTGTGGCCATTACCAGCCGCAGACAGCACACCCCACTTCTCAAACATGTGGTGGTTAGCCGGCAACAGCAGGTCCGAGAACCAGCTGAACTCCGAAACGTTGGTGGTAACGTGAGCAATAAACTTCACCTTCGACAACGCTTGCTCCCAACGCTGGGTTTCCGGCGCGGAGTACACGAAGTTGTTGAAGTACGCCAGCATCACTTCGATGTCATAGGGGTCACCAGCGTTGATGGCGTTGGCCACGTTATCGGTCACCACACCACCGCCGGATTTTCCTTTCTTCAGGGCCGGGAAGCCCAGGCGGCCACGCTGGTCGATCTTCTCCTGCTTTACCCCAGCCTTGGCAACGTCGTCCAGATAGGGTTTGGCACTGGGGAAGCTCTTATTGAGCGGCGCTTTGTTGTAGGGGAACAAGCCGCCCTGGCTGTCGATGGCGCCAAACAGGCCGTTCAATGCATGGCAGGCCAACGAGGTGTAACTGCCCCGCACCTGCATGGTCGGGCCACGGGAGGTCCACACCTGAATCGCCGGGGCCGCAGCCCCCATATCCCGGGCGATGGTCCGGATGGTATCGGCATCGATGCTGGTGATCTCAGCCGCCCAGTCGGCGCTGCAGCGGTTCAACTCCAGGTTCCACCACTCCACCAGACCGTGGGTATGGCGCGCTTCAAACTGGCTGGCATCAACCTGCTGGCCGGCCTTAAAACGGTTTTTGCCGTCCTTAAAATCACCGACAAAAGGCTTGTGCCACAGACCGGCCACCATCGCCTCGTGGGCAATGGCCAGCGCCAGCGCCGCATCCTGACCGGTTTCCACCGGCACCCACAGATGGGCTTTGGCCGCAGACGCGGAAAGGCGCGGATCGACCACCACCACCTTAGCGCGATCCAGGGTGTTGCCCCACTCACTGGAGTAGTGGCTGACCTGGCGATTACTGGCGATGGGATCCGCACCAAAGGAGAGAATGTATTTGGTGTGCTTGACGTCGTACTGGTTGTAGCCCCAGTTACCATCCTGGAAATAGGGCCCCATCTTGTGGGACTCAGCGCAGATGGCGCTGTGGGAGATATTGTTGGGCGAGCCAATCAGGTTGGTCATCTGCTTGTAGAGCAGATCATTGACCAAGGAGTAACGCCCCCGGAGCAGCGCGTATTTGTGACTTTCGTTCTTACTGCGCAAAGCCAGGATCTGGTCCGCCAGCATCTCCATCGCCTTATCCCAGCTGATGGGGACAAACTTGGGGTCTTCACCCCGCCCCTTCTTGGGGTTGGTGCGCATCATGGGCACGCGCAGACGGTCCGGATCATAGACCATCTGCAGACCCAGATGCTGACGGGGACAACTGGAGGTGTCGTGGATCTTAGAGTGGGGATTGCCCCGCACCTTAGTGGCACGGCCATCCATGATATAAACCTGTTTGGCACACCAGGAGGTGCAACCCTGGCAGGTTGTCGGCACCCAGGTACCGGTACCGGTTCTCAGGTCCACCTTCGGCAGAGCCTGCTCCATCGCCTCGGCGACAGGTTGAAACAGGAAGCCACCACCCAGTCCCAGCAAAACGGAGCTCGCGGCCGTCCCTTTGAGGAGATGTCGACGTGTACGGTCGATCGATTTATCGTTTTTCATTTCCCATTCCCATATCTGCATATGCGGTTAGGCATATATTATGCGGACGGGAAAATTATGGGGTGACCCTAGTCACAGGGACAGTTTCCTTACTCGCAGAAGGGTCAGAACCCCGATCTTTGGCACGCTTTAGAAATCCAGTGTGAGTTACGCCACAAACGAGTGTGCCGCCCTCTCCTGCCCCTTAACCATGGGACTTACCGGCAGTTTTAGCTCAGCGTGGTCATTAAATGCTCAGGGGTTGGGTGGCTGGGAGTGGGATCCGGTTCACATCATCGCAACGAGCCGCGCCGTAATAAACGAGAATCGCTCGCAACGCTCTCTTTGCCGTCATCCTTATGTCACAATATTGCGTTGCAGTCGCCCGGTTACCCACGCCAAAGGAGTTTTATGATCCACCCCGTTGCCGCCTTTAAAAGCCTGGCTGATGAAACCCGGCTCAGCATCATGCTGCTGATCCAGCAGCAGGGTGAACTTTGTGTGTGCGAACTGTCGACTGCACTGGACCAGAGCCAGCCGAAAATCTCGCGTCACCTGGCCCGATTGCGCAGCGACGGGCTGCTGACCGATAACCGGCAGGGCCAATGGGTGTTCTATGCGCTGGCAGAACTGCCACAATGGATGACCGACACCCTAACCGGCATCGCCGAAACCAGTCCTCAATTGCTGAGTCCCCTCTGCGCCCGACTGGCTGAAATGGGTGACCGGCCCCAGCGGCGCGAGTCGCTGTGCAGCTGACACCGATCCAATAATCACACCTCCCGGATACCGGCCAGGCCGTACCGGGGGATTGGCCCAAGAACCACCCGCAATAAGAGAGGGAAAAGATGATTGCAGTAAAGCGTAACCGGGCTGCGGAGCGCGCTACCCGCTGATCCGCGCAGGCCCGGACCCGTTACGGCCAATGCGCCGAACCCAATAACGACACTGCAACACCAGACGGTGTTGCCCGGGAAACGCCATGACACACCCAAACTCACTATCCACCCCAATCTCGCTTCAACAACTGGGATGGAAACCCGTTTTTCAACAACAGGTCGAACTGGACCAGTGGCAAGACACCCCCGCCCGGGTGTTTGCCGTTCACCGTAACCGGTTGGACATCGTTACCGAACAGGGCGAACTGAGCCTGCCCCTCACCCCAGGGATGCCACGCATCACCGTCGGTGACTGGCTGCTTCTGGGCGAGCAGGCTCAGGATGTCACCCTGCTGGAGCGACGCAGCCTGTTTCAGCGGAAGGCCGCCGGTACGGCATTGGAGGCACAACTGATCGCCGCCAATGTCGATACCCTGTTTATCGTCAGTTCGCTGAATGATGACTTTAACCTCAACCGGCTGGAACGCTATCTGGCGCTAGCCCACGAGGCGGAAGTGGAACCGGTGATCGTACTGACCAAGGCCGATCTCTGTGACGAGCCTGACACCTATGTTGGTCAGGTACAACGGCTTGATCCGCTGCTGATGGTGATCGCCGTCAATGGCCTCGACAGCAGCACTGCCGAGCAACTGGCGCCCTGGTGCCGCAGTGGCAACACCGTGGCATTGATGGGCTCCTCCGGGGTGGGCAAATCCACCCTGGTGAACACCCTGCTTGGGGGCGAGGTGCAGAGCACCGGCACCATTCGTGAGGACGACAGCAAGGGGCGGCACACCACAACCGGCCGGTCGCTTCACCTGATGCAACACGGTGGCCTGCTGCTGGACACACCCGGTATGCGGGAGCTGCAGCTGACCGATTGCGAACAGGGCGTCAACGACGTGTTTGCCGACATCACCGAACTGGCAAAACAGTGCCGCTTTGGCGACTGTCAGCACGAAGGCGAACCCGGCTGCGCCGTCGCCCGTGCCATTGAAGACGGCACGTTGTCGGAACGCCGCCTAGTCAGCTACCAGAAGTTGCTGCGGGAGCAGGCCCACAACAGTGCCAGCCTGGCGGAGAAGCGCAGTCGCGACCGCGACCTGAGCAAGATGTACCGCTCAGTGCAAAACCACCATCGTGCCAACAAAGGTAAGCGATAAATTCAGGGCCCCTCACGGGGCCCTTTCTATTCACATCTCTCGGAGCATCTCGCTCAGCACGACCTTTCGCGCCTTACGATCCGTTAACCCGTGTCTTATTGGCAATCCGGTGCCATCAGCAGGGGTTTCAGGGTCGCAAGGTAGGCACTGGCATTGGCCTTAACGTCGTCTTTGGCCATGCGCTCAGAACCAACGTGAACACGCTCCAGTTGCTCTTCCGCCTGCTCCAGCTCAACCTCGATACGCTGCAGTGCCATCTCCAGCGTGTAGGTCAGCTCATGGATCTTGACCATATCCTCGGCGCTCATCTCAGGCTGGTTGACCAGCTCCGCCAACATGGGCTGATGGCGCTGAAGGTTACAGATCGCCTCCGTCAGCGTCTCTGAAGGGATGGCCTTAAAGTGCTGGTACTCCGATGACGCGATAGCGCCGAATGAAACCGCCGAACAAACCAAAAATACGACAGGGAATTTCATATTGTTTTCCTTAACCCGAAATAACGGAACCCCAGTGAAACCCTTTCCTCAATGCTGACGTTAAACGCCCCGGGCTCACCCATTTTGCAACGTATCCAAAAACCGCTTCACTCAACCATAGCAACAGATATTCACGTCAACCACAACGAGTAATCGAAGCGAAAAACGGTAATTCCATTCAATCGTTTTGCCCTGTTTCCGCCAGCGTATCTCTGGCTGATATGGCGCAATTGCTTTATGGAAATAAGGGAAGTCATCGAACTCTCTGCAACACACACCAGCAAACGCTCGTTGGCCACCAATTCAAAGCATCGGTGCATTATTGAGATTGCCCATGGGTGCCCAGACCACCATTCACTCTCCTCCATCCAAAGAGCGGGCTTTAAAGAGCAACAGTGAGCCGTACAGAACGATACTGATGCCGACCATCTCCAGAAACTCCTCCATCGCCACCTCCAGGGCATAAACGTATCCTGGATAATCGTGCGCCCGGATCAGCTCATAACTCAGTACCTCAAGTCCTACACCGCCCAGGACAAAGAGTGTTCCGCCCAGTGCAATGATCAGGCTTTCTCGACGATAAGCCCTCAGCACACTCTGAAGTGGTTTCATCAGAAGCAGATACAGGATGAGTCCGACAGCAAGGTAAGGAGCAATCCAGACGCCATGCTCTCCTTCAAATCGTGGCAGGTAAGGCAGGTGCTTTAACGAGGATGTGATCCGCTCATGAACCGAAAAGAGCTCATCAAAAGAGAGGAAAAGAAAGCCAAGACCAAGAATAACGTCCAGCCTGTAGGGCAGTGCTTCCTTATGTTTCATCTGGCGCGACATGGCCCCAAAGACCAGTCCAACCGCGGCCAATTGAAGGGCTGAGAACAACGTGGGAATGTTTTTCTCGTAATCGAGGTTAAATAACTTGGCCACCAGACTGCTCTTATCACTGAAAGATGCGGTCAGAAAAAACAGAATGACCAGGGCAATCTCAATCGCGATACAAATGACGAGCAGATATCCGGGAAAGCCGTCAGGAACTTTGACGGTCACAGGTTCGAATTCGCCTGTCGGTGTTCTATTAATATCCATTCAGAACTCCATCTCGAACCTCTGTGTACGCCAACCAATATCAGTGCGTCACTCTTGAGGCCAACACTCTGGTCAGAGAAAACCCCTCGAAACATCGGTAGGTTTAGACCCATTATCCGCCACTTACCTGCCATGCGGGCGCATTGCGGCCTACCTAAACGGATGAGTCGACGTTTTGACCCGAAGCGGTTTTGCCCCCATCGGCAGATGCCAACAATCCCGGTTTAAGATCGGTTCCTCCAACATCAGTGAAAATCCAGCAGTGGCGCGAAATGGTAAATAACTTCCGGTGGGGTCGGTAGCTTAGGGGCAGAACAGTCACCCACTACGAGGTTCCCTATGACCCACTCGTTTGATCAGTACCGTGCTTTGCTCAATCGTTCACTGGCCCACGCCACCGACTACCTGGAATCCCTGCCCGAGCGTCCCATCGACACTCCGGTCAGCAGTGACACCCTGCGCACCCTGCTCGGCGGCCCCCTGCCCCAGGGACACAGCGACGCCCAGACTGTGCTTGATGACCTGGCCCATAACATTGAACAGGGGCTGATCGGCTCCGGCGGTCCCCGCTACTTTGGCTACGCCATTGGCGGCAGTTTTCCGGTTGCTCTGGCGGCAGACTGGCTGGTAAGTGCCTGGGATCAGAACGTGCCCTATTACGTCTCCAGCCCCGCCACCTCCGTCGCCGAAGAGACCGCCGCCGAGTGGATGCTGGAACTGCTCGGCCTGCCCCAAAAGGCGGGTGTTGGCTTTACTTCCGGGGCTCAGGAGGCCATCTACACCGCCATGATCACCGCACGCAACACCCTGCTTAAACGTGCCGGTTGGGACGTGGCCAAAAAGGGACTGTACGAGGCACCGCGGATTCACGTGGTAGTGAGTGACCAGATCCATTCCACCATCAAGCGGGCGCTGTGGATGATCGGCATGGGCGAAAGCCAGATCAAAACCCTCCCCACCGACCACAACCTGCGGATCATCCCCGAAGCGATACCGGCGGTACTGGCAGACTGTGACGGGCCCACCCTGGTCTGTGCCCAGGCCGGCTGCATTGACTCTGGCGCCTACGATCCCTTTGAAGCCCTTGCCACTGCGGTTAAGGCCCATCCCAATGCATGGCTTCATGTGGATGGCGCCATCGGTCTGTGGTCTGCGGCCAGCGCCCAACAGCGGCACCTGCTCAAAGGCATCGAGCTGGCCGACTCCTGGGATACCGATGGCCATAAGTGGTTCAACATGCCCTACGACAGCGGTGTGGTGATCGTCCGGGATGCCGCCCTGCTGGCTGAAGCCATGGGGGGTAACGCCATGGGCGCCTACCTGACCGATGCCATCGCCAAGCCGGATCGCAACGCCATCAACTTCGGCATCGCGGCTTCCCGCCGGGCCCGGGGTGTGCCGGTTTACGCGGCCATCAAAACCCTGGGCAAGCAAGGGATCGAAGCCCATCTGGACAACAGCTGCCGCTTGGCCAAACGCATGGCAGACCACCTGAGCCAGGTTGAGGGCATCACCATTCTTAACGACGTGGTGTCCAACCGCTTCTCTGCCCAATTCGGCAAAGGTGATGACGACTTCCGCAACCGGTTGACCGCCCGCGTGGTTCACCAACTGCAACAGGATGGATTCTGCTACCCCTCCACCTCCGGCTACAAGGGGCTCAAAACCATGCTGTTCTCCGTGCTCAACTGCCACACCACGGAAGCCGACATCGACGCCTCAGCCGAGCGGATCATCGCCATCTACCAGCGCGAACTGGCCCGATGCAACGACGCCGTACCGGCATAACCTGGCTGGCCCCTGCCCCCTACAACAGAGTGAGTACCGCAATGACCGTATTGATTAAGAACGTCTCGCTGTTTGATGGAATCAACGACACGCTGCGCACGGACTGCTGCATCCAGATTGATAACGGGCTGATCACCGCCATCAGCGCCCAGCCCAACCCGGACTGCCGCTATGAGCAGGTGATCGATGCCGCCGGATTCACCGTGATCCCCGGCTTAATCGACGCCCATACCCACATCGCGTTTTCTGACACCTTCCAGGCACTGGACCGAATGACCGCTGAAGAGGTCGCGGTGCGCTCCACCGTCATCGCCCGGGAGATGATTGAACGTGGCTTTACCACGGTGCGGGATGTGGGCAGCAACTGCTATGGCCTGAAGCAGAGTATCGATGCCGGCTTCGTGCCCGGGCCACGGATCTACCCCAGCTACGGGGCGCTGTCCCAGACCTGTGGCCACGCTGACTACCGGCAGAACCGGGCCCAGCGCTCAGACTTCAACCGGGGACTGGAAGATTCCAGCATGATGCGTCAGGGCCACCTGATACTGGCCGACGGCGTACCCCAGTGCCTGAAACGCACGCGGGACCAGATCTTTATGGGCGCCTCACAGATCAAGATCTTCGGCGGTGGCGGGGCCTCTTCACTGTTCGATCCGCTGGACACCATCCAATACACCCGGGAGGAGTTGCGCGCCATTGTCGAGACGGTCAGTAACTACGGCTCTTACGTCTGCAGCCACATCCATGCGGGGCCAGCGATGAAAATCGCCATCGAAGAGGGGGTCAAATCCCTGGAACACGCCACCTTTATGGACGATGAGATCGCCCGCCAGTGCCTGGACCACGAGGTGTGGATGGTGCCGCAATACGCCACTGCGGAGAAGATCGCCCAACGCCAGATCCCGCTGGACAGCGAGATCCTGTACCAGAAGACTGAACGGGTGGGTAAAGGACTGCTGCGACAGGCGGAACTGGTGGAGAAATACGGCCTCAAGTGCGCCTTTGGTACCGATTTGATAGGCACACCCGAAGTGCATGCCCGGCAGAACGACGAGTTCTCCGCCCGTAAGCGCTTCTTCGGCTCCTTCCGCGGCCTGAAGCAGGCCACCTCGGAGGCGGGGCAACTGCTCAAGCTCTCTGGCCTGCTGGACCCCTATGCTGAAGGTGCCTTGGGGGTGCTCTGCGACGGAGCCTATGCCGACCTGCTGCTGGTGGCCGGCAACCCGGTGGCGGACCTGGATATCCTGGCCGACGCTGACAACATCAAAATGGTGATCAAGGGCGGCAATGTCATTAAAGACATTCGTCCAGCACAGTTCTGAAACCGCCCTCTGACGTGGTTTCACCCTTTGCCAGCCGTAACCCCGGCTGGCTTTTTTGTATCCGGCGCCCTGCCCTGTGGCTTCACTCCGGCACCGGCGCCGACAGGTAACGCTTGCGGTACTCCCGGGGTGGAAAGCCGGTCAGCCGTTTAAAGGCCCGGGAGAAATGGGCAATGTTGGCGTAGCCCAACGTCGAAGCGATGTCGGTCAGCGAGTAGCGGGGGTCTTCCATCAACCGACAGGCGGTGGCCAGCACGATGTTCTCCCGCACCTGGTTAAAGCTGCTGCCGGCTTCCGCCAGCTTGCGCTGCAGCGTCCGCGGGCTGGTATCCAGAATCGTTGCCGCCTCACTAAGGGAAAGCGCTTGCCGTGACAAATACGGCGTCAGGGCCAGGTACACCGTCTCCAGGTACTGGTGTTCAACCGGCTCCCCCAAGGGATTGGTATCACTAAAACGAGCAGGTAGGTGAAATGGCTGGCTCAACAGGGCCTCGGACAGTTCCACCGCCGCGACCCGTCTATTGGCGAAGATCCGAGCCTGCGCCACATTTGCTGGTCGCTGGGCCTCCAGAATGGCCGCCAGCACATCCCCGCTGTCCGACTGAATCGCAATGCCGGAAGGCTGCCACTCGGACTTGCTGGCCAGGCCAACAAACTCAATCAGAAACAGCACGGAGAAGATCTCCGCCCAGCGATAACCCTCGTTGTGTTCACCGGCCTTGTAGCGGCAGAGCCAGGGCACACGATTGAAGTACTGCAGGTCTACCTGTACGGTCGAGGATTCATGACGGAGCGCGGTGCTGAGCTGGATGATCGCCCCGCCGAGGGTAACGGGATTATCCAGCTGACGCATAAGGGGCGGCAGAACCCGCTCTCGGAGTGTGGTGCGAAGCAATTCGCCGAAATAACGGGGCTCGGCCCGCTCCGCCATCAGCGCCAGCAGGTGCTTGACGGGCGTTTCCGGCAGATACTCGTGTGAGGCATTCAACAGATCTTCGGGCAGGCCGGCCGCCCGCAACAGCGGATAGATGTCGGTTTCGAACTGCTTTAACAGCCCGACCAGGGTCTCCGCATGTGCGGTTTTGATAAGGGGTACCAATGGGCCTGACGGCATAACAACCCGCGTGAAAGAGACAGAATACCGCCTCAGAAGATAGAGGGATCGGCAGCGAAGGCAAGGCTTATCAGCGGGTTTAACCCACGCCCGGCGGTGATGCGCACTCAGTGAACCTCTGCGTCACTCTGGTGCTGCCACGGCTCAAATGCACCCCGCTGAGACCATGTGGTCGCTTAACGCCCCATAAGGCGGAGGTGCAGAAAGCCAACTAAAAAAACAGACAAAACTCCTGAAAAAATTAATTCAAGCGAAAACGCCGCTTTCCATATTTATTTTGTGTATTTGAGAGGATTGGCCGAATGTAATTCGCGGCACTGTCACATTGATGCGCCAGTTATTTTAATTAAAAAACAAACCCATTGAATAAATTTTCAGACTGACTATATTGGTCGATTGGTTGTTACAGAGGATTTATTTGTAAATGAAACTGTTGGCAAGTGTGATTTTCCTGTTCCTGTTTTTATACCTGCTCTGCTCTCTGAAGGGAAAAAAGAACCGGAATAAATATTTGATGGAAAAAGCCAGCCATTATAGGAAATCAACGAACGACATTTTGTCTGCCCGTTCGAGTCATCGGGAGGGAGTTTAGGTGTTTTGGGTAAACTACTTCGTTGCACTTTTTGTCCTGTGTGGATGGTATCTGCACAACAAAATTTTGCTCGATGAGGAACTGCCTGCGCTAAAGACCGACCACCGGATCGCCAAAGCGACTTACCATGCGGCATTGAAGTCCATCGGTACGCCGGTGCACCACCGCAATGAAACCGTATTTCAGGCGGCACTCCGCCAGATGAAAGTGGACGCCAGGCAAGCCTGATAAGGCACGGAAACTGCCCATCGAAGTGCGGAAAGACCCAGAACCTCTGGGTCTTAGAGAGCCACCACAAGAATTCCTCAGGGCAACACCTGTCTCCTACCGATTCAGATATTTCTCGTAATTGGCCACATAGTCATCGAAGTTCTCCTCAAAGGAGAGGCGGAACTGCTCAACAAAATACTCGATGGCTTTATCGCGGTCGGCCTCCAGTGCCGGTTTGCTGTCGCTGTTGGCGGCGTAAACAAACGCGCAATAACGGGCCATGCCATACATAAAGGACGCGCTGACTTTGCCTGCTCCCACCTCGTTGCTGACCTGGCTGTTGGCCAGAGAGATATGGGCGTCAGCCCGGTGGTAAAAATCGGGGTCGGTGTTTTCCACGGTCATATTCTTCCTTGCTGTGAATGGGTTACAAACGCAGGCTGCTGTTGCCCTGCTGTGTGGGTTCCTGCCGGTTAAACTTAAGCATTGACCGGCAGGCGGGTAAATAGCCTATTTAATGAGTATCTTGCTGAACTTTCACACTTCCCAAGCTTAGATTCACTCAGCCGCAGAAGCGTGAATCCAGCTCATCGTCCGATGGCATGGCTACGCCTCGATGCGGAGGTTGTCTTTCTGGCTGATCCAATCGAGGAAGGTGGCGGCCACCGGCGACAACGATTTGGCCTTATGGTGGGCCAGATACCAGTGCGAACGAATCGGCATCCCCTCCACCGGCAATATGGCCAGCCCGGAGTCACCACCGAACGCCAGGGTATGGGTGGAGATCACTGACACGCCCAGGCCGGACATCACGGAGTGACGGATCGCTTCATTACTTTCTACCGTCATACGCACATTGAGCTTGGCATTCTGTTCACGCAGAAAGCGCTCCAGCGCATAGCGGGTGCCGGAGCCATGTTCACGGATAAGGAACGGTTCTTGGGCAAACTCCTGCAGCGGCACCGTACGCCGTTTTGCCCAGGGGTGATCAGCGGACGCAATCGCCACCAGTGGGTTGTCGAGGAATTCGTGCAGCGCCAGCGGCGCATCCTTGGGGGGGTGGCTGAACACATAGAAGTCGTCACGGCCTTCAGACAGGCGATCAATCACCTGCTGTCGGTTGCCCACCTTAAATTCGATCTCAATCTGGGGGTAACGCTCACAGAAACCTCCAAGCAAGTGCGGAATAAAGTATTTGGCTGTGGTGACAACGCCCAAACGTAGGGTGCCGCGTTTCAACCCCTTCAGGTCCGCCAGATCCATCTCCATCCGTTCAAAGCTCGCCAGTACCTCGATGGCGGTCTCCAGTGCCCGCTCACCGGCATCGGTAAACTGAAGGCGGCGGCCTACCTGGTGATAGAGGTCCGCTTCCAGCGTCTCGCTGAGCTTCTTCAACTGCATCGATACCGTCGGTTGGGTCAGGTGCAGTCGTTCTGCCGCTGCACTGACGGAACCGGCATCCCGAAGGGCCAACAGAATCTCCATCTGTCTTAATGTGGCACGGCCGCTCATTCCGCTCTCCTAACGGTTGTGCCCGCCATATTCTCTGGCGACAAGATGCACAACATCAATAAATCAGGTACTTAATGGCAGACTATAGACTTTTATCTATATAAATAAAATTATTTTTCGATTTCCATCTATAAGAGATATCCATCACACTTCGCAGCGGTAAAAAACGCAACAAAGGACAGAACTATGCCGCGTCGCCTCGCTTTCGAACTGACCATCGCCATGAGCCTGATGCTGATGGGAGGCGCCCTCGCCACCGCCCACATCAGTGACTGGAGTCTCGCCATCACCGGCGCCGTGCTGATGGGCACCAGCCTGGTACTGCGCCCGCGCTCACAAGCCCAAACCGCTGCCCAAACCGCTTCGATGGAGCGCTAATCCATGGGCCTGGACATCGTTGTTGCCTTCTTCATTCTGGGCGCGGTCGCCCAGTTGGCGAAGGCTGAGCTCAGTCTGCCACAGAGCCTCTACCAGTCGCTGGTCATCTTCCTGTTGTTGGCCATCGGCCTGAAGGGCGGTATCGCCCTGTCTGAACACGTCAACGCCGCGCTGCTGGTGAAGTCCGCTGCGGTGCTGGCGTTTGGTTTTATCCTGCCGTTGATCGCTTTCCCCCTGTTGCGCTCCTTCGGCCACCTGCCCCGCCTCGACGCCGCCACCATCGCCGCCCACTACGGTTCCGTCAGCGTGGCCACCTACGCGGTGGCGGTGGCGTTTCTGGACAGCCAGGGCATCGAGTACGAACCCTACTTCCCGCTCTTTGTGGCTCTGCTGGAAGCCCCGGCCATCGCCGTTGGCCTGTGGCTGGCCAGCCGCAAGGGTGAAAAAACCGACGGCAAAGCCATCGCCAAAGAGATGCTGCTGAATCAGGGCATGGTGTTGCTGCTGGGTGGCATTCTGATTGGCTGGTGGGGCGGCGAGCGCGCTGAACGCATCATGCCCTTCTTCGGCGAACTGTTCCACGGCGTACTGGCGCTGTTCCTGCTGGCCATGGGCCAGAAAGCCGCCCAGCGCTGGCGTGAGCTGGGCGCCAATGCCTCGTTCCTGGCCAGCTTCGGCGTGGCCATGCCGCTGATTGGTGCCGTGCTGGGTACCGCTCTGGCGATGCTGCTGGGCCTGAGCCACGGCGGTATGGTGCTGCTGGCCACCCTGGGCGCCAGCGCCTCCTACATCGCCGTCCCTGCCGCCCTGTCTGCGGCGCTGCCCAAAGCCGACCTGGGCCCGGCCATTACCGCCTCACTGGGCGTCACGTTTCCCTTCAATGTGCTGGTGGGCATCCCCCTCTACAGCGCGTTGATCAGCCATTTCGTTCTCTAAACTCCGGAGTCATCATGTCTCAACCCAAAGTCAGTATCATCATGGGTTCTCAGTCCGATTGGGCCACCATGGAAGAAGCCACCAAGCCGCTGGAAGCGCTGGGCGTGGCGTTTGAAACCAAGGTGGTCTCCGCACACCGTACCCCGGATCGCCTTTACCAGTTCTGCAACGACGCCCATGAGCGTGGCATTCAGGTGATCATCGCCGGTGCCGGTGGCTCTGCGCACCTGGCGGGCATGGCCGCGGCCATGACCCACCTGCCGGTGGTCGCCGTACCGGTCTCCAGCCGCAACCTGAAAGGGATGGACAGCCTGCTGTCGATGGTTCAGATGCCCCGCGGTGTTGCAGTGGCCTGTCAGGCCATCGGCGGTGCCGGTGCCTACAACGCGGGCCTGATTGCCGCGCAGATGCTGGCGCTGGGTGATGCCGAGCTGACCGAACGCCTGATCGACTGGCGTCGCAGTCAGACCGAATCCGTGGCGGAAGAGGTCGTAAAATGAAAATTGGCATCATCGGCTGCGGCCAGCTGGCACGGATGCTGGCCCTGGCGGGCTGGCCCCGGGGAGTGCAGTTCAGCTTCCTGGCCGGTCCCCAGGAAGATCCGTCACCGGTGATGGGGCTTGGCACCATCCACCGCCTCCAGGAGGGAGACAGCGCCGAGTCCATCTACCAGGGATTGGGTGAGCCCGACGTCATCACCACCGAGCGTGAGCAGGTGGAAGTGGCGTTGCTGGCCTCTCTGCAGCCCTTTGCGCCGGTGTTCCCGCAGCCTGAGGCGGTCTCCATCTGCCAACACCGGGCCCGGGAGAAGCAGTTTATCAATGACCAGGGCATCGCCACGGCACCGTGGCAGCCGGTCACTCCCCAGACTGACCTGCTGGCCCTGGGCCATGAACTGGGCTGGCCGCTGTTCATCAAAAGCTGCGAAGACGGCTATGACGGCTACAACCAGTGGCGCATTAATGGCCCAGACGATGCGCTGCCGACGCTGCCGGAAGGCGTCGCCTGCATCGCTGAAGGCGGTGTGGCGTTTGAACGGGAGCTTTCGCTGGTGGCGGTGCGTGGCCGTGACGGCAAGGTACGCTGTTACCCGCTGACCGAAAACCACCACACCGCAGGCATTCTTCAGCACTCCCTGGCCCCGGCTCCGGCCCTGGCCGACGGGTTGCAGCAGAAAGCGGAAGCGATGGCTCAGCGCTTGCTGAGCGCGATGAACTACGTTGGCGTGCTGACCCTGGAGCTGTTCCTGGTGAACGGTGAGTTCAAGATCAATGAGCTGGCACCGCGGGTACACAACAGCGGTCATTGGACTCAGAGTGGCGCCCTCACCTGCCAGTTTGAGAACCACGTCCGTGCCATCGCCGGATTGCCGCTGGGCCCAACCGATGCGCCTCTGCCGGCTGCCATGGTCAACCTGCTGGGCGTTGAGCCGCCCAACCCGGTGATCTGTCCTGACGCCAAGCTGCACTGGTACAACAAATCAGTACGCCCGGGCCGCAAAGTGGGTCACCTCAACCTCACCCACGCCGACCCGCAACAGCTTTCTCGCCAGGTGTCGGAGTTGGTGGCCATCCTCTACCCCTGAGCCATTCTGGCCGCACCCAACCGGGTGCGGCCACCCTTTCCCGCCTTTGCCACGTGCAGACAAGCTATAAAGCGTCATACCGGATAGCCATGCAGAGCCCGCTCCAAGTCCTCAGGTCAGGGCGCTGCCGAGACAACGTTTCATACTCACCAGTACCCCTTCCCCCACCGAGCCCCAACTCTGTGGAATAAATCGTCATAGTGCCGCTAGTCGGCCAATGGCCGCAGCGGCGGCAGAGCCAGTTAGTCACACAGTTGGCGCACTTTCACTGGATGGATTCTCTGTTTCGCCCAAAGGACAGTCGAAAACGACATCTAAGAGATTGATTGAATTGGGATCGCTTGGTACGTTTGGCGAACTTTCGCCGGAGTTATTGCGCCTGCAAAGGTGCCTGCAGGCGCAATAAATACACTGTTAACTGGATTGGCGGATTTCCAGTAATTTGAGGTGGCAAGAGCATTGCCAATACGAAGGGTATTTAGTGTTAAACACAGAATTTTATTCGGGTGCTGTCATACGGCTGGCGACCCTGCAAAAAAAACGCAATTATGCGGGTCACTTGCTTTTCGCCACCGTGTCCTTGCTCCCTCGCGGTAGACCGCTACCTCCACCGATGGAAGGACTGCATCGGTGCCCCATCGGAAAAACCGACGAAACTGTTTTTTTTCGCCGTGTGCTTTTGAGTGTGCAAGAAGCTATTGACTGGTATCGCGCTCTTGGCAGTGGCGATGATAAATCCCCGATTCCCTCCCGACATGAGGAACGCAATAGCCAATACGATGGGGTCAAGATAGAAATCTCAAAGCTGATCGATGACCCATCCTGGCCGTATCTCGGCCTGCCGGTTGGGGAAGGGATGTTTGCACATCTTTCTGGACGAAACCATCCGGCGCCCTTCATTGGTAATTCCCCCGCCCGCATCCATCGCCGTTTCGGTAGTCAGGATGGCTTCGACTTGATGCTAGCTGATAATAAAGCCGTAGACTTTGTTGCAAGACGATTGCATGTTGATCTTAGGCTTTATAGGGAGTACCTCGGAAGCATTACATTAGTCGCGCCAGATCCTGTGCTAAAACAAATTGATAACTTTATGATTCCAGCCTCTGCTGATAGGGGCGAACGTATTTTCTATCGTTTTGTTCCTCGTGCAGGGGAATCGTTGGCTGGCCTGAAGATCACCACCTTCGACGAACAAGGCCACCTACTTACAGACTTCAACACGCAGGAAATTCCCGCCAATGGCATTTTGGATATTGATAAAGGCGACTGCATAGGCACTTATGGCTATGTTGTGGCTCACCAGCAACATGGCGTTTTGGCCTATAGCCCACCGTCTTCATTCCTACGCCAAATGAACTTTTCGATGCATATCGGTCCAGAGGAAAGCAAGAAGGTCAGCGTCCCTACTGGCGAATCAGCCAATTCCCCGCGCATGGAATATCTTGCGGCTCAACGTTCAACACTTGCCTCGCAGCACCTCATGGGAGATGGGCCGCGTATACCGAATGTCAACGCCCGCATAGCCAATGCGGCTGCACGCCGCGAAAAGATCGCAAACGCGAAGCAATACGGCCAGCGCTGGTTCCCTGACGGATCCCGTGAAGAGGCTATTCGCTTTATTCAGAGTGAACTGAGGCGCGCCAAGAATAGAGTGATGATTGCTGACCCTTATCTTGCCGGATTGCAATTAGGACAATTTCTGTACGCCGTTAATCCAGAAACCATTTCAGTGACCCTGCTGAGCTCAGCCCTCGCATTTAAGTCTAAGGGGCAAGGGCTCTCGAAGACCGATGACTTTAGCCAGCGACTCACCCAACTGGAAAAGGACGCCAAGGTAACTGCCAAGGCATACGTGCTCCAGTCATCCATCCTGCACGACCGCTTCCTTGTAATAGATGATACCGTCTGGTTCCTTGGCAACTCGCTGAACACTTTGGGCGACAAGGCATCCCTAATCGTTAAACTTCCCAATCCGGATGAGATCATTGACCAGCTTGAAGATATGCTGAAACAGGCAATATCCTTTGTCGACTATGAGAAACATCAAACTAAGGATAAGGACGCCGGGTCATGAAAGGGTTAACTCCAAATATCCCGATTGCCCCAAAGACAGAGCGTCCATTTCCCAATAAAGAAATTCTCTGGGGCAGCGAGGGGGGCGGGCAGGCTTGCTTCCCGACATCCGCGGCTGCCTATGAGCGGAAGTATTCTGCTGATCCTGTTCCCTTGCAAAAATTTGGCAAAGCAGTGTCAGAGGCCCAGGAGAGAGTCTGGATTGTCGACGAATATTTGTTGATACCTGATAGCGGAAAACCGACAAAGCGAATCGAACAAATCCTATCTTGGTTGCCGTTATGGTTTGCAGCAAGCGATGTTCGCCTGCTGACGAAACAGCATCAAGAAGTCGATGAAAATGACCTGAAGAAATTTCAACAACATGCGCAGGCAATTACTAACCAATCGGTAAGGCGTGAGAAGGCGTGCCGCATTGAGATCAGAAAGCATCTCACACGGGATTGCGATTTTGTCCACGACCGCTTTGCCATCATTGATGACGAACTTTGGCATTTTGGGGGAACAGTGGGCGGGTTTCATTCTAAAGTCAGTGCAGCCAGCCGAGGCTGGCGGGCATCGGATCACGGTGCTATCAGTTTCTTTGAGGAGATCTGGAACGCAGGAGAACGAAAATGACGGAACAATGGCCAATAGAGCGTCACGCCGAAACTCGGGAAACCGGTGAAGATACCTCTTTCAAGACGGCGCGAGATTTCCTCAATCTCTTGAATTTATTTCCTCACGACCAGCACAAAACTTTCAATGACGTCGTAATCTGGATAGTGGAAAAAAGTGGCGATATTTCTGAGTTGGAACAGCAGTTGGCCCCTGTTGCCGACGAGTTCGAGTCGTCAACTGTTGATAGCCATACTTTGCTGATGACGCTCGCTTGCGCCGCAGCATTAGCAAACATGCCCTCGTTGCGAACCTGGGGCAAAGTCAACGCATTCAAATACAACTCATGGGAACTTGAGAATTGGTTGAGTGAAGCCATGATAGCGTATGCCGAAGTTCATCCCTCAGCATGTGATGCTTATGCCAATCTCGCTAAGGAGGCTTTTTCTGGACTTGAGAGTTTCTCGCTTCAATCCGAGTCAGAGCGCACCAACGCTGAGCGGATAGGTGCCTGGAACGGTTGGGGCAAACGACAAGGCAAGCTGGAAGAAATATGGTGGGACTTGCGCGGTTGGCATGGTTTCATGAACTACCAAGAAGAGCTTCCGCTATTCCAGGTTTTCTATAAGTTGGAGCCAGACGAGTTCATTCGCACAATATCCAAATCTGACAACCCTTATTTAGTTAACGCGTTGTTATTCGTGGCAGGCATAGGTGAATTCTCTCCACGATTCTCTGAGTGGAAACGAATGATTGCCGCAGCACCAGTTGCTTTTGAACATGATGGTAAGTGGAATGGTTCTGTCCTTGTGCCATTGCTATTGGTTGATGCTCGTAACCAATTGCTACAAGTAAGATCAAGCTTTCAATACTTGGACGTCACAACTGTTGACCATGATGAAATAGAACAGGAAATAACCAACACTGCTGAACTCATTGTTGGCACAGTTGCTGAACGGAAGGATGCCGCAGCTATATTCTCTCGGTGGGCATCATGGTTGATTCGGAAAATATTGGGGCAGAGCGAAAAGGAAATCGCCGATGTGAAGTCTTCGGCGTTTGCCGATAATGCCTTGGTCGATGCTATCGGCAGAAAGCTAGGGAATCGCGTGCTACCTCAGTCAGTTCCTGATGACGCGCCTTTATGGGAGGCTTGGTGTTACCGCTGCGCGTTGGCCTCTTTTGCCTATAACGGGCATATCCAGGTACCTGCTTGGGAAGGTTTTGGAAGTGAATGGCGTCTTTCACCTGAAGACTGGATAGGAGATAGAGGACAGTCTTTACGCGAGCACGCCAGCCTTATAACCACCCTAAATAAAGAAATTCCGGGTATCGCTGCAAACTTACTGGCCTATCCAATTGCACAATCCACCATTCCTGTTGAGGCGTGGATCCACCTGTGGAATGACGCTATCGTCTTACGTGAAATTGTGGAATTCGGCGATTCGGACTCAGTCGAAGACGAATACAGTTCTCGCTATGAGGCTGGGCGTCTGTTGCTCTTGCTCTTCAACATCGGTCTGGCAATCTTTGACCAAAGTTCAGCCCGTAGTTATGACAGTAATTCGCCTGAAGCTAGATCTCTTGTTAGCCTATTCAAATCTCTCAATTTCGCAGCTAGCGAAATGCGGGAAATCGATAGCACATTAAATCATGAGAAATGGCTTGTAGTTGCTCAACATTTGACTATCAGAAGAATGATTTGGGAGCCCACTTCTAGCGATGAGAGTTCATCAAGTAATTTTCAGGTTTTCAAAGCCGACGACAACCCTACAGTCTCTGAAATTCTTATCGAAGCAAATGGTGATGTAATAAAAATGGTCACTATTTTGCAATCCCTCTTGCTCAATGCTCCAGATTTAAGGTTGAAAGCTGCACTCAATTCATCATCAATTGATGTGTCCAGTATCGTGCAGTCGATCAGGACTCTGAATGAATACCATCCGAGAAAGTACCCTATTGATGAGGCTCAACTAAAAAAGCTTAGCGCACTAATATAACATCTGACGAGTGATACATGTTTATATTGAACGACGTTAGATAAACGTGGCGCCAAACTTCTACAGCCGTGAGCCTGCGATATAAATTGCAGCAATTGTCTGGAAGCAGATTCCGAGAAGGGCGACTTCGATGGCTGAAAGGGGAAGAGTTCAAGGGGTCAGAGCAATTGAATCTACAGGCAGCAGGAGCCATTGGGCTCTTGCCGTCGGGTATGATGCTTTATTGCTCACCCACACCAGGCCCGCCAAACCATCCATAACCCGCCACGCCGATCCTTCGCTAACTCATTGAGAAAACCCGATATAGCTCACTTGTTTCCAGATTGTTGTCTGGACATAATCAACCCCGGCTTACTCGCCGGCGAGGGTCGGCAGCCATCGAAACAATTGGTTAAGGAAACGGGATGATTGACGCGTTATTCACACAGGAAGTGCAGCTGGGCATCGACATTGCCACCAGTGCCACCATTATTGGTGCCATGCTCTCCTGGTTTATCGAAAGCCGCCGACAGGCGAAGAAAAGTCGCGAGCGCGGCATCAGCGATCAGGCCCGTGCCTCCTCGTTAAGCAAAGTGCAGAGCATCCTGTACGAGTTCGAAAACAGCTTCAGTGATTTGATCGCCTCCGCCCAGACCTTCGAACGCCCCATCGACAACCGCAGTGGTGACCGTCTAGGTGAGTACCTGCGCCACCACCCGGAGTTTATCGACGTCAGCTCCGAGCGCCTTGGCAACTTCTATCAGGAGGTGGACCGCTTCTACGAGTCAATCCAGAAGCGCCGTTACTCCCTGTTGCCGGTGCTGGACTCTCTGCACAGCGGCGACAAGTTTATGTACGACCTCAAGCAGGACATTCAGCAGGTGGGCGAGCTCTACAACAAGCTCAACTCCGGCTGGAGCCAACTGCTGCGTGAGTTCCACGCCGTGTACAAAGAGTATTACCCGATTGTTCTGGCGGACGAGAACCACAACAAGTCCCAGGAGGAGATGGTTGGCCTGTTGCTGGAGCGGGAGGATTACATCCGCGCCATGCTGTCGATTCTGCTCGATAAGAGCTACTGGACCTGGGTGGAAAGCTTTGTGCCCAAAGAGATGGAAGAAGCCTACAAAACCATGCTGGAGACCAATGAACGCGATGCCGCCGCCCTGAACCGGGCCGCCGTCAACTTCACCGGCCACCTGCTGAAAGATCCCTACCGTTTGTTTGCCCAGATCCTGCGCCGTACCTCCGTTGAGGTGCAGACCGCCCGCATCGAGTGCAAGGACATCCTGATCAAGCTGAGCGCCCTGACCCACAAGCTGCTCAGCAACCAGGAGGTGAATCTCGACGACCTGATCAAGAAGTACGAAACCGAAGACTACCTCGGTAAAGAACGCTTTATTCACTGATTGGCCGTGTAAAAACGCCCGCCCGGTGCAAACATCGGGCGGGCGTTGTTGTATTCAGGGATTAGTCCAGCAGGTGGAAGGCGCGCAGGAAGTCGTTTTTGGTCTGGTCGAACTTGATGTGGCCCGGACTGTTGAGCGCCCTCTTCGGTTCACTGAATGCCGGCATCACATAACCCCAGTTGGAGTTGCGGGCAAACGCGACCACCACGTTTACGTGGCTGTCCTGCCAGCGATTGGTGATGGGATGCTCTTCGCTGCCGGGTTCGAGGGTTTTCACCTGGATCCGGTGAAAGTTGGGGCCGTCGGAGATCAGGATGTCGGTCTGGTGGCCATTATCGAGAATGGGGATAAACACCTGCCAGCCGTCCTGCATCAGCCAGCTGACCACCATGCTTTCATAAGCGGTGTTCTTCAGTGTCTGGTGGGTGCCTTCGGCGGTGTAGGTCATGCGGCGTGGCATGGTGGCTCCTCTCTGTCTCGGGGCTCAGAGGTCAGGACTCAGGGGTCCGGCAGATCCGGGCCCTGTTGCAGCAGGATTTCCAGCGTATAACGCCCCACCTCGTCACGGCGGGCGGCGTTGCGCATCAGGTAGGTCAGGATGCGGTACTCCCCGGCCATCTGCGCGGTGCCGGCGTACTCGGTGCCGGAGGTGGACCCAATAAACAGCGCGGTGTCCTGATTGGGACCGGTGATGTTGAAGTACTGGAAGCGGTTATCACTGCGCAGCGACACCGCCCACTGCTGGCCCTGCTCCAGGCTGACCCGATACTCCATCACGTCGTAGCCATTGAGCCGACCCTCGGTAGTGACCCAGCCATCCCCTTCCAGGCTGAGGGTTTGTACAGGGTGCTCCGCCGCGCCCAATCCAAACATCAGGGTCAGCGGCAACATCCACAGCCAGAACCGTCTCATCAGGGGGCCTCCTGTTCAAATTCCACCGCCTGCTTACGATGCTGGCGCAGCACCACGGTGCCTGCCAATTTGTCGTGCCAGCCCTGTTTGCGCTTGTCGATGCCGACCCAAAACAGGCCCAGCAACAGCGGAATGGTACTGACGTAGTAGCCGAGGTAACGCACCACCAACTGGCCGGTGCTGGGCTTGCCGCCGGTTTTGGCGTCGACAATGGTGAGCTTGAGCACCATCTTGCCCGGCGTGGCGGACTTGGCCATCCAGAACAGGATCACCGCGATGGCGGGCAACAGGTAGTTCAGCAGCAGGTCCCAGGTGCCCCATATCTGGGTTTGGTCCAGCCAGTACTCCTTGCCATAAAGCAGCGTCAGTATGGGGGCGATGACCATCGCCAGCAGAACGCTGTCGATCAGGGCTGCACCAACCCGAATCCAGAATCCACCGTACTCCAGTTCCTCTTCCACCATTGCAGGCTCCTCAGTATTGTCGCCACCACTGGCGCGCCATCATGACGCCCGCGCCGGTCAGTCCGAAACTCAGGGTGGTGGGCGCAAACCAGCTGATAAAGGTGTCCCAGACAAAGTGCCACTGGGTGCCCCGGTCGGAACGGAATATCCCGCCCGGATTCTCCCACCAGTCCCACAGCGCCATCAGCAGGGCCAAGCCACATGCCAATAGAATACCGACGCTCGCGCCCAGCATCATCGCTCTGCCCCACCGATTCATGGTTGCTCCCATCTCAGTACACCTCAATGCCAAACGCCAGCAGGCGACGCGGCAACACCTCGTCGAGGTTGTCCAGATCTGCCAGGTGCAGCTGAATCAGCTTTAACCCCAGCTGACGGTAGCGGCTCTGACGTGCAGCCAGGGTGTCCGCGTCCAGTCCCTCCACATAATCAATGTAGATGGCTCCACGCGGAAGGAAGAAACTGCAGAAGGTTTCGTCTTGTTGGCCAAGGGTTTCCCGCACCGGACGCTCATAGGCGTGAACCAGCCCCGCCAGATAGAGCCAGTTGTCGATGGTCAGCTCCGCGACCGAGCGAACGTAGTGCCCGTCCAGGGTGCGGTACTTGGCGTCAAACTTGGCGCGGAAGCTGGCGATGGAGCCGTGGGTAGACTCCTTATCCGCGTCTTTGCCCAACGCCTGGGCCAATGCCCGCTTAAACAGCGGGTCGGTCTCCAGCGCTGCCGGCCATAAGCTGTAGGGCGCGCCGTTGCGCCGGTCCGCCTGCTGCACCCCGCCCGCAGCGGCGCCGCTTTCGGTTACCCGCCAGCCCTTGGGCGCGGGGGCCAGATAGCCGATTTCATGCAATAACCCCAACAAGCTTTCCCGGCCCAGCCCGGTGGACTCAGAAAACTTGGAGACGCTGAGCAACCCCTCCGGGCTGGGCACTTTCAGGGTTTCCGGCCACACCACGTACTCACCAAACTTGTCGCTGTGCTGATTGCGGCCGCCGGCCAGACGTCCCTGCTCCGTCAGGCACCAACGTTCCGCTTCCCGCACCAGAAAGCCCGCTCTGGCAAGGCGTTCAAACAGGGTTTTGGTGGGCAGCTCGAGGCGCTTAGCCAGCGCCGTGGTGGAGAGGGATTTTGCCATTTCGGGTTCCGGTGATTGCACTAACTCCCTCAGAGTATCAGTAAGAAAAATCAAAGGCGAACGGGGACTTAGCGTCAATCAACCTCGGTTCAGCTCGGCGGCATAAGTGCCTGAATACCCAAAAGTGTCCGGCGCGGACACTTCGGACACAGCGGACAGGAGTCACAACGACGATAACAATCACAAATTTTCATACTAACCAATCACTTAGCCTCAAATGACATCTTTGGCACGGTTCTCGCTCTATTACCGACATTCCATCAGCGGACAGATGAGCGATACGGATGATTCAGGACACTTCAGGACAAGATGTGCAGCGCAAGGCTCCACGTCGCCTTCGCGGACTGTGGCTCGGCCTGTTGGCCACGGCACTGCTGGTGAGCGGCGGCTACCTCTGGGCTCAGTATGGTCAGGGCCAGCAAAGTGTTCGTGCCAGTCGGCTGCAGCTGGCCACCGTCGAACGGGGCGACATGGTGCGGGAAGTGGCCGCACGGGGTCGCATTGTCGCCGCCAATGCCCCGGTGCTGTTCAGCCCCTCCGCCGGCCACATCAATCTGCAGGTGCAGGCGGGTGAGATTGTCGAACAGGGCCAGGTACTGGCGCACATCGACAGCCCCGAACTGGAAGCGCAGCTCTCTCAACAGCAGGCGATTCTGGAACGCCAGACTCTGGACCTTCAGCGCCAGCAACTGGAAGCGCGCCGTACCGCTCTGGAGCTGCAACGCCGTCGCGATCAGGCGTTGGTTACCCGCACCGCCGCCGAGCGGGAAAAGCAACGCGCCGACCGGGCCGCCGAGTCGGACCTCATCAGTGACATCGACCATCAGCAGGCCCAGGACGAGTTTGCCAGCGCCCGCATCGCCTTTGCTCACGCTGAGCAGGAGATCGCGCTGGCCCGGGACACCCTGCAGTTTGAACAGCGTACCGCCGAAGTGGAGCTGGAGCGCCAGCGCCTGACCGTGGCCGAGCTGCAACGGCAGGTGGATGCCCTGACCCTGCGTTCACCGCTTGATGGCCTGGTGGGCAACACCCTGGTGGGCCAGCGCGAGCAGGTGGCGGACAACCAGCCGCTGCTGTCGGTGGTCAGCCTCAGTGACTATCAGGCAGAGCTGCAGGTGCCGGAAAGCTACGCCGACGAACTGGGCCTGACCATGGCGGTCAGCCTGTCGGTGGGCGGTGCGCAGATTGAGGGCGAGATCGCCGGCATTAGCCCGGAGATCGTCGCCAACCAGGTCACCGTCCGGGTTCGTTTCCCGCCACCGGAGGTGCGCCTGCGCCAGAACCAGCGGGTCACTGCTCAGGTGCGACTGGAATCTCTGGAGAACGTGCTGATGGTACGCCGGGGCGCCTTTATTCAGTCCGGCCATGGTCGCACCGGCTTCCGGGTTGACGGCGCAATGGCCCAGCGCGTGCCCCTGCAACTGGGCGCCAGCAGCCTGACCCACATCGAAATCCTCGCCGGTGCCGACGCCGGTGATCAACTCATCATCTCCGATCTCTCCGGGCTGCTGAACAGCAGCGAGATCCTCATTAAGTAAAGGAGTGCCCCATGCTGCACATGGACAATATCGGCAAAGTATTCCGTACCGATCTGATCGAAACTCACGCCCTGAGAGGCCTGCAACTGTCCGTCAACGAGGGAGAGTTCGTTGCGGTAACCGGCCCCTCCGGCAGTGGCAAAACCACCTTTCTCAACATCGCCGGATTGCTGGAGAACGCCTCCAGTGGCCAGTATTTCCTCGATGGTGAAGAGGTCAGCATGCTGACCGACCGGGAGCGCTCGCAGCTGCGCAATGAGAAGATCGGTTTTATCTTCCAGGGCTACAACCTGCTGCCGGACCTGAACCTGTTTGATAACGTCGACGTGCCCCTGCGCTACCGCGGATTCAGCGCCGCCGAGCGCCGTCGCCGCATCGAAGAGGCGCTGGAACAGGTGGGACTGGCCGCCCGGATGAAGCACCTGCCCTCCCAGCTGTCCGGGGGACAACAACAGCGTGTGGCCATCGCCCGTGCCCTGGCCGGTTCACCCCGCATCCTGTTGGCGGATGAGCCCACCGGTAACCTGGACTCCCTGATGGCGCGTCAGGTGATGCAGCTGCTGAACGAGATCAACCGCAACGGCACCACCATCATCATGGTGACCCACGACGCCGAACAAGCCGCGCAAACCCAGCGCAATATCCACATCGTCGATGGCCAGATCTGCGATCTGGCGATGCTCAACCGCCGCACCGCCGTCGAGCCGGTTGCCGCCGAGGGATAAGCCATGACGCTGTTTAACTACTACCTCAAACTCGCCTGGCTCAGCGTCCGCCAGAGCCCGGTGATCAGCACCCTGATGGTGCTGGCCATCGCCATCGGCATCGGCACAGCCGGTACCAGCCTGACCGTCCACCACACCATGAGCCACAACCCCATGGCCCATAAGGACGACCAACTCTACGCGGTGCAGCTGCAAAGCCATGAAGAGGGGCACCACTCCGGCACCGAAGATGGCCTGTACTACCAGATCACCTATCAGGACGCGATCAACCTGAGCAAGCAGTCCGGCCCGGTGCGACAGGCGGCGATGATCCGCACCGGCTTTACCGTCCAGCCGGAGAACCCGGACCAATACCCCTTTATCGCCGATGGCCGCGCCACCGGCCGCGACTTCTTCGCCATGTTCGACGCCACCTTCGTGCATGGCGCGGCCTGGACCGACGAGCAGGGAGAGCTGGCCGAACCGGTGACGGTGATCAGCCAAAGCCTCAACGACAAGCTGTTTGGCGGCGGCAACAACGTAGGCCGCACCATCGATGCCAACGGCAAGGTCTACACCGTGGTGGGCATCATCACCGACTACAAGCCGCAGCCGCTGTTCTATGACGTCAACAACGGCGCCTTCCACCCCCACGAGGAGATGTTTATCCCCTTCAGCCTGCTGCCGGTGCATGAGATTGCCGCCTGGGGCAACACCGATGGCTGGAAGCAGGAGATGATCAACAGCTACGCCGACCGCCTCAATTCCGAACTCTACTGGGTGCAGTACTGGGTTGAGCTGCGGGACAGCGAGCACCGTGATCAGTACCACCAGCAGCTGGCCGCCTATATCGACCAGCAACAGGAGATTGGCCGCTTTACCAACCCCGATGCCGTGAGCGAGCTGCGCCGGGTCAGTGAGTGGCTGGAATACAACGAGGTGGTCAGCGAGGACAACCGCATTCTGCTGGCGCTGTCGTTCCTGTTCCTGGCGGTGTGCCTGGTCAATATGGTTGGCCTGCTGCTGGCCAAATTCCTGCGCCACGCCGCCAATGTGGGCATTCGTCGGGCGCTGGGGGCCAGTCGCGGGCAAGTGATGGCCCAGCATCTTACTGAGGTGGGATTGATTGGCCTGCTGGGCGGCCTGCTGGGCAGCGTATTTGCCCTGATTGGCCTGGCGGGACTGCGCCAGCTCTACCCCGGTTATGACCAGCTGGCGCGGATGGACCTCACCATCCTGTTCAGCCTGCTGACTCTGGCGCTGTGTGCCGCCCTGCTGGCTGGGCTTTTTCCGGCCTGGCGCATCGGCCGCACCAACCCCGCCCACTACCTGAAAAGCCAATAAGGAGCCGATCATGTTTGAACTTCGCCCTATTCTGTCGGCCCTGCTGCGAAACAAAAGTGGCCCGCTGCTGATTGTGCTGCAACTGGCCCTGACCCTGGCCGTGGTTGCCAACGCCGCCTTTATCATCCAGGAGCGCCTGGCCATGATGGCGCGGGACTCCGGCATCCCCGAATCTGAGCTTATCGGCTTTACCCTGGCCGAGATGCACATGGATAAAGACCTGCTGGCCCAGCGCCAGATGGACGAGCAGGCTCTGCGCGCCATCCCCGGCGTGAAAGACGCGGTGGCCACCAACCACCTGCCCCTGACCAACAGTGGCTCCTCCACCACGGTGAGCTCCGGGCCCAGTGGCGAAGGCCGTAAGCTGAACGTGGGCTACTACACCGGCAACGAGCACCTGTTCACCACCCTGGGCCTCAGCCTCAGTGAGGGCCGCACCTTCGACGCCAGTGACATCCGCAGTGGTGGCCACACCAGCACCCCGCCTTCGCAGGTGATGCTGAGCCGCGACAGCGCCGAGTACCTGTTTCCCGACAGCAGTGCCGTAGGCAAACACGTCTACCTGCGGGATGAGCCCATCGAAGTGGTGGGCGTCTATGACCGCCTGCAAACCCCCTGGCCCCATCGCACTCACAGCTTCGCCTCCGCCCTGCTGCCGGTGGAAAACGATCGCTTCTTTGTCCGCTACATCGTGCGGGTCGACCCCGCCCAGCGGGATGCGGTGATGAAGCAGATTGAGTCCACCCTGCTGGCGCTGGACCCCAGCCGGGTGATCACCAGCCTGCGCCACTTTGACGAGATCCGCGAGCGGGCCTACCGCAATGACCGCGCCATGGCGGTGCTGCTGGGGGTGGTGATCGTGCTGCTGCTGGTGGTGACTGCGCTGGGGGTGGTCGGACTGGCCAGCTACAGCGTGGCACAGCGCCGCAAGCAGATCGGCACCCGGCGCGCCCTGGGCGCCACCCGCACCGCCATTGTCCGCCACTTCCTCACCGAGAATATGATGATCTGCCTGACCGGAATGGGGCTGGGGCTGCTGGCCGGGCTGGGGTTGAACCAATACCTGATGCACCACTACGAGCTGAGCCGTCTGCCGCTGAGTTATCTGGGGGTGACTCTGGCGGGGCTGGTGTTGCTCAGTCAGTGTGCCGCCGCTTCCCCCGCGCTGCGGGCCGCTCGGGTCTCCCCCGCGCTGGCGACCCGCTCGGTGTAACGGGCAACGGTAGCCAACGGTGAAAAACCACGTAATCTATTAGGCGGCAAAGGAGGGATTACCGGCCATGGACTGCATCTTGATCATTGACGACAACCCGGCCATCGGCGAAGCGCTGTCGCTGCTGCTGGAACTGGACGGCCACCGCACCCGTTGCTGCACCACGCCAGAAGAGGCGCTGCAACTGGTGGAAGAGGAGGAGGTCGGGCTGGTGATCCAGGACATGAACTTCAGTGCCGACACCACCTCCGGCGAGGAGGGGCGCACGCTGTTTCACGCCCTGCAGGCCAAGGCGCCCGGATTGCCGGTGATCCTGCTGACCGCATGGACCGATCTGGCCATGGCGGTAGAACTGGTGAAGGCCGGCGCTGCCGACTACCTCGGCAAACCCTGGGATGACCAGAAGCTGCGCCTCACCGTCAACAACCTGCTGGAGCTGTCCCGCCTGCGCCGCCAGGCCCGGGCCCGGGAATACCAGCAGGCCAACCGAAAGCGCCAACTGAGCCAGTTCGACCTGTGCGGCATCCTGCTGCACAGCCCGGCAATGCTGGACCTGCTCGACACCACCACCCGCGTCGCCGCCTCCGGTCTGCCGGTGCTGATCACCGGCCCCAATGGGGCCGGCAAAGAGCGCATCGCCGATGTGCTCCAGGCCAACTCTCCCCTCAAGGATCGCCCCTACATCAAGGTGAACGTCGGCGCCCTGCCGCCGGAGCTGATGGAAGCGGAACTGTTTGGGGTGGAACCCGGCGCCTTTACCGGCGCCAGCAAACGCCGCATCGGCCGATTTGAAGCCGCCGATGGCGGCACCCTGTTTCTGGATGAACTGGGCAACCTGCCGCTGTCCGGTCAGGTGAAGCTGCTGCGGGTGCTGCAAACCGGGGAGTTCGAACGCCTCGGTTGCCACCAGACCCGCCGCGTGTCGGTGCGGGTGATCAGCGCCACCAACGCCGATCTGGTGGCTGCCATTCACGCTGGTACCTTCCGGGAAGATCTCTACTATCGCCTCAATGGGGTGCAGCTGGCGCTGCCACCACTGGCGGAGCGGGAAGAGGAGATCCTGCCGCTGGCCGAGCATTTCCTCGATGGCAAAGCGTCCCTCAGCGACGCCGCCCGCCAAACCCTGCTGGCCCACCCCTGGCCCGGCAATGTGCGGGAGCTGGAAAACGCCATCGCCCGGGCCGCCCTGCTCTGCCGCGATGCGGTGATCACCCCGGCGGATCTCGCCCTGCAGGCGCCGCCTCCGCCGCCGCCCACTTCCCCATCTGACCTCGACGCCGCCACCATCACCGACGCCCTGGCCCGCCATGGCGGCATGGTGGCCCGGGCCGCACGCAGTCTCGGGGTTTCGCGCCAGCAACTGTACCGGCGCATGGAGAAACTGGCGGTGAGCAAATGAGCCTGCGCGCCCTGTTGTTGCTGTGGGCCGCGCTGTCATCACTCATCGCCGCCCTGCTGGCTATCGGCCTGCCCCGCCTGTTGCCCGGCTACAGCGAGTGGTCGACCACGGCCCAGTTGCTCACCCTGGTGTTGGTGCTGCTGCCGCTGATGTTGCTGCTGGTGTACCGGCTCAGTCGACCGCTGCGCCAGGGGCTGGCCGCGCTGGAAGCGGGCATCCTGAATTTCGCTGACGGCGATTTCAGCACCACCCTGCCCCCTCGAGGCTCGCCCGAGACCCGAACTTTGGCAGAGCAGTACAACGCCATGGCGATCAAGCTGCGGCAGGAGCGATTTACCCTGCACCAGCGGGAGCTGATCCTCGACAAGGTACTGCAGAACTCGCCGATGCTGGTGCTGCTGACGGACGCCCGGGGCCGCATCGTACTGGCCAATCGGGAGACGGAGCAGTTCTTCGGCCAGACCGGACTGGAGGGCCAGAACCTCAGCGAACTCCTCGCCCCCTACGACAACCACACCCGTGCGCTGTTTGACGCCACCACCGATGGCCTCTACCCCCTCCATTCCGATCAGCAGGCCGACACCTATTACCTGGTGCAGGGGCAGTTCCACCTCCATGGCCAGCCCCACCGCCTGATACTGGCGCGCCAACTGACCCGGGAACTGGCCCGGCAGGAAGCGGCAGCGTGGAAGAAGGTGATCCGGGTGATCAGCCACGAGCTCAACAACAGCCTGGCGCCCATCAGCTCCATGAGCCACAGTGGCCGCGCCCTGCTGCCGGAACAGTCCGACCCGCGCCTGCATCGGGTGTTCAGCGCCATCGAGGAGCGTTGCCAAAGCCTCAACCGCTTTATCCAGGGCTACGCCACCTTTGCCAAACTGCCCACGCCGCAGCCGCAGTTGGTCAGCTGGCACGCCTTTATCGAGGGGCTGCGGGCCCAGTACCCCTTTGTGCTGCAAGGCGACCTGCCCGCACTGTCCGGCTGGTTTGATGCCAGCCAACTGGAACGGGCCATGGTTAACCTGCTGAAGAACGCCCACGAGAGCGGCAGTGACGCCGACGCCATCACCCTGTCCGTGGAAACGCTGGAATCCGGCGTCAGCCTGCGCGTCAGTGACCGTGGTCAGGGCATGAGCCAGGCCACCCTTAACCAGGCCCTGATCCCCTTCTACTCCACCAAACGCCAGGGCACCGGACTGGGCCTCGCCCTCTGCCGCGAAATCGCCGAAGCCCACGGCGGCCAGATGCAGCTACAAAACCGCCCCGACGGTGGCGTCAGCGTCAGCCTGTGGTTGCCGGAAGGGTTGGCGAGTGAAGCGGCAGGAGCGGCGGAGAAATTAAAGCGAGGGTAAGTTCAATTCGTGCGCCACAGGCGCACGCTAAAGCAGGTTTCGCACTCTGAATCGAAGCACTGGCGTTAACTGTAGCGTGGACCAGTGGCCCACGGAAACCAAATGGATTCGGGCAGACTTAAGGGGACACCCACCTTAGGAGCAGGGGCGAAACCAGCCATTAAGTTTGATAGCTCTGCTCTACATCGTCCCCACTCACAAAGCGTCGACAACCAAACACACCTACCCTGCCCAACCTCCCCTTACTCGACCAGATAGTCACCCAACAATGATTCGATGGTATTTACCACCTCGGCACAGATTTGAGCATTGAGGGCATCCGGGTGCGGTGGGGCAAAGCGGCCGCTGTCATTATCGAAGTACTGGCCTGAGGCGTTGGCAAACTCCTCCGACAGGGCGGCGCGGGTCAGGATGTCGGCGCCGATGTTGAGGTCACCGCCTTTTACGCCAAAGGCGTCGCTCACCATCTTGCTGCCCAGCAACGAAGCGGGGTTTACCGCGATGTTGATCGGCTCGTTGGCGGCGCGGTTTAAGCCCCACTGCCGTGACCACATGGTCAACGCCAGTTTGCTCTGGGCGTAGGCGGCGCTGTCAGACAGAAACTGTTCCCCCCGCAGTGCTGCCAGGTCCACGCTGGCCTGGGCGGCGGAGGAGAGGTTCACCACCCTGCCCTCAGCGCCCAGCAAGGGAGCTAGCTTCTTTGCCAGCAGGTAAGGCGCCAGGGTGTTCACCACAAAGCGCACATCGAGACCGGACTCGGTTCGGGGGTTGGGGGTGCTGTAGACCCCCGCGTTATTGATCAGCACATCCAGGGCCTGTCCGCTGACCAGCACCGTGCGCGCCATCGCCACCACCTCCTCCAGACGCGACAGATCCGCCTGCAGAACCTGCACCGGACCTGCGCCGGGGATGGCGGTCAGGGTGGCCACCGTGTCCGCCAGTTTGCTGGCACTGCGGCCATGCACCAACAGGTGGTGCCCTTCGGCGGCCAGCAGTTTTGCGGTGGCCAGGCCGATGCCGTCGGTGGCGCCGGTCAGCAGAATGGTTTTCGCCATGAATGAGCACTCCTTAAACGCCACCGGGCGGGAACCGCGCGGTTCTGACACCGGTGAATCCACAAATTCGTGGTCGCAGGATCATGAATCGATACCGCGACGGCTGCCACAACCGAACCCGCGCAGAGGGCGAACCACGATGCCATTGAATATATGGGGGAACAGTACAGGGTAGCTCGTGGATCGCGGTAAGCCATTCGCAAATCGAAAAAAAAGGTTCTTCGCGGATCAGCGGGGAAAGAAGACAGAAGCGACTTCTCCAATAAAATACCTTTTCATGGCCTCTGCTCGCCTTGAGGGACTGATGCTGTTTCCGAATAAGAGTGAGCACCCAGCTATCACGGCGCAGCCGTCCACCAAAGGCCGACTCGCGGCGCCGAGCGGGAGCGACTGGGAGTGAAGCCGAGGGCCAGGGAAGGCCCGAGTGCCAGTCGAGCAAGGATGCGAGTCTGGCCAGTGCTGAACGTGAAGGAGTGGGAGCGAGGGGCTGTCGCCGCGTCGGAGGCAGGGGTGTCAAGAGCGGGGCGCGCAGCCGGGCAGCGCCCTTCTGGTGCCCGCCGGGGCATCCCGGCAATGGCTCGGTAGGTGGAAACGGGCTCGGAGCCAAGGTTCCCACGGAAATATGCGATGACCCCCCCCAAAAAAAGCCTCCGCGAGGGAGGCTTTTCTGACTCAGAAACGCGCTATCAGTCGATGGAGATGGCGGCTTCGAGGGTCAGTTTGATCATGTCGTTCAGGGTCAGCTGGCGCTCTTCAGCGGTCAGGTGCTCACCGCGAACGATGTGGTCGGTTACGGTCATCATCGCCAGTGCCTTGGCGCCGAACTCAGCAGCAACGCCGTACAGGCCGGCGGCTTCCATCTCGACACCCAGCATGCCGTACTTGGCCATGGTGGCGTAGCGGGACTCGTCCGGGCTGTAGAACAGGTCGGAAGTGTACACGTTACCCACGTGGTAGTTGGCACCCTGCTTCTGGGCAGCGTTAACCGCGGCAGACAGCAGACCGAAGTCGGCGATCATGGCGTAGTCGGTACCCGGGAAACGGGTGCGGTTCACACCGGAGTCGGTGGAAGCGCCCATGGCCAGTACCACGTCCATCATCTTCACGTTGTCGGAGATGGCGCCGCAGGAACCGATGCGGATGATGTTCTTCACGCCGTACTCGGTGATCAGTTCTTTGGCGTAGATGGAGATGGACGGTACGCCCATGCCGGAACCCATTACGGAGATGCGCTTGCCCTGGTAGGTGCCGGTGTAGCCCAGCATGTTGCGCACGTCACACACCTGTACGGCGTCTTCCAGGAAGTTCTCGGCGATGTACTTGGCGCGCAGCGGGTCGCCCGGCATCAGTACGGTGTCGGCAAAGGCGCCAGCGGGAGCATTAATGTGAGGGGTCATGGGTAGTCTCCACTTATTGGAAGGTAAACAGCAGGCCCGCAATGGTGCCGCTCATCAGGTTAGCCAGGGCCGCGGCCAGCAGGCAGCGCGGGCCGATTTGGCCAAGAACTTGGCGACGCTGGGGCGCCATCGCCACCAGGCCACCGATCACCATTGCCAGGGAGCCAAAGTTGGCAAAACCACACAGGGCAAAGGTAACGATGATTTGGGTTTTCGGGCTCAGGGTGTCAGCGACAGACATAAAGTCGACGTAAGCCACGAATTCGTTGATCGCCAGTTTCTGGCCGATAAAGGAAGCCGCCACCTGCGCTTCAGACCACGGCACACCCATCACCCAGGCCAGCGGTGCCAGCAGCACACCGAGGATGGATTGCAGTTGCAGCTTGGCTTCGGCAGCGGTCATCACGGCCTGAACGGCGGCGGCGTTGTTGTCGCCCAGGTTCAGACTGCTCAGGTTCTCAATCAGTACGCTGCGGTCGATGGCGGTGATCCACTGGCCGATCTCGGCAGCGTTCTGCTCGGTGGCCTGGGCCAGTGCAACCGCAAAGCCATCAAAGGCCGGCAGGTTGGCGGCAGTGGCCTGCAGAGCGTCGAAAGCCGCTTGCAGGTCGGCGTTACCGTAGCCGAAGAAGGCCGCAATGCCGGACAGCATGCCGTTGATCAGGGCGATCAGGGCAACAAAAGCCAGCAGCAGTGCACCCACCTGGATCACCTGCTGCATGCCCATGCTGGCACCGGCTGCCGCAGCGTCCAGTACGTTAGCGGGCTTGTCTTCCACTTCGTCGATGACCTTGTTCAGGTCCTCTTCCGCTTTCTCGGTTTCCGGGCACATCAGCTTGGCAAACAGCAGGCCAGCCGGGGCGGTCATAAAGCAGGCGGTGAGAATGTACTTGGGGTCGATGCCCAGAGAGATGTAGCCAATCATGGTGCCGCCAGCCACGGACGCCAGACCACCGGTCATCACGGCGAACAGCTCGGAGCGGGTCATGCGGTTAACGAAAGGACGCACCAGGGAGGGCGCCTCAATCGGGCCGACAAAGATGTTGGCGGTGGCAGACAGAGACTCAGCGCGGGAGGTGCCCAGGATGGCGCGCAGGACGCCACCGATGCCGCCGATGATCTTCTGCATCAGGCCGAGGTAATAGAGCACGGAGATCAGGGCGCAGACAAACACCAGCGGACCCAATACGTGCAGCAGGAAGATGAAGCCGACCTTAAAGTTGGCCAGGTCACCCATCAGGAAGCTCAGACCGGCGTTAGCGTAGCCAATCACGTTGTTGACGCCATTGGAGGCGGCCTGCAGGACGCTTTGGCCTGCCGGCACGAACATCACGAACGCGCCAAAGGCGATCTGGAACGCCAGTGCGCCCGCTACGGTGCGGACGGAAACCGCACGCCGGTTTTCAGAGAACAGCAGGGCAATACCGATCAGGGTCGCCATGCCCAGCAAACTGATGAAAACTTCCATAAAAATTACCACGAACTAAAGAGTTAGCGTCGATGGTAATTTCATTCGATGAAGTGTCGAGAGAGCCAGATCACAGGCTGCGTTGCGCAACGCAAGTCGGCGCGAACCGCCCGAAAAACCGGGCAAAATTCCGCCGCACAACAACAGGAGGGAAATGAAAACACTACGCCAGCACTACGCCCGCAACACCAGCGCAATGTTCGGTCAAATTCTGAGCCGATTCCATCTCGTTAAGGGCGGTCGATTTTTCGCCATTAACGCTGTAATTTAATTACCGTTTCGTCCTTTTAAAACGGTCACTTGCGCCTATTTCTGGCTTTTTTCACCTTGCGCCAACCAGTGCTGATACAAGCCATCAATGTCACCGCTGCACAACCGTGACATTGCGGCGGCCAATTGCGCCTCCGGCCAGTCCCACCAGGCCATCTCCAGCAGTTTGGCCTGGGCGGCATCATCAAACCGGTGGCGAATCAGACGCGCCGGATTGCCCGCCACAATGGCATAGGGCGGCACATCCTTGGTGACCACTGCACGGGCCGCAATCACCGCCCCGTGGCCGACCTTAACCCCCGGCAGAATCATCGCTTCACTGCCAACCCAGACGTCGTTGCCCAACACGGTGTCCCCGGCCGGTTGCCAGGCGTCGTTGGCATCGGCAAACGCCGGATTGTCCTGATAGAAGAAGGGAAAGGTGGTGATCCAGTCCATGCGGTGGCCCTGGTTGCCCGCCATCACAAACACCGCGCCGGTGCCGATGGAGCAGTAACGCCCGATGATCAGGCGGTCGACGTCGGTGCGGTCCGGCACCAGATAGCGCACACAGTGCTCAAAGGGGTGACCGTGGTAGTAACCGGAATAGTAGCTGTGCGCCCCCACGTCGATATTGGGGTTGCTGACCTGCTCCGCCAGCGGTTTGCCGGCAAAGGGGGATTCAAAGTAGTTGTTCATAATGCTCCTGCAATGTCGCCGTTATGGTAGGCCAAATTGCCGGAGCATGGCGTGACGCTGCTGGCGAAACGCCAAGGTTCAGGCACTTTGCAGCGGGGCTGCCAGCCACTCGGGCTGGCCCAGCGGCAACACCTCACTGCCCTGAATCACCAGCGCGCTGTGGTCATCGCACATGGCCACCGGGTAGCAGTGATGGCGGGCCAGGGCCGCCGCCGCGGTTTTCAGCTGCGGCTGGGCGTGGGGCAGGAACAGAAAAGGCAGCAGGTTGGCGCCCTGGGTGTCGTCCAGTTCCACCGAATTGGGGTCGCCGCACAGTGAGGCGGTATCGATGCTGGGGGTTAACACCATGGCACCCGCACTGACGCCCACCAGTGCCCTGCCCGACTCGCCATGACGCTTAAGGGGCAACAACAGGTTTCGGGCCTGCAACCCCGCCAGAAAGCGGTAGGTGTTGCCGCCGCTGAGGTGAATCAGGTCGCACTCCAGCACCCGCTGGGCGGTGTCGGCATCGAAGCGCTGCTCCAGCTCCAGGTAGTGGACCTCGCCCGCGCCGAGCCGGCGGTACATCGCCCGAACCGGTTCAAAGTAGTGCCATTGGGGGTCGGGCTCTGCCGCAATATAGCCGATGCGGGGACGCGTCATGCCACTGAGCACCTGGCGCAATGCGGCCTGGGCGGCCGGGGAGTCCGGCTGGCTGATCAAGGCGATCATGGCGTGCCTGCCTTACCCGCCTCGAGGATGGGCAAACCCGCTTCGGTGGGGATGTAGATGCGCTCGCCTTTGCCATCCTGCAGCCCCTTAATCCAGACGTAGCGCAGGTAGGCTTCGTTGTCCTTCAGCGAGGCGCCGATGATGCGGTTGGCCTCTGCCGCGGCTTTAGCCCGTTCAATGTCCGCCTGCCCTTCGGCACGGGCGCGAACAATCTGAGCCTCGCCTTCGGCCTGGGCCAGAGTTACTTTGGCCTTGGCTTGCATCAGCGCGGCCTGCTCCCGGGCCCGGGCCTCCTCAATCAGGATCTGTTTGCTCCACTCCGCCTCTTTCAGCGCCGCGATGCCACTCATCTCCTGCTTATACACCCGGTATTTGGGCCAGGCCCACAGTGCCGCGATGATCAGCAGCACCACCAGTAAGATCAGTGTCAGCAGGCCGCCAAAGGCCAGTGCCGGTCCGTTCCGGTTCATTCCACGTTGTCCCTGTGTTCTGGCCCGGAGGGGGCACTCCCGCCCTCCCCGATTGGCTCAATCCAATGCGTTAATCCGACCCAAAGCTATCAGCTAACCCGTTCAGATTGAAGGCAAAGCCTCAATCCAGTCGTTTTTTAAAGCGCAGCGAGGCGACCACCAGGCCCACCACGGTAAAGCCCGCCAGCCACAGGGCATCCGGTTGCAGATCCGCCAACGTCGCGTCCCGCAGGATCACCCCACGGATGGCCCGCATAAAGTGGGTAGCAGGCAGCACCTCCGCAATCTGCTGCGCCACTTTGGGCATCCCCTCATAGGGGAACATAAAGCCGGACAGCAGAATCGACGGCAGCAACACAAACACCGTCATCTGCATCGCCTGCAACTGATTGCTGGCCAGGGTGGAGATCACCAGCCCCAGCGACAGGCTGGCGGCAATAAACAGTCCGGTGATGCCCGCCAGGCTGGCCAGTGAGCCGCCGATGGGCACATGGAACACCCAGTGGCCGAGCCCAAGGATGATGCCCACCTGAATAAAGCCGATAAAGACGTAGGGGATGATCTTGCCGATCATCAACTCGATGGAGCGCACTGGCGTGTTGATCAGCATCTCCATATTGCCCCGCTCCCGTTCACGGACGATGGCGGCGGAGGTGAACATGATCATGGTCATGGTGAGGATCACCCCCACCAGACCCGGCACGATATTGACCGCGGTGCGCTGCTCCGGGTTAAAGAACAGGGTGACTTCAAAGGTGGGCACGGTGCGGTTGGCCGGTTGCCGGAACAGCTCTTTCAGAGGCATCGCCCTGAGTCCCTTGATCGCCCCGGCGATCATGGTGTCCGAGCCATCCACCAGCCAGTGCGCCACCGGACGGCTGGTCTCTTCATCGGTGGCGGGCGGCGAACCCAACCCCACACTCTGGTGGCGCACCAGGCGTTGGCTCAGGTCTTCCGGGATCACCAGCGCGGCACGCACGGTGGAGGCTTTAATGGCCGCTTCCGCCTCCTGCACCGTGGCGAACTGCTCGGTGAACTTCACCACCTGGGTGGCGCTGACGGTCTGCACCAGTATGCGGGACAACGCGGTGTTGCTTTGGTCCACCACCGCCACCGGGATCTGGCGGATGTTGGTGTTGATGGCATAGCCGAACAGCATCAGCTGGATCAGCGGAATCATCACCACCATGCCGAAGGTCATCCGGTCCCGGCTGAGCTGGGTCAGCTCCTTGCCGACGATCGCCAGTATGCGACTAAGACTTTGCATGGGACGCCCCTCCCCGGCCACCGGTGCAGGTGACAAACACATCCTCCAGACTGGGCCGCACCGCCTCAATGGCATTGGCGCCCGCCAACTCCGGCAACTGGCGAAGCCAGCTGGCGGGGTCATTCACCTGATCGGACACCAATACCCGAAGCCGCGCCCCTAACTGGGCCGCCGAAGTCACTTCGGGACGGGCCACCAGTTGCTGTTTCAGTGCGCGCAGGTCCGGCGCGGCCACCTCCACCACTTTGGCGCCCATATTGTCCATCAGCCCCTCCGGGCTGCCATCCGCCCGTTTCTGGCCCCGTTCGAGAATGGCCAGGCGATGGCACCGCTCCGCTTCATCCATATAGTGGGTGGAAACCAGGATGCTGGTGCCCTGATCGCACAGGTCAAACAGCTGTTCCCAGAACTCGCGACGGTTTTCCGGGTCCACCGCGGAGGTGGGCTCATCGAGAAACAGCAGTCGCGGCTGATGAATCACAGCGGCAGCCAGGGCCAGGCGCTGACGCTGTCCGCCACTCATGCTGCCGGCGCGCTGGTTGGCGTTCTCCGTCAGGCCATAGATGGACAGCAGTTGGTCGATACGGCGCCGCCCCTCCCGGTACGGCAGGCTGTAGATCCGGGCCACAAAACGCAGGTTCTCCAATACCGTCAAATCCTCGTATAGGGAGAATTTCTGAGTCATGTAGCCAATCTGCCGTTTCAGCGCTTCCGCCTGCTGCGGCAGTTTCAGCCCCAGCACCGTGGCCTCACCGACGCTGGGGGTCAGCAGTCCGGTCAGCATGCGGATGGTGGTGGTTTTGCCGCAGCCGTTGGGGCCGAGAAAGCCGTAGATGGTGCCCGGCGCCACCTGCAGGTCGACATCATCAACCGCAGTAAAATCACCGAACCGGCGGGTCAGACCCCGCGCTTCAATTGCCCACTCCATCGGTCACTCCCCCGTCGGCATGTCCACCTGCACCGGCACGCCGCTGGGCAGGTTGGCGGCACTGGCAGGCAGTTGCACCTCGGCCAGGTACATCAGGCGGGCACGCTCCTCCTGATTGAGGGCGTAATAGGGGGTAAATGCGGGTTCCTGACTGATCCAGCGCACGCTGCCCTCTATCGGGTCAGGCAAGCCATCAATATGAACGGTTAACTCGCTGCCGGTGCGGATATGCACCCGATAGGGTTCCGGCACATAGACGCGGGCATAGGGCGCATCACCGGCCAGCAACACCGCCACCGGGCTGCCCACCGTGACCCGCTCGCCAAGGTTCCAGGGCAGGCTGTCCAGCACCCCATCGCGGGTGGCGGTGATGGTGAGGTCGGACAGCCGCTTACGCTCACTCTCCAGTGACGCCTGATTGGCCGCCAGCTCCGCTTCAGCCATACGCAGGTCCTCTTCACGGGTGCCGTTGGTCAGCTCGCGCAGTTGCTCCTGGGCCGAGCGCAGGTTGGCGTCAGCGGCGTCGCGGTTGGCCAGCGCCCGGTCGAGGTCGGCCTGGCTGATCATCCTGCGTGCCACCAGGTCACGGTTGCGCTGGTAGGTTTGCTGCGCATCCAGCAAGGTGGCCCGCGCACCGGCCACCCGGGCCTGGGCAGCCGCCACCTCCTCTTCACGGGCACCGTTGCGCAGCTTCTCCAGATTGGCCTGAGCGCGGATCACCTCCGCTTCGGCCCGAGCCACCACAGAACGTTGCTGACGGTCATCCAGCTGCACCAGCACCTGGCCGGTCTCCACCGTCTGCCCCTGCGCCACCGGCAGGCTGACCACCACCTCGTTTACCGTTGCGGTCAGGGCAACCCGGTCCCGCTCCAGCGTCCCCAACGCCAGGTGTTCCGGCCCATAGCTGCACGCGGACAAAAGCATTCCCGCCAGTACCACCATGCCACTGCGCATACTCGCCTCATCAGTTTGTGGTTGTGGCTTTACTTTTGGTGAAATACAAAAGAAATACAAGGTGATGAGATCAAGCCTTCGGAGGCGTTAGCCATTGCTACACTGTCCAGAGGGTGACTAAGGAGGGTTTATGAGCGCACAAGCGCGACTGCGGATACTCAAGTGGGTGCTGCGGGTGGCGGGGCTTGTCATGCTGTTCGGCTGGTTGCCGCTGTCACTGCTGTGGCCATCGGGCTGGGGCTGGTACCTGCAAACCGACCATCTCTACTTTGAGGTGCTGCTTGGTGTGTACGCCACTCTGGGCGTATTTCTCATCTGGGCCGCCAGTGATCCTCTCGCCCATCGCAGCCTGATCTGGTTTACCGCCTGGTCCAGCCTGGTGCATGGCGGCGTGATGACCTGGCAGGCACTGCGCGACCCGTCCCACTTCGGCCACTTCTGGGGTGACGTCCCCGCCTTGCTGGTGCTGGCCGTGCTGATCTTCGTATTGATGCCCAAGCACGGATGGGACCTCAGCTGACCTGCACGTTGCCCCACAGTAACCACTGTGATATACGGGTTACTTCGTTGTTTCCATGGAAGAATTCTCAGTGCAGGACCATACCCAAGATCTGGAGTTTGTGCGCTCCGCCACCCTCAGTACCATCGTTAATACCGAGATCCGGCCCAGCGCCCTGCATGGCTTCGGCCTGCACGCCACCGCCCCGATCGCCGCCGGCACCCTGCTGTGCGTGCTTGACGGTCAGGTGATGCCCATCGCCCACTATCAGAAGATGGAAGCGCAGATCGGCCCCAGCCTCGGGCCATTCCGCAAGTACGTCTACATGGAGTGCAACTACCTCGACAACCAGACACTGCTGGCCCGCAACTTCCGCACCAGCTACAGCTACATCAACCACGCCCGGGACGCCAATACCGAACTGGTGCGCCACCCTCTGCGCCTGGTGGCCCTGCGTGATATCGCCGCGGATGAAGAGATGACGGTGGATTACCGGAAAGAGCAGCTTTCCGATGACTACCTCAATGACCCTGCCAAACAGTTTCTTTAAGGCGGGGCCGCTCAGAGATGGTGAAAATCCGCATGATGTGCGTGCAGCCCATCGAGGTGAGCGTCGAGCAGTACGAAAACCTGCTGGTGCGCAAATCTCACGCCCGTTCGCTGCACAGCCGCTATGACCAGAACCCGTTCCATACCGAATGGCTGCAACAGTTCCGCCAGCACCACCGCAAGTTTGTCAACAACAAGTCCCTGTTCGGCGAGGAGACCCAGCGGGTCGACGCCAACACCCTGAAAGCTGACCTCGCCCAGCCCCTGTACCACGTTGGGGGTGAGCACGACCTGTCGGAGTACCTGATCCCGGAAGAGACGGTGTACGACCTGGTGTTCGACCCGCGCTTCTTTAACTTTGTGTTGGTGTATGAGCTGGCGTTTGCCCTGCCGGAGCACAAGCTGGGGCAGATCCTGACTGCCGATCAGGCCGATGTGCGCCAGGACGATTTCTACAACACCCTGCGACGCCTGATGGTGAAGGAGCGCGATGATTCGCCGTTGTCCCAATGGGCCGTTGCCATCCGCCAGCAGGTGCTGGATACGGTGGAAACCACCTGCCGGGCGGAGCGTCGCCGTAATGGGTTTAAAGTCGCCAACATCGGCAATAACTCCGGCAACATCACCTTTTTTGTCGACGCGCCGGTCAGCGATACCCGGGTCAAGGGCCTGTTCCTCAACTGCAACGCCAACGCCGAGCGCCTGTTGGGGAACTGCACCACGGTGGTGGACAACGACAAGGTGCATTACGCCTTCTTCAGCCGCTTCCACACCATCATCAGCGATGACCCCCGCTACTACTACCGCTATGCTCCCATCCAGTACCACATCCAGTTCATCTGGTTCTATGTGCGCTACTACAGCGAGATCATGGAGGTGCTGAACCATCACGTGATGGCGCTGAACAGCCAGGCCCGCATCGGCTCCAAACGCCACGTGATCGATGAGTACATCAACAAGATCGAACAGCTGAAGATGCACAACGAAAACTTCAAGCTGGCCATTGAGTCCGACAATACGGCGGTGTACGCCCAAATCGAGGGCAAGTGGAACATCGAGAGCAGCCTGGCCAACGCCCAGTCCTACGTCTCCTTTTTTAAGGACTATCTGGAACGGGCTTACATCCGCAAAGCGGAGCGGGCCAGCCAGCGCCAGAACCACATCCTGTTTGTGATCTCCTGCATCCAGATCCTCGGCCTTATCAGCATCTGGAGCGACTACCTCGGCCTCTCCAAGCTGAAACACGCGGTGCTGGGCACTGAGCTGAGTCACCAAAGCGGCGAGTACTGGCTGCTGCACTTCAACACCTGGCTGCCCATCGCCCTGTTTGCCAGCCTGATCGCGCTGGTGGTGTTCGCCTACTTCAAAAGCGATTAAGGCCCCTGCCCCACACGGCGACTGCCGTGTGGGGCGGTTACCCTTTCCCGTTGACCCGCCGTCCCGCCGATGCTGAGGCCGCAACAGGCCCGACACACCGCTCCACTCTGACGCCTCCCCCGATACCGCGCTAACCTTCTATTCTCTATGGATTCATCATCCGCCGGTCTCATCAAGGAGTGAACTCAATGGCAACAGGTCTTTGCTTAACGAGGATTAATCGGTTCGCCGTCGCTGCTCTGGCGGCAACCAGTTTTGCCGCCAGCCTGCTTACCACAAGCACTGTGGCGCTGGGCGCGGAGCCAGCCGACACGCTCTACCGGGGCGGCCCCATCCTGACCATGAATGATGCCCAGCCACGGGCGGAAGCGCTGGCCGTCAAAGATGGACGGATCCTTGCCGTGGGCACCGAGTCGGAGATTCAACCCTACATCGGCGCGCAGACGCAGGTGCGGGAGTTGAACGGTCAGGCACTCATTCCCGGCTTTGTCGATGCGCACGGCCACGTCGCTGCGGTGGGCCTGCAGGCTTTGGCCGCCAATCTGCTTCCGCCCCCGGATGGCGATGGCAACAGCATCGAGGCGCTTCAGTCGGTGCTGCGCCAGTACGCCAGTGAGTACGAAGCGCGGATCAATCGGGTCAATGCCATCATCGGCTTTGGCTACGACGACTCGCAGCTTAAAGAGCAGCGCCACCCCACGCGCCAGGAGCTGGATGCCGTCAGAGACGACATCCCGGTTTACATCGTGCACCAGTCCGGCCATCTGGCGGTGGCCAACACCAAGGCGCTGGAGGTCGCGGGCATCACCGACCAGACCGAAGAGATGCCAGGCGGCGTGATCCGACGGGAAGCCGGCACTCAGGTGCCCAACGGGGTGCTGGAGGAGACTCCCCACTTTGTGGCACTGCAAAAAGTGCTGGGTAATCTCGACGCCGACGGCGCCAAAGAGATGATCCGCGCGGGCAGCAAACTGGTGACCACCTACGGCTATACCACCGCACAGGAGGGGCGTGCCACCACCGGTCAGGTGCGTTCCATGCAAGCGCTGGCCGCCAGCGATGAAGGGTTTGATATCGACATAGTGGCGTACCCGGACATTCTGGTGGACAGAAGCTTTATCGCGGAACAGGTCTCCCGTGAGTACCGAAACCGGGTTCGGGTCGGGGGGGCCAAGCTGACCATCGACGGTTCACCCCAGGGCTTTACCGCCTGGCGGGATCGCCCCTACTACGCGCCTCCGTCCCAGCTTCGCCGTGATTACGTTGGCTATCCCGCCGCCTCGCCGGATCAAGTGTTTGAGGCGATCAACTGGGCCTTTGCCAATGACATCCAACTGTTAACCCACTCCAACGGCGAGGCCGCCACCGACCTGCTGCTCGCCGCCATTGGCACCGCAGCCGCCGAACATGGCAATGACGACCGACGCGCCGTGCTGATCCACGGCCAGTTTTTACGTGAAGACCAGGTCGACGCCATCAAGCGCCTGAAGCTGTTCCCCTCCCTGTTCCCCATGCACACCTTCTATTGGGGCGACTGGCATCGGGAGCGTACGGTCGGGCCAGAACTCGCCGACAACATCTCACCCACCGGCTGGGTGCTCGACCGGGGCATGCGCTTCTCAACCCACCATGACGCCCCGGTGGCGTTCCCCGATTCCATGCGGGTGCTGGATGCCACCGTAACCCGGCGCAGTCGCAGCGGTGACATCATCGGTCCGGCGCACCGGGTCGATGTGATGACCGCCCTGAAAGCGATGACCCTCTGGCCCGCCTGGCAGCACTTCGAGGAGAACGAGAAAGGCTCGCTGGAACCGGGCAAACTGGCGGATCTGGTGGTCCTCTCCGCCGACCCCACCGCCGTCGACCCCGAAACGCTCGATCAGCTCACCGTGGTAATGACCATCAAAGAGGATCAGGTGATCTACCAGGCCGACGACCAACCCAGCACCAGCCTGCTGTGGCCCCGCCACCTCGGGGGCTCCGCTCCGGACGGCCCCTACTGGCGGCAGCAATTGCATTCGGGTCATCGGCACTGACAAAGCCCCACTCAGCAGAAAGGCCAGCGCATTGCTGGCCTTTTGTTTTGATTAGGCGCAATCGGCTTACAAGCCGAACTTGTAATAGAGATAGAACCGGGTGTCGGTCAGATCATCTGATGCGTCAAAGTTGACGATGGCATGGCGGGCCCGGACACTGAACCCTTCAACCAAGTGGTTCAGGTCATACCAAACGGAAAAGTCCGTCTCGTTGATCCCCTGGTTATCCTCCCCATCGATGTCATAGGTTGCCCAGTTCACGTACGCACTGACACCACGCAGCGCCGAGTCAGGCGCAAAACGGTAGCTTAGCTGCGCGCCGTAGGCATCCTCATTGGCACGACCGGACTGCACCACCTGCTGGATGATCACCTTTTCATCACCGAAGGGGGCGACCACATCGTCGTCGCCGGTTTGAACGTATTTGACCACCGCATCAAACCCACGCCATTTCACCCCAAGATGAAAGCCCGCCTGATGGGTATCGAACTGGGCTTCGGTCTGAGACAGTTTGCCGTTGGAGGATTGCTTCAGGTAGGAGGGGGTGAAGTACCAACCGGCGCTGCCCAGCTCGCCACTGAAGCTGAGCTTGAGATAGTACTGGTCATAGACGTCGTCCATGCCGTAGTACCACAGGCTGGTCTTCATATTCAGTGCCGACAGCGCCAGATTATGATCAAGCCCGAACGCGATCATGGGATTGTCTTCCACATCGACCTTAATCCCCTTGCGGGCAAACTCCCCCGCTACGCCGTCTGACACGTCGGCAAAGGTGTCATTGGTCCACCCCATATAGTCAGTGATATAGAGGGCCGAAATGGCCAGATTATCGATCGAGGTATTCTTGATGCTGGCCCCCCGGTAGGTGAACGGAATAGCACGCAAGGGGAACGGGTTCATCATCGGCGTCCGCAACTCCTGTGCACCGTAGGTCAGCTTGGTGTCGAACCAGTTGCCACTGACAAAGTACTCCTGAAGTCGGTTAACCGCGGTGCGATCCACCAGCGAGCCTGGCGCGCCTGCGCCTCCTACCAGGCCATAAAGACCTTCACTGGAATCCCAGATGGGGTTGGCGGACGCGAACGCGCCGCCGAACTGAATCCCGTTGACCTCGCCTGAGCGAAGATAAAACAGCCCACCCAGCGAGGTGTCCCGCCGGTCCTGAGTATCGCCATCAAAATTACGTTGAAAATCGAAAAGCTGAAATTGGCCTTTAAAACTGCCGTCATTAAACAGGTTCGCCAGGCCATCGTCTGCCAGTGTTGGGAAACTCACCAAACTGGCGGCGATCAGATAATGGATCCGGGTTTTCATTTGTATCATCCTAATACAGGCCATCACCACAGCCAGAGGCATAATGGCAAGGGAATTTAATTCGTAATGGATTCAGCGGGACATGGCAGTGCCGCCATTCCACTTTGGGTGATTAATTTCGTTAATTTCTACGGAACGACAAATTCGTAACGCAGGTGGCAACCCAGGCAGTAATTTTCAGATTCCTGATGTTGGTGATGGCAATAGTTGCAATTCGTTTCAGTACTGAAGTGACGGTTGTCATGAGGATTGGTTGGTAAGGTATCCTCAGTGGATTTCGCCAATGCCTTGGTATCGTGGCACTCAAGGCATTTTGTCATGGGTACGGCTTGTCGGGGTTGGGCATCGCCATGACAGTCAGTGCAACTCATCCCCATTCCGGCATGAAACGCATCCAGTTGCCCTTTTTCCTGGGCAAGCGTGACGGAAGAGAAACACATCAGTGACAGCGCGAATAACCATTGAGTCGGGGTGCGATATTTCATCATCGATTCCATCCATTCATTCTTGTTGTTGGTGGGGACCATTACAGGCGGGCAACGTGCTTACCGGTGAGGTAGCCAAAGGTGTAGCAACGGCCCAGTGACAGGCCGAACACGGTCAACGGGTAATCCACCCCACCGTAGAAACCGCCACCCAGGTTGCCGATAACGAACAGTCCACCAATGGGGTTGCCATCTGCATCCAACGCCTGGTGGTTTTCATTCACCAGCATCCCGGAGCACACGGCAGAGATGCGCATACGACGGTGAATGCCATAGAAGGGCGGTTTAACAACCGGCAGCATCTTGTCGGCCGGCTTACCGAAGTCCTCATCCTTTCCGGTCTTACACAGCTCGTTATACCGCTTCACATTGGCCACGAACGTGGCGGGATCGCAGCCCAGCTTCTGCGCCAGTTCCTCCAGCGTGTCGGCAACAAAGGTGTTGGTTTGGGACGGATAGACACCGTGTTTCTCAGCGGGGTCTTCCGGCATGTACTTTTTCAGCCCCTCAGGATCGACCAATTTGCCCGGCCAACCGGCCGCCTGGGTCATGTAGTTGGCGTCAAACACCTGAGAGTAATGGCCCGCGTTTTCTGCATCGCGCAGGTAGTTGTTCATCAGCGACATCGCCACGGTCTCATTCACAAACCGCTCGCCCTTGCGATTCACGGCCAGGAACGGCATGTCGCACATGGACGCCGGGCCCGCATCGAAGTCATGCAGCATCTTGGTGTGGCCGACCGGTTCGATCACCCCGCCAGCCCAATAAGCCATGGCGAAACCGTCACCGGTGCGCTCCATCTGCTTGCGCTCAAAGTGTTTGAGATCCGGCAGGAAGAAGTCGCACATCGCTTCGTTGTTCTGGTAGTCACCCGAGGAGAGGATCACCCCTTTATTGGCCATAAACTTGTGGTAACGGCCATCGCGGTCCTGGGCGATGACGCCGATCACACGGCCCTCCTCGTCCTGGATCAGCTGCTGGGCCGGCGTGTTGAAGAAGAACTTCACCCCGGCTTTTTCTGCGGTCTTAGCCAGCGCACGCATGCCATCGCCCGCGGTGTAAGGCTTCGGCCCGAAGTAGGAGGTGACGAAGTTGAGCGGGTATTCTGTGATCCCTTTGATGCCATGCTGGGGTTTGGTGCCCTGATCCTCTACCTGAGCACCGCCTTTTCTGGCCCGGTCGATAACCCAGGACACCGCTTCCCCGGAGTGATAGGCCCACGACCTCACCAATGCCGGGCTGCAGCGATGGGCGCTGTCCGACATCAGGCGGCTGACCAACGCCTCAACGCCGGCTTTATCGCTGGTTTTAAGGTCGAGACCGGAGCCGGTATTGCCCTGAGAGACCACGATCGCCTGCTTTTGCAGAACCGCGACTTTGGCGCCATTTTCGGCGGCGGACAGGGCGGCAGGCACACCGGATGCCCCGGCACCGACCACCACCACATCAAAACGCTGGGTGGAGGCGATTTCGCTGTCGGCAATGGGTCGCGGCTTTGGCATAAAGCTCAGGGTGGCGCCACCATCGGCACTCTTTGCCAGCCGTTCTCCCGCTTCCATCGGCTTGGCTTCCGCCATCCCCCCGGTGAGTCCAGCAAACGCCATAGCGCCAGTGCCCATCGCGGCACCGGTCATAAACCGTCGGCGGGAGATGCCATTCTGCAGTACATTGGCGGTATATTGGTCCAGCGGCTTTTGCGCTGTGGGCTTATCTTTACTCATCTCTCTCATCCTTTTTGCAAATAATGGCTTCAAATTTTTTCCGCCATAAATTTGTGAAATCAATTTATCCACTGACAATTTCATTCCTGTCAGGAACGAATTCGTGTTTGGATAATCAATCCTGATTTCAATGTTGAGTTTATCGAGATGAGTTGGCTTAACCATATGGCCGATAGCATCGTCGCTATGCAAATATGGTCATGCAGAGGCAGGTTCCGATCACGTAATACATCGCCCATTTGAAAAAGATCACAATGGGAGCCTATATGGTAAAAATGCCTTATCGAAAACGATGAGAAAAGTCGGCATCAAAAAAGGATCGCCGTTCATCAGATGGAAAATGGCGCCATAAATATAGAAAGGCGAAAATAAATAACGAAAAAACCGACACCTCTAGCAAATCCTCCCCCTCCCGAAAAGGAATAGTGAGAATGCCTTAATCGTCATATAAAGGGTGACGGTATTCATAACCGCTGCAACGCTGAGAGTCACAGCCCATTTACCAACAAAAAAACGAGAAAGTTTTTGCTTGGACAAGGGGGAACAATGACTGAATAGCAGCACATTTACAGTATTCGCCCCTATTGGATTGAGTGGCGGATCGTTATGAGTAGACTGAACCCAGTCGCACAGCCATCCCACCGCAGCCTGGAGCCAGTATGAATATCGAAGTTTTACGGGCGTTTCATACCACCGCCATCTTTGCCAATGTGAGTAAAGCGGCAGCGCAGTTGGGCACCAGCCAATCGGTACTCAGTCGTAAAATCAAAGCGCTAGAGGCAGAGCTTCAGGTTGACCTGTTCCATCGGGCCGGCAACTCCATCCAACTCACCCACAAAGGCCGTCGCTTCTTTACCACTGTCGACAACATCCTTGGCGAGCTGAACCAGGGGCTGGACAGTTTGCGAAGCGCGGATACCGGTGCCACTGGCTCAGTCATGGTGGCCGCGCCGGCGAGTTTGCTGGAAGCCCATGCCAACCTGTTCCAAAGCCTCAACGCCAGCCATCCCGGTATCCAGCTTAACCTGCGCTCAGTCAGCGCCCGCGACGCCGGACAGATGGCAGACGCCGACATCATGATCAGCAACAATCTGCCTACGGATCAGAACCTGATTGCGCGCAAAGTCGCCGACGAGCCCGCCGTATTTTGCGCCAGCAGGGATTACCTTGCTCGTCATGGCACGCCGTCGGACCCCTCGCAACTCCGCAACCACAACTGCCTGACCGGTGGTGCCGCCCTCAAGCCCGAGGCGGACTGGCTATGGCGAGACGCCAACGGGCAGGAGCAAAGTGTTACGGTCAGCGGCGTTATCACCACCGACTCCATGGGCGTTGCCAAGCGGATGATGATTGGTGGAGCGGGCATTGCCTGTTTGCCGCTTGGGCTGGTTATGGACAGCGCGTACGACTTCGAGATCCTGTTTGACGGCGAATGCTACCGCCCGATGTCGATCTACCTGGTGTATCCAGCGAATAAATACATGGCCCAGAGTGTTCGCGTCACCATCGACCACACTCTCCACCACTTTGAATTACTGCAGGCACGCTTTGGCGAGGCGTTGCAGGCGCGAACACGCCGTTCCTGAGCGGATACCCAACATCACCATTTACCTCATTCCCTTGGCTACCCGCCCTGGCGCTATCCCTCTGATTACACTCGACTCAATCGTGGGCCATCAACCCGGTGGCTCAATTGCCGCCATGGAAAATTCAGTGTAATAATTGAGCACTACTGCAAGGGAGATGCAGTCCCCACTTGATGGAGCAAGGCATGGCGCACGGACGCAAGTATTCCATTCGGGTCACCGTGGGTGGCTTGTTGATCCTGGCAACGCTTATCACCGGACTGGTGGCGCTGGCACTGCAGTTTCATTTCACCAAGGAGATGACTCAGGAGGGGCTGCTGGATCGGCTGGGCCTCACCAGCGAAGCGATCTCCGCCGACATCGCCAAACTTGACCGCGACGCCCACTTTACCGGCCAACTGCTTAGCCAGGTGGCGAAAGGGGCCTTAGCCCCGGAGCAACGACAACGCCGCATCGAACTGCTGAAGCAAACACTGGATGGCAACCCCCAGTTCTACGGCGCCTACTTTGGCCACGGCGATGGCGAGTTTGTGCAGCTGATGAACCTGAACGCCTCGCACGTGCTTCGGGAGAACCTTGGTGCGCAGGACAGTGACCGATGGGCGCTGGTCCACTATGAGCAGCAGTCAGGGCAACGCGTCCGGGTGACCCGCCTGTTGGACGACAACCTCAACCAAACCCACCGCGAACAGCAACCCGACAATTACCAGCCAAGCCAACGCGCCTGGTACAAGGGGGCGATGCGCAACGGCAGCTATAAGACCGACCCCTACCTGTTCCACACCGTTGAGATCAACGGCCAGACCTACGCGCACCGGGTGGCCGATACCGATGTGGTGGTGGGCATCGATGTGGTGCTCTCCTCCATCGCCCGCAAGTTCAATGACTACACCCGCTACCACGACGTTATTGAGGCCACCGAAGCCTACTTTTTTGATCACCACGGCGAGATCATCGCCGCCAACCAGACGGTACCCGCCAGCGCGCCACTGCCTCCTTCCCGTCCGCTGCCGCTCAGCGCAGAGCAGCAACAGTACATCGCTCAGCTGGGCACCCTCACCGTCTCCAACCAGGACGCCTGGGAGCCGATGGATTTCTCCCTTGGTGGCGTCCCCAAGGGTTATGCCATCGACATGTTTGCCATCATCAGTGAGATGACCGGCATCCCGTTCCACTTCAGTAATGGCCAAAGCTGGAATCAGCTACGACGTGGCTTTATCGATGGAGACATCGACATCCTCCACTCCCTTCAACGTAATCTCGGCAGTCGTCATCTGGGTCTGTTCAGCAGCCCGATGTACACCATGCCCTTTGCCTTGATGACCAAAGAGTCCACTCCGGTCACCCGGCTGGGTGAGTGGCAAGGGCGACGGCTGGGCATGATTGCCGGCTGGTCGATCATCCCGGCCCTCCGTACTCACTATCCGCACCTTGAGGTGGTGGAGTTTTACGATCTGAAACCCGCCTTTGATGCCCTGCGGGACGGCCAAATCGACGGCGTCATCGACGCCAGTGATGTGCTCCGCTACAAGGTATCCCAATACTATTTTGGTGACGCCACCATTCACGAAAACCTCAGTGATCTGGACAACCGCTACGACGGCCACTTCTACCTTGTGGTCAACAGCGAAAAGTCGCAGTTGCACCAGATCCTGAACCTGGCGCTGGCCAACATCAGTCAGGAACAACGCACCGCGTTGGCGCAAAAGTGGCTGCAGGCGGAAAACGGCCGCCCCAGTGCCCGCTTTGCCAGCATTGTGCCTCACAAGGCGGTGCTGGATATCATTGAGCGTGAAGAGGGACTGGGCCAGCTCCAGCGGCTGACACTGAATAAAGAGCCCGCCTATGTCTACGTCGAGCATGTGGGCAACTTTAATCAGCTCAAAGACTACATCGCGGTGATTTTGCCGGAATCCCATGTTGACCAACTGGTGCTGCAACGTATCGCCCCATCGGCGCTGGTCACGGCGGCCATCATCCTCGCACTGCTGCCCCTGGCCTGGGCCTTCAGCCGCCCCATCGTGCGCCCTATCCTGCAGTTGCGACGCGCCACCATCCAGATTGAAAAGCGCCAGTTTGACCAGGTAGAACCGGTGCAGACCAACATCAAAGAGTTGGACGACCTGTCGCGCTCGGTAAACCAGATGGCGGACACCATCAACGCCCATGAAAAGGCACAGCAAGCCTTTATCGAATCCTTTATTGAGCTGATCGCCAACGCCATCGATGACAAATCGCCCTACACCGCAGGCCACTGCCACCGGGTTCCGGAGCTGGGGCTGATGCTGGCTCAAGCGGCAGAGCAGTGTCAGGAGGGGCAGTTTGCCGGGTTCGCCTTTGCCAATGAGGATGAACGCCGGGAGTTTCGCATCGCCGCCTGGCTGCACGACTGCGGCAAGATCACCACCCCGGAACACATCGTTGATAAGGGCAGCAAACTGGAAGCGATCTACAACCGCATCCACGAGGTGCGGATGCGTTTTGAGGTGCTGTGGCGGGACGCCGAACTCGACGCGCTCAAACAGCTGGCCGACGCGCCGGAGAAAGAAGCCGACATCCAGGCGCGACTGGCTGAGCGCCAACAGCAGTTGCAGGAACAATACGCCTTTGTCGCCAACTGCAATGTCGGCGGCGAATTCTTTGACGAAGCCAGGATCGAGAAACTGCACGACATCGGTGCCCAGACCTGGTTACGCCATTTTGACGACCGCATCGGGTTATCGCCGCAGGAGGAGACTCTGCTGTGTGATGACGCCAGGCCACTGCCCGCCGTTGAACCTCTGCTGGCTGACCGCCCAGAACACAAGGTCAGCGCACGACATGACCGGGAAAACGACCCGGCCCTTGGGATCACCATGGTGGCGCCGTTGCTGGAGCAAAACCTGGGCGAGCTGTACAACCTGAGCGTTGGACGTGGCACCCTGACTGCCGAAGACCGCTACCGCATCAATGAACATATGGTCAGTGGCATTAAGATGCTGGCGAGCCTGCCCTTCCCGCCCGAGCTCAGCCGGGTACCGCGCTACGCCACCAGCCACCATGAAACCCTGGATGGCAAAGGCTACCCCCGTGGTCTGGTGGGCGAGCAGATGTCGATTCCGGAGCAGATCCTGGTGCTGTCAGACATCTTTGAAGCCCTGACCGCCTCCGACCGCCCCTATAAACGAGCAAAACCGCTCTCCGTGGCCATCGACATCATGCACAAGATGGCGCTGAACCGGCATTTTGATCCGGCGCTGTTCCGCCTGTTTCTCAGCAGCGGTACGTACCTGCGCTATGCCCGGGCCCACCTGGCGCCGGAGCAGATCGATCACGTCGACATCGGGAAATACCTGAAAACAGAAGGCGCCGATGCCCCGAAGGCAGCGGTCAGTCAGCCGGAACACATGACGGAATAGAGAATAGAGAAAAGAGAAGCAGAGCGGCAGCCTGGATCGAACGGCGCCCGCCGCTGGCCGACTTTGCAGTACCGATTCACTCTGGCATTCCCGATTGAGGCCAACGCCGCCCGGCTCTGTCAGTCCGGGTCAAACAACCGGCCTTCCACATAGGCACGGTAAGCGGCTTCCAGCATCTGCTCCCAGGTATCGAAGCGGGTGCGACTGCGGATAAAGGCGTTCCAGTCCGATGCCGGGATCGCCTGGAAATCCGCCTCAGAGTTCACCGTATAGCCACAGTTGGCAAACAGCTGCTCAATATTGGCAAAGTCGGAGTGTTCAGCCAGGAAAGCGTCGGTCAGCAGGTCACCAAGCGTGACCTCCATCCCCTCCTCGCTGCCCTCTGTCGGCTCCGCCTCCACCGCTCTGTCTGCGCCGTTTAACTTGGACATGCTGGCCCCCTTTAGCGTTGGTTACCGGTTAAGCGTATGCCGAGTATAGTTGCGACGGGCCAATTGAAAAACCGGGCCTTTTTGCCTCGATATCACGCTGCCAACCGGTCAAAACCCTAGCTCCCGGGCGCGGCGCCGGCGTTCAGTCCTTCCGCCATCCGCCGGGCGATCCGCTGGAATTCCGCGAGGTCTTCGGCGGGCACGGACTGGGAGAGTTGTGCCAACATATGGGCATCAATCGCCTGCAGGCGCTCAACGATGGCGGCGCCAGCGTCAGTCACCTGCAGAAACTGGCTGCGCTTATCCTCCGGGTTGGCCTGCTTTTGCAGTAAGCCATGTTCCAGCAGCGGTTTGAGCAAACGAGTGACCTGCGCTTTGTCCCGTTGCAGCAACATCACCACGTCGTTCGCCGTGCATGGCTGACGCCGGGATATCACCTTCAGCACCCGTACATGCATGGGGGTAATCGCTAGCCCCATGGCGTCAATCTGTTGCTGCATCTCCCGCTTCAGCGCGTGCACCAGCGTAAAAACGCTTTCCAGTAATCCTTGATTCGTCATTGGCCCCTCACCTGGCTATGCCCTCTGTCGCGTATCGCCCGCCCACATAGTTGACAACATCAACCATCGAGCATATAGTTGACATTATCAACCTTAATGGCGACACAGACAAGTTCGATATCACAGAGGAGCACAACATGACCGGCCACCTGTACAAAGTTACCGTTGAACCGCTTGAAGATCGCAAAGGCAACCCGGTTGAGGCGGCCCCACTCTGTTTTGAAGCACGCTGTCACGATGACCTCTTCGCCGTGGTGGACAAGCTGCAGGAGAAGATGCCGCTGAGCGAAGCCGACACTCAGGCCTTTGCGGTTGGCCTGAAGCTGTTCAGCGAAGTGATGATGAAAAACCGCGATAACCCGCTGTTTAAGTCGTTCAAACCCGCCTTTACCGAGTTTATGATGGCGTTGAAAAAGGGCTGAACCCAGGCCCCGCGTCATGCCCCGAGATAAGCCGCCTGTTATCATGGCGGCTTATTGGTTTTCCTGCCCCAGAGAATGGTTATGCGCCAGACCCGCCTGAACGAGGCCTACCGCGGCGAAATTTATGGCATCGCCTTTTTCCAGCACATGCTCAGCCAGCGCCCGGAACAGGCCACACTGTGGCAGGCGCTGGTTTCTGTCGAGGTGCGCACGGCGGCGTTGTTGTCGCCACTTCAGGCGGCGTCCGTCTCCGCAGCGGAGCGGGCGGCACTTTGGCACAAGGGCGTTGCCCAGGCGAGACAGTGGGATGCCCTGCCCTGGCCTGAGCTGCTGGCTACCCTGATTGACTGGGTCACGCCTTATGAGGAGCGCTACCGGGAATGGGCCGAGGCCGACCCACAACTGGCGCTGGTGGCCCGGCATGAAACCGCCATCTGGCTGGCCCTGAAGGATCTCAGCCAGGGCGGAGACGGCCTCACACCGCTGCACCAGTTTCTTGATGACTACTCCTTGTAGGGCTCCAACTCTCCCGGCTGCCACTGCTTGTCAAACCACGGCTCCAACGGCCCATACAACCTCAGCACCGTAAACCAGCCCTTGCCGGGCAGGGTTTCGGTCCAGTTGCTCTCCCAGCCCTTGGGCGCTTTGGGGCCAAAAAACAGGTCAACGGAACCGTCATCGTTGTAGCGCAGCGTATCCCGCACGTTGTTTTTGCTGGGGTAGCGCTGTTGGGTTTGCAGCTCAGAACGGGTTTGCGGGTCATACACCACCACCGACCAGAAGTTCTTTGCCGGTACCGGTGCAGGCAAACGCAGTCGGTAGGTTTCTCCCCCATCCAGATAGCGCCCTTCGGCGTCCGTGGCGTTAAAGGCGTACTGCGAGCCCACCCCCGGAATGCGCAGGGCCATAGCGGGGGTGTTGACCGTCGCCGAATAGAAAAACAGAGTACGCGCATCCAGATTGCGTCCGCCCTCTCCTTCATCGATCAACCAACGGTAATCACCGCCGACAAAGGGCGTGTACCAACCACTGTCAGGATAGAGACGCGCGTTGGCATCCCGCGGCTTCAGCCAGATGGCCCGGGCGGTGGCATTGCCCACCGCCACCGCTTCGCTCAGCAGGGTCTTCATCCGCTTATCCGGCGCAAAAGGCTGGCCCTTGCGAATGCCGATCGCCGCCGCCAGTCCCCGAAGCTCCGGCTCCAACAGGCCTACCGGTTCCCGTTGAATCACCTGGTCCAACTCCAGATAGAAATGAAAGTCGTTGGCGTGAATGGTATTAACGCTGCGGTCGGAACCGTTGATAAAGCGCATCGTCGGAGGCTCGGCGACCTGGCTGAGGGGGTACACCTTCAGCCCCTCCCGCCACATGGTGACGGCCGGTTCCGCCTTGCCCTCCACCAACAGGCCACGAAGGATCAGCCAATTGATGTAGCTGGCCGAGCGGGCCACGTAATAATCACGGCCATCGACCCGCTGAGGCTTGCCCTGGACAGAGGGGGTGATCGGCCCTTGGTAATCCGGCGGCAGAATCAGGTAATGCCCCCCTTTACCCCGGTCCGGACCCGGCGCGCCCATGTCGATGATAAAACGGAAAAACGCGTCGTTGACCGTTCCCGGCCCGGCGCCCGGTGGCACCTCCACCACGGTGGGGCCATCCCGCTGCAGATCCAGCATTGCCGAGGCGTATACGGTATCGGTATTGCCGGTCAGAAACAGCGGTCGGGCATCCATCAGCTGCTCAAAGATCACCACATCCGAGGATTGGGTTGCCCCCAGCTCCGCCATGCCGACACGTAACGCCTCCAGTGACGCGGCGGGGATAAAGTTCAGGAACACTTCAACCCCGCGCAGGAAATCGAGGTGGTCATACAGGGTGGCCACCGTGGCCGCATCCGGCCTGCCATCGTCAAAACGCAACTCCCCAATCCGGCTGGGCACCTGGTCGGGCGTCAGAATCGTTTGCGGCAAAGGCGGGTAGCGCCGCGCCTCCTCAGCGAAAACCGGCGCCATCATCAGTGACGCCAACACCAAGATCACACCGTATCGAATCGCCATTTTTCAGCTCCTTGGAAAAACCCTCTAAAGCGTAGCCCGGCCATCAGCCCCCCACAGCGTAAAGGCCGAACAGGAATACCGATTAAGCCCGTCCATGGCGTGACTTAACAAAAAGATCATATTGGCCAGTTACTTGTCTTAGGTCTTTAAAATCAGGGCGTTAGATCCGGTACTGAGGTTCACTTTCTCGACAGCGCACGCAATTCACATTTCGTTAACCGTTCAGACATGTTCGGCCACCACCTTGGTGCGCCGACGCAGCACCCTGCTGCCGAAGACAACAACTCAATGTGCGAATGGAACAAAGCATGAACTCTCAATTCAAACTCTCTTTGCTGACCGGCGCCCTGCTGCTGGCTCTGGCTGGCTGCAGCAGCGACGGTGACAACGGCGTTGATGGTGCCAATGGTGTGGATGGTGTTAATGGTGTGGACGGCGTTGACGGGCAACCGGGGCAGGATGGCAGCAACGGTCAGGTGGGCACCCTGACCCGTTTGGCCACCGTGCCTCTGGGCGCGGAAGTCACCGGCATTTTCCTGACCGAGCAGGGCGACCTGTTCTTCAACCTGCAACACCCCTCCAGCGCCAATGTCAAGACCGACCACAACAGCGTGGCCTACAACCGTGGCACCGTGGGCGCACTGGCTGGTGTGAACCTCAACCAGCTGCCTTACGACCTGGTGGACTCCCCGGTGCCGGCCTCCGCCAAGGAGCAGGAAACCGTGATGACCGCCTATGGCCAGTACCAGGTACTGGGCCAGAACGGCGACACTTATGACGGCAAACTGGCCAATGGCCTCGGTGTGGTCATGAGCCTGGACGGTGGTACCGCCGTGGTGGACACCGACATGCCGGACTTCAACGCCTTTGTTCCTACCGAAGCGGGCAAGGGTTACCTGTTCACCAACTGGGAATACATCCCCGGTGGCATGAGCCGACTGGCGCTGAGCAAGCAGGAAGATGGCCGCTGGATGGTGGATGACGCCATGATGATCGACTTCTCTGCCATCCACGGTACCGCCGCCAACTGCTTCGGCAGCCTGACCCCCTGGGGCACCCCGCTCTCCTCTGAAGAGTGGATTGTCGATTCCAGCGTCGATGGCACCACCGATCCGAGCTGGAACGAGCCGGGCAATGAAGATGTGGCACGCATGGACACCATGACCGGCGCCAGCTTCCCCAACCCCTACCGCTACGGTTACATCATCGAAGTGACCGATCCCAAGGGCACGCCGATGCCGGCCAAGCACTACGCCATGGGCCGTTACGAACATGAAAATGGCGTGGTCATGCCGGATCAGCGCACCGTCTACCTGTCCCAGGACGACACCGGCGGCGTGATGTTCAAGTTTGTCGCCGATGCCGCGGGCGACCTCTCCTCCGGCACGCTCTATGCCGCCAAACTGACTCAGGACGCTGGCAGCAACGAACCGCTGACCACCGGCTTTGATGTCAGCTGGGTCGAGATGGGCAGCGCCAACAACGACGAAGTGGAAGCCTGGATCGCCGAATTCGACGACATCGACACCAGCGACTTTGTCGAGGGACAGTCCAGCTACCTGACCCTGGCGGATGTCCAAGCCTGGGCCGAAGGCGCCGCCACCTACCCCACCGTGGCCGAGGGCGGCAACGCCGTCACCGCTGGCAAGCCGATGGATGACCGCGTGGTGTTCCTGGAGTCCCGCCAGGCCGCGCGCCAGAAAGGCGCCACCGCCGAGTTCCGCAAACTGGAAGGGATCAACATCAACGCCAAGCGTGCAGAAGAAGCCGTCGATGGTGTTGACCGCATCGCCGATGAGGACGTCACCGAAGCCTACGTCTACTTCGCCATCGCCGATCTGGACCGCACCATGATCGACGGCGAAGGCGACATTGCCCTCTCCAGCCGGGTGAAAGATTGTGGCGGTGTGTATCGCATGCCACTGCAGGCAGGTTACGACGTTAACCGCATCGAACCGGTGGTGATGGGCGGTACTTACCGCGACAGCCTGACCGGCGCTGAGCGCTGTGACGTGAGCCAACTGTCCCAGCCGGACAACGTGGTGGTGATGGACGACGGCCGCCTGCTGATTGGTGAGGATGGCTTCCAGGTCAACAACACCCTGTGGCTGTACCGTCCGGTTACCCGTTAATCGGCCTACCCACGATGCCGGGGCAGTGCGCTGCCCCGGCCCTTTGGTGAATAACGATGAAAATGACCCCTGCCCTTGGGCTGATTGCCCTGCTGAGCCCGGCGCTGCTGGCCCAGCAAACCACCCCTTTGGCCTTGCGCGACGACATTCCGGCCCGCGCCTATCTTGAGCAGGATGTGCTCTACAACGGCGAATCGGTGATTCCGCCCCAGTGCTATACCCGTACCGAGGGGCAGCACAACCCTTGTTACGTCTGCCACCAGAGTTACCAGGATCAGCGCCCCAACGTGATGAACGACGGTGACCTGCAGGGCAACTACGAATTCTCCGACCTCGGCTTTAATAACCACTGGCGCAACCTGTTTGTTGACCGCCGCGACGCCATTGCCCGCGTCAGCAATGCCGAGATCGACGCCTACGTCCAACAGGACAACTACAGCCCGTGGATCGCCCGGTTAAAAGCCAGCAACTGGCAGGGCGCCATCCCCGAAATCCGTCGCCTCGCCTACCCTGAGCACGCCTTTGATCAACAGGGCTTTGCCCGTGACGGCAGCCACTGGGTGGCGTTTAACTACAAGCCCTTCCCCAGCACCTTCTGGCCCACTAACGGCTCGGCCGGTGACGTGATGATCCGACTTCCCGCCGCCTACCGTGAACACCGGGGCCAGTACAGCCGCGACCTCTACCTAGCCAATCTGAGCCTGCTGGAGATGGCAATGAAACAGAGCGATGCCCTGACGGTACCGGCCCTGTCGGAGCGTCGGGCCGGCCTTGATATGGACGGCGATGGCAAGCTGGCTGACGCCATTCACCGGCTGCCGGCGCGGGATCATTTTCTCGGTGATGCCAGCCACATCGCCATTACCGGAATGATCTACCCCAAGGACACCGAGTTCCTCCACACTGTGCGCTACCTCCAAGTGGACGCTTTCGGCCAGGTGGGTCCGGCGCCGCGGATGAAGGAGGTGCGCTATATGCGGAAGCACATCGACACCAACCCGCTGCAACTGCGCTCCGCCTACTATCAGGAGCAGAAAGAGAAGGTGTTTGAGCAGCTGCCCAAATCCACCTTTCACGGTGATCGTGGCCTGGCCAACAACTTTGGCTGGACCCTGGACGCCCACATCGAAGATGAGCAGGGCGTCCTGCGTCAGCAAAAGCCTCAGGAACTGGCGTTCTGTAACGGTTGCCACAAGACCATCGGCACCACCATCGATCAGGTGTTCTCCTTTGCCCGCAAAGTCGATGGCAGCCCGGGCTGGGGCTATCTGGACCTCAGCCAGCAGCAGGATGTCCCGGCCCGTGGCAAGACTCAGGGTGAGTACCTGACCTATCTCGGCCGGGTGGGCGGCGGTGACGAGTTCCGCCAGAACACCGAGATGCTTGAGCGCTGGTTCCACCCCGACGGCACCGTTAATGCCAGTAAGGTGGCACAGGCCCCCCATATCGGCGCGTTGATCCTGCCCTCGCCCCAGCGGGCCCGCGACCTCAATAAAGCGTACCGGCTGATTGTTCAGGAGCAGAGTTACCTGTTTGGCCGCGACGCGGTGCTGGCTCCCGCCCGCAACGTATTCAGACAGGTGGGCGCCGATGCAGTGCCGTTGCCGGCAGAACATCATCACCGCTTTGATCTGCGTCTGGACTGGTTCCGGGCCGGACTGGCCAGCCATCAACAACGCGCGGAGCGTGCCGAGTGATGGTACCGGACCTGTTTCTGCTCAGCTGTCTGGCGATGGCCAGCGGTATCGGGGCAGACGTCGCTCTGGCCAGCGCCGCGGCGGCGGATCTGCCCCGCCGCGCACGCTGGCTGTGGCTGAGTGGCGTCACCGCCACCCACACGGTGTTCCCGATGGCAGGCTACCTGCTGACCTTCTACTTTGCCCGCCATCTGCCGCTGCTCACGCCGTGGCTGGGGCTGTTGGCCGCGGGATTAATCTTCCACTTTTACCTGTCCGAACTGCGCCGTCCGGCTGAGTCGCCGGACGCCCCCTCCCGGATCAGCTGGCCTCTGCTGCTGGCAATCAGCTGGGACGCGCTCTGGTCCGGGCCCGCCAAGTCGGCGCAAGTGCTGGAGTGGTCGCCCTTTTGGGTGGCGTTGTCATTCTTTTTGGTGGGCGCTCTGGTGTGGGGATTTGCGCTGGTGGGGATGCGACTGGGGCGCTGGCTTTTGCACACGCCTCTGTGCGCCGGAGGCTGTCGCTATCTGCAACTGGTGATCCTCAGTTACTTTGGCGGACTGGCTCTGTGTCGGTACAGTTTGCAGTGGCCGGTGCCCGGCCTGGCCATCCTGTTGATTGCCGCCAGCGTGACGGCCCTCGCACTGTGGCCCAAATCCCCCCTCCAACCCTTGAGGGATCGGTAATCTTTTCCTGTTTATTCGGATTTCCGATGGCTATACTGAGCCCCCAATGAAATCACTGAACTGAGCACCCTAACACCGTGAACCTGTTGAGAATCCTGCTGCTTTCGCTATTGATGGGCTTTACTGCCCAGGCGTTTGCACAGCCCTCAACCGCCCCCGACGGTGAGTTCTATCAGTCGCTTTCACAACCGGGCCAACTCCAAGAAGGCCCGCATCAGGTGGAGTGGGGCCTGTTTACCCATCCCCGTCTGTTGCAGATGTTCCAGCGCCAGGCCCCCCTGCCGGAGCCGGATTACGAACTGCTGCTGGAGCTGGCCGTACCGCTGGCGATGGTGCTGCAACACGGCTATGCCACGCCCCGTTCTCCGCAACTGGACTGGCACCTGAAGATCCGTCCCCCCCGCAGTCGCATAGGCGGCTGGAAAGAGAGCAACGCGCTCTACCGTCATCTCGGCACCCTGCCGACTCTCGTCTGAACCTGCCGCGGCGTGATGCCGCCAACCGTGCCATTGGTTCAATGCCCTGCATTGCGCTTTGGCTTCCTGTTCGCCTGCGGGTTTGATGCCGCGCGGACAGCCATCGGCCCCAGGGCCGAACGCAGAGAATGATGATGAAGAAACCCACACGAGCCTCGGCGGTGATCAATCGATACCCCGCCTGGAAATACGTGGTGCTGGTGGTCACCCTGGTGGTGATGACCCTCAGTGCCCTGCCCAGCTGGTACGGCGAAGACGCCGCCATTGATATCCACTGGTCCCACGCCAAAGACGCGCAAAGCACCGAACGCTATCTGGAGTCACAGGGCATCTCCGTTAAGGCGATCAACCAGCAGGGTGAGCAGACCCAGATTGTCCTGGCAGACCCTAACAGCCAATTTACCGCGCAGGCTGCGCTCACCAAGTGGATTGGCCCCGATGACAGCCTGGCACTGTCCCAACAGCCCGCAGCCCCGAGCTGGCTGCTGAATATGGGCTTTGGCCCGATGAGCCTCGGCCTCGACCTGCGCGGTGGCGTCCAGTTCCTGCTGGATGTGGACATGGCACCGGTGATGAACGCCCAGCAGCAAGCCGTGATGCAATCCCTGCGCAGCACCGTTCGCGGCGTGCGCGCCCAGGCCCAGCATGACCACAGTGTCACCACCAGTGCCCTGACTGACGCCCAACGTCAGCAGGTGATCGAGGTGGTGAAGAAGGACTACCCGGGCTGGCAGTGGCGCAACCATGTTGACGGTCTTGCCCTCTCCATGAAACCGGAAGAGCAGGAGCAACTGACCCGCCTGACCGTGATCCAGAACCTGCAGATCCTGCGCAGCCGCATCGAGGAGCTGGGCATTACCGAGGCCGTGGTCCAGCGTCAGGGCACCAACCGCATCCGCATTGAGCTGCCCGGGGTGCAAGACCCGGTGGCGGCCAAAAAAGTGATCGGCGCTACCACCAGCCTGGCCTTCTACGAGGTCAACCAGGGTGAGCCGGTTCAGGGTAAAACCCTGCCCTTTAACCAGGGCGGCACCGTGTCCGTTAAGCGCCTGCCGGTGCTGACCGGGGAACACATCATCGACGCCCGGGCCGGGCTCGACGAGATGTCTCAGCCCCAGGTCAATATCGTGCTGGACGCCGCCGGCGGCCGCATCATGTCCGACTTTACCCGCAATAAGATCGGCTACCCGATGGCCACCGCGTTCAGCGAGTATCGCCAGGACGCCGCCGGCCGCTCCGTGGTCGACACCGAGGTGATCAGCGTGGCCACCATCCAGAGTCAGCTGGGCAGCCGCTTTGTGATCACCGGCAGCGGCTCCATGGCGGAAGCGCAACAGCTCGCCCTGCTGCTGCGTGCCGGCTCTCTGACCGCTCCGGTGGTGATCGTTGAGGAACGCACCATCGGCCCCACCCTGGGGGCGGAAAACATCGAAAACGGCTTCCAGGCACTGGCCGTCGGCATGGGCGCCACCCTGCTGTTTATGGCCCTGTGGTATCGCCGACTGGGCTGGGTCGCCAACGTCGCACTGGTGGCCAACCTGGTCACTCTGTTTGGCTTGATGGCCCTGCTGCCCGGTGCGGTGCTGACCCTGCCCGGCATCGCCGGTTTGGTGCTGACAGTCGGTATGGCGGTGGACACCAACGTGCTTATCTTCGAGCGCATCCGTGACATGATCCGCCAGGGCCACAGTCTGGCCCGCGCCATCCATCTCGGCTTCGACCGCGCCCTGACCACCATCTGGGACGCCAACCTGACCACCATGATCACCGCCCTGGTGCTCTACTCCATCGGTAACGGTCCCATCCAGGGCTTTGCCCTGACCCTGGGCCTCGGCCTGATGACCAGCCTGTTTACCGGGGTATTCCTGTCCCGCGCCCTGATCAACCTGGTGTGGGGCCAAGACACTCGTCGCAAGGTGACCATATGAGATTCGATATTCGCTCCATGACCCATTGGCGTTACCTGACCGCCGCTTTTTCCATCCTGCTGACCGTTGCAGCGCTGCTGGCGCTGGGGATCCGTGGCCTGAACTGGGGCATGGACTTTACCGGCGGCGTGATTACCGAAGTGAAAATGGACGCCCAGTACAGCGGCCTGGATCTGACCAGCCGACTGGAACAGGGGTTGGGCCAGACCGTCAGCCTGGTTCAGGCGGGTGAGCCGGGCCGTTGGCTGATCCGCACCGGCCCGGTCGACCCGCAGGCCAGCAGTGATGTCACCGCCCTGTCGGTGTTGCAACAGATTGATCCGGACGTGCAGCTGATCGCCTCCAGTGTGGTGGGCGCTCAGGTGGGTCAGGAACTGGCAGAGACCGGTGGCGTCGCTGTGCTGTTCTCAATGCTGGCCATCCTGTTCTACCTCTGGTACCGCTTCGAATGGCGACTGGCCTCCGGCGCCCTGTTGGCGCTGCTGCACGATGTGATCATGGTGCTGGGCCTGTTTGCCGTTACCCAGATGGAGTTCAACCTGACGGTACTGGCGGCGGTGTTGGCGGTCGTGGGCTACTCGCTCAACGACTCCATTGTTCTGTCGGACCGCATCCGTGAGCTGCTGTTGGCCAAGCCCGACTGGCTGCTGGCCAAAATCAACGACACGGCGGTTAAACAGACCTTCGCCCGCACTATGGTGACCTCAGGCACCACCCTGACCACCGTCGCGGCGGTCTGGATCTTTGCCGGTGCCTCGCTGCACGGCTTCGCCATTGCGCTGTTTGTCGGCATCATCAGCGGCACCTGGTCCTCCATCGCCATCGGCACCGTGCTGCCCGAGATGGCCGGTCTGACGCCGGAACACTACCGGCCAGAGCCGATTCCGGACCTGCCTTAAGCGCACAAAAAACACGGCCAACTGGCCGTGTTTTTTTATCGCACGAAAAGTGCCGTTACGCCGTCATTTGCTGTGGAATGGCCACCATTCCCGGCCAGTTCTCTGCCTGTTCGATCAATTCATCCAATGACAGTGTCAGGCAGGCGTCGACGTCCTGCGGCGTCGTACCGGGAGATTCGGTGCCATCCAACAGCACCACGGCGATATCCAGTTCAGAAAGGGTCATGGGAGCTCCTTGTCACAGGTGACGTTGCTGTCTTAAGTAAAGCGCAGTTGCAACGATGTGCAGAAAACCATGCCACCGCTATCTGACAGAACAATGACCCTATCGAGGATAGGAATGGGCACAAAAAAAGCCGGGCAAATGCCCGGCTTCTTCCTGCCTGGTGAACTTAGCTTTGACGAGTCTCGACGTAAGCTTCCAGTTCGGCAACGGATACGGTCGCAATGGCTTCGCCATCGAGGCTGAACTCAACGCGGTCGCCCATACGCTGACCCAGCAGCTGACGCTCAGAACCGTCTTCGAAGAACAGGTTCATGCGGGTGCTGTCCTGGTCCAGGTACTCCATCTGGATACGCTCAACCTTGCCCTGGAGCTTCTGGTCCAGATTCGGGTTTTCGGTCAGGCTGCTGTCCAGGTGCTGGTTTACCTTGAAGATCGCTTCTACCGGCATATCAACCACCGCCGGAGAACGACCGGTGATCGGGTTGGTGCCAGTCCAGAACTCGATGCTGTTGAAGATAAACAGGTCAGCCATGCTGGCGATGCCGTATACCGGGCTCATCAGCATAAACAGACCGGCGCGGCCGTAACGGTTGTCCACGACGGACAGGTTGGCTTTGGTTACGGCGGCGGATACGCCCATCTGGCCCATGCAGCCAGTCAGGGAGGAGGTGGTCAGGGCAACGGCCACTGCGCTCAGAACGAGCTTTTTCATCTCAAACTTCCTACGAAAAAAAACGCGCGGATTATAGGCGCAAATTTGAGCTGAACCTACTCCCTAAAGAGCGACTGGCGATATTTTAATCCATGCAAATTAACTTATACCGAACATGAAAATAATTCGCGCTGCAATCGTGTGTTAAACAACTGATTTCGAATGAGGCTTTCTGCCTGGCTTACTTTTTATCCCGATCGCCCATCGGGTTAAAAAAGGCGCCAAACACCTGGGCAGGGTTGAACTCCTGCATCCGCTTGAGCTCCTGCTGCCACTGCTGCTGTTGCCCCAGCAAACTGACCATCGCCTGCTCCAGCCACTGGCCGGCCATACCACTCATGCGGCTGTCATAGAGACGGATGATCTCCTCCAGGAATTTATCGGTGAGAACCGAGGCATGCCCTTCACTCTCCATCTCTGTCAGCACCTGCAGCAACACCTGGCGGGTTAAGGGATCACCGGTTTTGGAATCCACCACCTCGAAGCTTTGGTATCCCTTGATGTAATCACGAACGTCCGCCAGCGTAATGTAACGCTTCAGCTCGGTATCGTAGAGTCGGCGATTGGGGTAACGCTTGATCAACTTCATGGTGATGTCCTGTCGGTGTTTGCCCCAGTGTAGGGAGTTGGACTGGGCAAAGAAAGGCCAGCCGTGGACGCAGCACAATATGAACTTTTTGTGCAGCGCACAATTTTGCTTGATCTTTCGCCACCCCGGCTCTAAATTAAGCATTGATTGTGCACTGCACAATTCCATTATTGGCCAATTTAGCGGGGAGCATGGCGCATGTTTACTGACGTAAAGACCCAGTTTGATGAGCAGCTGCAACGCAGCATTGATACCAACACCAAAGTGCGTGAACTGAGCACTCAGTTTGCCAGCGATGCTGCGCTGCGCAATAACGACTTTGTTAACCAGATGGTTCAGAGCAGCCTGGAAAACAGTCAGGCACTGGCCCAGTGCGCCACCCCCATGCAGCTGGTGGAGAAGCAGGTGGAGCTGTCCAACCAATTCCGCGAAGGGATGGAAAGCTACATGAAAACCAGCATCGAAGCGCTGACCCAGTATGGCCAGACCGTTGCGGAGCTGACCGGCGAACTGGTGCAGGCCAACAGCCCCAAGGCACCGACGGCCAGCCGCCGTAAGTCCGGCAAAGACGCCTGACTCTCAGCCTGAATTGAAAAAGCCCGCCTTAATGGCGGGCTTTTGTTTGTGCCTGAGTTCAAAATTGCCAAAGAGATCACACGGATAGCATCAAACTACCCCCTTTGGGGCAGTGCCTGCCCTCCGTCACTGGGTTACTGTGTCGGCATCGGATTCAGGAGTAACCCATGATCTGGCGAATTGTTCTTGTTGTGCTGGCCTACCTGCTGCTGGCTGCCCACTTTATGCGCTTTGGCGCTCTGCTGCCCACCGCCCTGCTCGCCCTGGCTCCCCTGCTGCTGTTGGCCCGACGTCGCTGGAGTGTCATTGTGCTGCAGGCGGGCCTGGTGGCCGGCGTACTGGCGGTGTGGCTGCCCAGCACTGTCGATTTTATCGCCCTGCGCCAGGCCAGTGGTGCCCCCTGGCTGCGACTGGCGGCCATTATGTCCAGCGTCATGCTGTTCAGCCTGCTGGCTGCCTGGAGCCTGCGCCCGCTGTTTGCCCGCAAACCACCACAGGGCGGAACCCTCTGACATGCCAACAAAAAGACCGGCCCATGGCCGGTCTTTTTTGATGCAAGCACTCAGGCGGCTTTGCTGGCCTTACTGGCTTTCGCCGCAGGCTTCGCGGCCGGTTTAGCGGCTTTTCCACCCTTCAGCAAGGCCATCAGTTCCACCTTGCGTTCCGCCAGGAAGAGGGCCAACTCCTCCAGTTTCTCTTCCTCAACCAGCGTCGACTGGGCCAGCATTGGCTCCAGGCTCTCGGCCAGATCCAGCATCTTGTCGTACGCGTCCGCTTCGGCTTTGGTTGAAAAGGTCATCCGCTCCTCTCCGTCCCGCTCCACCACGTACTTGACGATCACCGCCATGTCCGCATCCTCATCTGTGAAAACTCATTGCCCAGTCAGGGTAGCAAACAACACTGGATAAATAAACAGTATCCGATATGGGTAGACTGCTGGCGACTGGACTACAGTAAAAGTAACTAGATTAGAGGCATAGCTGCCCCGGATAAGGTGCACCATGACCCTTCTTGGTGCAAGTTTAACCACACCGGCTCCCGGTGTAATGGCACTTTCCCAGGTAACCCCAATATCAACGTTATGAACGCCCCAACGTGGCTGTCGCGACTTCGCTCCCACCTCCGTCTGAGGTGGCGCTTTGGCGTGCGCAACCTGCCGTTTCTGTTAGGACGCCCCCACCTCCATGTGGTGGTGCAGCAACCAGATCGTTGGCATCTGGCTTTCTTTGACTGGCTGAGTGCCCACCATCCAACGTTATACCGTCATATTCGATTCGGCATCGGTACCGGCCCCGGTGCCTTGCGCTGGCCCGGCGGCAAAGGTCTGCTGCCCTGGGCGCCCACACCGATGACCGAACCTGGCCCTCACCGATTGGATGAGTTACTGGCACTGGAGCAGCACTACCTTGACCATCAACTGCCGGTTTTCAATCCCATTTCACGGCTCAACCACAGCCGTCAGGCTACCGCCATCGCCACCGCACAAGAGCTGGGGATCGGCTGCAGTCACACCTTACCCTGCGGCCAAAGCAGCGATTTTGATGCGCTCAGTGCCCGCCTCGGGTGCCCACTGATTGTGCGCGATCAGGCCCAACTCGGACGGCCGCCGCTGTTGGTTGGCAATCGACGTCAGTGGGCCTCCCTGCCCTGGAATGGGATGGTAAAACCGATGGCCTGCCGCCAGGCGGATGCCAGCCAGACGCCTGAGCATAACGACTTTCTCGGTGTGCTCACCGGTGAGCACTACTACGAAACCCGACCATTTGTGGCGCAACACGGCGCCGGGCGTTCGGGAGACATCCGGCCACTACGGCAGTTGCAGAACACACTGGGATTAAGTCTGGTGGCATTTGAGTTCAGCCGGGATAACCGGGGCAACCCGGTGATTTGGCGGGTAACTCCACTGCCCTCTCTGCTCGAGCAAAGCCCGGAGTGGCTCGACCCGACCACTCTGGAGGCACTCTATGACGCCCTGCTCCACGGCCTGTTAGGCGAACTGCAATGGCAGTACGATGGTTCATCCATTGCGTTCTCAGCGGGTCGACAACGCCCGGCGACACGCACCCTCGACCAAAAGATTCAATAGTCCACTGAGCAGGATCAACGCCATCGCCTCATCAAAACGAAACAGCTCAAACGCACTGTCCACGTAGAACCCCAATGTCGCGATGCCAAGCATCCCCATCATTGCCGTCTCCCGCACCATCGACTCAAATCGATACATCAGCAGGTTGACCATGCCGGGGTAAACCCGCGGCAACAGTTCGTAGTGGTGCCGGTTCCAGCCTCGGGGCGCGTCGGGCCGAAGGGTCAGGCGGTCCGCTTCCCGCGCAGTCAGAAAAGCCACCAGCGCACCATTATGCAGCGCCAATGCAAGCGCGGCCGGCAAGGCACTTGGACCGAGCACCAGCATCAGGACAAAGGCCAGCCACAGCTCGGGCAATGAACGCCCAAACAGCAATACCCCCTGCCCCACGGTGCTGGCGTGTCCCATCACTGAGCGGCTGGCCCAGGGCCACAGCAGCAGGGTCAGCACCAGACTGATGGCCAGGGCCAGTCCGGACACCAGTAAGGTGTTGACCAGGCCATCCGCCGCCAGGGGAAACAGGCTGCTGGCCCATTGCCAGAGCCCCGCCCAATCCCCCTGACGCAACGGTGCGGGCCAGATCCCTTCGGTCAGAAACTGGACGATCCACTGACCACCCGGCCACACCATTGGCGGCAACCACCACAGCGAGAGCGCCAGTAACAGCAGCAATAGCGCAGGACGCCCCCACCAGCGCAAGCTGCCGATCAACAGCAGCAGCAGCCACAGCAGCGCGCCCCCCTGTGCGTAAAATCCCTGTCGAAAGGCGGACTCGAGGTAAAAGCCGAGGGTGGGTAAGCCGATAAAGCCCAGCACGGTGGCGGAACGGATGGCGCACTCGAAGCGGTAGCGGGTATAGCTGGCCAGCGCCGGCCACATCGGTGCCAGACGTCCATAGAGCAAACGATCAAGCCAGCGGGTTTGATAAGGCAGAGCCTGCTCTACGGTGGCAGGTGCCTGGGCCAGAAGGTCGGAATAGATGCGGGCAAACATGGCGGAGAATGGGATCGCCAGCGCCAGTACTCCGGTCAGGCCCGACAAGCCAAACAGCTGCATCAGCAGCAGCGCCCAGAACAGCTCATGCACCGACCGCAACAGGCCGCAACCGTATCGCACCAGTCGAAGATGATAGAGCGGCGCCAGCATCGCCCCCACCACGGCCCCCAGCGTCACCCCCAGCAGCGCAAAGGCCACGGTGGCGAACAGCGCCTCAAACAACCGTTCCGTGGCCAGGAAGTCGGGCATCAACAGCCCCTGGAACAGGCGCAACAGCTCACTGCCCGGCTCAGTGGCAACCAGGCCAACATCGCCAACAACCGCACAAACGCCACCCAGCACCAACAGTCCCAGGGTCAGGCGACGCAAGCGCGGAGTCATCATCGGTAAAGTTGCGCCAGATCCGCCTCTGACAGCGTCTCAGCGGGCTTATCGAACAATAACCGGCCGCCGGACAAGCCCAGTACCCGGTCAAAACATGCCCGGGCCAACGCCACGTCATGCAGGGCCACCACCGCCCCCTGGTGCTGTTCAAGCGCACGTTGCAGTACGGATTTGGCTTGTATCGGATCGAGCGCGGATACCGGTTCATCCGCCACCAGAGTGGGCTTAGCCTGATGCAAAGCCCGTCCCAGCGCGGTGCGCTGGCGTTGGCCACCGGACAACTGTGCAACCGGCGTCATCAGCTTGCCATCCAGTCCCAGACTGGCGGCCAGTTCACCAATGGCGCGACGGGGCTTTGGCAAAGGCAGCAGCAGATTGATCAGGTTGTACAGGCTGGAGTGGCGATTCAGTTCGCCCATGTAGATGTTGTGGTAAACCGACAGGGGTTCCACCAGGCCCTGAGCCTGGGGGCAGAGCGCCACTTGCTGGGGCGCCTGCTGGTAGAGGTGGTTCAACAGCGTGGTTTTCCCCACCCCGGAGGGGCCGAGAATGGCCACCCGCTCGTCCGCCTGAATCGCCAGGCTGACCGACTGCAACACCACTTCGTTGCCTTGTCGCAGGGTGGCCCGGTTCAACGTAAACAGTGGCATCAGCGCAACAGGCCAATCGCCTCAGCAACGTCCGAAATGGCCTGATAGTCCTCGTTACTGGCTTCGACAAAGCCCTGGCGGGGGAAGGCGTTGAGCAGTTCAGGCTCGGTCATGCCCAGCAAGGCGGCCTGAAGGCGACGGGTAAAACCATCACCGAATCGGGCGTCGGCATCCCCGCGCACGGTCCAGTGGTAATCCGGGTAAGGCGGCGTTTCCCACAGCACCTTAATCTTGGCCGGATCCACCACCCCATCGCGGATCGCCTGTTGCCAGACCTTGTAGTTGACCGCACCGGCGTCAAACACACCGGCCTGAACCTGGGCCAGGGTGCGGCTGTGGTCACCGGAGTAGCCCACCCGACTGAACACGTCACTGTCCCGCCCCAGATGCTTCTCGATGTAGTACTGGGGCATCAGGCGACCGGAGGTGGAGCCCTTGGCACCATAGGTAAAGCTGAGGCCCATCAGGTCTTCCCGCGCCAGTTCGCGCTGTTTATCCAGGCCGGTGCGGGTATTCACCACAAAGTAGGTACGGAAAAACTGGTCCTCGTAGCCCTGGGCAATGGCCTGGGAGCCCGGCACCATGCGCCGCGCCTGCAAACCGGAAAGCCCACCAAACCAGGCCAGCTGCACCTGATTATTGCGAAACGCCGTCACCGCCGCCGCGTAGGATTTCACCGGCAGGTACTTCACCTCAACGTCGAGGGTTTCGGCCAGGTAGTCGGCCACCTGATCAAAACGGGTTTGCAGGCGACGCTCATCCTGATCCGGAATCGCAGTGAAGTAGAGGGTTTCAGCCCCGACGAGAGTGGAGAACAGCAGAGCCGTAACGGCGAGCAGCGTGCGCAACATCGTCGCATCCTTGTTGGCAAAAGGTGGCAGGCTATTCTACGTGAATGACCTTTTTTTGCCATTTTTGTTAACAGCAAAAGCGCCCGCCCCGTCACGTTTTGCTACAGTGCCGACACTCTGTTGATCAAGTTCAGCCAGGATACAGCCGTTCAGCGTATGCTGTAGTGGATTGAATGGCTTACCCGGACCACCGATATGCAAATACTTGTAATTGAAGATGACCCGCTCCTTTGCCACCACCTTAAGGTGCGCCTTTCTGAGCTGGGCAACCAGGTGCAGGCCAGTCAGACCGCCTCTGAAGGCGAGTACCTGGCCAATAACTACCCCCTGGACATTGCGGTGGTTGACCTCGGTTTGCCCGACGAAAGCGGCCTGTCCCTAATCCAGCGACTGCGGGATCAGGGCAAAGCGTTCCCCATTCTGATCCTGACCGCCCGTGACAGCTGGCAGGACAAGGTGGAGGGTCTGAACGCTGGCGCCGACGACTATCTGGTTAAGCCCTTCCGCATTGAGGAGCTGATGGCTCGCCTCAACGCCCTGGTGCGCCGCAGCGCCGGCTTTATCAAACCGGAGATCAGTTGTGGTTCGCTGAAGATGGACCTGACCGGCAAAAGCGTCACCCTGGCCGGTGACCTGCTTGAGCTGACCGCGTTTGAATACCAGATCCTGGAGTACCTGATGCGCCATCATCAGCAGGTGATCTCCAAGCAACGCCTTCTGGACGTGCTGTACGAGGACCGCGAAGGCGACCCGAACACCGTTGAAGTGATGATCTCCCGACTGCGCAAAAAGCTGGTCAGCGGGGGCATGAACAACCCCATCGTCACCATCCGTGGCCAGGGCTACCGCTTTAATCAGGCCTGCCAGTAACCATGCAATTTCGCCAACTCTGCCAACGCCCGACCATCTTCCGTCGGGTGATTGGCACCTCAATGATCGTGCTGACCCTGGCGGTACTGACCCTGGCCGGGGCCGAGCGCTATCTGAACGAGAACGACCTCTATGGTCGTACCGCCCGCACCATTCCGGCCCAGCTTGCCTACATTGGCGACGAGCTGCGGGAGGATGGCGTTAATATTGGCTCCGGCGCACTGGCCAACGACGAACGCTTTAAGCCCGGAGCCAACCTGTTTGCGGTATGCAGCGCAGAAAGAGGATCCATCTTTATCTCCAAAGGCGCGCAGCGCGAAGGGCTCACCGGCTTGTGCGACCTGCTGCCGGACGACCCCGACCTGGCCCCCACCCACCCGCTGGTGCTCAACAACAACAAGCCCTATTACCTATACCCCCTGTCGTTCGATACCGATAAGGGCCACGTCGACATTCTTATCCTGCGCGATGGTGCTGACGCCGCTGCGGAGCTGAAAACCCTGGACCGGCGGGTGGCCATGAAGGTCGCCATCACCCTGCCCATTATTATGCTGCTGCTGATCAGTGCGGCATTGTGGGGGATGAAGCCGCTTAAGCACCTCGGTGAGCAGCTGCACCAGATCATCCGCGGTCGACGCACCCGGTTGGACCCGCCCAAGGCCAACGAACTGCACGAGATCACCCTGGCCCTGAACGAACTGCTGACCCAGTCAGAGCGGCGTAAGGAGACCTACCAGAATGCCATGAAAGACCTGGCTCACAGCCTCAAAACCCGGCTGGCTGCGGCTCAGGCGATTCTCGACGACGCCAAGGACCCCAGCACCACGCGGGAGGAGCTGTATGAGCAACTTGGCCAGATGGACCTGCTGGTGCAGTACCAGTTGCGTAAAGCCACCATGGGGCGTCAGGGCCTGAGCCAGGCCACTGCTGAGATAGAGCCTGTGGTTCGTCAGCTCACCACCATGCTGGATAAGGTGTACCGGGACAAAGGGGTGCATTGCGACATCCAGATCGCCTCCGGTTGCGCCTTCCCGGGCTCCAGAGAGGACCTGATGGAGCTGATGGGCAACCTGATGGACAACGCCTATCGCTTTGCCCTCAATACCGTTCGGGTCAGCGCAAGTCGAACCGACGGTGGCCACTGCCTGTTGCAGGTGGAAGATGACGGCCCGGGCATCGACCCGACAGAACGCCAGCGGGTATTGCGTCGTGGCGAACGCGCCGACGAGCGCCACCCCGGCCAGGGCATCGGCCTGGCGGTATGTCAGGAGTTGGCCGTGGCCTACGGCGGTGAACTGACCATCGACCAGTCCCCGTTGCAGGGCGCCCGCATCAACCTGTTGCTGCCGTTTGGTGGTTATTCCACAAAAGAATGAACACACCCGGCCTCCTGTTGGGTCTGTGTATGGGCAGACTACAGGAGGCCACACCATGAAACGCATTACCCTGCTCAGCGCGCTGTTGCTCAGCGCCACCACCGCGTTTGCCGGACAATTGCAGTTGGGCAGTAATGTCCGGGTGCTGACCCTGAACGGTGAACCCGTTGACGCGTACCATCAGAATCTGGACATCGGCCCCGGTTCACAGGTGATCACCGTCCGCTACGATGCGCTGTTTGAAGCCAACGCCGAAGACCACGAATTTGTCCGTTCTCCGGTTCAGGTCATCCGCTTTGAATCGATGCCGAATGAGCGTTACATGCTGCAGGCCCCGATCATGGATCTGCGCCAGGCCCGCCACTTTGCCGAAGACCCGCACTTTCAGCTGACTCGCAGTGATGGGGAGCGTATCGCGCACCGGACCTGGAGCCGTGATGAGTTGTTGGCCGAACTGCTCGCCAGGCCGTAACACTCTGTATCCTCTAGATATTGGTTCATGTAAACTGTCGGCAACATCGTGAGTTGCCGACAAACATGAGCCAAGCCAGTACCAAACTCGATATTGATAAAGTCCGTGTCGGACACTTTGTTCGCCTTCCCATCGGTTGGCGAGATCACCCCTTTATGTTCAACAGCTTCCGCATTAAGGAGCCGCAACAGATTGCGCTGCTGAAGCGGCTGAAGCTCACCTTTGTCTACATCGATCCCGACCGCTCCCGGGTGGCAGCCGATGAGCCGGCTGCCCCGGCAGTCCCGGATGAGGACACCCTGATTCAGGTGCAGCAATCATTAGCTGAGGCCAAACAGGCCCGGATTGAACGGCTGAAGAGCTACCAGCGATCCCTGAACCACGCCACCAAGAAATACCGGGACAACCTGGCCCGGGCCCGTTCGCTTTCCAGCAAGGTGCGGGCGCGCCCGGCGGAAGGGGTGCAAGCCGCCACTGAGGTGGTTCAGGGCATCATTGCCGAGTTGGTGAACTCCGATGGTCTGGAGTTGCACCTGATGAGCGAAGGGGAGCACAGTGACGCCATCCACCATCACGGCCTGAACGTGACGGTGTTGTCGTTGATGCTGGCCAAACGCCTTGGCCTGACCGAGATGGAGATGGAAGTGGTGGGCTTGGGTGCCCTGTTCCACGATTTTGGTAAGTTGCGACTGCCCGCTGGCCTCGCCACCCGAATGCCCAACGACGCCAAAGAGTGGGCGGTCTTTAAAAACCACCCCAATATGGCCGATGCCCTGATAGACGGCGACAATGGACTGCCCTGGCAGGCTGTGGCCATCATCCGCCAGCACCACGAGTTTCTTGATGGCAGTGGCTACCCGGAAGGGCTCAAGGCCGACCGCATCGATCCGCTGGCCCAGCTGGTGACGGTGGTCAATGAATACGACAACCTGGTGCACCACAAAGACCCCCGAAAACGTCGCACCCCCAATACCGCTCTCGGATGGCTCTATAAGCACCGCCAGGACCAGCTCAATACCCACTATCTGCAGCAATTTATCAAGATGATGGGGATCTACCCGCCAGGCTCCATTGTTCAACTGGACAGCGGCCAGTACGGCATCGTGATGTCACTGGATGAGCAAAACCTGCTCAGCCCCAATGTGATGCTTTACGACCCGGCCATTCCGATGAACAGCGCCGCGGTGATCAGCGTTGGCGAAGAGGGCCTCAAGGTGGCCAAGTGTCTGCCCCCGGAAGCGCTGTCCAAGGCCGCGTTTGAATACCTTAGCCCGCGCGACCGCATCAACTACTACATCAAAGGCCAGAACTGACACCAAAGTGTCCCGTCCCTGTTATGGCAGTGTCGCTCCGTTGCACCCGGTTAAGATAAACCGACACGGCGACGCTGCCATCCACGGTCCCTCACCATTCCCCGCCCGGTCTCAGACGGCCTAACGTCCTCATTTGCCTCGCCGAAACCTTGCCAAGGCGGCAACCGGCAACCATGCTTTGATGGCGCGTTCAGACGGACGCGCCATGGACGGCACTCCCCGACAACGGACGTTGCGGCATCTCAACGAATCGGAGGGGAGCATGACTTCACTGCCGGATTTCGACACGCTGCAACAACTGGCCAAAGACGACCCACAAGCGCTGGAGCGTCTGCGCCAGACTCTGATAGACGAGACCATCGCCACAGCCAAACCCGATCACCAGCCTCAACTGCGGGCGCTACAATCCCATGTTGACCGCACCCTCGAGCGGGCCAGCAACCCCTATCATGGGCTGGTTCAGGTGATGGCGATGATGCAGGACAAACTGTATTGCCTGGCCCTGGCACTCAACCAGCCCGATGCCTATTTTGACCAACAAGCCACAATTGTTCCGCTTCGGCCAGATGTTGAGCAAGCGGAGGAACAGGGGCATCACGGAGCGTGACCTACCCGACATAAATCACGTTTTTTCGTGTTCGATTTTACTCCTGCTGGCTATGCTGGAAGCCCCCCAAGCGCGCCTTGTCGGCGCCCGAAGCAGCGTTACTCAGGATGATCGATTTATTTCATGCCATTTGGCACCAGGATGTGGGATTTTTGCAGCAATATCCCCACATCTGGCTCTTGGTGCTCTGCCTGTTCTTGATCCTGATGATCGAATCGGCCTTTGTTTTCCTGCCCCTCCCCGGGGACAGCATCGTGATCTTTGGCGGTGCCCTGGTGGGACTGGGCATTGTTGATCCCAGCGTCAGTATCGTGGTGATCCCGGCTGCGGCGGCAGTGGGGGGCTATCTCGCGTATGAACAGGGCCGCTGGCTGGAACAGCGCCCCTCCCGATTCAATATTGAACGACTGCTGCCTGAGGGCACCCTGAACCGGGCTGCGGAGTTGTTCCGCAAGCACGGTATTCTGGCGCTGTTCGCGGCCCGCTTCCTGCCATTTGTCCGGGTGCTGGTGCCGATGCTGATGGGTGCCGCGCACCTGTCCCGCCGTCGTTTCGCTCTGGTCAACGCCGTCAGCGCCTGGTGCTGGGCTGGCTGCCTCGGCTTTTTCGGCGCTTTCGTCGTGAACACCCCGTTCTACGCAGAGCACAGCGCACTGATCGCACGGACCGCCGTGCTGCTGCCATTGGCGCTGTTTGCCTCCGCCATTGCCGCCGTGCTCTATCGCCACTTCCGTACCCAGCCGCCGGTGCTGCCCAAGGTGACCGTTGAGCCGCCGCTAACCGCTGCGCCCCCCGTGGATCAGGCTGCCCTGGAGCAGCAGGTCAAACAAGATCACACCGTACGCTAACGACTGCACCGTCCACCAGGCGGGCAAGTCCGTCGGCAGGGCCAACACCAACGCTAAGGTGATTGGCCCCCGACTCGGCGCCAGCAACCACTGGCGCCGCTCCTCTCCCCGAATCGGCAATCCCCGCCACATCAGCCAGGGCAGCAACGACAGCAGGCGTACCGCCCCCGCCGCCCCAATGGCCAGCAACATCGCCCAATAGCGCTCGGTGAACATCGCCGCCGTCAGAGTAAACCCCAATACCACCACCAGGCTGTCGGCCAACCAGGGCGTCAGATTCAGACAGGGCAATGGCGCTGGCCGCCCCCGCCGAATCCATACCGTGGCAGCCAGCACCACCACCAGACCGGGGGCCGCCAGCAGCCACTCGGCCCCCAGATAGAGCCACCAAAGCCACACTCCGGTTAACACCGTCCCCCAGCGCGCGCCGCCGGCCACTCGCCACACCGCCACGCCACAGGCCACCGCCAACATGGCACCCGCAACGGTTCGCAACAGGTCCGTCATCAGGGTGGCCGTTGACCACTGGCTGACACTGTCCAGAGAGAGCAACACCATCAGCAACACCAACGCCAATGCATCCACCACGGCCGCCTCCCCCTCGAGCCAGACCTGTACCCGACGGGCTCCCTCAAGGTAGGGCGTGGCGAACCCGGGGTCGGCGGTCGCCAACAGCGTGGCGGCCACCAACGCCGATAACAGAGGAAAGCCAGCGTGGCTGATGCCAAAGAACAACACCGCACTGACCCCGGCCAGCATCATCAGGAAGGTCAGAAGGGCCTGGACCGCCACCGGCCCGCGATAGCGGCGTAAACGGCGCAACGGCAAGCGGGCCGCCAACTCCCAGACAAGCAAAGGCAGCACCAGATAGAGGATGCCGGTGGTGAGCGACTGCGCATCCCAGCCGCTGTCCCACTGAAGCCGGCTGACCAGTTGCCCGGCCACGGTGCCCAGGATCAGGAGCAGCGGCAATCGCACCCCGTTTGGCAATGTTCGGCACATCGCCACCAAAGAAAACACCACCGCGGCCGAAACCAACCCATTCACCGCCGTTCACTCCCGGTTCGCCACATTATCGAAAAAGAGGCTCAATTCGCTGCCAAGTCGCGCTTTTTCGATGCACGTTCCATGACAGTTAATTGAAATTTATATTTCAGGCACCGCTGAAAGCCGCGCCGGAAGCGGGTTTGAATAATTGCTCAAAAACCCAGCGAACAAAATTAACTTTAGTGAAACATTCCGAAACTAGCTTGCAACGCCAATTCATCACAACAAACGCAATGCAGTTGCGGAGAACCTCAATGAAACTCAAGAACCTATTCACCCTAAGTGCTCTGACTTCGGCCCTGATCCTGGCCGGCTGTGGTGGCGACATCAACATCAATGCCGGTGGCGAAACCACCCCCACCACCCCGACCAATCCCACCACCCCGCCGACCAGTTCACCGACGGAAGAGGCGTACGGCAGCTTCGCGACCCGCAGCACCAGCATCGCAACCGTGGACGGCAAAGAGGTGTGGACCCTGTCCGGTAACCTGACCGGCAACGCTAACGGCAGCGGCAATCAGACCGAAGACAGCATCACCCTCGGCAACGACGTGGTGTGGGAGCTGTCCGGTGCGGTTGTGGTGGGTGGCGACAACACCAACCAGACCGTACTGAACGTTGAGCCCGGCACCACCATTCTGGGCAACTCCGATGCCTATCTGGTGATCAGCCGGGGTTCTCAAATCCAGGCCGAAGGCACCGCCGACACCCCCATCGTCTTCACCTCCGTGGAATCCGGCCTGGGCTTGTCGACTGACCGCGGTCAGTGGGGCGGCCTGGTGCTGCTGGGTAACGCTCCGGTCAACGCCTGTGCCGACCTGGCCAGTTGTGACGCCGCGTTTGAGGTGGGTAACCACAGCTACGGCGGCAACATTGAGGACGACAGCTCTGGCTCCCTCAAATACGTCCGCGTTGAATTCGGCGGCTTCAAGATTAACGACACTCAGGAACTGAACGGCGTCTCGTTCGCGGGGGTGGGCTCCGGCACCACCGTCGACTACCTGCAGGTTCATATGAACGACGACGACGGCATTGAGTTCTGGGGCGGCAACGCCACCGTCAAGCATGTGGTACTGACCGGAAACTTTGACGACTCCCTCGACTGGACCAACGGCTGGCGTGGCGCCGCTCAACACGTCTACATCCGTACCGACGACAATGGCGCCAACCGGGGTATCGAAGCCGACAGCTCCAAATCCGGCACCGATGAGCCGATGTCCAAGCCCACTCTGGCCAACCTGACCCTGCAACTGGGCGGAGGCACCAACGGCGGCGGCGACGACGCCGAAGGTATCCTGTTCCGGGTCGGCACCGGCGCCTCCCTGCACAACGCGCTGGTAAAAGGTGGCCTGGAGACCGGTGAGTGTCTTGAGATCAACGACGCCAGCACCGTGGCCAACGCCCAGGGTGGCGAACTGGTGATGACCCACAGCCTGATCGACTGTGTGGAAGCCTTTAAAAACCCGAAGGACGACGCCGACAACGTGCTGCTCGACGTCGAAGCCTGGTTCACCGGCCAAGAGGGCAACATCGTGGGTGCCGCTGCGCTGGAAGGTTATCAGCCTACCGCCGCTTCCCCGGCCCTGACCGGCGGCAAAGCGGGCCTGGCCAACATCGACAGCCGTCTCGATGACGCCGCCTACATCGGCGCCTTTGACGGCACCAACGACTGGACGCTGGGCTGGACCACCGCCATCCATGACGAGGAGGACAGCGCCCCGACCGAACTGGCACCGCTGACCTCCTGCCCTGCCGGCACCGCAAATGACGCGGCGGACGCCGCGCTTATCGAGGGTACCGATCTGGTCTGTACCCTGACCGGCAACATCACCAACAACCTTACCCTGCTGGCAGGCAGCAACGTGAAGTACAAGCTGGATGGCGGCCCGGTAGTGATTGGCGGCGACAATGAGCAGAGCGCTACTCTGGCGATTCAGGCCGGGGTTGAGGTTTATGGCACCAGCAACAGCTACCTGGTGATCAGCCGTGGCTCCAAAATCATGGCTCAGGGCAGCGAAGCGATGCCCATCGTGTTCACCTCCTCCGAAGACGTACTGGGCCTGAACACCGACCGCGGCCAATGGGGCGGTCTGGTGCTGCTGGGGAATGCGCCGGTAAACACCTGTGCCAGCCTGGACGACTGCGACGTGGCGTTCGAAGTGGGTAACCACCTGTTCGGCGGCAACAACGACGAGGATTCCAGCGGCCAGTTGAGCTATGTGCAGGTGCGCTATGCCGGCTTCAAGATCAATGACACCCAGGAACTGAACGGCATCAGCTTCGGCGGCGTTGGCTCGGGCACCCAGGTAGACCACATCCAGGTGCACAAGAACGACGACGACGGCGTTGAGTTCTGGGGCGGCAGCGTCAACCTCAAGTACGTCTACCTGACCGACAACTTCGATGACTCTCTGGACTGGACCAACGGCTGGCGTGGCAAAGCCCAGTACGTGTTCATCACCCAGGAAGACAACGCCGCTAACCGCGGTATCGAAGCGGACAGCTCCAAGTCTGACCCGCTGGGTACACCGTTCTCCAACCCAACGATCTCCAACGTCACCATCCTGCCTGCCGGTGGCAACAACGGCAGCGACGATGCCGAGGGCATGGTGCTGCGTGTAGCCACCCGCGCCCAACTCGCCAACTTCGTTATCCAGGGTGGCATCAACACCGGTGAGTGCCTGGAGATTGATGACGCCTCCACCCAGCTCAACGCCGAAGACGGCAGCCTGACCCTGACCCATTCGATCATCGATTGTGTGGAGCCGGTGAAGAACGAAGACGCGTTTGACACCACCGCCTGGTTCGAAGGCCAGGAAGGCAACGTGATTGGTCCGGTTGAGCTGACCAACGGCATGCCCACCGCTTCCTCCATCGCCCTCGGCACCGGTAAAGACATGAGCACCGTTGACGCCTTCTTCGACGACACCGATTACAAAGGCGCCTTCGATGGCAGCAACGACTGGACTCAGGGCTGGAGCTACCAGCCGTAACCCCCAGGACGACCGGGGTGGTTCACCACCCCGGCATTTCTTGCCGTATCGTCCATCGGGTTGCCTGCTGGCAGCCCGCTTATCCAAGGACTCAGGAACGTCTTAGCATGAAATCCCAACCCAAATTCCGCACCAGCAAAACCGGTTTGGCCGTGGCAAAAGCCCTGTCCCTCGCCAGTTTGCTGAGCTTCCCGGCCCTGGCGGCTGACACCGACACCGAGGCCGGGGCCGACAACCAGCAGGTGGAAGTCATCTCTGTGGTCGGCCGCCTGCAACGCGCCGCCTCTGAGGTGGTGGAAGAGCGCCGCGAGATCCCCTACGTGGCGGACCTGATGGGCGCCGACCAGATCGCCCGTACCGGCGACAGCGATGCCGCTGCTGCCCTGCGTCGTGTCACCGGCCTGACCCTGCGCAACGGCCAGTTTATCTACGTGCGCGGCCTCGGTGAGCGCTACTCCAGCACCTCATTGAATGGCGCCCAGGTGCCCAGCCCGGACCCGACCCGTTCGGTGATCCCGATGGATCTGTTCCCGGCGGCCATCATCCAGTCCCTGTCGGTGCAGAAAGCCGCCTCCCCCGCCAATCCGGCAACCTTCGGTGGCGGTCATGTCGACATCCGCACCAAGGCGATCCCCAACGACTTCTTTATCAAGTTCTCGGTCGGCGGCCAGTACAACACCAATAACAGCGATGACCGCCTCACCTACCCCGGTGGCGATGACGATTGGCAGGGCCGCGATGACGGCACCCGTGCCCTGCCCCAGTCGGTCAGTGATGCCTTTGCCAGCTACGGTGGCATCTCGGTGACCGACATCTTCCGCGTGGTGCAGGACGCCGATCAGGCGGTGGCCATCAACCGTGGCCTGGCACAGGATATGAACCGCAACATGACGCTGCAGGAGAAGAGCAGCAATCCCGGGTTCCGCGGCAGCCTCAGCGTTGGCCACAACCTGGATCTGGACGACGCCGGTGACTGGCGCTTCGGCTTTGTTGGCGGCACCTATTACAAGAACCAAACCGACAACTACCGTCAGCGTGAAGCCGAGTTGGCCAACGCCGAGGGCGACCTGAACGCCAGCGCCAACGTGCGTGGCAGTGAGCAGATTGTGCAGTGGTCCGGCATGTGGAATATGGGTCTGGAGTGGACCGACGATCATAAGCTCTCTACCCACACCACCTACCTGAGCGACACCTCCGATGACGTTCGAATCACCCTGGAAGAGACCCTCGACACCATCAATGAAGATCGCGCCCTCGAAGTCCACTCAGTGGACTACGAAGAGCGCACCCTGATCAGCAACCAGATCAGCGGTCAGCACTTTTTCCCCTATCTGTGGGACATCGAAGCCAACTGGCAGTACACCGATGCCCGCGCCCGCCGTCAGGCGCCAAACGAGCTGGCCTACACCTACTCGGTGCTGCAGGACGACAACGGCGCCATCACAGACCGGGCCATGGCCAAGCGCTCCGACGCAGCGGTGTACCGTTACAGTGACCTGAAGGACGACACCGAAAACTACGGCTTCGACCTGATGCTGCCGCTCTACATCGGCGACGCCGAACTGAAGCTGAAAGGCGGTTACGAGTACTTTGAGCGGGCTCGCACCTCCTACTCCACCCGTCTGGCCTTCGACGCCTCCCGTTACCAGGCCGATAACCTGGTGGGGGATTTTGATGAGGTGTTCTCCGACGCCAACATCAGCAACCCGGACAACGGTTTCGCCCTGCTCGACACCACCTCGGAAACCGACGACTACATCGCTGCGCAGATGATTGACGCGGGTTTTGCTGAGTTTGACCTGAACTGGGCCGACACCTTCCGCATTACCGGGGGGGCCCGTTACGAAGACTTCCGCCAGGTGATGCTGCCGCTGACCCCGGAGGGCGAAATCTCGGATGAGGGTGGCCGCAATGATGTGCTGGATTACAGCACCGCCGAAGATGGCTGGTACCCCTCCCTGTCCGCCACCTGGATCATGAACGACGAGATGCAGCTGCGTCTCGCTTACTCCAAGACTCTGGTGCGGCCGGATCTGCGGGAAGTGGCGCCGGTGCGGTTTAAGGATCCGGTCACCGGCTTTGACATGATCGGCAACGCCGACCTGGACAGCTCAGACATTCAGAACGTCGATGTGCGCTGGGAATGGTACATGGAGAGCGGCTCCAACCTGAGTGTCGGCGCCTTCTACAAGGATCTGGAAGCGCCGATTGAATCGGTGCAGGTGGTGACCGAACAGGACACCCTGCTGACCTTCCAGAACGCGGAAAACGGTGAGATCTACGGCCTCGAAACCGAGTTTCACCAGGAGCTGGGCTTTATCAACGAGGGCTCTGCCATCTGGGACGGCCTGTTTGTTTCCGGCAACCTGACCCTGAGCGACTCTGAGATCACCATCGCCCCGTCCGGCAACATCAACCCGACCAACAGCAAGCGCCGCATGACCGGCCACTCCGAGTGGGTCGCCAACCTCCAGCTCAGCTTCGATTCACCGGACAATCTGCATGCCGCTACCCTGGTCTACAACGTATTTGGTGAGCGCATCGCCTACGCCGGCAGCGCCGGTCTGGATGACGTTCTGGAGCAGCCGTTCCACTCACTGGACTTCACCTACAGCGTCTACCCGCTGGACCAAATGGCGGTGAAATTTAAAGCCAAAAACATTCTGGGCCAGGAGACGGAGTATCAGCAGGAGGGCAAAGAGGTGTTCTGGAAGGAGCCGGGCACCGAATTTACCCTGACCTTCGCCTTCGAGTTTTAAAAGGCAGCCCCGCCGGCCAGGGCCGGCGGGGCCAGTGCAATGGTCAGCGCTTATGCGTGAGCGCTGACCATTGCACTGTCGGAACCCCCCGACAGATTTCAGAGTCCAACACTCTGGGCAACCGTTTACGCTCCCGCAAGGGCTTCAGGCATTCTGTTTTCAGGGTGCAGGCGGTGAGATACGGGCACACTGGCTTTCCTTGTTGGTCTGTGTGTCCCTCACCGTGAAGGGTTCAACCTTGCGGGGGCGAGCCTACACCTCCAGTTCGCCCCACTCCCCTGCGTCAATCCGCGCCAGCAGTGGCGACGGCGCATAGCCGTTGCCAAGGTGACGCTGGCGCACGCTGGCGTGCACCCGGTGCTCCGGTGCCAAGGTGCGCTGATGCTCACCCAACAAACGATAAAACCCGTCGTACTCTTCATGGCGCGGCGCAAGCGGGTCTTCATCCAGTTGGGCAAACAGGTGACTCTCCACCTCCAGTCCGGCCAACTGGGCCTCCCGCGCCATCCAGCCCAGCGGAATGTCTGACAAACGACCACTGCCCGGTTCGCGGTGGTAACCCCCTCCGATGTCGCTGTGCACACCGGCAAACCACACCTGCTTGAGGTCCACGGTCGGACTGGCCTGCCACAGTGCCGGTACAAAATCCTGGCGCCGCTCGTCCAGCGCCAACGCATGACGGGCGATCTCAACATTGGGGCCCAGTTCGGTGTCGTGAAACAGGTGCTTCTCGTTCAGCCAACCCAACATCCGCAGCGGCACACCAAGGGCGCCGACGGTGTCGAAGGCACCAATAAATCGCACCCGAACCTCTTCGTTCACCGCGTAGTGAGCGCGGAACATCATCGATTGCGGGTCTTGAGGATGGATATTGCGGTCTTTATACAGTTCGAACGCGTCAGGGATACGGTTGGCGTGGATCCGCTGCAGCACCCCACAGTTGTAGAGCATTCCTGCCAGGCTGCGGACGGTGTAAGCGCCCCGGCTGAAGCCAAACAGGTAGAGGTGATCGCCGGGCTCGTAGTTCTGTACGATAAAGCGGTAGCAATCCTGCACGTTCTTATCGAGCCCCCGGCCAAATGCACCGCCGGTAATCGGCTGACAGTCTGCCCCGACCCCCCAGTCATAAAACACCACCTGAGCGCGCCCATGATCGTCAAAGGGCGCGATGGCCCGCGCCAGTTTCAATACGTTGGTGGCGGTGTCTTGCTGAGAGTCCGGCTCCGGCCCGTTCCAGGTGCCATCGGCACAGATCACGATGTTCTTCATTGCCCGTCCCTAGTTACTGCTTGCTCGCGGCAGACCCACTATAAAGCACTGGCCTGTCATGAAAAGGCCCACTCCTGCCACTCGCGCATTGTATGAGCGAACCGGTGATAAACAGTGACCGCATCAGTCCCTTTCATGAATTGAAGTTGAAGAATTTTCAATAGCATGACTATAGTGGTGACGAATTAACCGCGAAAGGAGTGAAGCATGGCACGCAAGATGCGTAATAAACGATTTCGTCAGATGATGAAGGATCTGGACAAGCAAACCGGCCAACCGGCGCCGAAGAAGCTGGCAGCCTGAACCCGCCATCATCCGCTAAGGGGCCCTCCGGGGCCCCTTTTGTTTGCCCGCTCACCAGCCCACTACACTTGTCTCATCCCGGACAACCGAGAACAGAACGATGCGTTGGCGTGGTCAGCGGCAAAGCCGCAATGTTGAGGACCGTCGCGGGCAACGGCGCCCCCTGGGGTTGCCCATTCCGCGTGGCAAGGGTGGCCTGATTGGCTTGGCGGTGATACTGGGCGGACTCTATTTTGGCGTCGACCCTGCCCTGCTGCTGATGCTGGTGGGGGGCGGAGGCGGCGGCACCCCAACCACAGCGGTCTCGCCCCAGGATGATGAACTGGCGCAGATGACTTCCGTGGTGCTGGCCGACACCGAAACCTTCTGGCACCAGAAGTTCGCCGAGGCCGGCAAGACCTATCAGGAGCCGACCCTGGTGCTGTACCGTGGCAGTACCTCGACCCACTGCGGCCGGGGTCAGGCTGCCATGGGGCCCTTCTACTGCCCGGCGGACCAGCAGATCTACATCGACCTTAGTTTCTACGACGACATGCGCACCCAACTGGGCGCCCCGGGTGACTTTGCCCAGGCCTATGTGGTGGCCCATGAGGTGGGTCACCACATTCAAACTCTGTTGGGCACCAGTGCCGAGGTCAGACAACGCCAGCAGGCCGTCGGCCAGGCCGAAGCCAATGCCCTGTCCGTGCGGCTGGAGCTTCAGGCCGATTGTTACGCCGGGGCCTGGGGCCACTACCTGATGCAACAGAACCGGCTGGAGCCGGGGGATATTGAAGAGGCGCTGGGTGCGGCCCAGGCCATTGGCGACGACCGCCTGCAGCGGCGCAGCCAGGGCACTGTAGTGCCGGACAGCTTTACCCACGGCACCTCGGCACAGCGGCTGAAGTGGTTCCAGCGCGGCATGGAGAACGGCAACCCCGCCGACTGCGATACCTTCTCTGTGGCCCAGCCCTGAGCCTGAGCCCCGCCGTCGCAACACAAAAAAGCCCGACCGTTTCCGGTCGGGCTTGATCACTGTGTGAGAGTCGACTTAGTTGCGCTCAGGCCACTCTTTGTCAACGCGCTGCTCGAGGAAGGCTTCCTTCTGAGCGTCCAGCTTGGCTTTGTCCCAGCCCACCAGCGCCTGAGCGGCTTCTTTGGTGGAGATGTCCGGGATGGCAACCGGCTGGGCGACGCCGTACTTGGTCAGTACCTTCTTCAGCTCAGCCTGGGCTTGCAGACCGATCTCCTGAGCAGAGGCCAGCAGACGGAGGGCTTCTTGCGGGTTGTGAGCGTGAACGCCGTGGGAAGCGATGGCGAAGTCCCAGCGCCACTGAGCGTGACGGATGTGGGTCAGGGCCTGCTTCATCTCAGCTTCGGTCGCACCGGCTTCCCAGGCGGCGCCCGCTTCGAAGTGGGCACGAACGATGATGGCTTCGGCTTTCAGCTTCTCAGCATTGATCGCTTCTTTGTTCGCTTTCAGGGTGGCTTTCAGGTCCGCCTGGCTGTCGTGGCAGGAGGAACAGGCAACATCGAAGTTATCCAGCGCATTACCAACGTTGTGCTTGGAGAACTTGCGGCCCTGATCGTTAGTGACTTTCGGCATGTGACAGGTGATACAGGTCACATCCATCTCAGCGTGAACGCTGGTGGCCCAGGTCTCAAACTCCGGGTGCTGAGCTTTCAGCATCGGGGCTTTGGAGATCTTGTGGGTCCAGTCGGCAAAGCCGATGCTGTCAAAGTACTTCTCAGCACCTTCAGCAGTGAAACCGTTCTCCCACGGGAAGCGCACGTTGTTGTGGTCGTTCTTGTCGAAGTAGTACTCAACGTGACACTGGCCACAGGTTTGCGCCGCTTTCATGTCGCGGGACTGCTCGGAGAAGGTCAGGTCCACTTTCTCCATGGCGCGCTCAGCGTACGGGCGGGACAGGGTCAGCTTCGGAGTGCCGCTTTCGTGACAGTCAGCACAACCGATGGCGTTGCCCATTTCGTGGCCCCACTTACCGAATTTGTGGTCGTTGAAGTTGCCTTCACCCACTTCCTGGTACATACGGGCAACGTCAGGAGACTTACAGGACCAGCACGCCGCCGGCATCGGGCCGTCGGTGTCGTTCATCGGGGCACCGGTACGCAGAGTCTGAATCACGTCGGTCACGGCGTAGTAGTGGCCGCGAGCCTTGTTGTAATCTTTGGAGAAACCGTAACCGGCCCACAGCACCACGAGGTTCGGATCGTCGGCCAGCAGGTCAACAATCTGATCGGTTTCTGCGGAACTTGCCCAGGAGTCGTATTGGTTGGGGAATTTCGCCTTCCAGGCTTCGTTATCGGATTCGACCGGTTTGGCCATGGCACCGCCACAGAGGCCGGCAATGGCAACGGACAGCAGCAGTTTATTAATCTTTTTCATCATCATCCCTCATCATCGCTTTAAGTTTGCGACTGCAGGCTCAGATTAGGGAGATTGACTCAAGGTGGGCATACCCCGATGGGGGTAGTTGAAAGGTTATCGGGATGTGATCACACCTCTCGACGAAAAAAATGAAAAGTTCTTTCATTTTCTGCGCTTTGAGATGGGATCCTGCACTGGTAGACTGGCCGGCGAGAAAAAGGTTCCCCATGTCTGACTGGTTTTTGTATCTGGTTCGCACCCGCAGCGGCCACCTCTATACCGGCATCACCACCGATGTCGAACGCCGCTTTGCCGAACACCAGGCCGGTGCCCCCAAGGGTGCCCGCGCGCTGCGCGGCAAAGGCCCACTGACCCTGGTCTACCAAAGCCCTGCGGGCAGTCGCAGCGACGCGTTGAAGGCGGAATACCGCATCAAGCAGCTAAGCAAATCCGCCAAGGAGGCGCTGGTCAACAGTCAGGTGCCGCTTAATCCCGATCCCGAAGGTACACCACGCCATCCCTGAAGGATGTGCCCCAGGGCACAGACTCAGGCAGGCGATAGCCTTCGTGAAACCCCCGCCCACGCAATACCCGGATGCTGCGCTGGTTATCCGGCAGGCAGAGCGCCACCAGTCGCTCCAGCTTCCACTCAGTAAACGCCCGCTGGCATAGCCAGTCCAGGCCTTGACTCGCCAGCCCCTGCCCCTCCCCCTGTTTCAGCAACATAAACCCCACTTCTGCGGTGGCCTGCTCCATCGGCAAACGGCGGGCACCCACAATGCCCAGCGCCTGTTGTTCGGTGTGCAACACCCAACATCCCCAATGGTCAGCCTGCGGGTGCCAGGGTTTGAGCCGCTCCTGCATCAGGCGCTCAATCTGTGGATGAGTCATGGCGGGGCCAATCGAAGCCATGCGTTCAGGGTCGCCGTAGAGGCGGCGCACCAGACTGTGGTCCTGGCTGGAGATGGGTCGGGGCGTCATCATGGCTCGAGAAACGGGAGTTTGCCGGTCAAGGGCGACCGGGCGGTCGCCGCGATTGAATGGGGGTCAGGAGGTGCGCTTCATCAACAGCAGGATCTTGGTGGCGGCGCTCAACACAAAGCCGATGCCGATCAAGCTGGCGATCAGCACCATGCCGCTGACCTGCTGCGCCACTTCGGTGAACATCAGCAAGCCGCCTGCGGTCGCCATCATCAGGATGCCAAGCCAAAACAACGCCGTAACCATAAGGCCTCCTAGTAGAGTCTGGCCTCGCCCGGTGGCCGGGTTTTCAGCACCTTGAGAAACCACATGTACTGGCCACGATGGCGGTCGATCAACCGCTCCATCTGTTCATTAAGGATGCGCGCTTCTGTGGGTTTGTCGACCCGCTCCAGCTCAAGCGGCGCATCGATGGTGACCTGGACGTGCATATTTTCCAGCCCCACCGTCAGCGGTAACACCACCGCGTCAGCGCAGTGGGCGATCCGGCTGATCACCGGCAGGGTCGCTTTTTCGGTCGAAAAGAAGGGGGCGAACTCGCTCTTGTCGAGGCCGTGGTCCTGGTCCGGCAGGTAGAAAAAGCTGTAGCCCTGCTTCAACTCACGGATCACGGAGGGCAAACCGGCATTGCGGTGAAACAGTTTGCCACCGAAACGGGCGCGCTGACGGCAGGAGAGCCAGTTGAACACCGGGTTGCGGTGGTGCTTCACCATGCCCAGCATCGGCAATCCGGCCATGGAGAGCCCAACGCCGGCGTATTCAATACCGAACATGTGCGGCACCAGAAACACAATGGGGCGACCCTGTGCCTGGGCGGCGCGGACATGCTCCATGCCGGTGAAGTGGATCTTGTCTTCAAGGAACGCCTTATCCCGTACCGCCAGAGTGCCCATGCCCATGCCCACCATCAGGAAGGTGTAACACAGCTCATTGATCAGGGCATCGCGCTCGGCCCTGTCCATATTCGGATAACAGGCATTGATGTTGGCGGTAGCGATGCGAACGGGTTTGCGTAATACCGGGCGGAAGATGGGCACCAGGCAGACGGCAACCCAATGGCGGACCCGAAGGGGGATGTAGGCCAGCACACTGAGTGCGGCGATCACCAGCCAGGCCCCCCAAAAGCGGGGGTGGAGCATGGAGAGAGAAAAGTCTACGTGGTAGCAGCGACGAGCATCCGTGGTCATAGGTAGCGCTGTCCTTAGGGTATTGTCGTTATGGTTGTACCTAAAGCTTGCGACTCACCTTAACCCAAACTGAACCGTCTGGGTAGACGCAAACCGCCCGCCAAATTGGCGGGCGGTGAAGGAATGCACGATGTTCAGCGGGTTTCAGCGCTGCTGCAGCTCGTAAGCCCGGTAGGGATCGGGCTCACCTTCCGGCCGACTTTTGAGCAGTTTGAGGTTCCACATGTACTGTTCCGGGCGGGAGGTCAGCAACACCTCAATCTCTTCATTCATCCGGCGGGCATCGTACTCCCGGTCACCGGAGGGCAGATCCCACAACGGTGGACGGATATGGCCTTCGTAGTAGCCGGTGGCCGGGTCATACGTCGCCAGCATCGGCACCACCACGGCGCCAGTGGATTCGGTCATCCGCCCCAGTCCCGGCAGCGTGGCTTTATGGGTGGCGAAAAACGGCACGTACTCGCTTTTGGCCATACCGTGGTCCTGGTCCGGCAGGTAATAGGCACTGTGACCGTCGCGGATGGCGTTCAGGAACTGCTTGATGCCGTCTTTGCGGGCAAACAGTTTGCCACCGTAACGCGCCCGCAGACGGCACATCAGCCAGTCCACCAGCGGGTTCTTATCGGGGTTCATCATGGTGGTCATCGGGTAGCCGCGTTTGGCCAGCAGCAACCCGGGAAACTCGATGGCCCAGGTGTGCGGCACCATCAGGATCACCGGCTTGCCGGCTTCCAGCAGCGGCAACAGGTGTTCTTCACCCACCAGCCGTACCCGGCGCTCCAGAAATTCGGGGCTGCGCAGCAGCAAACAGGAGTACGACAACAGCACCTGGGCGGCCCGCTGATACATCTCCACAATCACCCGGTGGCGCTGGTCATTGTCCCAGTCCGGGAAGCAGAGCTGCAGGTTCACCTGAGCATTGCGGTAACCGCGTTTGGTCAACCGCGGGCCCAGCTTGCCGATGCTGGCCGCAATCCGGTCACGCAGACGATAGGGCACAAAGGCAAAGACGCCAGCCACCAATACGGCCAGCCAGACGCCCCAATAACGAGGGGCCAGGAAACGCCACTGGAATTGGGGTCGGTGCTGAGTCTCAGAATTACTGCCTTGAGTCACAATAGTTTCAACTCCCGATAACGATGGCGCCAAAATTCGCGACTAAATATCACTAAAATCAAAGCAAAACGGCGCCGAAGAGGCGCCGTAGTCTAGCGGGTCGAACACGAAGTTCAAGCGCTGTGGGTCACCACCGTGGGGCGCAACAAATTATCGTGGATGGGGCAACGATGGCACACCCGACCAAAAAATGCCGCCTTCTCCTCGTCAGACAGGTCAGCGTCGATGCGCGCGGTGGCGTCGATGCTCTTAAAGCCAACCGGATCTTCGCTGGGTTTCCCCGCCAGACCGGCCGGGTTGAGCACGCCGGTCACGTCGATTTCGATACCGCGCAGGGTAATGCCTTCATCGCGGGCCGCCATCTTGGCAATGGCAGACAAACAGCCGGCCAGTGAGAACAAGAAGGTTTCCAGCGGGTTCGCGCCCTCATCGGTGGCGCTGGGTTGATCAATCACCATTTTGTGGCCACGCACGTCGGCGGTCACTTTCCAGCCATGGGTCATGGAACTGGTGATGCGGTACTGCTTGTCTGCCATGATGAACTCCTTACATTAGGGATGCCTTATATTCTTCCCCTGTCGACGGGTAAAGGCAATAGGGCTGGCCGTCATTTTGACATCTTTGTGGCCCTGCGCCATGCTGCATCGCCGCCATTTTGACGAGAATCTACTATGAATCAGCCTCGTGTCGGGATTGGCATTATCGTCCGCCGTGCCGACGGTAAGATCCTGATAGGTAAACGTACTGGCGCTCACGCGCCCTACTGGTCCATTCCCGGTGGCCACCTTGAGCTGGGGGAATCCTTTGAAGCCGCTGCCATCCGGGAGATTGAGGAGGAGACCGGACTGCGCATCGCTGACCCGCAAGTGATCGCCGTCACCAATAACCTGCGTACCTTCCGTGAAGAGGGCAAACACTACGTGTCCGTTTGCCTGTTGGCGCACCATCAAGGTGAAGAACCGGTCAATCGTGAGCCAGACAAGTGCGAAGGCTGGGTTTGGGTGGACCCAAATGACCTGCCCCACCCGCACTTTGATGCCAGCGAACAATCGGTCGCCTGCTATCTGGCCAACCAGATCTACCTCGGCGCAAGCTGAACAGAAAATAACGGAACGAGAAAAGGAATTATCCCAGGCGCTCGCGGCGTGCTAACCTGCCCGCGATTTGACCACCATCGCCACGGAGGAAAGCCCATTGAGCCAGGCTCTGCTGCATCACAAAATCTACCGCCACCCGGAGCCTCGTGACTGGGTGGTGCTGGTGCATGGTGCCGGTGGCAGTTCCAACATCTGGTTCCGCCAGCTCAAGGCCTATCGGGCGCAATTCAATGTGCTGTTGCTGGACCTGCGTGGCCACGGCGCCAGTAAGGAGATCGTCAAACACCTGATCGAGGGCAAGTACTGCTTCCGTTCAGTCACCCGGGACGTGCTGCAGCTGCTGGATCACTTACGCATCCGCCACGCCCATTTCGTCGGGATCTCTCTGGGCACCATCGTGATCCGCACTCTGGCGGAGCTGGAACCGCATCGGGTTAAAACCATGGTGCTGGGCGGGGCCGTGACCCGCCTGAACCGGTTCTCCCAGGTGCTGGTGAAAGTGGGTAACGCGCTGAAAAACGTGGTGCCCTATATGTGGCTGTACCGCCTGTTTGCCTGGATCATCATGCCCAAGAAGGCCCAGGCGCCCTCCCGCCACCTGTTTATCCGCGAGGCGCATCGCCTGTGCCAGAAGGAGTTTAAGCGTTGGTTCCGGCTCGCCGCCGAGGTCAACCCGCTGATGCGCTACTTCAAGGAGAAAGAGCTGAGCATCCCTACCCTCTACATCATGGGGGACAATGACCACATGTTCCTCAAGCCGGTTAAGGAGATGGCCCACGCCCACCGCCATTCCAACCTGGCAGTCATTGAGGATTGCGGCCATGTCTGCAATGTGGAGAAGGCGGAAGACTTTAACTCTCTCTCTCTGGCGTTCCTCACCGAGCACAGCGAGTTCAGTGCATTGGCAACGCGACGGAGCGCTTAATCCTCTGAGTCCTTGGTGACGGTGGTCACCTCCGGCATTGCCATCAGTCGCGCCAGTGGAATCGGCTGGCCACTGCGTTCACACACCCCATACTCACCCCGCGTCATCCGGGCCCGTGCTCGTGCGATCTGTCCCAGACGCGTCTGCAACTGCTGTATCTGACGCTCCGCCAACCCCTGACGTCGGCGATAGTCCGCACGCTCCGCGGCGTCGGCAAAACAGGGGGGACGGCTCTTGAGGCTGGCTACCAACTCATCCATCTGCCGTTGACTGTCCGCTTCGCGCTGTAGCAGACGCGCTTTCAATTCGGCTAACTGCGCCTCAGTCAGCACTGCCACTGGGCGCGTGCCTTCACCGCCCTTCAATAGCTTGCTCCATCGATATGCCGTACCGGCACTGTGGCCAACCACTCTGGTTCCGCCAATCGCATATTGATGGCCGTTACCGCCCTGTCGCAGCGTTCGTTGGTGCGATAGTGCGTGACACAACCGCACTCCGGACAGCGGTGAAACTCGACCATATGGTCTCCCCACTGATAAAACGCTGTGGCCCTTCGCTCAACGCGGATCTGTACGGTTTCCGGATCGTAGTAGGCCCAGCAGGCCGCATAGCGCCGACAGATGGAGCAGTTGCAGATCGCCACCTGCTCCGGTTCCGGTGCCTGCAGGCTGACATTGCCGCAATGGCAGCTCAGCTTCATGGCACCTCCAGGCTGACCGGACCGGACAGGGGCAGGTCAAAATAGCGATCCGGATAGGGCTCATCATCGAGGGTAAAGTGCCACCACTCTTTGTCGTAGTTGCTGAACCCTTCACTCTCCATCAACAACAGCAGCAATAACCGGTTGTGCCGGGCGGCCTCGTCCAGATGCGGGTGACGGGTGTGGGACACCGCGTCGAAACAGTCATAACCGCTGCCCATCGGCAGCGAGGGATAGCGGCCCCCCTCTTGCGGTGCCCGCCGGCAATCCCCGCCGGTGGTCGACATGGGCTGCTGGCGCGCTGTGGCCGACACCAGAGTAAGGTCGACAGTGCTGCCACGGCTGTGGCCGGAACGGGCAGCAATATAGCCCTGCGCAAACAGTTCGGACTTGGGCACCTGCGGATAGTACTGATCCTTCATCCGGGTGTCGGCCAGATCACCGGCCCAATCAACAAAGTCGTCCACCGACCGTTGCGGCCGGTAACAGTCATACACTTTCAGCCCCAGGCCAAACGCCTCCGCACGCTGCTGAACCCGCGCCAGTGCCTGCGCTGCCGGGGGCGTGAGCAGGCATTGTCCCTGTTCATACCCGACTACGGTGCGGCCCAGGAAGTTGTCGCTGCCCCGGTAACGCATCTCCTGCACCACCTTGGGCGCCACGTCCGCCAGCGGCACCAGAGTGGGCTCGGCGTGGGCCGACGTGGCAAGCCACACTATCCCCAGCGAGCCCCATCTCCTCATCGTGCCAGCTCCAGCCGCCGGGCGTACCAGCGGTCACAGGCGTTATGTCCGCTCTCGCCCCAGGGGGCGCTCAGCGGTTCGAACCCCCGGCTCAGGTAGAGCCCTTGCGCCTGACTCATCGGGCCAAAGGTTTCCAGGTAGCAGTGGCGATAGCCTGCGGCTGACGCAGAGCTGATCAGCGCATCCAACAGAGCCCGACCTATCCCTTTGCCGCGGGCCTCGGGCAGCAGGTACATCTTTTGCAGTTCGCACACCCGGTCATGTTCACAAGGAAATGGGGCAAAGCCGGCTCCACCCACCAGCTCACCCTGCCAAAGGGCAACCAGATAGTGGTGGTTAGGATGGGAATAGACCTGGCTCAGCCGGTCCAGTTCGGGGTCGGCCCAGGCAAAACCGGGCCGGTTGGCACCGTATTCGGTCAGCACCTGGCGGATAATGGCGGCCAGCCCGGCGTCATCAGACGGGGTTAAAGAGCGCAGTTGCAGGGACACAGCAGACTCGTTGTCAGGTCAATGGTTTGGCTAACCTAACACGGGTCTGCTGCCCCTGTCAGTGGAGGGTACCGTGCTCCGATCAGCGGCGCAGTCGCAACGCCAGTGACAGGCCCAGCAAGCCCAGACCCAGGGTGGCCAGCAGGTACCAGGGCGACGCCGTATCCGGCAGCATCACCACTTCGGCCACGACGACCTCTTCGACGATCTCCACCGGCTCCTCACTGACGGCCTGCACGATCTCGAAGCGGTCATGGGGGATATAGAGCGTCAACTCATAACCTCGGGGCAGACGGTCGAGATCGATCTGGTCATTCAGCTTCACGTCACGGCCAAAGCGGATGTCCATACGCTCTTTGGTGCCATCATTTTCATGCACATCCAACGTCACTTCGCCATTGGCATGGGCAGCCACAAAGTCGGCCTTCACCTCAACACGCTCCTCCCCATCACGCATCACCACCGCCTGGCAGGCTTTGGCTGCCCCCGGGTAGGCCGCCAACACATCGGCATGCCACTGTACCTCACTGCAATCGGTGGCCTGGGCCAGGGCGCTGAACATCGCCAGCACCACGGCGGGCACACTCAATAGCCAGTTTCGCTTGCTCATCATCACTACTCCTATCAAGGCTGCGGTGCCGCAGAGCGGACCGCTTTAACGATGTAGCGCTGTGGTGCGCTACCAAGAAAATAGAAGGGATAACAGGTGATCAGGGTCAGCTCTGACGGGGCAGAAGGCGCCAGTACCCAAACCTCATTGGGTTCGACGATCACGCTGTGGTTAACCAGAAATTGCCGCCGCTCACCCTGCGCATCGGTGACCCACAAGGCGTCCCCGGGGGCCAACTCCCCCAACCGGCGGAAAAAGCCATCACGATGGCCAGCCAGCGCCAGGTTGCCTGCGCCATCCAAGCCGGCACCGTTGTTAACCCGGCCAACCCCCTTATTGAGCTGCCACTCTTCGGTGCCGTTAAACACCGGCACCGTCAGCGCGATGGCCGGGATCTCCAGCAGCGCGACGGGCGCACCGGTATGGTCAGAGGCCGCCTGATAACTGGCCCGGCGACTGTCCGACCAAAGGCTGGCTTCCGGGCGCACTGGGGCGGCTTCTTGATCCAGCGACGCCAGGGGCTGAGGCAGATAGAGGGGCTCGGGTTCAGGCGGCAGTGGTAACGCGGGTTGCGCCGCCGGGACATCGCTGGACAGCGGCAACGGCGAAACAGAGGCGGGTTCCCGCGGGGAAGTGGAGGGCAACACGGGCTCAGGAGCGGACTGCGGGGCGGATTGCAGCGGCAAACTGGCGGCATTCAGGCGGACCGGTTCAAACTGCGCCATCGCCTGCTGATAGCCCCAATGGGCATGCCAGCGGCTTAACGCAAAGGCCGTCAGCAATAACAGCCCCAGCCATAAGCTGAATTTCTCAAGCCAGTAACACATCTGAACTCCGATCCTGATTACCGCGGGGAAGACCACCGAAGTGAGACAAATTTCAGTAGTTCAAGGTGTAGTACAGGTTCGGGCGTTGCACCAAAGTGCGACGGCCAACACATTCCCTGCTGCTGCGTCGAAGTTCATCGCCACCAAAGCGCACTTTCTCGCGATTTATCGCTGTAACCCACGAATTTATCAACGTAAAATCTGGCCAACTTAGTCTGATTCGCGAGCCCTTGGTGCGCCCTATTTTCGTGCTACTCCTGCTGGTTTTGTCCGGTTGTGCCCAGTCGCCTGCTCCGGTAACGGGTTCGGTCAGCCACACTCAGAACAACAGTCCGGTACAACAGTTACTCAAGCAGCAATACTCGGTCTGGGCCGGTACCCCTTATCGGTTGGGTGGTGCCAGCAAGCGCGGGGTGGATTGCTCAGCGCTGGTGCAGCTGACCTATCGCGAACACTTTGATGTCGCCCTGCCCCGCACCACCGAAGCCCTGGCCGAAGTGGGCCGCTCCATCAAGCGCAGCGCCATCGGCCCGGGCGACCTGGTGTTCTTCAAAACCGGCTTCTCCACCCGTCACGTCGGGATGATGCTGGATGACGTTCGCTTCCTCCATGCCTCCACCAGCCGGGGCGTGATCGTCTCGCGCCTGGATAACCCCTACTGGGCCAAGCACTACTGGCACGCCCGGCGGGTGATGTCAGCGCATCCCTAACTTCAGGTTTTCGCGCGCTCGGATAAACAGAGTCAGGTCAATCCCAAACCACCACAAAAAAGCCGGCCCTGAGGCCGGCTTGGTGATGACAAAGTGTGCTTACAAACTAGAGCGCCACTTCTGGTTATCGCCGTCATGACGGCCATACAGGATAACCGCGGCACCCGCGCCCTCTCCGGAGGCATCCAGCACCTGACCCGAGGCCAGACGAGCACTGAAGATCTTACCCTCCTTGTCGAACGCCTGTTCCGGCGCATTGGCGTCACAGGCGGCCAGTGCCAGCTGTTGGCCCTCGACGGCATTACCGTTGGGGATGCTCAGGCACAGGTTGCCGGCCAAATCACTGCGCAGCGTGCCTGCGATGGGGTCGAAGTACCACTTCTGACCCGGACGGTTCTGGCACGCCTGCACCGTAATGGGCGAGCCCGCCGCACCGGACTCGGGTGCGGAGATGCACAGGCCGGCGCGCTTGTCCCGCAGGCTGACCCAGCGATGGATGGTCATCTCCGGACGCAACAGCCACTGCTGATTGGCTTTGCCGTGCAGACTCCATTGTCCGATCTCGGAATCGTTGCCGGTGCCATAGGCGTCAGCAACGATATTCGGGTTGTGAGCACTGCGGATAAACCGACCATCGTAGTCCCAGCGCAGATTGTCGCTGTCGACACACTCCCATACCACCACTTCGCCGCCGTCATAGGCTTGGCCACGATTGTCGAGGCAGAGCGCACGATTGGCCTTGTTCTGGAACTGACGGGCGGTTTCATCGTAGAACCAGCGTTGATCCCAGGCGTTCTTCTCACAGTCATAGAGGATGACATCGGTGCCATTGACCATCTCAGAGCCGTTGCCGGGGATGTCCATGCAGCGGCCGGACTCACGATTCACGATGCGCACAAAGGTGGGCAGCGGATTCACGTACTGCGGGTCATCATGGGCTTCAGCCCGCTCCCACATCTGCAGGTAGGCTTCGGCGGAGTTCATCACCGCTTCGTACACCGCCCCACCCTGTTGCTGGCGCACATCTTCGATGTGGTCCGCCAGCATGCCGTAGTGGGCCATGCCGTCCTGGTTGAAATCGAAGGTGCGGTTGCCGGACTGCTGACGGTCAAAGGTAATGCCGAATTCACTGGTAAAGGGATAGAGCAGCGGGTCGACATCCGAATCGCTCCGTGGGCCTGCCTGGCCGCCCAGCCCGCTCATGTCGGTGCCCAGCCCCACGCCCGCCAGATAGGGGGTGTTGGTGATGACATCAAGGTAGCGCTGGATGGCGCCTCCCACTGAGTTGGCGTTGCTGTTATACGGTGCAGCAAAGCCACCGGCTTCCAGCAAACGTACGGTGTTGGGGTGCAGGCCGTTGGTGCCACCGTTCATCCAGCTGTGGGAGGTGATCACCCCGCTGTAGCCCCGCGCCTCAACAATGTCCATCACCTCGGTAGCGGTATGGGCAGACATGTGGTCAAGCTCGATCAGCATGCCCATGTCGATCATGCGGTTAACCAGATACACCCCTTTTTCGCTCAGGCCATGCTTGTTGCAGTGCTGAATCGACTCGTCGTACTGGGGGTTCAGCCCCACGCCGTCGAGAATGTCTTTCAGCACCGGCACTTCGCCGATCAGCGGGAAGCCCGAGGTAAAGCTGTTGCCACGAGTCTCCGCATCACACTCTTCGGTTTCAAAGAAATGGCCGGTACTCAGCACCTGGCCGAGATTGATAAAGCCATCTTCAACCCGTGAGCCCGCCAGCTGGTTGTCGAACTTGTGGGTTGGGTACAGCACCCGCACGCCCGCGTCATAGACCGCCTGCAGCTGGGCCTCAATCTGGCGGCGGTTACAGTCGTCCTTCTCGCCGCAGTTGAACACCTCTGAAGCCTCGATGCCCATCAGCACCGCCAGTTTGCCATCGGCGATCACCGCACGCGCTTCCTCGGGCGAATGCACAATACGGAAGAACCCCTGGCCGGGCCCGCCGGACTGCACGTCGATGTACTCCTCAATCTCGTGCATCCGCTGGATCTGCAACTGGATGCTCTCCATGGTGTTGCAGCTATTCGGGTTAACCCAACTGGCCGGATTGATGGTGGCTTGTGCCGTACACAGCACCTCGTTTTCCACCAGGTGGGTCACCATCAGGCGCAGACCGCCAGCCCAGGCGCGCTCCATCCACTTGTAGTAGTAGCCGCTGTGGGTCAGCTGCACATGGTTGGGCCAGAACGGGAAATCCGGCCAACCCCGCGTGTCGTAGCGGAAGTTGGCATCGCCGTAGGCGTAGAGGTTGCCCACAAGGTCCAGCGAGCCATCAGGACCGTGGATCGGCTCACTGTCCGGCAGCGCATGACTGACACCCCAGCGGTGGAACGGCTTGCCGTGCATCAGCTTGCCGCCCATAAACTCGTACGACGTGATGTGGGTGTGGGGGTCCGCCAGCCCGCGAACCGGCGCCGACACATCGCCCTTCAGGGCATCCAGGTCGCCCTCGGCATTGACCATGATCTCGGGGAAAGGCTCACAGTCGTCCTGCGCCACCAGTGTAAAGCTGGCTTCGGAATTGTTGTCATTGGGGTTCAGCAGGTCAAAGAAGTAGAGGCCACCGCCGCTGTAGTTATGGCGCAACTGACGGTCGAGGCCGATGCCGTGGAATCGGTACTGCACCCCTTCCCCAACTTCAGCACTGATGCGCCATTCCGCATACTCACCCGGGTAGCGACCGGCGCTCACTTCGGCGGGCAGATGGCTGGCGAGAAAGCGGCCGCCCCGGTCGGTGAGCATAAAGTGCTGGGCCCGACTGGGCTTGAAATAGAAGTGGCTGGCGTCGGCCAGGTCGACCGCGTCGAAGCGATAGCTCAGGCCATCATCCACCGTCCCTCCCTGATGAAACTGGCGCATATAGTGGCCATTGGTGGGTGACTGGATGGCGTAACAGCCCTGAGCCAACTGATTTACTGCGGATTCAGCAGAATCCGCTAACGCGGCCGAAGGAGAGAGCAAAGGGAAAGCGACGAGTGCGACAACGCCGAGATGGCGACGATGTCCGGCAGCAAAACTGCCTATGGCGGAAAGGTCCATGTTGAGGGGTCCGTGAAGTGGGTTGACGTATAGGTGTACGCAACTGCTGACTTCTGCGACGTTCAGATATAGGCCAGCCAAACGCTTAATTCAAGCAAGCGTTTAGATACAGGTTCGTCATCAAAATATGGAGTAAACACTTAAAACAGCGGGTTTTAACAGGAGGGCCGGGGGATCCTCTCAATTGCCACAAAGTGAATCGGCCAGGTTTCCCGCATTGCTGGCTGAGTGAGCCGGGGCAAACAGCAAAACCGCCCTGGCTTACACCTGTCCGCCCAAAATCTTATTTGGACACCCACTTTTACAGGAGCCGCTTCGACACTCCTATTTTTCAAAAAATCCCTAGCTGGGTACGGTTTTTTAACCACAAGCTCAGCCAAAACGCCGTCCTCCGAAGCCGATCTGTCCCCTGATGCACCTAACGTCTCATATCTCCCGCTCAACGGACACGGCTCCACCTACACCAGGGTGCATTGCGATAAAGGCTGGAGTGAAACGATATCTCTATGCGGCAAACAAACGCCTGGCGTTACCTGAGCCACGTATTCGAGCCGCCTCATGATGACTTTGGCAACGGCGCAAACTGGTTAAGGTGCCAACACGACAGCCGAACTGGTACTCAAAGCCCTGAGTCAGGGTGAGCCAGTTGGTAATAGAAATGCCCAGGCGGGTGGTTAAATCAGGTGTGATATCGGTGATGTGCCCAGGTTTGTCCAGTCGTTGAGCGCGTCCGGTAAACTCCACCACCTCCAGATAGTCATTCAGATGACAGGGCAGCGTTTCTTCGTCGGCATCGTCTTCGCCTGTACGAAACCGCTTTAGTGGTTGCGGCTGCAGGCCGTTAAGCGCCGCTTTGATGCGCAGTTGAATACTGGTGTGGTCTGAGGTTTCTGGTGTGCGGGCGATATTGGCTCGAATGGGGTTGAGGTCGACATACGCCATACAGGACAACAGCGCTTGTTCATCCAATAGGGCTTGATATTTAAATCGACCCTCCCAGAAACGGCCTGTGCAACCATCTTCTCGATTCGCCATCCGGGCGATGGGTTCGTTCAGTGCCCGCATAAACCAACTGATGTCCATCAGGCGTTGCCGATAGGTCTCTGCCAACAACTCAACCCTAAGACGCTCTGCCTTTGGCATAAGGTCGTACTCTTCAGGCTGACAATATCGTTGAGTGAGAAGCGTACCGTTATAGAGCGTGTGCCAGCGTTCTAATACGGTGTGAGTATCCCAATCATCCGCTTGCTGACTCTCCACGCATAACACCACGTGGGTGTGGTTGCTCATCACCGCAAAGGCGCACACGCTGATGGCAAAGATATCCGTCAGCCTGAGCAGTCGCTTCTCTACCCATCCCCGGCGGTGTTCATAGCTTTTCCCGGTGTAAGGGTCCTGGCCACACAAAAAGCTTCGGCGCACACAGCGACTGACACAGTGGTAATAGCATGTGTCCTGCAAACTGACTTGGTTTCGACGGGGTTGGGGCATGGGACACTCCAGGGTCAGCGGTGGTCACTAACCAACAACCTACCCGCCTCCTAACCTGAAATGGCGTAACTTCGAGTTAAATCAGATTAAAAGTGGGTGTCTCATTAGTTCTCTGCCAACCTTACAGCACCGAGGGTCTGCGGTTTTCAACGATTGCCGGGAAGGTTGATGGGGCGATATGTGTGGGGGATGTGTGGATGGCTGTGTCTGCTGCTGGCGACCCTCGGCGCCCAGGCAGCTGCCGGACAAGCTGAAGACAACGAGGCCATCTATCGTCCCGCCATCACCAACAGCAGCTGGGAGCAAAAAACCGTCTCTCCGGTGGTGTATCGCGCCCCCTACTCCGTCGCCCTGTTTAACGCCCCCCATGGTGAAGACCGCGAACGGCTCAACTCTCAATCCAAACTGGTAGGGGCATTTATTGTCACCACCGCAGGCGTTCTGGCGCTGCTGCCCAGCGACTTTACCCAGTGGGAGGATTCCGATGAGCCGCTGCATAAACGGTGGTGGGATAACGTCCGGGCCGGGCCAACCTGGGACCGGGACGAGTGGTATCTCAACTGGCTTGGTCACCCCTATCTCGGCGGCATGTTCTATCAGGTGGCCCGCAAGTCGGGATATCGACAATGGGACGCCTTTATCTACTCCGCGCTGATGTCGACCTTTGGTTGGGAATACGGGGTGGAAGCCTTTGCCGAGGTGCCCTCCATTCAGGACTTGGTGATGACACCCCTGCTGGGCTGGGTCTATGGTGAATGGGCCTTTCAGAAAGAGCGGGAGATCATCCAGCGCGGCAGTACTGTGTGGGGTTCACGCTTTCTGGGCAATACCGCCCTGCTGTTTCTGGACCCCATTGATGCACTCGGTGCGTCGGTGAACAACCTGTTCGGGCGGGAGGTGTTTATTGCCGGAACCGGTTATTGGGGTTATCAGGAAGCGCCCCGGGCAACCGGCGAAAGCGACAAGCAGGTCTACCTGCAACTGAACTACCGGTTGGGGTCAGGAAAACCGGTCACCGGCGGGCGGTACGTCCCCTCAAGCGCCTACACCACCCACAGTAAAGACCCGGTGGACTCCAGCATCATCAGTGTCTCCCTGGGCACCACTTACCTGAATCTGGACAGCCGCTGGCAGGTGGCCAACGGTTGGGCCCCCACCTACACCTTCGGCATCCATTTCTACCCCTCTCTCTCCGCCCGTTTAAGCTATTCCCGCGCCAAATTGAACTCGACCCGTGGCGGCAGCCAGGTCATCTATGAAAACTACAGTGCCGACATGCAGTACTACTTCCGTGCTCAGCAGCAACTCCGGCCCTTTGTCACCCTGGGGTTCGGTGAAACTCTGCTGGAGGAGGAGCAGGATACCAGTGCATTCCAGTGGAATGGCGGGTTGGGCCTGCACCTCAAGCTCAACCGCCATTGGGCCTTTCAGATGGACTGGCGCCACTTCTACGGCACCCGAAACCATCATCAGGATGACCTCATTACCGGCCAAGTCATCTACCGTTTCGGGCGAGGCGAAAACGGGCAACTTTAAGCCATCCAATCGGTTCAACTCAGCTCACTGTGGGGAAGTTCTGGCCACAAACCCGACATCAGATTGGTCGTTTTTCTCGCCGAATCTCAGTCATGGCTCACATTTATCGTGATCAAATGCACGTTCCCCTCAAAGTTTCTTGAACTTCCTGTTCGCGACCCTAAACTCCCGCGCAATTTGTCTGGAGCTTAACGACGGGAGAAAACATGTCGGCAGATACTGAGTACGGATTGGAACCGGTACCACAACACGCACGTAAGGGATTTGTGCCATTAACCCTGGTGATGCTGGGACTGACCTTCTTTTCCGCCAGTATGTGGACAGGCGGCACACTCGGCACCGGACTCAGCTTTAACGATTTCTTCCTCGCCGTTCTTATCGGCAATCTGCTCCTTGGTTTCTACACCGCCTTCCTCGGTTACGTCGGTGCCTCCACCGGCCTCTCTACTCACCTTCTCGCGCGTTACTCCTTTGGCACCAAAGGCTCATGGCTGCCCTCCGCTCTGCTTGGCGGCACTCAGGTTGGCTGGTTTGGTGTCGGTGTGGCGATGTTTGCCCTGCCGGTGGAGAAGTTTACCGGCATCGATGCCCAGATCCTGATTCTGGTGGCCGGGGTGGCGATGACCGTCACCGTGTTCTTCGGCATCTCCGCCCTGATGGCGCTGTCGGCCATCGCCGTACCCGCTATTGCCCTGCTGGGCGGTTACTCGGTCTACCTGGCCACCGAATCCGCTGGCGGCGTCAGCGCTCTGGCCCAACTGACCCCGGAGCAACCCATCTCCTTTAACCTGGCTCTGGCCATGGTGGTGGGTTCCTTTATCAGCGCCGGCACCCTGACCGCCGACTTTGTCCGTTTCGGCAAAAGCCCGCGCGCTGCGGTGGCCATCACCCTGATCGCCTTCTTTATCGGTAACTCGCTGATGTTCATCTTCGGCGCTGCCGGCGCCGCGGTGACCGGCCAGTCCGACATCTCCGAAGTGATGGTGCTGCAGGGCCTGCTGATCCCGGCCATCATCGTGCTGGGTCTGAACATCTGGACCACCAACGACAACGCGCTATACGCCTCCGGGCTGGGCTTTGCCAACATCACTGGCGGCAATGCCAAGATCCTCTCCATTATTAATGGCCTTATCGGTACCCTTTTCGCGATGTGGTTGTACAATAACTTCGTCGGTTGGCTGACGTTCCTGTCCGCCGCCATTCCGCCCATCGGCGGCATCCTGATCGCCGATTATCTGCTTAACCGCGCACGCTACCATGACTTTGCCAACGCCCAGTTCCAGACCGTACGCTGGAGCGCACTGGTGGCGGTGGCCATTGGCGTGGCTGCCGGCCATTTCCTGCCCGGCATCGTTCCGGTTAACGCCGTATTGGGCGCCGCCCTCTCTTACCTGGTGCTGAGCCGTCTGGAACCCAAAGCGGTTGCCCCGCTCAGCCAAACCGAAGGAGCCTGAGCCGATGCTCATCAATAATGTTCAGCTCGAAGGCCGCAATGGCCTGTGGCAGATCCAATCCGAAAATGGCGTCATCAAGGCGCTGGTGCCTATGGCCGACGCCCAGTCCGGCGACGCCATTGATGGCGAAGGTGGCCTGGCCGTGGCGCCGTTTATCGAGCCCCATATCCACCTCGATACCACCCAAACCGCAGGGCAACCCAACTGGAACCGTTCCGGCACCCTGTTCGAAGGGATTGAGCGCTGGGCTGAGCGCAAAGCGATGCTTACCCCGGAAGACGTGAAAGCCCGCGCACGCCAGACCCTCAAGTGGCAGATCGCCAACGGTGTACAGTTTGTCCGCACCCACGTTGACGTCTCTGACCCGGAGTTGGTTGCCCTCAAGGCGATGGTGGAACTGCGCGAAGAGATGAAGCCCTGGGTGACACTGCAGATCGTGGCGTTTCCGCAGGAGGGGATCCTCTCCTACCCCAACGGCAAGGCGCTGATGCGTCAGGCCATGGAGTTGGGTGCCGACGTAATTGGCGCCATCCCCCACTTCGAATTCACCCGTGAATATGGGGTGGAATCACTGCACTACATGTTTGATCTGGCCGACGAGTTTGACTGCCTGGTGGACGTGCACTGCGATGAGATTGACGATGAGCAGTCCCGCTTTGTCGAAACCCTCGCCACCCTCGCGCTGGAACGGGGCGTAGGCCATCGCGTGACCGCCAGCCACACCACCGCCATGCACAGCTACAACGGCGCCTACACCTCGCGACTGTTCCGTCTGCTGAAGATGTCCGGCATCAACTTTGTTGCCAACCCGCTGGTCAACATCCACCTGCAGGGCCGTTTCGACACCTATCCGAAGCGCCGCGGCATCACCCGGGTGAAGGAGATGCTGGAAAGCGAGATCAACGTCTGCTTTGGCCACGACGACGTGTTCGACCCCTGGTACCCGCTGGGCACCGCCAACATGCTGCAGGTGCTGCACATGGGCATGCACGTATGCCAACTGATGGGTTACGACCAGCTGGACGACAGCCTCAAGCTGATTGGCCGACACAGCGCCCGCACCCTTCAGGTGGAAGACCAGTACGGCATCGAGGTGGGCAAACCCACCAGCCTGCTGATCCTGCCCGCTGAGAGCCAGTTCGATGCCCTGCGCCGACAGGTGCCGGTGCGCTACTCCATCCGTCACGGTCGGGTACTGGCCGAGACCCAACCGGCCCGGACTCAGCTCCATCTGGAGCAGGTGGAAGCTGTCGATTTCCGACGCTGATACGCCTTTCTACAGAAAAAAAGCGAGCCACCCGGCTCGCTTTTTTTGTCCCCCGCCCCTCAGCGCGCCAGCGCTGAACGCCGCAGTGGCGTGACCAACGCCTGTTCAATCATCGGTTGCAGCAATGCCGCGCCGTCGGTAGAGAGGTGGTCGTCATCAAAGTAGTAGGAGCGCTCGGTACTGCCCACCAGGCACTTACCCTGCTGGCATAAACGTTGGCTGGGGTCGATGATCACCACATCGGTGTGGCCCTCGCTGGCGTTGCGGATGATCTCATTGGTAAATGCCTGCAGCTGCTCACTCTTGCTGTGATCCACTGACGCCTGCGCCAGCTTGTCCGCGTCCACGTCCTCCCCCTCCAACGCCTGATAATAGAGCCGGGGCGGGATGTCATTCTGCAGCGGCGCCTGCAGCATCAACACCACCCGGATCCCCGCCTCGCGAAATGCGGACAGGGTTTTATCAATGCCGTAGCGGAACACCTCGATGGAGCGCTGCTGTGAGCCGGTTTCCTGGGCACTCATCTTCAGGAACTGCACATCCTTGCCCAGGTAGTCACCGTCGGTGTAGAGCGTCCAGCGGGCGGCAAGGAACACCGTATCCACCTTCTGCTCAATGGCGTAAGCCAGGGTTCGATCATTCAGCGCCTTGCAGTTTTTCTTGTGCTGATCCGAGCGCTCGGTGTGCACCGTGAGAATGGGGGGACAACCGCTGTAACCGGCGTATTCCAGCACCACGTTATGGCGTCGTGCCATGCTCTCCAGCGCCGGAAGAATTGAGAACATATGTGAATCACCCAGCGCCAGCACCCGCTCTCCCCGGCCTGAGCCCAGCGAGCACACCGCCTGCTCCTCGTCTGACTTCACCGCCCGGTCAAAGCAATCGTAAGGTTTTACCTGCATCGAACTGGCCACCGACTCCGGCAGGTAGGCGCCTGCGTCTTTGGGCATATTCACCATCCAGACCAACGCCACAATCAGCACAGCGCCGTAGGTGGTGGCCCACACCCGTCCCATGCGGGAACACTCGATATAGCGGTAGGACAACCAGCCCAGCAGCACACTGGCAAGATAAAACAGCGGCAGCGCCTGGTAGACCCCGGGCTCCAGCTTGGCCATCTGGTACAGCATCACCACCACCACCCAATGCCACAGGTAGATCGAGTAAGACCAGGTGCCAATCCACTGGAACAGGCGGTTATTGGTGGCGATGCTGTCCTGACGGTTCGCCACCAGAATCAGCGCGGTGCCCAGCACCGGCCCCAGCGCCAGGGCACCGGGCCACGGCGTACTGGCTGACACCCAGAAGCAGGTCAGGATGATCAGGGTCAGCCCCATCCACTCCAGCGTTTTCTGCCAGCGGGGTGAGATGGTCAGTGGATAGAGGTAAACCACCCCGCCGGCCAGCATCTCCCAGGCTCGGGTCGGCAACAGGAAGTAGGTCGGGTCAGGCCAGCGTTTGGCGGCATAGACGTTGAACAGAAAGCCCGCCACGGTCGCCAGCAACACCAGGCACTTCAGGCTCAGCAGCCCCATCAGTCTGGCCAGCCCCAGTAACACCAGCGGGTAGATCAGGTAAAACTGCCACTCCACAGAGAGCGACCAGGTGTGCAACAGCCACTTATCGTGGGCACCCAGATCGAAGTAGCCGGACTCTCGCCAGTACACGATGTTGGAGACAAACAGCAGACTGGCCGCGATGTGGTCCAGCAGAGTCCGGTAGTCAAAGGGAGGCAGGTAGAGGTAGCCGAACAGGGCAAGAAAGGCGCACACCAACACCAACGCGGGGACAATGCGACGGGCGCGAGCCCGATAGAATGCCCACAGGGAGAAGTTACCCTGCTCGAGTCCGCGAAAGATGATCCCGGTCATCAAGAAGCCGGAGATCACAAAAAAGACATCGACCCCGGCAAAGCCGCCGGGCATCCAGGCTGGGTCAAAATGGAAGATCACCACCACTAGCACGGCGACGGCTCTCAACCCATTGATGTCAGCCCGGATCGGATGTGTGTGACGCATCTACCCTCCATACACGGCAACAAGCCATGACAACTGAGCGGCGACCACAAGTTCCGGTGGTTATGGGTGTGTTCGGCATGGGTAGGACGAGCCAAAGCGGGCGACATTTTCGCGTCGATTCACTTTGTTACCCTGCCTTTATGGAATAGCTGAGGCTGGCCCTTACCGCCAGCCCAATTCGCACAGGACCGACAAGAAAATGGGGCCAAAAGCGGCCGGAAACGGCCACGGAAAGGGGGTGGTGACGGGGTAGACGGCCCGTCGGCGAAAAACCGATGGACCGGGGAGAAATTCAGACCACGTGATCCGGCTCGCAGGTGCCGCACACCATCAGCTCACGCAAATTCGCGGGCTCAGGGATGGCCGATTTGTCGATGCCCAGCATCGGCGCAAGCAACCGGGCAAACAGGCGCCAGTGCTCCAGCAGCGCCTTGTCCTGCTCCGGGCCATAGGTCTGGCTCAGCAAGGGGCGCAGGGTCGCGGGGGCGTCCGAGAACAGGCAGCAGAACCACTTCAGCTCCTCCATGCTGGAGTCGGTCAGGTAACCGGCCGCCTGAGCGCGTTCCAGCTCCATGGCAAAGGCTTTTTCGGTTTTGCCGGTCAGGTCATAGAGGTAGTCAAACAGCTCCTCTTTTGACCCCATGGCACTGGCCGCCAGCCGGGAGGGGCGAGGGTCCACCAGCAGACTGGCCATCAGCCGGATCATCATCTCAAACAGCCGCTCATTGGGCGGCAGATTGGGGTCCGCCTCCTCCACCAGGGTTTCCATCAGGCCCTGGATGTAGAGATGAATCTCATCGCAGATGCGATGCCAAATCTGCTCCTTGCTGCCGAAATGGTGACGGATCAGGCCGTGGGACACCCCAGCCACTTCGCTGATTTCACGCACCGACACCTTATCGAATCCCTTCTGGCTAAACAGATCGGCAGCCGCGCACAGAATCGACTTTTTGGTCTGCTCCGCCGCTTCGGCGCTTTGGCGGCCGCTTCGTTTATCTACCATATCGGGTCTCTTTCTTCGTTGTATCAATGAACTGCATTATGCCTGCCGCACCCTGAACTTGGCCAGTGACGGCGTTCTCAGCCTTTATTATCCACATGTAAAGTAAATTTGCTATCCACAGGGAGAGTAAATATACTTTCCGACCGTATAGTAAAGTACAGTTCGTTAACTCGTCGTTTTCAATGCAGGAACGCTCTCCATGATGGACCGACCCACGCCCCACCCGACCGTGATGCTGGCCACGCTGCTGGCCGGGGCTCTCACCCTCTCAGGCTGCACCGAAGTGCAGTCATTTCCCGCCGAAGAGAGTGAAAAACCGGTGAAGATCCTCGAAGTGCCGCAAGCGCAAGGCACCCTATCCCATCGTTTCTCCGCCCAGATTGAAGCCAGCAACCGGGCACAGTTGGCGTTTCGGGTGGGCGGCCAGATTGACCAGATCGACGTGCGCATGGGCGAGACCGTTAAACAGGGACAGGTACTGGCCACGCTCGACCCCACCGACTACCTGATCGCGGTAGAAGCGCGTCAGGCCGAATTTGAATTGGCCAATGTGCGCCTGCAACGGACCGAGCGACTGTTTGCCGAGCAACTCACCAGTGAAGACCAGCGCGACCGCGCCCAAACCGAACTGACCGTGGCCCAGGCGCGGCTGGAACAAGCCAAAACCGACCTGGCCTACACCCACCTTGTCGCGCCGTTTGATGGTGCCGTCTCCCTGACCCACAAGCGCGCCTTCGAGGTTGTCGGTGCCAATGAGCCGGTGATCAACCTGCAGGGTGACCGGGTGCTCGATATCGCTTTCAACCTGCCCAGCCAGTACGCCCGTTTACTCAGTCAGGCCGATCAGGCGCAGTTCAGCGCCCGCTTTGCCGACCGTCCGGGCCTGCAACTGAGCGCGCGATTCAAAGAGAGCGACGCCCAGCCGGATCGCGACACCAACAGCTTCCGCGTCATCCTCTCGGTGGACCGCCCCGAAGCGGAAAACCTGCTCCCGGGCATGGCCGCAGAGGTGACCATCAGCCTGCCTCAGGACGGCGACAACGCCTGGTTCCTGCCTGCCGAAGCCATTGTGGCCCGGGACGGTCAACGGGTGACGGTATGGCAGGTCGATGAGGGTGATCGCCTGATCCCGCTGGACCTGATCCTCGACAACCGCGGTGCGGTGTTGTCCGGTGTCGAACCGGGCACACGACTGGTGGCCGCCGGCGCCGATGAACTGGAGGCGGGCCAGCGGGTTCGTCACTGGGTTCGGGAGGGAGGGCTGTGATGATGTTTGAACGTCACCTGATTCGACTCTGGCCCGTACTGTTCCTGTTGACCCTGTGGCTGATGGTTGGTTGCACCCCGCAGCAACCCCGTCAGGACGCCCCCGCGTTGGCGGTTGCCACCCTGACCGTCAGCACCCCGGAGCAGGCACCGCAACGCAGCTTTAATGGCCGGGTGGTCGCCGCCGACCTCACCCGACTGGCATTCCGCATCGATGGCAAGCTGGCGCAACTGACCATTCGGCCCGGCCAGTCGGTTCAGCAGGGCCAGGTGCTGGCCACGCTGGTGGATCGCACTCAACAGCAGGCACTGACCGACGCCCGCGCCCAGTTCAACCTGATTGAGCGGCAGCTCCGCCGAGCGGAGAAGTTGCTGATTCAGGGCTCCGTCTCCGACGCTGAGATGGACGAACTGCGTGCCAACTGGCGCCTGGCCCGAGCCAACCTCAAGGCGGCGCAAGCCCAACTGCGTTACACCACCCTGACCTCGCCCTTTGATGGCGTGATCGCCGAGCTTTACAAAGAACGGTTTGAAACCCTCAGCCCCGGCGAGCCGATCGCCACCCTGTATCGCGCCGACCGCATGGACGTGCAGATCCCGGTGCCGGACAGCCTGCTGACCCAGATCGACCCGGAAGCCCCCAGCATCGGTTACGCCCCCGAAGCGCGCATCGACGGTTTCGCAGAACCGGTGGCGATGCGCTACCTCGAACACACTCTGGAGCTGGACCCGCAAAGCCGTGCCTTCCAGCTGTGGTTGAGCATGCCCGCCCCCAGCCAGAAATGGCGTCCGGGCCTGCCCGCCACCATCACCGTGGACATGGCCAGGGCGGGGCTCAGCCTGCCCCAGGGCTACCGCGTGCCGCTGAGTGCCCTGCAGGCGGCAGAGCAGCCCGGTACGTTCCGGGTTTGGAAAGTGGTGGACAACCGTGCCCAACCCCATGCCGTGAGTGTCAGCGCCGTCACCCAATCCGGCGCACTGGTGGACAGCGGCCTGAATCAGGGCGACGTGCTGATCCTGTCGGGCTTGTCCCGCCTGATGGCCGATATGGCCGTTAACCCCAAGCCCATGACTGAGTGAGAGCCAGAGCGATGAACATTGCGCAATACGCGATTAAACACCGGGTGATCAGCTGGATGTTCCTGATCATTCTCGCCATCGGCGGCGTGCTGGCGTTCCAGGATCTCGGTCGTCTTGAAGACCCCGCCTTTACCATCAAGGATGCCATGGTGATCACCCAATACCCGGGTGCCACCGCCATGGAGGTGGAGGAGGAGCTGACCTACCCGCTGGAAAAGGCGATCCGCCAACTGCCCTACGTCGACAAGATCAACTCCACCTCAACGCCGGGCATGTCACAGATCATGGTCAGCATGAAGATGGACTACGGCGCCGATGAGCTGCCGCAGATCTGGGACGAGCTGCGCCGCAAAGTCGCCGACGAGCAACCCATGCTGCCGCCGGGCGCCTATCCCCCCAAGGTGATGGACGACTTTGGCGACGTGTTTGGCATCCTGCTGATGGTGACCGGCGACAACTACAGCTACAGCGAACTCAAAGAGTACGTGGACTACATGCGCCGCGAGCTGGAGCTGGTGGACGGCGTCGGCAAAGTGGCGCTGGCGGGCGACCAGCAGGAACAGATCCACATCGAGATCTCGCTGAAGAAACTGGCCGCGCTGAACCTGGACGTCAACACTGTAGTGGGCCTGCTGAACCAACAGAACGCGGTACTGGACGCCGGTAAGATCACCATCGACGGTGAGTCCCTCTACCTGCGCCCCGGCGGCTTTGACTCCAGCGTTGACCCCATCATTCACGGCCGCGATACCGGCCAGTTGGTGCGCCTGACCGACGTGGCCACCATCCACCGCGGCTTTCAGGAGATCCCCACCAACCTGGTGCAGTACAACGGCGACAGCGCCATCAGCCTCGGCATCAGCTTTGCCACCGGAGTGAACGTGGTGGAAGTGGGCCAGCGCATCGACGCAGTACTGGCAGAACTGGAATCCGCCAAACCCGCGGGGATCCACCTGCACACCCTCTACGACCAGCCCAAAGAGGTCGACCAATCGGTCAACGGCTTTATCATCAGCCTGGCTGAAGCGGTGGGCATCGTCATCGTGGTGCTGCTGTTTGCCATGGGGCTGCGCAGCGGCCTGATCATCGGCCTGGTGCTGCTGCTGACCGTGCTCGGCACCTTTATGATGATGCAGTGGACCAACGTGGAGCTGCACCGCATCTCCCTCGGGGCACTGATCATCGCGCTGGGGATGCTGGTGGACAACGCCATCGTGGTGGTGGAAGGCATTCTGGTGGGCCGCCAGCGCGGCCTGTCCAAGCTGGAATCGGCCACCGCCATCGTCAGGCAGACCGCCTGGCCACTGCTCGGTGCCACGGTGATCGCCATCACCGCCTTTGCCCCCATTGGCCTCTCTCCGGATGCCACCGGGGAGTTTATGGGCTCACTGTTCTGGGTGCTGTGTTACTCGCTGTTCCTGAGCTGGATCACCGCCCTGACCCTCACCCCCTTCCTGGCCGATCTGCTGATGCCGGCAACGGACAGCAAGAGCGATAACACCGATGCGGCGGATCCCTATCAGGGCTTTATCTTTACGCTGTTCCGGGGTTCCCTGCGCTTCGCGCTGCGCTACAAAGCCCTGACTCTGGGCGCCATGCTGCTGTTGCTGGTGGGCGCCGGGGCGGGCTTCGGCTTGGTGAAAAACGCCTTCTTCCCGCCCTCCAATACGCCGATTTTCTACCTCGACCTGTGGATGCCGGAGGGCACCGACATCCGCACCACCCATCAAACCGTGCAGGCGGTGGAAGCCACCATCCTTGATAAACCCGGAGTGGACTTCGTCACCTCCACCACCGGCCAGGGGATGCAACGCTTTACCCTCACCTACCAGCCGGAGAAACAGTACGCCGCTTTCGCCCAGTTGCAGGTGCGCACCGACACTCGTGAACGGATGCAGGGGCTGATGCGGGAACTGGATACCGAGTTGTCGCAACGGTTCCCGCAGGCGCAGTTCCAGCAGCGCCTGATGGAGATCGGCCCGTCACCGGCCTCGAAGATTGAAGCCCGCCTGAGCGGCCCGGATCCGGATACCCTGCGCACCCTGGCCAGCCAGGTGGAGACGGTGTTCCGGGCCGATGCTGGCGCCCGCAATGTGCGCCACAACTGGCGCGAACGTACCAAGGTGCTGGTGCCGGTGATCAACGAGTCCCAGGCCCGACGACTCGGCATCAGCAACGAAGAGCTGGCCGGTACCCTGCAGATGGCCTTTGGCGGCACCCAGGTGGGGCTGTACCGCGACGGCACCCGGATGCTGCCCATCGTGGTGCGCCTGCCGGAAGCGGAGCGGGTCGATTTCGGCAGCTTCGACAACATCACCATCTGGAGCCCGACCCTGCAGACCTACGTACCGGTCCAGCAGGTGGTCAGCCGGGTTGATCTGGTGTGGCAGGATTCGGTGATTCAGCGTAAGGATCGCAAACGCACCCTGACGGTAATGGCGGACCACGACATTCTCGGCGACGAAACCGCCGCCAGCCTGTTCAACCGATTGCGCCCGCAGGTAGAGGCGATCAGCCTGCCGCCGGGTTACAGCCTTGAGTGGGGCGGCGAGTTTGAAGCCCAGAACGACGCCCAGAGCATGCTGTTCAGCTCACTGCCGATGGGCTACCTGTTTATGTTCATCATCACGGTGTTCCTGTTCGATTCCCTGCGCAAGCCGGTGGTGATCTGGCTGACGGTGCCGCTGTCGGTCATTGGCGTGACCGTGGGGCTACTGGTGACCAACCAGCCCTTCACCTTTACCGCCTTGCTGGGCTTGCTGTCGCTGAGCGGGATGGTACTGAAGAACGGCATTGTGTTGCTGGACCAGCTCAATCTGGAGCTGGCTTCAGGCAAGCGCCCCTATGACGCGGTAATGGACGCCGCCATCAGCCGGGTCCGGCCGGTGAGCATGGCCGCGCTGACCACCATCCTGGGGATGATCCCACTGGTGTTCGACGCCTTCTTTGCCTCCATGGCGGTGACCATCATGTTTGGCCTTGGCTTTGCAACGGTTCTGACCCTGGTGGTGGTGCCGGTGTTGTACGCCACCTTCTACCGCATCGCCCCACCCGCAAAGGAAGCGCAGCCAGAACCGACCCCGCTTCAGCCGGTGGCCGCCTAAACCGAAAAAAGCCCCCACATTGGGGGCTTTTTTATGGCGCACATTACGGCGTTACTGGCCCAGAGTGTTTTTGTAGATCACCCCATCTTTCATGATCAATCGGATGGTTTCCGGGCTGTCCGGCCGGGGCTCCGCCCCAAACCACTGGTCGCCGGTGCCCACCACGGAAAAATCTTCCAGCGGATTGCCATCCAGAATCAGAATGTCCGCGTAAGCGCCCTCCTCAATCACTCCCAGCTTGCCTTCGGTGTAGGGGTTCATAAAGTCGCCGGACAGCGCGGCGATCTCACCGCCCACCGAGGTCATGGCCACCAGTGACGCATGGGGCCCGAAGAAGTGGTTATTCAGGTGTTTCTCGTACGCGATCTGGATATTGCAGGCGGCCACCGTGCCAACGCAGTCGGTATGAAAACCGCGCTTGGCGGGACAGCGCTTCATGTTGTCGATGTAGTCCGCAAACGCGGCACTGGCGGATTTGGCCTTGGCCAGGCTGGCTGGCACATCGCGTACCGCCGGAATGTCCAGCAGGCCCGGATCAAAGGCGGTCAGGTTGGTGGTGATGTAGGCCCCCTTCTCCTCCATCAGCTCGGAGATTTCGCAGTCGAACATAAAGCCATGCTCAATGCTTTTTACCCCCGCTTCCAGCGCACTCATGATCGCCTCCTTACGATAGGAGTGCGCCATCACGTAGCTGCCGTACTCGTTGGCCACCTGCACCGCGGCTTTGATCTCCTCTGGCGAACCGGCCAGCAGTTGCCAGGGGTCAAACGCGGAGACCACACCACCGGACTGCATGTACTTCAGTTGGGTGGCCCCCATCCGGAAGTTGTTGCGGGCAAACTTGTGCATCGCCGCCACACTGTCCACTTCCTGGGCCATATTGAGGCGACTGAAGTTGGAATCTTCACCGGGGGGCGAGGTGTAATTGGCGAAATCCGCGTGGCCGCCCCGGGTGGAGAGAAACGCGGCCGAGGGATAGAAACGGGGGCCGTTGATCTGGCCCGAATCGATGGCGCGGCGCAACCCGGCGTTGGCCCCACCGGCGTCACGCACCGTGGTAAAGCCCTGCATCAGGTACATTTGGGCCATCTGGGTACCGTGAATGGCGAGGTCTTCCCAGGTACTGTTCGCCTCCATCGACGGCAGCGTCGGGCCCGGCAACATCAGGTGGGCATGATTTTCGATAAAGCCGGGCAGCAGAGTGCCGCCACCGCCATCAATGACGGTGGCACCGGCCGCGGACAGCGAACCGGTGGAAACGGTTTTGATCAGGTTGCCTTCAACCAGAACCTGGGCGTTGCGCACCAGCTTGTCATTGACGCCGTCAAACACGTTGACGTTGGTAAACAGCACCTGTTGAGGTGCAGTGGTTTCCGCCTGCGCTGCGCCGTCTGATGCCAACCCGATGGCCAGCCCGACGGCCAGCGCCATTGACCCAATTGGTTTCATCCCGTCCTCCCATCCCATTGCTATTTCGGTATTAATGCAACGGAGTATAGGCAAAGAGGGAATTGGTGGCGGTTTGGCCGTCAGCCCAGTACCAGTTCGGCTATGGCGCGCTGAATGCCCACCACATCGGTGCCCTTTTTCAGTTCCCGGGTCAGCGGTTCGGACTGGCCGGAGATCCACACTTTGAGCTCGGCATCCAGGTCAAAGCGGCCGCTGGTTTCCACCAGAAAGTGGGTGATCGACTTAAACGGGATGGAGTGGTACTCCACCTTTTTGCCCGTCACCCCCTGCTTGTCGATCAGCAGCAGCCGTTTATTGGTAAACACGAACATGTCCCGCACCACACGATAAGCCAGCTGCACCTGCTCCTGGCTCGCCAGAATGGGCGCCAGCTCATCCTGCAACTCTGCGGCGTTCACTTCGGTGGCGTTTCCCATCAATCCATCGAGCAATCCCATCGTCTCTCCTTAATACAAAAAAGCCCGGAGCAAGGCTCCGGGCTGGGGGTATCAGGCTCGTTTGGCCTGACGCAGTTCATCCCGCTCGCGCTCCGACAGGAACGCGGCCTTAAGGCCATTCTCCTGCAGGGTTCGGCAGTCCTGTGCGGACAAACCGGCGGCCGGCGCGGCCACCTCATACTCATGGCCCAGATCGACCCCTTCGACACCCGGGTCGTCGGTGTTCAGCGTGACGGTGATGCCATGCTTCAGGAAGGTGGTGATCGGATGATCCGCCAGGTTTGCCACCGTGGTGGTCTGCACATTGGAGGTCAGGCAGGATTCCAGTGCAATGCCGTGTTCCACCAGGTAATCCATCAGAGCCGGGTCCTGAACCGCTTTCACACCATGGCCAATCCGCTCAGCGCCCAACTCACGCACCGCATGCCAGATGCTCTCCGGGCCCGCCGCTTCACCGGCGTGGATGGTCAGTCGGAAACCGGCATCACGGGCGATGCGGAAGTGGTCTTCAAACTGCGGCCCAGGTTGGCCCAGTTCATCACCGGCCAGGTCCATGGCGGTGAGCTTATCCCGAAATGCCAGGCAGGCCTGCAGCTCGGCATGGCAGGCGTCGGCGCCGAAGGTCCGGCTCAGGATACCAATCAGCTTGGCTTTCACCCCAAAGTCCCGGCAACCCGCCTGAACGCCATCCACCACCGCTTCCACGACACCCTCGGGTTCGAGACCGTGGGTCATGGCCATGTAGGCGGGGGAGAAACGCAGTTCGGCATAATCGATGCCATTGAGTTTCAGGTCTTCGGCGTTTTCATAGGCCACGCGGCGCACCGCGTCGTAATCCTTAAGAACGGCGACACCCCAGTCGAGCTTGGCCAGAAAGGTGACCAGGTCCGGGGCGTTATCGGTGATCTGCACATGGGGGATCAATGCCTCAAAACGGTCGGCTGGCAGCACCAGGTTGTGCTGCTGTCCCAGTTCCCAGATCGTTCTGGGTCGGATATTGCCGTCGAGGTGGCGATGCAGATCCACCAAAGGCAACGAAGTATCAATCATCTGGAGTTTCCTGTTGGTTTTTATGTTGCTCTACGGTGCGGGTGATCTGTCGTCGCCCTGATGTGTCACTATAGAGTGCGCTCAGGATAACCGAAAGGTGATCAAATTGGCAGAATTGCCCCGCCATTCGTGCTGGCTAAGCCCTTGCTGTGACTGCGTTATTGGCCCGATATCGTCGTCCTGACATCAGAGTTTCACTCAATCAGAGCCCCGCCTCGCCTGCCGTTATTCATCCCCTTGACTATATTCATTGACGGTCCTCCCGTTCATCGGACTGTTTTTGTTGAACTTCAGTCGATTCAATTAAACGTTTATCCGGGGCATCCAGGTTTGGCATCAAAAATTCACTCTCTGGCACCACAGCACCCTCCTGGCCGCATCAGTCAGGCTGGTGTGCCGTTGTGCGTTGATCTGGATGGCACCCTGTTGAAGACCGACCTGCTGCTGGAGCAGCTGGTGGTCCTGCTGCGAACCCGGCCCATGGCGCTGTTCGGCCTGTTCTGGCTGGCGTTCACCCAGGGTTTGGCCGCGTTTAAGCGGTCGCTGGCCGATCAGGTCAATCTCAATGTCACCACCCTGCCCTACCACAAGCCTCTGCTGCATTATCTGGAGCAGCAGGCCCGCAAAAGGCCACTGTGGCTCTGTACCGGTACCGACCAGCATCTGGCGGAGGCGGTGGCCCGGCACCTGCGGCTGTTTGATGGGGTGATCGGCTCCGACGGCACCACCAATATGACCGGTCACAACAAAGCAAAACACCTGCTGGAACGGTTTGGCTCTGCGGGCTTTGATTACATCGGCAACGAGAAGAAAGACCTGGCGATCTGGCAACACAGTCGCCGCGCCCTGGTGGTGACCCGCTCCCGCCAGTTTGCCCGGTGGGTGCGAAACCACGCCAACCTGCGGGGGGTCTTCTGGACCAAGCCTCTGGCCGCCAAGCACTACATCAAGGCGGTGCGGGCCCACCAGTGGAGCAAAAATGTCCTGATCCTGGTGCCGCTGCTGCTGGGCCACGGCAGTTTGCAGCCGCAAACCATTGGCCTGGCACTGGCCACGCTGGTGGCGTTCTGCGCCCTGGCCTCCGCCACCTATATCTTTAATGACCTGATGGATCTGGAATCCGACCGTCAGCACCATGAAAAGCGCAATCGACCCTACGCCTCCGGACAGATCTCGCTGGCAACGGCGCTGGCGCTGATCCCGGCGCTGCTGATGGGCTGCCTGCTCATCGCCAGCCAACTGCCCACTGCCGTGGGCCTGACCATGCTGCTCTACGGTGTCGTCACCCTCTCCTACACCCTCTGGTTGAAACACCAGATGTTGATCGACGTGTTTGTGCTGGCCGGGCTGTATACCCTCAGGATCGTTATCGGCATGATGATTGTGGGCGGCCCACCGTCGTTCTGGCTGATGGCCTTTTCGCTGTTCTTCTTCCTCAGTCTGGCGATGGCCAAGCGGGTCACCGAAATCACCAATAAGTTGCGCCTGCAACCGAAGGTGGTGCGGGTGCGGGGCTATCAGCCTCAGGACAACCCCCTGCTCACCATGTACGGCAGCGGCTGCGGCATCGTCTCCACCCTGATCATCACCCTCTACATCAACAGCGAAAAGGTGCGCACCCTTTACGCCCTGCCGGAGCTGCTGTGGCTGCTCTGCCCGGTGCTGCTGTTCTGGCTGGCCCGGATCTGGATGCTGACCTACCGGGGCGAACTGCATGAAGACCCGGTGTTGTTTGCCATCCGGGACCGCACCAGCCAGGTGCTGATCGGGCTCAGTGCCCTGATTGTTCTGCTGGCCGCCAATGGGGAGGTGTGGTTTGGCTGAAACCTGTGATTACTTGCCTTGGGGCCATCTGCCTACGCCACCCCAGCGGGTTCACCGCCTTGATAGCCCGGAACAACTGAACACCCTCAGCGGCAGCCTGCTGCCGTTTGGGCTGGGACGCAGCTATGGCGACAGTTGCGTCAACAGCGAAGGGCTGCTGGTGGACACCCGCAGCTGGGACCACTATCTCAGTTTCCAGGACGGGCGATTGCGCTGTGAAGCGGGGGTCACCCTGGCGCAGGTGGTACAGACCTTTGTGCCCAAAGGCTGGTTTCTGCCGGTCACTCCGGGCACCCAGTCGGTCACCATTGGCGGCGCCATCGCCAACGATGTCCACGGCAAAAATCATCACAGCGCCGGCACCTTTGGCTGCCATGTCCGGGAGATCGGTCTTTGGCGCAGTGACCGGGGCGAAGTGGTGTGCTCCGCCGAACAGGAGCCAGAGCTGTTTGCTGCCACTATTGGCGGACTGGGGCTGACAGGACTGATTCTGTGGGCCGAGATCCAGCTTAAGCCCATCCCGGGCAATCAGGTGACGGTACAGACCCAGCCCTTCCAGGATCTGGATGAATTTATCGCCTTGTCCGCCCGGCACCAGAACACCGAATACACCGTCGCCTGGCTCGATTGCTTCTCCGCCAAGGCCGGTCGATGTCGCGGGCTGTTTTACGCTGGCGAGCACAGCGCAGCCAGCAAGCCACTGCGCCAGGGGTGGCGGCCCAGAATGCCCTTTAATCTGCCCGGCGGGGTGATGAACCGCGCCACCATCTCGGCCTTTAACGAGCTCTACTACCGGCAAGGCTTGCGCCAACCCAACAAGCAGCAATCGCTGATCCCCTTCTTCTACCCGCTCGACGGTATCGACCAGTGGCACCGGCTTTATGGCCGTAAGGGATTCTTCCAGTACCAGTGTGTCATGCCACTGGAAGCCAAGGCGGGCATGCAATCGATTCTGGAGCGGATCCAATCCGCGGGCACAGGCTCCTTCCTCGGCGTGCTGAAGGTGTTTGCCGACAAGCCCTCTCCGGGCCTGCTGTCGTTCCCCCAGCCCGGCATCTGTCTGGCACTGGACCTGCCCAACCGGGGCGAGAGCACACTGAGCCTGATGCGGGAGCTGGACGCCATCCTGCGGGACCACAGTGGTCGACTCTACCCCGCCAAGGATGCCCGAATGGACCCCAACGACTTCCAGCGCACCTACCCGGCGCTGGAGCCCTTCCGTCACCAATGCGATCCCCGTTTCAGCTCCGATTTCTGGCGCCGGGTCGATAATGGAGCCCGCTCATGATCGTGTTGTTACTCGCCGCCACCTCCGCCATCGCCAAACCTCTTGCCCGGCACCACGCCGAACAGGGTGATGAGCTGATTCTGGTGGGGCGTAATCAAGCGAAACTGGAACGCCTTGCGGCCGATCTGACCGTCCGCGGCGCGGCACAGGTGCAAACCGAAGTGGCTGATCTGGCGGATCCGGAAGCGATCGCCATGCTGATGGCCCGCTGTTGCCCGGAAAACCGCGTACCGGACCTGACCTACTGCTTTCAGGGGGTATTGCCGGATCAGGCCCAATGCCAGAGCAGTCCAGAGGCCGCTCTGGACAGCATCCGCGTTAACGCGCTGGGTTTGATTGCACTGCTGACGCCGCTGGCCAACCGGCTGGAACAGGCCGGGCGCGGCACCCTGGTGGTGATCAGCTCCGTCGCAGGGGATCGCGGCCGCCAGAGCAACTACGTCTACGGCAGCGCCAAGGCCCTGCTCAACACCTTTCTTGAGGGGCTGCGCCATCGCCTCGCCCCAAAAGGCGTCACGGTGATCACCGTGAAACCCGGCTTTGTCGATACGCCGATGACCGCCGAATTCAATAAGGGCCCGTTGTGGGCGCAACCGGACACCGTCGCCCAGGGCATTCTCAGTGCGGTGCGCCGCCGCCGAAGCGAGGTTTACGTGCCGGGATACTGGTGGGCCATCATGGCGCTGATCAAAGCCATTCCCCAACCCCTGTTTAACCGGCTGAAACTGTGAGGCGACCATGGCGCACTACATCCCTGCCATACTGTTTACGGTATTCACCAATTTTCTCTCTCAGATCATGCTGAAAAAGGGCATGACGGTGATCGGTCCGGTGGAGCTCAATCCCACCGGGCTAAAACAGATGGGCGCATCCGTTCTGCTCAACGGCTATGTCATGGGTGGTTTGCTGGTAATGGTGATCAGCATGGCCTCCCACCTCTACGTGCTGTCGAAAGTGGAAATCAGCTACGCCTATCCCTTCCTTGGCCTGTCCTTTGTGCTGACAACGGCCTACGGCTATTGGGTGCTGTCTGAGGGGGTCAACGCCTGGCGGGTGCTGGGTGTGCTGTTTATCTGTACCGGCGTAGCCATCGTGGCAAAAAACTGACAGGAGACTGGCATGAGACACATCATTCTTGGCGGCGATGGTTTTCTCGGCACCGAGTTGTGCAAAAAACTGATCGCCCGGCAGGAAACCGTGGTAATCGCCGACATTAAACGCAGCGAAGACTCGCCCATCTACCAGAGCCCGCTGGTCAGCTATGTTCCGGTGGATGTGTGCCAGGCGGACAGCCTGAAGGCGCTTGAGGTCACCCCAGAGGACCATGTTTACCACTTTGCCGCGCGCCTGCTGGTGCCCATTCTGCCCCGGGCTCAGCGCCAATCCTATTTCTGGACGGTGCTCTACCAGGGCACCGAAAACGTGCTGAACTACCTGAAGCAGCGCGGCGCGAAACGGTTGATCTACTTCACCACCGATATGGTGTACGGCCATACCCGTGAGCACCCCCGCACCGAGTCCCATCCCCGGGTCCCGCTGGGACCCTACGGCGAGGCCAAATACCAGAGTGAACTGCTGTGCGAACGCTACCGCCAGGAGGGCTTTGATATCACCATATTCCGGCCGCGACTGATCATCGGCCCGGGCCGGCTGGGGATTCTGGAAAAGCTGTTTAAGCTGATCGACATGAACCTGCCGGTGCCCACCATCGGCAGTGGCAATAACCACTACCAGTTCATCTCGGTATCCGATTGTGCCGAAGCCTGCCTTGCCGCCATCGATGCGGGCTATCCCAACCGGGCCTTTAACCTCGGTTCCGCCAATCCGCCCCCCGTCAACGTTCTGCTCAGGCAACTGATTGTGCACGCTCAAAGCCGTTCGATTCTGATGCCGACCCCGGCCTTCTTGGTCAAAGCGGTACTGGCCGGGCTGGACCGCATCAACTCACCGTTGATGGACCCGGAGCAGTACCTGATTGCCGACGAAACCTGCGTACTGGATATCCAGGCCGGTAAAAAGGAGCTGGGGTGGGAACCTCAGGACAATGACCAGACCATGCTGATTGCCGCGTACGACAGTTACCGTAGCCAACAGCAGGATGACCCTGACCTGGAGCGCGCCTGATCGATGCTGATTCAGAACCCACCACAACGAATCGATTGGCTGCATGTTGCCAGCGTACCCGCTCTGTTGATGCTGTTTTCGCTGGTGGGGTTGGTGATGCTGATGAACACCCAGCCCTTTTCGTTTGGCGATGCCGAGCGCTACCTGGCCATGGCGCAATCCCCCTGGGTGTTTACCGACGCGCCCTGGGGCTACCGCATCGGGGTGCCCTACCTGGCGGCGTGGTTAAGCCCGCTATTTAACGACATTCACAGTGCGTTTTTTGCGCTTCAACTGCTGTTCTATGCGACGTTCCTGACCACCCTGTATCTGTGGCTGCGTTGGGGACTGAAGCTCAATATCCTGGCCTGCGCCTGCGCCTGCCTGCTGTTTATCTTCTCCTATCCCGGCGTCTACAACCTGCATAACAGTGTCCACGTCGGACTGGCTGAGCACCTGGGCATTCTGCTGGGGTGCATCGCCATCTACCACCGCTCGTTCCGAAGCCTGCTGCTGTTGCTGGTGGTCACCGCGTTTGTGAAAGAGAACATCGGCTTGTTGCTGATCCCCACCTGGGCCTGGGTGACCTACCGCAGCGAAGGTTGGCGGCCGGCGCTGTTAACCACCCTGCCCCTGCTGGCCGTCTTTTTCTCGCTCTACCTGCTGCTGCGTTCCGGCGTGCTGTTCCAGGGCGGCATCGATCTTTCCACCTACACCGGTTTCTACAATGCGGCCTGGCTGGCCTACGTCTACCAGTATTGGGGCGGGGCATTGGGCGCCATCAAGCTGGTGGTGGCCACCTTCGGTCCGCTCTGGCTGACCTACGCATTGGCGATGTGGCAGAACCCGGGCCAGCAACGGCTGCGTTGGATGGGCATATTGCCTTTGCTGGCCTGTGGCCAGATCCTATTGGCCACCGACGTTTGGCGGATGGTGGGGCTGGGCGCCCCGATGGTGATTGCGCTGTCGGCCGTGGTGATGGACCGGTTGCCGCGCCACAGTTGCGTGGTGCTGGTGTGCCTGAACACCCTCTATTTCCTGGCCTTCAACAATACCCTGAAAACCCTGATGGCCGCCCTGTTTGCGCTGGCGTTTGTGGCGCTGTGGTTCTACCGCCAGCGCCTGAACTTCTCCCTTGACCAGCCGCAGCTGGACCCTCAGCTCGATAAGTTCTCCTGAGGGTCGGCCATCAGTTGCAGCTCCGCGAGTTGACGGTACAGCGGACTGCTCTGCAACAGGCTGCGGTGGTCTCCGATTGCCCGTATCTCGCCCTGTTCCAGCACCACCAATCGGTCGGCGTTCACCACCGTGGCCAAACGGTGGGCAATCACCAGCGTTGTGCGACCCGCCATCAGCTGCTCCAGTCCCGCCTGCACCGCCGCTTCGTTCGCCGCATCCAGCGCGGAAGTGGCCTCATCCAGCAGCAGGATGGGACGGTCCGCCAGCAGCGCCCGGGCAATGGCAATGCGCTGTTTCTGGCCACCGGACAATCGCACTCCCCGCTCACCCAGGTGGGTGTGATACCCCTGTGGCAGCGTCGCCACAAACTCGTGGGCACGGGCGGCGCGACAGGCCTGCTCCACCTCCGCCTCACTGGCGTCAGGGCGGCCGTAACGCACGTTCTCCAACACCGAATCGGCAAAGATCACCGGCTCCTGAGAGACCATCGCAAACTGGCGCCGCCACTGTACCGGGTCGCACTCGTGGCTGCTGACACCATCGAGCAACACCTGCCCCTGGTCAGGCCGGTAAAACAGTTTCAGCAACTGGAACAGCGTGGTTTTGCCGGCGCCACTGGGGCCCACCAGCGCCACCCGTTCACCAGGCTTGATGGAGAGGGATAGCGCCTTCAGCACCGGCTGGTCCGGCGCCATCGGGTAGGCGAACGACACGTCGTCAAACTGCAGAGCGCCCCGCAGAGGCATGGGGAGTGGCTTCGGAGCCTGGGGCGCGACAATGGCTGGTGTAACGGTCATCAGTTCCCGCAGCCGCTCTGTCGCTCCGGCGGCCCGCATGATTTCACCTATCACTTCACTTAACGTCGCGACGGCGCCCGCCACCAGCACCGCGTAGAACATAAAGGCGGTCAGTTGGCCGGCACTGAGTCCGCCCGCCATCACCTCCAACGCCCCCATCCAGCTGACCAGGGTAATGGCGGTCACAGACAGCAGCATCACCGCGGCGATCAGCCCAGAACGATAGCGGATACGGCGCACCGCGGTCGCCATCACCGACTCCACATCGGCCCGGAACGCCCGATTATCCAGCGGTTCATGGCCATAGGCCTGCACCGTCTGGATCTCATGCAGGGTTTCATCCACCCGGGCACCCAGGTCCGCCACCCGGTCCTGACTGTCCTTGCTCAATCGCCGCACCCGCCTTCCGAAAAACAGGATGGGGCCCAGCACCACCGGGACAGCCACGGCCACCGCTAGAGTGAGTTGCCAGCTGGTGATTGCCATCATGACTCCACCGCCGACCAACGTCAGCGCAGAACGCAGTGCCATCGACAGACTCATCCCCACCACGGTTTGCAACACGGTGGTGTCGGCGGTAAAGCGGGAGATCACCTCACCGGTGCGCTGCTCAGCAAAGAACGAGGGGGGCAGTTGCAGCAGATGGTCGAACACCGCTTTACGCAGATCAGCGCTGACCCGCTCGCCCAGCCAGGTCATCAGGTAAAAGCGCACAAACACCGCGACCGCCCCCACCAGGTTGATCAACAGCACCAGTAACATCAGCCGGTTCAGTGCTGCCGGATCACCGGACAGGAACCCCTCATCCACCAGCAGGCGAACCCCCTGCCCCAGCACCAGCCAGGAGGCGGAACCCACCGCCAGCGCCAGCAACGCCAACAGCACCCGGGGACGGTGCGGACGGAGGTATTCCCATAACCAGGGCAGAATGGCGGTGCGGGTTTGCATAGGAAGCCTTACAGCGTTGGATTCAAATCAATAACATACTAACGCAACGCCGACGGCGGCGATCAAAAAAGGGCGCCATTGGCGCCCTTTTTCTGGTGGGGGAGATCAACTCAGAAAGGTCAGGTAACCCTGCAGGATGATCAGGTTAACGATGTCGATAAAGAACGCCCCCACAATCGGCACCACCATAAAGGCCTGTGGTGACGGGCCATAGCGGTTGACCACCGACCCCATGTTCATCACCGCCGTAGGGGTTGCCCCCAGGCCAAAACCGCAGTGACCACTGGCGATAGTCGCGGCGTCGTAGTTGCCCCCCATCGCCCGGAAAGTGACAAGATAGGTAAACACTCCGATGGCAATGGACTGTATGGTCAGAATAATCAGGAACGGGATAGCCAGGTCGAAAATATTCCACAACTTCAGGCTCATCAGCGCCATCGCCAGGAACAAAGAGAGCGACACCGTTCCCAGAATATCCAGGGTTTCCGTTTCAATCTTTCTGACTTTGGTGACTTCCAGAATATTGGTGATAACCACACCAATAAACAACGCGTAGACGAAGTCCGGAATCATCAGCCAGCTAATACCGAAGCCTTTTACCCAACCTTCAAGGTACTTAGCGCCGTTAACGCAAATCAGCAGAATAAACAGAACCTCAATCACCTTTTTAGCCGTGACCTTGTCCTCTTCATACTCGTTATAGGTCACCACTTCCGGATGCTGGCGACGATGGAGGTTCACATTGCCGTACTCCGACTTGAGTTGGTGCTTCTCAATCAGGCGCTGTGCCACCGGCGTGCCGATGATGCCACCGGCAATCAGGCCAAAGGTGGCCGATGCCATGGCGATCTCCAGCGTATTGCTGAGGCCAAACATCTGCTCCAACGTCTGGGACCAGGCCGCACCAGTACCGTGACCACCAGACAGGGTAATGGAGCCGGCAATCAGCCCCATCAGAGGATCAAGCCCCATCAGGCTGGCCAGGGATACGCCGATGGCATTCTGCATCACAATGCACAGTGACGCGATGCCCAGAAAGATAAACACCTTGGCACCGCCTTTAACCAACTGGGTGTAGTTGGCAGCCAGGCCCACCGTGGCGAAGAACATCAACATAAAGGTGTTCTGCAGCGGCAGATCAAACACCAGGTCCACGTCCTGAAAGTGCAATATCGTGATACCACACGCGACAACCAGTCCCCCAACAATGGGCTCCGGAATATTAAAACGTTTCAGAATGGGAAGTCGGGCATTAATAATATGTCCGAGAAACAGGACGCTGATGGCGATCATAAATGATTCCAGCGCACCGATAGAGATGACCGTTTCCATAATACCTCAAACCACTTTATTTATTATTGTCCACCGTCCTTAGTGATTTTTAGATAGGGCTTCCCTTCGGGTCGACATCCGCCGTCCGCTCGATTAAGTCAGAAAGGCGCTTGTTATCGACGCTATATAATCAACGCCGGAACCGGATTTTGCGCAAGAAAAATCTGATGTCAAAAGGGCTCACTCAAAGCAAAATTTAGAGCCAGTTCAAAAAACGGATAAAAATCCCATCATCCTTCGTACATTAACCGTCCAATCATGAAAACTCTGTTCGTATCAAAGTCGCCTTTGGTGGCCGGATTAAGCGCCTTGTTGAGCCCCCATCCGTTATCTTAATGGTGGAAAATATCCCCGTTGGTAACGCTCGATGTACCTCAGTAAGCAAGCTGACTTTGACGGCCCTCTAAAGGTTCAAACCCACAGGCGTGACACGCAGTTTTGAGCGAGTTAAGCGGAATCGCGCGTTTTACATAACCGAACCGAATGAGCTCAGAACAATTGGTTGCTTTTTGTTCTGGTCAATTTGTGACAGGCAATAATGGATAAACTTTGTCTCTTATAAGCCTGTTTCCTTGCCTCTGCTCACCCTTTTTTACACGCCGCCTCGGCCTACCCCAGTTAACTCAATACCTCAAGTTTACTTTTTGTTCACATTATTTGCTTTGCGTGATCACTGTCACGTCAAATTCGGAAGCAGCTGCTAATTTTCAATTACCTAATTTAGCCAAGGGAACTTTAGAAGGAACTACACAAACCGCTCAAAAAGAAGCAACACAGAGCCCACTGAGAATGCAGGGGCCAGAATCTCAAAACACCAATAACGGCCGGTTACAGGCAGGTTTTGGGCGGGGGTCTACTCCCTGCCTCGGACCCGCTCATGCTCAAAATCGCCTTTAACCGTCCGGGCACAACCCTGCATCCAAATTCAGCGGTCTCAACCTGAATCAACGGAGAATGATGATGACTGCACGACGATTGACCGGATGCCTGGGGTTATTCCTCATCGCATTCGCTTCCCAAGCTGCCAAACCCATCGATAACGACGGCGATGGCTACCGGGCCGAACAAGACTGCGATGACAATAATGCAGCGGTCTGGCAACTGAACAGCTGCGGAGAATGTGCCGTAGAACCGATTGCCGGATGCGGCGTCGATAACCCCCACGCCAGCCTCGGCTGGACCGACTACCCCAGCGCATGCCAAAACTGCCATGACGGCGGTGAAGGGGGATTCCAGTATCAGCAGATGTTTGGCTCCACCCACTATCAGTGGACCGGCGAAACCCCCGATATGGTGAATCAGGGTGGCACCCTTCAGGGCAAACTGACCAATGCGGTGAACAGCTACTGCATCAACATCGAAGGCGACTGGCCGGTGTGTGGCTCCTGTCATGCCGGGCGCGGCATCAAACCCGGTGAAGGCGACACCGTGGCCAATGTCGATTGCCTTGTCTGCCACAACGCCGATTACGCGCTGAACCGGACCCGCTTGCCGGACGGCAGCATGGGCCCCACAGCGGGCACCGATGCCGCCACACTGGACAGCTACGTTCAGAACATCGCGCCCCCCACCCGCACCAACTGTCTGAAGTGCCACGCCTTTGCCGGCGGGGGTGATGGTGTGAAGCGTGGTGACCTCTCCTCGGCGCTGATGGCCAATGGCGACCCCCACTTTGATGTCCACATGAACGTCAGCGGCGCCAACCTGCAGTGTCAGGATTGCCACCAGTTCATTGACCATCGGGTGATCGGCAAAGGCTCTGACCTGCGGCCGACGGACGACATCGTCCGTGGTGCGGAGATCACCTGCGCCAGCGCCACTTGCCACCAGGGCATGGATTCCGGTACCGGCCACGCCTCTTCCGGACGCCGTGGAGAGCCGGACCGCCACGTCGGACGGGTGGCCTGTCAGTCCTGCCACATCCCAACCTACGCCAAGGATCTGGGTGACCCGGCCCACGTGCCCACCGAAATCCACCGTGATTGGCAGCATCACCACGACGGCACACCCGCCGACGGCGTGTCCGGCCCAGGCCACCCGCACACCGACAAAGCGGCGAACCTGACCCCCTGGCTGCGCTTCTGGAACCGTAAGAGCGACAACTATCTGCTGGGCGATCAGGCGGTGCTGGACCCGGAAACCGGGCGCTACCCCACGTCTCGGCCGATGGGCGGCATCAACGACGGCATGTTGATTCCCTTTAAGTACAAGACCGCACTGCAACCCATGACCGTGGCGGACCAGAGGATGATCGCACTGAACACCTTTGAGTACCTCAAAGGGTCTGGGGACGCCGTAGCATCCACTGAGTCCGGTCTGGTGAATATGGGCTATCCGGCCAACGAGCCTTATGAATGGATCGAGACCGACACCTTCCAGATGATCAACCACGGGGTGAACCCTGCCACCGATGCGGCGGACTGCAGCCAGTGCCACGAAAGCAATCTGGACCTGGCCAATGACTCGATGCTGGACAGCATGGGCTACCGCCTCAAGGGGCCCAAGCTGGAGGTCTGCGCTCAATGCCATGATGGCGGTAAAAACATCCCGCGCACCTGGGACAAGATGCATAACCATGTCAGCAAAGGCACCACCGGCATCGGTTGCGCATTCTGCCATGATGTCGCGCGCCCCGAGCGTGGATTGTGCAGCCCCTGTGACAGCAGCTGCTCCGCCGAGTACGTGGACAACGTGCCCTACCCGCACCAGTGCGATTAACGCGTTAACTCCCAACTGCGGGCCTCCCCACGGTCCGCCCATCCTAAGGGCGCCACTGGCGCCCTTATAATTTCGGCCTTTGCGGCCACCTGACCCCTAATGAACTCAATTCAATTGAAGTCAACTAATCAACGGATTAAATATTACATTCCGGTTCCAAATCAGATAGTTATGAGCAAATGACGTCAAGTTAAAACCTGCATCTGAATTACATGGTGCCCATGGGTTGTTCCTTTATATCAAGCCGATAGAATGCCCCACTTCGCTATATCCCCATCATCTTCATTCCCAACTGGAGAGGGATTTCTGCACCCCAAATTTGGAGGCATCCATGCGCACAAATCGGCGTTTCCTGCTGGCAGCCTGGCTGGTGTTACTGATCACCGGCTGCGGTGGCGGTAGCGGTGACGAGGGCAGCTCAACCGCTGAACCCCCTATCACCACCCCGCCGGAGGAAACGGTCCTCCTCCCTCATCCCGGACTGACGGCGCCCAGCGTAACGGCTCAATACCAACCGGAACGAACCGTACGCGCGGATATCGAGGGGCAAAAAGGCACCCTGAGCTTTGAATTGGCCCCCGGCAGCGCCGACGACGTGGTCGAGGTTGACCCCCACAGTGGCCAACTTCGCGTGCTGAATCAGGGAGACGCCACCATCCTCGTCCGTGATAGCGGTTCGCCATACTACAAAGCGGCTGAAGCCGAATGGCAGGTCACCATCACACCGGGAGCCAGGGGGCAACTGCTCACCAACGATCTGACCCTCTCCTTTGGTGACAACCCAGCATCCCTTCGGGTATCTGGCGCCATAGGTCAACTCCACTATCAACCGATGGAACCGCAACCCGTCATCGCCATCGACGAGTCCGGGCGAGTTACGGCTCTGGCGGTTGGCACCAGCCTGGTCCATATCGAAGATGATGGTGGTCGCAATTATCAAAGCTCCGGCGCTGCGGCGTTTGTGCGAGTGGTTCCGGCCCAGGGAGAGGCCGCACAGTTTCAGGATCTCGACGATAAGCCCTATGTGCCCGGAGGCACGCTGCTCCCTTCGCACACTGGCGCTTTGGCGAAGCAGGTGCACTATGTGCTGGATGACACCGACTCCGAGGCCGTGATCCGCCTCGATCAGGAAAGCGGTGAAATGAGCATTCTGGGCGCGGGAGACGCCTGTGTTCGTGTTGAACAGAATAACGGGCCGGGATACGAAACGCTGGCTGACCAACGCTTCTGCGTGACCATCCTTCCGGCGGAAAACACCGGGCTAGTGATCTCTGAAGCGCCGCTGGCATTTGAGTTTGACGGCATCGTCGACCTGCCGGTAAGCGGCGTACAAGGTACGTTGACCCTCACCCTGGCCGACGATGCGCCTCAGGATGTGCTCGCTGTTACCAATGACCAGCGTCTGGCCCTGCTGGCGCCGGGCGAGGTTCGCCTTAACGTGAAGGATGACGGTGGACGCAACTACCTGCCAAACCAGCGCACGGTAACCGTCACAGTGCTGCCACTGCCCCACCCCGGCCTGTCTGCCATCAATATCTCCCGTCCCTTTGACGCGGACGCTCGCTGGATACCTGCCATTCAGGGTGCCCAGGGTGAACTGAGCTACCGATTGGTGAAGGAACAGGACGCGACACGAGTTCGACTGGACCCCGTTTCAGGCACCCTGACACCGCTGATGCCCGGTCAGTCCACGATTCAGGTCTGTGACGATGGTGGACGCTACTACGCCCCGACCAACACCCAGTTCACGCTCACCGTCGAAAAGCTGGATAACGCGGCCCTGGCAGCAAAGCCACTGGTGACCCAGTATCAGCCGAATCAGCAACTGATACCCGAGTTTGAGGGTGTCGAGGGCAGCCTGACTCTTTCCCTGCTGGATGGGCAGGACGTGGTGGCCATTAATTCGGACAACAGTCTGACGACCCTCAAATCGGGCTATGCCGTTCTCCGTGTGCTGGACAGCGGTAACGACTGGTATCAGCCTGCAGAAACCCAGTTGACCGTCACCGTTTACCCGGCCGACAGCCCCATGGAAGCCCATGGCCTCACACTGAGCTATGCCCCGGACGCCCAGGGCACCCTGTCGGTCATCGGCGCGGTCGGCACACCGAGCTTCGCCATCAGCCACGGCTCCGATCAGGATGTGGTCGCCGTTGACCCCCACACCGGCATCGTCACCGTACTGAACGCCGGTACCACCAATGTCACGGTCACCGATCCGGGTGATGCCAAAACCGGGTCCTACCGCCAGATGGTGACTGTGACCGTCAACAAAGGCGCTACCAACCCTAACCTCAAACTCGCCAGCGAGCGGATCCAGGGGGTTTATGGGCAATTGCCCCTCGAAGCGCCGCGACTCTCGGGCGTGGAACCGGACGCCTGGGTCAGCTACTGGATTGAGGACGCCGCACAGCGCCAAATCGCCCAGATCGATTCACGCACCGGCGTTGTAACCCCCCAGCAGGCCGGCATTGTCGAGGTCACGGTCACCGAGCACAGTCGAAACTACGAAGACAGTCAGGTGCAGTACCAAGCGGTGATCGAACTGGGGCAGCATGACGGGTTGAGAATCGATGACACCACGCCAACGCATCTCGCCTTCTATCCGGATATGCGAATAGCGGCCCCGGTTACCGACAATCAGTACGGTAAGTTGCACTTCTCCGCTACGCCATCGGAAGATTATGAGCTGGCCGACGATGGCAGCCTGGTGGTCCACCGCCAGCCACTGTTGAGAGCCATCAGCGTCATTGTTGAAGACGATGGGGGCAACAAGGTGGAGCCGAGCCGGGCTCAACACACCTTCTACCTCAACCACATCGACCGAGACACCGGGGAGCCGGACACCGTCACCTTTGAGGGCAGCCCCCTGCTGTTTAGTGCAGAGATCGAGATCATGAAGGACGACCACAGCCGCCTTTCACTGGCAAGTGGTAATGACTTCGGCACAGAGGTGCTGTTACCGGATGGCAGTGGTTACACCCGTATTCGAGCCTCAACGACCTTAGAGTCCAGCGGGCAACGTGTCCCGGTCACGCTGCGTTTGAGCACCCGCGGGGATTGTCAGTCACCGGGGCAGTGGTTGCCACTGTCGACGCCCATGTCCGCCGGATGCAGCGGGAGCCAGCAGGTACGAATCATTATGGTGCCTGGAGATGACTACAATGCTGCGCTGCCCTCAGGGCATTATCTTTCCGATGAGCCGCTGATGCTGACTCAACGGGCCAAGCCCTGGGCCAGCGGAGGGGTTACCGAGATGGGTGAGGAAATTGCCCGCCAGTGGTGGCTGATTGATATCGACATGTATCGGCAATAACCCACGAAAAGCCCGGCCTGCGCCGGGCTTTTTTGTGAACGGAGTGCAGACGATAAGTCCACCGAGTTCATTGCTGACGCAGTCATTGAGCCAGGGAAAACTCCCCCTCAATCAGCGTCTGGTCGAGCGAGACAAACGCCAGCAACAGTTCCGCCAGGGCGGCATAGAATCCCGGTTGGCGCTGGCATTGCGTCACCCAGCGTCTCATCGGCGGCAGCATCTCGGCCAGCAACGCAGATTGCGCGCTTTGCGCCTCTGGACTGTCGACGCCCTTAAGCACCAGGTTGCCCATTAAATCGAGCATAATTGCAAAGTGGTCCGCCGGTTCATTGCCGTCAAAGCTGACGGCCAGTTGCCACTGTTGCAACCACTGCACCATCTGCTGGTGCGGGTGCTGGAACATCATGCCACCAGGCTCAACATAAACCGAGGCATAGGGTGGTGCCGAGCCCAGATGGTCCCCCAGAAATGCCGTGGCGTAATCGGCAGCGAGTTCCAGCTGCGGAGTTGCCAGCACCTGCACCCCAGCCAATGCCCTGCGGAGTTTTTGGCACCCGGGAGCCAGTGAGGGCTCCTCGGCCAGGGCATCCAGCAACACTCTTCCCGATTCGGAGCAGAGGGTATTGAGCTGGTCTGAGTCCAGTTCCCGACAGAGCATCGACGCAAACCACCAATACAGCGTGGCCCGTCGCTCTGCCAGCGCCACCTCTTCCCTGATCTCCTGTTCATCCATCCCACGCTCTCCTTAACTGGGCATCACTTCATCCGGCCCGCCAAAGGCGGTCACTTCCGGTGGTTTGCCGGTGAATTTCTCGATACTCACCAGGCACGTATTGGCCGACGTGGCCTGAGCCAGCTTGGAGGTGCCAATGTCCATCGACAGGGTATTGGGGTCGCCGTAGGTGTCCAGCGAACCAACCTCCGCCCCTTCGGGCCCATACCATGCCCCCTCCTGGATCCGAACCACTCCGGGGGGAAAGTTATCGCTGATCACCGCACCCGCCAGCAGTTGCCCGCGGTCGTTGAAGACCCGCACCAGGTCCCCATCCTTAATGCCAAATCGCCTGGCGTCCTCTGCACTCAGGTAAACCGGCTCTCGCCCTTGTACCGCGTACTTGTCCCGCATCGGTGCAGACTCACACATCTGCGAATGCAGGCGCATATCCGGGTGGCAAGATTGCAGCCACAGGGGGTATTTTTCACTGCCCGGGCCGCCGTGAGAGCGCTCGGCTTTCTCCATCCATATCGGGTGCCCTTTGCAGTTATCGTACTGGTAGCTGGCGATCTTACGGCTGAAGATCTCGATAAACCCTGAGGGCGTGCCCAGTGGGTTGATCTCCGGGTCTTCCCGGAAATCAGCATGGCGGACAAAGGGGTTGGCTCCTTCAAACGCGACGTAACCCTCCTCCCAGAACTGGGCAAACGGCGGCATGGGGAATTTCTCCCCGTTCGCTTTCCGGCACTCCTCATAGAGGCTTTCCACCCACGCCATCTCCCCCATGCCCCGGGTGTACTGCTTGTGACGACCGAAGCGGCGGCACAAATCCGCCATGATGTGGAAATCGCTGCGGCTCTGAAACAGGGGGTCCACCAGCTTCTTCATCGCCAGCACCCCACGGACGCTGTAGGAGCCGTAAACGTCGATGTCGTTCCGCTCAAACTGGGTACAGGCAGGCAGAACGATGTCGGAAAACCGACAGGTGGCACTCCAGGTGTAATCAATAGACACCACGGTTTCCAACGTGTGGAATGCCCGTTTCATCCGGTTTCTATCTTGCTGGTGATGCCAGGGGTTACACCCGGAGAACACCATCATCTTGATGTCGGGGAGCGTCACCGTTGAACCGTTGAAAGGCACCTTTTTCCCAGGCTCAAGCAACGCATCCACCCAGCGAGCCACCGGAATGGTTGAGCTGTAGCCCTTAAAATCCTTGTTCTTATGGATGCGCTCATCGTCGCTGTCCGGGTTCAGGGGGAAGGCCCCCGGAGCGGAGGCTCCCGAACCAGGCGCGCCGATGGAACTGTAATGGTGGCCGTAGCTGATGCCTCCGCCCGGCAGGCCAATCTGCCCCAACATCGCGGCCAGTACCGCCCCCATCCAGTAGGGCTGCTCACCATGTTGCTGACGCTGTACCCCCCAACCAAACATAAACTGGGTTCGCCCCTCAGCCATCCTGCGCGCCAGCCCCTTTATCTGCTCTGCATCAATGCCGCAAATTGGCGCCGCCCACTCGGGACTCTTCTCCGTCTTATCTTCTCCCTCCCCCATCAGGTAGGGCAGGAACTCATTGAACCCCAGCGTGTAGGTTTCAATAAAGGTGGGGTCGTAGCGCTGCTCACGATAGAGGGTATGGGCAATGGCCAGCATCAGGGCCACGTCGGTCTGTGGGTTGACGTACTGATGCTCGCAGTTCAGCAGGTTCTGAGTCTTGGTTTTAACCGGATCGATGGAGATGACCTTAATGCTGCCATCAGCCACCTTGTCACGAAGCTGGAGCAGGTAACCCTGCCCTTCGTGGGTTTCGCAGTTCCAGCCCACTTGCAGGTTCTTGGCGGGGTCATTGGCCCAAAGCACAATCAAGTCGCTGTTTTCGAAGATCAACGGCCAGGAGGTGCCCTGCGCGTACACTTCGGTGGAGCCCAGGACGTAGGGTAAGATCACCTGCCCGGCACCGGTCGAGTAATCCCCGACCTTGCGCACATAGTAGCCGTGAAGGCCTACCGCCCGCTGCATGTGGTTGTTGCAACTGTGCATCTGGCCCGTCTGCCGCCAGCCGTTCTGTCCGGCATGCAGTGCCCAGGGACCGTACTGAGTCTGGATCCGCTCAAGTTCCTGGTAAAACAGATCGAGGGCCCGGTCCCAGGTCACACGGATAAAACGATTGTCACCGCGGGTTGCGGGGTTCGCTTTATCCCGGTTCTTTAACCACTCGTAGCGAACCATCGGGTAGCGGATGCGAGAAGAGCTGTAGATCAGCCCCTTAATCCCCTCCAGCATTTGAGTCGGGTTCTGGTCGAGGTCATAGGGCTTAACCTCCATCACCATGCCACCAGCTATCCTGGCCCTGAAGGCGCCCCAGTGAGAACCGGAAACTTTCCAGATCTCATCGGCAGCGTCCGCACTGGCAGGCACCAACAGAGAGGGGCCAATCATCGCGACTGCGCCACCGCAAAGCACCCCTTTCAGAAAACCGCGTCGTGAAATCGCCATCGCTGTCCCCTAATGATGAGGGTCTGAGTAGTTGGACGAGTGCATTTGCAGGTATTTGAGTACCAACTCCTGAGTATCGCCATCCAGGTTCACGAAATTCAGCATGCCCGCAAACATGCCGGGCCAGGTATTGGCATCAAAGTGATTCTCGGCAGGTTGGGCATGGCAGGTGCTGCAGTTTTTCACGTAGATCTGCTGCGCCTCTTGCCAAAGCACCTGGGGGTTGTCGACCAGGTCGTCGCTCTTCATCCAAAGCTTAAAGCTGACCTGTTGCCAGGGCAGTCCAGTGAGCGGATCCTCTTTCGTCTCGCTCTGCTGGATAAGCGCCTTATCGGTCGCGGCCTCTTTACTCAGAGTGGCTTCCCGGATGTTCTGACCAAAGGCTTCAGTGATCACCCGCCCAAACCCTTTGGCTTTGCGCCATCCGGCAATCTCCACCTCGAGCACATCGCCCTTCTTCGCCACCACGGTGACCGGACTGGCGGCGTTAAGCACCCCGGCTTTTTGGGTCAACCCCTCATCCTGGAACAGGGGAAGTTGCCGGATGCTGTAATAACTCTGCCCCTCCTTGAAGTGGCTAACCGCCTGCTGCTGCAGGGCCGCTAACGCACCGGATGCCGCGGCCATATCCTTTGGAAGATGATGGGCAATGCCTTTGTGACAATCGATGCAGCTCTGATCTCGTTCAGCGGCGCGCTGCATCTGAGTGCGGGCGGCTTCTGACATCTCATCCCACTTCATGCTGTCGTAGTTGTGGCAGTTTTTGCACTCCAGTGACCCGTTTGCCGACAGGCGATTCCACTCGTGCGTCGCCAACTCCAGACGCTTGGCTTCGAACTTTTCAGGGGTATTGATGGTGCCAAACAGATGACCCCAAACCTCTTTGCTGGCCTGCATCTTGCGAGCAATTTTGTCGGTCCAGTTGTGGGGAACATGGCAATCGGAGCAAGTGGCGCGGACGCCCGATGAGTTGGACCAGTGCACCGTCTGCTGCAACTCAACATAAACGGTGTCTTCCATTTCGTGACAACTGATGCAAAAAGCTTCGGTATTAGCCACTTCGAGCGCGGTATTAAATCCGCCCCAGAACACCACGCCAGCAATAAACCCACCCAGGGTTAACGTACCGAGGCTGATGTGTTTGGCGGGGCGACTCATGGTCGCCCACAATGCTTTTATCCGGCCTAGCATAGGCTCGCCCTCCTATCTGAGCGCCCCTAAATCCCGTGCCCCGGAGGGCCAAAAATCATCTGCAAAATCCAGATGATAAAACCGTAGGCCCCGACAAACGTGGCGGCCAGAACTGGGAAAAGGAACACCGCAATGATCAGGAAGGCCCGCCATTCCGAACCTTTATCGCCAGCGTTGGTCGTTTCGCGGCTCATACGCGTCCTCCCCCTTTGGCTGCCTGCTTAGCAAGCGTAGCAACGATTTAATGGCATGCGATGTCCTGTTGAAGTGGCTGCCACAGTCAAAACCTGGGGTAATCAGGGGGGAGAAACGCAAAAAGCCCGGCCTAAGCCGGGCTTTCTATTCAGGACTGTCGGTTCAGGCGCTTTGGATGCGCGCTTCCACCAGCGGCTTGCCAGCGCTGCTGGCCAGGCGCAGGGCCTCGCCATCGCGTTCTACCGTGCCATTACCGGGCATCAGCACCGGGCGCTTGAAGTCAAAGCTGGCACTGCGCAGGGGCTCAGAAACCGCAGACAGCATCTTGGCCACCATGTACATGCCGTGGGCAATGGGGGCATCAAAGCCAAAGGGTTTGGCGGTAATGCGGTGCAGGTGGATGGGGTTGTAGTCCCCGGAGATGCGGGCGTAGCCGCGGGCCACCTGTGGCGCCAGGGCCAGGTTTTCAATCACTTGCCATTCGTGCTCAACCCGCGGGGCACGCCCCCCAGCGCGGCGGCGACGGCGGCCACCTTCAGCGGGTACCCGCAGCAGGCAGCGGCTGATGTAGCTGGCGCAGCACTGGCCATCACGCCAGAACTCACCCACCAGCTCGAACTCGAGTCCCTTCTCGGTGCGCTCCTGCTCACCCACTTTGACCACCACGTCATAGGCACCATCGGCTTCAACATGGGTGTGAAGCTCAAAGCTGACACCGAGGTGGATCATGCCCAGGGGCTGAACCGGTACCGCTTTGTCGGTCAGCAGCATCAGTTGGATCGGCTGGGTGGCGACAAACAGATAGGAGAGCGGCAGCGCGTCCGCGGCGAAGCCACAGAAGGCGTTGTATGCCGCCAGTTTGTCGGCATCAAACCGGAACCCGTCGACCTTCAACTCCATGGCGGGCAGTTCGCCCTGCTCGCAGCGCTTGATGAAACCTTTCCACACCAGGCTCAGATTGGAGGGGATATCGTTTTGGTTCAGGGTTTGATTCATGGGTTAGCCGTTCCTTTCGGTACAATAAAGCCCGCAAAGGATACCCGCAGGGCCCCGTAAACGAGGCCCGACCAGCTTCCTTATGCCGGCTCGAACGCCAGGGCTTCCCGCTCCTGGGCCAGTTTCTCTAAGTGATGTTGCGCCATTTCATCCAACCATTCCAGTACCGCTTTAATGGCCGGCACCTCCTGACGGTCAGGATGGCACACCGCCAGGTAGCTCTGCTCCGCTTCGACGAAAGCATCAATCGGCACCACCAGCGCCCCGGAGCGCACCGACGGCGCCACCATGCGCCAACGGCCGAGGGCAACGCCCTGACCGGACATGGCGGCCCGGTAAGCGAGGTCAGCCCGGTTAAAGACAAAGCCCCGGGTCACGGCCAGGGGGTCAATACCGGCACGCTCGGCCCAGTACTGCCATTCAGTGTAGAATCCGGTGCCCTGCCAGGCGGTCTCATCGTGCAACAACAGACACTCGGCCAGACCATCCGGGTTCTGCCAAAGGTTATGCTCGTCGGCGTAATCCTTGCTGCACACCGGCACCAGCATTTCACCAAACAGCACGTGCTGGTGCAGACCAGAGCGGTCCGGACGGTCGTAGTACACCGCCACATCCACCGGCTCATGCTGGAAATCGGTGGAGCGGGACTGGGCGCGAACCTGTAGCGTCATCTTGGGATAACGGCGGTGCAGATCACCCAACCGCTCAGACAACCAGCAACGGGCAAAACTGTGCGGCACCGCCATGCTCAGGGTGGAGGTAAACTCCTGTTGGCGAATGTCACGGATGGCGGATTCCAGTCCACCCAGGGACTGGTCCAGCACCGCCATCAATCCCTGGCCCTGCTCGGTCAGTTGCAGGCGGCGGTTAAAGCGCAAAAACAGCTTAAAACCGAGCTGTTCCTCAAGCTTTTTAATGCGATGGCTCACCGCGCTTTGGGTCAGGTGCAGTTCTTCCGCCGCCTTGGTAAAGCTCATATGGCGGGCGGCACTGGCGAAACAGTGCATGGAAGAGAGGATGGCGCTGCTCAGCATAGGGGCCTCGGATTAACGACGTTCATATGAAGGTCATTTTATTTCGCTGTTGACCCGGTGCAAGGAAACCTATACTGCGAAGCATCAGAACGGGACGGGACTCACATTTGCCTGGTGAGTCGAGTTAGCACCTTTTCCCCAACCGTTCCAGCGCATTCACATGTCTCCGAATAGTCGCTGTTCAAACGAAAAAAATTGGAAAGCCCGGCACGCTGTGTCGGGCTTTCATTCTTTTTCCCCCAGCACACACCACTGCGACCCCAGCCACACTCCGTACTCCTGCTGATTCTGCACCACCTGTTCTGCCAGGCGGTAATACAATGGCCGCGCCAGCTTTCCCCAGGTACCGTGCCAGAGCGACACATAAGGCACGCCATCGCGAAGTTGCCACGGGTGTTCAGCCGTCACCGGACAGCGCAGTCCGGCACTGCCCACTAGCCACCACTGTTCCCCTTCCTGCACCAGATCGGTCAGCACAAAGGCGACGTCCTCCACCTGTATCCGCCACTTCTCAACCGGCGTCACCAGATAGTGGTGGCCATCCGCTTCCGCCCGCAGCACAGACGCAAACAGTTGCACCAGCGCGGGCCGGGGAAACGGGGTGCCCTGGCAGTGCCACACCCCGTCGCCATCGATGCGGATGTCGATATCACCACACAGCGGCGGATCCCACTGGTCCAGCTGCGGGTTCTCCCCCACCTGGCGCACCAGTCGCTCAAGCATCCAGCAGCTCCAGCAATACCTGCAGCGGGTGGCGCAGCGTTTTCAGGCCAAACCGCTTCACCTGACTGCGGCAGGAGTAGCCACTGGAGAGCGGTTCACCGCCCTCGCGGGCCAGTTCCGGTGCCCAGCTGGCGTCAAACAGCTCCCGACTGCGGGACAGGTTGGCCACTTCATGGCCATAGGTGCCAGCCATGCCACAGCAGCCAAGGCTGACGGTTTTCAGCTCACCACCGAAGTGGCCTATCACCTGTTGCCACTCGGTGGCCCCGGTCGGACGCACACTGTTCTCGGTACAGTGTCCCATCAGACGGTAGGCGCGGCCGGTGGTTTGGCGCGCCGGCCAGCGGGCTATATGACGGGCCAGGAAAGATTGCAGTACCTCCACCTCGAACGCCCCCCGCTCCTCTTTGAGTACCGTGACGTACTCATCGGAATAGGTGAGCACCAGGGCCGGGTCAAGCCCCACCATTGGCACCTCAAACCGGGCCAGCCGGTTCAGTGCCGTCGCGGTTTTGTGGGCGGTACGGCGGAATCGGTCCAGGAACCCCTTAATGTGTTGGGGCTTACCATTGGGCAGATAGGGCACCAACAGCGGGGTAAAACCCAGCTTGCTGAGCAGTGTCAGCCCCGCTTCCACCAGCGCCGCATCGTAATGGCTGGTGAAGGGGTCCTGCACCAACAGCACCATCTGCTGGCGCTGCTCGGTGCTGGCCCGGGCCAGTCGTCGCTCCAGCTCTGCCAGGGTGGTCGGCTGGCTGTCAGCCACCCGCTCAGTCAGGGTCGGCACCGACAAGGCCGGCGGATCCACATACCCCACCACGGACTTCAGAGCCCACTGGCTGAAACGGTTCTGGCTGAGGGCGTTGACCAGTTTGGGGAAACGCGCCTGCAGCGGCAGGGTATCTTCAAGATTGGCCACAAAATGGTCTTTGAGCGGGCGCAGATAGCGACCGTAGTAGTGGTGCAGAAACTCCGCCCGCAGGGTGGGAATGTCCACCTTCACCGGGCAGGCACCGCTGCACGCTTTGCAGGCCAGACAGCTGAGCATCCCGGCGTGCACCTCGTGGGAGAAGTCGACCTCATTGGAAAACTGGTTGCGGACGCGCTGCCACAACGGCGCCGGCCGTGGCGGGTACTGGGCCAGGTCGACCCCTTCCCGGGCCAGCAGCCGCAGCCAGGCGCGGTACAGTTCTGCCCTGCCCTTAGGACTTTCGACCCGGTCACCGCTGGCCTTGTAGGAGGGGCACATCGGTGAATCCACCTGATAGTTAAAGCAGAGGCCGTTGCCATTACAGCGGATGGCGCGCTCGTACTCCTCCCGGCTTTGCGGACTGATGCGGCGGTTAAAGGCGCCGCGACTGGGTGACTCTACTGGGTAGAGCTGGTCGTCGCTGTGCAGCGGGGTGCAGATCTTGCCCGGGTTGAGGCGGTTGTCCGGATCGAACCACCCCTTGATGCGGCGCAGGTCGTCAAACAGTTCGCCAAACACCGCGGGGCCATACTCGGAGCGTACCCCCCGGCCATGTTCGCCCCACATCAGGCCGCCATACTGACGGGTCAGTTCCGCCACCTGATCGGACAGCTTTTTGAGCTGGCGCTCGTCCGCCGGGTCGCAGAGGTCCAGTGCCGGACGCACATGCAGTACCCCCGCATCCACATGGCCAAACATGCCGTATTGCAGCCCTTCCCCATCCAACAGGGCACGGAACTCGGCGATAAAGTCCGCCAGCTTCTCCGGCGGCACGGCGGTGTCTTCCACAAAGGCCAGGGGTTTGCGGGCGCCTTTGGCGTTGGCCAACAGACCCACCGCTTTTTTGCGCATGGCGTAGACCCGACCCAAACTGGCCGCATCCCGGCACACTTTGTAGCCCAGCACAGCACCATTGTCGCCGCTGTCCAGATGGGCCAGCAGCGCGATCAACTTGCCCTCGACCTCGTCAGCGTCGCCGGCAAACTCCACCATATTGATGCCATCAAAACGCTCAGCCTGAGCCGGGTCCTGCGGGGCCACCAGATCCGACACCGTGTGCCAGCTGACGTCTTCCCGGGCCAGATTCAGTACGGTGGCATCGATGGTCTCCACCACGGTGGCTTCGGCAGCCACCAACTGCGGGGCATGACGCAGGGCAGAGTCAAAGCTGTCGTACTGAATATTGACCAGCACCCGGGTGTCCGGGATGGGGGTCAGGTCAAGAGTGGCTTCGACAATAAAGGCCAGCGTGCCCTCGCTGCCGCACAGCAGTCGGGTCAAATCGAGGATGTCGGTATCGGGGTCGTAGGCGTGCTTGAGGTCGTAGCCGGTCAGGAAGCGGTTGAGCTTGGGGAAGCGCGCTTCAATCAGCCCCTGCTTCTCTTGGCACAATGCCAACACCGACTCCGCCAGCTCACGGGCACGGCCGGTCAACGCCGCACGGGCTTTGGCGTCCCAGGGGGCGGTCACCAGCTCGCTGCCGTCATCCAGAATGGCGCGCACTGACAGGACATGATCCGAGGTTTTGCCGTACACCAGCGAACCGGCGCCGGAGGCGTCGGTGTTGATCATTCCGCCCAGGGTGGCACGGTTTGAGGTGGAGAGATCCGGCGAGAAGAACAGGCCGTGGGCGCGCAGTTCGTCGTTCAGCGCGTCCTTAATCACGCCGCACTGCACCACCGCCTGGCGGGCTTCCGCATCCACCGCACAGACCCGTCGCATATGGCGACTGGTGTCGACAATGATGCCGCGGTTCAGGCTTTGGCCGTTGGTGCCGGTGCCGCCACCCCGGGCGGAGAAGGTGAGGTCCCGGAACTCGGGGTTCTGAGCCAGGCGCAGAGCCAGCTGGATGTCGTCGGCATCGCGGGGAAACAACAGCCCCTGCGGCAGCATCTGATAGACGCTGTTGTCGGTGGCCAGACTCAGCCGGTGGCCATAGCGGGTTTCCACTTCACCTTGAAAACCGGCGCCTTTCAGGGCGCCGAGATAGTCCCGGTACTGCGGGTCCAGTACCGCCTGGGGATCCAGAGCAGGGATCATGCATTCTTCCTTGCGCGTGAGCGTATCGGGCCATTGTGCCTGATGCCCCCGCCAAAGAAAAAAGCGCCGCTCAATGAGCGGCGCTTTTGTCGTCAAGGTTTTATGACGTTATCGAGCGGCCTTATTTGGCCAGCTTTTTACCCAGGAACAACCAGGTGTCTACCACGGTATCCGGGTTGAGGGATACGGAGTCGATGCCCTCTTCCGCCAGCCACTGAGCGAAGTCCTCGTGGTCGGACGGGCCCTGGCCACAGATGCCCACGTACTTGCCACGAGCCTTACAGGCTTTAATGGCCATGGACAGCAGAGCTTTCACCGCAGCGTCACGCTCGTCGAACAGGTGGCTGATGATGCCGGAGTCACGGTCCAGACCCAGGGTCAGCTGAGTCATGTCGTTGGAACCGATGGAGAAGCCATCGAAGTGATCCAGAAACTGGTCGGCCAGCAGGGCGTTGGACGGTAGTTCGCACATCATCTGCACCTGCAGACCGTCAACACCACGCTGCAGGCCGTTTTTGCCCAGCTCGGCAATCACGGCTTCCGCTTCGCCCACGGTGCGAACGAACGGGATCATGATCTCCACGTTGGTCAGACCCATCTCGCCACGAACGCGCTTGATCGCTTCACACTCCAGCGCGAAGCAGTCACGGAAGCTGTCGTCGATGTAACGGGACGCGCCGCGGAAGCCCAGCATCGGGTTTTCCTCTTCCGGCTCGTAACGATCACCGCCGACCAGGTTGGCGTATTCGTTGGACTTAAAGTCGGACATACGCACGATGATGCGCTTCGGATACACGGATGCGGCGATGGTGGCCACACCTTCCGCCAGGCGGGAGATGTAGAACTCACGCGGGTCATCGTAACCGGCCATCATCTCAGCGATCTCAGCCTTGGTGCCGGCATCCTGGTCTTCCAGGTTCAGCAGCGCCTTCGGGTGTACGCCGATCATGCGGTTGATGATGAACTCCAGACGGGCCAGGCCGATGCCTTCGTTCGGCAGACGACCGAAATCGAAAGCGCGGTCCGGGTTACCGACGTTCATCATGATCTTCATCGGCAGTTCCGGCAGCGAATCAACGCGGGACTCGCTGACGGAGAACTCCAGCTCACCGTCGTAGATGAAGCCGGTGTCGCCTTCGGAGCAGGACACGGTCACTTTGGCGCCGTTGGTGATGGAGGAGGTGGCGTTGCCACAGCCTACAACGGCCGGAATGCCCAGTTCACGGGCGATGATCGCCGCGTGACAGGTACGGCCACCACGGTTGGTCACAATCGCGGAAGCGCGCTTCATGATCGGTTCCCAATCCGGGTCGGTCATGTCGGTCACCAGTACGTCACCCGGCTGGATCTTGTCCATCTCTTCGATGGAATCCAGCACCTTGGCGGTACCTGCACCAATCTTGTGGCCAATGGCGCGACCTTCGCACAGCACGCTGGAACGGCTGGCCAGGTTGAAGCGCTCAATCACTTGGGCGTCTTCGTTGGAGCGTACGGTTTCCGGACGGGCCTGTACGATATACAGCTTGCCATCCAGACCATCTTTGGCCCACTCGATGTCCATCGGACGACCGTAGTGTTTCTCGATGATCACCGCTTGTTTGGCCAGCTCCTGCACCTCGGCGTCGGTGATGGAGAACTGGTTACGCAGTTCAGCCGGCACGTCACCAATCTGCACCTGCTTACCGTGGCTCTGATCGGCAGAGTAGGTCATCTGCACCAGCTTGGAGCCCAGGTTACGGCGCACGATGGAGTTGCAACCCTTCGCCAGAGTCGGCTTGTGCACGTAGAACTCATCCGGGTTGACGGCGCCCTGCACCACCATTTCGCCCAGACCGTAGGCGGAGGTGATGAAGACCACGTCTTCGAAACCGGACTCGGTGTCGATGGAGAACATCACACCGGAGGAAGACTTATCGGAACGCACCATACGCTGGACACCGGCGGACAGCGCAACGCCACGGTGGTCGTAGCCCTGGTGTACGCGGTAGGAGATGGCGCGGTCATTGAAGAGGGAGGCGAATACGTGGTGGACAGCCAGTTTAACGGCATCGATGCCACGTACGTTGAGGAAGGTTTCTTGCTGCCCGGCAAAAGAGGCGTCGGGCATATCTTCGGCCGTCGCAGAAGAGCGGACCGCGAAGGAGACTTCGTCGCCACCGTCCTTGGACAGTTCGGCGTAGGCTTCTTCAATGGCGGTGTTCAGTTCCGCCTGGAACGGGGTGTCGATAATCCATTGACGGATGTTCTTGCCGGCCTGAGCCAGCGCGTTAACATCGTCAACATCCAGGGTGTCCAACAGAGCGTAGATCTTTTCGTTCAGTCCACTTTGCTCGAGGAACTCGTTGAATGCCTCAGCGGTGGTGGCGAAACCACCGGGTACCTGTACACCAGCGTTGGCCAGGTTACTGATCATTTCACCCAGGGAAGCGTTCTTGCCGCCAACCCGGTTGACATCGTGCATGCCAAGTTCCTGGTACCAGAGTACGTATTGGGTCACAGTTCTATCCTCACAACCTCGGTTTAAGTAGGGCCCCTTCCTGTCGGGGCGCCGGCATTTTACACTGTCGACGCTCGGAGCGTAAATCGCTAATTTTATTTGTAATTTTATTACGACATGAGGTCAGAATGGGACGTAAGGTGTTCTATATCTCTGATGGCACGGCCATCACAGCAGAAGTGTTTGGTCACGCAGTGCTCTCACAATTCCCCATTGAATTTGAACAAACTACCATCCCCTTTGTTGAAACTTTGACCAAAGCGGAAGAGGTTAAGCAAAAACTGAATGACTGTTTTATTACTACAGGTGAGCGGCCGTTGGTGTTCCACTCCATCGTCAATCCGGAGATCCGCGCCATCATCTACAGCTCCGAAGCCCTCGATTACGACTTTCTGAACACCTTTGTTGCCCCCCTCGAGCAACAGCTTGGCGTGAAGGCGGAACCGCGCATCCACCGTACCCACTCCATCGACAATGCCGCCTATAACGATCGTATCGACGCCATCCACTATGCGATGGACAACGACGACGGCATCAGCCTGAAGAACCTCGACCGGGCCGACGTGATCCTGGTGGGCGTAAGCCGTTGCGGCAAAACCCCTTCCAGCCTCTACCTGTCGATGCAGTTCGGCATCAAAGCCGCGAACTACCCCTTTATTGCGGAAGATATGGATAACCTGAAGCTGCCGAGCGAGCTGAAAGCCCATAAGAAGAAGATCTTTGGCCTCACCATCGACCCCATGCGTCTGCATGAGATCCGCAATCAGCGTCTGGAAGGCAGCACCTACGCGTCACTGCGCCAGTGCCGTATGGAAGTTAAAGAGGTGGAGATGATGTTCAAGAAGGAGCGCATCCCCTTCCTCAACACCACCTATCACTCGGTGGAAGAGATCGCCACCAAGATCCTGTCGGAAACCGGACTCGAACGGAAAATGTTCTGAACCACCACAGGTGGTGGCCTCAACAGCCACCACCATCGGTTCAACCGCAAAAAAGTGGCTTAACTGCACAAAGTTAAAGCGATTTACTGCCCTGATCCCACTCTTGTCACACTCACCGACAGGGGAAATTCGGTATACTCAACCAAATTTGCCGCACGATGTGCCGCGCAAGCGCGGCGTGAATGCCCCACCGGCTGACTGTTTTCATGACCATTAAGACTGACGAATTACGCACTACCCTGCTCTCCCGGGTGATCTCCCCCGCCGAACTGGCGGCCGAGTTCCCGCTGAGCGACGACGCTGCCGCGGCCCTGGTGCAGGCCCGCCGAGAGGTGGAAGCGGTATTGAGTGGCGAAGATCCCCGCCTGCTCGTGATCATCGGCCCCTGTTCCATCCATGACACCAAAGCCGCCGTGGACTACGCCGAGCATCTGGCCAAACTGCACCAGGAGCTGAAAGAGGACCTGCTGATCGTGATGCGGGTGTACTTTGAGAAGCCGCGCACCACCGTAGGCTGGAAAGGCCTGATCTCCGACCCGGATCTGGATGGCAGCTTCAGCGCCAATAAAGGCCTGCGCCTGGCCCGCCAGTTGCTGGTGAACATCACCGAACTGAAACTGCCCATCGCCACCGAGTTCCTCGATATGGTGAATGGCCAGTACATCGCTGATCTGATCACCTGGGGCGCCATTGGGGCCCGCACCACCGAATCGCAGATCCACCGCGAGATGGCGTCCGCGCTCTCCTGCCCGGTGGGTTTTAAAAACGGCACCGACGGTAACATCAAGATCGCCGTGGATGCGGTGCGCGCCGCTCGCGAGCCCCACATCTTCTATTCGCCGGACAAAGATGGCCAGATGAGCGTTTACCGGACGCACGGTAACCCGTTCGGTCACATCATCCTGCGCGGTGGTAAAGCCCCCAATTATGAGGCTGAGCACATCATCGCAGCCCACGATGAACTGAAAGCCGTTGGCGTGATCCCGAACCTGGTGGTGGATTTTTCTCACGGCAACAGCCAGAAGCAGCACCGTCGCCAACTCGACGTGGCCCGCGACATCATGGCGCAAATGGTGCAGCCCCATGGCCGTGCCATCGCTGGCATCATGGCCGAGAGTTTCCTGGTGGAAGGCAGCCAGAAAGTGGAGCAAGGTAAACCACTTACCTACGGCCAGAGCATCACCGACGCCTGCCTGGACTGGTCGGAATCCGAGACCCTGCTGCGTGAACTGGCGGCCGCCAGCCGCGCCCGCCGCCAGCTGTCCGGCGAATAATTCACCCCCGCGTGATCCGACTCTCACCCCGGCATTTTGCCGGGGTGACTTTTATCACATCGTTATTTTTCATAGAGTAACCTTCTATAACAATGACAATGCGATAACCAAGACGAGCTCACGCCATGGACCAAGACGAGTTGCACATTCTGATCGCCGACGATCATCCGCTGTTCCGCAGTGCCCTGAAACAGGCGCTTGCCGGCCGACTGGAAGCGGTATGGGAGGAAGCGGACAGTGCCGACAGCCTGGAAGCCAAGCTAAAGTTGCGCCAGCCGGATTTGGTGTTGCTGGATCTGGAGATGCCGGGCAGCCACGGATACTCCACCCTGATTCATCTGCGCAGTCACTTCCCTGCCGTGCCCGTGGTGGTGATCTCAGCCCATGAAGACCCAACCACGGTCGCCAAAGCCCTCTCCTATGATTGCCAGGGTTTTATTCCCAAATCCTCCGATCCGGACCAACTGGCCGAAGCGCTGCAGATTGTGCTGGATGGCGATACCTATCTGCCCAGTAATATGGCCGAACTGGCGGAGCCCAGCTTTGAAGCGAATGACATCGGCGCCAAGCTGGCCGAGCTGACCCCGCAGCAGTACCGGGTATTGCAGATGTTTGCCGAAGGGATGCTCAACAAGCAGATCGCCTATGATCTCGGCGTTTCTGAAGCCACCATCAAGGCCCACGCCACCGCCATCTTCCGCAAGCTGGGCGTGCGCAATCGCACCCAGGCGGTGATTGCACTGCAGGGGCTGGAGATGGAAAAGAAAGTGCTTTAACGCGCCGACATCACCAACAGATGCCACAGCCACTTCAGTAACTGAGGTGGCGTCTCACCCCAGTGTCGCCAGGCGCTGGGGTTTTTATTGGCGTGCCGCAACGCCAGGCCAATGTGGGCGGCATCCACCCAGGCGCCCTGCCCCTCACGTTGGCCAAGGTCACTGACCCACTCCGCCAGCTCCGGCATCAGTGGACCGCGGCGGTTGTCCGGTACCTTGTCAGCCTTAAGCCGATAGCCGCCATGCCAGCACAGATTAATGCGATAACGTCGAGCCAGCGCCTCCAACGTATTGCCCACGTCGGTACCGATAAAGCTGGGATCGGCGACCAAATCCGTGACATCCCGCTCCAGGCTCACACCACCGTGAACCTGGGCTTCGATGTAGTGGTCAAGGCAACCCTGTGGCGGGGCATCCAGCCAGCGTCTGTCCCGTGGCTGAGCCAACGCCTGAACCAGTTGCGGCACCGTACGGTTCTGCCCCAATACGCGGTCCCGCTCAAAGCACTCCGTCAGCAGCGCGGCCAAAACGGCGTCGGGCTCGGCGGTTGTCCCACGATGGTCGGTCAGCCGATGGGAGTCGCCGAAGCAGAAGCTGGCACGACTGCTGACCGCGGGGGCCAACAGGAAATAGCAGGAACCAAACCGGGGGCTGGGGCCATCGCTGTGGGGCAGCAGATGCCACGCGCCATACACCGGTCGCTGCACGGCTTCCTCCTGGTAGGCGCCGGCAAACAGTCGGTTCTCCCACTGGGCGCGAGCGCCGTCGAGCGTAGGCGCCAATAAGCCATTGGAACAGCCGCTGACAAACTGACTGTGGTATTGGCCCTGTTCAAACAACCCCTGAGCCACCGTGGCAAACCCATTGGCCGCCCGGTCGGGATGGAAATGGAGCGCAATGGGGGCATGGCGCAACAGCTGCTGGCGTGCTTCGGCCCACTGCCCGGCACTGACGTTGCTCATGGCGATGACCTGCGCCACCGACTCCAACGCCCCCGCCTTGTGTTGACGGGCCAGTTGGTTCACGTGGGCTAACGCGTTCTTGGCAGGGCGTTTGAGGGTCACCGGTGGCATAAAAACTCTTTGGCAGAGGTCGGGCTCTTCGTTCTAACACTGTTGTTCAAAAAGCGAAAGCGACAGCTTACCCGCACAAGGTTAACGAGATTTTGATTCATTGCTGCTTTGCTGTAGCCTGATGCCGCCCGATAACAATAACGACGCACCCACAATGAACAGCAACAACACAGAAGCAACCAACGATTTACGGGAAGTGAAGCAGTTTGGCCTATGGGCCTCCATCGCCAGTTTGAGCTACGTGTTCTGGCTGGTTGGTGGCATGGAACTGATTGAGCGCCTGGCCTACTACGGCGTAAAAAGCTCCGCCGCCCTCTACGCTAAGGCCCCCGCCTCCGCCGGCGGCCTCGGCATCAGCATGGGCGACTTCGGTATCATCCTGATGATCTGGGCCATCCTGCAGACCTTTGTTCCGGTTTTTACCGGCGGCATCTCGGACCGGGTCGGCTACAAAGAAACCATTTTCGCCTCCACCGTGCTGAAGATCGCCGGCTATCTGGTGATGGCACTCTACCCCACCTTCAGTGGCTTCCTGCTTGGGGCGGTCCTGTTGGCGACCGGTACCGGCATCTTTAAACCGGGGATTCAGGGCACACTGGTGCTGGCCACCCGGCGCGAGAACAGCTCCATGGCCTGGGGCATCTTCTATCAGACCGTCAACATTGGCGGCTTCCTTGGCCCGCTGATGGCGGTGCACCTGCGCCAGCTCTCCTGGGACAACGTGTTTTACGCCTGTGCCGCCATCATCTCCCTGAACTTTCTGCTGCTGCTGGCCTACAAAGAGCCGGGCAAAGCCGAGCGACTGGAACGTCAGGCCAAGATCAAACGCGGTGAAGTCAAGCAGGACGCCCTGTGGAAAGACGCCTGGCACGAGCTGAAAAAGCCCATCGTGCTCGGCTATATGCTGGTGTTTGCGGGTTTCTGGTTCCTGTTTAATGCGCTGTTTGACGTTCTTCCGGTGCACATCGCCGAATGGGTCGACACCCGGGTGATTGTGCAGGACCTGTTTGGCCCCAATGGCACCCAAAACGGCTTCGCGCAGTTCTGGCTGGGCCTCGACAACAGCGGCACCAAAGTGATGCCGGAGGGGATGCTGAACCTCAATGCCGGCATGATCATGACCAGCTGCTTCCTGATCGCCGCCCTGACCGCCAAGTTCCGCATCATGACCGCCATGCTGGCTGGCGCCATTGCCAGCATCGTGGCCTTCCTGATCATCGGCAGCTCCAACTTTGCCTGGGCCATGGTGTTCGCCATCGCCCTGTTCAGCCTGGGTGAGATGATGATCAGCCCGAAGAAAAACGAGTTTATGGGCAACATCGCCCCGGCGGGCAAGAAAGCGATGTACCTGGGCTTCGTCATGCTGCCCCAGGGCATTGGCTGGGGCCTGGAGGGCTATTGGGGGCCGAAGCTGTACGAACTGTACGCCTCCAAAGAGACCTTCTCTCGCCTGATGCTGGAGCGTGAAGGGATGAGCGCCGCCGAAGTGGCCAACATTCCGCAGGGGGAGGCCTTTACCAGCCTCGTTGCCTTCACTGGCCAGGACCCCTATGTGCTCACCGAGTACCTCTACCAAACCCACAATATCGGCTTTGCCTGGTACCTGATCGCCGCCATCGGCTCGTTGTCCGCGCTGGGCATCCTGCTGTATGGCCGCTGGTACCAGCGCCTGCAACAGCAACAAGCCTGACCCCATCCGGCCCCGCCCTGACGCGGGGCCTTATTTAATCTCCCCTCTTTAGCGTCACTTAATCTGACGCTCAGTAGCATGCCCTTTGTGTGGCGGCTCCCTACACTGCCCTGGACATCGCGGCCAGCCGCGCCACCAACGGAGCCATCATGAAGACCAAATGGGTATGCTGGGGTTTCCTGACTTTGGCAATCGTTACCGAAGTCGCTGGTACCAGCATGATGAGCGTGTTCAGCGAGGACAACTGGCTGAAGTACCTCATGTTGTACGCCTTTATCGGCACCTCTTATTACTTTCTGGCCAAAGCGGCCAAGCGCATCCCCATCGGCATCGCCTATGCCCTTTGGGAAGGATTGGGCATCAGCCTGATCGCCCTGGTGGGCATCTTCTGGCTCGGCCAGATCCCCTCCCTGCTCACCGCCATCGGCCTGATGCTGGCGATTGTGGGCATCGTGATGGTCACCCTGGGTGAAGAGCAAAGCGAGGCGTCTGCATCATGCTAAATGCCTATCTGGGCTACGTCGTCATGGCTGCCGCACTGGATATCGGCGCCAACCTCTGTGCCGCCAAGTCCAAAGGCTTTGCTCATCGCGGCTGGGCCGTTGCCACCATCGTATTGATTCTGAGCGCGTTTACCGCCCTGGCCCAAGCCGTTAAAGGGATGGACCTGGCTGTCGCCTACGCCACCTGGGGGGCCCTGGGTATCATCGGCACCGCCCTGCTGGGGCAAGCCCTGCTGGGCCATCGCCTTAAGCCGATTGGCTGGGCCGGCATCGCGGTGATGATCGTCGCCGTGGTTTTGATCAAACTGGGCTAACCCCGTCGTGACACCAAAATCAGGTTCAATTACTCTTACGCTGAGTGCGCCCGCACTCGGCGTATTCGGCCCGGAGCAACCATGAACACCAAACAGCTGCGTCATATGGTACTGGCCATCCGGCTTGGCTCACTGGCACGCGTGGCGGCCCAGCAAGGGCAAAGCCGCAGTGCCATAAGCCAATCCATCTCGGCGCTGGAGGACCAGTTCGGCGTCACTCTGTTTGAGCGCTCCGGCAACGCCATTGTCCCCACTGAGGTGGCACTCGCCCTGCTGGATGACTGCGAGCGCCTGCTGGCGACCGAGCAACGCATCGAAGCACGTTGTCAGCAATATCTCGCCACCGACGAAAGCCAGATCCGCATCGCCCGGGATGATGCCCTGCCGGAACAGTGGTGGCGGGACGCCGTGGTGGCGCTAAAGCAGGAGTTTCCATTGATCAGCTTCGTGCTGGTGCTGGCCACCCCGCAGGAGTTGCCGCAACAGGTCGCCTCCGGCGCGGTTGATCTGGGCTTTGGGCTGGGCCTGCCCGCCCACGCCGAACTGTTGCAGCGAAATATGGGCCGGATGCGGGTACAGCGGGTTGCCAGTGGCCAGCACCCCCTCAGTCAGCAAATTCGGCTGGATGAGGATGACCTGCAAAACAGCACCCAGATCACCCTGGCCACCGCCCTGCAGCACGAGGTCCACACCGCTCACCGGCTCAGCAACGACTACATCGGCCTCTCCAGCTTTGAGCAGATCCGCGATATGGTGGAGCAACAGGTGGGCTGGGCCTGGCTGCCTGCGCCACTGCTGACCCAGCGCCTGCGCAGCGGCGCGTTCAGAGTGCTGCCGGTGGCGCCCAACGCCCTGTGGCAGGAGTATCAGGTGTGTTACCGCCAATCCTTTACGCTGGGGCTGGTCAGTGAACGGTTATGCCAGCGGCTTTCCGACTGGCTGCTCAGTTTCGACTGAGCAACTACCCTTGGCCAGAGCCCATTAAACGGACTGCGCCATGCCCTCACCCCTTGAGTCCCTCCGGCAAACCCTGCCACAGATCGGCCGATTGGTCTGGATCGGCCTGCGCCCGGCGCGAGGTGCGCCGATGCGGGCGGTCACCGACGCCTTTGTCACCCTCGAAGGCGGGTTAGAAGGAGACCGCTTTGCCGGTCGGCCCGGCTCCCGTCGCCAGATCACCCTGATCCAGGCCGAACACCTGGGCGTGGTTTCAGCGCTGTTGGGGAAACCCATCGAACCAGAGCTGCTGCGCCGCAATCTGGTGGTTGAGGGGATCAACCTGCTTGCGCTGAAAGATCAGTGTTTCCGCATCGGCGATGTGGTGTTGGAAGGCACCGGTCCCTGCGCGCCCTGCAGCAAGATGGAGGTTGCGTTGGGGCCGGGCGGCTTCAACGCCCTGCGGGGCCATGGCGGTCTTTGCGCCCGGGTGCGAAGCGCTGGGGCCATCCATCTTGGCGATGCCGTATCCCTGCAAACAAACACCCGGTAACACTCTGTTCTTTATTTACCCAATTCAACACGTTAGTTTATCCGCTCAGTCTTTATTGACAGGGAATGAGTCATGTTCAAAACGGCCGCAAAATGGATTGCACTGGCACTGCTGACGGTGCTGGTAATAGGAGGTGGGCTGGCCGCCCACGAGTGGTACGCCAAAAAGCCACTGTTCTTCCGCGTCTTTGTTGACCGCGAAATGGTTAAGATGGCATTCGACAGCCCGGAGACCTTGACCTCCCTGGGCTTCCTCGAATCACTCGGCGTCAAAGGGCACAACGCCCGGCTGGATGATGACAGCCCGGCCAAGGCCGATGAGATGCTGGAGCGGGTCAGCGACATACGGGCCACCATCATGGAGTACGACGACGCCAGCCTGAACGAGTCAGACCGGCTGTCCAAAGAGATCGCGCTGTATCTGCTCGATTTCGCCGAAGAGTCCAAGCCCTACCGCTACCATAACTACCCGGTAAACCAGCTGTTTGGTATCCAGAACGGCTACCCCAGCTTTATGGAAGCCCAGCATCAGGTGCAGAGTGTTGAGGATGCCGAAAACTACCTCGCCCGTCTGAATGCCGTCGCGCTGAAGTTTGAGCAGAACCTGGAAGGCATCAAGCTGCGTACCGACCGGGGCATCATACCGCCCCGTTTCGTCATTGAGCGGGTACTGACAGAGATGAACGACTTTGTCGCCACGCCAGCTCAGGACAACATCCTCTACACCTCCCTGCAAACCAAGCTGGATGAAACCGCCGAGGTGACAGCGCAACAACGTACCGAGTTGCTGGCCGAAGCCGAGCGTCGCATCCGTGACAGTGTTTATCCCGCCTATCAGATGCTGATCGACTATTTCGCCGGATTGCGTGACGTGGCTGGCGACGATGACGGCTTCTGGCACCTGCCGCAGGGCGAGGAAGCCTATGCACTGGCGCTGAAACTGTTCACCACCACCGACTACAGTGCTGACCAGATCCACCAGTTGGGGTTGCAGGAAGTTGCCCGCATTCAGGCGGAGATCCTTGAGATTCTGACCACCCAGGGTTACCAAACCGACGCCGGCTTCACCCCGGCCATCGAAGCCCTGGCGGCGGACCCGCGTTTCTACTACGAAGACAACGACGCAGGCCGCGCCGAGATCCTGAAGGACTATCAGGCCATCCTCGATGAGATCGCCGCGGGTCTCGACGACGCCTTCAATATCCGCCCGCAAGCCGGTATGGAAGTGGTGCGTATTCCGGAATTTAAAGAGAAAACCGCCCCCGGAGCCTACTACCAGCAGCCGGCCATTGATGGCAGTCGCCCCGGCCGCTTCTTTGCCAACCTGTACGACATTAAGGCCACGCCCAGCTACAGCATGCGCACCCTGGCCTACCATGAGGGGATCCCCGGTCACCACTTCCAGATCGCCCTGGGGATGGAACAGGAGGGCCTGCCCTTCTTCCGCCGCATGTCGCCCTTCACCGCCTACGTCGAAGGCTGGGCCCTGTACAGTGAACAGTTGGCCTGGGAACTGGGCTTTCAGGACAACCCCTTCGATAACGTTGGCCGCCTCCAGGCCGAACTGTTCCGCGCGGTGCGGCTGGTGGTGGACACCGGCATCCACCACCAGCGCTGGACCCGCCAGGAGGCCATCGACTATATGCGCGCCAATACCGGCATGGCACTGTCTGACGTCACCGCCGAGATTGAGCGCTACATCGTGATGCCGGGCCAGGCCACCGCCTACAAGGTGGGTATGATGAAGATCCTCGAACTGCGCAGCAAAGCACAGCAACAACTGGGCGAGCAGTTCGACCTGCGCGACTTCCATGATGTGGTGCTGCAGAACGGGGCGGTGCCCCTGAGCATTCTCGAGCGTCTGGTGGACGATTACATCGAGCAAAAGCAGGCAAGCTGAACCAGAACGGGGCCGATTGGCCCCGTTTTTTTATTACCCTGAAGGGATGGGCAACCCCTTGCCAGCGCAACGGATTGCCGTATCTTTGAGGTAACTCCCCAAGGTGAACGCCACATGACCCGACCCCGTAGCCAAACCCTGCAACAGCTTGAGTTGATCACCACCCTGGTGCAAACCGGCAGCCTGACCCACACCGCACAGGCGCTTGGGGTTTCCGTCCCCGCAGTCAGTCAGGCGCTGGATAAGCTGCGGGAGCAATTGGGCGACCCGCTGATGATCCGCGATGGCCGCAGCATGACCCCCACCGCCACCGCGGCCCGCATTGCCGATGACGCGGCCCCCCATCTTGAGGCTCTGGCCGACCTGCATCGCACCCTTATGGCCAGATCCCAGTCCGACACTCTCGATATCGCCGTCTCCCCCGCCTATGAAGCGTTGGTGCTGGAAGCGCTGATCGAGTGCAACCGACGCCCGGAAAACCTGACCCTGCACTGCGCCGAACTGGGCACCAACGATTTCGTCCGCGACACCGGTCGCGTCACTGACCTTATCGCCAAGCGCCAGCTCGATATGGCACTGGTGTTCTACCCGGTAGAAGACCCACGCTTTCACTGCATCAAAGTGCTGGAGGACCACATCCAGGTGATCCATCGCACTGGCCATCCGCGCATCGACACCATGACGGAGGCGGATTACTACGCCGAAGAGCACGTGGTATGGAAACTCGCGGTGTTCCGCCAGGCCTGGCAGGAGCTGGTTGGCGTTGAAGTGGATGACCGCCGCATCGCTGCCGTTATCCGTGACAGCCTCGCCATGGGCGCCATCGTCTCCAAAAGCGACCTTATCGCCTCGGCCCCAGACAGCCTGTGCCGGCGCATGGCCCGCAGCCTCCCCGTGGACATGAAGCCCTTCCCGTTTCCCCACAAGCCGATCTGCACCTACCTGCTCTACCACAAAGCCTACTCCCGCCCCGAACTGGCCGAATGGGTAAAGGATGGCGTGATGGGATTGGGGCGAAGTGATCAGGAATAGAGACAGCAGAGCGCAACAAGCCGACCGCACCGCGGTGGCTTTTTTGTTTAGAGATAAACAACAAAAAAGCCCAATCCGTTGGGATTGAGCTTTGATGTTGTCCGCATCGCGACTGTGGAAATGGTACCCGAGGCCGGACTTGAACCGGCAAGGCCATGCGGCCGACGGATTTTAAATCCGTTGTGTCTACCAATTCCACCACTCGGGCGGAGTATTGAAAAGTGGAGGCGCGTCCCGGAGTCGAACCGAGGTCCACGGATTTGCAATCCGCTGCATAGCCACTCTGCCAACGCGCCATAACTTGTGTCAAACCGGCCTGAGCCAATTTGTAAAACTTGGAGCGGCACACGAGGTTCGAACTCGTGACCTCAACCTTGGCAAGGTTGCGCTCTACCAGCTGAGCTAGTGCCGCTTAATCAAGGTGCTTCGTTTGCGTTGCTTCCGAAGCCTGGGGGTTAACCCCTTGTCCGTAAAGCCGTTTGCCCCCGAACACGCTGCGCATTTTACGGGATGGCTGAACTAAGTCAACCGCCAAATCGCCTCCCACTGCGCGTTTGCCGCCTTTTCGAGCACCTTGCTCGGGGAGACGGCAAACCCCGTATGATTCCCGCTCAACCGCAGAAAATTAACCGTGTCGGGTCAGGTCTCCCCACGCGGCACGGATGTAGGACAACATAGACCAGATGGTCAAAAAGGTCGCTACCCCCAACAGCCCGAAGGAGATGTTGGTCAGAATCGGGTTGGTGAAGTGGATGATCAAGCCGGTGATGGCGATCATCTGCGCCGCGGTTTTGAACTTGCCCAGCCAGGAAACGGCGACAATGCCCCGCTTGCCCATCTCAGCCATCCATTCACGCAGTGCGGAGATCACGATTTCACGGCCAATCATCACGATGGCAGCCATGGTGATCAGCATGTTGTCGTAGTCCGCCACCAATACCACCAGCGCTGTGGCCACCATCAGCTTGTCGACCACCGGGTCGAGGAAGGCGCCAAAGGGGGTGGATTGATTCAGACGACGGGCCAGATAGCCATCCAGGGCATCGGTCAGCGAGGCCAGCACGAACAATCCGGCCGCCACCATGTATGACCACTTCCAGGGAACGTAGTACAGAGTAATGAAGACGGGGATCATCACCAGTCGGATCAGGGTGAGGATGTTTGGGATATTAAGCTTCATGTCGTTCCCAGCAGGTGTGCAGGGGGGCAATCATGCCGTATTTGGGCTTACGTTCGCAATGCGTCATAGATCTTTTGTGCCAGCTGCGGGCTGATACCAGGCACTTTTGCTAGTTCCGCCACACTGGCCCGCTTAAGCTCTTGCATTCCACCAAGAAATTTCAGCAATTGCTGACGTCGCTTGGCACCAATTCCGGGGATCGATTCCAGCACCGATTGGCCCCTGGCCTTGCCCCGCGCCGCCCGGTGGCCGCTAATGGCAAACCGGTGGGCTTCGTCGCGGATATGCTGGATAAGGTGGAGCGCCGGGGCGTCCGCCGGCAGGTGAATCACCTCCCGGGTAAAACCGAGGATCAGGGTTTCCAGGCCCGGCTTGCGGCTCTCCCCCTTGGCCACCCCCACCATCAATGGCTGCGGCAGTCCGGATTCCGCCAACGCGGCTTCCATCACGGCCTCTGCCATGCTCAGTTGCCCCTTACCGCCATCGATAAACAGAATATCGGGCAGGTTATCGGCCTCCGCCACTTTCTCGTAGCGACGCTTCAGGGCCTGCCCCATGGCCGCATAATCATCGCCGGGGGTGATGCCGCTGATGTTGTAGCGCCGGTACTCCGGTTTGGCCGGGCCTTCGGCATTAAACACCACGCAGGAAGCCACGGTTTTCTCACCCATGGTGTGGCTGATGTCGAAGCACTCCATGCGTCGGATAGGCTGCTCCAGCTCCAGCGCTTCCGCCAGTTGCCGGAACCGCTCCGCCACCGTGCTTTTATGGGCCAGGCGAGAGCTGAGCGCACTGCGGGCGTTGGTTTCCGCCAGTCGCTGAAACTGGGCCCGTTCGCCGCGTACCCGGGTCTTGATGCTGACTTTGCCCTGCCCTCTTTCGCTGAGCATCGCTTCCAGCGCCGGCAGTTCATCGCAGGCCACATTGAGGACGATCTCTTTGGGGATATGACGCTCTTCACCACCGCCAAGGTAGAACTGCAGCAGGAAGCTGCTGATCAGCTCATCCATGTCGGTGTCGCGGGGCACCTTGGGGAAGTAACTGCGACTGCCCAGGATCTTGCCCTGGCGCACAAACAGCAGATGACAGCAGGCCATGCCGCCTTCCAGATGGATGCCGATGATGTCCAGCTCCGCCTGGTGCCCCTGTACGCCCTGTTGCTCCTGCACGGTACGCAGAGCCTGGATCTGGTCCCGGTACTGAGCGGCCTTCTCGAACGCCAGGGCCATGCTGGCCTGCTCCATCTGCTCCGCCAGCTGGCCAATCACAGTTTGGCTCTGCCCCTGCAAGAACAGCCGGGCCAGTTTGACCTGCTGGGCGTAATCCTCATCGCTGATCATCCCGGTACAGGGGCCACTGCAGCGTTTAAGCTGGTACTGCAGGCAGGGGCGGCTTCGGTTCTTGTAGAAGCCGTCCTCACACTGACGAATGGGGAACAGCTTCTGCATCAGATGCAGGCTTTCCCGTACCGCCCCGCCATTGGGGTAAGGCCCAAAGTAGTGCCCTTTGGCCCGCTTGGCGCCACGATGGAACGCCAACCGTGGATGTTGGTGATCGGACAGGAAAATGTAGGGATAGGATTTGTCGTCCCGCAGCAGCACGTTGTACCGGGGCATGTACTGCTTGATGTAGTCATGTTCCAGGATCAGCGCTTCGGTTTCGGTGTGGGTCACCGTCACTTCAATGTGGCCAATCTGGGCGACCAGGGCGCGGGTTTTGGTGCTGGGCAGGTTGCTGCGGAAGTAGGAGCTCAGACGTTTTTTCAGGTCTTTGGCTTTGCCTACGTAGAGCACGGTGCCGCCCGGTGTGTCGTACATACGGTACACACCGGGCTCACTGGTGACCGAGCGCAGAAACGCCCGGGCGTCAAAGGAGTCAGTGGGCATGGTATTGGGGTTCAGATCTTCTCTGAGTCCACCATACCATAACGGATCGCCAGTCGGGTCAGTTCCACATCGCCACTGATTTTCAGCTTTTCAAACAGTCGGTAGCGGTAGCTGTTGACGGTTTTCGGGCTCAGGTTCAGCTGCTCGGAGATCTCCGACACCTTCTGACCGGAGGTGACCATCATGGTGATCTGAAGCTCACGCTCGGACAGATCATCAAACGGATTCTTCTCCGGGTTAAAGGGTTTGAGCGCCATCTGCTGGGCAATCTCCGGCGCGATATAGCGCTGACCTGAGGCCACCACACGAATCGCCTGCACCATATCGGCGGGCGGTGCGTTTTTGGTCAGGAACCCGGCTGCACCGGCGGCCATCACCTTGGAGGGGATGGGTTCTTCGGTGTAGACGGTCAAAATGATGATGCGGGCGTCCGGGTTGTAACGCAGGATTTTGCGGGTGGCTTCGAGACCACCAATACCCGGCATACTCATGTCCATGAGGATCACATCGCAATCGTGCTTCCGGCACCAGGCGACGGCTTGCTCGCCGTCTTCAACCTCGCCGACCACCTTGATCCCGCGCTCGTCCTCCAGGATCCGGCTGATCCCGGTTCGCACCAGGGCATGGTCGTCGACCAATAACACGTTGATCACAGTGAAGCCTCTCTATCACTTGCGGTTGGCTGTGTCGGATGGAGCTTCGATGATACTCGCAATTGGTAATGGGTCAATAGCGTCTTCAGTATCAGCGAATACTTATTTGTCATGCACTTAGCATCAGCTTAGCAGCAAAGGTGTCAGTTTTGTTACAGCCACTCAGGTGCCGCGTATCCCTGCCGTTGTGAGCAACAACGACTCACTCAATCCACTGTGATGGGTCTGCGGATTCCAGGCATTGGAGACCGCGCCACACCCAGCCAATATTAACCGAATTGGGGCGCTAGTGCCCTACTCCCCATTGCGGTGTTTTGTCCTGTTTGTGAGCGACTCCCCTACTGACTCCAACCTCAACGATAAAAAACACCGCCACTGGGGCGGTGTTTTAGTGAGGTGTCCGGCTCAGAGCGATTCAAACTCGTCCACATCGATGGCCTTTCGGCACAAGGTGTGTGCGGTCAGCACTTGTTCGGCCTGCTCCTCAGTCAGCACCTTGGCTTCGACAGCGGCCGCCAACATTGCCTCACTGACCGGGCCGCGGCTCAGCAAACCAGAACGCTGGGCCTTCTTCAGGGCTTTGTGCAGCGGGGCCACCTGACGCTGGGCCAGGAACGCCTGCTCCAGCTCAGTGATGCCATCACTCAGTTGCTCGTCCACCGGGCACAGGTGAGTCAGGCGGTTACGCAGGCAACCCGGCTCCATGATGGCCTGGGCCACTTCGCGCTTGCGCTGGTCATCCGGGCCATTGAAATGGTTACCCAGCGGGAACAGCAGCGCGCGGCACAACCAGCCCACTGCACGGTTGGGGAAGTTACGGATCACCCCATCCAGTGCCTTGGCCGCTTCCTGAGTGGCCTGCTCCAGAGCGTAATGGACAAACGGCAGGTCAGCCTGCTGACGGCCATCCATCTCGTAGTTGCGCAGTACCGCAGAAGCCAGATACAGCTGACTCAGCACATCACCCAGGCGGGCGGAGATCATCTCACGGCGCTTCAGGCTGCCACCCAGTACCATCATGCTGATGTCGGTCATGATGGCCAGGTTGGCGCTCAGACGGTTCAGATGCTGGTAGTGGCGGCCGGTGGGGCCCGCAACCGGTTTGGCGGCAAAGCGTGAGCCGGTAATGGCGTGGCCAAAGGAGACCACGGCATTACGGACGGCATAAACGATGTGGGAGATAAGCAGGCTGTCAAAGCGCTTCAGGCCCGCATCGGTATCCGGGTTGGCCACCGCTTCCATCTCGGCCAGCACATAAGGATGGCACCGGGTCGCACCCTGACCGAAGATCATCAGGTTACGGGTCAGGATGTTGGCGCCCTCAACGGTGATGGATACCGGCGAGGCAATGTAGTTGTTGCCCAGGTAGTTGTTCGGACCCAACTGGATGCCTTTACCGGCATGCACATCCATCGCGTCGTTGATGACGCTGCGGCCCAGTTCGGTCATGTGGTATTTGGCAATCGCGGTAATTACCGACGGTTTCTGGTTGGTGTCCACCGCGGTGACGGTCAGCTTGCGGGCAGACTCGAGGGTGTAGGTGTTGGCCGCGATGCGGGCCAGCGCCTCCTGGATGCCTTCGAACTCACCAATCTGCACACCAAACTGCTGGCGAACACCACAGTAAGCACTGGTGGTTCGGGTTGCCAGGTGCGCGGTGGCAGTTGCCAGCGCCGGCAGGGAGATGCCCCGACCCGCAGACAGACACTCCACCAGCATGCGCCAGCCACGGCCAGCATAGTCCGGGCCACCGATGATCCAGTCAATCGGGATAAACACATCGTTGCCGCGGGTGGTGCCGTTCATAAACGCCATCCCCAGCGGGTTGTGGCGGTTACCCAGTTGAACCCCTTCGTGATCAGCCGGGATCAGGGCACAGGTGATGCCAATGTCCTCTTTGTCCCCCAGCAGGCCATCCGGGTCACGCAGCTTAAAGGCCAGGCCCAGCACGGTGGCCACCGGGGCCAGGGTAATGTAGCGCTTGTCCCAGGTCAGGCGGATGCCCAGTACCTCTTCGCCATTGTGCTCGCCTTTGCAAACGGTGCCGGTGTCCGGAATCGCGCCCGCGTCAGAGCCCGCGGTCGGGGCCGTCAGAGCGAAACACGGCACTTCGGCACCGCTGGCCAGGCCGGGCAGCCACTGCTGCTTCTGTTCATCGGTACCGTAGTGGGCCAGCAGCTCACCCGGCCCCAGGGAGTTGGGCACCATAATGGTCACGGCCGCGCTCATGGAGCGGGACGCCACGCGGGACACAATGGTGGATGCGGCGTGGGCAGAGAACGCCAGACCGCCGTACTCTTTCGGGATAATAAAGGAGAAGAACTTCTCCGTCTTGATGTACTCCCAGACCGCTTCGGGCAGATCCTGGTCACCCTGCACAATCTGGTAGTCATCCAGCATGGTCAGCAGCGTGGCCACCTGGTTATCAAGGAACGCCTGTTCCTCTTCGGTCAGGGTGTTGGCCGGGTAGCTGTGCAGCTGGTTCCAGTCCGGGGCACCGCGAAACAGCTCGCCATCCCACCAGACGTTGCCCGCTTCCATCGCTTCACGCTCGGTTTGGGACAGGGGCGGCAGTACCCGTTTAAAGAAAGCGAAGGCCGGACGGGAGATCAATTGACGTCGGATATCGGTGACGCCAAAGACCACCAAAATGGCAATCAGGATTAAGAACAGCAACGTCATGATACTTCCTCTATCAGACTGTGTTGGAGATTCGGCGCCGGTGCAGCTACACCCGCAGCCATGTAGGGAATGATTCGACGAATCACCGATTCAATGTCGTTTTCTTGTTGGAAATCGGCGCGGGCAATGTCCGACAGCGCATCGAAGGAGCTCATGGTGAACACCACGGTGCCCAGGGTGAAGTGCAGTCGCCAGAACACCTCCACCTGGGGCAGGTGCGGCGCGGCTTTGTGCACCAGTGCCGTCACCCGGTTCAGCACATCGCCATAGTGGGTAGTGACAAACCAACGCAGGTGGCCCTGGCTTTCGATATAGCCCCGGCCCAGCAGCTGCAAAAAGATGGCGGTGCCGTGGCTGCGCAGGTCATCCAGGTCCAGCATCGGCTGAACCATCGCCTCAAACACGTCCTGCAGGGTCAGGTCCGGTTTTTTGTCCAGTTCAATAAAGGCCGCATCCACCGCCGGCATAAACCGGTCAAGGTAACGGGCCAGCACCGCTTGGATCAGCTCCTTCTTGGAGCCGAAGTGGTAGTTGACCGAAGCCAGGTTCACCTCTGCCTTGCCGGTAATCAGGCGCAGCGAAGTTTCCGAAAATCCGCGTTCAGCGAACAGGCGTTCAGCCGCATCGAGAATGCGATGCTTGGTTGTTTGTCGATTCGCCATAGCCCCACCCAAGGTTTCAAACACCCGTTTAAAGTAAACAGGACACAACCGTTTGTCAAAATTCTTATCACATGACGATTAGGCAGTTTTTCAAGGAGATAGACGACACCAAAATGACATTCAGACCAAAGTCGCCCTACCAACCATCCACTTATGAGCTATACCCATAGTGCGGCCAGAAAACGCCGCCCACTTTCACTCCCTGGACCTGGCGAGCCCAATCTGTCACTGCCCGCCGGGTCTTTTTTTGCCTTTTTTTCCTACCCGCACGACAACCATGCGCTGAGTCAGGTGCGCCTCATCGGTCACAACAGCCTGATAACAAACGCAATCTCAGAAGCCGGGCATTGCCATCTTGCCTTACCGTTTATCTGCGGCAAAACAAAGGGGGGCGATACGCCCCCCATAATGACATTCGCGTTACCGATTATTTCGGCAGGCCGGGGATAAATTCACGGCCATGGGGGATCTCAATGCTGGACCCCACAAACGCCTCACCCACCGGTTCTGCCCGGCCACCATGGCACTGTGCAAGAAACGCCTCCGCCACGGCATAGAACGCGATGTTGTTCTCCGGTCGGGCAAAACCGTGGCCCTCATCCGGGAACAGCACGTAGCTGACCGGAATGCCTTTGCGCTTCATCGCCTGCACAATCTGGTCCGATTCCGCCTGCTTTACCCTTGGGTCATTGGCCCCCTGAGCGATCAACAAAGGCCGCTGGATATCATCCACATAGGTCAGCGGCGAGCGCTCCTTGAGCAGGGCCCGTCCCGCCTCGGTATCCGGGTCGCCAATGGCACGGGCAAACACCTGCCGGAAGCTGGCCCAATAAGGCGGAATGGAATCGAGCAGGGTTTGCAGGTTGGAGGGGCCGACAATATCAACACCACAGGTAAAGGCGTCCGGCGTCATGGTCAGGCCCGCCAGCGTGGCGTACCCCCCGTAACTGCCGCCCATAATGGCCACGGTGTCCTCGTTGGTGATGCCCTGTGCCACCGCCCAGGCTTTGGCGTCGAGCAGGTCATCCTGCATCGCCCTGCCCCACTGTTTATTGCCCGCGTTGACAAAGGCTTTGCCAAACCCGGTGGAGGAACGGAAGTTCACCTGCAATACCGAATACCCCCGGTTGGCCAGCCACTGCACCAGCGATGAGTAGCCAAAGCCATCACGCGCCCAGGGGCCACCGTGCACCAGCAGGACCATCGGCGAAGGGCTGTCGGCCACACCGTCACCATTCGGGTCCGCGCTTTGCGGCAGGGTCAGGTAGGACACCAGCTCCAGCCCGTCCCGGCTGGGGATGGTAACGCCGTGCATCTTAACCAGTGGCAGCCCCTCCAGCGCCGGGTTGGTGACAAACAGTTCGGACAGCACTCCGGTGTTGCGGTCATACACCTTATAGATGGGGGAGCGGTCGCTCTGGTCGGTGTACACCGTCCAGTAATTGCCATCCTCAGAGATGGCCAGCACCGACGCGCCTCCGGCCAGTTGCCGGTTCAGTTGGGTAATGTCCTTCTGGTAGTCCGGGTCGATGGCAAACCAGACAGGGTGATGGCGCTCTTCCGCATAGGCAAACGGCTTGTGGGTGCGGGGGTCAAACAGCACACCGGACACATCCACACCGGTGGCGCTGGCCAGTATCTGGGTTCGGCCGCCATCCAGCTGATAGTGCACCAACGCGGCGGTATCACGATTGCGACTGTCCAGCATATAGATGCCGGTGTTGGCCTGGTCGAAGCCCAGTATGGCGGTGGTCAGCATATCCTCTGCGGGGATGGTAAAGCGCGGCTGCCACTGGCCGTTCTGCCACGCAAACACCGTCTGGCCATCGGCCTCTGCCGGCCCCAGTGCTAACCGCACCGCCAGATCATTGTCCACCAGGATGCTGGCCATACCAGGGTTTTGCGCCAGCAGGGTGCGCTCACCGGTTGCCAGGTCCACCCGATAGAGATCGTGCCAGCTGGGGTCGCGGTCGTTCATGCCTACCACCACGACACCGGGCTGGCTTTGACTCTGCGCCACCATCTGGGCCTGAATGCCAGGATAGGGGGTCAGGTTGGTGACATCGCCGGTTGCCAGTTCAACCCCATAGAGGTGCCAGTTTTCATCGCCATCACGATCCTGGATATAGAGGATGTGCTGACTGTCCAACGACCAGAAGTGGGCGGGAATGCCGCGCCCCCGATCATTGGTGATGACATTGGCGCGATTGATGTCCCCTTTCGGGGCCAGCCACAGATTCATCACCCCCTCATCCGGGGCTCGGAAACTCATCCATTGGCCATCCGGGCTGATGCGGCCCTGGAAGCGGTCCGGATTCCCAAACAGCACGGACCGTTCTATCAAAGGCGGTTGCTGCGGGGTGACTTCGGCGGTGGCCTCTGACGGCGAGCTGCCACTGCAGGCGGCCAGCGCAGTGGCCAGCCCAAGAGCAAAAAGGGCGCGTTTCAGCATGTTCAGTTCCATAGTCCGGTGATGGGCATTGCCTGCAGCCCGGGAATCGAACCCCGCCATCGACCACCTGACTGGGGTGCCAACTCAACATAGCAGATGAAAAATCATACAGTTAACAATTTACGGCCGAACTCTGCCTGAGCGTAAGTCCGCAAATTTCCCACAGCTCAGACACCTGGCCCCGGCTGATGGTTTTTTGTCCACCTGACACTGTATCTGGCCACACAGTCGGGTATAATCGCGCCCTATTTTTATCCGCTACCCCTTTTCTTCGGAGATCTTCGGACGCCTATGACCGTCAACACTTTCGATCCCAATGCCCAAAGCCCCGTGGCCGAGCAGCCCAGCACCACTCACGCCACTAAGGTGGCGCCGGAGATGGGCAATGGCGCCAAGGGCAGCGGCACCCGCATCGGTTTCATCAGTCTCGGCTGTCCCAAGAACCTGGTGGATTCTGAGCGCATCCTGACCCAGCTGCGCATCGAAGGTTACGACATCGTCAACACCTACGAGGGGGCTGACCTGGTGATCGTAAACACCTGTGGTTTTATCGATTCCGCTGTGCAGGAATCGCTGGACACCATCGGTGAGGCGCTGAAAGAGAATGGCAAGGTTCTGGTCACCGGCTGCCTGGGTGCCAAAGAGGATGAGATCAAGCAGATCCACCCGAAGGTGCTGGGCATCACCGGTCCGCACGCTTACGAGATGGTGCTGGAACAGGTCCACGCGCACCTGCCCAAGCCGGAGCACGATCCGATGACCAGCCTGATCCCGGACCACGGCGTCAAGCTGACCCCGCGTCACTACGCTTATCTGAAGATCTCCGAAGGCTGTAACCACAAGTGCACCTTCTGCATCATCCCGTCCATGCGCGGAACCCTGGACAGCCGTCCGATGGGCGAGATCCTGGATGAAGCCAAGCGTCTGCAGGCCGCCGGGGTGAAAGAGCTGCTGGTGATCAGTCAGGACACTGGCGCTTACGGCGTGGACGTTAAGCACAAAACCGCGTTCTGGAACGGCATGCCGGTGAAAACCTCCATGCTGGCCCTGTGCGAGAAGCTGGCCGAGTTTGGCATCTGGGTGCGACTGCATTACGTCTATCCCTACCCCAACATTGCCGACGTGCTGCCGCTGATGGCCGAAGGCAAAGTGCTGCCCTACCTGGACATCCCGTTCCAGCACGCCAGCCCGCGCATCCTCAAGCTGATGAAGCGCCCCGGTAATGCTGAGCGCACCCTGGAGCAGATCAAAGCGTGGCGCGAAGTGTGTCCCGACCTGGTGATCCGCTCTACCTTTATTGTCGGTTTCCCCGGTGAAACCGAAGCCGACTTCCAGCTGCTGCTGGACTGGCTGGAAGAGGCCCGTCTGGACCGCGTTGGCTGCTTTAAGTACAGCCCGGTGGAAGGCGCTACCGCCAACGAACTGCCCGATGCGGTAGACGAAGCGGTGAAAGAGGAGCGTTACCAGCGCTTTATGGCCGTACAGGCCCGCATCAGCCGCGAAAAGCTGGCTGACCGGGTGGGTCAGGAGATGCTGGTGATCGTGGACGAGATTGGTGAAGACGGCGCCATTGGCCGCAGCTACGCCGACGCGCCGGAGATCGATGGCCGCGTGATCATCGGCGGTGAATATGACCTCAACCCCGGCGACATGGTTTGGGTCAGCATCGAGTTTGCTGACGACCACGACCTGTTTGGCACTCTGGTTGAGGACGACGACGAATAATTTGTCGTTTTCTGCTGAAAAAAGGACCGTTTTTACGGTCCTTTTTTTTATTCCTGCGCCGAAGAGTGTTCGATGTGATCACACTTTGAGGCTCCAATGTCAGCGAAAAACGCCGCCTTTGTGGCCTTTTTGTTTGCATTTGCGGCATTTGACGGTTACAAACCCCGAATTGGGGTTGTTTCTTATGCAAAGGGTTCTCTATTATCCCAAGCCACAACAACAAGGGCACAGCCCAACAAGACAATTATAAGAACAGGAAGGAAACTATGAGTTCGAACTCGGTTGAGCGCCCAGGCTCAGCACCCAGCGTGGAACAGTCCGGTGCCTTTCGGCGTTTCCTCGACGTCGTAGAGCGTCTGGGTAACCTGCTCCCCCACCCCATCACCCTGTTTGCGCTGTTCTGCGTTGGCATCATCCTCATCAGTGGCATTGCAGGCTACTTTGACCTCTCCGTTGCCGACCCGCGTCCGGAAGGTGCGCCGGGCCGTGCCGCCGATGGCCTGATCACCGTGGTCAGTCTGATGAGTGCCGAGGGGCTGCAGCGCATCGTTTCCAATCTGGTGACCAACTTTACCGGCTTTGCCCCGCTGGGCACCGTACTGGTGGCCTTGCTGGGTGTTGGCATCGCTGAGCGTGCCGGACTGATCTCCGCCGCACTGCGTGGCCTGGTAATGGGCGCCAAGCCCCGCCTGGTGACCTTTATCGTGGTGTTTGCCGGCATCATCTCCAACACCGCTTCCGAGCTGGGTTATGTGGTTCTGATCCCGCTGGCAGCGATGATGTTCCACTCCCTGGGCCGTCATCCGCTGGCCGGTTTGGCCGCAGCCTTTGCCGGTGTGTCCGGTGGCTACAGCGCTAACCTGCTGCTCGGCACCGTTGACCCGCTGCTGTCCGGCATCACCGAAACCGCCGCTCAGATCATCGACCCCAACTACACCGTGGGTCCGGAAGCCAACTGGTTCTTTATGATCCTCTCCACCTTTGTGGTGGCCGGTCTGGCGATGTTTGTGACTGAGAAGATCGTCGAACCCAAGCTGGGCAAATACGACATTCGTGAAGCCGCCGAAGACGTCACTCACGACAAGATGGAAGGGCTGAGCGCCAAGGAGAAGAAGGGCCTGAAAGCGGCCGGTGTGACCCTGCTGGTGCTCTCCGTCCTGCTCTCTTTGACCATCGTTCCGGAATGGGGCGCGCTGCGTCACCCGGAAACCGGCCTGGTAGCGGGCTCACCGTTCCTGAAAGGGATTGTGGCCTTCATCTTTGTGTTCTTCGCCATCCCCGGCATGGTTTATGGTCGCATCGTCGGCACCATTAAGAGCGATCGCGATGCCATCGATGCCATGGCGCACTCCATGAGCACCATGGGCATGTACATCGTGCTGGTGTTCTTCGCTTCCCAGTTTGTGGCGTTCTTCAAGTGGACCAACCTGGGCGCCATCACCGCCGTCGCCGGTGCGGACATGCTCAACAGCATCGGCCTCAGCGGCCCGCTGCTGTTTGTCTGCTTTATCGCAGTGTGCGCCTTTATCAACCTGATGGTGGGCTCTGCCTCGGCCCAGTGGGCGGTCACCGCGCCCATCTTCGTGCCGATGCTGATGCTGGTGGGTTACGCTCCGGAAACCATCCAGGCCGCTTACCGTATCGGTGATTCCGTCACCAACATCATCACTCCGATGATGAGCTACTTCGGCCTGATCCTGGCGGTAGCGTCCCGATACAAGAAGGACCTAGGCATTGGTACCCTGGTGGCCACCATGCTGCCCTACTCCATCGTGCTGTTTATCGGCTGGAGCATCACCTTCGTCGTCTACGTGTTTGTGCTTGGCTTGCCGGTGGGTCCGGGCTCGCCGACCTATTACACGCCGTAACGGCCAGACACAAAAAACGCGCTCAGATGAGCGCGTTTTTTTATGGGGCGAGGTCACCGTTTCTGGTGACGCTCCCGGTTTTCCGCTTTCTCCCGGGGGCTTTTGCGCAACAGCACGTAAACCGCACCGGTGCCGCCATGCTGCTTTAGTGCCGAGTGGTAAGCCAGCACTTCCGGGCAGTTGGGCAGCCAAGCCGCGACGTAGCTTTTCAGCACCCCACGAAAGGGCTTGGAATTGAGCCCCTTACCATGCAGCACCAGCGCACTGCGGATGTCGTTCTCCAGACAGTCTCGGATAAACTGCAGCAGCGCCTGACGCGCCTCGGCAACCGTATGGCCATGCAGATCAAGGCGGGCATCCAGCGAATACTTGCCCAGTCGCAGATTTTTGTAGACGCCATGCTGCATGCCACCGCGGGTCCAGCCGATGATGTCATCGGGGTCCACCGGTTCGACGGCTTCCAGAGTCAGCCCATCTTTCTGATTGACCACTTCGGCTTCAGCAGCCGCACGGCGTGCCAATTGGGCTTCGGTGGGGTTGGCCGGGCCACTGCCCTGGACCCGGGCATCATCACTTTTCAGCGGTACCACGTCGGACATGGCTTGGGCAAAGAGGTCGGTGTCGTCACGTTCCATCGGGCTCTCGCGCATTACAATCACACATGCTCGTCATTATATCGCGGCCCCACGCTAAGCCACCACGTTCCTCACACTTTGTAATCCTTTCACCCTTTACAAATCGGGCTGAGAACGCACAATTGTGTCGTGTTTGTTAAGTACTGAGCGCAAATTGAAGTCACTGATCCCTTTTTTGGCCCTGTTCAGCAGCCTGGTCCTGATGCCGGCTCAAGCCAGCAACGACGCGCTGAACCGGGAGATTAACCAGCTGTACGACACCTTTGTCGAGTCCTACTATGCACTCGACCCAAAGCCGTTGGAGTCGCTCTACACCACCGATGCCTGCCTGATGGGGGTGTCCGCTGAGAGCGAGTTTATCCGCGGCCGGGAAGCGATCACCAAAGCCATCAACAAGTGGTTCGACAAAGTGCGTAAGCGCGATGCCACCATCAAGATCGATTTCCGGGTGATCTCGCGCCAGCAGCAGGGCCCGGTGGTGACCGATGCCGGTTATTACCTGATCCGCTACACCCCGAACCAGGCCAGCGAACAGCCCCGCAGCGAGTTTGCCGGTAAGTTCGTGATGAGCTTCAAGCAGGCAGAAGACGGCAACTGGTACATCTTTATGGATTCCGCCAACCGGTCCAAACCGGAGCTGTTCTACGCCGCCACGGCCGAGCCTGGACTGTACTTTTCCAGTCCCACAGAGATAATGGCAGCCGACGACGTATCCAAAGAGTAACTGTCTGTAATGACCGCCTGCCCCTGTGGCAGCCAGCGCCTCTACGCTGAATGCTGCCAACCCCTGCACCAGGGCGATGCCCTGGCTGCCACCCCGGAACAGTTAATGCGCTCCCGCTACAGTGCCTATGTTCTGGCGGTAACCGATTACCTGATCGCCACCCACCACCCGGATTTTCGGGGCGACCTCAGCGCCGATGACCTGGCGGAATCCTGCCAGCAGACCCAGTGGCAACGGCTGGAGATCGTCAACGCGCCGCCCCATCAGGGCGACAAAGGCGAAGTGGAGTTCAAGGCGTGGTTTCGCGACGGAACGGCGCTGCGGGCACTCCATGAGCGCTCCCGTTTTGTTTGCCAGCAGGGCCATTGGCTTTACTGCGACGGGGACTTTAACCCCGTCCCCAGTGCCGGACGCAATGCCGCCTGCCCCTGTGGCAGCGGTAAGAAGTTTAAGCGCTGCTGCGGCGCTTAAGCGGTTTCGTTGATGCGTAGGTAGCGCTGTTCAAACAGGTGCGGGTCGACCGGACGGCCATACAGGAAGCCCTGCACCATATCGCAACCCCACTGCTTGAGCAGCCGACGCTGAGACTCAGTTTCCACCCCCTCCGCCGTCACCACCAGATCCAGCGCCTGCCCCATGGCAATAATGGCGGGCACGATCTCCCGGTTCTCTCTGGAGGTTTCCAGGTCCATCACAAAGGAGCGGTCGATCTTCAGTTTCTGAACCGGCAACCGCTGCAGATAGCGCATCGAACTGTAACCGGTGCCGAAATCATCGATCGCCAGCACAATGCCCAGTTCACCCAACTGGTTACACAGCCGCGACACCACCTGGATCTCCTCCAGCAGGCTGGTTTCCGTGATCTCCAGTACCAGGGTGCCCGGCGTCAGGCGATAACGATTCAGCTGGTGCCAGCAGATCTCATAGAGGTCACCGCCCAGCAGTTGCTTGGCGGAGACATTGACGTGCATCTCCAGACCGGGCCAGCGGCGCTGCCACAGGTGTAACTGGTACAACGCGGTTTCGAGAACCCAGCGCCCTATCGGCTCAATCGCCCCGGTATCTTCGGCAACCTCAATAAAGCGTGCCGGCCCCAGCCGGCCCCGGCGCGGATGACGCCAACGCAACAGCGCTTCAGCCCCCCGCACCTCCCCCGTTTCCATCGCGACCAAGGGCTGGTAGTGCAGCTCAAACTCTTTGCGGGCCAACGCCTGGCGCAGGTCCTGCTGGATCTGCACCTGCTCACAAAAGCTCTCCTTTAACGCCTGATCAAACAGTTGCAGGCGTCCCAGCTGCTTGGCCCGGGCCATGGTCAGGTCCAGCGCCGCCATCGCATCCACCTGCTCATCCAGCAGATCACGACACACTCCGGCCACACTCAGTTGCACGGAATAGGAGCGGCCTCCCACCGGCACCGGCAGGATCAACCGCTCCCGGAAACTGTGGGCAATGTCGTGCAGGGACTGAGCGGGGACCTGATCAAACCGCACCACAAATTCATCGGCACCGATGCGAGCCACCAGGCTGGCGCCCATGCGCTCACCGCAGTGACGCAGTCGACGCGCCACCTCCTTCAGCAGGCGGTCCCCCACTTCATGGCCATGGAGGTCGTTCAACGCCTTGAAGCCATCGAGATCAAACAGCAGCAGCGCCACCGGGGCGGATTCATTCAGCCGTTGCAGGAAGTAGGCGCGGTTATAGAGCCCGGTCAGGGCACAGTGCCACGCCATCCGTTCCAGTTCCGCCTTATGGGCTTTCTCGGCGGTGGCGTCATTGGAATGCAACACCAGGTAAGCCTGACCATTTTCGGTCACAAAGCGGTTCGCGCGAAAATCGATCCAGCGGACCCGCCCCTGCGGGTCCACCACCTGCCCCTCGCCCCGGCAATAGCCGGTCTCCAGCACCGTCTGCAGGGCCAGTTTGGCGGACTCCGGGTTTTGCTGAAACATCATCAGCTGCTGAATCGGTTTGCCCACATAGTCCTCAGCCACGCCGCCGGCCACGCGCAGGTAAGCCTGATTGACGTAGCAGATCTCCAGGGTATCGGCGTTCATGATCGCCAGCCGCTGGCTGGATTGCTCCATCGCATGGCGAAACAGGTCAAGCTGACCCGCCTGCCGGCTTTGCCGTTGAGTGGCGAGCGCCAGCGCCAACTGGTCTGCCAGCTGGCCAACCCAGTGTGCGTCCTCCTCGCCCCAGTGCCGTGGGCGCAACGACTCAACGCAGATCACCCCCTCGAGGTGGCCATTGATGCGGATACCGGCATCCAGCATGGCGTGAATACCATTAGGCACCAGGTAATCCGGGCCAAAGGCCTTGGTCGCCGGGTGCAGCCGCGCCACATCCGCTTTCAAAAAGCGATGCTGGTAAAGGTGGTCGAAATACTCGGGGAAAGCGCAGGTGGCCAGGGCGGCGTCCACCACAGTGCGGCCGGAGAGCTGGTGCCGGCATATCGGCATCAGGTGGGTTTGCTCTCGGTTAAAGAGCCAGATGGAGGCGGTCTCCACCCCCAGTTGTTGACAGGCGATCCGAGCCGCGACCTGGGCGGTCTGCTCAAAATCCCCCGCCTGCTTTTCGGGCAACTGAATCAGTCGTTCAATTGCGTCCGCGCGTCCCTGCTTCATCGCAATACTGGATGTTGTTGTCTTGTAAGAAATAAGTAAGGGACACAGTATCCTGCGTCCCTTATCAGTTCAACCTAATTCCGCGATGACGCAGATCAGTTCAACTGCATCTCAAAAATCAGGCGTTCAGCGGCGCAGGAGAACACCAGGCGCGCTTGCAGGGTGCCGGTTTCCTGTTGCCATTGAGCATCGGTCTGCACATCGGCGAAGCGGGCTTTGGCGGCCGCTTCCAGTTTCTCAAACTCGGCCCGGGCATCCGCTTCGCTGGCTGCGGTGATCGGCAGGCTCAGTACGGTATCCTCTTCGGAGATCACTGCGCCAACATCCATATAGGCACCACAACATTCGGTGATGAGATCTTGAGTCTTGGACTCCATGGAAACCTCTACATTAATGGGAGAACCGCCCAAGTATAGGCAGTGAGGCGGGTTCAGCCTGTCGAACCGATCACAGTCTCGGGGATTTTATTGAGGCAGGGCGGCGAAAGCGGTGAGAAAAAGATCAGGCCACGGCACGCAGTGCCGCGCTTTGAAGACGCTGTTCAGCGATCAGGTCGGCCAACGCCATCTGCGCCGGGAACACCCGCAGCTTTTGCGCCAGAGAGTCGGGCTGGCGGGAGACGGGTTCAGCATTGGCCAGCGCTTCGCTCATACCGTGGCAGTGTTCACCGCGGATGTCGAGTGGCTCCGGGGTGATGCATTGCTGCAGTCGTGACTGAACCAGGCCGCCCTGGTGGAACGCCTGAGCGCACGCTTCGCTGCGGTGGATGTCGGGAAACCGGCTGATGGTCGGCTGAGGCTCGGGCAGCTCAAAGCGCTGACGCAATGGCAGCGGTTCGCCCTGCTCGGTTTTCTCCAGCTGAAAGCTGCCGTGATAACGGACGTCCTGCACCATCATCGACAGCAACAGGCCGAACTCACCCCGGTGGCCCTGATGGACCGCCTGGTTGAGCGCACTGCCAAGTTGCCACTCGTTGATTAAAATGCCTTCAGGCCGCATACAAAACATCCAAAAATCATCGCTACAGATTGTTTATCGCCCCAACAGTTCAAAACTTTAGGGAAGATTTGCGTTTAGGGCTTTACAGGCAAAATCCTGCTGTTACTATACGCCCCGCACTTGTGGAGGGGTTCCCGAGTGGCCAAAGGGATCAGACTGTAAATCTGACGGCTCCGCCTTCGTAGGTTCGAATCCTACCCCCTCCACCATCTTGCCGCTTGCGGTTTCAGCCCTTGAAAAACGCAAGCAAAACAAAACGTGTTACCCCGTGGAGGGGTTCCCGAGTGGCCAAAGGGATCAGACTGTAAATCTGACGGCTCCGCCTTCGTAGGTTCGAATCCTACCCCCTCCACCATCTATTCCGCTTGTGGCTTCAGCCCTTGAAGCACGCAGGCAAGACAATTTGTGTTACCCCGTGGAGGGGTTCCCGAGTGGCCAAAGGGATCAGACTGTAAATCTGACGGCTCCGCCTTCGTAGGTTCGAATCCTACCCCCTCCACCATATTCAACGCCTGTGGCATCAGCCCTTGATGAACGCAAGCGAGACAAAACGTGTTACCCCGTGGAGGGGTTCCCGAGTGGCCAAAGGGATCAGACTGTAAATCTGACGGCTCCGCCTTCGTAGGTTCGAATCCTACCCCCTCCACCATCTTCTACAATTTGCGTTACCCCCGGAGGGGTTCCCGAGTGGCCAAAGGGATCAGACTGTAAATCTGACGGCTCCGCCTTCGTAGGTTCGAATCCTACCCCCTCCACCAACACCGAAAACGCCGCCCTCTGGGCGGCGTTTTTGTTTTCCTGCGCTGAACAATCGGTTACCGCCATCTCTCAACACGACAGGTAGCGCCGATCCTGCCGAACCGACGCCTCAAACCTGTTACGGCTCCCGACGCAGCGGCTTCAACAGGTAGCTCAAACCGTTGTGCTTGATCTCCAGCGCCAGCGCCAGCTTTGGCCCCAGTGGCGGTGCCGGCCACCCTTTTCCCTGCATCCACACCAGATAGGCGATGGGCAGATCCATCAGGCGGCGCCCGGCATATTTGCCGTAGGGCATTGTGTCATTAGCAAGCTGGCTTAACAGCTGTGGGTCCATTGCGATACCATGCGGCGAACGTAAACGAGCATTATACGGGATTTCTATGCCGCGCAATTGGGTTAACTGGGCCATCGCCCAGATCGAAGCGGATTTTCAGCGCAGCGCTGACACGCACCTGATCAAACTGGACCTGCCGCACCTGGTGGACATCGACATCTATCTGAAAGATGAGAGTACCCACCCCACCGGCAGTCTGAAGCATCGTCTGGCGCGCTCGCTGTTCCTGTATAGCCTGTGTAATGGCTGGATCCGTGAAGGGGCGCCGATCATCGAGTCCTCCTCTGGTTCTACCGCCATCTCCGAGGCCTACTTTGCCCGCCTGTTGGGCCTGCCCTTTATCGCCGTGATCCCCAAGTCCACCGCACAGAAAAAGATCGACCAGATCGAGTTCTATGGCGGTCGCTGTCACCTGGTGGAACCGGCGGACATCTACACCGAATCCGCCCGCCTGGCCGAAGAGCTGAATGGCCACTACATGGACCAGTTCACCTACGCCGAGCGTGCTACCGACTGGCGCGGCAACAACAACATCGCCGATTCCATCTTCCGCCAGATGAAGCATGAACGCTTCCCCGTGCCCAGCCACATCGTAATGAGCCCGGGCACCGGCGGTACCTCCGCCACCATTGGCCGCTACCTGCGCTACCAGAAAGTGGACACCCGCCTGTGTGTGGTAGACCCGGATAACTCGGTGTTCTATGACTACTTCCACAGCCTCGACAAGAGCCTGACCAGCAACGCCTGCTCCCGCATTGAAGGGATTGGCCGTCCGCGGGTCGAGCCCTCCTTTATTCCCGGTGTGGTGGATGAGATGCGCCAGATCCCGGACGCTGCCTCCATTGCCACCGTACTGTGGCTGGAACAGTTGATTGGCCGCAAAACCGGCGCCAGCACCGGCACCAACCTTTATGGCGTGCTGCAACTGGCCGACGAGATGCGCCGCAAGGGCGAGCGCGGTTCCATCGTGACCCTACTGTGCGACTCCGGTGAACGCTACCTCGACAGCTACTACAACCCACAATGGGTGGCCGAAAAGATTGGCGACGTGGCCCCCTACCTGGCCCAACTGGAACGCTTCTCCGCCACTGGCGAATTGGAGGCTTTATGAGCGACAAACGCATTGCCGTCGTGGTATTCAGCGGCGGCCAGGACTCCACCACCTGCCTGGTGCAGGCCCTGACCCACTACGACGAAGTGCACGCCATCACCTTCGATTACGGCCAGCGCCATGCGCAGGAGATCGAAGTAGCCAAAACCCTGGCCACGGAGCTGGGGGTTAAGGCCCACAAAGTGATGGACGTCAGCCTGCTGGGTGAACTGGCCATCAGCGCTCTGACCCGCGATAACATCGCCGTGGCCAACGAACTGATGGACAACGGCCTGCCCAACACCTTTGTGCCCGGCCGCAATATCCTGTTCCTGACCCTGGCCGGGATCTACGCCTATCAGGTGGGCGCACAGACCGTGATCACCGGGGTGTGTGAAACCGATTTTTCCGGCTACCCGGATTGCCGCAATGAGTTTGTTCAGGCACTGGAGAAGGCACTGGTACTGGGAATGGACCGCCCGCTGACCCTGGCCACGCCACTGATGTGGCTGGACAAGGCCCAAACCTGGGCCCTGGCGGACCACTACGGTACGTTGGAGCTGGTACGGGACCGCACCCTGACCTGCTATAACGGCGTGCTCGGTGCCGGCTGCGGCACCTGTCCGGCCTGCCAGTTGCGCGCCCGCGGACTGGAACAGTACCTGGCCAACCGTGACACCATTCTGGACGACGTCCGTGGCCAGTGTGGCCTCGACTAAGGCGTTCGGCCTGCCCAAGCCCGGCCAGTTGGCCGGGCCTTTGCTTTTGTCACTCCTGGCACTGTTGTGCTGGGCGCTGCCCAGCCTCTACGACACGCTGGTGTGGTCCCGCAACGGGTTAGAACAGGGTCAGTGGTGGCGCCTGTGGACCGGGCACCTGCTGCACTCCAACACCGCGCACCTCTTAATGAACCTCGGTGGCCTCTGGCTGATCTTCGCCCTGCATCAGCCCCACTACCGCTGGCGCAGCATTGCCAGCGTCAGCCTGTGCATCATGGCGATGGTCAGCCTGGGGATCTGGTGGTGGGTGCCGGAAACCGCCCGCTATGTCGGCCTGAGCGCGCTCCTGCATGGTTTGTTTGCCTGGGGCGCGATGATGGACATCCAGCGCGGCTGGCGCAGCGGTTATCTGCTGTTGATTGGGGTGTTTGCCAAGGTCGGCTGGGAGAACTACTTCGGCGCCAGTGCCGAGGTGGCCGCACTGATCGACGCCCAGGTGGCGGTGGAATCCCACGCCCTGGGCGCCCTCAGCGGGGTGTTGTGCGCGTTGGCCTGCCGGGCTTACCAGCGAGTGCGATAGCTGCCGCTGCCCTCGCCGCTGCGGAAGCTCTCTGCCATCAACTTCATCGCCTGCTCATGGTCGCCATTCAGCGCGGCCTGATACTGTTGGTCCAACAGCACCTGCTGGTGGATCTCACCCGCCGCAGTGGGAAAATCCTGAATCAGAACGTTGATGTCCACTTCAGCAGCCGGCTCGCCGGTCGGCGGTGGGGTATTGGCGCTGCGATAATAGGCCAGACCCGGCCCCAACACTTCGCTGCTGCGGTGCACTTCCGTGCGTAACTCACCCCGGACTCCGGGCTCAAGTTGGGCTACTTGTGGCATCGGCATCTGCTGATATGCCACGACCAGTGCCGCCCCCAGGGCGGCCAGTGCAATCAGATTTCGACCCTTAACCATACTCCCCTCCCCCCCAATTCACTCACGTCGGGGCTTTAGGTAAGTATGGTTCACTCAGGGCATCATGAGACCACGAGTTGCTCGCGCAGGGCGGTAATCTCGTCCCGCAGCGCCGCCGCTTTTTCAAACTCCAGATTGCGGGCGTGCTCGTACATGGTTTTTTCCAGCTCAGCGATGGACTTAGCCAGCTTGGCCGGATCCACCGGCTGGTAGGTCGGTTTGGTTTCCGCCACCTTGCGCTCACCGGGACGGCGCTTCCCACCCACATCCATCACGTCGGTGATCTTCTTCACCAGCCCCTTCGGTACGATGCCATGCTCAGCGTTATACGCCTCCTGCTTGGCACGACGGCGCTGGGTTTCACCGATGGCACGCTCCATCGAGCCGGTGATGCGATCAGCGTAGAGAATCGCTTTACCGTTAACGTTACGGGCGGCACGGCCCATGGTCTGGATCAGGGAGCGGTCGGAGCGCAGGAAGCCCTCTTTGTCGGCATCGAGAATCGCCACCAGAGACACCTCCGGCATATCGAGCCCCTCCCGCAACAGGTTGATCCCCACCAGCACGTCGAACTCGCCCAAGCGCAAATCACGGATGATCTCCATCCGCTCGACGGTGTCGACATCGGAGTGGAGGTAACGCACCCGGACGTCGTGGTCCTCCAGGTACTCGGTCAGGTCTTCCGCCATCCGTTTGGTCAGAGTGGTCACCAGTACCCGCTCATTCTTATCGGCACGAATGCGGATCTCAGACAGCAGGTCATCCACCTGGGTGGCCACCGGGCGCACCTCAATTTCCGGATCGAGCAAACCGGTGGGACGCACCACCTGCTCCACCACATCGCCGGCGGACTTATCCAGCTCATACTTGGCCGGAGTCGCTGAGACAAACACGGTCTGCGGCGCAATCGCCTCAAACTCTTCAAACTTCAGGGGCCGGTTGTCCATGGCCGACGGCAGCCGGAAACCGTACTCCACCAGCGTCTCTTTACGGCTGCGGTCGCCTTTGTACATGGCGCCCAGCTGCGGCACGGTAACGTGGGATTCATCGATGATCAGCAGGCCATCGTCCGGCAGGTAATCCAGCAGGGTCGGCGGCGGCTCGCCCGGTGCGCGGCCGGACAGGTAGCGGGAGTAGTTCTCAATCCCGGAGCAGTAACCCAGCTCCAGCATCATCTCCACATCAAACTGAGTCCGCTCCTTGATGCGCTGCGCCTCAATCAGCTTGTTGTTGTCCAGCAGCTGTTGATGCCGGACTTTCAGCTCCGCCTTGATCTTATCAATGGCGCCGATAATGGTTTCCCGCGGCGTCACGTAGTGGGTTTTGGGGTACACGGTGTAACGCGCCACTTCGCGGCTCTGCGCCCCGGTCAGCGGGTCAAACAGGGTGATGCGTTCGATCTCTTCATCAAACAGTTCAATCCGCACCGCCTCCTTCTCCGAGTCCGCCGGGAAGATGTCGATCACCTCGCCCCGCACCCGGAAGGTGCCGCGCTCAAACGCCATGTCGTTGCGACTGTACTGCAACTCCGCCAGTCGCTTGAGAATATCGCGCTGGTTCATGATGTCGCCCTGGCGCAGATGCAGCAGCATCGCCATATACGCCTTGGGGTCGCCCAGACCATAGATGGCGGACACCGACGCCACCAACACCACATCGCGCCGCTCCATCAGTGCCTTGGTTGCGGACAGACGCATCTGCTCGATATGGGCGTTGATGGACGCGTCCTTCTCGATAAAGGTGTCGGTGGAGGGGACGTAGGCTTCCGGCTGGTAGTAGTCGTAGTAGGAGACGAAGTACTCCACCGAGTTCTCGGGGAAAAACTCCTTCATCTCGCCATAGAGCTGCGCCGCCAGGGTTTTGTTGTGGGCCAGGATGATGGTGGGTCGATTCAGTTCCGCCACCACATTGGCCATGGTGAAGGTTTTACCGGAACCGGTTACCCCCAGCAGGGTCTGGTGGGCCAGACCGGCGTCCAGTCCGTCCAGCAGCTTGGCGATGGCGCCGGGTTGATCGCCGGCAGGTTGAAACTGGGAATGCAGCTTAAAGGGTCGACTCACGGACAGCCTCGGCAGAATTATCGCGGTTACAGCACAGGTGATACCAAACCCAGCGCCACGCGATCAGGCCAGTGATGACATTCGCCACCGCCGCGCCCACGAAAACGCCGGTCAATCCCGCGAGTTTACCACCGATGTACGCCAACGGCAGGTACATCACAAACAACCGCACCACCGACAAGCCGAGCGCCGACATCGGACGATGCAACGCATTAAAGCTGGAGTTGGACAGGATGATCACGCCCTGCGCCCCATAAGAGAGCGGCATAATGCTGACCAGCAGCGCAATGGTGGCGGCCACCTGCGCATCCTGCCCGAACGCCTGGCCGATCCAGTTGGCACTGACCAGCAGCACCAGATAGACCACGCCCTGGAACAGCAGGACAAACTTAATCACCTTGCTGTAGAGCAGTCGCACCCGGTCCATATGACCGGCAGCAGCATTTTGGCTAATCAAAGGCGGCAGGCTCATCGACAGGGTCAGCACCACCAGCGTGGTCAGGGACTCCAGTCGGGTACCCACCCCGAAGGCCGCCACAGCTGCTTCACCGTACCCGGCCATCAGCGCAGTCATCAGCCCCATGGCCAGCGGCGTGAGCATATTGGAACCGGCGGCCGGTAACGCGATGGCCAGAATCTCACGGTAGCCCTGCAGCCGTTCCGGCCACTCCCGGAACCAGCCCACCGCCCGCATCCGAAACACCAGCATGTAGACAATCACCGCGCTGGACACCAGGTTGGCACAGACGGTTGCCAGCGCCGCCCCTTTCAGCCCCAGCGCCGGCACCGGCCCCCAGCCAAAGATAAACAACGGGTCCAGCGCCGCATTCACAAAGGCGCTGCCTGCCATCACCAGGCTGGGCAGGCGGGTATTGCCATTGGCGCGCATCACCGCGTTGCCAATCATCGGGAAGGTGATAAACATCACCCCAAGCAACCAGACGCTCATAAACTCGTTGATCAGCGTCAGCGAGTCGCCCTCTGCCCCAAGCGCCCGAAACAGCCAATCGTGGCCCAGCCATACCGGCAACGCCAGAAACAGCATCAGAGCAGCAGACAGCGCCAACGCCGAGCCGCCCAGCGCCCGCGCCCTCTCCTGCTTGCCCTTTCCCTGCGCCGTGGCCACCGCGGCACTGGTGCCGATACCAAGACCAATCACCACACTGAACAGGGTAAAGGTCACGGGGAAGGTGAAAGAGAAGGCCGCCAACTCCTTGGTGCCCAGCAAGCTGACGAAGTACGCGTCGACAAAGTTGAAAGTCATCAACAGCACCATGGCCATCAGCAAGGGCCAGGTCATACGACGCAGATGGGCAATAACATCGCCCTCAGTCAACTGATGGACTTGGATTCGGGACACGGATTCTCCGGCAGCAGGAATGTAAACGCGGGTGATTGGATAACAACCAAAACTAATACACAACCCTGGCTTCACAAAAAGTCGTAAAATTACAGAGTGGGGAACGGGCTACAGCCCTTGCAAAGAAAATGCGCTAAGTGTCTGTTTATTAAGCAAGGACAGATTATGCACAATCTCTGCTCACATCGCTGAAAACCTTGATTTGACGGGGCCTGACACCTTCATTCACGACTTCATTAACACAGTTATCCACAAAATCAGTGGATAACACCGATAAAGCCAGAGCCGATCTGGCTTGGCAAAAGTCAACCCCTTTTTCTCATCCGACCTGAGACAACAAGAAAACGAACGTCATTCGTAAGCCACTGACTGTCCCGAGTTTATTGCAGCGCGCCAAACCCCGAGCCGGTGACAAAATCGCTGCAAATCGCTGAGGAATTAGGCCCATTGTGCATAGGGTAGCCAAACGCACCTGGCTGGCGGCAATTTTTAGGAACGGCTGTTGACTCCCTATGGTGGGGTCATTAATATGCGCTCCGTCTTCGAGACGATGATGTTCCCCCTTAGTTCAGTCGGTAGAACGGCGGACTGTTAATCCGTATGTCGCTGGTTCAAGTCCAGCAGGGGGAGCCACTTTCCTGAGGCGTCAGACAAAACACGCAGACAATCTGTTCCCCCTTAGTTCAGTCGGTAGAACGGCGGACTGTTAATCCGTATGTCGCTGGTTCAAGTCCAGCAGGGGGAGCCACGTTTCCTGAGGCGTCAGACAAAACACGCAGACAACCTGTTCCCCCTTAGTTCAGTCGGTAGAACGGCGGACTGTTAATCCGTATGTCGCTGGTTCAAGTCCAGCAGGGGGAGCCACCTTCGAAAAGCCTCGCATCAGCGGGGCTTTTTCGTCTCTGTCGGTAGAACGGCGGACTGGCTCTGTCAGAATCAGCGTATGTCGCTGCCGCAACGTAGCGTGGGCCTTGGCCCACGGGTACTCGAAAGTCCATCGACACCAACGACCCCTGCCCTTTGAAACATCCCCGCACGAGAAACTTTCGATGCAACAGTCTCGCTCTGTCAGAATCAGCGTATGTCGCTGCCCCAACGTAGCGTGGGCCTTGGCCCACGGATACTCGACATGCCATCGACGCCATCTCACCGGGGTGGGAAGTGCCACCTGTCCGCTGACCTAAGCCCCCTCCCCTGCGCCACGGCATCGCGCTTTCGCTCCGGCCGTCACCCTCCACGCGCCTTACGGCGGCGCTGCGCCAAATCCACTCCCCGTCGTTTTGTTCACCGCAGAGCCGCTGACATTGACGGAAACCCCGATGCCCACAGCGTTATCGTGTCATTGCAGAAACCGCGGTTATCCCACATCAGGTGCCTCTACTGACTCTACCCCCTTGCGAGTGTAACGGTGACGATCTAGGATCGGCCCTTGGCGCAGGGATCGCAGCGAAACGCTCAGGTGGTATACACTCAAAAGCGCCAGATAATCCGCCGGTTAGCGGATGAACACTTACGCTGTATCTGGGTAGGGCAATAAACGATAAGGAGATCGTTGTCTTATGTTGGGGACTCGCACCACCATCATCAGCCTGGCAAGCTTGTATCTGGCCGCCGCGGCCACATTCGCCCTGCTAAGCAGTCAACAGATCCACTCGGCCATCAGCGCCGACCATGCCACCATGAGCGATACGCTCAACCGGGCGGTCGCCAACGGCGAACCGAGCAACCAACTGTTCGATACGCTGAAACAACAGGTGCCACTGCGGTACGGGTTTGTGCGAAACCGGGCGGACGCCACTCAGGCGGTGTATGGCCAGTATCAGGAGCCCACGCACCCATTGGCCCCGCTGTTGACGCTCTACCCCAATGAACTGGTCGCAGAAACCCGCTATCAGGACTGGGACTACCGGGTACAACTGGATGGCAATCATTACCTGAAAGCCGCCGAGCCCGCCTTGTTCCAACCCCTGATCATTATCAGTGTGGTCTTTGTCATCACCCTGATGCTGGTGATTTGGCGCTCCGTAGCAACCGGCCGCAAATTGCGCACTCTGCGCAGTGCCATCGAACGCTTGCCCACCTTTGAATTTCCCAGCCAACTGGACCGCATTTCCGGCCGCCTTGGCCCTTTAGTCCGGGCCCTGAAAACCAGTGCGACCGAATTGAAGCAGCAGGTGGCCAAAGCCCAGCGCAGCCACGACTTACAGCACCCCGTGCTGGACCCGGTCACCGGGCTGAAAACCCGCGCGCTGTTTAACGAAGAGATGGAACGCCCCAGCGGCGTCGATGCCCTGGCCGGCCATCTGATTCTGCTGCGGGCAGGCGCCCTAGCCGAGCTAAACGAGCGACTGGGCCACAGCGGTGGTGATCGCTACCTGGCCGAGGTCGCGGTACTGCTCAAGCAATCCACCCTTCAATACCACAGCAGCGAGGTCTACCGCTATGGCGCAACCGACTTCCTGATGAAGCTGCCACGGCTCGATTCCGATGGCTGCAAAAACCTGATGAAGACCCTGACGCTGCAACTGGCTGACCTGGCCAAGCACCAGGAGGTGGACAATGCCGGTGCGGTCGGCGCCATCGCCTATCAACAGGGTGACCGTATCAGTCGCCTGCTGACCAACCTCGATACCGCCGTCAGCATGGCGGAATCCCAGGGCGCCCACGAGCACTACCTGATGGAGAGTTCACTGGCGGATCTGGGACTGGACTCCGAGCGCTGGCAGGGGGTGATTGAGGACGTGATTGAGCACGGCCGCCTGCACTTTATCCATCAGAAGATCCGCCCTACCCGGGAAGAGGATCGCCTCTACACCGAGATGCTGGTGCGTTTCCAGAATACCGATGACCACCCGCTTCCCACCGAACCCACCTTCGGCATGGCCGCCCGTTATGGTCTGGCGGTGGAACTGGATAAGTTGGTGATCACCCGCCTGCTGCGCGAGCTGGACTACGAGCAGAACAGCAAAGAAACCTACGGCATCAACCTGGCCAATCACTCTTTCAGTGATCCCAGCTTTATGTCCTGGCTGGAGCATCGCCTGCAGGATCAGCCCCAACTGGCCAACCGTCTGGTGTTTGAGATCAGCGAACGCAGCATTCAACACAACGCCACCCAGGCCACCCACTGCATCGAACGCCTGCACCGACTGGGCGCGCGTATCTGCATCGATCACTTCGGCACCGCCCTGACCTCATTCCGCTTCTTCCAGATGCTGAAGCCGGACTACATCAAGCTGGAACCGGAGTTAACCCGGGACATTGAGAAGAACGCCAACAATCGTTTCTTTATCAAGATGCTGCTGGATATCGCCGTCCGCCTTGAGGTAAAGGTCATTGCCACCCACGTTGAACGGTCCGACGAAAAGGTGGCGCTGGAGGAGTTGCGGGTGCATGGCTTGCAGGGCCACCACATCGCCCTGCCCAAACCGCTGCATCATATCCGCGCGTAAACCGGCCCCCGGCAACACGCCGGGGCGCCCATTCTCTGAGCAATAGCGCAGTAACCCTGCTTGCTGTCAGTTGTTTCGATGGCCGTATTTACCGATAATGTCGGACTACTTTTCAACGCGACCGCATTGTCATGACCGAATACCTGTTGTTGCTGGTTGGCACCGTACTGGTCAACAACTTCGTGCTGGTGAAGTTTCTCGGCCTGTGTCCTTTTATGGGGGTCTCCAGCAAATTGGAGTCCGCCATTGGCATGTCGATGGCTACCGCCTTCGTTCTGACCCTGGCCTCCACCTGCAGCTACCTGGTTCACCAGTACCTGCTGGTACCGCTGGAGTTGACCTATCTCCGAACCCTCAGCTTTATTCTGGTGATCGCTGTAGTGGTGCAGTTCACCGAGATGGTGGTGCGCAAAACCAGCGCCTCACTGCATCGGGTACTGGGCATCTACCTCCCCCTGATCACCACCAACTGTGCGGTACTGGGCGTGGCGCTGCTTAACATCAATGAGCAGCACGACTTTATCAGCTCCGTGCTTTATGGCTTTGGCGCCGCTGCCGGCTTTGCCCTGGTGCTGATTTTGTTCTCCGCCATGCGGGAACGCCTCGCCGCCGCCGATGTGCCCGTGCCATTCAAAGGGGCATCCATCGCCATGATCACCGCAGGTCTGATGTCGCTGGCCTTTATGGGCTTTACCGGACTGGTTAAGTAATCGATGAGCAGTATTGTTTTTGCCATTTTGGCCCTGGCGGGCCTGGCGCTGATATTCGGCGTTTTGCTGGGTTATGCCGCCATCCGCTTCAAGGTCGAAGGCGACCCTATGGTCGAACAGATCGAACAGGCATTGCCGCAAACCCAGTGTGGCCAGTGTGGCTTCCCCGGTTGCCGCCCCTACGCTGAGGCCATCGCCAAAGGCGAAGCCCCCATCAACCGGTGTCCGCCCGGTGGCGAAGCGACGGTACAGAAGCTGGCCGATATGCTCGGCGTAGAGCCTGAGCCGCTGGATGCCGACGCCGACAGCCGCCCCAAGGTGGCCTATATCCGCGAAGCCGAGTGCATCGGCTGTACCAAGTGCATCCAGGCCTGCCCGGTTGATGCCATCATCGGCACCGGCAAACAGATGCATACGGTACTGGCTGACCAGTGCACCGGATGTGACCTGTGTGTGGAACCGTGCCCGGTGGACTGCATCGAGATGCGTCCCATCGCCACCACCACACAGAACTGGAAATGGGATCTCGAAAGCATCCCGGTCCGTATGGTGCAGTAAGGAGCGGTCAGTGCAGACTTTGCTAGAACAGATCGATCAAGGCCAACAATGGACCTTTCCCGGCGGCATCCACCCGCCGGAGCGCAAATCCCTTTCCAATGGCAGCGCCATCGCCGAACTGCCGTTGCCGGAGCGTTTTTGGGTGCCGCTGCGCCAGCACATTGGCCAGCCGGGCAGTCTGCTGGTGGCCACTGGCGACACCGTCCTCAAAGGCCAGGCGTTGACCCGCGCCCAGCTGCCGATGGCGGTGCCGGTTCACGCCCCCACCTCCGGCACCGTCGGCCGCATTGAGCCCCGCGTCATTGCACACCCCTCCGGACTGCCGGAGATGTGCATCGAGATCATCGCCGATGGTGAGGACCACTGGCGTCCGCGGGAAACCCGGGTCAACGTGGAAGGGCTTGAGCGAGACGCCATCCTCGGCCGCATCCGCGATGCCGGCATTGCCGGCCTCGGTGGTGCCACCTTCCCGGCGGCCATCAAACTGAGCACCGATAAGCCGGTGCAATTTCTGATCATCAACGGCGCCGAGTGTGAGCCCTACATCACCTCCGACGACCGCCTGATGCAGGACGAGGCGGAAGCGATCCTCAGCGGCATCGACATTCTCGACCACCTGATCCAGCCGGAACGCATCCTGATCGCCATCGAGGACAACAAACCCGAGGCCATCACTGCCATCCGCAACGCGCTGATGGCCAGCCATCGCGATCCCCAGCGCTATCTGCTGCGGGTGATCCCGACCAAGTACCCCTCCGGCAGCGAAAAACAGCTGGTGCAGATCGTGACCGGCCTGGAGATCCCCAAAGGCCAGCTGCCCGCTGACAAAGGCATCCTGATGCACAACGTCGGCACCTGCTACGCCATTAAGCGTGCCGTGCTGGACGATGAGCCGCTGATCCAGCGGGTCGTCACCGTCACCGGTGAACAAGCGGGCAAACCGGGTAACTACTGGGTTCGCCTCGGTACCGACGTGCAGTGGCTGCTGGAACAAACCCAAAGCAACCCCCTGCCCGGCCAGCCGCTGATTATGGGCGGCCCGATGATGGGCTTTGCCCTGCCCCGCACCGATGTGGCCGTGGTGAAAGCGACCAACTGCCTGCTGCTGCCCAGCCTGCAGGAGCTGCCCCCCTCGCCCCCCGCCCGCAACTGCATCCGCTGTGGTGAGTGTGCCCAGGTGTGCCCACAGAGCCTGCTGCCTCAGCAGCTGTACTGGCACAGCCAGGCAGCGGAGTACGACAAGGCTGCCCAGCTGAACCTGTCTGACTGCATCGAGTGTGGCGCCTGCGCCTTTGTCTGCCCGTCCGACATCCCGCTGGTGCACCACTACCGCATTGCCAAGGCAGAACTGCGCGATGCCGCGCAGAAAGCGACCAAGGCGGAAGAAGCCAAACTGCGCTTCGACGCCCGCCAGGCGCGTCTGGAGAAAGAGAAAGCGGAACGCGAGTCTCGCCATAAGAGCGCGGCCAAAGCCGCTCCGGCCGCCCCGAGTGCCGGTGTAGAAGCCGCCCTCGCCCGCATTAAGGCCAAACAGGCTGGCGCGCAAGAGAGCACCGACATGGCTGAGCTGCGCCGCCAGCGCAAAGAGCAAGCCCGCGCGGCCAAAGCCGCCCGGGAGCAAGCCCCTGCCGCCGGTGATGACCGCCAGGCCGCTGTAGCGGCTGCCGTCGCCCGTGCCAAAGCCAAGCAGGCCGCCGAAGCAACAGGCAGCGAGGCTGCTGAGCCGGCCCCGGCTGCCGCCGACGATAAGCGCAAAGCCGCCGTCGCCGCCGCGATTGCCAGGGCCAAAGCCAAGCAGGCCGGTGAGGCAGGCAGTGATGCCGCAGAATCTGCCCCGGCCGCCGCCGACGATAAGCGTAAAGCCGCCGTCGCCGCCGCCATCGCTAAGGCCAAAGCCAAGCAGGCCGGTGAAGCAGGCAGTGATGCCGCAGAACCTGCCCCGGCCACCGCTGACGATAAGCGCAAAGCCGCCGTGGCCGCCGCCATCGCCAAGGCCAAAGCCAAACAGGCCGCCGAAGCCAAAGGCAGTGATGCCGCAGAACCTGCCCCGGCCACCGCTGACGATAAGCGCAAAGCCGCCGTGGCCGCCGCCATCGCCAAGGCCAAAGCCAAACAGGCCGCCGAAGCCAAAGGCAGCGAAACGTCTGAGCCGGCCCCAGCTGCCGCTGACGATAAGCGCAAAGCCGCCGTAGCGGCCGCCATCGCCAAGGCCAAAGCCAAACAGGCCGCCGAAGCCAAAGGCAGCGAAACGTCTGAGCCGGCCCCAGCTGCCGCTGACGATAAGCGCAAAGCCGCCGTAGCGGCCGCCATCGCCAAGGCCAAAGCCAAACAGGCCGCCGAAGCGAACGGCAGCGAGGCTGCTGAGCCGGCCCCGGCTGCCGCTGACGATAAGCGCAAAGCCGCCGTGGCTGCCGCCATCGCCAAGGCCAAAGCCAAACAAGCCGCCGAAGCCAAAGGCAGCGATACTGCAGAGCCGGCCCCGGCTGCCGCTGACGATAAGCGCAAAGCCGCCGTGGCTGCCGCCATCGCCCAGGCCAAAGCCAAACAGGCCGCCGCAGCGAACGGCAGCGAGGCTGCTGAGCCGGCCCCGGCGCCAAAGTCCGCCGAACAGAACAGCGAAAGCGACCCGCGTAAAGCGGCCATCGCCCGGGCCATTGCCAAGGCAAAGGCCAAGCAACAACAGAATCCGGATCAGTAAGAGAGGACACTGATGGCGTTTAAAATGGCCTCTTCCCCCCATATTCAGGGGCGTATGCCAACCCATCGCGTAATGCAGTGGGTGGCGTTGTGCACCCTGCCGGGCATCGTGGCCCAATGGTGGTTTTTCGGCTGGGGCAACCTGGTCCAGATCGCTCTGGCGGTCACCACCGCTCTGGTCGCGGAGGCAGTATGCGTAAAAGCCCGCGGGCGCAACGTTCGTGTTGCTCTGTCGGACTGTACCGCTCTGGTCACGGGCCTGCTGCTGGGCATCTGCCTGCCGCCGCTGGCCCCCTGGTACGTCAGTGTACTGGGCGCGGTGTTTGCCATCGTGCTGGTCAAACAGCTGTACGGCGGCATCGGCCAAAACCTGTTCAACCCGGCGATGGGCGCTTACGTGGCGCTGCTGATCTCCTTCCCGCTGCAGATGACCCAATGGCTGCCGCCACAATCCCTGGCGGCCACCACCCTCGGCCCCATCGACACCCTGGTGATGGTGCTGAACGGCGAAGTGGCTGGCCATACCGTCGCCAGCCTGCGGCTGGGCATCGACGGCGCCACCATGGCGACCCCACTGGACACCCTGAAAACCGACCTGACCCTCGGCCTGACTGCCGGTGAGAGCCTGACCAAGCCAGTGTTCAGCAGCTTAGCCGGTGTGGGCTGGGAGTGGGTGAACCTGGCGTTCCTGCTGGGCGGTCTGGTGATGCTCAAGCTCAAGGTGATCCGTTGGCATATCCCGGTGGCGATGATTGCCACCCTGGGTCTGTGCGCGCTGATTGGCCAGATCCTGCACCCGGATGGCACCGGCGGCGTCACCCTGCACCTGCTCAGTGGAGCCACCCTGTTTGGCGCGTTCTTTATCGCCACCGACCCGGTTACCGCTGCCACCAGCAACCGTGGCCGTCTGGTGTTCGGCGCGCTGATTGGCCTGCTGGTTTACCTCATTCGCACCTTCGGCGGCTATCCCGATGCCGTCGCCTTCGCCGTCATGCTGGCCAACATGAGCGTGCCTTTGATCGACTACTACACCCGACCGCGCACCTACGGTCACGGAGGCTCACGATGATCCCGTCGATGAAGAAAAACGGCCTGCTGCTGGCCCTGTTCGGGATCGCCTGTGCCGGTGTGGTCGCCCTGACCTACGAAGGCACCAAAGACCAGATTGCCGAGCAGCAGAAGCGGCAGCTGCTCAACACCCTGCATCAGATCATCCCGGCAGACCGTTACGACAACGAGCTGCACAACGAATGCCTGCTGCTGACCAGCCCTCAATATCTGGGCAGCAAGGAGCCGCAACCGGCGTTTCTGGCCACCAAGAACGGTGAGCCAACCGCCATTGCCATCGAGACCACCGCACCGGACGGGTACAGTGGCGACATCGATCTGATTGTCGGCATCGACTGGAGCGGTGAAGTGCTGGGAGTGCGTACCCTCAGCCATCAGGAAACCCCGGGACTGGGAGACCTGATCGAGCTGCGTCGCTCCGACTGGGTGCTCTCCTTTAACGGACGTCGTATGGACGATGAGAAAGACCCCCGCTGGGCAGTAAAACGCGACGGCGGTGACTTCGACCAGTTCACCGGTGCCACCATCACCCCGCGGGCCTACGTGGGCGCGGTGAAGAACGCGCTCAACTACTTCAACCGCAACCGGGAGGCGCTGTTGCAGGCGCCCCGCTGTGGAGGCGACTCATGAGTCAGTTTCGCGAAATCGCCTGGCAAGGGCTGTGGAAAAACAACCCCGGCATCGTACAGCTGCTGGGTCTGTGCCCGCTGTTGGCGGTCACCAACACCCTGACCAACGCCATGGGACTGGGCCTCGCCACTCTGGTGGTGCTGGTCAGCTCCAATGTGTTGGTGTCCCTGTTGCGCAAAGGGATCCCCAACGAGATCCGCATTCCGGTGTACGTGATGATCATCGCGGCCCTGGTGACCTGCGTACAGCTGCTGGTGAACGCCTACGCCTACGGCCTCTACCTGTCATTGGGGATCTTCCTGCCGCTGATCGTCACCAACTGCGTGATCATCGGCCGTGCCGAAGCCTTCGCCTCCAAGAATCCGGTGGGCGCTGCGGCGCTGGATGGCCTGATGATGGGGACCGGCTTTATGCTGGTGCTGATGATTCTGGGCGGCACCCGCGAGCTGATTGGCCAGGGCACGCTGTTTGATGGTGCGGACCAGTTGCTGGGCGACTGGGCCTCGGTACTGCGCATTCAGGTGATGCATCTGGACAGCCCCTTCCTGCTGGCGCTGCTGCCACCGGGCGCCTTCATCGCCATGGGCTTGCTGATCGCCCTGAAAAACGTGCTCAATGAGAAACTGGAAGCGCGGATAAAACCCGCCGATAAGGCCGTAGAAAAAGTAGAACGGGTGCGCGTCACCCAGTAACCGAACACCGTTGAGGGAACATGAATAAGGACAAACGCCGCCTGATCCTGGAGCGACTGCGCGCCAACAACCCCAAGCCGGAAACCGAGCTGGAGTTCAGCAACCCTTACGAGTTGCTGGTGGCGGTAGCGTTGTCCGCCCAGGCCACCGACGTCTCCGTCAATAAGGCGACCCGCAAGCTGTTCCCGGTGGCCAACACCCCGCAAGCGATGCTGGACCTCGGTGCCGAAGGCGTGAAGTCCTACATCAAGACCATCGGCCTGTATAACACCAAAGCGGAGAACGTGATTAAAGCGGCCCGCATTCTGGTGGAACAGCACGGCGGCGAGGTGCCTGAAGACCGCGCCGCGCTGGAGAAGCTGCCCGGTGTGGGCCGCAAAACCGCCAATGTGGTGCTGAACACCGCGTTTGGCTGGCCCACCATTGCGGTGGATACCCACATCTTCCGGGTGTCCAACCGCACCAAGTTTGCCCCGGGCAAAAACGTCGATGAGGTCGAGCAGAAGCTGCTGAAGGTGGTGCCTGCGGAGTTTAAGGTGGACGTGCATCACTGGTTGATCCTGCATGGCCGCTACACCTGCCTGGCCCGCAAACCCCGCTGCGGTTCCTGCCTGATCGAAGACCTGTGCGAATTCAAAGACAAGGTCTATCCCGACGAATAACCATGGTTGCTGGCAAGGAGGCCCACCATGCAACAAACCACCCTCACCCTGACGCTGCTCAGTGAGCGCTATACCCTGCACCAACTGCCGCCGGACACGCCGATTGCGCCACATTGGCTGAGCGGCGGCCAGCTTTTGAGCCTGACCGTCACCGACGACGAACTGTCGCTGCTGCTGCCGGAATCCGTCGTCATCGACAGCCCTCGTCAGGAGGGCCCATGGCGGGCCTTTAAGGTGGTGGGGCCGCTGGACTTCGCTCTGGTCGGCATTATGGCCCGGTTAAGCACCACACTGGCCAACGCCGGCATCTCGCTGTTTGCCCTCTCCACCTTCGACACCGACTACCTGCTGGTCAAAGCCGACCGCTGTGGTGACGCCGCCAGCGCCCTGCGCCAGTCAGGCCATCAGGTCGATCTGGCCTGAACCGACGCCCCTGTCATTTGGCTCCGCTTGATCGGATAAGGGCGGTTTAGGACCTGTCTGCGTCCGGTTTCTCTGTGATGCCGGGTGAAACTCAAGCGGTTTACTCCCGACACGTTAAGCCGAAACCCAAAAAATACCGGGCCCGAAGCCGGTACCCGGCGATTTATTCACCCGATCTGGGCCGATAAGACGGTCAAAAGGGGCACCTCGCCGTGCCCCAGGACACCATCCGCAATGAATCGTTATTCGGTTTTTGTCGCGTTTTCCGCTTCCCCGACCTGCAACAGCAAGCCCCGATAACTGCAGTGTCCATTCGCGCCGCGGCCGAATTGCGTCTCGTCGCCCACCGTCAGCACCGCACCAAAGCGTCGGGACGCCACTGTCGCGTACCCCAATGCCTGCTGCTGACTGCTTCGGCATAGTTCATCAACCAGTTGACGGAAGTCGCCGCTCTCCAGCGCCAACGTCCGCACCAGCGGATCCTGCTGCTCATCGTGGTGTTCACTGATCGGGGTCTTCAGCGCCACCGTCAGTCGGTTGTCCTGCCAGCGGGCCTGATCACCGGGCTGCAGATAGTGGCTGAATCCGCTGCGGTTCTCCCACACCCAGACTCCGGCCGCACCGACCACCTCCCAGTCCGGGCCGGTCACCACCAGTGCGGTGTTTTCATCAACACCGACAGCCAGCGGCGTTTCGGTGTGTCTGGCCAGTTTGGCCAGTCGCAGCTGCCGACCTCGCTCCGAAAAGTGGGTATCGGTTAAGCCAGCGGAGAACAACCCCAACCCGCCCCGAACGTCATAGGTCAGGCTGTCCCCATACAAACCATCACACCGGGCAGAGCCGTCACAATCCCGCTCCGGCGGGGCTTTGGCGAAGGGGCCATCGGTCAATGCCCGCGCATTACTGCCGTTGGAGATCATCACCCCGCTGCCCTGAACGGCGGTGCCCGCGCTGGTGCCGCCCACCACCAACTCCCCCTTGGCAAAACGGCGTTTGATCAGCGCCAGCTCCGCGCTGTCCTGACCATCGGGCAAGCGCAGGGCCTGCCAGCTGAGCCATTGGTCGCCGCCATTGATAAACAGCGCATCGGCCTGCTCCAGCAAGGTAAGGCCACGCTCTGGCTGCAAACACAGCTGCTGCTGTTGCGCCGCCAGACGGGGGTACACCCGAGCCCGATCGGCGTTGCCCTGCACCTCCTGTCGATAGCGTTCCAGTTGCGAACACTGATGGTTGTGGCGGGCCAACTGCACGCTGGCGTCCAGCGGCAGCCAGGTCACCTGAGCGCCGGAACTGGCAAAGAGCTCAAGGTAAAAATCGTGGGCTTCAAATGGGTCCCGTGCGCTGCTGGTCATCACCACAATGGTGGGCGACCCCTCACCGCCCCGGTGAGCGCCGGCACGCGCCGCCAGCTCAGTGAAACGCGCCACCAATTCCGGTGTGTGGGAATCACGGTTGGCCTCCAGCCAGACTCGCTCTTTAAGGCGCTGACCATCCCGCCCCACCTGGGGCGCTTCAAGTCGGTCGATCAACAGAAACCACTGGCGGTCGGACAAGGATTGATACCAATCTTCCCCTTCCGGGCGTTCCCGAAGAGCGTCGGTGAAATCCGCTTTCGATACCGGGTCTGAGCCCAGCGCTTGCGCCAACGCCTTTAACTGCGCCTCAGCCTGCCGCGCCTGCTGCGCACCGGGCCAGACCTCAGGCGCACTGGCGCGGGTGATGGCATCGGCGCTCAACATCACTTTCAGCGTGGTTTTCGCCTGCCTCAGTGCCAGCGGATCCAAGCCGCTGCGCTCGCATGCCCTGACGTTCTGACTGGCACAACTCTGCATGCCGCCCCCCACCAAAAACAGCGTTTCACTGGCCTCAGAAAACGGGGTGTAAGCGAGGGACAATGCCGACGCCAACAGCGCAAGCGGTTTTGCATACCTATTCATTTTTGTTATCCAGCACAATCAGGGATGATGGGTTCTATTACTAGGCGGTAACACGCCCTTGACACTTCGGTCAATATTGCAGTAATTGTTTAAATCATCCGGGTCCTCAGTTGACTCAGGGTACCCATCCCAATGGAAGGAAGACAGGACGTCATGCTCAAAAACGCCGCGTCACTGTCAAACTACTTCTTCGAGAGTTTCTACCTCAGCGAGTGGTTTGACGAATAACACCAGACTGGCACGTCGATAACACCGAATCCGAACGATTCGGTGCGTTGGCTTGTCCGTTTGGGGTGTCAAACGCCACCTCCAAACCAGCCTCATTCTGACCAGACCCGATCCCTGTGAGCGGTGGGTTCTGACGAATTCCGTACACGGAACACCAAGGAAGACATAATGAAAAATCCGTTGCTGATGCTGGCGGCTGCTGGCTTTGTACTCTCGCCTGTGGCCCAGGTTTTTGCTGCCGAAGCATCCCAAGTTGAAGAGGTGGAGCGCATTCAGGTGACCGGTTCCCGCATCAAGGGCATCGACATGGAGGGAGCCCAACCCCTGGTCACCATTGACGCGGACGACATCAAGAGCTCATCGGCCAACTCGGTGTCCGAATTGCTGCGTGAAGTGAGCCAGACCCGTGGCGGCACCGGCACGTTCTCCACCTCCGCCTCCGGTGCCCTGTCCGGCAGCTCACCGGCAGGCCAGGCAGCGGGTTCACTGCGCGGGCTGGGGGCCTCATCCACCCTCACCCTGATCAACGGGCGCCGGGTCTCGGTCAGCTCCTTCGCGTTTGGCTCCGAGAACTTCGTCGACATCAACGCGATTCCGCTGGCGGCCATTGAGCGCATCGAAATCCTGCCAACCGGCGCGTCAGCGCTGTACGGCGCCGACGCCGTTGCCGGGGTGATCAACTACATCCTGAAAACCGACTATCAGGGGTTGGAGCTGAACCTCAGCTACGGGGACTCGGAAGCGAGCTCCGATGACAGTAAGAAGAATTTCAACCTGGTGTGGGGCAAGAGCTTTGAAAACAGCAACCTGACCCTGTTCGCCGACTACTACGACCGCAACGCCACCTACCTGCGTGACCGGGAACAAACCGCCGAGAGCTTCTTCCCCAGCAAACAGCATGCGTGGGCCAGCTACAACACTCTGTTCTTCGATCTGGCCAAGGACAAAGTCGACCCCAACTGCCCCGACGACATCCGCTTCGATGATCGGGATGACGCCCACCCTGCGGAACGTTTCTATGAGTACTGCGCTTACAACAGCAATCAGTACCGCCCCTATGAACCGGCCTTTGAGCAGTGGGGCGCCGGCGCCACGTTCAACATGGATTTCGACAACGGTACCCAGTGGTTTAATGAGTTGATGTTCTCCCAGACCCAGGGACAGGGAGAGTCCACCTCGGCGCCGTTGAACGGCATTGAGGTGCCTTTCTTCGACCCCCGGGACCCGGACAGCCTGCACCCTTCGCTGACCAACCCGGACGGCACACTCAATCCGATTGGGCAAGCCTTTGTGGACTTCTATGAGGCGGAATTCGGAGAGATCATCGACGACAGTTTCCAGATCTATGGCCGCCTGCCGGACACCCGACTGGTGGAGAATGAAACCCGCTCCTGGCGCTTTGTCACCGGCTTGCGTGGCGACTGGGGTGAGTGGGCCTGGGAAACCGCGCTGTCCGCATCACGCAGCGAATCTGAACAGCTGGGCAGCGCAGGCATTGCCAGCCGCAGCAAGCTGGAAGCGGCACTCAATGGCGCCCTTTGCAGCGATGGCAGCATCTGCGAACCGGGGGAAGGCTTCCTGATCAGCCCCTACGACGCCTGGGCCGCCCGTGGCGATGGCGTCAATGACCCTGCCGCCTGGGATTTGATCTACGAACCGGTGCCGCGCAATGGCAAATCCAGCCTCTACAGCGCGGATTTCAGCCTGACCGGTGATCTGTTTGAATGGCGCGGCGGCACCATCTCCGCCGCGTTTGGCGGCGAAGTGCGCCGAGAGGAGCTCGAAGACATCCCGTCAGAGCTCGCCGAGGGCACCTTTGAAAATGGCTTCCAGCCGGAAGTCATTCGCTTTGGTTCGACCCGGGTGGAAGCGGACCGCACCACCTGGGCGCTGTTCGGTGAACTGCAGGTGCCTCTGGCAGAGGGGCTGGATATGCAACTGGCCGGTCGTTACGACCACTACAGTGACTTTGACGGTGTCTTCAACCCTCAGGTGGGCTTGCGCTACCAGCCGTTCGACAGCTTGATCCTGCGGGGATCCTGGGCCTCCTCATTCCGGGCGCCGTCCCTCGCCCAGGTGGGTGCCGATGTGAAGCTTTCGAGCGCCGTGGTTGAGTGCAAGCCGGAGCTGGCCATGGGTTACGCCGACTGCGATGGCGCCAGTGATTTCTCCATCGACACCATCGAGTTTGGCAACGACAGCCTGGAAGCTGAAGAGGCGGATTCGTATAACCTTGGCCTGGCCTACAGCCCCACTGATGACATCACCCTGACCCTGGACTACTGGAACATTGAGCACGAACAGCTGGTCAGCGTGGACCCGGAGTTCACCCTGCTACAGGCGCTCAGCAACCCGGAGTTGCTGCACTGCGACTCGGTACCGGCCAGCAACCCGCAAGGGGTGCCGGTGCGCTGTGATGAAAACGGGGTTCCCCTGTCACCTCTGGTGGTGGATGGCGATGTGCACCTGCAGTTGCAAAATCTGGGGACGCAGAAAACCGACGGCATCGACCTGACCTACCGCCACTACTTCAGCGGGCTCGGCATCGACTGGACCTTGCTGGCCGACGTCACCCACGTGCTCTCCTTTAAACGCCAGAAGAGCGCCAGCGTCGGTGAGGAGGAGCTGGCCGGCACCTACCAGTACCCCGAAACGCTTGCTACCACCACGCTTCGGTTCGATCGGGACCAGTGGTTTGGCTCCGTCACCGCACTCTATACCAGCGGGTACGAGGACAATGATCTGGACGCGCTGAGCGACTTCGATCTGGCGCGCCTTGGCATCACCGCTGACCGCGAAGTGCCCTCCTGGACCAAGGTCAACCTGCAACTGGGCTACGACGTTGGCGACCACCAAACCCTGCGCCTCACCGTCGAAAACCTGTTCGACCGGGAAGCCCCCGTCGTCTACGGCAGCAGCCAGAACATCGACGTCTACAACCACGACATCCTCGGTCGCTACTACCGCGCCAGCTACACCTATCGCTTCTGAGTCCGGTCGGCCCCGCTTTGGCGGGGCCACCTGACTCCGTCATTTTTAGGAAATCATGATGGCCAATAACCCGCGTCCGGTGATGCCGGATGCCACCGTACTGTTGTGCCTGGTGGCTGTACTGGCCTGGGGCCTCACCTTTTGGGTGCCCGCTGGCACCTTTGATGTGGTGGAGGTGGCAGGACAACGCCAACTGATGGCAGACAGTTACCAGGCGGTACCCGCCCAGCCTGCGGCCCTGTTCAACCAGGAGGGTGGCATGGGACTGCTGAACCTGTTGTTTGAAGGCTTGGTGGCGGGCACCAAATGGGGCAGCACCATTGGTATCGCCGCGTTTTTGCTGGTGGTTGGAGGCGCCTTTGGCGTGGTGCTCGGCACCGGCAGCCTGGACCGCGGCATCGCCGCCCTGATGGCCCGCCAATCTGCCCACCAGGACCTGCTGCTGCCACTGCTGTTCTTTCTGTTTTCACTGGGGGGCGCCGTATTCGGCATGGGCGAAGAAGCGATCGCATTTTGCCTGATTCTGGTGCCGGCATTGGTGCGGATGGGCTACGACAGCCTCAGCGCCGTGGCCTGCTGCTACCTCGCCACTCAACTGGGGTTTGCCACCAGTTGGATGAACCCCTTCAGTGTCGCCATCGCGCAGGGGATCGCCGGGCTGCCGCTGCTTAGCGGGGCGTCTTACCGTCTGGCGCTTTGGGCCGGCTTCACTCTGTTGGGCATGGTGTTTGTCTGGCACTACGGCCGGGGGATTCGCCTTCAGCCGGAGCGCTCCCTGAGCTACGCCAGCGACGGTCACTGGCGCCGGCACAGCGACCACACTGACGACTCGGCCCCCCGGCTGGCCGGGCTGGACAAGGCGGTCCTGTTGCTGTTGTGCGCGGGCGTCATTTGGATTGGTTGGGGCGTCATGACCCAGGGCTACTACCTGCCCCAAATCGCGGCGCAGTTCTTTACCCTGGCGCTGGTGATAGGCCTTCTGGGCCGGACGTTCGGCCAGTTTTCAAACCTGAACCAGCTCTCCCAACACTTCAGCGACGGCGCCGCGGCCCTGGTGCCGGCGGTGATCGTCGTCGCGCTGGCCAAAGGCGTGGTGCTGCTGTTAGGCGGCGATGACCCGAGCCAACCCTCGGTGCTCAACACCCTGCTTCACCACTCGGCCCGGACGCTGGATGGCATGGGGCAAACCGCCTCCGCCGCCAGCATGTTCTGGTTTCAGTCGGGACTGAACCTTGTCGTCTCCTCAGGTTCAGGCCAGGCAGCACTGACCATGCCGCTGATGGCGCCCCTGGCCGACCTGTTGGGACTCTCCCGTCAGGTGGCGGTGCTGGCGTTTCAGCTGGGCGACGGCCTGACCAATGTGCTGGTGCCCACCTCCGCCTCGCTGGTGGGCTGTCTGGCGGTGGCCCGCACCAGCTGGGGGAACTGGCTTCGCTTTATCGGGCCTTTTATGGCCGCAGTGATGGCACTGGCCACCCTCGCAGTCATCGTGGCCACCTGGATGGGATATCAATGATGATTACGGTAATCCGACACGCCGATGTCTATAGCCCCGAGCCTCTGGGGCGCCGGGACATCGCCCTGGCCGGGGGGCAGATCCTGGCGATGGCGCCTCGCCTTGAGCTGACCACCTCAATGCCGGTGGTGGAGGTCGATGGCAGCGACGCGATGGCCTGCCCGGGCTTTATCGATCCACTGGTGCACATCACCGGTGGCGGCGGTGAAGGGGGATTCCACACCCGCACCCCCGCGATGTCACTGACCGAAGCCACTCTGGCCGGAGTCAGCACCGTGGTTGGCGCACTGGGCACCGACGCCACCAGCCGCACCCTGCCGGATCTGCTGGCCAAGTGTTACGCCCTGCGCCATCTTGGTCTGGGCTGCTTTATCTACACCGGCGGCTACCAGGTTCCGGTCAAAACCCTGTTAACCGACATCACCGACGACATCCTGTTGCTGGACCCCTGCATCGGTGTGGGTGAGGTGGCGATTGCCGACCACCGCAGCAGCCACCCCTCCCCCCATGAACTGATTCGGCTCGCCAGCCAGGCCCGCAATGGCGGCATGCTGTCCGGAAAGTCCGGCGTGGTCCTGCTCCATCTGGGGGACGATCCCAACGGACTGCGGTGGCTGCACCAGCACGTCAGTGACAGCCAGTTACCCCTGCACCAGTTCTACCCCACTCATGTCAACCGCACGACCGGAGTGTTCGAGGCCGCCCAGTGGTATGCCCGACAAGGGGGCTGGGTCGACATCACCACCAGCACGACGCCGGAGCTGTTGCAACAGGGCGAGGTCGGTGCTGCCGAAGCGTTGGCCCGCCTGCTCCAGGCCGGGGCTGACCCGCAACGCATCACTTTCAGCTCTGACGGCAACGCCAGCCTGCCCAGCTTTGATGAACAAGGCCGGTGTAATGGCCTGCAGGTGGGTAGGGTCAGCAGCCTGCATCACAGCGTGGTCGAGGCGATTCAACAATATGGCTTGCCCACCGAGCGGGTGCTGGCGTGTGTGACCCGCAATCCGGCACAGGTGCTGGGCCTGACCGACAGGGGGCGTCTGGCGCCGGGACAGCGGGCTGACCTGCTGCTGTTGGACCAGACCTCGTTGGCCGTCCGCGACTTGTGGTGTGGCGGACGAGCCATGGTGCGGGACAGCGACGCTCTGGTGCACGAACCGTTCTGAACCGGCGTCGCTGGGCTGGCCTGCCGGTTACCCTCCTCCGGGGTGGGCAGCCGGGTTTTGCGACGTCATTGTGACGCCATACCATTACCAATCATTATCATCAAAATCATGTTTGATAATTTCTAATGATTCATGGTGCTCCCTATACTGCCTCACATCGACAACGGGTCACTGGCCATCCCTCAGACGCTGGTTACCCATTACGAATCCACAACCCAAGTGAAGCGGGAGCAAGATTATGAAGATGAGTCACGTAGGTATCATGGTTGGCGATATGGACCAGGCCATCGAGTTTTACACGCAGGCACTGGGCCTCAAAGTGGTGATGGGCAAGAGTGAAGTGCTGGAAGAGCGCAAAACCGCCATCGGTCGCATGTGCATCGCCGTGTTCGGTGAAGGCTTTGAGGGCTTTAACATCGCCCACCTGCTGACCAGCGATGGCATCGGTGTCGAGCTGTTCGAAATGAAGAACCGCCAGGAGCGTCATGAGGTCGACTTCTCCCGTATCGGCATCTTCCACTTCAGCCTGGAAACCGACGATTTCGAGGGTGTGATCGAAAAGACCCTGCAATACGGCGGCAAACAGCGCATGGACGTGATGCGTTACCACCCGGAAGACGACAGCAAACCGGCCAAGATGGTCTATCTGGAAGACCCCTTTGGCAACCTGTTCGAGCTGTACTCCCACTCGTATGCCGAAACCTACGCGTCCGAATACGAGTAAGCCCCAAAAGAAAAGCCAGCGGTCTGCCGCTGGCTTTTTTGTTCGACGTGTGGACGTTTGGGAGTATGCATGTCAGCTTTGACGCCGCATCAAGCCAGGTCAACCTGCACGACCAACCGCATTCCGTAATACCCTTCTATCGACACCTTTGCCTCAATGGCCTCGCCACTATTGCTCAGGCGCCCTTTCAAATGCGCCGATGTCCGCAATGGCACTTCCATCGCCATCGCCATCTTGTGGCCGCAGCGTCCCTTCAATGTCGTACTCTAGGCCACTTGCCAGAGCTGTATCTATCAGCACAGAATCCGAATTGGGAACGCCGTTTTTCTCAACCAAAGGGTCTGTGCTTTGATTGTTATAAAGCTCTACGTATCCATCCAGGCCAACAAAGTCTTCACGACTGTTCAACCAAACGTTGTTTTCAAGTACAAACCTGGAACCTGACATCGGATACACTTCTTCAGGCTCGTCATTATTGTATACACCATGCCAACCATAAGCCCAAACATTATTTGTTAACGACACATCAAACAGGTTGTCCAAGCTGGGATACAAAGAAAGACTAAGCCATTTATAAAAACCCAGCACGGTATTGTGAGAAGCATTTAAACTTGCCTTTACGCCAATCGAAACCGCACTACAAGGGGTGTACTCCTCTGGCTGATCCATGATAGGACCCTTAAGTAGGTTATTCTGTAGAATCACAGAAGGGCCCTGTTCTTGATCACGCCCATCAATTTCCACAGCTGAACAAACATGATAAACACTGTTCCATCGACTCGTTATATTGTGACTCATAAAACGATTGGCCGTTATTTCCGCATTGGCACTTACGTAAATGTTCCCGCTATACAATAGCAATTCCTTGCCATCAAAGGTGTTGCTGTGTACTTTCCCACCTTCCCCAACAATATCCAGTCGCAGATTGACGATATTGAATCCGCTGATAGAACCGCCCTTACCAAGATAAACCCGCCCATCAGAACGACGCATTCCGACTAAGTCTACACTTTGCTCTGCCTGCAAGTGCACCAGTTTCTGACTTAGGTCCAGTGACCCAATATATACCCCTGGGCTGACTCGAATAACATCGCCAGCACTGGCCGCTTCTACCTGGCTTTGGATATATTCAGAGCTTTTCCCAACCCAAACTGGATACTCGATACTTGCTAGTTCATGGTCTCCCAAACTACGATGTTTCATTATCATCTGAGCCGGGCTTTTGCCTTCATCGATAGCCTTTACCGTCAGACGGTATATTCCAACATGATAGTCATCCTCAACCTGAGTAGTCTCATCGCAATCAACCCAATCGCCTGAAATCGAACACTCAAACTTGAGAAGTTCAAGATTACTCGGAAGCTTAGGCTGCATATATACGCTACCCAGAGATCCACTTTCAAAATCCTGACTGATCGAAACTGAAAATGTGGCCTGATCGCCTTTATATAGAATTAGGGATTCTAAGCTTCCTTCTCTAACACGTGCTGAGAATATCGGGTTGTATGCTAAACGAACCAGTTCAACTGTGTCCGAATTATTATCGAGATTAACGTCGGTTCCATGCCAATCCAAAGTGACGGTTAGCCCACCTTCGAGTTGACCGAGTTCTTGGTCATTGGTAAAAACTCGGACATAAGAATCTATTGAGTCCGAAGTCATATTCATTGTGCAGTCTAATTGCTGTTCGGATACGAGCTGGCAATTTGATGGAAAATATCGTGAATCAAAATAGAATCCCGACGTGACCGCATAAGTGGTATTAATGTCGAGTAATTCACCGTTCGGTTGGTGATTTTCAAATTTAACATCAACATCTATCGATTTGCCATAGTTTACTGGCTGGCTCGACAGCGAAACTGAGATGTCAGATTTTAAAATTTCAATGTTAGGATCAAGAGGATCACCGAGATAAAGAAACTCATCCAGGTTACTGATTCCATCTCCATCAAGATCAGATAACGCGTCACTATCGTCATATGGGTTCAGTCCATAATGCAACTCCCAGCCGTCGGTCAGGCCGTCACCGTCACTATCAACCAGTTTAGTTAACATCGAAGGAGTGCTACCTTCTAACCGAAACTGGTATTGATACTCCCCATTAATATCAATATAGTAGCGGCTATCCGTCGTATAAATGTGTTCAAACTTTACCGGATAAGTATCAACGCCCCAATAGGCAGCTTGGTTATCTGCCCCCTGTATTTTCAATAAACCAACATCGCCAGCATCATATAATGGGACCATTGATTTAAGTGTAAACATTTCCGTAGTGGAAAACTTGAAACGCCCATGTTGACTATCAACAAGGTCGCCATAGACGACAATTCCATTCCCGCTGCCACAAAGTAATCTGCTATCACCAGTTCGTTTAAACACAAAGTTATCGAACCAGACCTGATTCTGACCAGTGAATAACATATTAAAGGTTGTTTGAGTCACTGGACAGCTATCGTCTAATGACATACTCCGCGCTGTACCACGTAAAATATAGCTCTCGCCATTAATGTTGGCTTCCACGTCTTGATAAATGGTCGTCGCATCAGAAGCCCGTCCATACTCATCAAAGCTATGCGCACGGAAAGTTGCGGAACCACTAATCGTAATCGCCCCGTCCTGACACTGTTTAAACAACAAGTTTTTCTCGTTACCATTACTTCCACTGGTGATGGAAACATTACCACCGTCAATACAGAGAGCATCGGTTCCGCTTCCATGTTCGCTGTATCCAGGTCCGAGTTCGGGAGCCACCCAGAACAGCGAATTTAATGCTGTGCCAACGCTTTCCGGGGTGATCGACGCCCGGACGTCTGAGCCACTGAAATCCCCTTCTACCGAGAAATACTGGTTAAGTGGGTCACTATCAGATTCGCCATTGCCTCCACCGCAAGCAGCAAGAAACACTACGAGTGAAACGATCAAATACTTCATTATTTCATCCTTGAAACACACAACTTTTGATTCACCCAGAGAATACATTTTTGCAACGACCAAAATCAAAACATTTGGGGTTAGAGCAATATTGGTATCCATCTCACTCAGTGATATATGCTCAGCTTTCCTGCTCGGAAACATGAGCTGTACTGTGAACCCGTCAAATATTGGTTTTCCATGTCGCCCGGGGCGCACAAAAAACAATCAGCTCAGATCTATCAACCGGTAGCCACCATCCCAAACAACAAAGGGGGCCAATGGCCCCCTGTGACGGTCTTAGTGGTCGCTCAGTAACGCGAGCGACGCGGCGGGCGCGGTTCCCGGGGTTTGGCTTCGTTGACACGAATGTTGCGGCCGCTCAACGGCTGCTCATTCAACGCTTGGATGGCCTTGAGGCCCTCATCTGAATTGGGCATTTCGACAAAGCCGAACCCTTTGGAACGACCGGTCTCCCGGTCCATGATGACGTTGGCGCTCAGCACTTCACCGTGGGCAGCAAAGGCCGCCTGCAGGTCTTCTGAGGTGACGGAATAGGACAAATTACCGATGTAGATGTTCACGATTGCTTCTCTGACACTGAGGACTTGTCGTGCTCTCGCTGCGGTTCGGCCAAGTCCCACCGGCCCGCAACGGCCGGCGACGCGCCGGCGCATACCCCGTCACAGCAATGAGTGATTCGACCGCGCCCAGCGGACCGTCGTCACAGCCACCCAAACACTCTGGCGTTTTAATAGGCAATGTAAAGTTAAGCGCAGCTGCATGACAGGTCAAAGAAATCTCTGCAATCTTTTTGTTTATCAAACGTTTTAACTTGCCCCAAACCGGGGGCTGACCTTGCCTTTTGCCGCGCCATAAGCGATAACTTTCCCCCACCCTCTAACCGCTGGTTGCCACCATGATCTCTGACTCCCTCTCCGGTTTAACCCCCTTTCTGCTCTATTTCGGCACAGGCCTGGCAGCGATGGTGCTGTTTAAGGTGCTGTATGCCCTGTTGACCCCGTTCGACGAGTGGCAGCTGGTGAAGCAGGACTTCAATACCGCCGCCGCCATCAGCATCGGTGGTGCCCTAATGGGTTTCACCCTGGCGCTGGCGTCCGCCGCCAAACACTCCGTCGCCTACAGCGACTTCCTGATCTGGGCGGCCATCGCCATGGCGGCGCAGTTGTTGGCCTTTGTTGTGGTGCGCTTCGTATTGATGCCCAACATCGTCAGTAAAATCGAGAACAACCAGGTGGCCGGTGCCGTCGTGCTGGCCAGTGTGAACATCAGTGTGGGCCTGCTGAATGCGGCCTGCATGAGCTACTAATGAGGCCGTCGATGAAACGCAGTCAGAATGTCCGGCTCACCCGCTTCCGCAAAACCCTGCCCACCGCCACCACGGTCGCGGTTTCCATCTCGCTGGTGCTGTCCGGATGCAGCCCGGCGCCCCGCGAAGAAGCCCAGATCTACCGAAATGCCGACGAGTGCATGCAGGTCTACCCGGATCAGGGCGAACTGTGCCAGCAGGTGTTTGGCTCCGCCCAGATGGACCACCTCGCCAGCGCGCCGCGCTTTACCGACCAGCAGCAATGCGAAATGGAGTTTGGCCCCGGCAACTGCGAAAGCGCACCGGAAGGCAGCCAGGGTAACGCCAGCGGCGGCAGCTGGTTTATGCCGATGATGATGGGCTACATGATGGGTAACCTGATGGGCGGACGCAGCGTGCGCCAGGCTCCGGTGTACAGCTCCAGCTCCCGCACCTCACCGCTGCGCGACAAGCTGGTGACCGCCAACGGCGATGTGGTGGGCAACCGGGGCGACCGCACCGTTCGTCCGGCCCCCAGCGCGTTCCAGAAGCCCAGCACCCCGACCCGGGTGACTCAGGCCGGGGGCTTTGGCCGCATGGCTAAGCAGAAAGCGCAAACCAACCGCGCCACCGGCAGTCGCTCCTCCAGCCGCAGTTTCGGAGGCTAAATGCAGCGTTTAACCGTATCGCCCCGCCCCCATTGGCAGGAGCAGGCCCGTGAGTATGGGTTCCACTTCCATACCATGCACGGCGAGCCCTACTGGGATGAAACCCGCTACTACGCGTTCACGCTGGAGCAGATTGAGCGGGATCTGGAGGCCCCCACCGAGGAGCTGAACCAGATGTGCCTGGAGGTGGTGGATCAGGTGGTCAACAACGAAAACCTGCTGCGCCGCTTTGCCATTCCGGAAGCCCATTGGGATCTGGTGCGCAGCTCCTGGCGCATGCGCGAGCCACACCTCTACGCCCGGATGGACCTGGCCTACGACGGCAACGGCCCGGCCAAGTTGCTGGAAAACAATGCCGACACCCCCACCAGCCTGTACGAGAGCGCCTTCTTCCAATGGCTCTGGCTGGAGGACCGCATTAAGGACGGCACCCTGCAACCGGGCACCGACCAGTTTAACGGGGTGCAGGAAGCGCTGATCGCCCGCTTTGCCGAGCTGAAACAGCAGTGGCCGCCGGTGCCGTTGCACTTCGCCAGTTGTGAAGAGAGCGACGAAGACCGCGGCACCGTGCAGTACCTGGCGGACTGCGCCGAGGAAGCGGGCTTCAGCACCCTCTATACCGCCATCGAGCAGATCGGTCTCTCCAAACATAAGCAGTTTGTCGATGCGGACGGTGAGGTGATCCGGGCCTGCTTTAAGCTCTATCCGTGGGAATTTATGCTGCGCGAAGAGTTTGGCGAGTACCTGCAAAAAGCCAATGTGCGCTGGCTGGAGCCGGCCTGGAAATCGATTCTCTCCAATAAGGCGATTCTGCCGGTGCTGTGGCATAACCATCCGAACCACCCCAACCTGCTGCCGGCCTACTTCCCGGACCACCTGGATAAGTGCAACGAAAGCCAGTTGGTGAAGAAGCCGATCTACTCCCGCGAGGGGGCCAATATCGAGATCCTCGATAACGGCAAGGTGGTGGAGAGCTCCGAAGGCGCCTATGGCGAAGAGGGTGTGATCTATCAGGCCTACCATGCCCTGCCCAAGTTCGGCGAGGACCACGCGCTTATCGGCTCCTGGCTGGTGGGCGACCAGGCCTGCGGCATCTCCGTACGGGAAGACCACAGTCGCATCACTCAGGACCTGTCCCGCTTTATCCCCCACATCATCCTGCCCTGAGCCTCCCAACCCTGCCCCGTTCCGTCCGCCAGAGGGCGTAACGGGGCAGGAGTTTGCTGGCTATGTTGTTTGATCGCTTCTTGTTGTTTGCTTTGGGTCAGAATGACGCCAAACGCCCCACACCAGCCGTTCAGAGGCTTGGCGGTAACGCCAAATTAAGTAGTGAGTAACGCTACCACCCAACTAAACCATTGTGCCGTAAACACTTAAGCCGATTCAAACTAAAAATGCCAAGCGTTACGAATCTGCTTAAATTTATTGTTATGCGATTGTGTTATCAGGATAGTCAGGGGTTAGCCTTTCAATTTCCCATGCTGGATAATCAAAGTCATCAGCGATAGACATAATTAGCCTTATACTTTCAAGTGCTGAGGTAGCTAGTTCGTTTTCAACAACATGCAGCGAAAAAGGAGGCTGAGTATATGAACCCAATATATCTGTGAACATAGTATCTGATACAACACCAGCATGTTCAGGACTTAATACCAACGAACGATAAGCAGATTTTGCTAAATAAAAATTAACCATATGAGCCCACCCCTTAGGCATTTGATAGCCCATTATTGGATTGTTATTATGCTCAAATGGATTCCAACTATCACTCATTGGGGTAGCTACGAAGCATAAATGAGGCGTCAAGGGGTAAATAAGATAGCTACCCGGAAGCTCAATAAAGCCAGTTTGTAAAACGGGATTGTCAGTCCGTACAAGGTAGTCTTCGGCATGAGTTTCCAACAACAGCCAATTTCTATTCGCCACGTAATTTAAATCAAGGCATTCTTGACAGCCGACTCGATCACACATTGGCTGAGACTCAACCCCAGTCAATTCAACCGCTTTCTTTTCATATTCCATGTAACTAGGCGTTCTTACCAACTGAGACAGTATGAATTGCGCCCACAAAAATCTGTCATCTTTACTTAGTTCATTGTAAGTAATGAGCTTTTCATAGAGCGGCGCAACTTTAGTTTCTAGCTCTTTATCCAAGGCATGTTCAACTGCCCAAGTATACAAACCTCGCTTTCGACCCCATTGTTTTTTTCCTTTTGTTCCTTTTTTAACGGACGTAGAGTACTCACACCAAAAGTAAGACATGAAGTTAGAGTCGTCAGCCCAATACTTGTTGCTAAATTTGGGAACATAATGGGATAGAGGTTTTTTCTTTGCCACTAGCTAGTTTCTCCAATAAATCGCATAACGCCACTATAAAAGGCGCGAACGAAGTGAGCGTCCAGCCCGCGTTTTTTGCGGGCGTTTTTTGATGGCCTTGTTATGCATTTACTAACGAAATTAGATCGCCAAAACCCCAGATTAAAGTACCTAGGATTACAGTGATATGTGCAAAATACTGTAGATTTTTCTCTCTGTCTGTAAGGAGTGTGGCCTTGCCAACATCTCCGAGAGAAACTGGACCGCCCGGCTTATATGAGGTTTCTTGCTGACCTTTGGTAGATATTTTGTACTCAAGAACTACACCACAAAGGGTAAGAACTGCTCCAGACCTACCAAAAAGAGATATTTGATCTGTGATGCTTGCCAAGTCGGTGTAGATAGAAGCTAAAGAAACCAGCCATGCTATAACGACGATTGCTGCTGCGGGTATCATTTTTTCTCCTTTATTGCATAACGCCCGCTTAAGGGGCAGACAACGCCACTACCAACTTCCCGCGTAACGCCGTAAACACGATAACCAACGCATAGTAAAAATGCCACGCGTTGGCTGTCCCTCTTAAAGCGATTGTTAGGCTTTTTCAAGCTTGAATGCCTGCTCTATTAGTGGCAAGCACAATGAATGAAACCACTCTTCAGCAATTTTAATTTGCTCGATCTCATTTCCACTTACCATCATTTCACGGCAATCTTTAGGGTGTGTAAGTCGGTTCCGAATGGCAACGCTTTTTCTAAACTCATTAAAACCGTTATGTGAAAATGCTGATGCAACAAACTCTTCCATCCCTACGCACTTACCTAACGTCTCGAAGGTAAACTTAAAACCAGGTAAGAATGACAGAAATTCTTCTTTTTGCTTCAACCTTCCTTTTGAATCTAGCTTATAAGTTGACTCACTTAAAAAGCTTAATGTGGGATAGTCCAGAGTAAACATCTCACCCTCAACACCAGCAATCAGATACTGTCGGATACGGAATGTCACTCCCTCTACCATTGAGAACACCGTTTTAGCATATGTTCGATCCCAAAAACCTGTGTGTGTATCAGAAAGGTTCTTTGCACATTGTTGAGTATCTGATTTTAGACCCAAATAAAGAGCACAAAGCTCTGAACGCTCTACGTTCATTTACTACCTCAAAAGTTTAAAAAAGCCTAACAGTGTGCTTATTGCGCCTACAAGCACCTTGGGAGGCGCAATAACTCCGGCGAAAGTTCGCCAAACTTATCAAGCGATCCTCGTTGAATCAATATCTTAGGTGTCGTTTGAGACTGTCCTATGGGTGAAACAGAGAATCTATCCGGTGAAGGTGCGCCTGTCCTAACGAACGACCGCTACTGGCGCCAAACCAGCCCCACGTCAAGTCCAACAAAGATAAGCCCCGGCCGGATCAGCTTCAGAGAGGTTTGGTTATTTTCCCGCACCTTGAAGGGCAGTTCATCCTACCCACTCGCCCCCACCATCACCAGCCAGCTTCTGCCCACTCTGCCCCTTTCTCCTAATAACAGCCCCGCCCCTCAGTGAACCCCACTCACCAATCGCATCACATTATTGAGCTGTTGTATTGGTGCATCCGTCCGATTTCAATTTGACGGGTTAACCTGACGACCACAGTGAATACCCATCGATGGCTCTCGCGGCACCCACACCATAAGGACAGATGTTGAATACTCACACGCTACGCACACACCGGCTGTTTTACGGTGGCGGCCTTAACCAAGTGCAGGTTCATGACGAGTCCCAAACACCCACTGCATTGTTAAGCCAGTTCGAACTGGCCGGTAGCGAACACGATGTGGTGTTGCTGTCCTGGCTCAGTGACGACCGCATCGTCGCGCTGGATGAGCGAGGCAACCTCTACCTCTGGCCATTCCGGCCCGGCATAAAGGTAGCGATAGAGCCGGTGCTGGCGTTGAATTTGATGCCCTTTAAAGATGCCAGCCTGCAAGGGTCGAACCTGTGGCTGATGGCCCGCGAACAGGGGGAGCGATTAAGCCAACGTCGCCTGTTCCGGATCGATCTGGTTGCTCTTCAGGTCACCCAGTATCCGCCCTGTGAGTTCGATTTTGTTGGTGGCAGCATGGTCGCGCTGGAGAACGGCGACTTTGCCTTCTACCAGCGCAGCGGCAAACCCGGCTATCCGTTCCGCACCCATGGCCTGGTTCGTTACGCCCCCCGGAGTGGTCAGGTCAGCCTGTTGCCGCTGACCGGCAAACCCGCACCGGAGACGATATCGGTGCGCGAGAGGTTCTTTTTTCAGCATCGTCATGGCCTGGCCCTGACCGCTGACACCGAGTCGCTTACCGCCATCCAAGGCACTGATGGCGAGACGGCGTACCAATTCGAGCTGCAGCTGATCGACTTTCACCGCCAGCAGATGCGCTGGTCACGACCGGTACGCGCCCTGTTGCCGAACCAGATCGCGGATGAGTATGACTGCGATGAGCTGGTGGAAGCGCTGGACGCCATCGCCGGGGGCGACCAGCGTGCTTGCCACAACGATGAGCTGCAGCGTTTTGTTGAGTGCCTGACCAGCGCGACACTGAGCGACGATGGCGAACGGATCTGGCTGGGCTGGCAGGACGGCTGCGTACAATGCCTGTCGTTGCAGGGTGAACTCCTGTCACCGCTGTACCAGCTTCAACAGGAAACCGCCAAAGACGAGCGGGCATCGTTGAGCCCTTGGCATGATCAGCTGACCCTCCTTGATGTCAAAACCGATGGGCAAGCGCCCGCCAGCAGCATCCTGACCCTGTCCATGGGTGACCCCGAGTGGGCAACCCTCTGGCAGGTTGCACTTCCCTCTGTTGCGCCTGGCTCCCTGTGTCAGGGGGCAGAGCCCCAACCAGCACTCTGCCAGCGTATCGGCTTCGATCTGCAGCTGCCTGAGCCTCTGTTGGGAACGCCTGTGCCCAGCGGCCAACTGGATATCCCCTGCCGGGACTCAGAGGATCAAGGTGAGCGTCTGGCGTCCCTCACGCAGCTCAATGCCCTGATGCCAGCGTTGGCCACCTATTTTGAGCGCCATACTCAGGCCGGGCACCTCTTCTTCGCCTTTGTCGCCACGCAACCGGGTGGCGATAAAGTGCACAGTGAAAAGCAGTTTTTCCCGGCGGTGGCCGCTGGCAATGATCAGGACCGTGAGCAGCTGGCACAGTTGATTGAGCACTTTAACCATTGGCCCTGCGCGTCCCGGCTGATGGGCCAGGCTGGTGCACCGGTCCTGGCCGACGCGGTGCTGTCGCTGATCGACCGGGCAGACTATCTGCCCCTATTGGCCCGCTATTTCAACGCCATTGGCCAGCAGGAGTCGGTTCAACGTTATCACCTCAACCGGACTCTGCCGGCGCTGCGCGAAATCCACGCAGGCACTTCTGAACTGGCGGCCTTTAACCAGCAGGTGCCACCGCCCTGGAACAACCTCAATCACACTGTCGTCAGCACCTGTGACTATGACGATGACTGACGGGCCTGAGTGCCTTGCCCACACCCGGGCCTCAAGGGGCTGACAAACGATTGTGGGTCACTGTAATTCCGCGCAGTGACCCACAACCGTCTTCACACCTTAGTGGCCGGGATCAGCGCGGATTGCCCGCCGCCTGCAGGCTTTGCAGATAATCCAGCCACTGGGGCCACAGGGTGTCGCGATGACGCTCAGTAAAGCCGCTGAAGTGCCCTACTCCGCCCCACGCCTTGAGGGTGTCCGCCGACACCAGCCGCAGTTCCGATTGGCCTGAACCATAGCGACTGGCCAAATCCTCAACCGCTGCGGGCGGCGCATAGTGGTCATCGGCAAAGCCATAGTGGCGAACCGGCCGGTCAAACTGGCGGTAAGCGTCCAAAGGCAAGCCATGGGAAGCGCAGAACAGGTAGTCGCGCCGACGCCCCCAGCGGGCCCACTGGCGCACAATGCCGCTGGGCAGATCACGACGTCCCAACCCCAGCCGTCGGGCCGGGAAACGCTCCCCCAGACTCAGTGCCGGTGCCAACAGGTGCCAGAACGCCCACATCGGCAGCGCCCGCTTGCCGTAGTGTCGCCAGTAAGGCACTGAGCTGGCCACCGTCAGGGCGCCGTCCACCCGCTCATGGCCCGGTACCAGCGCCAGCGCCTGGCCGCCAAAGCTGTGGCCAATCCAGTACACCGGGGCATCACCGGCGGTCTCGGTCAGCGCCGCCAGCGCTACCGCCAGATCCTGTTCCGCCCAGTGCACCAGACTGACGTCCGCAGGCGACGGAACGGTCAGTTCCGACGCGCCAACGCCACGGTAATCCAGGGTTAAAACCCGATAACCATGCTGGCAGAGGTAGCGCGCCAGAGGATGATAGAAGGTTTGGGTTACCGCCAACGCCGGCGCAATCAGGATGTGGCCGCGTGGCGCGGCTTCGGGAACAAACAGGCTGGCCTGGATCCGCTGTCCATCGGGACAGGCCAATGCGAGAGAGTGAAGTGACACCTTGGGGCTCCTTGCCGTGGTCGACACCCCATCATTGGCGCTGTGGCGCAAGTTGGCAAGGGGCTAGTGGAACGCCTGCCAGATCGGCGCCCATCCCACCAGGCCCAGCAGAATCACCAACAGCGCGGTGAGCTTCATGCGGTAACCCAACGGCAGCATCTCCTGACGCTGCACCACCCCGGCGCTGTAGAGCACCGCGTTGCCCGGTGTGGAGGACGGCAGGATATAAGCGGTAGAGCCGCCCATGGCGAGAATGATGGCCACCTCCGCCATCTCCAGCTCCAGCGGCACCACCAGATACAGCACCATCGGTCCCCAGATCGCCACGGTGCCGGAGTTGGTCACAAACTCGGTAAAGGCCATGATGGTCACCAGCATGCCCAACACCAGCAGCGGCGCCGGGATCACTTCGCTGATCGGCTGCAATCCGGCGCCGAGGCCACAAGCCACGCCCAGATGCTTCAGCACCTCACTCAGCACCAGCGCACTGACGAAGATCCCCACCGCCGGCCATTGCACGCCCCCCAGCAACGCCGTCACCCGCTCGCCGCTGAGCCAGGCCAGCGGCAGGATGGCCAACATCGGGATGGCAATGGCCAGCTGCCGCGCCAACTCACCCTCCTGGCGATAGCACCACAGCCAACCCATCAGCACGCCGGAGAACACCAGCAGTATCCAGCGCTGGGACGGTGCCAGCGACACATCCTCGGGCTGGCGGGTTACCCGTTCGCCAAACTCCGGGGCAAACACCCGACGCGCCACCAGCGCCCCCAGCAGCCACAACGACAGGGTCAGCGGCAGCATCAGCTTAATCCAGTCCACCATATTGATTTCGGTCAGCCCCGCCACAATCAGGCTGGTGGTGCTGCCAATGATGGAGGAGATCCCCCCCATGGTGGCACTCAGCACAATCAGCACACCGATGTACTTCTGCAGTGGCGTGGCTTTTGTACCGTATTGATAGGGGGCCAAAGAGAGCGCCAGAGGGAAGAACAGCGCCACACTGGCCACGTTGGTGACCAGCATTGAGGTAAAGAACGCCAGGGTGGCAAACCCCGCCAGAGCCAGGCGCGGACGCCCACCGCTCCAGCGCAGCACTTTGACCTTCATCCAGTCGCCGAGGCCGCAGCGGTGAAACAGGTACGCAAAGACAAAGCCGAACACAAAGATGCTGATCACCGGGTTGACGGTTTTGGCCACCACCAACGAGGGGGACACCACCCCGAGCAGCAACGCCACTGCGGGGATCATCACCCCGGCATACAGCGGCCCAATCACCCCCGTTGCCCAGCACAGGATCGCCAGCGCCAGCAGCCCAAGACCTTGGGCCATCGGCGGCATCAGGGCCAGCACCAGCGTGGCACCGGCCGCAACAGAAAGACTCAGTAAGTGACGCTGACTCATGAACGCCCAATCCAACAAAACTCAGTCGCCAGCGTAACAAAGCCGCCGTAACCGGAACGGGGTGCGGCTCCCGCCTTGGGATGACGGCCGCCGTTCAGTGAATGAAACGTGATCCAGCGCCAGCAACCGCAGCAGGGATAGGTTGCTGGCACGGGAAAGGGTCAGAACAGATACTTCAGGTGCGCCGTCAGCAGGGTGTCGTCGAACTCAGTGCGACCGGCCGCATCGGTAAACTCGCCATCGTAGTAGGAGGCGATGGCGCCCACCGTCACCTGTTTGGACAGGGCATAGTCGTAACCCAGCGAGTAGGCGTAGGCTTCACTGTCGGTGACGGTGTCCAGATCCGCCCCGGCATTGCTGGTGATCTTGCCCAGACCGGCGTTATCCATGCTCCACTGCGCCTTCACCTTGTGGGCGCCGTGTTTCCAGGCGGCGCTCAGCAACCAGGAATCGCCATCCAGGTTGGTGTACTGCAGTGACTCGGAATCCTGATACAGGGCGCCAAACTGCCAGCTGCCCAACTTGTAACCCGCCGCCACCCGCACCGCTTTGAGGCCATTGAGACCGTCGGCGTAAGCCAGCGCCAGATAGTGCGGGGTCTTTTTCAGTTTGCCGTCACCGTACACCAGGCTGACGGCATAGTTGTTGGCGTCGTCCAGCTCCGCCTTGCCACCGAAATCGTCTTCCGGGGTGTAGGTTGCGCCCAGCTGGAAACCCGCCAGTACCGGGGTGCGATAGGTGACGGTGTCACCCAGTCGATCGTTACCGGCAATCAAGCGGTTCATGTCGGACGAGGTGATATTAAATTGGTCAATCCCGCCTTCGATTTTCTTAAATACGGTGTCATTTCGTCCGAAGGTAATTTCACCGAATGAACCATCAAGCCCAATATAGGTATTACGAGACTTAAAGACATTCGACGCGCTGTTGTCGAAACTCTCAATACCTGCTTCGGCCTTATAGATAAGGTTAAGGGTTGATGAAATTTCGTGCGTTCCTTTCATGCCAATGTAGGAGGCGTAGTTCTCCAGACTGGCACCATCCACCTTTTCATTGCCGGCCAATCCGCTATCGGAGAAGGTGCCCCCAACCCAGAAACGGCCATAGAAATCAGGGCTTTCAGCCAGTGCTGGAGCGGAAACGCTGGCGGTCAACAACACCAGAGCCATCTTTTTCATAGTCACTTCCTCTTATGATTTGGAGGGCAGTCTATGATGCGAAGATGTTTCACTTTTTGAGGAAGCTCACAGGCAATTTCATTCCCCTTCAGAAAAACTTAACGTCACTTAACGTAATTGAAATTAGCCGGAAACTAACTTTGAAGCGGATCAAAATTTTCATTTGCCAGCGATTGTTATCATTTTCCCCGTTAAATAACTCGACCTAAAAAGGGTGTGATGATGAAACTCAAATTAAGTGCACTGTCCGTTGCAGCGGTAATGCTTTCCCTGTCTGGCGCCGCTTATGCGCAAGGCGGTTCTCTGGCGGATTTCCATAAATCCATGGGCGGCTGTGACACCTGCCATACCAAGCCGCTGAAAGTCAGCGACAGCGAAACCCATGAAAACGCCCAGTGCCAAAACTGTCACGGCGGTTACGAAGACCTGGCCAACGACAAGCTGGAGTTTGATCCGCACACCTCCCACCTTGGCGACATCAACTGCACCTCCTGCCACCGCGCTCACGATGCGCCGAAGATGTACTGCAACGAGTGCCACAGCTTCGACAACGTAGAGATGCCCTTCGCCGACACCAAAGCCAAGCCGGCCTGGGACGCCGAGTGGGATCAGGAAGCGATCGCCAAAGCCATTAAGGCGGGCCCGAAAGAGACCACCCAGGTGGTGATCGTCGGTGCCGGCTCTGCCGGTTACAACGCCGCCATCGCCGCCAAGCGCGCTGGTGCCGACGTGATCCTGCTGGAGAAAGCCCCGTTCACCGGCGGCAACTCCATGCTGGCCGCCGGTGGCTTCAACGCCGTGGGTACCCCGCAACAGGCCAAGAAAGGGATCGACGACAGCATTGACTCCTTTGTGGAAGACGCCATGAAGGGCGGCCGCTACCAGAACGACAAAGCGCTGGTGCAGATCATGGCGGAAGAGTCTGCCGACGGCGTTAAGTGGCTGGAGTCCCTGGGCGCCAACATGGATGACCTGAAGCGCTCCGGTGGCGCCAAGGTGGAACGTACCCACCGTCCGACCGGCGGCTACAGCGTGGGTCCGCACATTATCGACACCCTGCGCGCCGCCGCTGAGCGCGAAGGCATCGATGTGCGCCTCAACTCCCGCGTGGAGAAGCTGGTGCTGAATGACGATCAGGCCATCGTGGGTGTGGTGGTACACGGTAAGCACTCCGGCCACAAGATGATCGGCGCTGACGCCGTGGTGCTGGCCACCGGAGGTTACGGCATGAACAAAGAGATGGTGGCTTACTACCGCCCCACCTTTAAGGACATGACCAGCTCCAACAACGTCACTGCCACCGGTGACGGCATCCGCCTGGCCAAAGAGATTGGCGCGTCCATGACCGACATCGACTGGGTTCAGGCCCACCCGACCATCGGCAAAGACAGCCGCATCCTGATCTCCGAAACCGTACGGGGCGTGGGCGCCATCATGGTAAACGTCCACGGTGAACGCTTTATCAACGAGCTGACCACCCGTGACCGTGCCTCCGACGCCATCCTTAAGCAGGACGAGCAGTACGCCTGGCTGGTGTTTGACGAGCAGCTGATCGAGAAGAAGCAGATGGTGCGCGGCTACGAGCACCTGGGCATGCTGAGCAAAGCCAACACCATTGAGGACCTGGCCAAGATCACCGGCATGGAATCCCTGGCCAAAACCGCTGAGGACTACAACCGCTACCAGGCGGCCGGTAAAGATGAGGCCTTTGGCCGCAGCGATATGCCGCTGAACCTGAGCCAGCCTCCCTACTACGCGGTGAAAGTGGCGCCGGGCATCCACCACACCATGGGTGGCGTTGCGGTGGACACCAACTCCAACGTGCTGAACCTGCAAAGCTGGCCGATCCAGGGCCTGTACGCCGCCGGTGAGGTGACTGGCGGGGGGCACGGCTACAACCGTCTGGGCGGTAACGCCATCGCCGACACCGTGGTCTTCGGTCGTCGCGCCGGTGAGCACGCGGCCGAGTACGCCACCAAGAAGTAATCCGGGATCCTCTCCCTCATCACACAACAGCGGGGCCCTCGGGCTCCGCTGTTGTGTTTCTGTGACACGGTGCCGTCCAACGGCCCGAGCTTCCCAGTACACTCGGGTGGCTTAAACAGGAACCGGATATGCGCATTACCCTGAAACAACTGGCGGTGTTCAAAGCGATCTGCGACAACCGCCAACTCTCCAAGGCGGCCCGCCAGCTGCACCTTTCGGTGCCCGCAGTCAGCATGAATCTGAAAGAGCTGGAGAGTTCACTCGAAGCCAAGCTGCTGGAGCGCACACCCCACGGACTGGTGCTGACCGACGCCGGTAACCTGGCGTTGCAACAGGCCAATACCATCCTCAAACAAACCCAGCACCTGGAACAGATGTTCAAAGAGCAGGCCAAGGGGTTGGGCGGCAGCCTGAGCATCGGTGCCAACAAAACCTCCGGCAACTACGTACTGTCCCGCAAATTGCCGCGCTTTAAGGCGCTGTATCCCTCCGTCAGCACCCGCCTCAAGATCGACTCCAGCGCACTGGTGGAGGAGATGGTGCATCGCAATGAGCTGGATATGGCCTTTATTGGCCAGAAACCAAAGGACAAGAACATCCACTATCAGCGCTGGCGTAACGACCGCCTCTGTGTGGTGGCGGCCCCGGGCCATAAACTGGCACACCGGCCCGCGACGCCCGCTGACCTGACCGCCGCCACCTGGATCCTCGATGAGGAGGATTCCGCCACCCGCATCGAATCCCTTAACCTGCTGAAAGAGCTGGGGGTGACGGTGCAGGATGAGATCATCATGAACACCATGGGCGCCATCAAGCGCGCCGTCGGTACCGGACTGGGCCTGTCGATTCTGCCGATGCTGGCGGTCGACGCCGAACTGGAGCGCGGTGATCTGAAAGAGGTGCAGACCGGCGCCACCATCCCCGACCGGGACATCTACGTCATCTACAAAGAGACCCAGCGGACCCCGCTGATGGAACGCTTCCTCGACTGCTGCGGCCTGCCGGTCAGCGAATAGTGCACGCCTACCGCCGGTGAACCGGCAAAAAAGAGGCCGCTCCAGGATGAGCGGCCAAAGCAGGGTTCAACAAGGAATAGAGCGAAGCCAGAGACCGGGCGAGTTGGCTGTACGAGGATAGAGGCTCAGCCCCGGCACCGGCTTCATTGACCGTTACGGCGGTGGACCGCACGGCGATCACTTTTAACGAAAATCCCGTGACCGCACCGACAGGTGGCGGATCCGCTCCGACCAATCTTCCAGTCGTCCGGCAATCACGTGGATCACCTCCCCTTCCCGCTCCAGGATGCCATTCACCTTCAGCAACCGGGCGGTCAGATAGGGCTGGCGCTGAGCCCGGGCGGTGTCGGCCCAGACCACCACATTGGCGTTGCCGGTCTCATCCTCCAGGGTAATAAAGGTGACACCGGAGGCGGTGCCCGGCCGCTGCCGTCCCACCACCAGCCCCGCCAGCTGCACCAGCTGGCCGTGCTGACAGCTCAGCAGCTGTGCCGCGGTCAGGCAGCGCGCCAGCTGGCCCTGTTCACGCAGCAGGCTCAATGGATGACGCCCCAGGCTCAATCCGGTTTGCTGGTAATCCGCCACAATCCCCTCCGCCTCATCCGGTCCGGACAAGGTCACGTCGGTGGTGGGCTCCAACTCGGCAAACAGCGGCAACTGCTGAGCCTCTCCGGCCAACAGCCAGCGCGCCTGATGGCGGTGTCCCGCCAGCTCCGCCAGGGCATCGGCGCTGGCCAGCGCCTCCAGCGCCCCCCGGTCCAGCCGGGCCAGGCTGACCAGCTGGTGCACCGAGCTGAAGCCCCCCTCCGGCCGCACCGCCAGCAGGGTTTCCACCGCCTGTCGGCTTAACCCCTTTACCAGCCTCAGGCCCAGCCGCAGGGCCATCTGACCCTGCACCGCTTCCACCTGATGATCCCACTGACTGTGGTTGACCGACAGGGGCAGCACCTGACCGTTGTGACGCTGCAGGTCCTGAACCAGCTGAGACGGGGTGTAAAACCCCATCGGCTGGCTGTTAAGCAGGGCGCAGGTAAACGCCACCGGGTAGTGGTATTTCAGCCAGGCCGACGCGTAGGCCAGCAGAGCGAAACTGGCGGAGTGGGATTCGGGAAAACCGTACTCACCAAAGCCGCGGATCTGGCGGAAGATCTGATCGGCAAACTCGGCGCTGTAGCCGCGTTCCGCCATCCCCTGCTTCAGCTTGCGCTCAAACTTTTCCAGCTCACCATGGCGCTTCCAGCTGGCCATGGCCCGGCGCAACTTATCCGCTTCGCCGCCGGAGAAGCCCGCCGCCACCATCGCCAGTTTGATCACCTGCTCCTGAAAAATCGGCACCCCCAGGGTCCGCTCCAGCACCTCCCTCACCGCCTCGCTGGGGTAGCTGACCGGTTCCAGCCCATGCCGGCGCTTCAGATAGGGGTGCACCATATCCCCCTGGATCGGCCCCGGCCGGACAATGGCGATCTGCACCACCAGGTCGTAATAGCTGCGTGGCCGCAGCCTCGGCAGCATGTTGCTCTGGGCCCGCGACTCAATCTGGAACACCCCGACGCTGTCGGCCCGGCACAGCATGTCATACACCGCCGGGTCATCCGCCACCACGTCCGCCAGCGCCATCGGCTGGCCTCGCCACTGCCCCACCGACTGCAGGCAACGACGGATGGCGCTGAGCATCCCCAGCGCCAGAATGTCCACCTTCAACAGCCCCAGAGCTTCCAGATCATCCTTGTCCCACTGGATCACGGTGCGCTCGGCCATCGCCGCATTCTCCACCGGCACCAGCTCCGACAGCGGGCCTGCTGAGATCACGAATCCCCCCACGTGCTGGGACAGGTGGCGGGGAAACCCCAGTAACTGCTCCACCAGGCGGATCAGCAGCAAGGCACGCGGACCGGTCAGCCCCAGTGCCGCCAGCTGGGCCTGCCAGGGTTGGCTCGGGTCACGGCGGTCGACGCCGCGCAGGCCACGCTCAATCAGCCCCTCATCAATGCCCAGCACCTTACCCAGATCCCGCATGGCACTTTTAAAGCGGTAACTGATCACCGTGGCGGCCAACGCCGCCCGGCCCCGCCCGTACTTGCGGTAGATGTACTGGATCACCTCCTCCCGACGCTGATGCTCAAAATCCACGTCGATGTCCGGCGGTTCATCCCGCTCCCGCGACAAAAACCGCTCAAACAGCAGGTTGACCTTGGTGGGGTCCACTTCGGTGATCCCCAGGCAGTAACACACCACCGAGTTGGCCGCCGAGCCGCGGCCCTGGTGCAGAATCGCTTCACGCTTGGCGAACTGCACGATGTCGTAGATGGTGAGGAAGAAGTAGTGGTAGCCGAGCTCGTCGATCAGGGCAAACTCCTGCTCCAGCTGTCGGCTGACCGACTCCGGCACGGCCTCGCCATAGCGGCGCCGGGCGCCTTTCAGGGTTTCCTGGCGCAGATGGTCGCTGGCACTCATCCCTTCCGGCACCAGCTCCGCCGGGTACTCATAGCGCAGTTCATCCAGGCTGAACTGGCAACGGCTGGCCAGGCTGACGGTGCTGGCCAGCCACTCGGCGCGGTGCCGCTGCACCAGCCTCGTCCGGGGTTTCAGGTACGCCTCTGCGTTACCGGCCAGACGACCACCGGCCTGCTCCAGCGAGCAGCCCAGGCGGATACAGGTCAGCGCGTCCAGCAACGGCTGCCGGGCTTTTTCATGCATCCGCACCGGGTCTGCCGCCACCATCGGCACCTCCAACTGCCGGGCCAGAGCCTCCTGAGCCGTCAGCCACTCCCCTTCGCCGCCGCGCAGCATCCGCTCCGCCACCAGAAAGATGCGTTCCGCAAAGCGCCGGGCCAGCCAACGTCCCCGCTCCAGCGCCTCAGTCGGCGCTGCCGGTGCCCACAGCAACAGGCAGTTGGGCAGCGTCAGGTCATCCCACTCCAGCCGGTACTGGCCCTTGTCACAGCGGCGTCGGGCCAGGGTGATCAGCGCCGACAACTCGCCGTAGCCCACCCGGTTCATCGCCAGCAGGATCAGGCGGTCCTGATCCAGCACAAATTCGCTGCCGACAATCAGCTTCAGGCCCGCACTCTTGGCGGCCATATGGGCCTTGACCACCCCGGCCAGAGAGCACTCATCGGTCAGCGCCAGCGCGTCATAGCCCAGCTCAGCGGCTTGCTGCACCAGTTCATCCGGGTGGGACGCCCCCTGTAAAAAGCTGTAGTTGCTGGCACTGCGCAGCTGGGCAAAGCCGGTTTCAGAAGCCGCCATGAACAAACCATCCCTGACCATCGCGAAACAGCCACAACCGCCGCCCCGCCGGATCCAGGCCAATAAAGTAGTCCCGCGCCACCGGCTGGGCGTCCCACCAACCGGTTTCAATCCGCTCCGGCCCGGACAGCAGAGTGACCGTGTCACGAGCGATCGGGGCCGGTTCCGGCAACAGCCACAGCGGCCGCTCTGCCACCACGGCCTCGCCAGCGCCCGCGCCCGGGGCACAACGGCGCTGGGCCAGTTCGGGCCGCACCTCCGCCACGCTCTGCAAACTGTAAATCCGCTCCGCCCCCAACCGCGCCTGCAGCCGCGCCAACAGGTCCTGGGCGGCCCGGTCCGGCCCCTGCCCCGGCAGCAGCGCCGCCGACTCCGGCTCCAGCGGCAACAGCACCGGCGCCGCCAGCGTCAGGGCGATCACCGGCTCATACAGCACCAGTCGCTCCAGTTGCAGCTGACACAGGGTCATCCACACTTCGGCCCGGAACTCCGGTCCCGCCGCCCGCAAAGTCAGCTCAGTGGCGGGCCGGTCCCGGTGTTGCAGACCAATCTGCACCTCACTGGCCGCCAACTGGCGTCGGCGCAGCAGCTCGGCCAGCTCCAGAAACAGGCGATTGAGGGGAAAACGCAGCACCGCCAGAGTCTCGATCTCCTCCATCAGCTCAAGTCGACGCTGGTAATGTTCCGGCGGCTGAAAATGGGGACGGGGATCCGGTCGCTGGCCCAGCAGGCGTTCGAGATAAAGCAGCAGTTCCGCGCCGAAACGCTGGCCCAGCTCGGCCCGGGGCAGCGCCAACAGCGCTTTGCCATCATGCACCCCCATACCGGCCAGCCGGACTTCAGCGTCGGCAGGCAGATCCCAGGCGCTCAGTGGCAACGAAGCGAGCGCCTCCATCACCGGTCGGGCTTCGGTTTCCGGCTGTCGGGCCCGGGCCAGCAAAGCCGCGGCCATGGGGGTATGGGACAGCGCCCAGTGAGCCGGTTGCCCCAGTGACGCCAGCCCCTGCTGCAACGCCGACAACCACGAGGCCAGTCCACCAAACAGGCGCAGCATGGAGCTGACCTCCAGCACCAGGGTCTGGGGCGGAAACAGCATCACCTGCCCGCTGAGGCCATACGCCCACTGCGCCATCGCCTCCAGCAGCGGCGCCTCATCCGGCAGCGGGTGGCACAGCAAGCCGTCACACAGCGCCGTCGCGGTGGCCAGCCGCTGGCCGGGCACCACACCGAGCGCCAGTGCGGCATCATTGCACTGCTGAATCGTCAGCGGGTGGCCGCTGATCAGGGCCAGCGGCCGTTCGCTTTGGGGCAGTCCGCGGGCCAGGTGATGCAGGGCCAGATCGGGAAAATGGATCCCCAGCAACATCACCACGGCCCCTGCAGCAATACCGGAGCGTGGCAAGGTTCGGACTCTGGGGTCACGCCCTGCCCGCAGAGCGGCAGGAAAAACGCCGGTTTGGGCCAGCCGCCCCGCTCTTTCAGCAACGACACCGAGAGGCCGCCGGGCTGGCGACTCCAGCTCAGCCGCAGCGGCACCGGGTGGGGTTGCTCGGCCAGCACCAGGGGCAGATGCAGCATCAACAGGCAACGGCCCCGCTCTGCCGCCAGTTGCAGGCGTCGCACCTGGGCCACGCTGAGGTTGTCCAGCCAGGCCAGTACCAGCGCACAGCGGCCGCTGCCCAGGGCCTGTTCCAGCGTCCACAACTGCTCCTGTGAGTCCCGTGCATCCACGCAGACAAGGCGGCTGAGATCGACCCCGATCTGCTGCCAGCCCGGCGCATACAGCGGCACCGGTGGCGCCACACAGAGCAGCCAGCGGTCGGCATCGGAGTCCGCCAGCAGCGGCACCAGCAGCGGTGATAACGCCGGGTCATCCGCCAGCAGTTCCACCACGCCATAACGTGGCCAGCCCCCTAAGGCCAGCTGTTGGTCAAGGGATGAGAATCCGGTTGGCAGGCTTTCGCCCCCAGCTTGCTGCTGGCTCGCCAGCCAGATGTCATTTCGGTTGAGTAGATGGGAAACCGGCGCTTCCATAGGAACACACGAACACTGTACATTTATACAGTTATCTTAGTGTTCCTGCCCACGATCGCAAGCGAAACCCTGTCTCAACCGGGGAACAAACACGCAGAATGTGAACCGACTGCTATGCTGACAACTCGGGATTTCGCGGTCCTGAAGAGGCCAGATACCCCCCAATCGAAGCAATCTCATCGCCAGTCGTCAGGAGCCATGGGAAAATTGGTATGCCAATAAGCAGTTACGCCTCGTTCCGGCAATGTCTGGAGCAGGACAGGCTCCACTCCAAACGCTCCGCAGGTGCGGCGAAGTACTTTTTCGATGCCATTTGGCAATTCACCGTACTGCTGCGCCTGTGCGAATGGATGCACAACCGCAAACACCGCGTGGGCTACCTGCTGTGCTGCCCGTTGTTCCGCTGGCGCTCCCGCACTCTGGGTTTCACCATCCCCATCAATACCTGTGGTCCCGGCTTATACGTGCCCCACTACGGCACCATCGTTATCAATACCCGGGCCCGCATCGGACGTAACTGCACCATCCACACCGATGTGTGCATCGGGCGACACCCGGACAGTAAAGAGCGGGTGCCAACCTTGGGTGACAACATCTACATCGGCCCCGGTGCCAAGATCTACGACGCCATCACCGTGGCCAATGGCGCCACTATTGGGGCCAACGCGGTGGTGAACCGGTCATTCAATGAGGAAAATTGCGTGTTGGCCGGGGTGCCCGCCAAAATGCTGACAAAAAAAGCCGGCGCTTCTCAGCCCCGGCCCCTTCATCTCGCGTCGTTCTCTAAATCACCGGACCCCTAAGCCCCGAGCGCCTGGGCATGGAAGCGCAGGTGGTCATCAATAAAGGTGGCAATAAAGTAGTAGCTGTGGTCATACCCCGGGTGCATACGCAGGGTCAGTGGGTGATCCACCGCGTCACAGGCCGCGCGGAACGCTTCGGGCATCAGTTGCGATTCGAGGAAGGGATCCTTGCTGCCCTGGTCAATCAGGATGGGGAGGCGCTCCTCTGCGCTGGCCACCAGCAGCGTGGCATCGTACTGCTGCCAGTCGGCGGGGTCCGGCCCCAGGTAAGCGCTGAACGCTTTGCGTCCCCAGGGGGCTTCTGTGGGGTGGCAGATCGGCGAAAACGCGGACACTGACGCGTATACTCCAGGGTTACGCAGGGCCGCCACCAACGCACCATGCCCCCCCATCGAGTGACCGCAGATGCTCTTATCCGCCCGCACCGGCAGGTTCATCTCCACCAGCGTTGGCAGCTCATCGGTGACGTATTCGTACATCCGGTAATGATCGGCCCAGGGCGGCTCGGTGGCATCCACATAGAATCCCGCCCCGGAGCCCAAGTCGTCCTCATCATGCTCACCGGGCAACGCCAGTCCCCGGGGGCTGGTGTCGGGACAGACAATGGCCAACCCCAGTTGGGCGGCCAGCCGGAAGGCCCCCGCCTTCTGACAGAAGTTCTCGTCGGTGCAGGTCAGGCCCGACAACCAATACAACACCGGCACCCGGGCCGCCATCACCTGAGGCGGCAGGAATACCGCAAACACCATGTCGGTAGCGGTGGCCTCACTGTGGTGGCGATAACGGCGCAACCAGCCGTCGAACACTTCGGTTTGCGATAACAGTTCCATGGGGGTTCCTCGTGCTGGCGTCCGTCGACGCAGTATAGGCGGGGATGCGGTCAGGCGTCAGGGCGCGAGCCGCCGCCGGGCCTCGCCTTCGACCAGGATGCACTCATCCATATAGCCCAACCGCACATCCAGTCGGGTCTCTACGGTCATATTGACCAGAAACTCGGTGCCAGCCCGTGACACCATGGCCCGCTCCAGCGCCACTTGAGTGGACGGCGGCTCGCCCGCAGGCAACAGATAGATCCAGTATCGCTGGCAACTCGTGCCCGACGCAGCGCCTAAACTTTCACTGTCCACTCGCTGCAGGGGGCCCGAATAACTGTGTGCGGCAAAGCTGGCTGGCCCGCCGCTCTGGCAACCTGCCAACAGCCCTGTGACCAGCAATAGTCCGATTCTCTTTTTCATGGAACTGACCGATAATGAGGAACAATTTCCCCAGATTACCAAGCCTTAACAGCATCGCAAATGATCGGGAGCCGCCATGTCTGCCAATACCAACCTTGAACGGATCTGGAACACCCTGGAGCGGGTGCCGGCGGGCAAGGTGGTGAGCTACGGCCAACTGGCCGATCTGGCGGGCCTGCCCGGTCGGGCGCGACTGGCGGCAAGGGCACTGCGACTGGCGCCGCCACAGCGGCAACTGCCCTGGCACCGGGTGATCGGTGCCAGCGGCAAGATCAGCATCGCCAAAGACAGCCCCGGCTACCGGGAGCAGATGGCGCGGCTGCGCAGTGAAGGGGTGGAAGTGAACAATGGCCGGATTGCGCTGTCACTGTATCAGTGGCAACCGGATCTGGCCGAGTTGCTGTGGCAACTGGACTACTGATAGGAACCGCCATTGATGAAGCCGCTGCTGCTGGCCCTGCTACTGACCCTGCCCATGCTGGGCCAGGCCGATCCCTTTACCCCCTTCCGCGCTGACTATGAGGTGTTTCATGGCAGCAGTTCCCTGGGGGGCGGCTACTACCACCTGGAGCAGCTGAGCGACAACCGCTACCGCATGGGCTACCAGAGTGACGTCTCCTTCCTGCTGCTGTCGGATGTGCGCACCGAAACCTCGGTGTTTGAACGGCAGGATAACGATGTGCTGAAACCCCTCAACTACCGCATGGACCGCAAGGGCAGCGGCCCGGACTTCGGTGCCAGCATCCAGTTTGAGGGCAGTGAGATCGTGGCGAAATACAAAAAGCGCCAGAAAACTTTCCCGATGCGTTCACCGGTGTTCGACAACCTGCTGTACCAGCAGCAGCTGCGCCTCGACGTGGCGGCGGGCAAAACCGATATGCACTACCCGCTGATCCAGAAAACCAGCGAGCGCAACCATTACTATCGGGTGATCGGCGAAGAGGAGGTCACCATCCCCGATGGTACCGCCACCGCCATCCGGGTGGAGCGCATCCGTGAAGCCGGTGATCCCAAGCGCACCGTTATCTGGTTCCTGCCCCAGATGAACTACGTCGTGGCGCGCCTGGCCCACTTTGAAGATGGCGACCTGAAAGCCGACATGCGGCTGCAGAAGGTGGAGTTCTACTGATTCTCCCCGGCCCGGGGCCTCAGCCCTGGGCCACCACTTTCCCCTCCCGGAACAGACACCAGCTTCCCGCTTCCATCTTGTGCCAGGCTTCGTTGCTGGTCAGCGGCCGGGTAGCGATCACCGTCACCACATCCTTCGGCGTGGTCTCCTGCTGAAAATCGATCACCATTTCGGTATCAATCAGCCGCGCTTCGCCAAACGGCGCCTGCCGGGTGATCCAGTGCAGATTGTTGCCGCACAGCGCCAGCAGATAGACCCCGTCTGAGATCAGCATATTGAACACCCCCAGCTGCTGCAGCTTCCGGCCCTCCCGGGCCAGAAAGCGAAACGCCTGCTTACGGTCTTTCGGCGGCTTGGGGTAGCGCGCCGCCAGCTTATCCATCAGGGTGCAGAACGCCAGTTCACTGTCGGTATTGCCCACCGGCAGAAAGCGCTCCGGCTGCAGCACCGTTTTGTAATCGCTGAGTTGGCCATTGTGGGCAAAGCACCAATTACGCCCCCACAGTTCACGGCCAAAGGGGTGGGTGTTCTCCAGGCAGACGCGCCCGCGGTTGGCCTGGCGAATATGGCTGACCACAGTTTTCGATTTGATTGGGTAGGACTTGAGCAGGCTGGCCACCTCGGAGTGACAGCTTGGATCGCTGTCTTTAAAGGTGCGATTGCCGGGGCCATCGTAAAACGTAATGCCCCAGCCATCCCGGTGTGGGCCGGTCTTGCCGCCGCGCTCCACCAGGCCGGTAAAACTGAACACGATATCGGTTGGCACATTGGCGCTCATCGCCAGAAGTTCACACATGAAAGTTCACGTCCTTTAAGTCCCTGTCATGCGGCGCAAAGCCGCCTGTGGCTAGGATAGCTGGAAAGGGTGATCTGTCCCAGTCCCCTTGCGTATCAAGCTCCCTAGCAAAAAATCAAACGATTGTTTACTTTTTCCGTGACACTGGTCGGATCTGTGTCATACACTGTGATCACTCGCACAGTGCCTGGCGCACCGAGACACAAGGAGAATGACTGTGACTACCCTACTTTGGAGCCTCGCTGCCATCGTGATTTTGGGAGCGGCCCTATACCAACGGGCCTCCCTGCTCGTGTTTACCGCCCTCGCTGCCGTCCTGCTCGGGATCGGCCACTTCCTCGGCCTGGTTGGCCCCATCACCTGGACGCTGTTTGCCATCGTCTTTGTGCCGCTCAACCTCGCCCCGGTGCGTCGCGCACTGCTGACTGCTCCGATCCTCAAGGTGTTCAAAGGCATCATGCCGGAGATGTCGCAAACCGAAAAAGACGCTATCGAAGCCGGTACCGTTTGGTGGGATGCGGACCTGTTCTCCGGTAAGCCCAACTGGAACACCCTGCACAACTACCCCACCCCGACCCTGAGCCCTGAGGAGCAAGCCTTCCTCGACGGCCCGGTGGAAGAGGTGATGAAGATGGTCAATGAGTTCGACATCACCCACTACGATGCCGACCTGCCGCAAGAGGTGTGGCAGTACCTGAAGGACAACAAGTTCTTCGCCATGATCATCAAGAAGCAGTACGGCGGTCTGGAGTTTACTCCGTACGCCCAGTCCCGCGTGTTGCAAAAGCTGGCCGGTCACTCCACCGTACTGGCTTCCACCGTCGGTGTGCCCAACTCTCTGGGCCCGGGTGAACTGCTGCAGCACTACGGTACTGAAGCCCAGAAAGACCACTACCTGCCGCGCCTGGCAGTGGGTAAAGAGGTGCCCTGTTTCGCCCTGACCAGCCCGGAAGCCGGTTCTGACGCCGGTGCCATCCCGGACTTCGGTATCGTCTGCAAAGGCGAGTGGGAAGGCAAAGAGGTGCTGGGCATGCGCCTGACCTGGAACAAGCGCTACATCACCCTGGCCCCGGTGGCCACCGTGCTGGGTCTGGCCTTCAAACTGCGTGACCCCGATGGCCTGCTGGGCGATCAGGAAGAGATCGGCATCACCTGTGCCCTGATCCCCACCGACATGGATGGTGTGGAGATCGGTCGCCGCCACTTCCCGCTGAACAACATGTTCCAGAACGGCCCGACCCGCGGTAAAGACGTGTTCGTTCCGCTCGACTTCATCATCGGTGGTCCGAAGATGGCTGGCCAGGGCTGGCGCATGCTGGTGGAGTGTCTCTCCGTTGGCCGTGGCATCACCCTGCCCTCCAACTCCGCCGGTGGCATCAAAACCGTGGCTGCGGCCACCGGTGCCTACGCCCGCGTCCGTCGTCAGTTCAAACTGCCCATCGGTAAGATGGAAGGTATTGAGGAACCGATGGCCCGCATTGGCGGTAACGCCTACCTGATGGACGGCGTCACCGCGCTGACCACCACCGGTCTGAACCTGGGTGAGAAGCCCTCGGTGATCTCCGCCATCGTGAAGATGCACCTGACTGACCGCATGCAGAAGTGCCTGATCGACGCCATGGACATCCACGGTGGTAAAGGGGTGTGCCTGGGTCCGGACAACTACCTGGGCCGTGGCTACCAGGGTGCCCCCATCGCCATCACCGTAGAGGGTGCCAACATCCTGACCCGCACCATGATCATCTACGGCCAGGGTGCCATCCGCTGCCACCCCTTCGTGCTCAAAGAGATGACCGCGGCCTTCGACAAGGATAAGCGCAAAGCCCTGAACGACTTTGACGCTGCGGTATGGGGCCACGTTGGCTTTGTCTTCAGCAACCTGGTGCGCAGCATCTGGTACGGCCTGACCGGTGCCCGTTTCTCCTCCAGCCCGTTCAGCGACCAGACCAAGCGCTACTACCAGCAGATGAACCGCTTCAGTGCCAACCTGGCCCTGCTGTCCGACCTGTCCATGGGCATGCTCGGTGGCAGCCTGAAGCGTAAAGAGCGCATCTCCGCCCGACTGGGTGACCTGCTGAGCCAGCTCTACCTCTCCTCGGCCGCCCTGAAGCGTTACCACGACGAAGGCCGTCAGGTGGACGATCTGCCGCTGCTGCAGTGGGGCGTGGAAGACAGCCTGCATAAGCTGCAAACCAGCCTGGATGAGCTGCTCGATAACTTCCCGGCCTTCGGTGGTCTGCTGAAGTTCCTGCTGTTCCCCTTCGGCAAGCCGATGAAGCGTCCGTCTGACGTGCTGGACCACAAAGTGGCCCGTATCCTTCAGACCCCGTCTGCCACCCGCAGCCGCCTGATTGACGGCCAGTGGCTGGAGCCGCACGACAGCAACGCCGTGGGCAAACTGGAGCAGACTCTGGCACGCATTCTGGCGGTAGAGCCGCTGTACGACAAAGTGTGCAAAGCCGCTGGTAAGAAGCTGCCCTTTATGTTCCTGGACCGCATCGCCGAACAGGGTCTGGAGTTGGGCGTGCTGAGCGAAGAGGAAGCGGAGCAGATGCGCGTGGCCGAACAGGGCCGTCTCAACGCCATCAACGTCAACGACTTCGACCCGGAAGAGCTCAAGGCACAACGTCCCGCCGCCAAGCCGAGCGCGGACCAGGCCGCCTAAGCCTTAACCGCAATCGAAAAGCCGGTCTCCGACCGGCTTTTTTTTGACCTGCCTCACAGTTGCCACGGCTGACGTTCGAGAATGGCGTCACAGCCTCGCCACATTTGGGGAACAGGATCCCGTTCCCGTGCACAGTAAAATACAGGGGCGCGAAATTGTGTCACCTTGTGCCATGCGCCTGGATATTGCCACGGGAGTCTCTACGGATGAACAAGCACGAAACGCTGATGCGACAAGCGTTTGGACCCAAAGCCGCCAACTTCACCCTGGCCGAGCAGATCGTTTCTGTCAGCCAGATTGCCCACAAAGTGGTGCAACTTTCCGACCATCTGGGCCCCTGCGCCCGCCCCGGTGATGAGCCGGAACTGTTACAGCTATGGCAACAAGGTCGTTACCTGATTCGCCTGCTGCGACAAAGCCGTCAGATTCAGATGGCCTGCACCGCGGTACCGGAGTTGCGTATCGCCATTGAACGCTTTGAGCAGGTTGAGCTGACCGTGCCCGCCGAATATCTGGCCCAGTTCCACGCGCCCCCCTACCTGACCGAAGCTCAGGCCAGATTGGCTGCGCTGACCGAATAGACACAAAAAAGCCCCGGCATCTGCCCGGGGCTTTTTCTGTTTGCGACACCGCAGGGGTTAGCGAACCACCTGCTGGTCCGCCTCTTCCAGCGTGACTTCGCCCTTGTTCAGGCGGCGCAGCAGATTGACGTTGGCCGCTACCGCCCGATGACGATTGAGGTAGATCGCATGGAGTATCGCCAAAGTCGGCCCAGAGGCCAGCCGGTCGCCCCGAATCAACTTGCGGATCGCGTCCGGCGTCAGGCCCGTTAGCTCGGCCAGTTGTCGATTGTCATAACCAAAGTGATCTTTGATCACCTGTATGATCAGCGTTGCGTCGTTCTTCATGCCAATCCTAAAATCTCAGCTTCAGTCTCGAATACTATCGAGCACGAAAGGCAAATTAAAGACAGGGTCGCGTTGCAACAGCGCCCCGCTCTCTTACTGAGCCCACCCTACAGGGATTGGACGTAGGACTTGATGGCCCCCAATCGGACCACGGCCGCCCCGACCATATCGAGAAAACCCAGTGCCGGGTGAGGCTTATTGGCGCTGATCCAGGCGGAGCCGGTCGTCCCCAGAGGCATCACAACGCCCTCCGGCACGTCAAACTCCAGAATCACGGTGCGACCCACCGGCGCAGCGCCTCTTTGGATGAATCCCCCGACACTCTGGTCAAAGGGAAACGGACTGCCCTGCGACTCGCCGGTTGCCATCGTGATGCTGTGCACTCTGGCGCGGAAGATCTGGCCAGGATAGGCATCGACGTAAAACTCCGCGAACTGGCCCGGCTCAATGTACTGGTAGGACTGATCAGCAATCCGCATCTCAACGAACTTCCGGCTGGTGTCGTAGACGTGAAGCGCCCCCACCCGGGACCCTTCTCCCACAAGGACATGGGTCACCAGGCCATCGTGCGTTGCGGTAATCACATTGCGGGACAGCGTCGCCGCTTCACGCTCCATCTGGGCAACCCGCTCGGCCAGGTGCAACTCAGCCAACTCCACCGCTTCCTGCGCCGAACGCAGGTCATCCAGTGACGCGAACTTGCCCAGGTCATGCTTATCCTGCAGGCGTCGTTCAGCCTGAGCCAGCTTGACCCGCTCCTGCTCCACCCGCGCTTCCGCCCGGGCCAGACGGGCCACCTGCTCATCATCCCGCAGTCGGTAAAGCTTTTGACCGGCTTTGACGCGCTCGTTGTGGTCCACATAGATCTCAACAATCTCCTGGCCGATGGGCGGAGACATCACCGTATGGGGGGCGCGAACCTGGGTTGAGTGGGTCAGGTCCGCCGGGGAATAGAGCCGGTGGGCGAAGAACAGCGCCGCAAACAGCAACGTGCCGCCCAGGGTCGCAATAAAGTAGTTTCTGGGGCGCTTCGCAACCAGGCCAAAACGGAACAGCAACCAGCAGATCAGCACGTAGGGAATCAATAACTCTTTCATGCTTTTTCTCCCATAAACCAGGCGCGAAGCGCTTCCCAATCCACCACCATCAGCAGCGCTGCCAATACCCAAAGCGGCTTGAACCACAACCCAAAGATACAGAGCCAGAACACAAAGCGACCCTGTGACCGCTCCTTAGCGAGCTTTTTGGGGAGGCTGTGCAGCTTCCAGAACTGGGCCGCAAGGAACACAAACAATGCCAACGTGACCAGCAGCAGCACCCACATAAACCAGGGGCTGTCCAACAACGGCATGATGGCGGGAACCTGATTCCACTCCATCTCTGTCGTATGTATCTTCATAACTCTCCTCTTTGGGTTTGCGCGCCGTCTGGTGCACCGTCTCGGGCGGTTCCCTGCCCCCTCTCAATCGATGTGGTGAATTGTTACCCACGATGATGTATCGAATCAAACGGCAAATGTAACCATCTGCGATACACTGTATCGACTTAGAATATTTATCTGGAAAAAAGCGAGACGGGGTATGGTTGGCTGAAAGCCCGTGTGGGTTGACACCCCTGTCCGGTGCCAACACCAAAGAGAAGCAGGGCGGGCACCGGCCGGCGCCCGCCCTGCAGTACGATGGAGCGCGACGGGTTAAGGCTGTTTCCGCGCCAGCACAAACAGGAAGTTGGGCTCGGTGGTCAGTCGCAGGTAGGTATCAGGGCTGCGCATCCGCAGCCGTTCGGTGGGCGTCCCCTCCTCCAGCGCCAGAATCGCAAACCCGTTGTCGGTGATGGCCGCAATCTGTTCGCTCAGAGAACGTCGATAAAAGGTGACCTCTACCGGCACGCCAACCGTTTCCCACTGCTCCGTGATCGCCTCCCGGACGTAATAGTTGCCCGACGCCGACAGGGCCGCGTCCGCCACCGGACTGTGGGTCGAAACCAGCAAACGTCCACCGGGTTTCAGCACCCGGGCACATTCGGCGAAAAAGGGAGACTGATCCGCCAGGTAGTGGACCATCAGCGAGCTCAGCACCAGATCGTATTGGCCCTCAGACTCACCGGGCAGGCCCTGCGCCAGATCCTGCTGATAGCAGCAAACCCGCGGGTCCCCGGCAAAACGCTGACGCACCAGCTCCACCATCGGCCCGGAGCCATCCACCGCCGTTACCTGAGCACCGCGTGCCCGCAACGCATCAACGTACTCGCCCGAGCCGCACCCCAGGTCCAGCACCCGATGCCCGGCCAGTTCCGGCATCGCTCTGTCCAGCATCGCCAGCGTGGTGGGACGCTCAAACTCGGCGTTGTAATCGTTGTCCTTCACCGCCTCGGCATAGGCCTTGGCGTATCGGGTGTACATCTCGTTCATCATTGCTGCCTGTGCTGTTTCGTTCACGCCCCGGACAACCGGGGAGATTGGGCCAAATCATGGCCGCCCCGGCGCAAAAAGCAAAAGCCCGGCTTTGCGGGCCGGGCTCTCTGTTATGGGGTCTGTGGTGTCGCCATATACGTGGCGGTGCCCTCAATACTCCACCCGCACCACCACCCGACGGTTCAGGTCCCGCCCGCGGGTTGTGCGGTTGTTGGCAATGTGGCGCTGTTCACCGTGCGCGGTGGCGATGATCCGCTCCTCGGAGATGCCGGACTGCACCAAGTAGCTGCGCAAGGTGTTGGCCTGCTGTTCGGTGATGGCCTGGTTGGTGGCCTTGGAGCGGTGATTGTCGGTGTAGGTGTCGGTCAGCACCAGCTCTACCGCCGGGTCGAGCTGAAGGTACTGGATGATCTGGTCCACCCGGCGCTTTGACTCGCGGGTCAGCTCGCCATCCTTCTGCTGGTAGTGCAGCACAGAGAAAGCGATGTCCTCATAGCCAAACGGCAACAGGCTATCCAGGCAGTTGACGAAATCCCGGTAGGTGGGGGCGAAGTTGGCGGAGGAGAGGCCCACGGCCACCTGATCCGGGCTGTACCAGTCCTGATAGAAGAAGGTGGGTTGCATCCCCTGCTCCAGCTCCGTCAGCATCAGCCAGGCTTCCTGCTTGGGCAATTCACCGTTGAAGTGGCGGTAGTAGGTCAGCGCACCGATATCACGGGGGGGCACGCCGGGACGCCAGGCCGGGGCGATGGAGCGCACCCAGGCTTCGGTGGTGACGTCAGGCTTACGGCGCATCTCCAGAGTGAAGTGCAGATTGAGCTGTTTGCTGGCCCGGCTGACAAACACCGCCTTACCATAGCGGGGGATCTCGTGGCTGAGCACGCACTGCAGCGGCGAGGATTGCTCCATCTGCCACAGTGAGCCTTCAATCGGCGCCACGTAGTTGCGGATACCCGCTTGTGCGGCTGTACTCATCAGCAGCACCAGTAAGCCCGTCCAGCGTATCATTGCCAACCCCCAATCTTCGTCATGCTCCCTGTATCGGCGCTCAACGGGCAAGCTTTAGCTCATAGAACAGGCAGTCGCGCTCTCCCTGGCATTTCAATCACCAGATCGGTTTGCGATAATGTGCGGCCCTGCGAACAACCTGACGATGCTATGACCAACCAAAACGACGCCAACCTGCTCAGCAACCGCTTCCGAGGCTACTACCCGGTGGTGATTGACGTTGAAACCGCCGGTTTCAACGCGCAGACCGACGCCCTCCTCGAGATCGCGGCGGTCACGCTGAAGATGGATGAGCAGGGTTGGTTGCAGCCGGACCAGACCATCCACTTCCACGTTGCCCCCTTTGAAGGCGCCAACCTGGAACCGGCAGCGCTGGAGTTTAATGGCATCACCGACCCCTTCAGCGCCCTGCGTGGTGCGGTGTCTGAGCGCGAAGCCTTAAGCGAAATCTTCAAACTGGTTCGCAAGGGCCAGAAAGCCGCGGGCTGTAACCGCTCCATCATCGTGGCCCACAACGCCACCTTCGATCAGAGCTTCGTCAACGCCGCGTCCGAGCGTACCAAGATGAAGCGGGTGCCCTTCCACCCGTTCGGCACCTTTGATACCGCTGCCCTGTCCGGCCTGGCACTGGGCCAGACCGTACTGGCCAAAGCCTGTCGTGCCGCCGGCATTCCGTTCGACAACAAAGAAGCGCACTCCGCCCTGTACGACACCCAGCGTACCGCCGAGCTGTTCTGCTACATCGTCAACCGCTGGAAAGCTCTGGGCGGCTGGCCCATGGTGCCCGGCGAAGAGGCCGGCAAACTGACCAACTCCTGATACGCAGAAAAAGGCGGCCCGATGGCCGCCTTTTTTATGGCTGAATTCCGGGCACAAAAAAGGCGACCTTGCGGTCGCCTTTTTGGCTCACTGTGGCTTACAGGCCTTCAGCGTGCTCGGACAGGAAGCGGGCTACGCCGTCCGGAGAAGCGTCCATACCCTGCTTACCTTTTTCCCACTGAGCCGGGCACACTTCGCCGTGCTCTTCGTGGAACTGCAGAGCGTCAACCATACGCAGCATCTCGTCGATGTTACGGCCCAGCGGCAGGTCGTTCACGATCTGGTGGCGAACCAGGCCTTCCTTGTCAATCAGGAAGGAGGCACGGAAGGCCACACCGGCTTCCGGGTGCTCTACATCGTAGGCCTGGCAGATTTCGTGCTTAACGTCAGCCACCAGCGGGTAGCGAACCTGGCCGATACCGCCGTTCTCTACAGAGGTGTTACGCCATGCGTTGTGGGAGAACTGGGAGTCGATGGATACGCCGATAACTTCAACGCCACGCTTCTGGAACTCTTCGATGCGGTGGTCAAAAGCGATCAGCTCAGACGGGCATACGAAGGTGAAGTCCAGCGGGTAGAAGAAAACCACTGCAGGCTTGCCCTTGATAGCAGAGTGCAGGTTGAAGGAATCAACGATTTCGCCGTTGCCCAGCACAGCTGCAGCAGTAAAATCCGGGGCTTGACGACCTACGAGTACGCTCATTTTCCATCTCCAAAGGTATTGGTTTAGTTTCCGTCGGTTAGCGATGCCGCTCACCGTTGGAATGCATAATACGTTCGGCCCTTCCTCGAAACAACACCTACCCTGTTCTACTTTTTCGATTGGGCTGAGAGAAAAACCGAATGTCGATTTTGTGTTACCCGGCTAACACTTTTGCCTGCCGGAGGAAAAAAACGCAGTCCAATCTGCCATCCATATAGACAGCGCTATGGTGATCCCTTACAAATGGGAGCCTTGCGACGCCCATTCCGATAAGAAAAACGATTGAGACACCCCTTTCTATGAATGCAGTCATTATTGCCGTAGCACTGATGCTGGCCCTGAGCCTTGCCCGCGTTAATGTCGTGATCGCCCTGATCACCAGTGCACTCGTCGCTGGTTTGACCGCCGGCATGGACATCAGCAGCACCATCAAAGCCTTTAATGAAGGGCTTGGCGGTGGTGCCGAAGTGGCCTTGGCTTACGCCCTTCTCGGCGCCTTTGCCGTGGCCCTGGCCCACACCGGCATCACCGATCTCCTGTCCCGCTCCATCATCCGTCGACTCGGCGGTAAGCCGGATCCCAGCACCGTCCGCAAAGTGCGCATCCTGATGCTGATGGCGATCCTGGCGATGGCGGTGATGTCCCAGAACCTGGTGCCGGTGCACATCGCCTTTGTGCCGATTCTGATCCCGCCGCTGCTGCACGTTATGAGCAGCCTGCGCATGGACCGTCGCCTGGTGGCCTGTGTCATCACCTTTGGTCTGGTGACCACCTATATGGCCCTGCCGGTGGGCTTTGGCCTGATCTTCCAGGAAGGGTTGCTGCTGCAGAACCTGCTGAGTAATGGCCTGCAGGCTCAGGTAGACAGCGGCGCCGTCGGCCCGCTGGTGGTGGGCGATGTGGCGTCCGCCATGGTGATCCCGGCCATCGGCATGCTGATCGGTCTGGCCATCGCGGTATTCATTACCTACCGCAAACCGCGGGATTACAGTGAAAGCCAGATCCTGGCCACTGAGCCCGAACACACCGAACTGAACCCCCGCCGCATCCAGGTGGCGTTGCTGGCCATCGTTGCCGCACTGGGCGTTCAGCTGTGGACCGGCTCCATGATCTTCGGTGCCCTGATCGGTTTTGTGATTCTGAGCGTGGCGGGGATCGACAAAGAGGAGATCACCGCTCAGGATGCCTTTACCCGTGGCGTCCACATGATGGCCAACATCGGCTTTATCATGATCGCCGCCAAAGGCTTTGCCGAAGTGGTAAAAGCCACTGGTGAGGTGCCGATGCTGGTGGAGTCGGTACGAGACATCATTGGTGACAACAAAGCGTTGGCCGCCTTTATGATGCTGTTTGTCGGCCTGGTGATCACCATGGGAATCGGTTCCTCCTTCTCCACCATCCCGATCATCGCCACCATCTATGTCCCACTGGGCCTGAGCTTTGGCTTTTCGGTACCGGCGATCATCGCGCTGGTGGGCACCGCTGCCGCGCTGGGGGATGCCGGCTCTCCGGCCTCTGACTCCACGTTGGGCCCGACCTCCGGTCTGAACGCCGACGGTCAGCACGACCACATCCGCGATACGGTGATCCCCACTTTTGTCCACTTCAACCTGCCGCTGCTGGCCGCAGGCTGGCTGGCGGCCATGGTGCTGTAAACCGGCCCTAAGTGAACACAACGCCCCGCAGTGCGGGGCGTTTTTGTTTCCGCCCCTGACATCCGTCAGAGCGCCGGTTACACTAAGCCGCGCCCGCAACGAGAGACCCCATGGCTTACACCCTCCGCCCCTACCAACAAGAAGCCGTTCAGGCCGTCATTCAGCATTTCCGCCAAAAGCGCAGCCCTGCCGTGGTGGTGCTGCCCACCGGGGCCGGCAAGAGCCTGGTGATTGCCGAGTTGGCCCGCATCGCCAAAGGGCGTGTGCTGGTGCTGACCCATGTGCAGGAGCTGGTGGCACAGAACCGGGAGAAGTTTGCTGCCTACGGGCTGGAAAGTTCGGTCTACTCGGCGGGGCTGGGACAAAAGGACATCAGTGCCAAGGTGGTGTTTGCCTCGGTGCAATCCCTGGCCCGGGCCCAGTCAAAGCTGACGGAACCCTACTCCATCGTCATCATTGATGAGTGCCACCGCATCAGCCAGGAGTCGGAGTCCCAGTATCAGAGCCTGCTGAGCACCCTGCGCCAGGCAAACCCGGCCTTGTGCGTGCTGGGCCTGACCGCCACACCCTACCGCCTTGATGGAGGCTGGATCTATCAGCGCCACTACCAGGGCGCCCTGCGCAGCACCGACGCCAAGCCATTTGATGAGTGCATCTACGAGTTGCCCATCAGCCACCTGATTAAGTCAGGCTACCTGACCCCGCCGACCATGATGGACGGCGCGGTGGCCAGCTGGCTACTGTGCGATGAAGGTGACGAGCCTAAACTCAACCCGGAGCTGCGGGGCCGGGCCACGGCACTGATCTGCGAACAGCTGGTTGAGCAGGCGAAGCAGCGCGAGGGGGTGATCATCTTCGCCGCCAGCGTCCGCCATGGTCGTGAGGTGCTGGCCCTGCTGCCGCCGGAGCAATCGGCTCTGCTGACCGCTGACACCCCCAAGGCGGAACGACAACAGCTGATTGACGCGTTCAAGGCGCGGCAGCTGAAGTTTCTGGTGAACGTGGCGGTGTTAACCACCGGCTTCGATGCCCCTCATGTCGACCTGATCGCCCTGTTGCGCCGCACCGATTCCGTGGCGCTGTTCCAGCAGATGGTGGGCCGTGGCCTGCGCCTGTCGCCGGGCAAGACCGACTGTCTGGTGCTGGACTACGCCGGCAACGGCTATTCCCTTTACTCTCCCGAGGTGGGCGAGCCTCGTCCCCACCCGGACACCAGTCCGGTCAGCGTGCCCTGCCCCAAGTGCGGCCACGACAACGCGTTCTGGGGCAAAACCGATGACAACGGGCTGGTGCTGGAGCACTTCGGTCGTCGTTGCCAGGGCTACCAGAATGACGAGCACGGCAAAGCGGTGCAGTGTGACTACCGTTTTCGCTATAAGGAGTGCCCGGACTGCCTGACGGAAAACGACATTGCCGCGCGGGACTGCCATGGCTGTGGCAAAGCCCTCGCCGACCCGGACAAACGCCTTGCCGAAGTGCTGCGGCTGAAAGACTACAAGGTGCTGCGTTGTGCGGGAGTGAGCCTGGCGGCGGTCAGCGGTAAACAGGGCGCACGTCAGATTGAGGTGACCTGGCACGACGAGGACGGCGACACCCTGAGCCGTCGCTTCGGCTATGACAGTCCGGGCCAGCGTGGTCTGTTTTACCACCAGTTTGTCCGCAACCATCTGAAAAGCCCTGGCCAGCCCTTGCGCCTGCCGGACGTCGACGCCGTGGTCAGCCAGGCGGCGCGTTTCCGCCACCCGGATTTCGTGATCGCGCGGTTCGAAAATAAGCGCTACTGGAAGGTGATTGAAACCCTGTTCGATTACCAGGGGCGCTACCGCAAAGCCGACAGCGCCTACGGTTAATCCGGTTTAATCCCGATAGCGTTAATCGATTCTGCCGTTTTGGCTCCAGCAGGTGAAAGCGGCATAGTATCGCCAACACACAATTTCGCGCCCCGGCCTGCCCCGGGCCACGCCCAATTCACTGAACTGTGATATAACGGCTCAGCGATACCAAATGGAGAACATTATGTTTGTGGTTATTTTTGGCCGTCCGGGCTGTCCTTACTGCGTCCGCGCCAAGCAGATCGCCGAGTCCCTGCAAGAAACTCGCGAAGACTTCAAATTCCGCTACGTTGATATGCATGCCGAAGGCGTGAGCAAAGAAGATCTGGAAAAGACCGTGGGTAAGCCGGTCCACACCGTGCCGCAGATCTTCATCGATCAAAACCACATCGGTGGCTGCGACGATTTCGAAGCCTACGCCAAGGAAAATCTGGGTCTGTACGCCTAAGGTTCAGGTTATTCCGGAAAAAGCGGCCAACCGGCCGCTTTTTTTGTTGTAAAATGAGCGCGTTATTAACGCAACAGGAGAGGTGAATGTTGGAATTGTTGTTAACCCAATTCGTATTACTTTGGGCCGTGATTGATCCTGTGGGGTCCATCCCGGTGTTCCTGTCCCAAACCCGGGGCATGACTGCCGCACAACAGCGCCGCATCGCCTTTAAAGCCATATTTATCTCCGCCCTGACCCTGCTGTTCTTCCTGGTAGCCGGTCAGATACTGCTGGAAGCGATGGAAGTGCCCCTGCCCGCCTTCCAGGTAGCCGGTGGCCTGGTGCTGTTGCTGTTTGCCCTGACCATGATCTTCGGCGAGAGTAAGCCCGCCAGTGAGATCGATCTGCACGATGAAAATCTGTGGGACAAAGCGGTGTACCCGCTGGCCATCCCTTCCATCGCCTCCCCCGGCGCGATGCTGGCCATCGTGATGCTGACCGACAACACCCGCTTTGACTTTAGCCAGCAAGCGGTCACCGCTGGCATTATGCTGTCGGTACTGGCCATCACTCTGGTCCTGCTGATGCTGGCCAATCCTATCCAGCGGGTTATCGGCGCTGCAGGTGCCGCCATCGTCAGCCGGGTGATGGGTCTTATCCTCGCCTCAGTGGCGATGAACGAGCTGCTCAGCGGCTTGCACAGCTATTTCACCCAACTGGCCGGGTAAACGGTCAGGCACAGAAAAGGCCGGCATATGCCGGCCTTTTTTTATGGGCTGACGCGATTACAGCGCGTACTTGAAGGAGAGCATAAAGCGGTTCAGCTCACCATCGTCACCGTCGGCCTGTTCGTTCAACGCGTACAGGTACTCCACACCAATGGTGACCGGCTTCACCGGTGAGTACAGCAGGTTGATGTTGCCGCTGTAGGAGGTCTCGTTGGCGTTGCTGTTGGCCAGCACATCCGGATTGTCTGCCTCAAAGGCGGACGCAGTGATGTTGCTGCGCCAGCGATCGCTCCACCAGTGCTGGTACGAGACAAAACCGGATACCGAGGAGATGGTCTCAGTGCCCGCATCGGTCAACGCCGCACCATTGGCATAGTTCAGGGCGAGATAACGACCCGCACCGTCACCGTAGTTCAGCATGAACTTCAGCATGTCCCGGTTGAACACCGGCACCACACCGGCAAAGGAGACGCCATAACCGGTCTCACTTTCGTCAAACCCGTTCTCATCGATCTCGAGCTGACGAACCAGACCCGCGATTGAGAAGCTCGCGTCGCCGCCCTTGAAGTTATAGCGGGCAACAAAGTCCGGAATGTAGCTGGAATCGGACTCGACTCGTCCCCCTTCCGCATTGGTGAAGGTTGCCTTGGGGTTTTCCAGAGCCACCTGGAAGCCACCGGCGGTGTAACGGATCAGACCCTGACGCACGAAGGGGGTGCCTTCGGCTGCGCCCACAAAGTCCAGCGCCTCCGGCAGCGCGCCGGGGTTCTGGAAGGTGGACCAGGTTTGACCCGCCGTCCAGTTGTCGAAGGTCACTGTCGCGTGACGCAGACGCGGCGAGTAACTGTTGGACACACGCTGGTTACCGTCTGAGTGGGTAAAGAAATCCAGTTCCAGAAAGAACTTCAGCGTATGGCCATCCAGATCACTGTTGGAGGTGAAGTTGAAACGGGTCTCACGAGCCTGGAAGTCGGTTACCGTGCTGGCGCGAGAGTCGTCTCCATAGATGGTGCCGGGTACGTAGAACTGACGCGACAGGTTGCTGTCGCTCGGCGCACCGTTGCTGTAGTCGCTGACCATGACATCGGCTTTTACATAACCACCAAATTTGAATTCGGTGTCAGCCTGGGCCAGAGGAGAAGCCGCCAGTAGCGCGATTGCCACCGGGGCCAGTGCAGTTTTGGGCAGTTTAAACGTGTTCACCTAGATCTCTCCCTGTCATCATTATGATCCAAAGGTACTATCTAGCAGCCGCACCCTACCCTGTATTGGCAAAAAGTCGAAAACAGAACAGGAACTTCCGTGCTACCTGTAGACAACATAGTACAGAGATTGAACTTTATTCCATGAATATGAAGGATCTTTTACTGAAATCGCGCGCCAGAGCTAAGTCACTTAAAAAAGACAAAAAGCCTGGAGAAAAATTTTTGCGTTAAAAAAAACGCCAACAGATTGTGCGATTTTCGCAAGATTGGGATGCAGGGGGAGTGAACAAGACGAAAACGGGAAGAAAGAATGGTGGGTCGTGAAGGACTCGAACCTTCGACCAATTGGTTAAAAGCCAACTGCTCTACCAACTGAGCTAACGACCCACTGAGGGGTGCCTTCGCAGGGGGCGAAGAGTGGTGGGTCGTGAAGGACTCGAACCTTCGACCAATTGGTTAAAAGCCAACTGCTCTACCAACTGAGCTAACGACCCACTGAGGGGGTACTTCGCAAGGGGCGAAGAATGGTGGGTCGTGAAGGACTCGAACCTTCGACCAATTGGTTAAAAGCCAACTGCTCTACCAACTGAGCTAACGACCCACTGAGGGGGTACTTCGCAAGGGGCGAAGAAGTGGTGGGTCGTGAAGGACTCGAACCTTCGACCAATTGGTTAAAAGCCAACTGCTCTACCAACTGAGCTAACGACCCACTGGGGTTTCCTCGCAAAGGGCGAAGAAGTGGTGGGTCGTGAAGGATTCGAACCTTCGACCAATTGGTTAAAAGCCAACTGCTCTACCAACTGAGCTAACGACCCACTGAGGTTTCCTCGCAAAGCGCGAAGAGTGGTGGGTCGTGAAGGACTCGAACCTTCGACCAATTGGTTAAAAGCCAACTGCTCTACCAACTGAGCTAACGACCCACTAAAGGTTTTCCCCGCAGAAGCGAAGAAGTGGTGGGTCGTGAAGGACTCGAACCTTCGACCAATTGGTTAAAAGCCAACTGCTCTACCAACTGAGCTAACGACCCACTAAAGGTTTCTTCGCAAGAGGCGAAGAAGTGGTGGGTCGTGAAGGACTCGAACCTTCGACCAATTGGTTAAAAGCCAACTGCTCTACCAACTGAGCTAACGACCCACTTAGGGATTCTTCGCGAAAGGCGAAGAGTGGTGGGTCGTGAAGGACTCGAACCTTCGACCAATTGGTTAAAAGCCAACTGCTCTACCAACTGAGCTAACGACCCACTGGGGTTTGCCTACAGTGTCGGGTTCAGCACCCTCCCCTGTCGACGGGCGGCTATAATACCAAGTTCGTTTGGCCATGCAACCGGATTTTCTGATTTTCGTGCCACTTGCCCACAAAAGCGCCGAAGCGGTTAAAAAATCCAATTTTCCCAGTGCCGACAGGCCCTTGGACCCGCTTAATTGAGGTGTTTTTGCGCCATGTTAGCCGCACTGCTGCCGCTGTATTCGCTGATCACCTGCTTAAAGAAGCGTTGTGCCGTTGCCTTATCCCCCTGACGATCCGCAATCAATCCCTGCTTCAGCAGAGAATCTGAGCGTTTAGAGGATTTCGGATACTTGTCAGCCACCGTGGCGAACATGGTGCCGGCTTCCGCCAGTTGACCCTGATTGTAGAGCAGCTGGCCCAGCCAATAATACGCATTGGGAGTATAGCTGGAGTCGGGGTACTGCTCGATAAAGCGACGAAACGCCGGAATGGCGTCGTCAAAGCGACGTTCCTTGGTGGCCAGGTTCAGGGCCTGGGTGTAGGCGTCGGCTTCAGACAGGGAGGAAACAGCGGGTGTGGAAGAGGGAGCGGTGGCAGCGGGCGCGGCGGCCTGAGGGGCGCTCTGCAGTTTGGCCAGGTCCTGGTACAGCTGACGCTGGCGTTCCAGCATCTGCTGGATCTGGTAGGCCTGGTTTTCACTCTGGCCACGCAGTTCACCGATTTCGCGCTGCATCTGGTCCAGTGTCTGCTGCAGTTGCAGCTGGGACTGGTTACGGGCCTGCATCTGGCGCTCCAGACGGTCCACCCGGCTGTTGATATCGCCCGAACGGGCACTACTTGGGGCAGCCTCTACAACGGGAGCGGGCGCAGCCAATGGCTGCGCCCCCCAGCATAGAAGTGCCGTAACAATGACGACTCGCTTCATAGCTTTCCTACCGGATTAGTACACCAGTACCGCGCGACGGTTCTTGGCGTGGGCCGCGTCAGTGGCGGAGGAGTCCAGCGGCTTCTCTTCACCGTAGGATACGATGGTGATTTGAGAAGACAGTACGCCCAGACCCTGCAGGTAACGCTCTACCGCTTTCGCACGACGCTCGCCCAGGGCGATGTTGTACTCAGGGGTACCGCGCTCATCAGCGTGACCTTCGATCAGTACTTTGGTGCTCGGGTTTTCTACCAGGAAGGCCGCGTGGGCTTCCAGCAGTTCAGCGTACTGGCCGGATACATCGCTACGGTCGAAGTCGAAGTAGATGATGTGTTCCTGACGCAGCTGCTCGTACTTCTGACGCTGGATCTCTTCCGGAGTCTGTACCTGCTCGATAGCACCGGTTTGAACGCCGGATTCTACCTGCTGCTGGTTAGAGCTGGAGGAGGACTGAGCGTCGGTGTCGCTGGTAGAGCTACAGGCAGTCAGAGCCAGGGCGGGAACCGCAATCAGCAAACCCTTAAGAACTTGGTTCAATTTCATCGGACGAATCCTATTTCTTTTACTTAGTGACGATACTTCTTACAGGAACGGTGACCAGGCCGGGGCTTTTACATTGCCCACCTGCACTGGCAGTCGCGCCTTAAAACGGCCATCCATGGAGACCGCAGCCAAAACCTGTCGACCATTATGGGTGGTGCCATAGATGATCATGCTGCCATTGGGGGCTACGCTCGGCGACTCATCGAGGTAGGTCTCGGTGAGCACGTCCATGTAACCGGTGCTCAACTCCATACGCGCGATGTTGAACTTCCCATTGGTGCGATTAACCATCACCAGATAGCGACCATCTGGCGTCATCGAGCCTCCGAGGTTCCATTCACCTTGGAATGTAAGCCTCTGAATTCGACCGGAATCCAAATATACTCGATATATCTGGGGGCGACCACCCCGCTCTGACGTGAATACCAGAGACTTGCCATCGGGGGCCCAGGTCGGCTCGGTGTCGATGGCGTAGTGGTTGGTGATCCGTTTCAGCGCACGGGTGGCCAGGTCCAGAGTGTAGATTTCGGAACTGCCGTCTTTTGACAACGTCATCGCCAGTTGCTTGCCATCCGGGGACCAGGAGGGCGAACCGTTGATGCCGGCAAAGCTGGTCACCCGTTCACGCTGCTGGGTGTAGAGATCCTGAACGTAGATCTCAGAGCGGCGATTCTCAAAGGAGACGTAAGCCAGCTTGCGGCCATCCGGCGACCAGGACGGCGACATCAGCGGCTCACGGGAGCGCAGCAGTACCGTCTCGTTGTAACCGTCATAGTCGGCTACGCGGAGCTGGAACTTAAAGGGAGCAGCAGATTCGTCGACGGTGACGTAGGCGATCTTGGTCAAGAACGCGCCTTTCACGCCGGTCAGGGCTTCATACACCAGATCAGAGATGCGGTGACCGTATTGGCGGAACTGCGCCTTGCTGATCACGGTCTCGCGGCCTTCGATAATGTGGTCATTGGTCTTGACCAGGCCGTTACCGTCAAAGCCCTGGGTATCCCCACCCGTGGCCTGAGCGCGGATCAGATCCACCAACTCAAACACCACCTTAAACTGGTCGGCGCCCTGCTGGCTTACCTTACCCACCACCACCGCTTCGGCACCGGTATTGACCCAGGCTTCCAGGTCCATCTGCGCCTCGTTGCTGATGGCGGTCTGCGGCAACTGGGTCACCGGCAGCGGGTTAAAGCTGCCAGAGCGGGCCAGGTCAGAGGTCACCACATCGCTGATCTGCTCGGGCATCGGGCCCGGGCCTTCCCAGACAAAGGGCACTACGGCCACCGGACGGGCGGCATTGACGCCCTCGGTGATCACAATCTCCAGGGTGGCGCGCGCCGGCATCGACACCAGCAGCACCATGGCCAAGGCGGCCTGAACAAAACGTGGGATCCAGGAGTTCATCATGTCCTTACAGTTCCGGTTCTACGGTTAAGTCAATCTGTTTGAGCTGGTTGTACACATCCGGCTCTTTCGATACGGGCAACTGGCCAGCGGCCTGAATCGCGGCTTGGGTGGCACGGCATACGCCGGGGTCACCGGAGAGCACCCGCGAGTCAAACACAAAGCCGTCCGGGGCCAGGTTGATGCGAACCCGACACTGCTTGCCACGCATACTGGTATCGGTACGCAGGTTGCGTTGAATCACCTGACGAATCAATACCGAGTAGCGTTCCACCTCAGTCAGCACTTGCTGCTGACGGGCCTGGGCCAGTTCCGCCTGCTCCGCCGCCATCTGGGCAGCCAGCTCGGCCTCACGGGCTTTCCGGGCCGCTTCCTCGGCTTCCTTACGCTTGCGCTCTTCCTCTTTGCGCTTGCGCTCGGCTTCCGCTTTGCGGGCCGCTTCCTCTTCCGCCTTGCGCTTGCGCTCGGCTTCCTGACGGGCGGCTTCCTCCTTGGCGCGCTGTTCAGCGGCCTGGCGGGCGCGTTTTTCCTCTTCCTGTTGCTTGATCTTGGCCTGCTTGGCGGCCTCTTCAGCCCGCTTCACTTCAGCCTGGCGCTGCTGACGCTCCTGCTCCAGCTTACGCAGGCGATCCTGCTCAGCCTGGCGTTTGCGTTCCGCTTCCTTGGCCTGGCGCTCCAGATCAGCCTGGCGTTGGCGCTCCGCTTCGCGGGCCGCGGCCTGCTCTGCCTGGATGCGCTTCACGTGTTGCTCGACCTGGGCTTTATCAACGGTCACCGCCTGAACCACCGGCGCACTGGCCTGAGGCTGCGGTTTGGGCTTGCTGGAGAAGTCTACGCTGACTGCCAACAAGCCCAACAGACCGGCGTGCAACAGCACCGACACCGCAAGCGGGATGCCGATGGGCGATTGGCCGGGTTGGGTCTGCTTACTCATTGGATTCTGTCATCAAACCAACGGAGGGTACGCCGGCGCTTTGCAGGCTTACCATCAATTGAACAATCTGGTCATAGGAGACGTTGCGGTCACCATTCACCACCACCGGCCGATCCGGGTTGATCTGCAACTCCGCGGCCACCAGCGCGGCCAGCTCATCGAGCATCAGCGGCTTGCGCTCATCCACGGAGCCATTGTCGAGGAAGTACTCCCCTTCCGAATTGACCGACGCCACCAGCGGCGGCTTGGAATCAGCGGAGAGGGGCTCGGCACTGGCCTGGGGCAGATCCACCTTAACGCCCTGGGTCACCAGCGGCGCGGTTGCCATAAAGATGATCAACAGCACCAGCATCACGTCGATATAGGGAACGACGTTAATCTCCGCCACCTTACGGCGTCGTTTACGCTGGTATCCGGCCATCATGCGCGGGGCTCTCCCTGCTGGCTGTAGGCCTGACGATGCAGGATCGCGGAGAACTCATCCATAAAGTTGGCGTAGCTGTTCTCCAGCTTTTCAACCCGGGTGGAGAATCGGTTGAAGAAGATCACCGCCGGAATCGCGGCAAACAGACCCATCGCGGTCGCGATCAGCGCTTCGGCGATACCGGGTGCCACCATGTTCAGGGTGGCGTGCTGCACACTGCCCAGGGCGATAAAGGAGTTCATGATGCCCCATACGGTGCCAAACAGGCCGATGTAGGGGCTGGTGGAACCGATGGTGGCCAGCATCGGCAGATGCTGTTCCAGCTTGTCCACTTCGCGGGAGAGGGAAACGCGCATGGCGCGGTAGCTGCCGTCCATCACCGCTTCAGCGCTGCGGGAGGACTTGGAGAGACGGGCGTACTCTTTAAAGCCGTTGGTGAACATCAGCTCCAGGCCGCTGTTCTGGTCGCCACGGGCGGAGAGTTCCTGGTACAGGCGGTTAAGGTCGACGCCGGACCAGAAGCGGTCTTCAAAACGCTGGGCGCGACGCTGCGCCTCTTTAAGGGCTTTCTGGCGCTGGAAGATGACGGTCCAGGCGGCGACTGACATCAGCAGCAGGAAAATCATCACCAGCTTGACCAGCAAGCTCGCTTCCAAAAAGAGGCCAATAAACGAGATCTCAGCCGGCACGTGCAAGCTCCTGTTTGATCGATTGAGGAATTTTCTTTGGTGTAAAAGTATCGGCGCTCAAGCTGCCGATCTTGACCTGGGCCTGGCAATACACCTCGCCCACCTCATCCATGAGCTGCTGTTCAAACACCAGGCTGACCGCCCCGAGTTTGACCAGCCGGGTCACGACGTCGAGTTGCTGATTGAACCGGGCCGGGCGGACAAAGTCGATGGTCATCTGACGCACCGCAAACACCAGGTCTTCCGCCATCAGTCGGTCCTGCTCGAAACCGAGGCTGCGTAGCCATTCAGTCCGTGCATGTTCGAAGAAGTTCAAATAATTGGCGTGGTAGACCACGCCGCCGGCGTCGGTGTCCGAATAGTACACCCGCACCGGCCAATGAAAGGCTTCGCTCGCCACTGCTTCCATCGCGTCGTTAAAAAATGGGTTCGGCTACTATACCCGAGCGCTTTCTGTGATGGGAGTGGCGAACCGCCGCTTGCGCAGTAAATAACGGATAAAAAACGGTAACAAACGCCCCATTCTGAAGAAACCATGAAAAACGGCGGCCTTTTGGCCGCCGTTTTGCTGGGGTAAGTGGTTACAGACTGTCGGGAATGGTCAGACCGAAGCTGTGCCACAGGAACGCGTAAATATCGCGCTGTTCCGCGATGCGCATGGCGGTCGGCTTACCCGCACCGTGGCCGGCATTGTGCTCAATACGGGCAAAAATCGGCGCAGCGCCGGTTTGCGCCGCCTGCATCGCTGCAGTGAACTTATAGCTGTGCGCCGGCACCACGCGATCATCGTGGTCTGCGGTCATCACCATGGTGGCCGGGTAGGCACGCTCGGTCACGTTGTGCAGCGGTGAGTAAGCCATCAGGTACTCAAAATCCTCAGCGTTGTCGGCGCTGCCGTACTCCGGGATCCAGGCCCAACCGATGGTGAATTTGTGGTAGCGCAGCATATCCAGCACGCCCACCGCCGGCAGCACCGCGGCAAACAGGTCGGGACGCTGGGTCAGCGCGGCGCCCATCAGCAGGCCACCGTTGGAACGGCCATAGGCCCCTAAGCGCTCACTGCGGGTGTAGCCCTCGTCAATCAGGTACTCGGCCGCCGCGTAGTAGTCATCAAACACGTTCTGCTTGTTGCCACGCATGCCGCCCTGGTGCCAGTGCAGGCCATACTCACCGCCGCCACGCAGGTTAGGCACCGCGTAGACGCCGCCCATGTCCAGCCAGGCGATGGTGGCCGGGGAGAAGCGCGGGGTGACAGAGACATTGAAGCCGCCGTAAGCGTACAGCAGGGTCGGGTTGTCGCCGTCCTTCTCCAGCCCCTTCTTGTAGGTGATCAGCATCGGCACGCGGGTGCCGTCTTTGCTGGTGTAGAACACCTGCTCAGAAACGTACTGCTCCGGATCAAACGCCACCTCGGGCAGACGGTGCGCATGCACCGCATCGCCGTCGAAGTCGTAGCGGTACACCCCGGCCGGGTGGATGGTGGAGTTAAAGGAGAAGTACAGGCTGGTGTCGCTGCGACGGCCGGTCAGGCCCACGACGCGGCCCGCACCGGGCAGGTCGAGGTGGTGCTGAGCTTTACCATCCAGGCCATACACCATCACATCGGCCAGCACGTCTTTGAGGCGTACCACGACGAAGTGGTCATTCACCAGCTTGACGCTGTCGATGGGGGAAGCGGTTTCCGCCACCAGGGTTTGCCAGTTGGCGCTGGCCGGCTTGTTGATGTCCATGGCAACAATGCGGCCATTGGGGGCATCCAGATCGGTTTTGAAGTAGTAGCGGTCACCGTCGTTACCGAGGAAACCCACTTCCGCCACCAGCTCATCCACCAGCGGTTTCACATCACCGGTTTTCAGATCTTTCAGGAACACGCGGTTGCGGCGGTCAGTGCCCTGCCAGACGCTGATCACCAGATGCTGGCCGTCGTCGGTCAGGGTCGGGGAGAAGCCCCACTCGGGCTGGTCCGGACGCTCATACACCAGGGTGTCGGCACTCTGGGCTTCACCCCTCTTGTGGAAGAACAGCTTCTGGGCGCGGTTGACCTCCTCCAGCTTGCCCTCCCCTTCCGGGGCATCGTAACGGGCGTACCAGACGCCGCTGCTGTCTTCGTTCCACTGCGGGGTGGAGAACTTGATCCACTCCAGCGGCTCACCCAGCACCTTGCCATCGGCGATGCGGATAAAGTGCCACTGCTGCCAGTCGGAACCAGACTGGGAAACGCCGTAACCCAGAGTGTTGCCATCGGGGCTGACAGAGATGCCGCTCAGGGCAACGGTGCCATCTTCGGACAGAGTATTGGGGTCAAGTAGCACACGGGCGTCTGCGCCCGGCTTGTCCTTAACGTACATCACGGACTGGCTCTGCAGGCCGTCGTTACGGAAGAAGAACTCCCGCTCCCCTTTAAAGAACGGGGCCCCCACCTTCTCGTAGTTCCACAGTTCACTGATGCGGTTCTCAATCACATCGCGGTTGGGGATCGCCGCCAGAATGCCATCACCGTAGGCGCGCTGGGCTTCAACCCAGGCCTGGGTCTGGGCCTGCTGCGGGTCTTCCAGGTAGCGGTATGGGTCCGCCACCGCCTGGCCGTGCAGTTGCTCCACGACCGGGCCACGAGGGCTGTCCGGCGCCCCGGCAGGCGCATCGGGCTGGGCGCTCTGACACCCCGCCAACAGCGCCGCAACCGCCAGGGTGCTCCACTTAGTCTTACTTAACATGCTGTTACGACTCCCTGTGTTGTTGTTATGTATCGCGTAATGTAAACGGCGTCACTCTAACCATCCCCCATAGGCGGGATCAACTCACCGATGCAAGAGACACAGCGCACAAACTAGATTTTTTTGGCCAACCCGGGCACAGCGCAGCGCCAAAAAAAGCGCCCAACCGACGAAAAAGCCGTCGACACCCACCGTCGATACGGGATTTAAAGCGAGCTACCGGTAGTTTTTCCGAATTGTTCCCATCCCGTTTACATCACCACACTAAATTAGTTTTTCTAATTCGAATTTGGAATTTTTCTAGTTTGATGGCAACGGGGGTGCTCCATAGAATAGGCCCTGTTTTCGGAACATATCGGCATACGCCGCCCAAATCCGACGTTCCCGAAGCCTAAGCACCTTCGAGAATGTTCCCTGGTTCTTTTGCTTAACTTCCTTCTTAGATTGTTGATTGCATTCAATCTTACCCGCTGAATTTCGGCGGGTTTTTTTTTGCCTGTTCACCAGCCCCACCAGAGGCAAAAAAACGCACGGCAAGCCGTGCGTTTCTGTGCGGTAGTCGATGGGTTCGCAGCGCTTAGCGGAAAAAGAACACGTATCCCAGCAAGGCGAATGACACCAGGGCGGCGAACACCACCGGATAGAGCAGATAGCCGTCGCTGGAACGACGCGCCCGGATAAAGCACAACTTCATCAGCAGCACGTTGTACGCCACCACCAGCAGCGCAATCGCGCTGCTGTAGAGAAAGCTGAGCGAATCCACCACCAGCATCACCCCGGCCAACAACAGCCAGTCGCCGACGATCAGGTATAGAAAATATTTCTGCAGTTTATCCGGACCATGCCGCTGAAATTGGCTCATCGTCCATCCCTCTTACTCTTCAGCCGGCTGATGGCGGAATACAGTGCCAACAGCTGGTCTTGCTCCATCGCTTGCCAACGCAACCCATAAAAATGCAACGCCCCCTGCACCGGGCTTTTCCGCACCACCTTGCAGGGCATGGACAGTTCACCCACCTCCAGCTGCAACACGCTGTCCATCGCCAGCGGTGCCGCGCTGATCAGGCCGCATCCACCGACACTGACGTCTTTCAGCGAACCGATGCCCAGCACCTTATCGCGCAGCCAGTGTGGCTTAACCAACCGAGCCGGGATGCCGTCACAGGCCAGCACCAGTGGCTGCTCCGGATCCCGACGCAGGGACAAACGAGCGTGTTCGCGCCGATTGTCCTGTTCTACTTCGATGTCGTGACTCACTGGCTGACCTCGGCGTAGCGCCCCCGTGGCCGATTCGCCTCAGCACCCTGCTGAGCAACCGGTACCGGTTTGCCATCGGGGACCCCAAACAGCCCTCTCAGCTCGTCTTCCGCCTTGTGGGTCAACACCATCAGTTCTATCCGACGGTTGGCGCTGGATCGCGGGTCGCTGGGTTCCACCGGCACCTGATCAGCCATGCCCACCACATTGAAGAACTGGTTACGGCCTACCCCACCAAACTCCAGGGCACGACGCGCTTCCAGTGCTCGCTCACTGGACAGCTCCCAGTTGCTGCTGTCGTTGGAGCGGAAGTGGGTGGAGTCGGTATGGCCGGACACCATCAGGGGGTTTTGCACCTGTTTCAGCAGCGGCGCCAGCGAGAACAGCAGGTCCTCAAAATAGGGCGTCATCCGGCTGCTGCCACGGGCGAACATAAACTGCTGCAGGTTATCCCGAATCAGGATCTTAAGTCCCTGGGGCACCACCTGAATGGCGACGTTATCGGCGATCTCAGACTGGGCGATGATCTTGCCCGCTTCCCGCGCCAGCACCTCCAGTTGAGCCTGGGTTTCCACCGGCCCGGGCAGCAGGCTGGTCAGGGTATCGCCCTGCCCGGCCGAAGCACCGCGCTCCCCTTTAGGGATCTGATTCACCATGGCGGGTCCGGCCCGCTGCACACCGGTGCCGGTGGCGGGCATGACGGCCTCGGTCATCGACAGCGTGCCATCCAGCTCCAGAATGTGCGGACGATTGGAATCCCAGCTGCCACCGCTGCTGGATTCCAGCAGGGTTTCGCCGGTCAGAGCCTGAACAATGGAGGCGCGCTCCTGTTTATCCGCCACCTGGACCAGCCAGAGCACCAGGAACAACGCCATCATCGCCAGGGTAAAGTCGGCAAAGGCCACCTTCCAGGCGCCCCCTGCCTTAGCCCGCTTGCCGCCCAGAGAGCGGCTGCGAACCACCACCACCTCATGGCCTGCCATCAGCGCTGCTCCTCAACCAGGTAGCGTTCCAGCTGCAGGAAGCTGGGGCGGTTCTCCTCCTGAATCAGGCGGCGACCGGCGTCCAGCGCCAGCAGCGGCTGCTTGCCCGCCTGCTGCGCCACCAGAATCGCCTTAACGCAATGCAACTGGGCGATGCGGCGGTCGATAAGGTGCGCCATCGCCGAGGCCGCCGGTTCGAACAGGCAGTAGCAGGCGAACACCCCCATAAAGGTGCCCACCAGTGCCGCCGCGACGTGCACGCCGATCATGGTCAGCGGGCCATCAATGGCGCCCATGGTGATGATGATGCCCATCACCGCCGCCAAAATGCCGAAGCCGGGCAAGGCTTCGCCGGTGCGATGCATGGCGTGGGAGGGACGCATCCGGTCCTCCTGCAGGCGGTGGATCTCCTCCTCCATCAGGTGCTGGAACTCGTGGGCGGTCAGTTTGCCCATCGATTGCAGACGCAGGTTGTCGACCAGAAAACTGAGCAGCATGGGCTGGCGCAGCACCGCCGGGTAGGTCAGGAAGATGGAGCTCTCAAACGGCTTTTCAATGTGCTCGTCCAGCACCTTGAGGCCGTTCATGCGGATCTGGTTCATCAGCGTGTTCATCAGGCCGAACAGCTGGGGGTACAGCTCCGGGTCCTCTTTTTCGCTGGTGACGATGCCGCGCAGTTGGGCCAGGGTGTCACGCAGTACCGGCATCGGGTTGGAGATGATGTAGGAGCCGATCGCCGCCCCCATGACGATCACCACCTCCGCCGGTTGCCACAACGCCGCCAGTTGGCCCTTGGCCAGCAGGAAGCCACCAAATACCGAGGCGATAACGGTCAATAGGCCAAAAAACTTCAACATGGGTATTTCCTTACTGATCCTGTTCCCAATCCTGATAGATCGCTTTGAGCTGTTTCACGGCATGCTTATGCAGCTGGCAGATCCGCGATTCGGTCAAGCCCAGGGTCAGGGCGATCTCTTTGAGGTTCAGTTCGTGTTGGTAGTAGAGCGACAGCACCAGCTGTTCCCGTTGGTTGAGCTTGCCCAGAGCACTGGCGAGGGTGCGATGGCGCTGGAACCGTTCGGTCTCATTGCCCTCCTGCTCCAGGCTGGCGCCGGCACCGAGCAGCTCATCAAGGCTCTGCAGTGACTCGGCCTGAGAGGCGTAGAGCCGCTCCCGGTATTGCTCCAGGCTCAGGGACAGCGCATCGGCCACCTCCTGATCGTGGGGCGGGCGCCCCAACTCCCGGGTTAACCGGCGCACCGTGTCATTAAGCTCATGGGATTGCTGGCGCAATTGGCGCGGTCGCCAATCCTGACGCCGCAGCTCATCGAGAATGGCGCCACGAATGCGCAGACTGGCAAAGGCGATAAAACCATTGTCCGGTTCACCGGGATAACGACGCAGGGCATCCAGCAGGGCCATCAAGCCGATCTGCTCCATGTCCTCCGGCCCCATCATCGGGCCACAGTGGCTGCGCAGCTGGCCCATGGCCCGCTTGACCAGGGGCAGGTACTGGCGCAGGTAGTGGTTTTCGTCGTGTGCCCGACCGGTGGCAGTGGCCACCGGCTCCTGATAGGCGTGTTCGGTCTGCAGCATGGGCCGTCCTTATTGCACCACGAGTCGGGTAAACAGCACTTCGTCGATCTGATTGGGGTAGCCGTTGCGTTGCAGGGTGTCGGCCAGCAACACCTTGACCTCGTTCTGCAGGCCATTGAGGTCCTGCAGCTGGCTCAGCTCTTCGTAGTGTTTCTTGGAAAACAGATGCATCAGCCCGTTGCGCACCAGCGGCTCCGCTTGGGTCAGCACGTCGCTGAACTCTGCGGATTCACTCTTAATGGCCAGCTCAAGCTGGACATAGTGCTGGTACTGCTCACCGGGAATACTGATGACGAAGCGGTCCAGCTTGTGGAAGTGCGCCGCTGGGGTCATGGCGGTGCGCTGATCGTCCTGCTGCCACCATTGGGCGGTTTGAGTGCCAGCCCAGTAGCTGCCGCCCGCAACAGCAGCCAGTATCACCAGGCTGCGGGTCAATTGTTTGCGATTGCTCCCTTGGGAATGCATGTCCTTCTCCTGCCCTAGGCCAGGGCATCAATCTGATGGTGGTTACGGTCGTCCGCCGGGCCAGAAGCCACGCTGGCGGGGTGAATCGAGCTGGCCAGATGCAGGGGGCTGCTGGCGCTGGAATCGCGCTGCTGACGGCCCTCCCCTTCCTGACCCACATCGACGTCCACCTGGCCGCCGTGGCTTTGGCCCAGCTCGTCACGCAACCGCTCGGCGCCGCTTTGCAGCGCTTCACGAACGGTTGGGTTGGCCGCATTGAGTTGCACGATAAGGCGCTCGCCCTCTAGCCGGACATTGAGTTCAATGCGGCCCAGGTCCGGTGGGTCGAGGCGCAGCTCGGCACTCTTGATCTGTTGTTCAAACTGGAACCGCAGCTGGTCACGCAGGGGCGTCAGCATCTCGCGGGCCCAGTGCTGAGGTTCCGCCGGCAGGGTCACCGGCCCCCATTGGGGCAACGCACGGGCGGCGCTGCTGCTTTGTGTCTGCGCACTGGCCTGTGCCACGGCATTCAGCGTTGCCTGGGCTTCGCTGTGTCGACCGTCACTGGCCTGCGCCGCCAGACCGGGCGCTTCGGCGGCCGTCAACTGACGCATCGCTGCCAGCAGCTCGGTGTTGCCCAGTCGCAGTTGGCTTGAGGAGGTCGCCAGGCTGTCAATGGGCAGTGCTGAAGGGCTTTGACCCTTAGCCTGATGGGTCAGGCTGGCCACGGCGTCGGTAACGCTGGCGCCCAACTGAGCGGCCGGGCTGGCCCCACCACTCACCCGGCTGTCAGCCCGGCCCGGTTCCACCGCTAACGGCACCATCGGGGTCACCGTGGCCGGTTGGCCAACGCCGCCCGGCGCCTGACTGAAGCTCGCCGGGGTGCTGAGCAACGAGGGCGACTGTGGGCCGTTCGGGTCGACCGGAGTCCGTGCCGACACGGCCGCAGCGTCTTGGGTCACCCCTTGGGCCAGCTGGGCCGTACCGCGCTGAAGTGGCAGGCCGCTCTGGTGGGCAACCGGGGCCTGAGACGCCGGGCCCGCCAACGGCATCAGCAAGCCGAAGCCATCGGCGCTGGCGTCGCGCTGGCCTTCACCCGGTTGGGCCATCAGGCTGTCGGACGCATTCGCGCTGGGGGTTGAGGGGAAGATCCGCACCTTACTCTCCACTTAACTTGGTCAGTTCGTAGGCACTGAGGCCTTCCTTGTCCTGGCGCAGCTTGTTCATCCGCCCGGCCAGTTCATCCCGGGCTGAAACCACCTTATGCAGGGCCAGACGATGGGCTTCCGCCAGTTGCCGGCGGGCGTGTTGTTCCGCCGGGTCCTGGGCCCTTCCGGCCTGCTCCAGACGCTGCCGCATCGCCATATCGACTTTGCGCAGCTGGTCCCAGTCCTGTTGCTCCGCGGCGCGGGTCAACAAGCTGGCCAACTTCTGCCACTGCTGACAGCGGCCTCTGACATCCAGGTCAGTTGAGGTTTTGCCAGCCGTCACGGACATCGCTGATCACCTTTACTACAGGAACCAGCAGGCTGGCATCGTTCTTCAGGCTGGCCTGAAACAGTTGCTGACTGCAGTAGTCGTAGAGACGGTGCAGGTTCTGCGCAATCTCACCGCCCTGCTCCAGATCCAGCGCGCTGTCGAGGCCGTGGACGATGTCCAGGCACTTGCCAATGCTGGCGCCCTTAGCCGCCACGCGCTTGGCATGAAGATGGCCTTCGGCACGGGCCAACTCTTCCAGCAGGCCCTCCAGCAGCATCCGCACCAACTCATGTTGGTTGGCGGCGGCAGCACGGGCGTTCACGTTGGTGTGCTTATAGGCGTCAAAGGGGCTTTGGTCGCTTAACATGGCGTTCTCAAACGGTTGGTGTGTTAGTAGAAGAGGCTGCTGGACTGCTGCATCTGCAGAGTCAGCTGCTCAACCCGGACGAACTGCGCTAGGTAGCGGTTGTAGACCTGCTCCATGCGCATATCGTGTTGTTCCATGCGGTCATCGACGCGCTGGATATTCTGTTCCATCGAGTCCTGACGGTTTTTCAGGTAACCGTCAGTGGCGGTATGGGTCGCGATGGCAGAATCCAGGCGGTCAAACAGGCCACCCTCGGCGGAGAACAGGTTTTGTACCTTGTCCCCCTGGGTGCTAAGCGCTTCCTCGAATTCGGTGGTGTTCAGCTCAAGCTTGCCGTCGCGGGTCACCTCGATGCCGATGTCGGAGAGGCGCAGGCCATCCGGAGAGGCTTCATACAGCTCACTGCGCAGTCGTTGGCTCAGGCTTCGCAACGCGCTGTCGCCAGCGAGCACACCAACATCCGCGCCGCTGTCATCATCATCCTCACCGCCGACAGACTTGCCGAAGGTGTACTTGCCGATCTCATCAATCAGGGCGTTGTATTCGTCGATGAAGGTCTGCACCGACTCGGTGATCGCTTCGTTATCCTGACCCACGCTGACCCGCAGCGGACCACCGATAAAGTTGCCGCTGGCGTCGGTCTGGTGGACCTGTTTCAGCTCGATGGTGAGGCCGGAAATGGCGTTATCCAGGGTGTTGGAGGCGGAGCGGATCTCGATGGGATTGGTTTCGCCCATCAGCACGATGGCGTCCTGAGCCTTGGCCATCTCATTCAGTGAGGCGGTAATGTCAGCGCCGTTGTGGGCAACGGAGATGGCATTGCCCTCACCGGTTTCGGCCCCGGTCAACACCAGGTGAACTTTATCGCCGCTCTGGACCAGAGAGGCCTGTACGCCGGGGTTCAGGTCGGAGTTATTGATGGCGTCACGCACCTCATTGAGGTCCGCGTAGTCCGCCATGTTGAGGGTCATGGTTTCGCCGCCGACACTCAGGGAGATCTCACCCGCTGGCAGGGGGCCGTCGATGGAATCGAACTCCCAGGACAACTGATGAGCGCTGGCCAGCTGCTTAACGTAGAACGCATAGTCACCGCTGGCGGCATCGCTGCCTGCGGTGATGTTGGCCATCTCCTCGTCAGACACGGTGACGCCCTTTTTGCTGAACGCGTCATCCGTGATGGCGGACATGCTGTCGCTAAAGCTATTGAGCTTGGTCTCAATCGCCTTATACGCCGCCAACTGCGCCTCGTACTGAGCTTTCTGGACGGCAAACAGTTGGTCCTTGGGGGTGCGCTCAGCCAACATCAGCTGGTAAGCCATATCGGCGGGGTTAATCCCGGAACTGATCATACTCTCTCCTTAGTCAGCACCCTTAAGCAATCTTGATGCCAACCAAATTGTTTTTGTTTTTTCAATTACTTAAAAACGTATTTCGGCAATTGACGACAAGGGGACTTCCGGTTGTCCCGAGGGGAAGGAAAACTCGCTTCCGCCCGCCAGAATCGCTTATCCATGGCTGTTTAAGGCGGCGCAAAAGGGGCAGGACTTGAATCCGATGAGATGGTGCACCGGCTGAGTTGACGCGCCTTAGCGAACCGGCGCAGCGAGACCGCCAACAGCTCGGATTCGCCGATACAGGGCATGGGAAAGCGGTCTACGACCAACCGTCAGGTAAGGTGCATTAACGGCGCCATAAGCGCTGCTTTAGCCACAAAAAAGGGGCCCCGATGGGGGCCCCGAATTCTGGCTATGGAGAGGGAGGCTGTCTTACAGCAGACCCATTACCAGGCCGCCCATCTGGTTGGACTGGGCCAGGATGTTGGTACCGGCCTGAACCAGCAGCTGGTTCTTGGTCATGTTGGCGGTTTCTACCGCGAAGTCGGTATCCATGATACGGCCTTTGGCCGCTTCGGTGTTTTCCACAACGCTGGACAGGTTGTTGATGGTGTGTTCAACACGGTTGATGTTGGCACCCAGGGTGGAGCGGTGGGCGTTTACTGCGTCGATGGCAGCAACAACACCGTCAATGGCCGCATCGGTATCGCCACCGTCGCCAATGTCCAGACCAGCCAGAGCAGTGGTGATGTCAGTGGTGTCAGCGGTGACGGTCAGCTTGTCGTTGGCGTTGGTAGAACCGCCAATCTGGAAGGTTACGCCACCGGTGAACGCGGTAAATACGTTGTTACCGTTGAACTCAGTGGTGCCCATGATACGGGTAACTTCAGCGGTCAGCTCCTGGAATTCGGCGTCCAGAGCGTCTTTGTCAGCGGCGCTGTTGGTGCCGTTAGCAGACTGAGTGGCCAGATCTTTCATGCGCAGGGCGATGTTGGTGATTTCGTCCAGACCACCTTCAGCGATCTGCATCATACCGATGGCGTCCTGGCCGTTACGCATTGCAACGGACATACCACGGGAGTTCGCTTCCATGCGGTTCGCAATCTGCAGGCCAGCAGCATCATCCTTAGCGGAGTTGATGCGGAAACCGGTAGACAGACGCTCCATCGCGGTGCCCATTGCAGAGTTGGATTTACCCAGGTTGTTTTGGGCTACCAGAGAGTTGTAGTTAGTTTGAATAGACAGCATGGGGATTCCTCCAGTGAAGTGCTGTTTAACTGTTGCACTTAGTCAAAACGTCCTCCCTTACGATTTCCTTAAACGGCCCCCTTAAAAAATTTTGACCAACAACATTATCTGATTGTTTTTGTTGGTATATTTTTAATTTTCACTCAAGGGGCAGTGCTGAATTTTAAGGTGGATGAAGGCCAGCGTGACAGGGACAGGAGAGAAAAGCGGTGTTCGATGTCGGCAGCGGGCGGTGAGCAACCTGTGGCAATGGAGATTAAATCAGACAATCACAATCGACGCTGTCGGGCCATAACTGGCCGTTTGGGGCGACCACCCACATCGCGTCACTGAACGGTTTGGTCTCGTCGTTGTACCATACGGGCACATCGAGACGACGGGAGAATGCGGCCATCCGCTGCTGCCATTGTGGCCATTCGCACTCATCGGTGCCGTCAATGGCCAGCCTGAACGCCCAGGGTGATGCCGCGGACATCGGCTGCCAGCAGGCCCAGATTGGGCTGCAGATAAGCGTGTCGATATGGTCTTCAATCTGGTGGTCAGCGATCACGGAATCCGGCGCCACGCCAAAGCAGGCGGTCAAGGCGTGAGCCAGCGTGCGCTGGTCGACACCCTGCCCCACCAGACAGTCGATGCCGGTGAGCATGATCGTGGTTTGCTGGCTGCCACCGCTCTCTGTTAATTGGCCCATGCGGTGCTCCAGTAGTCTGTTCGATGATCAAAACTAAAGTGCCCTCCCCATCGGCGGTACGGCGGCCGAGCGAATCGGTCACTGTCTCCGGGCCGCAGCCATAAAAAAACGCAGCCGGAGGCTGCGTTTTTCGTTCTGACCTGCGTTTCAGGCGCGTAACAGGTCGGTCACCTGGGAGCGGGACAGATTGGCCTGGGCAAGCAATGCCCCCACCTGGGAGGAAAACGGCGAGCGGGCAAGCTCGCGGTTCAGTTCCGCCATCACAGAGTCAACATCGCCGGTGCCGGTATGGCGCCGGATCTTATCAAGCCGCGCCGAGACCGCTGCCTGCAGGCTGTCCAGCTCACTAATCTGGCTCTCCACCTTGTTCAGCGTTTTACGGATCTTGGCCTGAGCCTGCTTGAGTTGATCGAGGCTTTCAAAACGCCACTCGCGCGGGTCCGCCCAGGGGTAGACCTCCTGGGTCTTGATATTAACCCCATCGCCAGCTGGCAGGCGCTGTCCCTGGCCGGCCATGCGCAGACCGCCCTCCAGCTGCACCTGTTGCGCTTTATCCAGCACCAACACCGGACGACCGTCACTGCCCCGCTGAACCTGGATACCGAGCTCAGACAGGCCACTTTTCAGTGCGCCCATCACCCGGTCAGACTCCACGCCGCCTGGCAGCATAAACTCGGTGCGCTTATCGCCGAACTGCACACTGACCCGCTCATCCCGGGGCTTGGCGGCGGCCAGATCCGCGCCTTTGATGGCGTACTGACGGGGCGCGGCGCCCTTTTTACCACGGATCAGGTTGAGCTGCTGATCAATCAGCGGCGCTCCCCGGTATTCCGCATTGAGGTTCAACAGGCGGTCACGCTGCTGTGACATCCCCTGGCTGTCGCCACCGCCCTGGCGCAGCGCCTGCTCCACCTGGCGCTCCAGCAGGGTCAGTTGGCTTTTGGCCTGACGCAGCACCTGAGCGCCGGTCTGAGCCGCCGCCACCTGATGCTGGCCCTGGCCCACCGACGCCCAGCGGCGATAGCTCTCCATCCGCCATTGCGGCAAGGCGACACCGGACTTGGTTTTGTCCTTACCCGCCAGGCCCGCGCCAGCCTCACTGATCGGGGCAGACTGAGCCTGACGACGTTGTTGAACCGACAGTGTGTCTGATACGGCGCTGACCATCGTGTGTCTCCTTACAGATGGTTAAACAGGCTGAGTTGGTTGATCTTGACGTAGCTCTGCTGGGTCGCCTGCAGGGCCATCAGGTAGGTGGCCAGCGACAGGCTCGCTTCGCCGTAATCCAGGTTCTCAATCTCACCAATCAGCTCCTGATTGAACATGCCAATGTCCTGGTGAGCGGTTTCCAGCAGGTCCATGCCCTGTTGACGGCCACCCAGCTCAGTCATGGTCTGGCCGATGCTGGCCATGGTGTTGTCGATGGTCCGCATCGCCTTGTCCATGGCGGCATCAAAGGCCGGGTCGCCGGGCACCAGAGTCGGGTCTTCCAGCACGTCGATCCACTCACTCAGACCATTGAAGATGTCCTCTCCGCCGGCAAAGAAGATGGCACCTGCGGTGTCATTACCGGGGATCCAGTTGCCCTCACCCACCGGCACATCACGCTGGGACAGGTCCCCCTGGTAAACCCAGTTACCGCTGGCATCCTGTGCCACCGGCGGGGTGTCCACCTCGTTGCCGGAGTAGATGTACTTGCCCTTCTCATCCTTGGCGTTGACGTGCTCAACCAAAGAGTCCTGCAGCACCCGCAGTTCGGCCGCGATCCCTTTGCGGTCCTCATGGGTCAACGCGCCGTTACCGCCCTGCAGGGACAGGTCCCGCACCCGGTACAGCACATTGTTCATGTTATCCAGGGTCGACTCTGAGCGGCTCAGGCTCATGCGCAGGCTGGAGATGTTGGTCATGTACTGGTTCAGCGAGGCCTGCTCGCGCTGCAGGCTCAATGACTGCACCGCGCCCAGCGGGTCGTCCGACGGCACATTGAGTTTCTTACCGGAACTCATCTGCTGCAGCACCTTGCCGTAGTTGGCCTGGTTCATCTGCATGCTGTTGAGGTTCAGCCGGTGCATCTGTTGCATGGATACGCGCATGGTGCGGGCCCCTTAGAACATGGTCATCATGGTTTGGAACAACTGATCAGCGGTGCTGATCACCTTGGCGTTGGCCTGATAGGCCTGCTGGTACACGATGATGTTGATCCCCTCTTCGTCGAGGTTAACGGCGCTGACACCGTCACGCTCATTGAGGGCGCGCAGCAGCTCGCCATCGGCGGAGTCCGACTCCAGCTGGGCCTGACGGCTCTGGATACCCAGCTCCCCCAGGTACATGGCGTACGCTTCATTGAGGGTGGCGTCGCTGCCCAGCGAGGTGAAGGTCAGCTTGGTGTCGGCAAAGGCCAGCAGATCCTTCAGGTTGCTGTTATCACCGGGGGTGCCGTCCTGACCAAAAGCCAGCATCTCGGCGGTAAAGCCGTCGGTCACCTTCAGGGTGCCCGCCGGGTTATCCGGGTCGTAGGTGAACAGGTCCAGCGCCGGCGGGTTGCCGTTAAGGTCGGTGCCGTTGGCGAGGATGCTGTTAAAGCCGTCCGCCAGTTGCATCGCCAGTTCGTCGATAAAGTCGCGACTTTGCTGCCAGCTGCCATCACGGTAGTCAAACAGCGCGCCCATCTTGCCGCCCACGTTCTCCTGTATCTCGTAGGTGGTGTTGCCGATGGTCAGGCTGAGCGAGGACATCTGCGGATTGGCCGGGTCCGGGAAGGTTTCAAAGCTGGCCGCAGAGGTGCCCAGCACCAGCGGCTGGCCCTTGGGCAGGGTGATGTTGATGGTGCCGTCGGCGTTTTCGGTGGTACGGATGTCCACCATCTCAGACAGCTCCGCCACCGCCTGGTCACGGGCATCCAGCAGCTGAGGCGGCACATCGCCGTTGCTCATGTTGCGCTGGATCTCTTTGTTGATGCGGGCGATGTTCTCCAGCCGGGTGTTCACCTCGGTCACCGAGCCCTTGATCTGCTCCTCCACCTGCTTGAGCTGACTTTCCAGGCTCTGGTTGATGGTGGAGAAACGGCTGGCCAGGGACTTGGCTTCGTTCATCACGCTCTGGCGGGTGGCGATGTCGTTGGGGCTCTCCACCGAGGAGTTCAGCGCCGCAAACAGGCTGTCCAGCCCCATGGAGATGCTGGCGCCCTTGGAGCCAAACACCTCTTCGGTTTTGCCCAGATAGGACGCCTTGGTGGTGGAGAACCCGGCCTGGGTACTGGCGCGCCAGATCTGGGCAGTCAGGTACTCGTCCGCCACCCGGCGAACGCCATCCACCTGAACACCGGAACCGGCGCCCATAAAACCACCGGGACGGGCGCTGACCAGCAACTGCTGACGGCTGTAGCCGGGGGTGGTGGCGTTGGCGATATTGTTGGATGTCGTGGCCAGGTGCATCTGGGCAGCGTGCAGCCCCGACAGGCCATTTCCAAGCATGTTCATTACGACTCCTTATCGGCCCGGGGGATCACCAGGGCCGGTTGCATGGCGCGGATGGGCACCACTTGGGGTGGCATCTCTTGCCCGTTATGGGCGACCGCAGCGGCCTCCGGCTTTAGCCCGCCGTCGTTGTTGGGAGAGAGCTGGCGCACCATCACCTCCGCCAACCCCATTCCCTGGTTGCGGCTCATGTTCTGGGCCAACTCGGCGTCGTAGAAATCGTGGAACACGCCGCGCTTCTCGCTGAGCGGGCCTTCGTCGTCTTTCAGCGCATCGGTGGCAGAACGCATCTGCTTCAGCACGGTTTGCAGAAACTGGGTTTCAAACTGGCGCGCCACTTCGCGCACCGCTCCGGCTTCACCGTGCTGCTGCTTCAGAGTGTTGGCGTTGAGGCCGCCAAGGGCACTGCCATTGGGATCAATTCGGTTCATCAGATCACCACCAGTTCGGCGTCGAGGGCGCCGGCTTCATCCAGTGCCTGCAGAATCGCCATCAGGTCGGTCGGCGCCGCCCCAAGGCTGTTTACCGCCCGCACAATCTCATCCAGGCTGGTGCCTTCCGGCCAGACAAACATGTTGGCGCTGCCCTGGCTGATGTCGATCTGACTGTCCTGAATCACCGTGGTGTCGCCGCCACCAAAGGCGTTGGGCTGGCTGACCTGCTGACGCTCGGTGATGGTCACCGTCAGGTTGCCGTGGCTGACTGCGGCGCGCTGTACCCGCACCTCCTGGCCAATCACCACGGTGCCGGTACGGCTGTTGAACACGACGCGGGGGCGTTGGCGACCCACTTCCACCTCAAGCTCCTCCAGCATCGACATAAAAGTGACACGCTGGCGCGGGTCCATCGGTGCCTGCACCAGCACCTTGGCGTGGTCCTGGGCGCGGGCCACGTCGGGGCCAAACAGGTCATTGACGCTGCGCTCGATGTTGCGGGCGGTCTTAAAGCTGGGCTGGCGCAGGTTCAGGACGATGTCCGGCAGTTCGGTGAAGGTGGAGGGGATGTCCGCCTCCAGAATACCGCCGCTGGGGATCAGCCCCACGGTGGGGGTGTTGATGGTAACGGAGCTGCCATTGCGGCCCTCAGCGGTGATACCACCCACCACCAGGTTGCCCTGGGCCACCGCGTACACCTCGCCATCCACACCGTGCAGCGGCGTCATCAACAGGGTGCCGCCGCGCAGGCTTTTGGCGTCACCGATGGAGGAGACGGTGACGTTGACGGTCTGACCTGGGCTCGCCAGGGGCGGCACGGTGGCGTGCACCGCTACCGCCGCCACGTTTTTCAGCTTCGGGTCGATGCGGTCATCCAGCTGCACGCCGAACTGCTTGAGCATATTGACCACAGACTGGCTGGTGAAGCGCACCTGGGATTTGTCGCCGGTGCCATCGAGGCCCACCACCAGGCCGTAACCGACCAGCTGGTTTTCACGCACACCCTGCACATCAACAATGTCCATCAGCGGGCGCGCCTGAACGGGTGCCAGCAGCAGGACAGTCAGCAGGAGTCCAAATAGAGATCGCATAGCCTCGCCTCAGAATGGGAAGATCGGGTCGTTAAAGAAGCGCATGCCCCAACCCGGCGCATTGACGTCCGCCAGGGTGCCGCGTCCGCCGTAGCTGATGCGGGCATCGGCGATGCGCTGAGAGGAGATGCGGTTGGCCTGGTCGACGTCTTCGGGACGCACCAGGCCCACCAGGCGAATGTACTCATCGCCCTGGTTCAGGCGCAGCCACTTCTCACCGCGGATCACCAGTACGCCGTTGGGCAGTACGCCGGAGACGGTGACGGTGATGGCGCCGGTCAGCTGGTTCTGCTGGGAGGAGGAACCGTTACCGGAAAAATCCCTTCCGCCCCCCAGTTGGGCCTGGCCGGATCCGGTGCTGCTGCCAAAGCCGTAGGAGCCGGAGCCCTGCAGGCTGGAGTCCTTGGAGGTGCTGGTGTCCGCCTTCTTACTGGCCTGGGTTTTCTCCTCCAGGTCCACGGTCAGGATGTCGCCAACCCGGTAGGCACGACGGTCCTGATACAGGGCCAGGTTGTAGCCCTTGCGGTAGAGGCTGCCGTGGGCCGGGGTGGGCAGAGAAAACTCCAGCGCCGGCGGCGCGTATTCCGGCGCGTCCGGCTGTACCGGCTCCGGGATGTAAGTGGTGCTGCATCCGTTCAGCACCATCAGGCTCAGCAGGGCGATGGCCTTGGCCACCCAGCCAGCACGTTGTCGGCTCCAGCCGTTCATGGCGTCCTCCTTACAGCACCTGGTTCAGGTACTTGAGCATGTCGTCGGTGGAGGAAACCACCTTGGCGTTCATCTCGTAGGCGCGCTGGGTCGAGATCATCTCCACCATCTCTTCCACCACGTTAACGTTGGCGCCCTCCAGGGTGCCCTGCTTGAGCTGGCCAATGGCGGCATCACCCGGGATCCCCTCAATCGCCACACCGGAGGCGGCGGTTTCGCGGTAGAGGTTGTTGCCAAAGGCTTCCAGGCCCGCCGGGTTGGTGAAGTTGGCCAGGGTGATCTGACCCAACTCCTGCGGCACCGCGTCACCGGCGATCTGCGCGGTCACAATGCCATCGCTGCCGACGGTCACGGTCAGTGCGTCTTCCGGGATCTCCACCGCCGGAACCAGCGGCATCCCTTCAGAGGTCACCACCAGGCCGTCCGCATTGCGGTAGAACTGGCCGTCACGGGTGTAGGCGAAGTCGCCGTTGGGCTGTTCCACCTGGAAGAAGCCCTGGCCCATGATGGCCAGGTCCAGCGGCTGGTTGGTGGTGATGATGTCGCCGGTGGTAAACACCTTCTGGGTGCCGGTAATGCGCACACCGGTACCCAGCTGCAGGCCGGAGGGCAGCTCGTTCTGCTGGTCGGCCATGGCGCCGGGCTGGCGCTGCGTCTGGTAGAACAGGTCGTTAAAGGAGACCCGGTCGCGCTTAAAGCCGGTGGTGTTCACGTTCGCCAGGTTGTTGGCGATGGTGGTCATTTTGGTGTCTTGGGCGGTCAGGCCGGTTTTGCTGACCCACAGTGCGGATTGCATGGTTAATTCTCTCTGTTATGCGTCACGGAGCAGGCGGTTGCCGGACTGGGCCAGGGTTTCCGCGCTCTTCATCAACTTGACCTGAAGCTCGAACTGGCGGGACAACGACATCGACGCCAGCAGCTCCTCCACGGCGGTGACGTTGCTGCCTTCGAGGAAGCCACTGGCCAGCTGAACCGCTTCATCCTGCGGGGCGATCTCGCCATCGCGCAGGCGCATCAGGCCGTCGGTGCCTTTCTCCAGGGCGTTGCCTTCCGGGTTAACCAGTTTGAGCTGGCCCACCTCTTCAATCAGGCCCCCTTCCGCCGGCAGCAGGCTGATGGTGCCGTCTTCGCCGATGTTGAGCTCACGGTACTCCGGCAGCTGGATCGGCCCATCGAGGCCGAGTACAGCGCGGCCATCGATGGTCACGAAGCCATCGGCGTCCAGCACCATGGCACCGGCGCGGGTGTAGGCCTCACCGTCGGCGGTCTGCACCGTCAGCCAGCCGTCGCCCTGAATGGCGACATCCAGGGTGCGGCCGGTGGCGTTGAGCTCACCGGCACTGAGGTTGGCGCCGGATTGCTGGGTTTGAGCCATCACCCGGGTATTGAGGCCACTGCCGCCCAAGGCGTGGGCCTGCACCCGCTCCAGATCGGCGCGGAAGCCGTTGGTGTTCAGGTTGGCCAGGTTGTTGGCGCGGATCGCTTGCGCCTCCATCACCCGGTTGGCGCCACTGGCGGCGGTGTAAAGTAGCTTATCCATAGCTCAGCCCTTAGATGGCGGAGAACAGCGCCTGGGTCAGCTTGTCCTGGGTGCTGATCACTTTGGCGTTGGACTGGTAGTTGCGCTGGGCGGTCATCAGGTTGACCAGCTCACCGGTCAGGTCGACGTTGGAGCCCTCGATGGCACCGGCGGTCAGGCTGCCCATGGTGCCGGTACCCGCGGCGCCGGTGACCGGCTGGCCAGAGGCAAAGGTGGCGGTCCAGGCGGTATTGCCCACCTGCTGCAGACCGTTGGGGTTGGCGAAGTTCGCGAGAATCACCTGGCCCTGAAGCTGGTCCTGACCGTTGGTGTAAACGCCATACAGCATGCCGTTGTCGTCGATGCGGATGCCGCTCAGTTCACCGGAGGAGTAGCCGTCCTGGCGCATGCTGGCCACCGCGAAGTCGGAGCCAAACTGGGTCGCGCCGTTAAAGGAGAGCGAGATGTCCAGGGCGGAAGAGCCGTCCAGAATCGGGTTGCCGTCGGCGTCCACCAGGTTGTCCGGGATGTTCAGGGTCAGGTCCTGACCGCCAACCAGCGCACCGTTGGAATCAAAGGTGATGGAGGTGTCAGAGGCGTACGCGGTCACATCGGTGCCGTCCAGCTCGTAGCGCACTTCCCACTGGTTCGGACCGGTCTTCATGTAGTACTGGGTCAGGTTGTGCTCATTGCCCAGAGAGTCGTAGATCTTGGTGGAGTTGAGCGCGTGGTAGGTGGAGGCATCGGCCGGGTCGAAGTTGGCCGGGTCCACCGCGTCGTTACGGGAGTCAAGGTTCAGTACCAGGCCCATGCTGGTGGTGGCGTTGGCCGGCAGGGAGCCGGTCTGTACCTGCAGGTCGGTGACCGCACCGGTCAGCAGCTGGCCATTGGGGCCCACCTGGTAGCCCTGCAGTTTGCCGCCGTGGGAGTCCACCACATAACCGTCTTTGTCCTGGGCAAACATGCCGGAGCGGGTGTAGGTGGTGGTGCCCTGGTTGTTGGTCATAAAGAAACCGGAGCCGGAGATGGCCATGTCCAGTTCACGACCGGTGTAGAGCACATCACCGCCGGTGTTGAAGTTCTGGGAAACGTTGGCCACCGCAACACCGCCACCCTGACCGCCAGCGTACACGGAGGCAAACTCAGTGCGGGAGCCGCGGAAGCCCGGGGTGGAGACGTTAGCGATGTTGTTGGAGATGGTGTTCAGGTCCTGGCTGGTGCTGCGCAGGCCGGACAGAGCAATATTGAAAGACATGAGGGATTCCTTTTTGCTGGCCGTCAGGCCATTTCACGAATGTCAAAAATGGATACCGCGCCCAGGCCGTGGCCCAGCTCCAGCATCATGTAGCCAGTGGCGGAGTTGATGTGCACTTTGTTGACGGTGGCGGCAACCATGGTGAGGGCTTCGCCGTTCTCACCACCGGCCACGGTCTTGGCATTGAGGCTGTACTCACCCGGGGGCAGGCCCAGGGCTTCCGGGTCCAGCTCGAACTCCACCTCTCCTTTGGACTGGCTGCCCTTCTCAATGGTGGCGACCACGTCGCCGTTCTCATCGGTCACTTCCAGGGTCAGCGACTCCACGCCGTTCTCCAGGAAGATCTTGCCGTTGACGGTGTCGGTGCCCAGCTCAACGCTGTCTGCGTCCACCAGCACTTCGCGGCCGATCAGGTTGGTGGTGCCCAGCACCTGCAGGTTTTCCATCAGAATCGCCTGGTTCTGCTGACCCAGTCGCAGATGCTCCAGACTCTCCACCTGAGAGAACTGGGCCAGCTGAGTCACGTATTCGGTGCCGTCCAGCGGGTTGAGCGGATCCTGGTTCTGGATCTGCGCCACCATCAGCGTCAGGAACTCGTTTTTCAGCGCGGTGGAGCTGTTGGGGTTGTTGGTGACCTGCGGATCCGCGCTGGTCTGGGTGCCCTGGGCACCGTCAATGGCGTAGCTGTTCACGGGTTACATTCCCCCCAGTTTGAGCAGGCCCTGCTGCATGGAGCGGGCACGGGACATGATGTCGACGCTGGTTTCAAATGCCCGGGTGGCGGCCATCATGTCGGCCATCTCCTGGACGGTGTTGACGTTGGAGTAGGTAACGTAACCCTGCTCATTGGCCATCGGGTGGTCCGGCTCATAGCGGCTTTCCAGCGGCGCATCGGACTGCACCACCCCGGCGATCTGGACGTTGGCGGACACACCGCCCCCATTGCCCTGCTCATACAGGGTCTGAAACACCGGCTTAATGGCGCGGTAAGCGCTGGCTTCGTCCGGTGCCGCCGCCTCAGCGTTAGCCAGGTTACTGGCCACGGTGTTGAGGCGGATGCTCTGGACGTTCATCGCTGAGCCGGCGATCTGGTAGATGTCGACAAAAGACATGATTAACGGCCCTCAATGGCCTTTTGCAGGCCCTGAATTTTCATGTTCAGAAAGGTGAGGCTGGTCTGGAAATCCATGGCGTTCTGGGAAAACCGGGCCTGCTCCTGTCCGAGTTCAACGGTGTTACCGTCTGCCGAGGTCTGGTACGGCACCCGGTAGGCGTGGTCGTAGTTACGATCCGTCGCCTGGCCCCGCTCCAGCTGGGTCATCAGCCTGGAAAAGTCCAGGTCGCGGGCCAGGTATCCGGGGGTTTCGGCGTTGGCCAGGTTGCCTGACAGCACCTTGGCGCGCTCCACCCGGAAATCCAGGGTCTGACCGTGAACCCCAAGGGCGGCATCGAGATTGATTGCCATGATGACTCCTTCTTCACTTGTCTCGGCTAAACGGCAGTGCCACCATAGTGGTTGGCGCCATCCACACAACAAGAACCGTGCCAAGGTTTAAATTCTTTTAGGGTCAATGACTTACAGAAATCCTTCCGCAAAAACAGGAATCCGCCTTTCCGCTTGGTTCCCCCTGTTCTGGCTCCTGTTTCCGCCTTTCCTCCAGGCCGATGACAACGCTTCCGCCAGCGCCGAACGCCAGGTTCGGCTTGCCATGGAAGCCAAGCTCAACCGCGAACTCAGTGACTGGAGCCAGCGCCACGGCCTGGCACTGCATCAACGACAGGTTCGGGTGGATGGCACCGCCGGACTGGCCAGTCAGCCCCCCTGCCCCACTCCACTGCGGGTTGACCCGCCCGCCGATCAGGCGTTGCCGCTGGGGCGCATTCAACGTCAGGTCAGCTGTCCGGCAGAGGGATGGCGCTACTACATTCGTGCCCGGGTCAGTGCCGTGGCGGAACTGCCGGTGGCACGCCATCGCCTTGGCCGGGGCCACACCATCCAGGCCAGTGATCTGACCCTGGCCAAGCGTGAGTTGGGGGTGACCAGTCAGGATTGGGTGTTTGCCCGTGATGCGCTGGTGGGCCAGAGTGTGCGCCGGGCGATCCGGGCGGATAAGCCGATCCGCCACAGCCAGGTCACCGCCCCCAACTGGGTCAGCCTCGGTCAGGAGGTGCTGATCGAAGCGGCCGGCGGTGGCTTCAGTGCGGTGATGAAAGGGGTGGCCCTGGATGCCGGTTCCGAGGGGCAGCCGGTACGGGTGCGCAACCTCAGCTCGGGCCAGGTGATCACCGCCTACCCGGTGGCACCAGGAAAAGTGCAAACCCGGTTTTAAGTTTTGACGCCGAGGGGTCGCTTTTTTGACAGTGACAAGAAATTTTCCCCCTGAGCAGTGAGCCAAGATGATGGAAATCAACAAATTATCTTCGAACTACCCCGCCAGCCTGGCGACGCAGAAAAAGCCGGTTCACACCCCGGATGCTGCCCCGTCCGCCCGTCCTCAGCATAAAGAGGCGATCAGCGACGACTGGCAACTGCTGGAACAAGCGGAACAGGAACTGGCGGGTCTGAATGACGTCGACATGGACAAGGTCAACGCCCTGCGCAACGCGCTGAGCAACGGTCAGTTCGAGCTGAACATGAACGACCTGGCTAAATCCATGCTGGAGCAACACGGCTAAATGACCAGCAAACGGGAACGTCTGCAGCTTCTGGTGCGGGAGATCCGCCTCGATATCGAGGATTACCAGCAGCTGCGGGCTTTGCTGCGTTACCAGCGCAGCCTGCTTGAACGTCGCGACCAACAGGCCCTGAGCCAGCACAATGAGCGGGTGGAAACCCTGTGCGCCAAGCTTCGCCAGCGGGCGGAGCGACGCACCGAGATCCTGACTCAGCTTGGGGTGCGCGCCGATGCCACCGGTATGCAGCGCCTGTTTCATGCGTTGGGTCCGCAGAGCCGTCACACCGTGACCAGCCTGTGGAACCACCTGCAGCAGCTGGTGCGCGACTGCCAGGCAGAGAACGAGGTGAACGGTAAGCTGTTAGCGGGCCAGAAAAGCCTGCTCGACCGGGTGCTGGGGGGCGCCCAGGACCAATCCGAGCCAAAGGATTACAGCACCCTGAACGCCAACGCCTGAGCGCGTCCGCTAGCACTGAAAAGCCCGCCGATTGGCGGGCTTTTTCGTGTCGGTGGCAGGGCCTCAGGGCAGCGGGATCTGCTCCTCTTCATCCCCGGGCACCAGCGGGAAGCGTCCGGCCTGCCAGTCCGCTTTGGCCTGAGCAATGCGGTCCTTACTGCTGGAGACAAAGTTCCACTCCATGTAACGGGGCGGCATCGCTTCCCCGCCAATCAGCGCCACCAGGCTGTCGGTCTCGGCCGTCACCGTGACCCCCGCCTCCGGGGCCAATACCGCCATGGCGTGCTCAGACAGCCTGGTCTCGCCCACTTTGACGCCGCCACTGACCAGATACAACGCCCGCTGCTGAGCCACGGGCAATGTCAGCGACTGGCCAGCGCTCAGACGTGCCTCCAGATAGAGGGTCTCGGCAAAGGTTTTCACCGGTGAGCGCTGCCCATAGGCTTCTCCCATGATCACCCGCACCGGCACCTTGCCGACCTGAGTCTGAGGGATCGATTTTCCGGGGTAATGGTAGAAGGCGGGTTGGGTCTCTTCGTCCGCTTCCGGCAGCGCCAGCCACAACTGAAGGCCATGCAGTCCATGGGGTTGGGCGGTCACCTCCGGACGCTCACGCTCTGAGTGGACGATGCCCCGCCCGGCAACCATCAGGTTCACGTCGCCCGGCTGAATGGGCTGGAGGCTGCCCAGCGAGTCGCGATGCAGGATCTCACCTTCAAACAGGTAGGTCACCGTGGCCAGATTGATGTGGGGGTGAGGACGCACATTGATGCCCGTTCCGGCGGCAAAGCTGGCGGGGCCCATATGGTCGAAGAACACCCAGGGGCCGACGCTTCTCAGTTCGCGGGTGGGCAGGGTACGTCGTACGCTGAATCCCCCCAGATCCTTATCCTTGGGGGTCACCACCCGTTCGATGGCGCCACAGCCCGGCTGGTGTTCACAGGGCAGTTCGGTAGAGGGGGTATTCAGGCTCATAAGCGTTGCAACTCCGGTTGTTGCGGGACGCTGACGCCCCGATTCACGCATTCCTTACCGCTCCAGACTAGCGCAAGCTGAGGGCAACAGGAACCGCCACCACCTCCACAGGCCAGAACGCCATGCCGGGCAACAGACACAAAAAAGCCGGCCCAGCGGCCGGCGACAGAGGGCGGTTGAATCAGCGTTTGCGCACCGCCAACTCGTCCATCTGCTTCTGCTCAAGGCGCATCGCCTGAGTCTGTTTGCGGCGGCGTTTCTCCCCCTCCAGCCACACCAGCCCCTGGCGGCGGCCCAGTTGGCGCCGCCACTGGCCATCCAGGCTGCTCAAATCGGCCCGGGCCACCTCCTGCTGACGCTGGCACTGTTCCACCAACGGCGTCAGCTGCGACACCATCTGATTGCGGTTGGCCATCAGCAGCACGTTGGCTTCGCGGGCACCGTGGTAGTCGCCGATCAGAGCAGAGAGCTGGGCTTCGTGCTGCTCCAGGCGGGTCAGGCGCTGCTGACGCTCGGTACGTTGGGTGCCGAGCGCCACCAGGCGTTTCTCCTGCTGCTCCCGCAGCAGTGTGATGGCATCAGCCATGGTTGAATTGCTCCATCAGTTGGCGCAGCGCTTCGCGACTGGCCTGGTAGTCCTGAGATTCGTTCATGCCCTGGCGCAGAAACTGGGCGATGGCCGGCTGGGCCTGCACCGCCAGATCCAGCTCAGCATCCTGCCCCGGCTGGTAACCGCCCAGCGGCAGCAGTTCACGCACCTCCTGATAGCGGGCATTGAGGTGGCGCAGACGCTGCATGGCAGCCAGGTCCTCGGGTTCCACCAACTGGGCCGCCAATCGGGAGGCCGAAGCGTTGACGTCGATGGCGGGGAAATGCCCCTGCTCCGCCAAGGCGCGGGAGAGCACAATGTGGCCGTCGAGAATGGCCCGGGCTGCATCGGCCACCGGGTCGTTCTGGTCATCCCCCTCCACCAGCACGGTGTAGAGCGCCGTCAGGCTGCCCTGCCCGCCTTCGCCGTTACCGGCCTGCTCCACCAGCGACGGCAGCTGGGTAAACGCCGAGGGCGGATAGCCCCGGGTGGCGGGCGGCTCGCCCAGGCTGAGCGCCACTTCACGCTGGGCCTGGGCGTAACGGGTCAGAGAGTCCACCAGCAGCAGGACATCGTGGCCCTCGTCGCGGAAGCCGGCGGCGATGCGGTGACACAGGCGCATGGCGCGCAGCCGCATCAGCGCCGTGGCGTCGGCAGGTGCCACCACCACCACCGCGCGCTGGCGCCCTTCCGGCCCCAGCGAGTGTTCAATAAATTCGCGCACCTCGCGGCCCCGCTCGCCCACCAGCCCCACCACTACGATGTCGGCCTGGGTAAAGCGGGTCATCATCCCCAGCAGCACCGATTTGCCCACACCGGAACCGGCAAACAGCCCGAGACGCTGGCCCTTGCCCACCGTGAGCAGGCTGTTGATGGCGCGAACGCCCACGTCCAGCGGCGCATCGATGGGACGGCGCAGCAGGGGGTTGGGGGTGTGGATGCGGCCGGAAAGTGAGCGCACCTTGTGCAGCGGCCCCAGACCATCAATGGGCTCTCCGCAGCCATCCAGCACCCGGCCCAGCAGACCGGAGCCGATCACCGCAGGGGCAGTACCGGAGAGGGGCTGTACCCGGGCACCGGGCACCAGGCCGTCGGTGGGCGTCACCGGCATCAGGCAGAGGGTGTCGCGGTGGAACCCCACCACTTCCGCTTCCACCATGGTGCCGTCGCGACGCTCCACCAGACAGCGTTCGCCGGTGCCGAGGTCACAACCGACCGCTTCCAGCAGCAGGCCGGTCACCCGCACCAGCCGCCCGTAGATGCGGGCGACCGGGACATGGGGCCAATCAATGATCGCCGTGTTCTGGCGCACCAGCCGCCTCCGCCTGCTCAGCCAGGTCCATCGCTTCAAGACGGGCCTGCACCTGGTTCATGCAGGTTTCGAGGCGCGCTTCGGCGGACCCGTCCGCATCGAGGTTTTCCGACACCACGCGACAGCCGCCGGGGCTGATGCCCGGGTCCGCCACCAGGGTCCAGTCCTGGATCCGTTCCGGCGCCAGCTCTTTAAGGCGCTCAACCGCAGCGGGTTCGAGGTGGATCTTAACCCCCTCCTGGCCATCCGGCAGCGCCCGCAGGGTTTCCTCCACCAGGCTCAGCACCTGTTGGGGTTGCAGGGTCAGTTCGCAGCGGATCACCTGCTGCGCGACCCGCTGTACCAGCTCCAGAATCAGGTCCCGCTGCTGCCGAACCTGGGTCTGATAGCCCTCTTCCAGTACCCCTTTTAGGGCCTTAACCGGCACCAGTGCCTGCTCCAGCTCGTCACGAGCCTGGGCACTGGCCTGGGTCAGGCCCTCCTGACGGCCACTAGCAAAGCCCTGCTGACGACCGGCTTCGAGGCCCTGCGCCAGCCCTTCGTCGTAGCCTTTCTGCTGGCCCTGTTGCTGGCCTTCGGTAAAGCCCTGGTCAAAGCCCTCCTGATAACCCTGCCAGCTGTCGCCCTGACCGGCGGTGGCTTCACCCTCCACCGGCAGCGGGGTAAAGCGATAGGGACGGGCGCGGGCGCCATCCAGACGGTAACGGTTGTGCACGCTCATCACTCCACCACTTGCTCTTCGTACAGTTGCAGCTCAATTTCGCCTTCGCTCATCATGCGGCGAGCAATCGCCATCACCTCAGCACGGGCTCCATCGGCGCGGGACAGCGGCACCGGGCCGAGGGTATCCACCTGCAGCTCCAGCGCCTGCGACATGCGCTTGGGCAGTGCCGACATCAGGCGGCGTTTGAAGTCGCTGTCGATGCCCTTCAAGGCCAGTGCCAGCACCTCCTGCGGTACCTCCTGAAGCAGGTGTTGCAGGGTTTCGTCGCTCTGGCGGGCGAGGATGATGAAGTCAAACATGTTGGCTTCGACTTCCACCGCGAGGCCCTGGTCGTGCAGCTTGATCATCTCCATCAGCTGGCTGCGGTCACCACTGAAGCGGTTGAGAATGCCGGCCACCTGACGCACCCCGGTGACCCGGGTGTGGCTGCGCTCGTTGGCGACAATCAGGCAGCGGTCCACCAGCTCTTTCAGCTCTTCGATCACCTGACGGTCCAGTTCACCCAGTTGGGCGATGCGCACCAGCAGTTCATCGTGGCTGGCCACCGGCAGGCGTTGCAGTACCTGAGAGGCGGATTCCGGCGGCAGCAGGCCCAGCAGCACCGCTTGCAACTGCGGGTGCTCCGGGGCGATCTGGCGGGCCAGCAGCGCCGGTTCCACCCACTCCAGGCGCTGCACCAGGGTTTTCACCTCGTCACCGTAGATGGAGTCAAGCAGCCCCTTGGCCAGCTTGTCGCCCAGCGCCAGGTCCAGGGTGCGCTGCAGGTAACCGCGGCTGGCACGGGCGATGCCGGCCTGGGCGCGGTAGTCGCTGAAGAAACGTTGCAGCACGCTTTGGGCGTCTTCCTGACGCACGTTGGAGAGACGAGCCATCATCTGGCTGACCTGCTGCACCTGGTGGCTGGAGAGGTTGGCCAGCACCTTGGCGGCCCCCTGCTCGCCCATGCTGACCAGCAGCATGGCGGCTTGTTCAACACCGCCCAATTGGGTGGCCAGTTCGGAATTAGTCGCGCTCATTGTTGCTCATCCATTGCGTGATCACTTCAGCCACCCGGGCCGGTTCTTCATTGGCCAGCAGGCTCAGGTGCTCCAGCTGTACCGACAGGGCGGAGCCCGGCGGCGGCAGTTCCGGCGTAACCGGTTCAACCACCGGCTCATGCTTGGGCAGCAGCGCAGCCTGGGCGGCTTCGGCCTGGGCTTTCTCCTGCTCGACGGTACGGGTCAGGTGTTTCACCAGCGGACGCAGCACGAACAGGATCAGGCCCAAGCCCAGCAGTGCCCCAATCAGGTAGCGCAGGTAGAGCTGGTACTCCTGGGTTTGCCACCACGGCAGCGGCTCCATCTCCGGCACCGGCTGGGCCGCAAACGGGAAGGCGTGCAGGCTGAGGCTGTCGCCCCGGGCCGCTTCAAAGCCGATGGCGTCCTGCACCAGCTGACCGAGTTGGTCGAGTTGCGCCTGGCTCCACTGCCCCGCTTCGCTGTTCAGCAGTACCGACACCGACAGACGCTCAAGCTGGGCCTGCTGGAACTTGGTGTGACGCACGGCACGGCTGGTTTCAAAGTAGCGCTCACTCTCGCTGGAGAGGTTCTGGGCCGGGGCGGCTTCCTCTTCGTCGGCGTTGGTGGCCGGCGGCTGGTTGGAGAGTGCACCGGGGATGCCGATGGCCAGGTTGCCGCCACGGGTGTCGGAACGGCTGGCTTCACGAGTCACCACGGTGTTTTCCGGGTCGACCTGCTCACGGGTCTCTTCGATCTGGTCAAAGTTGACCCGGGCCGCCACCTGAACCCGGTAGTTGCCGTAACCCAGAATCGGCTGCAGCATGTCGCTGGCACGCTGGTTCAGGGCCTGCTCCATCTGCTGGTTGTAGGTCAGCTGGCGCTCACCGGAACGGGCCAGCTCCTGGGCCAGCTCGAGATCAGCACTGAGCAGGCGACCGTTCTGGTCAACCACGGAGACGGCGTCCACCGGCATGGCCGTTACCGCGCCCACCACCAGGTTGACGATCGCCTCAACCTGATCGCGGCTGAGGGTGGCACCGGAGTAAAGCTCCAGCATCACGGCGGCGGAGGGCTTTTCCGGTTGCTGACGGATAAACAGGGTGCGCTTAGGGATGGCCAGGTGGACCCGGGCACTGCGCACCGCTTTCATCGCCATGATGGTGCGGGACAGTTCGCCCTCCAGACCGAGGCGATAACGGGCCTCTTCCAGAAACTGGCTACTGCCGAGGGCGCCGGCTTTGTCCAGCAACTCCATCCCCGCCGGCATCTTGGCACGAATGCCTCGGGCGGCCAGGGTCATGCGGGCGCGGCCAAGCTGATCTTCCAGCACCAGGATCTGGCCGCTGTCGGCCTGCATCCGGTAGGGGATCTTCTCCGCTTCCAGCACCTCGATGATCTCGGCACTGTCGAACCCTTCCTGGCTGCCATACAGCGGCCGGTAGCCACGGCTGGCGGTCCAGAGCACCAGCACAATCACGGTGGCCACGACGGTGGCCATCACGGCAATCACCAGGACCTGACGGTCACTGCGACTGGCCCCCTGCCAGCGCGCCCAAAGGCCGCGCAGCCGGGCCATAAAGCCACCCTCGTTGGGCGGCGTCATCGTATCAGCGGTTGCTGTGGTCATCCTTTGGTTTCCTTACAGCGGCATCTTCATGACGTCATCAAATGCCGTCACCAATTTGTTTCTCACCTGCATCAGCGCACTGAAGGACAGGCTGGCTTTCTGGGAGGCCACCATGGCCCCGACCAGATCGTCACTGCGGCCCAGATCAACCGCGGTGCGCATGGCATCGGCACGGTTCTGGTCGCCGCTGATCTCATTCACCTTGTGGTTCATCAGTTCGGAGAAGGAGGGAACGGCGGTGACCCCCGGCTGGCGATCCATCGGGTTGGGGCCGATGGCGATCTCTCCGGCAGCCCGTTCGCGGTTGATCTGCAGGCTTTCCTGCATGCGGGCCTGGGTCAGGGCGATGGATTGGGGCATGTCAGACTCCAACTGAACGTTCAGGCGGCATCAGAGGGTTGCAGAAGACGGTCGATGTCCATCCCCTGCTCCCGCATCTGAGCCAGTTTGTAGCGCAACGCCCGGGTGGTCATACCCAGAGCCTCGGCACTGCGGCTGCGGTGGCCGTCGAAACGGCGCAGCACATCCACGATGTATTGGAACTCGGCCTGGCGCTTGGACGCCTTAAGGCCGGATTCGGCTTCGACAGGGGCTGGCATCGCCTGCACCGACGCGGGCAGGCCCAGTTCGGCCACCTGCAAGGCGCTGCCTCGGCGCATCACCAGCGCCCGCTGGACGGTGTTTTCCAGCTCACGCACGTTGCCGGGCCAGTCATGGCCCATCAGCACCTGGCGGGCGGCGTCACTGAAATGGCAGCGGCTGCCCTCGCCATACTGGGTCAGGAAGTGCTCCGCCAGCGGCAGAATGTCTTCCCGGCGTTCGCGCAGCGGCACGGTTTTCAGCGGCAGAACGTCGAGGCGATAGAACAGGTCTTCGCGGAAGCGGCCCTCCGCCACGGCCTGGCGCAGGTCCTGGTTGGTGGCGGCAATGATGCGGATATCCAGGGCGATGCCATGGTGGGCCCCCAGGCGCTCCACTTCGCGCTCCTGCAATACCCGCAGCAGCTTGGCCTGCAGCAACAGCGGCAACTCGCCGATCTCATCCAGCAGCAGGGTGCCACCGCTGGCGGCTTCAAACTTGCCGGGCTTATCGGCGTGGGCACCGGTAAAGGCGCCTTTGACGTGGCCAAACAGCAGCGATTCCAGCATCGCTTCCGGAATGGCCGCGCAGTTAACCGCCAGGAAGGGGCCATCGGCGCGGGGCGAGTAACGGTGGATAAAGCGGGCGAGCTGCTCTTTGCCGGTGCCACTTTCGCCTGTCAGCAGGACGCTGGCGTCGGTTTGGGCAGCCCGGTGCGCCAGCATCAGCAGCTGCCGGGAACGGGGGGAACAAGCCACCATATCGGCCTGATCCTGTTCCAGCTGCATCAGTCGCGCCAACTGGCTGACCAGGTGGTCAGCATCCAGCGGCAACAGCAGATAGTCCTGAGCGCCATGACGCATCGCTTCGCTGGCCAGCGCGGTTTGTTCCGGGGCCACCAGCGCGATCTGATATTTGCTGTCACTGGCGGCCAGCGCGTCTGCCACCTGGTCCGGACGGCACTCACTGAGATCCACCAGCCCGACCCAGACCGGGTCGTTGTCCTGAGCGATCTGGTAACCCTGCAGCTCCAGCTGGGCGCGGATGATGCCGGGCACGGACAGCGTTCCTAAGCCCAGGCGGGGGGCCTCAATGCGTGCCACCGGCCACCTCCTGTACTTGGCCATCCCGCACCAGGCGGATGGTAACGCGGCGGTTGTGCTGGCGGCCCTGCGCGTTGTTGTTGCTCAGCAGCGGGTATCGCTCGCCGTGGCCGCGCACCTGGATGCGGTCGCGGCTGATGCCACGCTCGTGCAGCAGCGCCCCAACCTCATCGGCGCGGTCACGGGACAGCGCCAGATTGGCCAGATGGTCGCCGACGTTATCGGTATGGCCATCCACCAGCACTTCGGTGATGCGCGGGTCGGCCGCGACGTAGGCGGCGATGTCGCTCAGTTGGTTAAGCTGGGCGGTATTGGGCAGCAGCTGCCCGCTCCGGTAGCTCAGGGTGACATGACGGACGGCAGAGAACGGCTGAGGCACCAGCGCGGTGCGGCATTGGCGGAACTGATTGAGGGCAGAACGTACGGCGACCGGTTCCGCATTCAGGCGGTAACCGGATTCGTCACTGATCTGCACCTCCAGCTGCCAGCCCAGGCCCTGCTCCAGTGCTTCCAGATAGGGGGTGGCATCCCCTTCCATCGCGGCCTGGCGGCCGGTCCATTGCCACAGGCGCATGGCGGAAGGGGCCGCAGCGCGGTGCTGCCATTGCGGCGCCACCACCTGGCTTTCACTGCGCAGTGGCGTGTTCACCAGCCAATCCGCCTGCAGCGACAGTCCCAGCGGTTGCCCCGGACGGTCGGCCAGCACCAGGGTGCCAAATCCGGCCACCTGCTGGCGCAGCTCGCAGTGGAAACGGTCACCCTCAAAGCGCCACTGGGCACCGTCCATGGGAGTACGAAATTCACTGTATTGCGTTGCGGCCTGGCAGGTAAATCCGCCAAGTAAAATAACCAGGGTCCCTGCTGCTTTTTTAATCATGGCACTCACTGTCCGATTACCGTCATATTTAACAGCGTCAATTAATCAAACGCGTTTAAATTTTCAGGGCACAAACTTAAATTCAAACCGGGGTGAAATGCAATATTGATATTCGGATTTTTTTACTGCTATGGTATCGCCCAAAGCCAGACACATCAGGGCTTTGCGACAAGGCAGACGTCAATTTAATGGCATCACAAACGGATTTTTGACAGCGTCACAAAAATGAGCGAACCAAAGATTAGATTTGCAATTTTATTAAGCGACAGAGAATTGTCAGCGTCAAAATATATGAGCGAGTCGGGTTTTTGTCGCAGCGTCAATTATTCATATATTGCAGAACTAACGTCGACCTTTTCGTTTTTATTTCGAGTTCGTCACAACTTTTAGGGAACCGACTCAATGAAAACTACTGCCAAAGCCACGGTGCTGCGGGCAGCCGATCAACACGCTTATCGCCCGGTTGCCCTGGTTCAGGAACGCCTGGCTCGCAGCCGTCTGCTGTTTGAGCTGGAGAAGCGTCACCGCCAGGTTCTGGATGCCGTAGGCCAGGCCCTGACGCCCGGTACCGGACGGGGTCAAAGCCCGCTGGCCGCCATCAGTGCGGTGCACGATAACGCGCCGCTGGGCCGCGAACTGGCGTGGTTTCAACTTAGCCATGAGCGCCAACCCCTGACCTGGTGGGGCATTGATCGTTGCAGTCTCGACCAACTGGCCAGCAGCTATTACGGCGGCGGCCAACGCCCGCTGAGCTGCCCCCTGACCCCGCCCAGCCAATCCGAACTGCGCCTGGTCAAGCGCCTGATGGTGGCGGCACTGGACGCGCTGGCGCAGGAGCGCTGGGATATCGACGCCCTGGATCTGGAAGTGCTGGAGCCGGGCCAGACCCTGCCTGCGCCCCTGCGCTGGCAGTTTGACTGGGCGCGGGAATCCGCTCTGCCCAAGATGCAGTGGATGCTCAGCGATGCCGCCCTGGCGAGCCTGACCCGCACCCCGATGCAGGCACCGGTCGCTCCGGATCTGGCCCAGCGCCTGAAGCGACGCCTGCACCAGTTGCCCATCCGCCTGTCTTGCCAGCTTGGCGGCCAATCCATGCCGACCGAGGCGCTGGCCGGTTTGCAGCCGGGTGAAATCCTGCCGTTGACGCTGGTCCGTCGCAGCCCCGTGGCCGTTGGTGGCCGCCCGATTTTCCACGCCACTGTCCACGCCCATGAGGGGCAACTGGTGGCCAAACTCACTCACGAACTACATCAACACGAGGATTAATCGATGTCCGAAGATACTTTGCTGCTGGACGACGATCTGCTGCTGGACGACGACCTCTTTGCCGATGAACCGGCCGCCAAACCGGCTGCCGCGCCCCGCCCGGCCCGGGACATGAACTTCTTCAGCCACCTGCCGGTGCAGGTGTCTCTGGAGCTGGCCAGCGCCGAGCTGAGCCTGGGTGAGCTGATGGCCCTGGGTGAAGGTGACATCGTGGCGCTGGACCGCATGGTCGGTGAGCCTCTGGATCTGCGCGTCAACGGCACCCTGCTGGGCCGCGGTGAAGTGGTGGAAGTGAATGGCCGCTACGGCGTGCGCCTGCTGGAAGTGGAAGCGAGCAAGCTTTCCGGTCAGGGCGCCTGACACGATGCGGGTATGGTTAGTCTTTTTGCTGCTGCTCAGTCCCTCGGCGCTGGCCGAGGGCGGGTTAACCCTGTTTACCATGACCGACGGGGCCAGCAGCCAGGAATTCGGCGTCAAGATGGAGATTCTGGCGCTGATGACGGCGCTGAGTTTCCTGCCGGCCATGCTGCTGATGATGACCAGCTTTACCCGCATCATCGTGGTACTGGCGGTACTGCGACAGGCTCTTGGCCTGCAGCAGAGTCCGCCCAACAAGCTGTTGATCGGCATCGCGCTGGTGCTGACGCTGTTTATCATGCGCCCGGTGTGGACCGAGATCCACGAACAGGCGTTTCTGCCCTACGACAACGGTGAGTTGACGCTGAAGCAAGCGGTGGCCGTTGCCGAAGTGCCGCTGCGCACCTTTATGCTGGGCCAGACCCGGGAAACCGATCTGGAGCAGATGCTGAAGATCGCCGGAGAGTCCACTCAGCTGAGCGCTGAGGAGGTGCCCTTCTCGGTGCTGATGCCCGCCTTTGTGCTGAGCGAGCTTAAAACCGCCTTCCAGATTGGCTTCCTGCTGTTTATCCCCTTCTTGGTGATCGACCTGGTGGTGGCCTCGGTGCTGATGTCGATGGGTATGATGATGCTGTCACCACTGATCATCTCGCTGCCCTTCAAACTGATGGTGTTTGTGTTGGTGGATGGCTGGTCGATGACGGTCGGCACCCTCGCCGCCAGCTTTGGATTGGGCTAGGAGCCGCCATGGACGCACAACAACTGACCGCCATCTTTGCCGATGGCATCTATCTGGTGGTCGCCATGGTGGGGGTGTTGATCATGCCTGGCATGGTGGTGGGCCTGGTCATCGCCGTATTGCAGGCCGCCACCCAGGTAAACGAGCAAACCCTGTCGTTCCTGCCCCGTTTGCTGATCACCCTGTTGATGGTGCTGTTTGCCGGTAACTGGCTGCTGCAGCAACTGGCGGACCTGTTTAACCGCCTGTTCCTCGACATTCCGATGTTGATCGGCTGACCATGTTTGCCTTCTCTACCGAAGAGATTCTGCTGATGATTGGCCGCATCTGGTGGCCTTTCTTTCGCATCGCGGGCGCCTTCGCCCTGATGCCCTTCTTCTCCAACGGCCATGTCCCGGTGCGGGTAAAAGTGCTGTTGGCGTTTTTCCTCGCCACCCTGGTGGGGCCGGTGCTGCCGACCCCACCACCGGTGGACCCGCTCTCTGCCCACGCCCTGCTGATCGCCTTCGAACAGTTGGCGGTTGGCGCCATGATGGGACTGATCCTGTCGATGCTGCTGCATATCCTGTCCATGCTCGGACAGATGCTGTCGATGCAGATGGGCCTGGCGATGTCGGTGATGAATGACCCGGCCAACGGCGTCAACCACGCCCTGCTGGGTCAGTGGATGGTGATGTACGGCACCCTGCTGTTTCTGGCGCTGGATGGCCACCTGGTTGCCCTTGGCATTGTGGTGGAGAGCTTTACCCTCTGGCCCATCGGCAGCGGCGTGCAGGAGCTGCCGCTGATGATGCTGATCATGAAGTTTGGCTGGACCTTCGCCATGGCGTTGATGCTGGCCATCCCGGCGGTGATGGCGATGCTGATGGTGAACATCACCTTCGGCGTGCTCAACAAATCCGCCCCCACCCTGAACGTCTACTCCCTCGGTTTCCCATTGGCGATGATGCTGGGCCTGGTGAGCATTCTGATCTCCTTCAGTGGCCTGCCCGGCCGCTATACCGACCTCTGCCTGGACGCCCTCACCGCCATGCACCAGTTTGTGGGGGGGACGCCATGAGCCAGTCTGCCGCCGATAAAACGGAGAAGGCCACACCCCAACAGATTAAAAAGGCCCGGGAGAAGGGGCAGGTTCCCCGCTCCAAGGACCTGGCCACCGCCGCTTTGTTTATCGGCTGTGCGCTGATGCTGCTGGCCAGTGCCGACTGGTTCGCCCGGGGCACTGCCGACCTGTTGCGCTACAACATGTCCCTCACCCGCGAAGACCTGATGGCCCCGGACGTGATGGTGCGCCACGTCGGCGCCTCGCTGGTGGCGATGATCAACCTGCTGAGCCCGTTGTTTCTCCTGATCGCCGTGCTGGCACTGGTCGCGGGCGCCCTGCCCGGTGGCCCTCTGTTGAGCCTGAAAAACGCCGAGTTCAAAGGCAGCCGCATCGACCCCATCGCTGGCATCAAGCGGATGTTCTCGATGAAGTCGCTGGTGGAGCTGATCAAATCGATTCTTAAGGTATCGCTGATCCTCGGCACCCTCTACTTCCTGTTGCGGGGTCGACTGGAGGGCTTGCTGGGGCTCTACCGCATGCCGCTGGATCAGGCGGTCGCCGAAGGCGTCAGCTTTCTGGCCTTCGGCATCCTGACACTGGGTGTGGTGCTGCTGTTTATCGCCCTGATCGACGTGCCCTGGCAGATCTACGACCACCAGAAAGAGCTGAAGATGACCCGTCAGCAGGTTAAGGACGAGCACAAGCAGATGGAGGGTAAGCCGGAGGTGAAGGCGCGCATCCGCCAGATCCAGCAAAAAATGGCCCGCTCCCGCGCGGAAACCGCCATCCCCAAAGCTGACGTGCTGCTGACCAACCCCCAGCACTATGCCATCGCCCTGAAATACGAGCCTGATCGCGCCGACGCACCGTTCGTTCTGGCCAAAGGTACCGATGAACTGGCACTGCACATGCGCCAGCTGGCCCGCCGCCATGGCGTCGAGATTATCGAAGCACCGCCGCTGGCCCGGGCGGTGTACCACTCCACCCAGGTGGACCAGATGGTGCCCCAGGCCTTGTATGTGGCCATCGCCCAAGTGCTGTCCTACGTGCTTCAGCTCAAAGCGTTTCGACGGGGTCAGCAGCAGCGGCCGGAGCCGCTGCCCAGTTTCCACATTCCTAAGCATTTGCGTCATTAAATCGAGGACTCGATGATGAAGTTTGGCCTTCCGGCATCCCTTGGCATTAAACAGAGCTTTATCGGCATTCCGATACTGCTTCTGGCCGTTCTGGCGATGGTGATCCTGCCCCTGCCGCCCTGGCTGCTGGACATGCTGTTCACCTTTAATATCGTGCTGGCGATTCTGGTTCTGCTGGTGGCGGTGGCCGCCACCCGACCGCTGGATTTCTCGGTGTTCCCCACGGTGTTGCTGCTGGCGACCCTGATGCGTCTCACCCTGAACGTCGCCTCAACCCGGGTGGTGCTGATTGAGGGTCACCAGGGCGGCGATTCGGCCGGTAAGGTGATCCAGGCCTTCGGTGAGGTGGTGATCGGCGGGAACTATGTGGTCGGTATGGTGGTGTTCCTGATCCTGATGATCATCAACTTTGTGGTGATCACCAAAGGGGGGGAACGTATCTCGGAGGTGAGTGCCCGCTTTACCCTGGACTCCCTGCCCGGTAAGCAGATGGCCATCGACGCCGACCTCAACGCCGGTGCCCTGTCCCAGGAGCAGGCCAAGGATCGTCGCGCCGAAGTGGCGCGGGAAGCCGACTTCTACGGCAGCATGGACGGTGCGTCCAAGTTTGTCCGTGGTGACGCCATCGCCGGTATCCTGATCCTGTTTATCAACATCATCGGTGGTGTCGCCATCGGTGTGTTCCAGCACGACATGAGTGCCGGTGACGCGTTCCGCACCTTCGCCCTGCTGACCATTGGTGACGGTTTGGTGGCGCAGATCCCTTCGCTGCTGCTCGCCGTGGCCGCGGCCATCATCGTCACCCGGGTGTCCGATGCCGAGGAGATGCCGGAGCAGGTGTCGCGCCAGCTGCTGGCCAATCCCGCCGTACTGGGCACCACCGCCGGGGTGATGGCGATCATCGCTGTGGTACCGGGTATGCCCACCATGGCGTTTGGCGCCTTTGCCCTGGTACTGGCCTTTGTGGCCTGGAAACAGCATCAGTTCACCCCACCGGCCCCACTGGAGCAGGTGGAGGAGAAGATTGAGGCCGCCCGGGCCGAAACCAAATCCCCCACCTGGGAGGCCCTGCCCTACACCGACACCTTTGAGGTGAGCCTGGGCTACCGTCTGGTGCACCTGGTGGACAAGAACAAGGGCGCGGAGCTGCTGACCCGCCTGACCGGCATCCGCCGCACCCTGTCCGAGCAGGCCGGTTTCCTGCTGCCGGAGGTGCGGGTGCGCGACAACCTCTCGCTCGCGCCCACCAGCTACCAAATCGCTTTTATGGGGATCCCGGTGGCCTCCGGTGACCTGGAGCCGGAGCGCCTGCTGGCGATCCAGTCCGGTCAGGTGTACGGCACCATCGACGGCACCCTGACCAAAGACCCGGCCTACCAGATGGATGCCGTGTGGATTGACCCGGACAACAAAGCCAAGGCACTCAACCTGGCCTACTCCGTGGTGGACACCGCCACCATCATCGCCACCCACGTCAGCAAGCTGATGCGGGAACGACTGGCGGATCTGATCCAACACGACGACATCACCGCGCTGACCGACCGGCTGACCGCCCAGGCACCGCGTCTGGCGGAGTCCCTCAACAGCGCGCTGACCCCCATCCAGCAATTGAAGGTGTACCGTGCGCTATTGCGTGAGCAGGTGTCGCTCAAGGACATCCGCACCATCGCCACCACCCTGCTGGAGTGTTCCGAGAACACCAAGGACCCCATCCTGCTGGCCGCCGACGTGCGCTGTGCCCTGAAGGAGACCATCCTGCACCAGATTGCCGGCAGCCGCGGCAAGCTGGAGGTGGCCACTCTGGCGCCGGAGCTGGAACAGACCCTGATGAACGCGCTGGCTCAGGCCCAGAAAGGCGGCCAGGTGCCACTCGACAGCTTCGCCATCGAACCGGCGCTGCTGGCCCAGCTGCAAAGCAAAATGCCCGCCCTGACCGGCATGATGCAGGAGCAGGGTCACCCCGCCATCTTGCTGGTGCCACCGCAACTGCGCCCGGTGCTGGCGCGCTACGCCCGGGCCTTTGCCCGTGGTCTCAATGTGCTCTCTTACAACGAGATGCCCGAAGACCGCGAACTGGCGATTGGCGCCACCCTGGGATAATGCTTTCCTGGCATGTTGGCGGCCTCCGGGCCGCCTTTTTTTTGGTTTATCGCATATTTTCGTGGGAACCTTGGCTCCGAGCCCGTTACGACCTACCCAGCCATTGCCGGGATGCCCCGGCGGGCACCAGAAGGGCGTTGCCCCTCTGGACTCCCCTATGCCTCCGACGCGGCGAAAGCCCCTCGCTCCCACTCCTTCCCATTCAGCACTGGCCAGACTCGCATCCCTGCTCGGCTGGCACTCGGGCCATCCCTGGCCCTCGGCTTCACTCCCAGTCGCTCCCGCTCGGCGCCGCGAGTCGGCCTCTGGTGGACGGCTACGCCGTGATAGTCGGGTGCTTCCTCCGATTCAGAGGAAACACCAGCTCTTCGAGACAAGTAGAGGTCATCGGGATTTTATCGCTTGGTGATATCGCTTTTGTTTTATTTCCCCGCTAATCCGCGACGAACCTTTTCTTTGCCCTCGTGACGCGTGGGCTGTTCACTGGGGGATTTTTGTATACAATCTTCAAAAACCGAACAGCAAGGAACCCCAATGACTCTGCCAATCGGCGTCGGTGGCGCCACCATGGAGGACGAGCTGGCTCGTCTGCGAGCCCTCAGCTTCCCCCACTCCCCCATCAGCAGCGAAGAGTACCAGGCCCGCCGCGAGCGCCTGATCACGCAGATGCAGGCCCATAACGTGGGCGCGGTGTACCTCAATGCCGGCACCAACCTGTACTACTTTACCGGCCTGAAATGGTACGCCAGCGAGCGCCTGGTGGGTGCCCTGCTGACCGTCAGCGGCGAGCTGATCTACCTGGCTCCCCACTTCGAAGCCGGCTCCATCGCTGACTTCTGGCTGGAGCCCGGCCCGCTGGCGCTGTGGCATGAGCATGAGAGCCCCTACGCCCTGGTGGGCGCGGAACTGGCCCGGCTGGGTCTGGCCGAGACCACCCTGGCGGTGGACGGCAGCGCCGCGTTCTTCCTGGCGGATGGCCTGCGTCAGGCCAACCCGAATCTGTCGCTGATCAACGCCGACCCGCTGCTGACCGCCTGCCGCGCCTGCAAATCGCCGGCTGAGATCGCCCTGATGCAGACCGCCAAGGCGAAGACCCTTGAGGTGCACAAATCCGCGGCCCGGATCCTGCGTGAAGGGATCAGCACCAGCGAAGTGACCGCCTTTATCAATGAAGCCCACAAAGCGGTTGGTGCAGCGGGTTCCAGCTTCTGTATCGTTCTGTTTGGTGTGGCCACCAGCTTCCCTCACGGCGTCAAAGAAGCGCAGATCCTGAAACCCAATGACTGGGTGCTGATCGACACCGGCTGTCTGCTGGAGGGCTACAACTCCGACATCACCCGCAGCTACTGCTTCGGTGAAGCCAGTGACGCCCAGCGTCATGCCTGGCAGGCGGAGAAAGCCGCCCAGATCGCCGCCTTTGAGGCCGCGCAGCTGGGACAGCCCTGTGAGGCGCCCGATTACGCCGCCCGCGCGGAGCTGGCGCGTTTTGGCTTTGGTCCCGACTACCAGTTACCGGGCTTACCCCACCGCACCGGCCACGGTTGTGGCCTGGATATCCATGAAGGCCCCTACCTGGTGCGCGGCGACGAAACCCCGCTGGCCACCGGCATGGTGTTCTCCAACGAGCCGATGCTGGTGGTGCCAGACCAGTTTGGTGTGCGCCTCGAAGACCACTTCTATATGGGCGACACCGGCCCGGTCTGGTTTACCCAGCCCAGCCACAGCCTGGATGACCCCTTCGGGCTGCAAGCCTGAGCCATAAAAAAAGCCCACTCCTGTGGGCTTTTTTGTTGGTGCCGGGTTTTCGTCATGTGGGCTTATCACCAACGGCAACACGCTGACTCGGCCAGCCACCCTATTCCGGTTGTGCTCCGTGGGCCACAGGCCCACGCTACGGCTGCCTGCGCTCTAAAACGACAAAACCCGCAACACTGTGCGGGTTTTGCTGAAGATGGCGGTCAGGGAGAGAGGAGCTTCACCCCTTCGGGGCCGCCGCAAGCGGCGTCACTTCGGCGTAAGCGCCCATCTCTTATAAAGAGCGCGAACTCTGCCGAGCCTTCTCATTCTCCCTGACATCGTGCCTACGCTCTAAAACGACAAAACCCGCAACACTGTGCGGGTTTTGTTGAAGATGGCGGTCAGGGAGAGAGGAGTTTCACCCCTTTGGGGCCGCCGCAAGCGGCGTCACTTCGGCGTAAGCGCCCATCTCTTATAAAGAGCGCGAACTCTGCCGAGCCTTCTCATTCTCCCTGACATCGTGCCTGCGTTCTAAAACGACAAAACCCGCAACATTGTGCGGGTTTTGTTGAAGATGGCGGTCAGGGAGAGAGGAGTTTCACCCCTTCGGGGCCGCCGCAAGCGGCGTCACTTCGGCGCTGCGCGCCTACGTTGCGAACTCTGCCGAGCCTTCTCATTCTCCCTGACATCGTGCCTGCGTTCTAAAACGACAAAACCCGCAACATTGTGCGGGTTTTGTTGAAGATGGCGGTCAGGGAGAGATTCGAACTCTCGATACGTTGCCGTATACACACTTTCCAGGCGTGCTCCTTCAGCCACTCGGACACCTGACCTTTAAATTGTTTGCTTTGACGAGTTTTCCTCTCGACCACATTCTCTTACGAGGTGTGGCTGAATCGCACGGCTGAGCGTGGCGATTTTGTCGGCCCTGCCTCCGAGCAGCCACTCGGACACCTGACCTTGTTTTGTTGTCTTGGGGGCTCTCCCCTCTCGACGAGGCGTACTTTACGGATCCCCCCCGCTACCGTCAAGGGTCGTTTTTGGCAAAATGATTCGTTTGCGCAGTTCTGCGCCACAATGAACAGGATTACAACGCTTTGCGGTCACTATTGCCCCGCCCGACGGCCATCGGCCAGACGGGCGCGGTAGTGCGAAAGATCCGACTCGCGAAAGCAGCAGACAGTCAGCTGCATCCGAGCCGTCCACGCCTGCATCACATCCAGTGCTATCCGGGCAGCGCGGTCCGCCGGGTAACCGTAGATGCCCGTGCTGATGCAGGGGAAGGCGATGCTGTTGGCCCCAATCTCCTCGGCCAACACCAGACTGTTTTGGTAGCAGTGGGCCAGCTGGCGGGCCTCATTTTGGTCGCCCCCTGCCAGATGGGCCCCACCGTATGGATCACCCAACGGGCGGGTAAGGCAAATCCCGGGCTGTGTTTGGCCTGACCGGTGGCGCAGCCCCCCAAAGTACGGCAAAACGCTTTCAGCTCCGGTCCGGCGGCGCGATGAATGGCGCCATCCACACCACCACCGCCCAGCAACGTTGGGTTGGCGGCATTGACGATGGCATCGACATTCAGCTCGGTAATATCGCCCAGATGCAGTTGTATGGTCATGATTCGCTCCTTATCAGCAAGGATAGCGTCAGCAGGACTCAGGAGCACAGAGGCCGTTTCCGGGGGGGAATTGAGGGCGATTAGTTCACCCGACGGCGCTGTGGCATTGTCGTCGTGGCGTGGCCATAGTGCCCACGGCATTCGGCAGTGAGGGTCATACCGCTGGACGTTGCCAGGCTTAGGTAATAAAGGCGCCGGATAGTGGCAGGGCGAGACAGGTGCACCGATTTGGCGTCGCTCCGTGGGCCACAGGCCCACGCTACGGCTGCCTGCGTTCTAAAACGACAAAACCCGCAACACTGTGCGGGTTTTGTTGAAGATGGCGGTCAGGGAGAGATTCGAACTCTCGATACGTTGCCGTATACACACTTTCCAGGCGTGCTCCTTCAGCCACTCGGACACCTGACCTTTAAATTGTTGCAGCGGAATCGCTTGACGCTGTGCCCCGCTACGGGTTGCGCATATTAGGGAAGTGGCCCCGATACGTCAACGGCTTTTTTATCGAATCGGCGCGTCTGCGCTATTTTTCATCAAAAGATGTTGTATCCAGTCATCCAGCGCGTTTTTTTGGGTCATTTGAGCCGCTTTTAACTCTGCCCGGTACTGGCGAGCCTGGCGGGCGGCTTTGCCCTTCCCCGCCTGCAAGGGCTTCAGCAGGATTCGCTGACTGCACAGGTCGTTGAAATCCCCCAGCAAAGTCTGCCCCTCTTTTAACAACGCCAGCTGGCTGGGCTCACCGCACAAGGTCTCCAGATAGCGCCAACGCTTAATCAGGATGCGCAGACGATGCCACTGTGGCGTACTGGAGCGATTAAGCAAGCGCTGGCACTGGTGTTCAATTCGGCTCTTGAGGTGTTGGCGCACCCGCTCGGTTTCGGGGGCCAATACCCGGCCATCGCAGGGCCAGCTCAGTTTCAGTAACCACAGGGCGAGCTCTCGGTCCCGCTGCTGTTGCTCAGCCTCCGCGTGAAAAATCCGATAGGTGCGCTGACGCAAACGCCCGACCTCATCCTTGAGCGCCCCCGGATCCAGACTGGGCCAAAAGACATCGAGATCCCGGGCCAGGTTGGCGGCGCGGGCCTGCTCCCCCAGCAGTTGCGCCAACAGTGCCGCCGGTGTGTCTGCCAGCGCGTCCCGGTACAGGGTTAACAGGCTGCGCGCCTTGCGCAGGTGCACCCGGTACTGATGCAGGGCTTCAGGACTGCCATCCACATCCACACCCGTCAGATGCTGCAACGCGGTATCGTATTGAGTTGCTGCCCTTTCCCGTATCCCTGTCGCCACCGTTTCCATTGCCACCTCATACAAAAAAACGCCGAGCAAGTCGGCGTTTTCAGTATAGAGGTCGGGGTTAGGCGTTGCCTTTGACCTTCAGTCGCAGTTCGGCAGCGAAGTCGAGCATCCGGTTCAGCGGAATCATCGCTTTCTCCGCCAGTGCCGGGTCCACAAACACTTCGTGTTCGGTCTTGTCCTCGGCGGTCAGCGCACGCTCAATGGCGTCCAGGCCGTTCATCGCCATCCACGGACAGTGGGCACAGCTGCGGCAGGTGGCGCCGTTGCCGCCGGTGGGCGCTTCAATGAAGGTTTTCTCCGGTGACAGCTGCTGCATCTTGTAAAAGATGCCTTTGTCGGTAGCGACGATAAAGGTGTCGTTGGGCAGCTCCTGGCTCGCCTTAATCAGCTGCGAGGTGGAGCCCACAGCATCGGCGATCTCCACCACCGACTGCGGTGACTCAGGGTGCACCAGTACGGCGGCGTTGGGGTTCTGACGCTTGAGGTCAAACAGGGCGTTGGCCTTAAACTCGTCATGCACCACGCAGGCGCCCTGCCACATCAGCATTTCGGCACCGGTTTGCTTGGCGATATAGCTGCCCAGGTGGCGGTCAGGACCCCACAGGATCTTGTGCCCTTCGCTGTCGAGGTGCTCAACAATCTCCAATGCGATGCTGGAGGTAACCACCCAGTCAGCCCGGGCTTTCACCGCCGCAGAGGTGTTGGCGTACACCACCACGGTGTGGTCCGGGTGGGCATCACAGAAGGCGGTAAATTCGTCGGCCGGGCAGCCGAGGTCGAGGGAGCAGGTGGCCGCCAGCGTCGGCATCAGTACGCGCTTGTTGGGGGTCAGGGTTTTGGCGGTTTCGCCCATAAAGCGCACGCCCGCCACCACCAGGGTAGAGGCCGGGTGCTCCGCCCCGAACCGGGCCATCTCCAGAGAATCCGCCACACAGCCACCGGTCTCCTCGGCCAGGGCCTGGATCTCGGGATCGGTGTAGTAGTGGGCCACCAGGACCGCATCCTTCTCTTTCAACAGGCGCTTGATGCGCTCTCGGTATGCCTGCTTGGCTTCATCGCTCAGCGGGGTCGGCTTGGGCGGGAACGGGTAGTGCAGGTCATCGACAACAGGGGCTTCAATCATTCCGGTTCTTTGGCTTCAACAACGTTGGTCCGGCCATTATACGAAAACGGCCGGCCAAGGTTAACCGCAGAGTGACGGCGCTCAAGGGCGCCGTTCAGAATGGGATCAATGTCCGACCAGCGAATGGGACTGTGAGAAGCCACCGGATTGAAAACGGGCCTTAATCACCGCTTCCCGCACCGCATCACTGTCCGCCACCCGGGTTCGAAGCTGCAGTTGCTGTACCGCACGCAGGTTGTCCTGGGCGGTGGCAAAGTAGATGGGTGACGCATCAATGGCCTTGATAAACAGGCGCTCCGCTTCCTTCAGTTGCCCCTCGAGCATGACGAAATAACCGATGTCGTTGTAGGCATCGGCTTCCGGCATCACCCGGCGGAACGCCTGAAAAGCCCGCTCGCTCTGCCCCTGGCGGACATAGACCAGCCCCAGGTTGGTCCAGGCCCGGAGAAACTCCGGTTGCCGCTGTGTCGCCCGGCGCAGATAGGTTTCCGCCCGAATCAGGTCACCCGCCAGGTAGTAGGAGTAGCCAAGGTTATTCAGGGCTTTGGCGTTGCTGGGCTGCAGCGTCAGCACCAGTCGATAGAGGGCCTGGGCGCCATCGAAGTCGGCATCCAGGTCGCGCAGAATGCCGAGCGCCTGGTAAGCCTTGAGCGGCGAACGCTCATCAAGGGCATGCCAGGGTTGGGTACCGGACTCGCCCAGCTGCACCTGAATGCTGGTGTCTTCGGCATACAAGCGCTTCTGGTCCAGCCGAATCGCTTTGTCGAGGTAGGTACGGGCCTGGCCGTTATCACCACGGGCCATATGCAGAAGCGCCAGAGAGGTCATGGCAGGCAGGTGGTCAGGCTGAACCTTGAGGACATCCTGAAAAGCGGTGATGGCGTGGTCATTTTTCCCCAGTTGCGCCTGAATCTGACCAATCTGATAGAGGTACTCGAGGTTATCGGGCTGCGCGTCCAGCAGCTCCAGATAGGCTTTCAGTGCGGTGTTGTACTGCCCCATCCGTTGGGCGCTGACGGCCTGCTTTTGCAGCTGTTCGACGTTGGGGCCAGTGGCCACCGGAGGGGCCGACTGGCAGCCCGCCAGCGCCAGTACCAACACGGCACCGCTCAGCCAGCGTCCGGTGGTGGCATTTACTAATCGGTTTTTCATAAGCCATCCCTGTTCAGATTTTGTCCCACACTTCCATGACTTTGATGACCGCCGGGCCCACCGCGACGATAAAGAACGAGGGCCAGATGCAGGTCAACATCGGGAAGATGATCTTAACCCCGAGTTTGGCGGCCATCTCTTCCGCCGCCTGCATACGCTTGTCGCGGTACTCATCGGCATAAACCCGCAGAGTTTCGGCGATCCCAGTCCCCAGCCTCAGACTCTGGGTAATGGCACCATTAAGGCCGCGGATGTCGTCCAGACCGGTGCGTTCGGAGAACTCGTGCAGTGCGGTGGAGAGCTCAATCCCCGCCCGGTTCTTCTGGCACACCAGCAGCAGCTCTTCGGCCAGCTCTTTGTGGCTGACGCGCAACTCGACACTGACCCTCTGCAGGGCCGCCAGCAGCCCCTGGCCGGACTCGCAGCACACCACCAGCAGGTCGAGCGCATCCGGAAATCCGTTACGGATTTTGCGCATCCGGCTGGCGGCGAACCGGTCCAGAATAAAACTGGGCGTGAGTATCGCCAGCCCCATCAGCATCACGATGATGTAGATCTGCATAAAGGTGGAAAGGCCCACCATCATGGGGATGGCGATGATGCTGACCATCGCCATCAGCAACAGGAACAGCAGTCTCAACCCGTTGTAGATCGCCAGCGCGCTGTTGGAGTGGAAACCGGCGTGGATCAGGCGCTTGCGGCTGCCGGAGTTGTCCACGCTCAGATGCTTGACCAAGCCTTCCCGCACCCGGTTTTCATGCTCAAGGGCGTCGTCGAAATTGGCTCCGGAGCCGGAGGCCACCGCGCCGGTTTTCAGCTCCTTAAGGCGCATCCGGGTGGGAGAGTACAGGCCGGAAAAAAGGAAACTCAACGCCAGCGCCAGCATCACCCCGGCCGCCGCTGCAATGGCGTAAAACAGGTAGGTGGAGAGTTGGCGGTCGTTCAGAACCTCATTAATGACACCGAGAATATAATCCATGCTTACACCTCGATTCTTATCAGGCGGGAGATCCAGTAGATGCCGATCAGCATGCCGATGCCCGCAATGGTCAGGAGGGTGTTACCAATCTCCGTATCGGTCAGCTCTCTGGCGTAGGTTGGGCTGGAAAGATAGAGGTAGCCAAACAGTGCCAGCGGCACGCAAACCAGTACCCACGCTGACATCCGGCCCTGGGCGGAAAAGGTTTTGACCTGGCGCTGGAAACGGAAACGCTTGCGGATGATGCGGGTCAGGTTTTCCAGATTCTCCGCCAGGTTGCCGCCGGTCTCCTTCTGCACCTGAACCGCGGTGGAAAAGGCCATGGCCGATACCGACGGCACCCGCTCAATAAAGTGCAGCAAGGCGCGCCGGGTGTCTTTGCCGTAGTTGATCTCGGCAAACATCACCTTGAATTCGTAGGCGATCGGCCCATCCATCTCTTCGTAGGTCAGCTTGATCGCATCGGGAAAGGCGTAACCGGCCTGGATACCCCGGCGCAGGATGTCCAGCGCTTCGGGAAACTGCTCCTCAATCTTCTCCATCCGTTTATTGAAGTCCCGGTTGAGCTTGAGGTTAAACAGCGCCAGCACGATGATGGCGGCGGTCAGGGCAAGAAACCACTCACTGCGCCATAACCACACCGCCACGGCGACCACCAGTGCAGAAAACAAGGCGATCAACAGGAACTGGTAACCCAACAGTCGGGAACCAGACTGCTGCAGCTTAAAAGTGAGGTCGCTGACAAACTGGCTCTGCTCCATGGCTTTGCCCAGCGGCGAGGCCTTTTTAAGGCGATTCTCCAGGGCGATCGAGACGGCGGCTTTTTCGTCTCCCCACTCCTGAGCAAGCCGGTTGAGTCGCTCCTTAACCACCTTGGTGTCACCACGCTTAGGGCGGTACACCGGGATAAACAGCGCCTGGGACAACAGAATCACCGCCAGGAAGACGCAGCCAAGGAAAATCAGTTCGATGCTCATGATGGCCCCCTTCAGATGATCTCGAAGCTCTCATTGGAGCCAAACAGCCCGTGGGACAGGTTGATCCCTTTGCTGACCAGTTCATCGTAAAAGCGCGGAATGACACCGGTCGCCTGGAACTCACCGAGAATGTTGCCCTCTTTATCCCGGCCGCGACGCCGGAACACGAACAGGTCGGAGAGGGTAATCACCTCCCCCTCCATGCCGGTGATTTCGGAGATGCTCACCACCCGACGCTTACCATCCTCCTGCCGCTCCAGCTGCACCACAACGTGGATGGCCGAGGCGATCTGGGTGCGGATGTTCTTCACCGGCATATCGAAACCGGCCATGCACACCATATTTTCAAGACGACTCAGGGCATCGCGGCAGGTGTTGGCGTGCAATGTGGTCAGTGACCCCTCATGGCCGGTGTTCATGGCGGTCAGCATATCCAGCGCCTCGGCACCACGAACCTCACCAATCACGATCCGGTCCGGGCGCATCCGCAGGCTGTTTTTAACCAGTTCACGCTGATTCACCTCACCCCGCCCTTCGAGGTTGGCGGGCCGGGATTCCAGCCTCACTACATGGGGCTGCTGCAGCTGCAGTTCCGCTGAGTCTTCGATGGTGATGATGCGCTCATCAGAGGGGATGTAGCCGGACAGCACGTTGAGCATGGTGGTCTTGCCGCTGCCGGTACCGCCGGAGATCAGCACATTCAGCTTGCCCTCAACGATCGCCTTGAGCACCTGATACATCTCACGGGTGATGGCGTTGTAGTCGATCAGCTGCTCGGCGGTGAGCTTGTCCACGGTGAAACGGCGGATGGACATACTGGGACCATCCAGCGCCAACGGCGGAATGATGGCGTTGACCCGTGATCCGTCCTGAAGGCGCGCGTCCACCATCGGGCTGGACTCATCCACCCGTCGCCCCACACTGGAGACGATCTTATCGATGATGTTCATCAGGTGGCGGTCATCGTGGAAGCGCATCGGCACCGGTTCAAGCTTACCGAAACGTTCGACAAAGATGCTGCTGGCGCTGTTGATCAGGATGTCGGAGATGGTGCTGTCCGCCAGCAGAGGCTCCAGGGGCCCCAGCCCCAACACCTCATCGTTGATCTGTTTAATGATCTTATCCCGCGACACCAGGCTCAGCGGCCTTGGGTTGTCGCTGAGGATCTGGTTACACAGCCGGGTGATCTGCTGACGGGCCTCCGGCTCGGGGATCACCTCCAGCTTGGAAACATCCAGCATGCTGAGCAGGCGCTCGTACAGGTCCTGCTTAACCTCCTCTTCCTGAGGCGAAAGCAGCTGTTGGTGCAGCGACATATCCGGATTCGATTCGTGTCCCATAACATTGACCTCGTTCTATTAGCGCCAGAGCTTGGTCCAGAAACCTGACGGCTGGCTTTCTTGTTCCATCGGGATCAGCTGTTGGCAGATCTCCGCCACATCACGGGTAACCTGCTCCTTCGCGGCAAAGCGCGAGAGCCGACGTCCCTCATCCAGGCAGGTATTGACCCGCTGAAAATCGTTTCGCACGGTAAAGACGATGCCGACGCCGGAGGTGCTTTTGGCGTCCGCCAACGACACCATGCGGTTTTTCGGGGAGTAACGGTTGTAGACCAGCTGAATGCGCGAGCGCGCCACACCCAGGTCATTGATGAGGTGATTCACCGTCGCCGTGGCACTGCGCAGTGAGGCCAGGCTGTCCTGCATCACCAGCAGGATGGTGGTGGCTTCCATCAGAATGGGGTTGGCCCAATTCTCCGGCCCCCGCGACAGGTCCACCACCACCGCCTGGTAACAGCTGCGCAATTTGAACATCAACTGGGGCAGTTGCAGGTAGTTCACCGCCGTGCGGTCCTGCTGGCTGAACGGGGCGGCCGAGAGCAGGTGGAGGTTCTCCAACTGACTCATCATCCCGATCAGGGCCGACTCATCCAGCTCCTCGGCCTGGGCCAGAGCGTGGTGGAAAAAGTACTCCGGCTCCTGGTTAAGCAGGTGCGACTGGCCCGCCTGCACATGGTCCCCATCCACCAGCGCCACCTTGAGATCTTCCTGCCGACAGGCGAACTGGTCGGCAATGGCAGCAGCGAGGAAGCTGGCGCCGCAGCCCCCTTTGCTGTTGAGCACCACAAAGGTGGGCGCCAGCGCCGTAGCCTTGGCGACCGCATCCGCCACATCGAACAGCGCCTTAAACAACTCCTCTTTGGCGCCATACAACGGCAGATAGTCCCGGGCTCCGGCTTTCATCGCCTCGCGCATCAACTCCGGCGAGAAGTGCTCGCCCACCACCAGCATGTACTCACACTTGCCGGCGTAGCTCTCCAGCATCTGCAGTGCCAGCTCATGGTCTTTTGGCAGTTGCAGCACCAGCAGCCGATGAGCCTGGAAGTAGCTGGCATCGACCTGACTGGTGCTGACGTGGGTCAGTTTGACGTTGGGGACCGACACCAGCATATCCGCCAGCAGACGCCCCTCCTCCTGCACCGTACTGATCATCAGGGTCGGCAACAGCACGGGCAGGGTCTTCATCCGCGTAAGGCGTTCCAGGTGCTCCACGTTATCCATCTCCTGAAGGTGGTTCGCGCCGGTTTTATAAGAGGTATTCGATGCGTTCATGTTCAGCCTCCAGTGGAACTGCAATAGGTCACACCGTCTATGGTTTCTGCCGTATTGGAATCCGCGTATCGGGTCTGCCCCAGGCTTTCCGAGGGCATCAATGTCCGAAAAGCGGGAGAGTTCAGTTGAATAAACAAACCAGGAATGATCAGCTCATGCTGATAGTTCGCGACGGTGGCGCGTACCTGGGTGGTGTCGGGAATGCTTGCCGCCAGCGCACCGGTATTGGTGAGGTAATCAACAACGAGGTTGTCGGCGCTGAGGTTGGCCACCATCTGCCGCCCGTCAAACAGCGCCAGGGCCTTCATGGCGTCGGTGGGTTCCATGGTGCCCGGTGACGGGGCACACACCGCCGCCAGACGTGCGGCCCGGCGAGAGACCTCGGTCAGCGCGTTGTAGCTGTACATCAGGCGGGCTATCTCAAGGCAGGCAAACAGCATCACGAACACCACCGTCGCGACGATGGCAAACTCAACCACATAAGCGCCTTGTTGATGTCGTTTCATAGCGGCCTCATCGTCACCGTGGCGGTGATGTCCCAACTCAGGTCCACCGCGTCACCAAAGAAACCGGGGATGCTCTCACCAAACATCGGTGTCCAGTCGTAGGTGATGGACAGCGTGGCAACATCCACCAGCGCCGGGTCTGTCGGATCGCCCTCAATCAGGTTGATGGTGACCGCATCGGCGGTTAAGCCCCGCAGCAGCGGGGTGCCGCCACTGAGCTGACCGGTCACCGCCATATTGCGCACCTGGCTCTCGATGGTCTCGGAGATCCCCAGGGCACCCGTAGAGTTGGGCGAGGTGAAGCTGATCATATGGCGCGCCGCGTTACGGGCCAGGCTGTTGAGCTGGTTGTACTGGTAAAGCAGGCGCCCAAACTCACCGACGGCGTAGAACATCAGGAACAAAATCGGCAGGGCGATGGTGGCCTCTATCGCGGCAACCCCCCGCTGGCGAGAGCGCCGGGGCCGTTGTATCAGCGTATGTCTCATCATCACGAATCCTCGCTGGAAGGCGCGTGGTACAACACGATGCGGAAGGGCCCGGCGGTGTTATTCGGGGTTTCCGAAACCCCACCGGCATCATTGGTGCAATCGCCAAGAAACTCGCCGAGAACAAACGCGTCATTGCCCTTCTGCACCACCTCCTGCATCAGGTAGAAGCAGGCAAAACCGACAAAGGGCAGACTGTTCTGGCCGTTGTTGTTGCCAGTGCCGCAGTCGGCCACCACGATGGAGAATTCACGCCGCTTCTCCATCCCCATGGCGCTGCTGTTTGAATTGCGGTCAAAGCTGTCGGAACCATCAGCAGCAGCGGGACAGGAGTGGCCTTCAACGCTGTTGTACCAGCCGTTGTGGTAGTACTGGGGGTAGTTGGTATCCATATAGGCGTGATAGTCGGCGGTGCCATCAGGAATCGTAATCGGGCTGCCATTTTTGTCGGTGATGTTGCCATCACTGTCGACGTCCAGCGGCTCACCCACGCAGGTGTCCCAATCCTGCGGGTGATCGTCGGAGTTCACCGGGCCCTGCCAGCGCCCCATCCGGGTATTGAGCCCCTGGGCCACCGGGCCCACCGTGTTACCCGGCTCGGTTTCCACCTGCTCGGTGGCATTAGGGCCGTCGTAACCAAAACAGAACTGGTCACCGGCGGACTCCCCGGCCATGGCCCGCCGGATGTCCGCCGCCCCGGTGTTGTCACCCAGCCGGATCAGCTGGAAGTTACCGGGACCGATGGGGGTGTTCTGCTGCGACGAGATCTTCATCGCCATCATCTTGTTGAGCGGATAGCCGAAGTTGTCCTCACCCAAATCTTCAGCGCATACCATCATTGGCAGCAGGTCGGTGCTGCACTGGGGTGTTGAGGTACTGGGGCCAGCTACCGCCACCGCACTGACCCGTTTATCCACCCCCATCACCTGGGCAAAGAAGTTGTTCAGCGGCACATCGCTGACGGTCACCCGCACGTATTGCGCCCCCGGCGTTAACACCGGGACAAAGGGATCCGGCCGCTCCGAGAACTCCACGGTGATCTGGGGACTGACCTCATCCGATGCAAAGTTCAGCACCGACAGGCTGACCCGGTCATTCAGCTCCGCAAAATCCTGGGCGCCCAGGGCGCTGGTAAAGGTCACCAGCCCCTCCTGCCGGGCCCGAAGATAGTCGTACTCCTTTTGAATCGCGACGGCGCCGGACAGTGCCGCCGCATCCACCGCATTCTGCAGGCGCGCCTTGTTCAACAGCAGGTGGCCACCATCCAGTGCCAGAGCCCCCATCGCCAGGATGGCAAACATGGCAATGGTGATCATGATGATGACCGCCCCGCGCTGTCGGCGTCGCCCCTTCCCTATGGTTTTGGTGGTTAACATGATGGCTGATCTCCACTCAATTGCTGTCTTGGCTCAGTTATTGCCGCCGCCCCGACCCACGCCAAAGCGGCTCAGGTTGCCGCGAGCGGATTTGGGCTCGTAAGCGGATTTGCGATAGTTGTCCATAACGGTGTCGCCATACTGGCCATCCAGATCATTGATCCGTCCCTCGTCACGACGGGCCGCATCGGGATCCAGAATCTCCATCTGTTTGACGCTGGCGGTGGTGCCGCCCAGCGCAAACTGTTCCATTACGTTGTTGCTTTGGCACCCCGTCAGCAGGATGAGGGCCAGTCCGCCAGCAAGTTGAATTTTCATAACCTCGTCCTCTACAGGGAGTGACCGTACTTGTTCTGTGTGCCACCACCGTCGGTCGGCGGCAGCGCGGTCTGCGTCTCGGCAGACGCACTGTTCGGGTTGGTGTTCGGCTGAACATCCTCGTCACGCTTAGAGAGCCGCCCCATCAGGTAGAAACCCAGATCGGTCGGGTCAACAAAGCCATCGGTGGGCAGCACCAGCTTCTCCCGGTCCACCGGACGAACCAGGCGAGGCGTCACCAGGATCACCAGTTCGGTTTCCCCATTTCTGTATTCCTGGCTGGAGAACAGTTGACCCAATACCGGGATCTCACCCAGTCCGGGCAACTCGTCCATGCTCTCCCGCACGGTGCTGCTGAGCAGCCCGGCGATGGCGATGGTCTGGCCATCCCCCAGCTCAATGGTGGAGTTGGCACTGCGCTTGGTGATGGAGGGGGTGACCAGCGCGGTGGTGGACCCCTCAGGAATCACCCCAACCGCGTTGGCGTTGCTGAGCTCACTCACCAGCACATTGAGGTTGAGATTGATGCGGCCGGAGTCCAGCACGGTGGGCACGAACTTCACGCCGACACCAAACTCCTTGTACTCAATGGTGGTGCCATCCCGGTCTGGTACCGGAATGGGGAACTCCCCGCCGGAGAGGAACTCGGCCATCTGGCCACTCATGGTGGTCAGGTTGGGTTCCGCCAGCACCCGGGCCAGCCCCTGCTGCTTCGCCATGTCGATGGCAAAATCAAACAGCACATCGCCGCTGACGTAGCTGCCGAAGATCCCTTTGTTGCTGATCAGGCCATCGCCGCCCAGCAAACCGCCGATAAAGTCGGAGCCTTCAAACACCAGGGCAAAATCGGAATCGAGTGTCCGGGCCAGCTCGCGCTGCACCTCGGTCACCGTCACCTCCAGCATCACCTGGTGGCCGCCGCCCACACTCATCAGGTTCAGCACCGTGCTGGTGTTGTCGGAGTTGTTGGCGGCAACGGCGTAGCCGTGGGCCAGGTCCAGGGCCATGTTCATGCGGTCCAGGTTGGAGACCTGGCCCCCAATCACCAACTGGCCCTGAGAGCTGTGCACCTCAATCGGCTCATCGGGTAGGAAGCGATGCAGCTTCTCCTTCAGGCCATTGAGGTCATGGGTGATCTCGATATCGACGATGTCCACCAGGCGGTCCTGGTCATCCCACACCATGATGTTGGTGCTGCCCAGTTGCCGGCCGAGGATGTAAAGCTCCTTGGGGTTGATCAGCAGAATGTCGGCAATCGCCGGGTTACCCACCGAGACCCGCTCGGCGGCGTTGGCCAACGACATGGTTTTCGATTTGTGGATCGGCACCGGAAAGCTGTAGGGCACCATGCCGGTTTTGCCCCCCGCCATCAGGCTGGCCGGGAAACTGAACAGGGCGATGAGCAGCAGCCCCAACAGGCCAGAACGCGAACCTGCCGACGCCTTTTCCGTAAGTTGTGATAGCCAGTGTTTCATCGTTATCCATCCTTCTTCGCCATGGTGGTGGGTGCCGGAACGGTGGACAACTCCCGCCCCACGGTAATGGTCTGTTGCTGAGTTCCCTTAATCACTTCGAAACGTCGGCGCTGAGTGACCGGCGCGGGCGCTACCGGCTCGCTGACCGGTGCTGCCACCGGCTCCGGCGCCACCTGTGCGGTTTGCGCCGCCTCATCGCTGGCCACCGCCACCTCAACATCATCGTTTGGGTTACGCAGCGCCAACTGGATGTTGCCGCGGCTGCGGGCGCTCATCAGTTCTTCAGCCTGCTCCAGCGTGACCTCCAGCGTCACCGCACGCACCAGCACCGGCTGATTGCTGTCCTGATTGGCCCGTTGGTCCACCGCCAGCACTTTGAGATTGCTGAGCACCACCTCGGTCTGAGCGGTCTCATCCGCACTGCGCCGCTTGGCCAGGGTCACCAGAACATCGACCCGGTTGCCGGGCAGCAGAAAACCCGCCACCCCAACCACGTCATTCACCCGGATGGTGACGGCGCGCATATTGGGGGCGATCAGGCTCGCCAGCACGCTGCCTTCGCCCTTGGGCACCAGCTTCTGACGACTGAGAAAGTCCCCCTCAACCAGGGGAAACTTGGCCACCATCCCCACCACCTGTTCGGGCTTGGACAGCACCTCGTCCGGCACCAACCCCGGCGGTACTGACTTCAGCACCAGGTGCTTCTCCTGAATGATGGTGCCGGAGGGCACACTGATGGCCATGGTCATCACCGGCTGGCGATTGTCATCGATATCGGACGGTTGCCCCTGCTTAAGCCAGTTCTGAGCCAGCAACACGGCCCCAATACCAAAGCCGATGGAGATAAGGACAAAAAACAATGAGCGCATAACTCAACTCCTCCCATAAAGCCGGTACTGCTGGCGATCTGGTGTAGTAACCGGGTGAAGCATCACCCTTTGACGAAATAGAGATCCCAGGCGTGTTTCAACAGATCACGCGTGATAACCGGCGGCAATCCACCAAACCGCACCTGATCGGAGACAATGGAGAGCAGGTCGCGGGGGTGGCAGGGCAGCAACGGCTTCTGCGCTTCCGGATAGAGCCGATCCAGCGCCCAATCCATCAGCCCCGGCTCCGCCTCAAGGCCGAAGCTGTCGCAGTTTTGCTGCCAAATCTTCAGATAGGTTTGCTTGTCCAGCTGGCCAAAATGCACCTTGTAGCCGAGGCGACGCAGGAAGGCCTCATCCACCAGTTCGGCGGGCGCCAGATTGGTGGAGAACAGCAACAGCTGCTCAAACGGCACTTCAAAGTGCTCACCACTGGGCAGCGAAAGGAAATCCCGGCCCTCTTCCAGCGGCAGAATCCAGCGGTTAAAAATCGCTTTCGGTGAGATGGTCTGACGGCCGAGATCATCAATCAGCAGAATGCCGTTGTTGGCGGTCAGCCCAATCGGGGCACGGAAGGTGCGGCTGTTGCTGTCAAAACTGATGTCCAGCATCGACAGGGTTAACTCGCCCCCAATCATCAACAGGGGCCGTTGGCACCGATGCCAGCGGCCATCGACGCGCTCCGCCACCAGTTCAAGCTCATCACCGTGGTCCTCCTCCATCTTGTGATGGAAGTGCGGGTCGTAAACCTGAACGATGTGGTGCCCCACAGCGATGGCATGGGGGATCAGCACCTCGTCCTGGAACAACCGGTTGAGCTGCCGACAAAGAAAGGATTTCCCGGTCCCCGCCAGGCCGTAGATTAGCAGGGGACGGGTGGAGTTGAGCGCCGGGCCCAGTTGCTCCAGCAAACCGGTGGGCACCACCACCTCTTTCATCGCCTCAACAAAGTCTTCGCGGGTGATCTGGTGGTGGCGGCTGGATTGCTGGCGACACACGTCGCGATACTGGTTTAATGGCACCGGCGCCGGGCCAAGATAGCCGCTGGTGGCAAACAGGTTCTGAGCCTGACGACGCCCCTCGCCACTGAGGGAGAAACGCTGCTGACCGGAGCGGCTGGTCTGGCGGTTCTCCACCAGTCCGGTTTCCTTACCTTCACTCAGTAAGGCTTGCACGATGCTGCCGCGCAGCGCCAACCGTTGGCTCAGTTGCAACAGGGTCAACGCGTCACCGTCGTAGAGGTGCTTCACCATCAGGTTAAGCAACAGCCCCGGCTCCAGCCCGGTGTCCTCCAAGCCGATAGGGTTATTGGCCACCGTGGCCGGTGAGGTATCCACCCGATCAGCCTGGTGCTCCTCTTGCGGCGCCACACTGGGTTGGCTATTCGACGAATTCAGAAACATCCCTCTTCCCCCCTAAAGGCCGGGTAACGACAACCATTGTGTCAGCACCCAACCCATCGCCAGTGCCGGTGCGTAAGGCACCCGAGTAGCCGCCGCCTCACCCTGCTCCGGGGCAAAGTACTGGCGGGTCATGAAACACTGGTAGTAACGCTTGGCGGTGGCGGTCAGCCCGTCCCACCCCACCTGATTGACGGCCAACAGGGGGGCAACCAGGGCACCGCACACGATGCCCAGGGCCAATACCCACAGTGACAATACCGGTCCCATCAGCGCTCCCATCCCCATCATCAGCTTGACGTCACCGGCGCCGATAAAGCCCTTGGCGTAGAGCGGCACCATCAGTAATGCCACGGCCGCACCGGCCAGAGCGATGCCTGCACCGGCCAATCCGGAGTGGTAGAGATGGAAAGACAAACCGGAAAACAAGGCCAGTAAGGCCAGGACATTAGGGATCCGCTGAGTGCGCAGATCACAGACTAAGGCGAGGGCAAAACCGACCACGATCAAGCCGGTCTGCACGCTGTCGTAAGGAGTAATGCTGCTCATAGGTCACCGTGCGTCATGACTGCCTGTCAAACAATTCGGTGTTCACGTAACGCACGGACCGCAAACACAAAAGTGGCTCACTGACTGACTGTCATCAATCAGCCAGCGAGCAGAACCGGTTTAACCGGCGCCACCGTCAGCAGGGGCGTCAGCGCAGTTGGTCCCATTTACCGCATCATCCAGGCATTCGATTTGCGCGGTGGCGCTGTCACCCAAAGCGATGAATGCGCCCACCATGCCACCAACCACCAGACCACCGGCAATGGCGTACTCCACGGCAGTCAGACCAGACTCATCATTCCAAAAATTCAGTAATGCTTGCTTAATCATGCTCAACCTCCAAAGTTGACCAGCTATCGAAAAACTCCCCGGAACATCCGGTTGATACGGGGGCAGACCGCCCAAACACACCCACCTCACTTAAACCGTAGTCCAGAGTGGGAAAAGTTGCCCTGCAGAAAATCGGTTGACTCAGATCTTTGTTGCCGGGCAGGTCGGTAGGTATAGACCCTTTGGATCTAATCTGCGTACTTTCTCGATTTATCGACTTTGCTATCCTGCTGTTCTTGATGGGTTTCATGGCATACGCTCAACACCGTCAAAAATGAATGACGCTCACGCTCGCATTAAATTCGCAAGAAGCAGGACTTTTCGAAAAGTTTTTGCTAGGGCGAAGGGAGACACAGGAAAGGCTGGGCAGATACAAAACCCTGTGGCATCGGGGCCTATCGGCTGATACCAATAAAAACCAAGTATAAGAGTAGGTTTTAAAGATTTCCCAAAGCTCCGGATGACTATTTCGTCGCAAACCGGGCAATAAAGCGGAAAAACGGAATGAGATAACTCCGGTTTTGGAGGCTTTACCAGCATACCGGCAGGCAAACACCGCTTTACTCAATAAAACCGGTCCGGCTTAACCGGCCACCCAGCCATAAACATCGTCAACCAGATGCAGACGGTTATCCGGCCCCACCCAGGCCGGCATATACACCAGGTAAACCGCGACCCGTGACCCGACCCGCGCCGTGACCGAATCATGCTGCTGCAGCGCCTGTGCCACCTGACGCTGACGCCCACTGGATTCATTGGCCAGCAGATAGTCCAGTACCCGCTGGTACTCCGCCACCCTGACGCAACCATGGCTGAGCGCCCGTTGCGATTGACGGAACAGCCTGGGGTTATTGGTGTCATGCAGGTAGATGGCCCGGCTTTGCGCCAGGTTGAAACGCACTTTACCCAGGGGATTGTTGCGTCCGGGCTTCTGCCGCAGCTGATAGCGGCCAAGCACGTTGTTCACGTTCTCCGGCGTAACCTGAGTCCAGGGCAATCGGCTCTGTCCCTTTCCGACCCACTCAAAACCTTGCCTATGGAGTGTGGTGGGGTCCTGCCGATAGCCGGGCAACAGCTCGTTGCGCACAATGCTCATCGGTGGCGTCCAGGAGGGATTGAGGGTGACGCTGCTGAAGTAACTGTTCATCTTTGGGGTGGGATTTGCCGGGCTGCCCACAATCACCGGCACCGCCAGCTCCACCGCCTCATCGTTCAGCACCAGCAATTCATAACGGGGTATGTTGACCAGCATGGCATAGCCCTCTATGCGGTCCGGCAACTGGTACCACTGGCGTAACGAATACTGAATCGCCGCTATACGATCCTGTCCGACCGAGCCCAGATGGCGCCGGGTCGCGCTGTCCAATCGGCCAGTGGCGCTGAGCCCGTTGCTGTCCTGATACTGTTTAAGCAGTGCGGTAAAAGGGGGATCCCACACCGGCCTGTCCTGCAGCGTGGGGGGCAGTGCCTCCCCCAGTCGTATCGCCAGCGCCCGTCGCAGCTGGGCGAGGTCCGGGTGGCTCTGGCCCAGCCCCAGCGATTGCAGGGGGGCAAGGCCGGGGATCGGAACCCGCTCTATCTGGCGCTCCCGCACCAGGGCGCTGCGTAACCGGGCAAAGCCCCTGTACTCGGGGGTCAGGTTGGCGATCAGCCGGTCCAGCTGGCCCTGCTGTTCTGCCGCCATCAACTGCGCCTGGGGGGATGGCTCTCCCCCGCCGCGCAGCTGCTGGCGCAACTCAAGCAGGCGCAGCGTGGCGGTGGTGATCGCCTGATCATGAGCGTCGACCGAGGCATAGGGGCCTGGCTGTAGCAGGCCCAGATCGGAAAGCAGTTGCTGATAATCGGAGAGTTGAAACGCCAGCTCAGGCGTGAACCAGCGCAGGGAGGTTGGGGCTTGTGGGCCGTCAGCAGCCAACAGGGGGCCGCACCACAGCACCACTGCCAGCAACAAAATCCGTGTCATCGCCACTCCTCCCTGTAACGTGACGAAAGTATAGTTAACTCAGCGGACTATCAGCTGACTCGGTTCAATATTTTCAGCCCGGTCAGCTGGCGCAGCCAGGGCATCAGGGTGAGAGTTACCCCTGACAGCAGCACCCACAGGCCATTTCCCGTCGGTTCCGCCAATAGCATCGCCACACCCACCACATTCAACATGGTAGCCAGAATCATCAGTAGCATGGGTTCATCCCCGTTGGCTCAGACACTTCACAACCTAAACGCTGTTCACTAAATGCACAAGTGACGGAAATCGAAACGGCTTTTACCCGCCAGATGGATCAATCGGCCGGATCAAAAAAGGCCGGCAATCTGCCGGCCTTTTTGGGTTTGACTGTCGTTATCAGCGCATCGCCATCAGCATCGCTTCAGGCTGCTCCAGGTACTGCTTCCACAGGTTGCAGAAGCGGGCGATGGTGCCACCGTCGATCACCCGGTGATCACCGGACCAGCTGACCTGCATGATGGTGCGCGCTTCCACCTCACCATTGGCGTTAAACCGTGGCAGGGTTTGCAGCTTACCCAGCGCCACAATGGCCACTTCCGGCTTATTGATGATGGGGGTCGCTACGGTACCGCCCAGCGCACCAATGTTGGAGATGGAGATGCTGCCGCCCTTGATGTCGGCCGGATCCACTCGCCCGTCACGGGCTGACTGGGTCAGTCGGGTCACCTCATTGGCGACATCAACGATGCTCTTATGCTGCACCTGCTTAACGTTGGGCACAATCAGCCCCAGCTTGCCATCCACGGCCATGCCGATGTTGTGGTCGGCAACGTAGGTCAGTTCACTGCAGTCGTCGTTAACCCGGCTGTTCAGCACCGGGAACTCGCTCATCGCCAGCGACAACGCTTTGATAAAGAACGGCATCAGGGTGAGCTTCACGCCGGCATCGGCGTACTGCTGCTTCATCCGGGCACGCAGCGCCACCAGCTCAGTCAGATCCAGCTCTTCACAGTAGGTAAAGTGCGGGATGGTTTGGACCGACGCGGTCATCTGGCGGGCCATGGCGGCCTTAATGCCGCGGATGGGTTCAACCCGATCTTCACCACTGGCCAGCAGCGGCACCGCCTGAGGGGTCGCCTGAGGGGCCGGGGCAGACGTAGGCTCGGCCGCAGGTTGCGCTGCCGGGGTGCCGTTCAGGTAGGCCTGCACGTCCTCTTTAAAGACCCGGCCGTTCTTGCCGGTGCCCGCCACCTGCGCCAGATCGACGTCATGCTCACGGGCCAGTCGGCGCACCGCCGGGCTGGCCAACGCTTTGCCACTGCGCACCGGCGCATCCGGCGTGGCGGGACGGGTGTTGGCCGCAGCGTCAGCCGGCGCACTGGCCGGCGTTGAGGCCACCGCATCCGTACTGGCGGGCACTTCCAGGGCAAACAGGGGTTCATGCACCTTGGCCACCTGCCCCTTGCGGTAATAGAGGGTCTTGATGATGCCCGCTTCCTTGGCCGGGATCTGCACCAGGGCCTTATCGGTCATCACGTCGCAGATCGGTTGGTCTTCCTCGACCGGGTCACCCTCGGCTACCAGCCAATCCACCACTTCGCACTCGACGATGCCTTCCCCGATGTCCGGCAGGATAAAGTCACGCACTTCAGTGGGCGCACTGGCCACCGGCGCAGCGGCCGGTTGGTCAGCCGGGGTGGCCTCGCCTTCCAGTTGCACCTGGAACAGCGGCTCGTGCACCTTGGCAATCTCACCCTTCTGGTAGTACAGCTTGGTCACCACACCATCGTAGGGAGCGGGGATCTGAACCAGCGCCTTGTCGGTCATCACGTCCGCCACCGGCTGATCCTCTTTGATCACCTCCCCCTCGCTGACCAGCCAGTCAACCAGTTCACACTCGACCACGCCTTCGCCGATATCAGGGAGGATAAAGTCCTTGATCATGTCCACTCCTTAGAAATTCACCGAGGCTTTGATCGCCTCGAAGATCTTGTGCTCGTTGGCCATATGTTCCTTCTCCAGCATCAGCGGATAGGGGGTATCCAGGCCACAAACCCGGGCAATCGGCGACTCAAGATAGAGGAAGCAGCGCTCCTGAATGGCGGCCGCAATCTCCCCGGCAAAGCCGCCGGTCAGCGGTGCTTCGTGGGAGATCAGCAGGCGTCCGGTTTTCTCAACCGAGGCCGCTACGGTGTCCACATCCCAGGGCAGCAGAGTGCGCAGATCGATGATTTCGCAGCTGATGCCCATCGCTTCGGCGCGCTTGGCGGCGTTCTCGATCAGCTCCATCTGGGCGCCCCACCCCAACAGGGTGATGTCGGTGCCCGGCTTCACCACTTCCGCTTCGGACAGCGGCAGCTGGTAATCCTCCTCCGGCACTTCACCGACGGACGCACGGTAGAGACGCTTGGGCTCGAAAAACACCACCGGGTTGTCGTCACGGATAGAGGCCAGCAACAGGCCCTTAGCCTGATGGGGGTTACGGGGCACCACCACCTTCAAACCCGGTGTTTGGGTGAAGTAGGCTTCCGGTGACTGGGAGTGATAGTGACCCCCGGCAATGCCACCGCCATAGGGGGTACGGATGGTGAGGCCGCCGACATTGAATTCGTTGCCGCTGCGGTAGCGGAACTTGGCGGACTCATTCACGATCTGGTCGAACGCCGGGAAGATGTAATCGGCGAACTGGATCTCCGCCACCGGACGGTGGCCCTGGGCCGCCAGACCGTTGGCAAAGCCAATAATGCCCTGCTCAGTCAGCGGGGTGTTGAAACACCGTGCCTTGCCGAATTTGTCCTGCAGTTTGGCGGTGGCGCGGAACACGCCACCAAAGTGACCGACATCTTCACCAAAGCAGAGCACCCGCTCATCGGCGGCCATGGCGATATCGAGGGCGTTATTGATCGCCTGCAACAGGTTCATTTGCGCCATTACTTGGCCTCCTTGCCGGCGGTGGCCGGGTACTGCTCGGGGTACAGCTTGATCTGCTCGCGCACACTGTCGAGCTGCTCAGCCAGATGACGGGGGATCTGGTCATACACATCGCTGACCAAAGTGTCGAGTCCCGGTGCCGGGATCTTCTCCGCCACTTTCACCGCCGCCAGTACCTCCTCGCGGTAGGTCTGGTACAGCGCCTCATCTTCCGCTTCGCTCCACCAACCTTTGTTGATCAGCCACAGCTTGTAGCGCAGTACCGGATCGTGCTCACGCCACTTGGCTTCCTCTTCGCGGGAGCGGTAGCCGGTGGGGTCATCGGAGCTGGAGTGCGCGCCGAGACGGTAGGTCATCGCTTCGATCAGTACCGGGCACTGTTCCGACAGGGCGATGGCACGGGCCTGTTGGGTGGCGGCCAGCACCGCCAGCATGTCATTGCCGTCAACGCGAATGGTCTTGATGCCGTAACCCACGCCACGGGGCGCGATGCCGTCACCGGCGAACTGCTCATTGGCGGGGGTGGAGATGGCATAACCGTTATTGCGGCAGAAGAAGATCACCGGGGCCTGATGCACCGCGGCCATATTCAGGCCAGCGTGGAAGTCCCCTTCCGAGGCGGCACCTTCACCGAAGTAGCAGATAGTGACCGCCGGGTCGCCCGCCAGCTTCTGGCCGTAGGCGTAGCCCGCCGCCTGCGGGATTTGGGTACCCAGCGGTGAGGAGATGGTCATGTAGTTGAGTGCCTGGCTGCCATAGTGAATCGGCATCTGGCGGCCTTTGCCCAGGTCCTTCGCGTTGGAGAACATCTGGTTCATAAACTGCTCAGTGGTGAAACCGCGGTAGCGCAGGGCAGCCTGCTCGCGGTACTGAGCCATGATCATGTCCTGCGCTTCCAGTGCGGCGGCGGAGCCAGTTACGGCGGCCTCTTCGCCGGTGCAGGTCATGTAGAAGCTGATTCGGCCCTGACGCTGGGCGGCCAGCATCCGCTCATCAAGAACGCGGATAAAGGCGCAGGTGTCGTAGATCCTGAGCGCCAATGCCTTGTCGATCATCGGCATTACGGCTTGCTCATAGGCGGTGCCGTCAGCCTGCAGGATCTTCAGAGTGGGAATGGCCAATGCCTGGCCCTCGGTAAAGGTGGCCTGGTGGCTCACCGCATCCAAGGTCGAACTGTCCGTCATCGTTACTGTCCCAATGGTTGCTTGTGGTTTCCCGGCGCAATTTGGCCAGGCACTTCTTATCGTTATAGTTTGTCCGGGCTCACGTTACCTTTACGTAAACTGCTTAACAACCTCCCTTGACAGCCCCAACCCGGTACGACAGGCAGCGGGCTGTACAAGGGAATTTACATCGAGCTACTCGAACGGCTGGTCCGACCCGACCGGCACCACCGTCAGCAACGCCCGCTGACCGTTCGCCACCCGGGCATTGGGAAACACGATCGCCTCCTCCTCCGCCACCACGTAGTGCGCCTTTCCGCCATCGGTGGCCAGCAGATGGCCCCGGGGAAACGGAGTGAAATTGGCCTCATCGTCGGCAAAGGTGAAGGCAAAATCGTCGCTGTGCTTGTTGATCACCTGAGCCACATCAAACACGGTGATGCGGCTGCGGTCGACCTGCTCCAGCCCCAGCGGCTGCGCCGCCAGCAAACGGGCCAGCTGCTGCTTCATCGCCGCCAGGCGGGCCGGGTCATTCTCGCCAAAGGGGTGCACCTTACCCAACTCCACGGTAAAGGCATCGGCGCCAAACTCGTTGGAGGAAAAGTAGCTGAAGGTGGTGGTGGCACTGTGGGAAAGCAGGATGGTCTCCACCCCGCCACTGGCCAGAAAGTCGATCTGCTGCCAGCGCCAGGGACGACCATGGCGGAACGGGTAGATGGCAAACTTCTCCCGCCGGGAGTCACGGATGGCGGTATGCAGGTCGTAGTGGTAGCGCGCCCTGCCCTCACCTCCGGCCTCAAAAAAGTCGCGAACATACCGCTCCAACAACGCAGCACGGTGGTGTTCCGCGGTGTCGCCCTGCTGGTGGGCCCCACTGAATAAGCGGTTGAGGTTCACCTCAAGCTCACGCTTACCCGCCACCATGGCGGGTGGGTTACCCAACAGCACCAGCAGGCGACTGCGCAGGGGCAGGCTGCCGTCCAGCAACGCGCCCACCAGCTCATTCAGCATCTCGATGGGGCCGGTTTCGTTACCGTGTACCCCTGCTGACAACACCACATCCTGTTCGGTGGGCCGGGACGGTTCGATGATCATCACGCCGACGTCCGGCAACTGTACTTTGGTGCCGTCAGCCAGGGTGAAGGTTTCGGTTTGGGGAAGGTGGTGGGGGTGGGCCAGGGTGTGGACCAACAGATCCTTATTGTCTTGAAGCACTATCTCTCTCCTTGGAGACTTCCTTTGCGGCCCATTGTAACAGCGTGCTTACGGCAAACCAGCACGACAGCAACCGGGGCTTGGCAAGCGCGTCAACTTGGGTTAGGCTTCTGGATGTTTAGCCATCCAAACGTCCACAGTTAAGAGTCGACAGTCAGGGAGAGAAGCCATGAGTCAGTACCGCATTGCCACCCTCGGGGCAGGTTGTTTTTGGGGCGTCGAGCATTTCCTGCGCCAGATCCCCGGTGTGAAAGCGGTGGTATGTGGCTATATGGGCGGCCATGTGGAGCACCCCACCTACCCGGAAGTAAAAAGCGGGCAAACCGGCCATGCCGAGGTGGTGCAGGTGGAGTTTGATCCCAACGAGGTGGATTTCGAGACCTTGCTGACCTTCTTCTGGCAACACCACAACCCCACCACCCTCAACCAGCAGGGCGAAGACATCGGCAGCCAGTACCGCTCGGTGATCTTCTTTCACGACGAAACGCAGCGCCTGGCCGCTGAAGTGTCCAAAGCCACGCAACAGCGAGATGGTTACTGGAAAGCGAAGCGCATCGTCACCGAGATCTGCCCCGCCAGCACCTTCTGGCGTGCCGAGGAGTATCACCAGAACTACCTGGCCCGTAACGAACAACCCAGCTGTCACCTGCCCTTCTACTGAGCACAAAAAAACCGGGCGCTGGCCCGGTTTCTGTTTTGGCGTTGCCCTTAACGGCGACGTTTGCGCTTCTTGCCGCGCTCGTCCTCTTTGGCCGCTTTCGCGGCTTCCGCTTTCTCCCGCAGAATCGCCAGCTCTGCCTCTTCGCGCTCTTTCATCTCCGGGGTTTCCAGAGTGATGCGGCCCAGGGTGCCGGAGCGCAGTTCATTGATCAGGATGGTGCCGAACTTGGTGAAGTCGACCTGGTTGCCGGAGCGCACGCAGCCACGCAGCTTGCCCGCCATCTCCATAAACTCCCAGTCGGTTTGCGGCAGTTCATCAAGCTTGTAGCGGCTTTTCAGCAGCTCCGGATAGGCGCCAAGCAGATACTCAGAGACGTAGCTGCCCACATCCTCGTACACCACCACGGTGTCACGAATGGCACCGGTTGCCGCCAGACGGTAACCGTAATGCTCGTTCTCCAGCTTGGGCCACAGCATGCCGGGGGTGTCGTACAGCATGATGCCGTCATCCAGCTTGATGCGCTGCTGGGCTTTGGTCACGGCCGGCTCGTTGCCGGTTTTTGCCACCACGCGGCCCGCCAAGGTGTTGATCAGGGTGGATTTGCCCACGTTGGGGATCCCCATGATCATCGCCTTAATCTGCTTACCCGGGCCCACTTTGCTGGGCACCAGCTTCTGGCACAGTTCGGTGATCTTATGCACGTGGCTGACCTTATCGTCCGCCAGCGCCAGGGTTTTCACCCCGCGCTCCTGCTCCAGGTAGGCCATCCAGGCCTGAGTCATCTCCGGGTCAGCCAGATCCGCCTTGTTGAGGATCTTGATCACCGGCTTATCCCGACGCAGCTTCGCCACCATGGGGTTTTCACTGCTGTAGGGGATGCGCGCATCGAGCACTTCGATGATCACGTCCATCTGGGGCATGATCTCTTTAATCTCGTTGCGGGCTTTGTTCATATGGCCGGGGAACCACTGGATCGACATCGGCTTCTCTCGTGACTAAGGGGTGGGCGAAGTGTACCCGACCCGGCCCACGGCGTCAGCAAAAGGGGGCCAACCGGCCCCCTTTTGATTACGGGTTCAGCGCTTTGAGCAGGGTTTCCGCATCGCTGACCTCGAACGCCTTGGGTGCTTCCACGTTCAGCACCGTCACCACGTTGTCTTTGACGATCATGGCGTAGCGTTGGGCGCGGGTGCCACCAAAGGCGCCGGTTTCCATGCTCAGCCCCATCGCCTTGTGGGCCGAGCCGTCACCGTCCGCCAGCATATCGATGGCATCGGCGTTCTGGCTGTCGCCCCAGGCTTTCATCACGAAGGCGTCATTCACTGCCACGCAGGCAATGGCATCGGCTCCAGCGGCTTTGAGCTTATCCGCCAGCACCACGTAGCCAGGCAGATGGGCTTCGCTGCAGGTGGGCGTAAAGGCCCCCGGCACCGCGAACAACACCACGGTGCGACCGGCAAAATACCGGTTATCCAGGGTTTCCATACCATCCGCGCTGAGGCGGGTGAACTCAATCGGGGGAAGCGGTTGTCCAACGGCAATCATCTCGGGCTCCTTCGTGCTGTGCCGGAGCATTAAGCGTATCCGCTTTTTCCAACAACAAACACTTGAGGTTGGTACGGCTTCTCAGAGTCCGCCTCCAAGGCAGTAACGACCGGCGCCACAGGGTTCGAATCCGGCAAAGCGCAATACCTTCAGCGCGGCCTCGTCGCCCTCTTGCAGATGAGCCTCCAGATTGTCGCCCGGACACAGCTGCTGGAAACGGTGGCCCCAGGCCCGCACCATCTCCTGGGCATACCCCTGGCCGCGGGCCGAATCGAGCAACAGGAATTCAATGCGCCAGAGGGAAGGCGCCGAGGGCCAAATCAGTACCAGCCCGATGCATTCCCCCATTGAGTCAAGAACAACGGAGGGAGGTAAGCGAGAATCAAACTGGCTGAGATCGAGAACAGAGGGGGCATCCCGCAGCGCGGGCAACCAGGACGTATCTTCGGGTAACACCGGGCGAAGCGTCAGTCGAGCAGTAGTAAAAAACATGGACTCCCTGAAATACCGCTACAGTTCAGAGGTTTAGATTACATAAAACGCATAGTGCCATACCCGACTTTTTTATACGTTATGCAAAAAAGATGTATTTGTATCGTTTTTGTTTCGCGCCATGGCCAGCCATCAGGGCGAACGCCCCATCTGCCAGCAGAACCCGCTTACTCAGAAAACGTCAGCTGATAATGGCGATCGAGCAGCTGGTAATCCGGATTAAACCACTCGCGCACAAGCGCAAACCCACACTTCTCCAGAATCCGGCAGGATGCGACGTTGTCGCTGAACGCGAAAGCATGGAGCGTCTCGCCTTTAAGCGGCTGCTGCAGGTAGCCCACCAGCGCTTCGGCCAACTCTGACGCCAACCCTTGCCCCCAACAGTAACGATGGAACTTGTAGCCCATCTCCCACTGCTGGTCGTCATTACGATAGACTGCGGCGGTGCCCAACCCCTCGCCCTCGCGGTTCACCACGGCCCAGAGGCATAACTGACCGTCCAGCTCCCGTCGGCCCGCCAGTTCCAGTAAAGCGAAGGTGGACTGCTCCGGTGTTTGAGCCGGACGGTCGGTATAACGCATCACCTCCGGATCCCCCTCCAATTCAACGAACCAGGGCAGGTCAGCCTGCAGCAACGGCCGCACGATCAGTCGTTCGGTGGTAAAGATGGGGCTGGCCATGATGTTAGTCCGACAGGTAATACTCAACCGTGGACACCACCCGAATCTTTTTGATGTAGGGGGTATTGGCATCGCGGTCGCTGATGGAAAACTGGCCCTGACTGGCACGCTTGATCTTACCCAGCCGACTCTGTGAATCCTCGGCAAACTTTTGCGCCACCGAGCGTGCGTTCATGGTGGCTTCCTCCACCATCTCCGGCTTGATGTCGTTCAGGCGCAAAAACAGATACTGCACCGCTCCGCGGTAATCATCCTGGCTGATGACGATGCCCTGTTTGCCCAACGTGGCAATCTCCCCCATGATGCGGCGGGTGTTCTCCACCTCGTAGGAGTAGACCGTCAGGGTCTGGCTGGCGGAGTAGCGGAACGGCACCTCAGCCGGGCCGCCATACTGCTGGGCCAGCTTATCCACCACCGTCGGGGCTGACAGGGTAATGGCATCCGGCGACAGCCCTTCACGGGTCAGGAAGGTCTGGATCACCTGCATATCGGATTCCAGCTTGTTGTACAGCGCGGTCAGGTCATTGTCGGCAGCAATCACGCGGATGGGCCACAGCACCACGTCCGCCGCCTCCTCCCGCTCTGACAGCCCCTTGACCGTTACGGTGCGCTCATACTCCTTAATCGACAGCGCGCTGCTACCCAGCTGGTAGCCCAGCGCAGCCAGTCCAAGCACCAGCCCAATCGCCAAAATCAATGCGGGCCGAACGTAGGCGGATTTCACGTTCACGGGCGCCTCCTGAGGCAAAGAAAACAAAAAAGGGAGCCACACGGGCTCCCTGTTCAGATTAGCTGCTGAGCTGGCTGATCAGCGCTTGCGCTTCCTCCAGCAGCAAGGCGAGGTGCGCCTCGTCACGGCTGCTTTCGGCGTAGATCTTGTAGATCGGCTCGGTACCGGAGGGGCGGGCCGCAAACCAGCCGTTTTCGGTCACCACCTTTAAGCCACCGATATTGGCCTGATTGCCCGGGGCTTTGGTCAGCACCGCCTGAACCGGCTCACCGGCCAGGGATTCCACCGCCAGCGCGTCGGCATCCAACGACTTAAACGCCGCCTTGATGGCCGCAGTGGCGGGCGCGTCGATACGGCGATAATGGTGCTCACCAAACTGCCCGGCAAGACGCTGGTAGTGCGCGGCCGGACTCTCGCCGGTAACCGCCAGAATCTCCGCTGCCAGCAGACAGAGGATAAAGCCATCTTTATCGGTGCTGAAGGCGCGGCCCTGTCGGTCGAGGAAGCTGGCGCCCGCACTCTCTTCGCCGCCAAAGCCCAGGGTGCCCAGGCTCAGACCTTCAACAAACCATTTGAAGCCCACCGGCACCTCTTGCAGAGGATGGCCCTTGGCAGCCACCACCTTGTCGATGATGGCGCTGGACACCAGGGTTTTGCCGACGGCAATGCCCTGCGGCCAGTTGGGACGATGCCCCAACAGGTAATCGATGGCGACGGCCAGATAGTGGTTGGGGTTCATCAAACCGCCATCACGGCAAACGATACCGTGGCGATCGGCGTCCGGGTCATTGGCCAGGGCCAGATCAAACTGGTCCTTCAACTTCAGCAGCGGCGCCATGGCGTGGCTGGAGGAGCAATCCATGCGGATCTGACCATCCTTATCCAGCGCCATAAAGCCAAAGGCCGGGTCAACGCGATCATTCACCACGCTGAGATTCAGACCGTAGCGCTCGCCGATGCGCTGCCATACCGAGACGGCCGCACCGCCGAGGGGATCTACGCCCAATCGAACACCCGCCTTGGCGATGGCTTCCATATCCACCACCTGACCCAATGCCTCGATATATTCGCCAATCAGGTCCCACTCCTCGACCAGCGCGGTGGCCATGGCCACATCGTGACTGACCCAACGTACCCCTTCCAGGCCATGGGCCAGGTAATGGTTGGCGCGTTCAGCAATAAAGTCGGTCACATCGGTATCGGCGGGGCCACCGTGGGGCGGGTTGTACTTGATGCCACCGTCCGCCGGCGGATTGTGGCTGGGGGTCAGGATCAAGCCATCCGCCAGCTCATCGCTGCTGCGGTTATAGCGGATCACCCCATAGGACAGCACCGGGGTCGGCAGGAAGGCACGCCCCTTCTGCACATGTACCCGCACCCCGTTGGCCGCCAGCACCTCAATGGCGCTGAAAAACGCCGGCTGACTCAGTGCGTGGGTGTCAAAACCCAGCAGCATCGGACCGCGGATCCCGGCCTGGCGACGGTAGTCGACCACGGCCTGGGTAATGGCACGGATATGGGATTGGTTAAAGCTGCGCTTCAATGCGCTGCCGCGGTGTCCGGAGGTGCCAAAGCTGACCTGCTCGGCGGCGGCATCGGCACGGGGTGCCAGGGTGTAGTAACTGCTGATCAAGTGGGGAATGTCGACCAAGTCAGATTGCAGGGCAGGCGTACCTGCCCGGGCATGAAGAGACATAGCGTGTCCTTGAGAAATTAAACCTGTTCCGCAATGCGGGCAGCCAAGGCTTTCTGGCAGCCCAGAATTTCAAGTACTTCCTCAAGAATAGCGCGCTTCTTCGCAGTGTTGTTGTTGGCGGATACCCAGAACGGGCTGGCGCCAATCTGCTTCGGGTTGGCACTGGGGCTGGCCTTCAAAAGCGCTTCTTTGCTTTGCGAGAAGTACAGGCGGTCACGGCCACGAATCGCCAGCACGCCATCAAACGCGCTGGGGTGTTGACGGTAGAGGCAATCGAGCAGGTACAGGAAGCGGCCCACTGCGCCCTTCTGGCGGGGCAGTTGCTCATCATCGACCAGTTCCTCAAACACGCCGGCTTCGGCGACAGCTGAGCGAACCGGCGCGGCTTCTTCAACGCCCTCCATGGAGGGTTCGCTGATGCGCTCTGGGATCGACTCGGCCTCTGCGGTCACTTCCAGACCCAGCAGGCGACGCAGGATGTCCGAAGCGCTCTCCCCGATCTGTTGGGTGTTAGACGCGATATAGCGGTACAGCTCGTCGTCGATCTCGATGTATTTCATTGCAGTCCTGTCAGCTTTTTTGCACAAAATCAGACGCATTATAACGAGCCTCCTCGCTGCCGACCATGGCAAAAACTTGCCAAATCACCAACCCGGTTGGCACAATCCGCGGCCCATTGCATTGCGCCAGGAGGCACACGTGTTAATGCACTATGAACGCCATGGTCAAGGCCCCACCGTGGTTCTGATCCATGGCCTGTTCGGCGACCGGGACAATCTGGCCGGATTGGGCCGCGCGCTGGACGCGGAAGGTTACGACGTGATTCGGGTCGACCTTCGCAACCACGGCCAGTCCCCCCATCAGGACAGCATGACCTTTGCCGAGCTGGCGGAAGATCTTGAACAGCTGCGCCAGCAGCTCGACATCCCCCGTTTCGCCATTGTTGGCCACAGTCTCGGCGGCAAAGTCGCCATGACCTATAGCCAGGCTTACCCGCAGCGGGTAAGTGCCCTGGTGGTCGCCGACATTGCGCCGGTGGCCTACGAGCGTCGCCACGACACCATCCTGGCCACGCTGGCCAGCATCGAGCCCGGCACCCTGCCCTCCCGCAAAGCCGCGCAACAGCAGTTGGCGGATGCCGGTATCGACGCGGGCACCGCGTTGTTCCTCACCAAGAACCTCAAGCCCCGGGCCGAAGGCGGCTACCGCTGGCAACTGAACCTCGACGCCATCAACGCCAACTACCCGAACATCATTGCCGGACTGCCGGAGCAGCCCCCCTTTACCGGGCCGGTGCGCTTTATCAAGGGGGAGCATTCTGAGTACCTGCAAGCCGCGCATCAGGCGGAAGTGGTGCGCCGTTTCCCCAAGGCTGAGGCGCGGGTGATTGCCGGTACCGGCCACTGGCTCCATGCCGAGAAACCTCAACTGTTTAACCGCCAGGTTATTCAGTTCCTCAACGCGCATTTAACGGGTTCTGACGATAGTCACGATCCGGCGGCTGTGCTATAGTGCGCGCCCTCTAAACGCCAGGAAGGTGATGACATGCTGAATATCCGATTTGAACAGTGGGAAGCCCTCGGCCTGAACCTGGGTCTGGCGGCTATCTTCTTCTTAATCGGCATGTCCATCAGGGACGTATTGAACAAGGGTAATGTGCCCCCTTTCGGGCGCTTTATCGTTTGGCTAGTGCTGTTTTTAGGCTGTGCAGGCTTCGTCGCAAAAGGGCTTATCCAGCTCTTTTGGGAAGGCGCAGGCATCGGCTAACCGTCATACCATGGCAATCGAGAAAACCGACAGAACGACTCTGGACATGTTCGCCACGGAGAAACGCCGTGGCCGTCCCCGGACCAATCCCCTGCCCCGGGAAGAACAGTTGCGCATTAACAAACGCAACCAGATTCAGCGGGACCGTTCCCGCGGGCTCAAACGTATTGAGCTCAAGGTCTCAGAAGCGTTGTACAACGCCTTGAATGACCAGGCACTGGACAGTAATATCAGCCGCAGTCAACTGATTGAGTCCATCTTGCTGGCACAATTCAACTTGGACTCGGACCACCTCGAAGAGGTGGAGCACTTTCACCAACAGATATAGGTATGCGAATGGCAAGCGTAGGTCTGTTCTTTGGCAGCGACACCGGTAACACCGAAGCCGTTGCCAAGATGATCCAGAAAAAACTTGGCGAAAACATGGTGGCCGTAAAGGACATCGCCAAGAGCAGTAAAGAGGAGATCGACGATTTCAGCCTGTTGCTGCTCGGGATCCCCACCTGGTACTACGGCGAAGCCCAGTGCGACTGGGACGACTTCTTCCCGGAACTGGAGCAGATCGACTTCACCGATAAGCTGGTCGCCATCTTTGGTTGTGGTGACCAGGAAGATTACGCCGAGTACTTCCTCGACGCCATGGGCCAGATCGCGGACATCGTGCGTGAGCGCGGCGCCATCATCGTTGGTCACACCTCCACCGAGGGTTACACCTTCGAAGCCTCCAAGGCGCTGGTGGACGACAACACCTTTGTTGGCCTCGGCATCGACGAAGACCGTCAGCCGGAACTGACCGAAGAGCGCGTTGACGCCTGGGTTAAGCAGATCTACGACGAGATGTGCCTGGCCGAACTGGGCTAAGCCCCAGAGCGAACCGCAAAAAAAGGACCCGTATGGGTCCTTTTTTGATTCAGGCCGCTTTGGCCGGGGGCGCCGCGCGGTAGGCGGGCTTCTTACGCACGTACAGCACCCGCCGCAGGCGGCACACCACGTCGCCGCTGGCGTCCTTCACCTCAACAATGAACTCGGGCAGCACCTTGTCGCCCTCCGCCGTGGCGTGGCGAATGGCGTCCAGTTGGCCATCGGTCAGGCGGAACTCCGCATACACCCTGCCCTTTCCGGGTTTGATGTAGTCGATGTCCGCTTCCTTATCCCAGACCCGGTACTCCTTACCGAAGATCCCCATCAGCATCATGGCGTAGATGGGATCGGTCATGGAGAACAGGCTTCCCCCGTAATGGGAGCCGTTGGCATTGCGGTTCCAGGGGCGCAGCTTCAGACCCACCCGACAGTATCGATAGTCCGGGTCCAGTTGTTCAATTCGGATCCCCGGGAATAAAAAAGGCGGCCATACATTTAGTAACCGCCTTACGGTGTTTGCACTCACCGGCCAGCTCACGTCCACTCCTTGACTGGTCATACCACTAGAGCAATGATCCTAACCTGTGATCGTTGTCACATCAACTCAGACTTCACACTAAGCGGGCTTTCCGATATGTTGCGAGATCCTATTTAGCGTACTTTTTTTAGAGGTTTCCTCCATGCGTCCCATCTTGAAGTCCAATAAGCTGAACTCGGTCTGTTATGACATTCGGGGTCCAGTGGCACGGGAGGCAAAGCGACTCGAAGAGGAAGGGCACCGCGTTCTTAAGCTGAACATCGGTAACCCGGCCCCGTTTGGGTTCGATGCCCCGGAGGAGATCATCCGCGATGTGATTCTGAATCTGCCGGAGAGCCAGGGTTACTGCGATTCCAAGGGCCTGTTTTCTGCCCGTAAAGCCGTTGTGCAGCACTACCAGCCGCAGGGCATCATGGACGTGGATGTGGAAGACATCTACATCGGTAACGGCGTGTCCGAGCTTATCGTGATGGCGATGCAGGGCCTGCTCAACAACGGTGACGAGATCCTGGTTCCGGCGCCGGACTACCCGCTGTGGACCGCGGCAGTTCACCTGGGTGGCGGCACCGCGGTGCACTACCGCTGTGACGAACAGGCGGACTGGATGCCGGATCTGGCCGACATCCGCGCCAAAATCACCCCGCAAACCCGCGCGCTGGTGATCATCAACCCGAACAACCCGACCGGTGCGGTGTACAGCCGTGCCATGCTGCTGGAACTGCTGCAGATCGCCCGTGAGCACAACCTGATCGTGTTCTCCGACGAGATCTACGACAAGATCCTGTACGACGGTGCCACCCACATCCCCACCGCCTCTCTGGCCGATGACCTGCTGATCATCACCTTCAATGGTTTGTCCAAGGCGTACCGCGCCGCCGGCTTCCGTGCCGGCTGGATGATGCTGTCCGGTGACCGTTCCCAGGCCCGGGGCTACATCGAAGGGCTGGAGATGCTGGCGTCGATGCGCCTGTGTGCCAACGTTCCGGTGCAGCACGCCATTCAGACCGCGCTGGGGGGCTACCAGTCCATCAATGAGCTGCTGCTGCCCACCGGCCGCCTGTGCCAACAGCGTGACCTGGTGATTGAGCGCCTCAACGCCATTGATGGCGTCAGCTGCTACAAGCCGCGCGGTGCCATGTACGCGTTCCCTAAACTGGACGTGAAGAAGTTCAACCTGATCGACGATGAGAAGCTGGTGCTGGACCTGCTGATGCAGGAGAAGATCCTGCTGGTTCAGGGCACCGCCTTTAACTGGCCGGAGCCGGACCACCTGCGCGTGGTGTTCCTGCCCCATCTGGAAGATCTCGATAAGGCGATGGACAAGTTCGAGCAGTTCCTCAGCCGCTACCGCCAGTAATCCTCGTTAACGGAGTAACCCATGACGCAATCCACCAGTACCTTCCTTGCCTGGCTGTTCCGCATGCCGTTGATTCGGCGCTGGTCGCTGATGTATTGCGTCAAACCGGAGAACGTGGCCGAGCACAGCCATCAGGTCGCCATCGTGGCGCACCTGTTGGCGGTTATCAAAAACCGCCTCTACGGCGGCACTCTCGTACCTGAGCGGGCCGCCACCATCGCGCTCTACCACGAATGTTCCGAAACCCGACTGGGCGACATTGTCAGCCCGGTCAAATACTCCAATGACCAGATCACCAACGAGTTCAAGAAGCTGGAGGCGGCCGCAGAACAGCAGTGTCTGGACAGTCTGCCGGAGGAACTGCGGGAAGATTTTGCTGACCTGCTGATTCAGCAACGGGTGGAGCCGGAGTACGCCGCCGTGGTGAAAGCCGCTGACGTCATCTGCGCTTACCTGAAGGCCAAGGACGAACTGGCCCACCACAACCACGAGTTCAGCCACGTGGTGGAGAAGCTGGAGCCCAAACTGGCCGAACTGCGCCGTGAGCCGGAAGTGGCCTACTTCCTCGATGTCTTTCTGGCCTCCTGTGGGGCCACCCTGGACAGCCTCGCCTCCCCCTCTTGACGCCCGCCCATCTGCCGCGGACACTGGGGGCTAACCCTTTGAGTGGACACGGCAGATGAGCGAACTCCCCGCGCCGCTCTGGCTAGAGCGGCGGTTTCAGGAAAACAAAGCACGCAAGGACGACCAGCGCCATCCCTTCCAGCGCGACAAGGCCCGGGTATTGCACTCAGCCGCGTTTCGTCGCCTGCAGGCCAAAACCCAGGTTTTGGGGGTCGGCATGAACGACTTCTACCGCACTCGACTGACCCACTCGCTCGAAGCAGCCCAGATCGGCACCGCCCTGAACGCCCAACTGCGGCTCAAGTTTCCCGACATCGCCCCGCTGCTCGATGACCACCTGATTGAAACCCTCTGCCTGGCGCACGACATCGGTCATCCGCCGTTTGGCCACGGTGGCGAGGTGGCACTCAACTACATGATGCGCCAACACGGTGGCTTTGAGGGAAACGGCCAGACCTTCCGCATTCTTGCCCGTCTGGAACCCTACACCCAGCACTACGGCATGAACCTGACCCGGCGCGCTCTGCTTGGGGTGCTGAAGTACCCGGTCTGCCACAGTCTGGTGGCCCACCCAACCCAGCAACACGCCACCAGCGGCTTCCGTCAGCTCAAAGCCAGCGACTGGCAGCCCGCTAAAGCCATTTTCGATGCGGATGCTGAGATTCTGGACTGGGTGCTGGCGCCGCTTTCTGACCCGCAGCGGGCCGCCTTCCAGAGCCTGAAACCGAACGGAGACGCCGCCGGCCATGGTCGCAGCCAGTGCAAGTCGCTGGACTGTTCCATCATGGAGCTGGCCGATGACATCGCCTATTCGGTGCATGATCTTGAAGACGCCATCGTGCTGGGCATTGTTCAGCGCGCTCGCTGGCAGGCACAGGTGGTGGAGCCGTTGCTCGCCAGCCACAGTCCCTTCAGTAAGACGCAGCTGGACAGGCTCAGCGAAGACCTGTTCTGTCCGGAACATTACCGCCGTAAAGACGCCATCGGTACCCTGGTCAATGCCCTGATCACCTCCGTCACCCTGGCGGCACAACCTCAGGGCGAGGGACAGCCGCTGTTGGCCCGAATCGCCCGCCTGCAACCGGACCACCATAGCCTGCTCAAAGTACTTAAGGCGTTTGTTTATACCGACGTGATCCGTAAGCCGGAAGTGCAGCTGCTGGAGTTCAAGGGGCAGCAGATGGTGATGGAGCTGTTCGAAGCCTTCGCCTCGGATCCAGAACGGCTCTTACCCAGCAGCACCGGCCAGCGATGGCGGGAGCAGATCCAACAGGGGCACAGTGGAAACCGGGTGATTGCGGACTACCTGTCCGGCATGACCGATGAGTTTGCGGCCCGGTTGCACGAGAACCTGTTTACCCCACGTTCGGGAAATTTGTTCGAATTGCAATCCCGACTGTGATCCACATCACTTGCGCATCCGTTTCGCTTTTTCGAACTCAACAACCGGAGAGAGCTCATGAAACGGATTGCCCAAGTGCTGCTGCTGGGGTTTGGTGCGGTATTTCTAACCGCCTGTGATGACGACGATGACGATATCGTGATCACCCCTCCACCGCCGGTCGTCCCCCTCGATGATACCGACGTTCGTGTCCTCCACGCTTCCCCTGATGCCCCTATGGTTAACGTCACCGTCAACGGTGAAAACGTGCTGGAGATGGTGGATTATCGCCAGGCTTCCGGCTTCCTGGAGCTGACCGAGGGCACCTATGACATCGGCGTCGATGCGATTCTGCCTGACGGCACCACCACCACAGTGATTGGCCCGGCTTCGCTGGATCTCAGTGGTGATGTGGAATACTCCGTTATCGCGGTGGGTAAAGTCGCCGATGGCACTCTGGAGCCGCTGATTCTGGACCGCCCCGACGAAGATTTCGGCGCCGGTAACATCCGCCTGCAGGTGGTGCATGCCAGCCCTGACGCCCCTGAGGTGGATGTCTACCTGACCGCCCCGGACGACGACATCAGCATGATGGACCCGGCGCTGAGCGCCGTTCCCTTCAAAGCCAGCAGTGGCCTGATCGAAGTGCCTGCCGGTGAGTACCAGGCTCGCATTACCTTGGCTGGCACCAAGGATGTGGTGTTCGACAGTGGCGCATTGACGCTGGCCGCTGAGACTGACCTAATGCTGGTGGCCGTCACCAACACCCAGAGCGGCCCCTCCCCCATCAACGTGATGGCGTGGGGCGATGACGGTGTGGCACAGCTGTCCGACATCGGTACCGGCGCCGAGGTGCGCGTGGTTCACGCCTCACCGGACGCCCCGGAAGTGAACGTGCTGGTGGATGATGCGGTTGCTCTGAGCGATGTGCCCTATGCCGCTGCCTCCGGCTTCCTGCCGCTGAGCGCCGGCCCGCACAACCTTAAGGTGGAGCCGTCTGCCGCACCGGGCACCTACGTGATTGACGCCGATGCTGACTTTGCCCTCAACACCGCGTACACCGTGCTGGCCACCGATTTCGTTGCCAGCATCACCCCGTGGATTGTGGAAGGCAAGGGCCGCCGCATCGCAACGGCTGCGCAAATCCGCTTGCTGCACGCCTCACCGACCGCCGGCAATGTCGACATCTATGTGGGCGCGGACAACGACATCAGTGACGAAACCCCGGCCTTCAGCGACGTGCCTATCCGTGCAGAAACCGGTTTTGTGGCACTGACCCCGGGCACGTATTACGTCACCGTGACCCCGACCGGCACCCAGGATGCGGCCATCGGCCCGATCATGCTGGAGCTGGAGGGCAATAAGATCTACACCGCCATCGCTCGCGACATGATGGGTGGCGGCCTGCCTCTGGGCCTGATTCTTCTGGACGATTTTGTCGCCGAGGAGTAACCGGCGGACTCACTGAAAATGGCGCCTGACGGCGCCATTTTTTTGATCTCACACAGTCACCGGTGGATGCATTGTTGCACGATGTTTTCGTCGCGCTAGAGTAAAAAGTAAGCGGACTGAATGCATGGAGGGAGTCATGTTGACACGCTTACTGATCGTTCTGACCATCCTGATCGCCGGCAACGTCTATTGGTGGGTGCGCTATCGTCAGGCAGAAACCAATCGCAATATCGACGGCCGCGAACGGGAAGCTCAACTGGATGCCCTGCAGGACCGTTGGGTGCAGTTCACCTGCATCTCCATCCTGTTGATCATGTTGCTGGCGCCATTGGGCAATGCGGTGTTGCAGTCGCAATAAAAAACGGCGCCATAGGCGCCGTTTCTGCAGGGAGGGTGAGATTACCCGGCCAGGGCGGGGAACAACCCCTTAGCACCGGCGGCCACCACCTCAATGCCGATGGAGAGCATCAGCAGACCCATAATACGGGTAATCACGTTAATCCCGGTTTGACCCAGCACCCGGAAGATCACCGGGGCCAGACGGAAGATGGCCCAGCTGCAGGCACCAAATACCACGATGGCGGTCACCATGCCGATGGTGTCCATCACGGTGCTGTTTTCCGCGGCAAACACGATAACCGAACTGATGGCACCCGGACCGGCCATCAGGGGCAGCGCCAACGGCACCACGGCCACAGACTCACGAGCGGCAGATTCACGATCTTCCGCTTTGTTGTGCTTCACTTCACCCAGCTTACCCTGCAGCATCGACATCGCGATAAACACGATCAGGGTACCACCGGCAATTCTGAACGCCGGCAGCGAGATGCTGAACATATCGAGGATCAACTGACCCGCAAACAGCGTAACCAGCAAAATCACTACCACGGCGAAGTTCGCAATGGTGCCGGTGCGTTGACGCTCGGGCTCAGTTTGGTGGCTGGTCAGTGTCACAAACACCGGCAACAAGCCTACCGGGTTGATGATCGCCACCAGGCCAAGAAAAAATTGGAAAAACAGTGTCAGATCCACTGTGCATGATCCCCGTTCAAAAGGTGGGTATTAGGACGCGCGTACTTTAGCCAAAGTCACCCCATCCGCAAAATGAATTATTTGCTTAGCCGGGCCGGCTTAAGGATTAGATTTTGTAATCCATGAGCTGGGTCACATCAACCCCGCCAACGCACTGATTTATCTTCGCCGCAACAGTTTGTTATCACTTGGATTCCAACCGGACGATCTGTCAGACTGGAACAAGCGTTTAACTCGCCACACCTCACCACAATCTGGAGCCATTAATGTCATGGATGATCTACGGGGCCACCGGCTACACCGGTACCCTGATTGCCGAAGCCTGTGCCCGTCAGGGACTTACCCCGCTGTTGGCCGGACGCAGTGAAAGCAAGCTCAAAGCCCTGGCTGAGCGACTGAACCTGCCCTACCGGGTGGTCGGCCTGGACGGCGCGCTAACCGAGGCCCTGGCCGACCAGCAGCTGGTGCTCCATTGTGCCGGCCCCTTTTCCGCCACCGCTGAACCCATGATGCAGGCGTGCCTCGCGAGCCAGACCCACTACCTCGACATCACCGGCGAAGTGGCGGTGTTCGAACGTACCGCCGAGCTGGACGAGCAAGCCAAAGCCGCGGGCATCGTGCTGATGCCGGGTGTGGGCTTTGACGTTATCCCCACCGATTGCCTGGCGGCCCGATTAAAAGCGGAGATGCCCGATGCGGTATCGCTGGCGCTGGGGTTTGATTCCCGCTCCGGGTTTTCACCGGGCACGGCAAAAACCTCGGTGGAAGCCCTGCCCCAAGGCGGACTCATTCGCCGCAAAGGCCAGCTCACTCCGGTGCCGCTGGCCTATCGGAATGCGGAAATCGACTTTGGTGGCGGTAAAAAACACGCCACCACCATTCCCTGGGGCGACGTCTCCACAGCATGGCACAGCACCGGCATCCCCGATATCGAAGTGTATCTGCCGATGTCACCTCGCAAGACCCAACAGCTGCAGCGGCTGAATGCGGTGCGCGGGATGCTGGGATGGGGATGGGTACAGCGCTTTCTTAAGCGCCGCATCGAAGCACGGCTCACTGGCCCGGATGAGAGCCAGCGGAGCAGCGCCACGACCTGGGTCTGGGGCCGGGTCAGCAACGCGGAGGGACACACGCTGGAGGGGCGCATTCAGGTGGCCAATGGCTATGACGTCACCGTCACCGGCGCATTGGCCATGGTGGAGCGCGTGCTGACAGAAAACCCCAGCGGGTTTCTGACCCCATCCAAACTGGCGGGCTGGCAGCTGGTGGAGTCACTGCCCGGCAGCGGCACCATCGCGCTCAGCCGATAAGACTCAGGCCAGTTTCAGGCACCAGCGCCGGTAGAACTGAGCCGGCGCCATGCGAGCCAGGTGAACGCTGTCACGAATGGCCAGAACCGTGGGCACCAGGGTCCAGCAAAACAGCAGGTAAAGGCTGCCTCGCAGCGGTTCGCCGAGGTAGAACTTGTGGGCACCAAAACTGCCCAGCCACAGGCTGAGGCGGCGCGCCAGGCGCTGGCTGCGCCAGTTGGGGTCCATTCCTGCCAGGGCCTCGAGCCCTTGTGCAGCGTAGCAGTGTTCACAAATCGCCTGATTCAGGGAGATGGCGGAACGGCATTGTGAGCAGGTTGTTTGAGTCATGGTGGTCTATGGCTCCAGTCGATGAAGCACCATTCTGGTACAACTGTACGCTGAGATCCGTCACCGCCGTCACGTTAACTCACTCACTGACGACTGCGCATAAAAAAAGCGCCCAGTCAGGGCGCTTTGGCTTGCGGGTGGGTAGGGTTAACCGAAGTCCCCGGTAATGTAACCGTGGGTACGCTTGTCCTTGGGGTTGGTAAAGATCTGCTCGGTTTCACCGTGCTCAACCAATTCCCCCATTAGGAAGAACGCGGTTTTGTCGGCGATGCGACGGGCCTGGGCCATGGAGTGAGTCACAATCACCACGGTGAAGTTCTTTCGCAGATCTTCCATCAGCTCCTCAATGCGCGCGGTGGCGATCGGGTCCAGTGCTGAGGTCGGCTCATCCATCAGGATAACGTCGGGCTTCATGGCGATGGTGCGGGCGATGCACAGACGCTGCTGCTGACCACCGGACAGGCCAAATGCGTGGCTGTGCAGTCGGTCTTTCACCTCGTCCCACAGCGCGGCACCACGGAGCGCCTCCTCAACGATGGCGTCGAGGGTTTTCTTATCCTTCACACCCTGAGCCTTCTGGCCGTAAGCCACGTTCTCGTAGATGCTCATCGGGAACGGATTCGGCTTCTGGAACACCATGCCACAGCGCATGCGCAGTTTGCGGACATCCACGTCGGAGTAGATGTCAGCCCCCTCCATCCTCACGGAGCCTTTGATGCGCACACCAGCAATCAGGTCATTCATGCGATTCAGGGTACGCAGCAGGGTCGACTTACCGCAGCCGGACGGACCAATAAAGGCGGTGACCTGCTTCTTCGGGATATCCAGTTGGATCGATTTCAGCGCCTGGTTTTCACCGTAGAACAGGTCGAGATCAGTAATTTCAAAAGTGTTCATCGTCGTATACCGCAAGAATTCTGTTAGTAAGTCGCTTTGCTGAATCGGCTGGAGATCAGCTTGGTGATCAGGTTAATTCCGAGCACCACCACAATAAGTACGGTGGCTGTAGCAAACGCCATGTCCCAATCGTGCTGGGTGTACAGCTCGGTGGTCAGCATATAAAGGTGTACGGTCAGCGTTCGGATGGAGTCCATAACGGAATCCGGCATCAGGTAGGCGGTGCCAGCCGTCAGGAACACCGGCGCCGACTCTCCGATAATGCGGCCGATGGAAAGGATCAGCGAGGTCACAATGCCCGGCATGGCTGAGGGCAGAATCACCCGCCAGACCGTGTACAAGCGCGAGGCGCCCAAGCCGAAGGAGGCTTCACGATAGGCCAGCGGCACGGCGATGATCGCCTCTTCGGTGGTACGGATGATCACCGGCAGGATAAGAATCGCCAGAGTGAGCGCACCGGAGAGGATGGAGAAGCCCAGCCCCAGGATGGTCACAAAGAAGGTCAAACCGAACAGACCGTAAATGATGGACGGGATGCCCGCCAGAGACTCAGTACAGAAGCGAATCACCTTAACCAGCTTGCTGCCGGGCTTGGCGTACTCGGTCAGGTAGATGGCGGTCATGATGCCAATCGGCCCGGCGATCAGAATGGAGACAATCACCATGTAGATGGTGCCCATGATCATCGGCCAGATACCAGACTCTTCGCCGGTGCGGGTGTAGTTATTGGTGATAAAGCCCCAATCAACGTGGGCCAGGCCATTGCTGATGATGTACGCCAGAATCCAGACCAGGAACGCCATGGTAAAGATGGCAGAGCCCCAAATCAGGCCGGTCAGCAGCTTGTCAGTATTGTCGCGGGTCATCATTTTGCTCTCTCGCGATTCAGGAACATCAGGGTGCCGTTCAGCAGCATAACGAACACCAGCAGTACCACACCGGTGGCGTACAGTGCACTGGCGTGGATGCCAGTGGCATAAGACATCTCAAGGGCGATGTTGGCGGTCAGGGTACGAGCGGATTCAAGCACGCCATTGGGCATGGCCGGCGCATTACCCATCACCATGATGATGGCCATGGTCTCACCCACCGCACGGGCAATACCCAGGATCACCCCGGTCAGAATGCCGGAGCGTGCTGCCGGGATAAGCACATGGAAAATGGTGTAGATGTTGGAGGCACCCAGCGCCAGAGACCCCTCTTTGTACTGACGCGGTACCGCGCGCAAAGAGGTTTCCGACACAGCAATAACGGTGGGCAGGATCATGATGGCCAGCACAATGGAACCCGCCAGTACGGTGGCGCCGGAGGGCACACCGAACACCTGCTCAATCAGCGGAACAATCACCACCAGGCCGAAGAAGCCATAAACCACAGAGGGGATACCGGCCAGCAGTTCGATGGCGGGACGGAGAACTTTAACCAGTCGGGGCGGCGCAATTTCGGCCAGGAATACGGCAGTCAGGATGCCAACCGGAACCCCAATGGCAACCGCAACCGCTGTGGCAAACAAGGAACCCACAATCATTGGTGCGATGCCGTAGAGGGCCGGCGGTAGCCAGTCCATCCCGGTCAGCATAGCGATAATGCCAACCGCCCAGTTCGGCAACCAGCCTTCACCGAAGGCGCTACCGCCCTCCTCTTTCGCCAGTTCAATCGCCAACTCACCCGAGTAGACGACGGAGTCCAGGCTCTCCTTAATCAGGAAGAAACCAATGGTGGCGACAGAGAGCACGCCGATAAAGGCGCTCAGCAGGAACAGACCATGGAACAGATGTTCCGTCAGGTCCCGGCGACGGGAGGCTTTCAGCTCCTTCGCCATCATCATTCCGCTGTCAGTGCTCTGGACAACAGTCATAATTCTTTAACAACCCTATATAACCCGCAAGAAGGCTGCGACACCCCTGCCGCAGCCTGTGGTATTCGCTGACTCAACAGAGCCGCGATTACTGAACCGGCACGTAGCCTTTGTTACCCACGATGGCCTGACCGTCAGCGGACAGAATCCAGCTCAGGAACTCTTGAGCCGCTTTCGGGGTGTTGTCGTCGTGCAGGACGATAAAGGGACGAGCAATCGGGTACTCACCGGCTTGGATGCCAGCGACGGTGGCCGGGTGACCATTCACTTCGACAGCGCGCAGGGACTGGTCTACGGAGCCCAGGGAGATGTAGCCGATGGCGTTGGGGTTGTTGGCAACCATGGTTTTCACCATGCCGTTACCGTTGCCCACTTGAGCGCGGGGGGAGATGGCGGAGACTTTCTGGCCAGCCACTTTGCGGGTCAGGCTCATGATCTCTTCGAAAGCGCCACGGGTACCGGAAGCGGTGTCACGGGTTACCACAACGATGGGGCCTTTCTTACCACCAACCTGAGACCAGTCAGTGATTTCGCCTTTGTAGATTTTGGTGATCTGGTCCATGGTCAGGCCCTTCACCGCATTGGCATTGTTAACCGCTACCGCGATGCCATCGCGAGCGATAACCGTCTCATGCAGACCAGCACGCATCTCGCTGTCTTTTACATCGCGAGAGGACATGCCCAGCATGGAGGTGCCTTCATTGGCAGCACGGATACCCGCAGAGGAACCGGTGCCTTGTACTTCAACGTTGGTGCCGGTTTTGCCGGTGTAGGTTTCAGCCAGAACTTCCATCACACCGGTTACAGAGGTGGAACCAGAAACGGTGATGGTTTGCGCAGCGACAGCGCTGGTCGCGGTGAACATGGACAGCAGCGCCAGAGCGCCGGCAGCAAAGTTTTTCATGGTAATGACCCTAAATTTCCTTGTTTGGCCGCCTTCTCTTAGCGGCGGGTGCATTACGCCAAAATTGAATGACAGTTTTATTTCACTACTGTTCCAGTTCCATTTCAGTGGCCATTTATGTTTATTTTACAGATGGTTAGGCCATTACATTTTTTTGTCTTTTTCGCTCTGAAAGGCCGTTTCAGAGCGTAACCGGCGATCTCATCGCCACCGGACGGTTGCGCGAATGTTAATCGAATTTCCCTTTACTGACTCAATCAACCGGTTGAATTTCAACCCGATCCTGATCACCAAGCGTCACCTTTAGCCCATTGACCGTGACAAAGCGTCGCCCGTCCATATCACCCTGCCTCACCAGGTACAATTGCGGCTCGTTCTGAGCTGGCGAGAACACCTTTACCTGAAGCAGAGTCTGGTGACTCTGGTAGCGGGACCATCCCCAGCCAGCGGCAATCAGGGTCACCGCCACCAACGCCGGGATCCACACCTTCGGGTGCACCGATGGCATGGTGGAAACCGGTTGTCCCTGACCGCGATTACGGCGTTTGAGCATGCCCAGGCCAATCAGGATGGCGACAATGGTGATCAGTACTTTTACCAGCATGTTAAAGGTCCCTATCTGCAATCACGCCATTGTACGATGAAATGGATCCGGGGTTCTGCCAGCCAGATCCCACCCTACTCCGACTCAGCAAAGGGCACGTCATCCAGGGGCTCTTCCGCCAACACCCGCTGTTGCCAGTCAACCAGAGTGGGCGACTGTTCAATCACCTCCGCCATTCGCGCGCACCAGCAGAGGTCCGCCAATGAGCGTTGCTCCCCGGCCAGAAATGGTGACTCGTTTAACGCCGCCTCCAAGAGCGCCACACCCGCGTTGCTCCCCACAACGGGCCTTGCCAGCCACTCCCACATTAGGCCAATTTGCGCGGGCACTTCGGGTGTGAGGGGTACCTCTGGGAATCGAGCATCAAGATAGGCGGCGGCCGCCAACATGGAATGATGGGGGTGGCCCTGATGCTGCATCAGCGGCTGATCGTCACTCTGCTTTGGCTCAAGGCGGTATGCGGTCCCCTTAAGCTCGCAAACCAGGACAAGGAAACGGGTTTCGACACACGCAGTGTCGCCAAAGATTTCTACCGGAAGCATCCCGGACTCCTTTTCAACCATCTGCCCCTAAGATAAGGAAATTGCCACCAACAAACGAGCGCTGCTGCGCAGAACCCACCTGAACACCAAATAACACGATTGGATTCAGTGCAACGCGATCGATACAGTGATGGTGCAGAGCGTGGCTAACCCCCACGATAAATAACGCGCATGGATGGTTGCCCAAGAGGCCCCCAGGGAAGTGTACTTACGACGCCACGCCCCGTGCGCAGCACCGGGGACGAGCAGGAACCGATGCAACGCATCGCAGTCATGTGAGGTGGAGGCAGGGATGCCGACAGGAGGGATCCCACAAGGATGTGTTACCAGTGCAGTGAACGCACGAACCTCGACACCGTCCAAAAGCCAGAAACGAAAAAACCCAGCCGTTAGGGCGAGTCGAAACCGATGCAACGCATCGCAGTCCTGTGAGGTGGAGGCAGGGATGCCGACAGGAGGGATCCCACAAGGATGTGTTACCAGTGCAGTGAACGCACGAACCTCGACGCCGTCCAAAAGCCAGAAACGAAAAAACCCAGCCGTTAGGGCGAGTCGAAACCGATGCAACGCATCGCAGTTCGGCGAGGTGGAGGCATGGATGCCGACAGGAGGGATCCCACAGGGATGTGTTCTTAAGGCGCCGTGACCCGTGCTCAGCACCGGGGAGCGGACAAGAAAAAAGCCTGACTCTTTCGAAGGGGGCGCCCAGCCTCAGGCTTTCTCTTTACAGATGGCGGAGTGGGCGAAAGTGACCGTTGCAAAGCAACGCAGCACTTGAGCGCGAGGCAGGGATGCCGAGCGGAGGGGAGCACCAGGGGCGAACAGGAACCGATGCAATGCAACGCATCGCAGTCCTGTGAGGTGGAGGCAGGGATGCCGACAGGAGGGATCCCACAAGGATGTGTTACCAGTGCAGTGAACGCACGAACCTCGACACCGTCCAGAAGCCAGAAACGAAAAAAACCAGCCGTTAGGGCGAGTCGAAACCGATGCAACGCATCGCAGTTCGGCGAGGTGGAGGCATGGATGCCGACAGGAGGGATCCCACAGGGATGTGTTTTTAAGGCGCCGCGACCCGTGCGCAGCACCGGGGCGGACAAGAAAAAAGCCTGACTCTTTCGAAGGGGGCGCCCAGCCTCAGGCTTTCTCTTTATAGATGGCGGAGTGGGCGAAAGTGACCGTTGCAAAGCAACGCAGCACTTGAGCGCGAGGCAGGGATGCCGAGCGGAGGGGAGCACCAGGGGCGAACAGGAACCGATGCGACGCATCGCAGTCCTGTGAGCTGGAGGCAGGGATGCCGACAGGAGGGATCCCACATGGATGTGTTACCAACGCAGTGGACGCACGAACCTCGACACCGTCCAAAAGCCAGAAACGAAAAAACCCAGCCGTTAGGCTGGGTTCTTCGTTATAGATGGCGGAGTGGACGGGACTCGAACCCGCGACCCCCGGCGTGACAGGCCGGTATTCTAACCAACTGAACTACCACTCCGCACTTAAAATGGAGCCTGGCGGTGACCTACTCTCGCATGGCAACTGCCACACTACCATCGGCGCGGTCGCGTTTCACTTCTGAGTTCGGCATGGGATCAGGTGGGGCCACGACGCTATTGCCACCAGGCAAAAACTGGCTTATCAGAAACCCCTCTGGCGGCGTCATAAACAGCGCTACGCTGCTCATTTAGCCTGACTAAACTGCGCTGCTCGCGCCGTTCAATCCTTGCCAGCAGACTTTCTGCTGGGCCAGGGCTCCGATAATAAATTTGGAAAAGCTGTTTCTCGATGTAAGGTCTTCTTACAAGGTCGGATATCCGACAAACAAAACCACTTGGGTGTTGTATGGTTAAGCCTCACGGGTCATTAGTACAGGTTAGCTCAACGCCTCACAACGCTTACACACCCTGCCTATCAACGTCGTAGTCTTCGACGGCCCTTTAGGACTCTCGAGGAGTCAGTGAGAACTCATCTTGAGGCTCGCTTCCCGCTTAGATGCTTTCAGCGGTTATCGATTCCGAACTTAGCTACCCGGCAATGCCACTGGCGTGACAACCGGAACACCAGAGGTTCGTCCACTCCGGTCCTCTCGTACTAGGAGCAGCCCCTCTCAATTCTCAAACGCCCACGGCAGATAGGGACCGAACTGTCTCACGACGTTCTGAACCCAGCTCGCGTACCACTTTAAATGGCGAACAGCCATACCCTTGGGACCGACTTCAGCCCCAGGATGTGATGAGCCGACATCGAGGTGCCAAACACCGCCGTCGATATGAACTCTTGGGCGGTATCAGCCTGTTATCCCCGGAGTACCTTTTATCCGTTGAGCGATGGCCCTTCCATTCAGAACCACCGGATCACTAAGACCTACTTTCGTACCTGCTCGACGTGTCTGTCTCGCAGTTAAGCTGGCTTATGCCTTTGCACTAACCTCATGATGTCCGACCATGATTAGCCAACCTTCGTGCTCCTCCGTTACTCTTTGGGAGGAGACCGCCCCAGTCAAACTACCCACCAGGCACTGTCCGCAATCCCGATAAGGGACCAACGTTAGAACATCAAACATACAAGGGTGGTATTTCAAGGACGGCTCCACAACGACTGGCGTCATTGCTTCAAAGCCTCCCACCTATCCTACACATGTAGGTTCAATGTTCAGTGCCAAGCTGTAGTAAAGGTTCACGGGGTCTTTCCGTCTAGCCGCGGGTACACTGCATCTTCACAGCGATTTCAATTTCACTGAGTCTCGGGTGGAGACAGCGTGGCCATCATTACGCCATTCGTGCAGGTCGGAACTTACCCGACAAGGAATTTCGCTACCTTAGGACCGTTATAGTTACGGCCGCCGTTTACCGGGGCTTCGATCAAGAGCTTCGTCCGAAAACTAACCCCATCAATTAACCTTCCGGCACCGGGCAGGCGTCACACCGTATACGTCCTCTTACGAGTTTGCACAGTGCTGTGTTTTTGATAAACAGTTGCAGCCACCTGGTATCTGCGACTCCCACTAGCTTAGAGAGCAAGTCTCATCACCGGCAGGAGCGTACCTTCTCCCGAAGTTACGGTACCATTTTGCCTAGTTCCTTCACCCGAGTTCTCTCAAGCGCCTTGGTATTCTCTACCTGACCACCAGTGTTGGTTTGGGGTACGGTTGCTAATTACCTGAAGCTTAGAAGATTTTCCTGGAAGCATGGCATCAACCACTTCATCACCGTAGTGACTCGTCATCAGCTCTCAGCGTTATGTGAACCCGGATTTGCCTAAGTTCACCGCCTACTACCTTAAACACGGACAACCAACGCCGTGCTGGCCTAGCCTTCTCCGTCTCTCCATCGCAGTAATCAGCAGTACGGGAATATTAACCCGTTTCCCATCGACTACGTCTTTCGACCTCGCCTTAGGGGCCGACTCACCCTGCCCCGATTAACGTTGGACAGGAACCCTTGGTCTTCCGGCGAGCGGGTTTTTCACCCGCTTTAACGTTACTCATGTCAGCATTCGCACTTCTGATACGTCCACGGAACTTCTCAATTCCGCTTCAACCGCTTACAGAACGCTCCTCTACCAAGCACAACAAGTGTGCTTCCGCAGCTTCGGTGTATCGCTTAGCCCCGTTACATCTTCCGCGCAGGCCGACTCGACTAGTGAGCTATTACGCTTTCTTTAAAGGGTGGCTGCTTCTAAGCCAACCTCCTAGCTGTCTAAGCCTTCCCACATCGTTTCCCACTTAGCGATAACTTTGGGACCTTAGCTGGCGGTCTGGGTTGTTTCCCTCTCCACGACGGACGTTAGCACCCGCCGTGTGTCTCCCGTGATTGCACTCATTGGTATTCGGAGTTTGCATGGGGTTGGTAAGTCGGGATGACCCCCTAGCCCAAACAGTGCTCTACCCCCAATGGTGAGACACGAGGCGCTACCTAAATAGCTTTCGAGGAGAACCAGCTATCTCCCGGTTTGATTGGCCTTTCACCCCTAGCCACAAGTCATCCGCTAATTTTGCAACATTAGTCGGTTCGGTCCTCCAGTACCTGTTACGGCACCTTCAACCTGCCCATGGCTAGATCACCGGGTTTCGGGTCTACACCCTGCAACTCATTCGCCCAGTTAAGACTCGGTTTCCCTACGGCTCCCCTATTCGGTTAACCTTGCTACAGAATGTAAGTCGCTGACCCATTATACAAAAGGTACGCAGTCACCCTCGAAGGGCTCCTACTGCTTGTACGTACACGGTTTCAGGTTCTATTTCACTCCCCTCACAGGGGTTCTTTTCGCCTTTCCCTCACGGTACTGGTTCACTATCGGTCAGTCAGGAGTATTTAGCCTTGGAGGATGGTCCCCCCATGTTCAGACAAGATAACACGTGTCCCGTCCTACTCGATTTCACACTGTGGTCGTTTTCATGTACGGGGCTATCACCCTGTGTCGCCAAGCTTTCCAGCTTGTTCCACTAACTTCCTCAATGCTTAAGGGCTAATCCCCGTTCGCTCGCCGCTACTAAGGGAATCTCGGTTGATTTCTTTTCCTCTGGGTACTTAGATGTTTCAGTTCCCCAGGTTCGCCTCAGTTACCTATGTATTCAGTAACTGATGACACCTTATGGTGCCGGGTTTCCCCATTCGGACATCTCAGACTCAAGTGGCTCTTACCGCCTCATCTGAGCTTTTCGCAGGTTAGCACGTCCTTCATCGCCTCTGACTGCCAAGGCATCCACCGTGTACGCTTAGTCGCTTAACCATACAACCCCAAGGGGTCTTGCTTGTTCTTTGGCTTTCGTTCGTCGTTGAACCTGTCACTCACGCGGTCATTAACCGAAGTTAACTCCCTTGTTCGTTCCAGCTTCGCCTAGACCGAAACCCAAATCCCGTCGCAACCGTAATGAGCTTTGCAAAGCGCATTACGCATATGACGCAACCAAATGTTTCGTTATTCAGCTTTACGCTGAATCGCCGGATATCAAGACACTTGCAAGAAGTTTACTCTTACAATTTCTCGAGAAATTTATCAGCTTATCCAAATTGTTAAAGAGCAAGGCTTAAAAAAGCCAAAGGTAAATTCTTCAATTTATCTTTGGCCTCTTATCCTTTAGAGAGTAAGTGGTGGAGCTAAGCGGGATCGAACCGCTGACCTCCTGCGTGCAAAGCAGGCGCTCTCCCAGCTGAGCTATAGCCCCATTCCATGTTGCGCGCAGTATTCGTGGCCAATTCGCTTTGAGGCAAGGCGCCATGGGAGGAAGTTTGGTATACCAAACGACGACCAGGACAACTCAGCATTCAGAGCAAATTTGGTGGGTCTGAGTAGATTTGAACTACCGACCTCACCCTTATCAGGGGTGCGCTCTAACCAACTGAGCTACAGACCCACTTTAACTGGCTGATGGTCACCGACTTTTCGTTGCGCTCTTCGCTCCTCGGCCGTTTGGAAAGCCAAACTCCCTGCGGGGCTCATCGCGCGCCTCAATTCGGCACCCATCCGCGGCGTTAAAGCCATGCTTTATCGCACGCACTCTCTATACATTCGTCAGACAATCTGTGTGAACACTCGACGCAGGCAAGAATTCATGTCGTTAAGGAGGTGATCCAGCCCCAGGTTCCCCTAGGGCTACCTTGTTACGACTTCACCCCAGTCATGAACCACAAAGTGGTGAGCGTCCTCCCGAAGGTTAAACTACCCACTTCTTTTGCAGCCCACTCCCATGGTGTGACGGGCGGTGTGTACAAGGCCCGGGAACGTATTCACCGTGGCATTCTGATCCACGATTACTAGCGATTCCGACTTCATGGAGTCGAGTTGCAGACTCCAATCCGGACTACGACCAGCTTTATGGGATTGGCGCACTCTCGCGAGTTGGCAACCCTTTGTACTGACCATTGTAGCACGTGTGTAGCCCTACCCGTAAGGGCCATGATGACTTGACGTCGTCCCCACCTTCCTCCGGTTTATCACCGGCAGTCTCCCATGAGTTCCCGCCATTACGCGCTGGCAACATAGGACAAGGGTTGCGCTCGTTGCGGGACTTAACCCAACATTTCACAACACGAGCTGACGACAGCCATGCAGCACCTGTCTCAGAGTTCCCGAAGGCACCAAACCATCTCTGGTAAGTTCTCTGGATGTCAAGGGTAGGTAAGGTTCTTCGCGTTGCATCGAATTAAACCACATGCTCCACCGCTTGTGCGGGCCCCCGTCAATTCATTTGAGTTTTAACCTTGCGGCCGTACTCCCCAGGCGGTCTATTTAATGCGTTAGCTTTGGAACCCACAGCTCAAGGCCACAGACTCCTAATAGACATCGTTTACGGCGTGGACTACCAGGGTATCTAATCCTGTTTGCTCCCCACGCTTTCGCATCTGAGCGTCAGTCTCTTGCCAGGGGGCCGCCTTCGCCACTGGTATTCCTTCAGATCTCTACGCATTTCACCGCTACACCTGAAATTCTACCCCCCTCTCAAGGACTCTAGCCAAGCAGTATCAAATGCAATTCCCAGGTTAAGCCCGGGGCTTTCACATCTGACTGACTTGGCCGCCTGCATGCGCTTTACGCCCAGTAATTCCGATTAACGCTCGCACCCTCCGTATTACCGCGGCTGCTGGCACGGAGTTAGCCGGTGCTTCTTCTGCGAGTAACGTCACAGCTAGCGGGTATTAACCACTAACCTTTCCTCCTCGCTGAAAGTGCTTTACAACCCGAAGGCCTTCTTCACACACGCGGCATGGCTGCATCAGGCTTTCGCCCATTGTGCAATATTCCCCACTGCTGCCTCCCGTAGGAGTCTGGGCCGTGTCTCAGTCCCAGTGTGGCTGATCATCCTCTCAAACCAGCTAGAGATCGTCGCCTTGGTGAGCCATTACCTCACCAACTAGCTAATCTCACTTAGGCTTATCCAATCGCGCAAGGTCCGAAGAGCCCCTGCTTTCCCCCGTAGGGCGTATGCGGTATTAGCAGTCGTTTCCAACTGTTGTCCCCCTCGACTGGGCAAATTCCTAAGCATTACTCACCCGTCCGCCGCTCGCCGCCCAACAAATCCCCCGAAGGTTCAATGTTGTCGCTGCCGCTCGACTTGCATGTGTTAGGCCTGCCGCCAGCGTTCAATCTGAGCCATGATCAAACTCTTCAATTAAAGATTTTGATTTGCTTCCGTAGAAGCTACTCAATGAATACTGAATTAACTTGGTGTCACTCAGTAGCATCGAGAAAATGATGATTTCTCAACACTGCGTGAGTGCCCACACAGATTGTCTGACTAATTGTTAAAGAGCGTCGCCTTGTCGTTTTCCCCAAGGCAGGATGCGCATTTTAGCGCTTCCTCAGCGCTCGTCAAGGGCGTTTCCGCCAATTCTTTTCGACCGCTGCTTTTGTCGCCAGCGCTTTCGCTGCTGACCGTGTCTCCCGGGGTGTTTCCCCTGTCGACGGAGGCGCATTATAGGGCGGTCTTTGACGCTGACAACCCCTAAATATGGGTTTCGCGCTCAACCGCTGAAAAACACAGCAAAGCGCCGCCTAATTCGCCATTTTCTGGCTGTCTTTCAGGATCCATTCAACCGCAGCTGGCAGATCTTCCCCTTTCCAGTCCACCTCCTGATGCGCATGGCGCAGTTCTCCCACCATCAAAGTGGCTTTGACGCCTGCCGCCTGACCGGCCTGCATATCACTGATGCGGTCCCCGACCAGGTAAGAACTGCTCAGGTCAATGTGATGTTCCCGGGCACCGCGCAACAACATGCCCGGTTTTGGCTTGCGGCAGTCACATCGGGTATCCAGGCCATCGAAATCGGGATGATGCGGGCAGTGGTATACGTCGGTGAGGCTGACCCCGCCATCCAGAAACTGTTGTTTCATCCAGGCGGTCAGAGTTTGGAAGTCGGTTTCACTGTAGAGCTGACGCGCGATGCCCGACTGGTTGGTCACGATCACCAGAGCAAAGCCCGCTTCCGCCAGACGGCGGCAGGCCTCCACCACACCGGGGAGGATTTCGCACTCCTCAATGAAACCAACGTAACCGGTATCTCGATTGATAACCCCATCACGGTCTAAAAACACGGCCGGACGCACTCACACTCTCCCAGGGATAAAGAATTTGGCGGCCAGTATTCCTACCGGAGACGCCAAGGTCAAAAACTTCGCCCTCTCTATGGCGATGAAACCGACGGTTTTACCGGGATTTCTCACTCTGACGCCCCCAGCCCACCTTTAGCTCACTTTAAATCACCGGCGATTTTAGACGGCTAAATGTCTAAATGGCCATTGACAGGCGTCTGGACGTCCAAATAGACTGCGTGCCACAGGCAGCCAAAAGTGCCGCCCAGATAAATAGAAAGAGAACGAACCAGGTATGATCCGACTTCACGCTGTTTCCAAGTCCTACCGCCAGGGCGATCGGGTCATCCCCGCGCTCAAGCCGCTGGACCTGCACGTTCCCGCAGGGACCATCTTTGGCATCATCGGCAGTTCCGGGGCGGGTAAGAGCACCCTCATCCGCTGCGTTAACCTGCTTGAGCAACCTGACGCCGGTCAGATCGTGATAGACGGCCAGGACCTGACTCAGCTTAACGCCGCAGGTCTGCGCCAGGCCCGCCAGCAGATTGCGATGATCTTCCAGCACTTTAATCTGCTGGCCTCCCGCACCGTCTATCAGAATGTGGCCCTGCCGCTGGAACTGGCTGGCGCCGGTAAGTCTGCCATCCGCAACAAAGTGGAATCCTTGCTGGAGCTGGTTGGGCTGTCCGATAAAGCCGATGCCTATCCGGCCAATCTGTCCGGAGGCCAGAAGCAACGCGTAGCCATCGCCCGGGCGTTGGCCAACGACCCCAAGGTGTTGCTTTGCGATGAAGCCACCTCTGCGTTGGATCCCGAGACCACCAAGTCGATCCTGACGCTGCTGAAAACCATTAATCAAAAGCTCGGCCTGACCATTCTGCTGATCACCCACGAGATGGAGGTGGTTAAGCAGATTTGCGACCGCGTGGGCATCATTGATCAGGGTGAGTTGATTGAGCAGGGCGAGGTCGGCCCCTTCTTTGCCAACGCAAAGACCGAACTGGCACGCCGATTTATCCGCTCTACCCTGCATCTGGATATCCCGGAGCAGTACCGCTCTGCGCTGCGCGCCGAACCGGGCGACAACGCCCTGCCCCTGATCCGTCTGAGCTTCCATGGCGACAGCGTTGATGCCCCGGTGATCACTCAGGCCGCCAAACGCTTTGGCATCGACATCAGCATTCTCAGCGCCCAGATGGAATACGTCGGCGGCACCAAGTTCGGCCTGATGCTGGCTGAACTGATGGGGGATGCTGAAGCGGTATCCGGCGCCACCGCGTACCTGGTTGAACACAATATTGATGTCGAGGTTCTGGGTTATGTCCACTGATCTGCTTCCCCTGCTGTGGAACGCCACCCAGCAAACCCTGCAAATGGTTTTCCTGTCGGGCCTGCTGGCCGCACTGGTGGGCATTCCGCTGGGTGTGGTGCTTCACCTGACCAAAACCGGCCAGCTGATGGCTAACCCCTGGGTTAACCGGGTACTGGGCACGCTGGTCAATGCGGGCCGCTCCGTTCCCTTTATTATCCTGCTGGTGGCCATCATCCCGTTCACCCGCATGGTGGTTGGTACCAGTATTGGCACCATGGCCGCAGTCGTGCCCCTGACTGTGGGCGCCATCCCCTTTATCGCCAGACTGATCGAAGGCGCGCTGATGGAAGTGCCTTCAGGATTGGTCGAGGCCGCCCAGGCAATGGGTGCCAGCCCGGCACAGATCGTCAGCAAGGTGATCCTGCCCGAGGCCCTGCCCGGCATCGTCAACAGCATCACCATCACCCTGGTCACTCTGGTCAGCTACTCCGCCATGGCCGGTGCCGTTGGGGCCGGTGGGCTGGGTGACCTGGGCATCCGCTACGGTTACTACCGCTTTGAGCTCGATGTGATGCTCGCCACCATCGTTATCCTGCTGGTGCTGGTTCAAGCCCTGCAGAGCGCCGGTGACGCTTTGGTTCGTCGCATCGACCACCGCTGATTCAAATAACAACGCATAAATGAAGAAGGACAACACCATGAACCTGTTTCGCTCCCTGATTGCTGGCGCTGCGGCCCTGGCCCTGACTGCCTGCGGTGGCTCTGACGAGAACGTACTGAAACTGGGCGCCATTGCCGGCCCGGAAGCCCAGGTGGCTGAAGTCGCCGCTGAGCTGGCCAAACAGCAGTTTGGTCTTGAGGTAGAGGTGGTGCCCTTTACCGACTACGTCACTCCCAATGCCGCCCTGAACGACGGCAGCATCGACATCAACGCGTTCCAGCATCGTCCCTACCTGGAGGGTCAGGTGGAAGCACGCGGCTACCAACTGGTGGCCGTGGCCAACACCTTTGTCTATCCGATTGCCGCATACTCCAGCAAGATCCGCAGCCTGGATGAGCTGAACATCGGCGATAAAGTGGCCCTGCCCAATGACCCGACTAACCTGGGGCGCTCACTGGTGCTGCTGGAGAAGCAGGGCCTGCTGACCCTGAAGCCCGGCGCGGGCATCAATGCCACCCCCCGCGACATCATCGACAACCCCAAGCAGATTGAGATCCTTGAGCTGGAAGCGGCTCAGCTGCCCCGCGCCCTGCAGGACGTCAGCTTCGCCATCATCAACAACACCTTTGCCGGCCAGGCTGGCCTGACTCTGGAAAAAGATGGTCTGTTTGTCGAAGCCAAGGACAGCCCCTACGTCAACCTGATCGTGGCTCGCACCAACAATCAGGATGACCCGCGCATCGCCCAGTTTATTCAGGCCTACCAATCCGATGCGGTTTACCAGAAAGCTCAGGAGCTGTTCAGCGGCAACATCGTCAAAGGCTGGTAATCGCTCTTCCTTATCAATGCGGGCCTCCTTCAGGAGGCCCTTTTTCGTGGTCTCCCCCCAACCAGACTTGAATCAAGCGTCTGTAATCGGGCGCCTTTTCACACACATTGGGCTTTAATTAACCATTGCCAGTCGGTAACGTAACCACAGCAATCGACCAATACAGGAAGCCCCCCCATGTCCACCATCATTACCCTCGTGGTTCTGGCGGTTATCGCCCTTTACGTTGTCAGCATCTACAACAAGCTGGTTAATCTGAAAAACCGCCACCAGAACGCGTTTGCCCAGATCGAAGTGCAACTCAAGCGCCGTTATGACCTGATCCCCAACCTGGTGGAAACCGCCAAGGGTTACCTCAAGCATGAGCGGGAAACTCTGGAAGCGGTGATCAGTGCCCGTAATCAGGCCATGGCCGGTCTGCAGGCCGCCAGCGCCGACCCCACCTCCGCCAGCGGCATCGCTCAGTTGGCTGGTGGCGAATCCGCTCTGACCTCTGCGCTGGGCCGCCTCAATGTCGTCATGGAGGCCTACCCGGACCTGAAAGCCAATCAGAATATGATGCAGGTGTCCGAAGAGCTCACCACCACCGAGAACCGCGTCGCCTTTGCCCGCCAGGCCTTCAATGACGCCGTTACCGCTTACAACAGCTACAAGCAGCAGTTCCCGCCGGTGGTGTTTGCCGGCATGTTTGGCCACGGCCAGGACGCCAACCTGCTTGAGTTTGAGGACAGTGCCGCCATCCAGGCTGCCCCCAAAGTGCAGTTCTAAAGGTCAGCTGAAATGGATTTCTTTGCCCAACAGGACCAGGCCCGGCGTCGTACCGGGCAGTTGGTTGGCCTGTTTATCCTGGCCGTACTCTGCATCATCGCCCTGATTAACCTGCTCACTCAGATGCTGTTCATTAGTCTGGACCCTCCCCCGAACGGCCAACCCCTGCCCTCACTGATGGATCGGCTGATGTCGATGGACACGGTGATGATTGGGGTGGCCACCCTAGCGGTGATCACCCTGGTCAGTCTGTTTAAATGGCTGATGTTGCGGGGAGGCGGAGCCGCCGTCGCGGAATCCATGGGGGGCCGCCGCCTCAACGCCAATACCGCCACCGGCCAGGAGCAGCGTCTGCTCAACGTGGTGGAGGAGATGGCCATTGCGGCGGGTACCAGCGTGCCGCCGGTCTATCTGCTGGATAATGAGAGCGGCATTAATGCCTTTGCCGCAGGCCACAGTCCCCGGGATGCCGTCATTGGTGTCACCCGGGGGGCACTGGACGCCTTTGACCGCAACCAGTTGCAGGGCGTGATTGCCCACGAGTTCAGTCATATCCTTAACGGCGATATGCGGCTCAATCTCAGGCTGATGGCGGTTCTGGCGGGCATCTTGTTTATCAGCCACATCGGTGAACTGCTGATGCACAGCAGTCGTGGTCGCAGCAAAGAGAGCGGCCAGTTGGCCCTGTTGGGAATAGGCTTGTTGGTGCTTGGCTGGATCGGCACCCTGTTTGGCAAAGCCATCAAGGCCGCCGTCAGCCGTCAGCGGGAGTTTCTCGCAGACGCCTCCGCCGTGCAGTTTACCCGTAACCCCAATGGCATTGCTGACGCGCTCAAGCTGATTGGCGCCAGTCAGTTCAGCAGTTCGGTCAACCACGCCAATGCCAGCGAATCCAGCCACCTGTTTTTTGGCAATATCCGCCCGAAAACCCATTGGCTGGCCACCCATCCGCCGCTGGAAGATCGCATCCGCGCCATCGAACCGCATTGGGATGGCAAATACGCGCCGGTGGTTAAGCAGATGGCGCGACGACAGGCCGCCCAGCAACCCGCCCCGTCACAACCGGAGGCGGCTGCCGCTCCCAGTCCCGCCAGCCGCCTGATGGCGGTCACGTTGCTGGCCGCGCTGCCCGCCACGCTGAAAGACGCCAGTCATGAACCGGAGCAAGCACGAGAGTTGGCGTTGGCGTTACTCTGGCCCGGCCCGGACTACGACGGCCTGCCTGAGTTGCACAGCGCGATCCGGTCCAGCATTGAAGTCCTGGTGCCACAACTGGCTGAACTGACACCCCGGCAAAAGCTGACCCTGCTGGAGTTGATGCCGCCGGCCCTGGGGATGCTCTCTGACAACCAGCGCACCCTGCTGCTGGAACAGCTGCAGCGATTGTGGCAAGCCCAGCCGGATCAGCTGGGGCCCTGGATTGTCTGGTCGACCCTCAACCACTTTCTCACCCCGGCACCCAAACCGCTGCCCCGCAACGCTGAGAAAGACGCCAGCCTGGCACTGCTGGGGCTGTTGGCACACCAGGGGCACAGCGACGAACAGCAGCGGGAACGAGCGTTTTTCCGCGGCGCCAACGCCATCACCGTCTATAACGCCCAATGGCCCGGTGATCCGGACTGGCCCAAGCTCAGTGACACCCTGCCCGCTCTGGTTCACCTGCGCCCGGAACAGAAGCGCAAGCTGATCCGTGCCATTGAGCTTTGTGTGGCTCAGGACGGAGTGGAATCGGAACAGGAGAAGGTTCTGGTACAGCTGTTTGCGCTGCTGCTGGAGGCGCCCATCGCACTGCAGGACGCCTGAACATCAATGGGGGGGCGACAGGGAGTGGTCGTCGTCCCATACCGCTAAAGGCGATGCGGACAACGTCCCATCGGCACTCAGCAGATAGTGGTACTCACAATAGGCATTGCAACACAGGCACCGGCCACGGGCACTCACCACGCAGCGGTTGCCCGCCAATGGCGTTATCCGTCCCCGGACCTGGGGCAGTTCGATGCTCTGGCCGCACGCATCACACTCGGCACGGAACCCCTTAAACGAGGCACCGTTTTCGAACCGGTAGGGCAGCACATCCTTGAGCGGGGGTAACAGAGTCCATTCGATTTGAGCGCGGGTTAATTGAGTCATTATCAGCTCATCTCGTAGGGGAATCTTAACTCTAGTCCAGCATTGTTAAAGGCGAGAGATTTGATGAGTGGGATGACAATGGCGCGGCGTCACCGTATTATCAAAGCCCCGAAAGGATATTGTATACAAAGTTGACTATGGAACAGCTTAACGCCGCTCAGGTTCACGCCGCCCTGCCCTTTCAGCGGCTGGTACCGGCCTTGCGCCGTGCCTTCGCCGAAGGTGCCACCGTCCCCCTCCGTCACCACCACGATATGGCGCACCCTGGCCATCGCGAGACCACTCTGCTGCTGATGCCCGCCTGGCAGGATGGCGACAAGGCCGGGGTAAAAGTCGTCACGGTTGCCCCCCATAACGTTGACCGCCCCAGCATCCAGGGCATCTACCTGCTGCTGGACCTGCCCACCGGCACGCCGGAACTGATGATGGATGCCCCGGCCCTGACCGCACGCCGCACCGCAGCCGCTTCCGCCCTAGCCGCAAGCCACCTCGCCCCCGAGCAGGCCGAAACGCTTCTGATGATCGGCACCGGCACCCTGGCACCACTGTTGATCGAAGCGCACGCCTCAGTGCGCCCCATCCGCCGGGTCAAGCTGTGGGGACGCAACCCCGACAAGGCACGGGCTCTGGCCGAAACACTGGGCCACCTCGACCTGACCATCGAACTGGTGACCGACCTCGCCAGCGCCGCCCAACAGGCCGACATCATCAGCGTCGCCACCCTGTCGCAAACCCCGCTGCTCAAAGGCGAATGGCTGCGACCGGGCCAGCACGTGGATCTGGTCGGTGCCTACCGCCCCGATATGCGTGAAGCCGATGATGAGGCGGTGCGCCGCTGCCAACTGTTCGTCGACAGCCGCGAAGGCGCCATGAAAGAGACCGGCGATCTGGCCATTCCCCTGGCCCAGGGCGTTATCCAGCCGGAGGACATCCAGGCCACCTTGTTTGACCTGAGCCGTAAAACCCATCCCGGCCGCACCGACCCACAGGCACTGACCCTGTTCAAATCGGTGGGCCATGCCCTTGAAGATCTCGCTGCCGCCCGTGAAGTGGAGCGGCACTGGAAGGAACCATCATGACCCCACAACAGCACCGTGAGCGGTTAAGCCAACTGCTGGACAGCAACAGCGCCGTTATCGTTGTCGGTTCACCGCAACGGACCCGCTCAAAGAACCAGCCCTACCGCTTTACCCAAAATAAGGATTTCCTCTACCTGACCGGTTTTCACGAGCCGGATGCGGTGGCGCTGATCCGCCCCGGCCATGCCCAGCCCTACGTGGTGTTCTGCCGCGCCAAAGATCCCGCCATGGAAACCAGTTTCGGTGCCCGACTTGGCCCGGAAGGGGCTGTCGCGGAACTGGGCGCCGATCTGGCCTTTCCCATCGAGCAGATTGACGAACAGTTGCCCGCCCTGCTGGAGGACCGCCAGCGTGTCCTGCTGGGGGACGAAGAGAACCGCTTTACTGTGCAGGCGTGGCAATGGATTAACCAACAGCGCCACAGCGTCCGGTTTGATGACCGCCGCCATTTCCGTTCACTGGAACCGCTGGCTGGCTTGCTGCACGAGATGCGGGTGATCAAAACCGATGCGGAGATTGCCGCCATTCGCCATGCCGTCGACGCGGCCTGCGATGCCCATCGGGTGGTGATGGCCAACACCGCACCCGGTGTCAATGAGCGCCAGCTCAGCATGGCGTTCAACGCCGCCCTGGCGAACTGGGATTGCGATACCGATCCCTACCCCAACATTGTGGCCGGCGGCCCCCGCGCCATGTGCCTGCACTATGACGAGAACGATAAGGTGCTGGAAGACGGCCAGGTGCTGCTGATTGATGCCGGCGCCGAGTTCCGCGGCTACGCCTCCGACATCACTCGTACCTATCCGGTCAGCGGTCGGTTCAGCGAGCCCCAACGACAGCTGTATCAACTGGTGCTGGCCAGTCTCGATGCTGCCATCGACGAAGTGGTACCCGGCGCCCCCTGGGGCAACATCTATGAGCGTGCCTGCCGGGTGCTGACCGAAGGGCTGGTGGAGCTGGGCATTCTGCACGGCGACATCGACACCCTGTTGGCGGAACAGGCTCATAAACGCTTCACCGTGCACAAAACCGGCCACTACATGGGGCTGGATGTGCATGACGTGGGCCAGTATCGACAGCCCAATGGCGACTGGCGCCCACTGCAGCCGGGCATGGTGCTGACCATCGAGCCGGGGATCTACATCCCCGACAGCGCCGATGACGTCGACCCACGCTGGCGCGGCATCGCCGTACGAATTGAAGATGACATTCTGGTCACCCATACTGGGGCCGAAAATCTTTCGGCAGCCGCACCACGTACCGTGGCCGAGCTGGAAGCGCTGGTCGGCAGCGCCCCCATTACCAGGAGTGTCCATGTCCCCTCTGATCCTGCACTGTGCAGATAGCCAACTGACCGTCAGTCCCTTCGGTGCCCAGGCGCTCTCCTGGCAGGTGGCGGGACAGGAACGGTTATGGCTCAGCCTCGACGCGGATCTGGACGGCCATCACCCCATCCGGGGTGGTGTGCCGCTCTGCTTTCCCTGGTTTGGCAAAGCGGCCCAGGGGCCCAGTCACGGCTTTGCCCGTACCCGCCTCTGGCAGGTCGCCGAACAATCACAAACCGATGACCATGCCCACCTGGTGCTGAGCCTGGAACAGGATGCGGACACCGAGGCGTTATGGCCCCACCCATTCCGGGCCGAGATGGCCTTTACCCTGAAAGCCAACGCTCTGCAGCTGGCGCTGACGGTGACCAATCCCGGCTCGGCCCCGCTTTCTTACACCGCCGCCCTGCACAGCTACCTTTGCACCGATGTCGCCCAACTGCGCATTACCGAGTTGGCCGGGCTGCCCTACCACGACAAACTGAGCAATGCGGATTGCCTGTTTGAAGACGGGCCAGATGCGGCACTCCCGCCCATTCCGGTGGACGCCATTGTGCCGGGGCTCAGCAACTGTCGGCTCGCCCAAGGCAACGACATTCTGAAAATCGACAATCAGGGCCATGACGCCGCAGTGATCTGGAATCCCGGCCCCGATCACGGCATCGGCGATGTGCACTTCGGCGGCGAGCAGGCGTTTATCTGCATTGAGAGTGCCCACGCGCTCACCCCGATCACCCTGGCACCGTGCCAGCGCCATACCCTAAGCCAAACGCTGACGGTAAACGCCTGAGCAGAAAAAACGCTGGCCTGGGCCAGCGTTTTTTTCTCAGTGTCAGAACCGGTCAGGCGCAAACGGCTTTAACCGCGCCTCCTGCCCCTGAACCATCGCGGCACACAGCCAGTCAGCACTGGCCGCCGCCTGGGTCAGCCCCAGGTGCTGGTGGCCAAAGTTAAACCACAAACGCTCACCGCCCCGCCCCACCACCGGCAGCGAATCCGGCAGGCTGGGGCGATACCCCATCCAGCGCACCGCATCACGGCCGTCCAGCCCCGGCAGCAGCGCCTGACCGTGGGTCAGCAAAATGTCGGCCCGGCGGGGATCCATCGGCGCTTCCAGTCCGGCAAACTCCACCGTGCCCGCCAGCCGCGTGCCCCCCGCCATAGGCGTAATAATAAAGCTGCGGTCGGCACTGGCCACCGGCCGGGTCAGGCCACTGTGGGCAGGCAGCATCAGGTGGTAGCCGCGCTCAGTATCCAGCGGCACCTTATGCCCTACGGAGGCGGCCAGCGGCCGGGAGAACGCACCGGCACAGAGCACCACCTGCTGGGCCTCAATGCGCTGGCCATCACTGAGCATGACCACCCCGTCGCCCTCCAGTGCGGCCACCTCCGCCTGAAGGTATTGCGCGCCGCCCTGCTGCAACTGCTGCCAGATGGCACAGCTCAGGGCAAAGGGGTCCGGCGTATGGCCGGTATCGGTGAACCAGATGGCGTGGCGGACCTGCCCGGACAGCGCCGGCTCCAGCGCCCGAACCTCATCGCCATCGAGATAGCGACACGCCACCCCTTGCGACTGGTAGTGTGCCAGCGTGCGCTTTACCGGCTGGATATCATCACGCTCAAACACCAGCAAGGAGCCTTCCTGCACCAGGTGAGCGCCCAGTTCCAACCCCGCCAGAAGCCGCTGCCAGGCAGACAACGAGGACTCGTTTAAGGCACGCAGCGCCGCCGTGTTACGACGCCGGGCCGCCGGGCGCATGTTGGCCAGGAAACGCAGGAACCAGGGCAGCGCCCGCCACAGATAACTTAAGCGGATGCGGAACGGCCCCAGCGGGTCAAGCAGCATGCCCGGGATTTTGGGCAACAGTGCCGGGTCCGCCAGCGGAAACACCTGCTCGGTGGCAAAGTGGCCGGCATTGCCGGAAGAGGTACCGGCCCCCGGCGCATCACGGTCAATCAGCAGTACGCTGCGGCCCAGCCGCTGCAGTTGTGCCGCCGTGGCCAAACCCACGACACCGGCACCAATGATCACCACATCCTGTTTCATCCGCTTACCTCAACGCAGGAAAAAGCCGTGGTCGAACGGGTCGGCCGGGTCGAGGAAGAAGCGGTGCTCGCCGGTGATCCACGCCCGGCCGCTGACCCGGGGGATCACCCCATCACGGCCAAAATAGTGCTGCTTGGCCAGTGCGGTTACCTGCATCCGGCCACCGACAATGGACTCAATCTCCACCGTGTCGCCCAGCGCCATCTCGTTGCGGGCCAACAGCAGGGCAATCCGGGCAGATACGCCGGTTCCCGTGGGGCTGCGGTCCAGCTCCCCGTCGGCAAAGATGCAGACATGGCGGCTGTGTCGACCCGGCTCCGACACTTTACGGCTGGTAAAGATGGTGCCGTAGAGGAAGCCAAGGTCATCAGCTTCCGGGTGGGTTAAGGGATGGGCGGCGGCCACTGCCAGCTTGATCGCCTGACCGATGCGGATAATTTCACCGGCATTGTCGTCCGCCAGCGACAACCCCAGAGCGTCGGCATCGACGTAGGCGTAGTAGGCCCCACCAAAGGCGATGTCGTACTGCACCCGACCCACGCCGGCCACTTCAATGCTCTGGTCCAGGCACTCTACGTAAGCGGGCACGTTGTCAAAGCTGGCCTCATAGCCTTCTGCTGTTGGCTGGCAATAGGCGGTCACCCGCCCTGCCGGGGCATCAATGCGCAACTCAATCGGTTCAGCAATTTGCTGGCACTGGGCCGTCACCTGAGCCAGCGCCAGGATCGCGTGGCCGCACATGCTGGAGTAGCCCTCGTTATGCAGGAACAGCACACCGAAATCCCCGTCCGGCGTTACCGCCTCGGTGATCAGCGCACCATACATGTCGCTGTGGCCCCGAGGCTCGTGCATCAGCAGGCGTCGATACTGGTCCAGATGCTCAGTCACATAACGGCGCTTGACCAGCATGGAGTCCCCGGGGATGGCGGGGTAGCCACCGGTAATGATGCGCAACGGTTCACCCTCGGTGTGTGCGTCCAGCGTAGTAAATTGCAACGCGCCTTCGGTCAGGGCGCGGGGGGCTGTGAGGGTCATGAATTCTCCTTAATTCAGCCGAGAGCGTGACGGGCCTCTCGAAATCCTACCAGTTTGCGTTACATTAACGATCACTTGCGTTACGTCCCGGTTGATTGTATACAATATCCACCGCGAAACAATACCGCCTGCCAGACGGGCATACACATCATCAAGAGGGATCTTCCATGAAGGTTGATTGGAAAGGGGTATATCCCGCCATCTCCACCCAGTTTGACGCTAACGGCCAATTGGATCTGGCCGCCAACGAACGCATGTTGAACCAGCTGATCGACGAAGGCATCCACGGCATCATCGCCCTGGGCACCGTCGGTGAGAACTGCTCCCTGAGCGCCGACGAAAAACGCACCTTCCTGCGCCACACCGTTTCCGTGGCCAAAGGCCGCATTCCGGTGATCGCCGGTTGCGCCGAAACCACCACCGCCTTCGCCATCGACTACTGCCGCGACGCGGAAGCGATCGGCGTTGACGGCATTATGCTGCTGCCGGGTATGGTGTACCGCGCCAACCGCGAAGAGACCCTCTACCACTACCGCACCGTGGCCCGCGCCACCGGCCTGCCGATCATGATCTACAACAACCCGGTGACCTACGGCGTCGACGTGGATCTGGAGATGACCGCCGAGCTGGCCGAAGAGGCCAATATCGTCGCCATCAAAGAGTCCACCACCGATACCCGCCGCATCACCGAGCTGCACAACCAGTTTGGCGACCGCTTCACCATCTTCTGTGGCGTTGACGACATCGCACTGGAAAGCCTGATGCTGGGTGCCACCGGTTGGATCTCCGGCCTGACCAACGTGTTCCCGAAAGAGTCCGTGGCCATCTACAACCTGGCGCAACAGGGCCGCTACGCCGAAGCGCTGGAGCTGTGGCGCTGGTTCCTGCCGCTGCTGCGTCTGGACACCGTGCCGCACCTGGTTCAGTGCATCAAGTTCGCTGAGCAGCTGGCTGGCCGCGGCAGTGAGACCGTCCGTGCCCCGCGCCTGCCGCTGTCCGGTGCTGAGCGCGAGCGCGTAACCCGCGTTTACGACCAGGCCATCACCGCACGCCCGGACCTGGGTCGCTTTAACCTGGACTGAGGGGGCGGGATGATTAAAGGCACCTTTTTCTGCATCGACGCCCACACCTGTGGCAATCCGGTTCGACTGATCACCAGCGGCCATCCGCCCCTGCGGGGCCGCAATATGAGTGAGAAGCGGCAGGACTTTCTCGCCCATCACGACTGGATCCGCCAGGCCCTGATGTTCGAGCCACGTGGCCATGACATGATGTCAGGTGCCTTTCTCTATCCCCCCTGCGACAGCGCTAACGACGGTGCCATTCTGTTTGTGGAAACATCCGGCTGCCTGCCGATGTGTGGCCACGGCACCATCGGCACCGTCACCGCCGCCCTTGAGGCCGGATTGCTGACCCCGCGCACCCCCGGTCAACTGCGCCTGGAGGTGCCGGCGGGCATCATCGATGTGCAGTATCAGCAAACCGGCGCCAAGGTGGACTGGGTGCGGCTGACCAACATCGCCTCCTACCTGGCCCATGCCGACAAGGTGATCGACGTGCCCGGCCTGGGCCAGCTCAAGGTGGATGTCGCCTACGGCGGCAACTACTACGTGATCGTTGAGCCGCAGGAGTGCTTCCCCGGCATCGAGCACTGGAGCGCCGATCAACTGCTGCGCTGGAGTCCTGAGGTAAGGGCCGCCGCCGATGCGGCGCTGCCCTGTATCCATCCCGATGACCCCACCGTCCGCGGTGTCAGCCATGTGCTCTGGACTGGCACCCCGAAAAACCCCGATTCCCACGCCGCCAACGCCGTGTTCTACGGCGACCGTGCCCTGGACCGTTCCCCTTGCGGTACCGGCACCAGCGCCCGTATGGCACAGCGCTTTGCCAAAGGTTTGCTGGCCGAAGGGGAGTCGTTTGTTCATGAATCCCTGATCGGCAGCCAGTTTGTCGGTCGGGTTGAGCGGGTTACCGAAGTGGCGGGTCAACCCGCCATCATTCCCAGCATCCAGGGCTGGGCCCGGGTGCATGGACACAACACCCTGGTGGTCGATGACGACGATCCCTACGCCTTCGGCTTTCAGGTGAAATAAAGGAGTCAACATGACCCTGACAGGACAACACTTTATCGCTGGCGCCCGCAGCGGCGACCCAGCAGACGATTTTCTGGCCTGGGATCCCCGGGCCGATGGGCCCCTGCCCACCCCCTTCGCGGATGGCAGCGAAGCGGAAGTGGCCGTCGCAGCCGAGGCTGCGGCGGACGCTTTTGTTCACTACCGCCGCCTGAGCGCCGAAACCCGCGCCCAATTTCTCGAAGCGATTGCCGACGAGATCGAAGCACTTGGTGATGCCCTGCTGAACCGGGCAGCACAGGAAACCGCCCTGCCTGCGGCCCGCCTGCAGGGCGAGCGTGGCCGTACCTGTGGTCAGCTCCGTGCCTTTGCCCACTGGCTGCGTGAGCCGCTCCATCCGGTACTGCACGACGAAGCACTGCCGGAGCGTCAACCCCTGCCCCGCCCGGACCTGCGTCTCGGTCAGGTGCCGTTGGGGCCGGTTGCCGTGTTTGGCGCCTCCAACTTCCCACTGGCCTTCTCCGTCGCCGGTGGTGATACCGCCGCCGCGTTGGCCGCCGGTTGCCCGGTGATTGTCAAAGGTCACCCGGCCCACCCCGGCACCTCGGAGCTGGTGGCCAGCGCCATCACCCGTGCCGCGGCACGCACTGACGTACCGGCCGGTGTGTTCTCACTGATCCAGGGCCGCACTCCGGCGCTCTCCATTGCGCTGGTGCGCCACCCCGCCATCGCCGCCGTCGGCTTTACCGGTTCCGCAGCGGTGGGACAGTCTTTAGCGGCCGAAGCGGCCGCCCGCCCCACTCCGATCCCGTTCTTTGGCGAGCTGGGTGCGGTGAACCCGCAGGTGATTCTGCCAGGGCAACTGGCGGCGCAACCGGATCAGCTGGCCCAGATGCAGGCGGCGTCCATGGTGATGGGGCAGGGTCAGTTCTGCACCAGCCCCGGGCTGGTGCTGCTGCCGGACAGTGACGGCGCCGATCGCTACCTGGCCAGCTTGGCCGAGGCGTTGGCTGAGCACAACGAAGGGGTGATGCTGACCCCGGGCATCGCCCGCGCCTACCGCAGCGGCGCGGATCACCTCGCCAGCCAGCCCGGCGTGACGGAACTGGCCCGTGGACGCAACGATGGCCACCCCAACGGCGCCGTGCCGATTGTCTACCAGGTCAACGCCGCAGATGCGATCAACAATCCCGAGCTGTTTGAAGAGGTATTTGGTCCCTGTGTGCTGGTGATCACCGGCGCTCAGGGAGAGGCACTCGGCGACTTGATTGCTGCGCTGCCGGGACAGCTTACCACCACGGTACACGGTAACGACGCCGACTTTGCTCGGCACTCAGACCTGCTGGAGACCCTCGCTTACACCTGTGGGCGACTGATCGCCAACCAGATGCCCACCGGCGTCGAGGTGTGTGCGGCGCAAAACCACGGTGGCCCCTGGCCCGCCAGTACGGCGCCCCAGACCACCTCTGTGGGCGGCGAGGCCATTCAGCGCTTCCTGCGCCCGTTGGCCTACCAAAATTGGCCTGCAGCACAGTTACCGGAATCACTGCGCTGAGAGAAGTTCAGTCCGCAAACCAGGGAGTCCGTTGGGGCTCCCTTTTCTTTGCCCGTCCGGATAGGTAACCTAAGGGTCAATTCAAGTCGAAGAAAATATACAAATGCGTCAGGGAAGCCCCATCGTTCATAAAACCCGCACACAAGTGGTTGTTGAGGTTCTCAGGGAAAAGATCCTCTCCGGTGAGATCAAAGCCGGTGAACCGCTTCGTCAAAGTGCGCTGGCCACCGAGCTTAACGTCAGCCGTATCCCGGTGCGGGAAGCACTGCTGCAACTGGAAGCCGAGGGTTTAGTACGGTTTGAAGCCCACAAGGGCGCGACCGCCACCGAACTGTCTGTCACCCAGGTGGATGAACTGTTCGAACTTCGGGCATTGATTGAGCCGGCCCTGCTGGCCCGCTCCATCCCCAACCTGACGGCTGCTCAGCTCTCCCTCGCAGAGGACTACCTGGAGCAGCTTGAGTCGGCGTTTCAGGCCGAGAACGCGGTGAACAGCTGGAGTGAGCTGAACACCCACTACCACCTCAGCCTCTACGCCGGCGCTGACCGCCCCCACACCATGGAAGTGGTCAAAGGCTTGAATACCAACTCGGATCGTTACATCCGCCTGCAGCTGCTGCTGGCCGGGGGCATCCCCCGCGCCGAACAGGAGCACCGCCAACTGTTGGAGCTGTGCCGGGCCAAGGACATTGAAGGTGCCACAGCCCTGTTGCGCGGCCATATTGAGCACGCGGCCGAAGGGGTAAAAACCCTGGTGGCCGAGCACGTCGCCATGCAGGCCTGACGACCCGTCATTTCCCCTAATGCGGCGCTCTGGGCGCCGCACGATTCAGGAGTTTTCCCATGCGTTCTGCCGAAATTACCGGCTGGGGTAAATGCCTTCCCCCGGCGGTGCTGAGCAACGACGATCTGGCCACCGTGATGGACACCAGCGACGAGTGGATCCGCAGTCGCACCGGAATTGGCCAACGCCACATCAGCCACGTCGGCACTGCCGAGCTGGCCAGCGTGGCCGCCCAACGCGCCCTGGATGCCGCCGGTCTGGATGGCACCGACATCGACATGATCATCCTGGCGACCGCCTCGCCGGATACCCTGGTGCCGAACATCGCCGCCACCGTACAGGCCAACATCGGCGCCCGCTGCGCCGCCTTTGACATCAACGCCGCCTGCTCCGGCTTCCTCTACGGCCTGGGCCTGGCCACGGCACAAGTGCGCTCCGGCCAGTGCCAGCGCGTGCTGGTAGTGGGCGCCGAACGCCTCACCTTCTACCTCAACTGGACCCTGCGTGACACTGCCGTGCTATTTGGTGATGGGGCCGGTGCGGTGGTGGTGGAAGCCACCGATGAGCCGGTGGGTGTGCTGAGCTACGCCATGAACAACGACCCGGAAGGCCGTGAGATCCTCAAGGTGGCCGGTTTCGGTTCCGCCATGGACCGCAGCGATCCGGAAGCGATGTCCTTCTTCCTGCAGTTCGAAGGCCGCGAAATCTTTAAGCGCGCCATCGCTGGCATGGGTCGCCTGAGTCAGCAGGTGCTGGCCGAGAGCGGCGTCAGTCCGGAACAGGTCGATCTGGTGGTCCCGCACCAGGCCAACGTGCGCATTATCGATACCCTGATCGGTAAGATGGGCCTGCCCAAGGAGAAGGCGTTCGTCAATATTGAGCGCTACGGCAACACCTCCGCCGCCACCGTGCCCATCGCCCTGTGCGATGCGCTGGAAGCGGGCCGCATTCAGCCGGGGGATACCCTGTTGTCCTGCGCCTTTGGCGCCGGCCTGACCTCCGCCGCCGCCGTGATCAAATGGGGCCAGCGCACCACGCCGCTGCGCGCCAGCACCGCCGAGCTGCCGCCCTGCGATCAGACCGGCCTGGAGCTGATCCGTGACGCCGTCGCACGCGATAAGGCGAAAGCCGCACAATAAGTTAACGGGCCGCTTTCGCGGCCCGTTTCATTTCTTGCCATACTGGAGACACCCCTTCCCTCATGGATTGAGGCTCTGTGACATATGGATATTGAACAACTGTTTTCCAGCGAAACCCGACTGCTCAGTCTGAACCGGGTGGTACAACAGCTGCTGTCCGAGTTTGCCTGTGCCGATCCCGACCTGCTTCGCATTGCCCGCATTCTCTGTCAGGACCAGGCCCTCAGCGCCAAGGTGCTGCGCCTGGCCAACTCCGCCCACTTTGCCGGTGCCCGCCAGATGGATTCCGTTAAGGATGCCGCCATCCTGCTGGGGCTCGATAACCTCAAAATGCTGGTGATCTGCTCCGCCGTGCAACAGCGCTACAGCCATGTGCCCCATATGGACTTACCGCGCTTCTGGCGTCAGAACCTGAGCTGCGCCCACATGGCAGAGGCCCTGGCCAGGGAGAGCGGACAAGACCCGGCCAGAGCCCGAATCGGCGGCCTGCTGCACAGCATCGGACAACTGTTTATTCACCAGCAGCTGCCAAAGCAGGCCCAGCAGATTGTGGCCCGTACCGCGCAAGGGCAGGTGCGCGCTCAGGTTGAGCGTGAGCTACTTGGATTTGATTACGGCGAGGTGGGTGCCGAGCTGGCCCGTCGCTGGCAGTTCCCGGAGGAGCTGGTGATTCTCACCCAGCACCATATCCGTCCGTTACTGGCCCCCGAACCCTACCGGGGACTGGCCACCGTGGTGGGTCTCGCCCGTTGGCGCATTGATCACGACCCACAAGCCCCTTTGCTGGAGTGGCCGAACGAGGAGTTGGCCAGCCTGGGGCTTCAGCCTCAGCACCTTCAGTCGCTGCGCACCGAGCCGCAAACCGCCTGATCCAGACAGACCGGGTCCCAGTAGAGGTGGTCGCCAAAGTGTGGCGCCAGCAGCCGGTTAAGAGCGGCAAAGCTGGTGATCGCCCGCTCCTCCCCGGACAGGCAGTGCCAGACAAAGCGGTGGCAGTTATTGCGGGTCAGGTGGTAGTCGCGGTAGGTAAACAGCGCTGCGGCCGCCCGTTGTGCAACCGATTCGGAGGCCAGCGGCTGGTGTAGATGGTCACACAGGCAAAACACCGTGGCGCCGCTGCGCCGGGCCAGAAAGCGGTTTACCGACACCGCCCGAACCAGGCCGCTGCCATGCAGTTCGGCAATGGCATTCTCCCCCAGCCAGATGCCGGTATGCTCCACCACCCCAAACACATGACAGGCCAGCACAGCGCCCGGTTTGGGCACCACCCGACGCTGCCCAGGCAACCACTGGCTCGGTGCCAGTGCCAATCCGGCTGGTCCATCCGGACGGCGATGGCGCTGCCGTTGAACCGATTTGCGATGGTCGTGGTACTCAATGGCGGCCAGTGCGCCGGCCAGTACAATCAGTGCGGGCAATGCCATGGCAGTTCCTCCTGATGATCAGACTAACCCGCTTAGGGCATAACGCGATCAGCAAGTTGTAAGAAAAACCAACAGGAGGGGGAGCCTACCGGCTCATCGCCAGCAGGTTGCCGATGCTTAAGGGACGACGCCCCGCCAGCGCGCTGGCCTGGGCCAGCAACAGCTCGCCACAGGCGATGGCATCCACCAACGCGTGGTGGCCGGGGTAATCCGGTAAACCATAGCGACGCCGGCACTGAGCCAGGCGCAGGCTATCTGCCTTCAGTACCGTGCCCTGACGCTCCAGCCGACGCTGCTCAATCTTCAGGGTGTCGATCACCTTCAGCGGCAACCCCTGGCCAAAGTGGTGCTGGAAACCCGCCTGAAGAAATCCCAGGTCAAGGCCTCCGTGATGACACACCAGCACCCGCCCGGCCAGCTGTGGCAGTAACGCCAGCAAGGCTTGCTCCAGCGGTTGAGCATCGGTCAGGTGGCGATCATGAATGCCGTGGATGGTGGCACTCTGCCCCACACCACCATCGATGGACACCAACTGATGCCAGCTTTGGGCCAGCACCAGCCGCCCCCGGATAATGGGCACAGCGGCAATGGAGAGAATGGCGTCCTGGCGGACGTCGAGTCCGGTCAGCTCCAGATCCAGTGCCAACATCGGTTGCTCACGGTAATCCGCACCGCTGCGCGGGCCGCCCGCCTCATAGAACGCCTCAAACTGCGGCACCTTGTTGCGCCAGCGCGCCAGGGGAAACTGCAGGTCCATCACAGGCTCCGGGCAAAACTGAGACGCACCCCATCCTGGGCACGGGCCACCACGGCAAAGGCGTCTTTAAGCTGATGACGGGCCAGTCCGGAGATGCGGCCGGGACGCAGGAAGTTGGAGGGTTCTTCGCCCCGGCTCCATTGTTCGCCCTGGTTGGCCAGCCTCAGGTGGGCAATAAACTCCTGAGCGTCCGCCAGGTTAAGGGCGTCTTTGCGGGTGATCAGCCCCGCTTTCATCGCCGCCTGGATCCGGGCGGCGGTACCCACCGCTTCGGTGCCGGTCGCCAGGGCGTACAGTCGGGCAATGTCGTTGATGATGGCCAGCCCCTTGTGCTTGAGGTCGAGCGCTTTGCGCTGTTCGCCGTCCCGCTCCAGCACCAGCTGCCTGAAGAAGCCCAGCGGCGGAGAGTTGGTGCAGGCGTTCCCGGCCATCATGGCGAGGAAGATCTGATTGTCCTTGCAGCTGGCCAGCACCGAACGCTGTAGGGTGTGGGCCAGTTCCGCCCGTCCGGCCACTGCCCGCATATCGAAGAAGATGCTGGCGTGCATCACCGCTTTGGGCTCCGGTTGGTCAATCCACTGGCTGAACTGAGCCTGCCACTGCGCCAGCGACAGGCACCATTTCGGGTTCATCGCCATAATGCCGCCGGGACAATGGATATAGCCGCTGTCGTTGAGGCCGTCGCAGACAAAGGTGGCCAGTGCGAGGAAATAGTCACGTTCGGCGTCGTTGGGTTCCCGCGCCAACAGCAGGCCGTTGTCCTGGTCCGACTTACCCGCCTGGTCCATCCGCGCCTGGGAGCCAAAGGCCAGCCAGCACCAGGGCATGGGCGCAGGCCCCAGCTCATCCTGTGCCAATGCCAGCAGGCGTCGGGTCAGGGCGTCGGTCACCAGGGTCAGCACCCGGCCAATCTCTTCCGCCCGGGCATCGGCCTGGATAAGACTTTGCAGCAGGGTGGGGATCTGCCCCGCCACCTGCACCAGCGCCGCGCGATCATGCTGCCTGTCGATCTCACCAATCAGGTAGAGCGGGTCACTGCGCTGGGCGCGGATAAGATCGGTACTGGTGACCACCCCCACCGGCGTTTCGTCGTCGCATACCGGCAGGTGGTGGATATTGTGCTGACTCATCGCCAGCATCGCTTCAAACACCAGGGTTTGCGAAGGCACCGATACCGGGTTGGCGGTCATCACCTCGCTGACCGGGCTGTCCACCGGTACCCCTTCCGCCAACACCCGGTTGCGCAGGTCGCGGTCGGTCACAATCCCCAGCAGGCGATTGTCCTGCACCACCAGAACACTGGAGATCCGGGAGGCACGCATCAACTGTGCTGCTTCCTGAATTGGGGTGAATGGGCCTACACTCTGAACCGGACTGGCCATCACCGAACGGATGCGGGCGGTACTCAGATGCTCCCGGGCCAGATAGCGGGCGGAGTGTCTCAACCGCTCAGCGTGCTTGCGATTGAAGAAGCGGTCAAAGTCCCGACTGGCGGCACGCAGTTGGCGAAAGGCCTCTTCGCTCAGCACATAGACCAGGCCATCCTCCAGCACCTGCACCCGGTTGCTGACCTGTTCACCGGTGAGCAACGAGGGAAACCCGAAATAGTCCCCCTCCCCTAACCGATCCAGCAGCTCACCGCGGTCACTGCGCACCTCGAAGGCACCGGAGCGCACGATATAGAGCTGGGGATTGGCGTAGTCCACCGGCACTTCACCGGCCGACTTAGCAAAGTAGGCAATTTCAATGCCGCGGGCCGCGGCCTGACGACCGGCGTCGTCCAGCTGGTCAAACGGCAGCAGGCCGGAGAGAAACTCGATGATGGGAGCCAGGTCGGGATCGGTCATGTCTATCTGTTACATCCTTGATACACTGGGCGAAGTTTCAGGGAGAGAACCATGTTAGCCATTGCACAAACCGTCGTACTGGGCCTCGGCCTTATTCTGGTGGTGAGCGCCTTGGGGCGTTACATCCACCGTACCCGCAACTGGAATGCCGTCTGGCAAGTCTGGGTCGGCAAGTTGAATGACTTTAACCTCGCCGAGTTCCGGGTTTACCGCAGCGGCATTGTGTTGCTGTTCGCGGGCATCCTGCTTCGCATCGTCTACCTCACCTTAAGCGGAGTGTAAGGTCAGGCGCAAAAAGAAAGGGCACCTTGCGGTGCCCTTGTTGTTTAGTGGTGGGTTGCGGCACCGGACCCTTTCGGGAATCGGATGCTTTCCACCAAATCCTGCACCTCTTGCGGCGACTCCTGAGTCACACGGCTGACCAGGAAGGCCACCACAAAGTTCAGCACCATACCCAGAGTACCGATGCCCTCCGGGGAGATACCGAACAGCCAGTTCTCAGGCGTGTTGGCAATCAGCGGCTCGAAGAACACCCCTTTGTAGGCCAGGATGTAGCCTGCGGTGAAGGTGATGCCCACGATCATGCCGGCGATGGCGCCCTCTTTGTTCATGCGCTTGGAGAAGATCCCCATGATGATGGCTGGGAAGAACGACGAGGCCGCTAATCCGAAGGCGAATGCCACCACCTGCGCTACGAAGCCGGGCGGATTGATACCAAGGTAACCCGCAATACAGATGGCCACTGCCGCCGCTATCCGCGCGTAGGTCAGCTCCTGCCGGTCTGTGATATTAGGCATCAGGTTACGTTTCAACAGGTCATGGGACACCGAGGTCGAGATCACCAGCAACAAGCCCGCCGAGGTCGACAGCGCCGCTGCGATACCCCCCGCCGCCACCAGGGCGATAACCCAATTCGGCAGATTGGCGATCTCCGGGTTGGCCAGCACCATGATGTCACGGTCGATCTTCATGTTGTTGCGCTCGTCACCGGAGTAGAACATCACACCGTCATTGGCGAGCTGCTGGCCAGCATCACCACCGGCAGAAACCTTCTCGTCGGTGCCGGAGAAGCCGATCAGACCGGTCTGCTCCCAGTTCTTAATCCACTGCGGGCGCTCAGCGTACAGGGTACCCTGACCATCCGGGCCGTTGATGGTGTCGATCATGTTCAGACGGGCAAACGCGGCCACGGCCGGAGCGGTGGTGTACAGCAGGGCGATAAAGACCAGTGCCCAACCGGCAGAGATACGGGCATCCGCCACCTTGGGTACGGTGAAGAAACGCACGATAACGTGAGGCAAGCCCGCAGTACCCACCATCAGGGCAGCGGTGATAAAGAACACGTCGACCGTGGATTTCGACCCATCCGTATACTGGCTGAAGCCCAACTCCGACATCAATCCATCGAGCTTATTGAGCACCGATGTCCCGGGTTCACTGACCAGGTCAGAACCAAAGCCGATCTGCGGCAGTACGTTGCCGGTCAGCATGATGGAGATGAACACCGCGGGGACCAGATAAGCGGTGATCAGCACCACGTACTGGGCCACCTGGGTGTAGGTGATGCCTTTCATGCCGCCCAATACGGCGTAGAAGAACACCACCACCATGCCGATGATCACACCGGTGGTCACGTCCACTTCCAGGAAGCGGGAGAACACCACGCCCACACCACGCATCTGGCCTGCCACGTAAGTGAAGCAGACGAAGATGGCGCAGATCACCGCCACGGTACGGGCGGTTTGGGAGTAGTAACGGTCGCCGATAAAGTCCGGCACAGTGAACTTGCCGAATTTACGCAGGTAAGGTGCCAGGCACAGCGCCAGCAGCACGTAACCGCCGGTCCAGCCCATCAGGTAAACGGCACCGTCATAGCCCATAAAGGCAATCAGGCCCGCCATCGACAGGAAGGAGGCCGCGGACATCCAGTCAGCCGCCGTTGCCATACCATTGGCAACCGGATGCACGCCGCCCCCCGCCACGTAAAATTCATTGGTGGAACCGGCCTTGGCCCAGATGGCGATGCCGATGTACAGGGCAAACGTTGCCCCGACCACGATGTATGTGAGTGTCTGCAGATCCATGCCATCAGTCCTCGTGCACGTTGTACTTACGGTCCAGCGCATTCATCTTGGCCACGTAGACGAAGATGAGGGCGACGAAGACATAGATGGCGCCCTGCTGGGCAAACCAGAAGCCCAGTTTGAATCCACCAAACTGAACGGCGTTGAGGGTATCGACCAACAGAATCCCACAGCCGTAGGACACGATGAACCATACGGCCAACAGGCTAAGCATCAGGCGAAGGTTCTCCGCCCAGTACGCTTTGGCCTTTTCGCTGCTTTCAAAAGCCATGTGCTGCTCCCCTTTCCTTATCGTTGGAATAGTCACAGCTAACCTAGCAAGGGCAGCACAGCGAGGAAGATCGACCTTAGTCAAAGGCCAACGGAAGGTGGCCTGAAGAATTGCTATTTTTTTGTTGTTTTTCGGTAACTTGCGTCGAATCAAAAACAAAAAGATGAAGATGGTCACAGCGGGGTAGACTTTAGTCTCAGGCGGCAACGGGCCCATGCCAGGCGGCAACCGGTTGCCCATCGCGGACTGATGAATTTTCTCTGGCTTTTCGCAAGGTTAGCACCCTGTTAATGGGCCAGGTTCACCCCTTTGCTGACGTAACATCGCCACAACACCGCCCACCCTTTTGTGACACGCATCACAATTGCAGCCTCACTCCAACGCTCTGGGCGCGTTCCTTGCTTAAGTCGGTACTCACACCCCAAGGAGCGACACCATGAAACTGTCACCGGTTCAGACCCAGATGAGTCCGCGCTACAACAACGCACCGGGCGCCAACTTCGAGGCCAATCTGGATAAGCCTGCCCAGGGCGGCGGCCCGATCAAGACCAGCAGCTTCGAAGCCAAACTGGAGAGTGAAAAGCTCAGTTGGTCAGAGAACCGTGCGATGGAGAAAACCGCCAAGCAGGTCGAACAGCTGAAGGCGGATTTTCAGGATCACCAGCGCAAAAGCCTGGCCAACCCCTTTGCCGACAACACCAGCGACCTGCTCGGCCTGTTGGAAAAAGCCAAGAAAACCCTGGCTTAATCCAGCTCAACCTTGATGCGCAGGCGCACCTCTTGTGCCTGTTGGGCGGGCTGGTAACGGCCCGCTTCCGTCGCATCCGCTGCCATCATCCGGTTACGCAGCACCGGCGTCCCGCCCTGCTCGGTGATCTCCAGCACGTCACCCAGGCTGCCGTCCAGTCTGTCCGCCAGCACCTGAGCCTTATCCAGGCCATCCTCCAGCGCCAACCGCAACAGCGTGCGTCGCAGTTCGGCGTCGTCCGCCACGCCATAAGCCGGATTGCCGACCTCGGTCAGCCCCAACTCGGTAAACCGGCCAAGCCACGGCCCGACCTGCTCAACCGGCACATCCAGAGTGACACCACGTCGGGCCTCGTAGCCCAGCAACACCCGCTCACGCTCGCGGTAGTCATAGCGCGGCCCCAGGGTCAATGAACTCGCCCCATACCGGGCCGACTCGATTCCGGCGTCGTCGAAGGCGGACAGCACCCGGTTCATCACTTTGTCCGCTTCGGCCTGTGCTTGCTGCGGGGTATCGGCCAGCGCGGTGATCTGGGCACTCAGGGTGGCACGACTGGGCGCCACATCGACGCTGCCCACGCCGTCCACTTCGATCCAGCGCGGTTGAGCCAGGGCCAGGCCGGGCAACAACAGCAAAGAGAACAGGATATTTCGCATGGCGCGCTCCTTTTATAAATGAATGTGTTGAATAAAAAAGTGGCTGCAGAAACAATGGTTGGGTCAACCATATCGGGAATTGAGCCACCATGTCCGCCGCCACCAGTAAAATTCTGCATCTGCTGAAGCAACAGGGGCCCACCCCACTGCCTCCCTTAGCGGAAGCCCTGTCGCTCACCACCATGGGCGTGCGACAGCACCTGCACAAGCTGGAGGAGCAGGGGCTGGTGGATTACGAGGACCGACGCCAGGGCCCGGGACGCCCCAGTCGCCACTGGTTTCTCAGCGATGCCGGCCACCGCCAGTTTGGCGACCGCCATCAGGACCTGAGCCTGCAGTTGATCGACGGCATCGACACCCTGTTCGGTGCGGAGGGGCTCAACCGCCTGATCGAACACCGCTTTCACCAGCAAAAAGCGCTCTACCTTGAGACGCTGAGATCCGCAAAAAGTTTGCCTGAGCGGCTGCAAATGTTGGCACAGTTGCGCCATCAGGAGGGCTATATGGCCAGAGTGATTGAGTGCGATCAGGGCTGGCTGCTGGTGGAGGACCACTGCCCGATCTGTGCAGCGGCAGAGCGTTGCCGGGGCTTGTGCCAGCAAGAACTGGCCCTGTTCAGGGCGGTACTGGGGGAGAAGGTGGAGGTAACGCGCAGCGAACACCTGCTGGAGCAAGGCAGTCGCTGCGCCTATCAGGTTACGCCGACAGCGGCGGCATCGTCATCGGGTCCGGATAGCGATAGCTGAAGCCCAGCTGGTCCACGATGCGCTGGCCCAGCACCCGCTTAACCGCCATGGGCTCATCCGAGAATTGCGGCGGTTCCAGCCCCAGGGCTTTGGCGGCGTGGGGATAGAACTCCCCACGACTCGGATGGTGCGGCGCGGACAGGTTAAACACCTGGCCAAACGCTTGCGCCTCCAACACCCGGATCACCGCCCCTATCACATCATCCCGATGCACCAGATTCACCGGCGCCGCCGCGCCGGGCAGTCCCTCCCGCCCGGCCAGGAAACGGCCCGGGTGGCGCTCACCGCCGACCAGTCCTGCCGGACGCAGAATCGTCACCCCATCGCCAAAGCGCCGGACAAACACCTGCTCCGCTTCCTGCATCTGGGCCGCGCGGGGGGATTCGTCCAGGGCACTCTGTTCATCCACCTGCTCGCCATTGGCATAGACCGCCGTCGAACTGACAAACACCACCCGACGAATGCCGTGGGCCCAGGCCGCTTCCGCCAGCATCGACATGCGCTCGGCATAGGGTCGGGCTGAGGGTGAACGGCCCGGCGGCACATTCACAAACAGCACCTGGGCCTGCAGCAGGCCAGGGAGATCATCGCACTCCAGCTGCTCATCAATGTCGAGGGTAAAGGCAGGGATGCCCAGCTGCGCCAGGTAAGCCAGGGTATCCGGGTTACGGCTGCAGCCACGCACCGCATAACCCAGACTTTGCAGTTGTTCGGCCAGGCTCAGGCCAAGCCAGCCACAACCAACAATGGAGAGAGATTGCATCGGGTTCGGTTTCCGGAGTTAACGTCGCACGTAGTAGGCCAGGGCCGGCGACACATCAAGGTAATGACACTGCGCCTCGGTCAGTTCACTGACCTTGAGCACACCGTCGATCTTTAATCCCAGCATATCAAGACTGACCATTGGCGCCTCTTTCTTCGGGATTTCCGCATCATACAGCATCAGAGTCGGAAACAACGGTTGCGCCGGGTCACTGCTGATCACCTTGCTGACCTGGCCATTTTCCAGTCGCAGCAAGGTACCCGGCGGATACACCCCTAGGGTCTTTACCAGTGTCTGCAGAAAGGTGGGATTGAGCTGCTTGGCCCGGTTTTTAAACATAAACGCCAGTGCCTGGTATGGGGGCAACGACTTGACCGTTCCATTCACCAGATTGTCGTATTCATTGGCGATGGTGAGGATCTGAGTCATTGGCGAGATCGCTTTGCCGGACAGCTTTTGCGGGTAGCCACTGCCATCGAGGTATTCATGATGGCCACTCACCATGGCAAAAATGCCCTTGGTCGCAAACGGCGTACCTTTGAGCATCTCCAGCGCCAGCTTGGGGTGCTGATACAGGAAGTTCTGCTCCGCTTTGTTCAGCGGTGTGCGCTTATTCAGGATGGCGCTGGGCACCCGCAGCTTGCCCACATCGTGTACCAGAGCCGCCAATCCCAGTTCTCGCAGTTGCGGCCCGTCCAAACCCAGCGCCCGGCCCAGCACCATCGCCACCACACTGACGTTCATGGCATGGAACTGCATGGTGCCTTCCTGATTGGCTGCCACCAGTTGCAACACGGTTTCACTGCCGGCTTCATCAAATTGGCGCAGGATCTCATCCACCACCGCCGAACCGTCGGCGTAGGCCTGGTCCGGCGTGGTCGGCAGACGGCTAAAGCTGGTGCGAACATTCTCCAGTGATTTGCCGTATGCCTGCTCGCACTTCTTCAGCAAGCGTCGGTAGGTTTGACTCTCTTTGGCCACCGCATCACGCTCCGCCTGCTGGCAACGCAGCGTCTCTGTGTCGATGGCAGTGGGGGCGGCAGGGGTTGCCGGTTCAACAAACTGAGGAGTGGATTCGCCTTCCGCCAGTTGCAGGAAGACGTGGTTCAGGCCCAGCTTGCGAATCAACTGGATCTGTCCCTCATCCTTAATGCGGAAGCGATTAAACATAAAAGGGTGTTCTTTCCAGGCCAACGGCAGCCGAATGGACTGCCCCACCTGAAGGTCCTTGACGGGGATTTTACATTCCCTGTTCGCCATAGATTGCGTTCCTGATCCCTGTCCCACCCACACCGCAGTTGCAGTCGGGCAAATATCTTTTTCGTCGTCGATTATAGCCCAGCAGAACCGCTTCACCGCTCGCTCGTCGTCAACCGGGGAAGCAGAGAGTGACGCAGCTCACAATTTATTTTGCATACAATATTCAATCTTGATACGATGCTTCTCGATCCCTGGCTCGTCACAGTGCCGCATTGGGTTCTTAAACTTGTTACTTGTCCTTGACCGCCGACCTCACTGAGGTCTGCCGGGATCGAAGATCCCCCTGTCCGGTAGCCGAAAGGCTGCCGGTTTTTTTTGTTTTCCTCCCCGGACACACTGCCCGGGTGCCGTCCCCGACAGATCGCCGCGCAACGCCAGCGCCAATCACCGGCTAAACGGCAAAAAAAAGGCGGCCCGAAGGCCGCCTTATGCGAGTTAATGGTGATCAGCCGTTGTACTGGGCCAGCAGGGCCACCAGGCCATCCTCATCCAGCACCGGAACCCCGAGATCGGTGGCCTTGGTCAGCTTCGACCCGGCCTTTTCGCCCGCCACCAGCGTGTCGGTGTTTTTGGACACACTGCCACTGACTTTGGCGCCCAGGGCTTCCAGCGCCGCTTTGGCCTCGCTTCGGCCCATCTGGCTGAGCGTGCCGGTCAGCACCCAGGTCTGCCCTTTGAGCGGCTGCGCCTCTTCAGCAACCGCCTCAATGGCGGGCCAGTGCACGTTGGCGCCTTCGGTGTCGGTCAGCGCCTGAATAACCTCCAGGTTATGGGGCTGACGGAAGAAGTAATACACGTGCTTGGCCACCACTTCCCCCACATCATCCACTTCAATTAACGCGTCGGTATCAGCGGCCATCAGCGCTTCCAGAGTCTGAAAATGACGGGCCAGGTTAGCGGCCGTGGCCTCGCCCACTTCGCGGATCCCCAGCGCATAGAGGAAGCGTGGCAGGGTCGTGGTGCGGGCTTGATCCAACGCCGCCACCAGGTTCTGCGCAGATTTGGTGCCCATGCGCGGCAGCATGGTCAGGCGGGAGGCCGACAGGGTGAACAGATCGGCCGGGGTGGCCACCAGCTCACGGTCAACCATCAGCTCCACCAGCTTGTCGCCAAGGCCATCCACATCCAACGCTTTGCGGGAGGCGAAGTGCTTGATCGCTTCCTTGCGCTGGGCTTCGCAGAACAGGCCACCGGAACAGCGAGCCACGGCTTCGCCCTCAAAGCGTTCCACTTTGGACGCGCAGACCGGACAAGCGCTGGGGAATTCGATATCGCGGGCGTCATCCGGACGGCGTTCGGCCACCACGGAGACGATCTGCGGAATCACATCACCGGCACGACGGATGATCACCGTGTCGCCAATCTTGACGCCAAGACGCGCAATCTCATCGGCGTTGTGCAGGGTGGCGTTGGAAACGGTAACCCCGCCCACAAACACCGGCTCCAGTCGCGCCACCGGGGTAACGGCGCCAGTGCGGCCCACCTGAAACTCCACGTCCTTGAGCAGCGTCATCTCCTCTTGGGCCGGGAACTTACAGGCGATGGCCCAACGGGGGGCGCGGGCCACAAAACCCAGTTGCTCCTGTTGCGCCAGGCTGTCCACCTTGATCACGACCCCGTCGATCTCATAGGGCAGGTCCGGACGCTGCTGACCAATGCGGCGGAAGTAATCCAGCGCGGCAGCTTCGCCAGCGGCGGTTTCCACGATGGGGCTGACCGGCAGTCCCCACTGGGCCAACTGGGCCAACTGGCCACTGTGGCTGTCGGCCATCGCCGTATCGATGCCCTCAACCACGCCCACCGCATAGGCGTAGAACGCCAGCGGCCGGTTGGCGGTGATGCGGCTGTCGAGTTGACGCAGGCTGCCCGCTGCCGCATTGCGCGGGTTCACAAAGGTTTTCTCACCGGCGGCCATCGCCTTGGCGTTCATCGCTTCGAATCCGGCCTTGGGCATAAAGGCTTCACCACGCACCTCCAGCAGGGCCGGGTAGCCCTTGCCACTGAGACGCAGCGGCACCGACTTGATGGTGCGGACATTAGTCGTGATCTCTTCGCCGGTGGTGCCGTCACCGCGGGTTGCCGCGCGCTCCAGCAGACCATCACGGTAGATCAGGCTGACCGCAATGCCATCCAGCTTCGGCTCAGCACAGTACTGGATATCGCCGCTGCCGAGGCGGTCCGCCAGGCGCTGATGGAAGGCGGAGAACTCCTCCTCGTTCATGGCGTTATCGAGGGACAGCATCGGCTTGAGGTGGGCTACCGACTGGAACTGGCCTGCCGGCGCACCGCCAACCCGCTGGGTCGGGGAATCGGGCTGACGCAGCGCTGGATGTTCCGCTTCCAGGGCCTGCAGTTCGCGCATCAGGCGGTCATATTCCGCATCCGGAACGGAGGGGTTGTCCAGCACGTAGTACTGGTGGTTGTAATCGTTCAGCAACTGGCTGAGCTGTTCAATGCGGTCTTTGGCTTGGCTCATGTCGTTCTTCGGCGGTAAGAAACACACAGGGCCGCCTGTTGGCGGCCCCAGAATTTGGAGTCAGCGGGCTCAGGCCGGCTGTTCCACCCGTTGAATGCGGGCCAGGTAGGCTTCCTGGGTGGCTTGAGTCCAGGGCTGACGCTGGCCATCCAGCACCTCAGCACCGTGGAGATCCGCCAGCCCTTTTGCGGCTCCCTCCATCATGGAGAAACAGACCCGCGGGTCGCCCTGACTGGGCAAGGTCATAAACAGGGCCACCCCTTCGGTGGTGAACTGTTCCATATGGTCCGGGTTAAAGGTACCGGGGTTCACCATATTGGCCAGCGAGAACAGCACCGGGCCGGTGCCTGCGCTGCTCTGGTGGCGATGAAAAATGTCCATTTCACCAAACTTAAAGCCCATGGTGAGCAGGTTTGGCAGCAATTCGGCACCGGAGATCGGCTCGCCTTTGCTCATCACGTGCAGCACCAGAACGTCGTTGGGTTCAGCCGGTTCGTCGTTCGCCACCGGTTCCGCTTTGGGTTGCGGCTCGGGCTCGGGAGCCACTTCCGGTTCCGGTTCTTCGTGGTAGCTCACCGGTTCGGATTGGGACGGCTGCGGGGCCGGCTCGAGCGGTGCTTCAGCCTCAACCTGGGCCTGGGCCTGGGCTTCACGCTCTTCGCGCTCCAACTCAGCTTCCAGCTCACGCAACGTGATGGGCGCCAGGTTTTCCTCCTGCGACTGCTCACCAAAGCCCAACTCAATCTGGTCGCCACCCAGGGTGGGTTCCTGACGAGAGGGGCGAGGCGCGGCACGCTTGGCCACGGTCACGGCAGGCTCAACCGGCTCAGGGATAGGGGCATCCTCCAGCAGGCTCGGCTGACGCGGCGGTACCGGCGCAGGCGCCGGCTTCGGCTCGCTGGCCTCGAAACTGGGTTCGGTTTTGACTTCCGGTTCCGTCACTGACGGCTCGATCGCCTTTTCAAAGCGCTTTTTGGGTGCCGGGGTGCGGCGATTCTGGATCTTGGCCGGGCTGTTGCGCCTTAACGCCCACAGTCCGTGTACCAACAAACCCAGGATGGCCAACAGGCCCACGACAATAAAGACTACGCGCATATCTTCCATAGCGAGTCGAACCTACACTTGTTTATCCCATTTGGGCCATTGCAGCGGCCTCTTCGATATCGACAGCAACGATTCGGGACACGCCCGGTTCGTGCATCGTTACCCCGGTCAGTCGGTCGGCCATCTCCATGCTCACCTTGTTGTGGCTGATGAAGATAAACTGAACCGTCTCCGACATCTCTTTCACCAGACGGCAGAACCGCCCGACGTTTGCGTCGTCAAGGGGCGCATCCACTTCATCCAGCATACAAAATGGCGCTGGATTCAGGCGGAAAATTGCGAACACCAATGATAATGCCGTCAGGGCCTTTTCACCACCAGAGAGAAGGTGGATAGTGCTGTTCTTTTTGCCCGGCGGGCGCGCCATGATGGTCACCCCGGTATTGAGCAGGTCGTCGTCGGTGAGTGCCAGATAGGCGCTGCCACCGCCGAACACCTTGGGGAACAGCAGTCCCAGATCGGCATTGACCTTATCAAAGGTATCCCGAAACATCTGCCGGGTTTCCCGATCAATTTTGCGGATGGCCGCTTCGAGCACCTCAAGTGCCTCAGTCAGATCCGCGTCCTGCGCATCCAGATAGGCTTTTCGCTCGGACTGTTGTTCATACTCTTCGATGGCGGCCATATTGATGGCCCCCAATCGCTTGATGCGTTCGCGCACCCGCTCCAGATCGGCCTGCCACTGGTTCACCGCCGCTTCGGCACTGAGGGATTCCAGGATCCCTTTCAGCTGCATCTCCGATTCCGCCAGCAGGTCCAGTTGTCCCTGGGCCTGCACCCGGAGTCCTTCGTATTCCAGCTGATGACGGCTCAGGTCCGCCACCACCGCCTGCAGTTGCGCCTGTTGACCCCGTTGGCTGTCCGCCAGTCCGGCCAGGGTGAGGTTAACCTCCTCCAGCGCTTCGCGCCGTTCGGTCAACTCCGCTTCCAGCAGGGCGCGCTGCTCCAGTTCCAGCGCCAGCGACTCTTCAAACTCCATCAGCGGTTCGGTCAAGGCTTCCTGCTCTTCCCGGGCCAGTTCACAGCGCTCCTGCCACTGGGCCTGGGCCTCATTGGCCTGACTGCGCCGAGCCGCCAGCCCTTGCAATCGAGCCTGCTGGCCCTGCAACGTCAGTTGCAGCTGCTGTAGCCGTTGTTGGTGCTGGTCACGCTCCAATTGGCGCTGGCGCAGGGCACCTCGGGCCGTCTCAGAGCGCTGCTCCACCTCGACCAGGGTCGCTTCGGCCTGAGCCTGCTGCTCGGCCAGCGCCTCCTGCTGAGACTCCAGCTCAAACTGCCGGGCTTCGAGCTCCTCCTGACGCAGAGCCAGCTCCTGTTGCTGCTCCTCCAACAAGGCCCGTTGCTGACGTTGCTGCTCCAGTCGCTGCTGCAGGTTCTCGACCTTGCCCTGCAGGGTGAGCAGGGTTTCACGGCTCTGCTGGGCAGCGCGCTGCCGTTGTGTTTCCGCGTCGCGGGCCTGGTTCAGTGCCGTAACAGCAACCTGTTCAGCCTGTTCCGCCTGGTGTTGTTCATCGCTCAGACCGAGTAAACGTTGCTCGGCCTCGGACAACTCGGACTGGATCTCGGTCAGCGGCCGCTCACTGCCCTGCCCCGGGGCGGCTTCAAAGCCCCGCGCCAGCCAGCGACCGTCCGCCAATACCACGGACACTTCCGGTCCGGCCTGCTGCAACCAGCTTTGGGCCTGGGCCTCGCTGTCGGCGCAGTAGATATGATTCAGCCAGGGCGCGAGATTGAAGGGGGATTGGATCTTATCCAGCAGACGGGGCCAGGGATGGGCCGCTTCCGGGACCCGCGCCGTTTCTGCCGTCATTCGCATGGCGCCCTGAGGCAGCTGGGCCTCATCCGCGCCCACTACGGCCTGCATCGGGCGGCTCAGTACCTGCTCCAGCGCACTGGCCCAGCCTTCGTCCACCTGCCACTGCTGCCAGGCACGCGGCAGGTGGTCAAAAGGCGCAGGCAAACGGGTTTCCCGCGCTTTGAGCAGGGTACCCAGAGACGCCATCTGCGCCTCCAGCCTAACCTGTTCGGCGTTCAGTTGCGCCAGCGTTTGGCGGCAGTTCTCACGCTGGGCCTCGGCCTGTTCCCGGGCCTGCTGAGCCTCATGCCACGCCAGCTCTGCCTGCTCAAGAGCCGTCTGCGCTTCGTCGTGCTGTTCCTGAACCTGCGCCAGCTCAGACTCCAGCAGCTGGGGATTCCATTGGGCCAGCTGTTCCGCCAGGCGCTGGGCGGAGGTGGCCATCTGCTGGCTTTCCCGTGCCAGACCCGCCAACTCGGTTTGCGCCACCTGAGCCGCACGCTGGGCCTGGGCCTGCGCATCACGGGCGGCGTCGCGCTGATCGCTCAAAGCGTCAAAGGCCTCCTGTGCCTCCTCCAGCGACAGCACCAACGTCTCCAGCGCTTCCGCCAGGGCTTCGCGCTCCGGCTCCAACAACTCGAGGCTTTGCTCCAGTTCCTGCTGTTCTTCCGCCAGACTGGCCAGGCTCTGCTCGGCGCTGCCCGCCTGCACCTGATTGCGGCGCACCTCGTCTTCGAGTTGCTGACGACGCTGGCGGTTGTGCAGGATCTGCTGCTCCAGCCGGGTGATCTGGCTGCCCAGGGCGAACAGTCGCTGCTGGCAACGTTCCACCTCGGCGCCCAAGTCGGCACGCTGTTGCTCCAGCGTGGTGACGGTGGCACTGTCACCGGCGCTGGCGCTTTCATACTGTGTCTTCTTGGTTTCCAGCGCCTGAATCACCTGGTTCAGGTCATCCATGCGGCCGCTCAGCTCCCGCCAGCGCAGCGCCAGCAACTCCCCATGCAGGGTGCGCTCCTGGGCTTTCAGTTCGCGGTAACGGCGGGCCGCATCGGCCTGCCGGCGCAAACGCTCGATCTGGCTGCCCAGTTCGCTGCGGACATCGGTAAGACGTTCCAGGTTTTCCCGGGTATGACGGATGCGATTTTCGGTTTCGCGACGGCGCTCTTTGTAACGGGAGATGCCTGCGGCTTCTTCGATAAAGACCCGCAGCTCATGCGGCTTGGATTCGATCAGCCGCGAAATCATCCCCTGTTCGATAATGGCGTAGCTGCGAGGCCCCAGGCCGGTGCCCATAAACAGGTCGGTGATGTCGCGACGACGGCATTTGTTGCCGTTGAGGAAGTAGTTGGATTGGCCATCCCGCGTGACCTGACGCTTCACCGCGATCTCGGCATAGCTGGCGTACTGACCCTCCAGGCGCCCGGCCTGGTTATCAAACACCAGTTCAACGCTGGCCACGGAAACCGGCTTTCGCCCGCTGGACCCGTTGAAGATAACGTCGGTCATCGCGTCGCCACGCAGATTCTTGGCGCTGCTTTCACCCAGCACCCAGCGTACCGCATCGATAACGTTGGATTTGCCACAGCCATTGGGGCCGACGATGGCGGTCATCTGATCCGGGAAAGGCACCTTAGTGGGATCGACGAAGGACTTGAAGCCGGCAAGCTTTATCTGTTTCAGCCGCATGAGGCAGGCGCAGGGTTCCAATAGCTGAGATCCTGCCACTCTACCAAATGGCTGTGGAATTTGTAACAGCCTGAAATGCTATCGATGTTGACCAAACGCGCAGCTCGGCAACACAATGCACTTACTGCATTAGCGTTAAGAGAACTCCGTGTTGCTAAACGACTCTCAATCCGTAAAAACCGTCCTGCCGGAAGGGGCCAGTGGTGTCAGCTACTTCCTTAAGGGTTTTGAACTGATCCGCCAGAAGGGTCTGCGCCGCTTCGTGGTGTTGCCGCTGGGCATCAACCTGGTGCTGTTCTCCGTGGCTTTCTACTTCCTGTTCCAGCAGATGGGCGTATGGATGGACCAACTGATGGCCGCCGTACCGGAATTTCTGCGTTGGTCGGAATGGCTGCTGTGGCCTCTGGTGGGACTCAGCGTCCTGGTCAGTGCCGCCTTTACCTTTACCGCCATCATGAACTTTATCGCCGCGCCCTTTAACGGCCTGCTGGCTGAACAGGTGGAGAAACGTCTGACCGGACAGGCGCTGGATACCGGCGGCATGCTGGACCTGCTGAAGGACACCCCACGTCTGGTGGGACGGGAGTGGACCAAGCTGTGCTACTACCTGCCCCGCGCTCTGGTGTTCCTGCTGGTGCTGTTCTTTATCCCCGGCATCGGTCCGATTCTGTGGTTCTGCTTTACCGCCTGGATGCTGGCCATCCAGTACCTGGATTACCCCTTCGACAACCACAAAGTGCCCTTTGCCCGGATGCGCAGCGCCCTGGCCATGCAGCGCTGGCGCAGTTTCTCCTTCGGCGCCACCGCGGCACTGATGGCGATGATTCCGCTGGTTAACCTGATCCTGATGCCGGTGGCAATCTGTGGTGCCACGGCACTGTGGGTCGACCAATACCGCGAAGTGCACCGCACCCTGTAAACACTCGTTACAAAACGTTTACCTCAGGCGCTGGCCCCCCCCGGCGCCTGTGGCACAATGGCGCAAAAAACGATAACGAGTGTTTAACAGGATGTTGAAGCGCCTTCTTCCCCTGGCAGCGCTGCTGCTCGCCCCCACCGTGTCAGCCGAATCCCGGCTGCAGGTTACCATCCCCACTACTGAACAACCCCCAACCATTGACGGCATCTTGTCGGAAGCGGCTTGGCACGACGCCACCCGGGTGCCCTTAACGCTGCAAACCCGCCCGGCGGAAAACACCCCGGCTCCGGTGCCCACCGAGGCCCGCCTGATCGCCACCCGCGACACCCTCTATGTGGCCTTTATCGCGGAAGACCCGGACCCGGAGCGGATCCGCGCCCACCTCACCGACCGCGACAAAAGCTGGGGCGACGATATGGTGGGGATCAAGCTGGACACCTGGAACCAGGCCCGTCTGGCCTATCAGTTCTTTGTTAACCCGATGGGGGTACAGCACGACAGCATCGAAAACGAGCTGACCGGGCGGGAAAGCGACGCCTGGGACGGCATCTGGCAAAGTGCCGGGGTGCTGACCGAAAACGGCTATCAGGTCGAGATGGCCCTGCCGCTTCGCCTGTTCAACTTTGACGGCAATCTGGATGAGCAGGCCTGGGGCATCGAGCTGGTGCGCTTCTACCCCCGGGACAACAACTACCGGCTGGCCGCCACCCCGGTAGACCGGGACATCGCCTGCCGCCTCTGCCAGATGGGCGTGGCCACCGGTTTTGCTGAAGCGGAGCCGGGCAATCAGCTACAGATCACCCCCTCCTTCACCGCCAATCGCATCGAAACCCGCGACAATGGCGACAGCCCCTGGGACAAAGAGGACAACATGGAGCCGGGGCTGGATGTGCGCTGGGGCATCACCCCGGACACCCTGCTCAACCTCACCATCAATCCGGACTTCTCCCAGGTCGAGGCCGATGCCGGCCAGTTGGATGTGAACACCACTTTCGCCCTGTTCTACCCGGAGAAGCGCCCCTTCTATCTGGACAATGCCGATAACTTCGCCACCCAGCTCAACCTGATCAACACCCGTAATCTGGCGGAGCCGGAGTTTGGCACCAAGATCACCGGCCAGCGTGGCAACCACGTCTACGGCCTGCTGCAGACCCGCGATGATCAGACCAACTTCCTGATCCCCGGCAACCTCGGCTCCAGCATCGCCGAACTGGGAGAAACCAGCGATAACTTTGCCGGCCGCTACCTGTACGACAGTGGCAATGGTTGGCAGGCCGGCGTTATCGGTACCTTCCGGGAGAGTGAGCACTACCGTAATGCCATGAGCGGTGTCGACCTGCGCTGGGAGATCACCGACCAACATCGCATCGACGCCATGTGGCTCTACAGTGACACCCGCTACCCCGAAGACCTGTCTGAGCAGTTCTGCGACGGCGACGACTGCTCCATGCCCGAGGACGCCAGCTGCGAATTTGGCCAGTGTGACTACAACGAGCAGGTGCTTCGTACCCTGAAAGACGGGCCGTTCCAGGGCCAGTTGGTGCGTCTTAACTACAACTATGAGTCCCGCCACTGGTTTGCCTACGCCAACCTCTACCACGCCGACGAAGATTTCCGCGCCGATCTGGGCTTTATCGACCGCATCGACTATGCCAAGGCGGTCGCCGGCGGTGGCCGAGTCTGGTATCCGGAGCAGGGCTTCTTCCACGAGGCCGAGCTCTCCGGCGATGTGGATCGCAGTGAAAACATGGATGGTGACCTGCTGGAGCAGGAGGCAGAGGCGAAATTCTCGCTGTCCGGCAAGTACGAAACCTATGTTGAGTGGTACGCGGTAACCCGCGAGCGCGTGGGTCAACGCAACGATGGCAGCAACCTGAGCGTGACCGGCAACGCCCCGATGTTCGATGAAACCTTTGGCGGTTTCTACGGAGAGGTGCGCCCGGTTAAGCCGTTCAAATTCGGCGTCGGTGCACGCCACGGCGATGAGATCGATTTTGCCAATAACCAACTGGGCACCATCACCCAGCTCAACGGCTGGATGAACTGGAAGCCCACCCGCTCCATCACCGCCCACCTTCGCCACCACTGGCGTGAGCTGGATGTGGACGGCGGCACCCTGTTTACCGCTAACCTGTCGGATCTGCGCCTGACCTGGCAGTTCAACGTGCGCAGCTTCCTGCGACTCTCCACCATCTACACCCACATCGACCGTGACCCCAGTCTGTATCAGTACAACGACGCGGATGAGAACGACCAGCGCCTCTCCAGTGAAGTACTGTACGGTTACAAGCTCAACCCGCAGACGGTGTTCTATGCCGGTTATTCCGATGGCCGCTACGCCGACGACACCGAAACCGACCTGGTGCAGGACAGCCGTACCTACTTTATGAAGGTCAGCTACGCCTGGTTGATCTGAGCCGGAACCTAGGTAAAAAGGGACGCCCAATGGCGTCCCTTTTTTGATCATGCCCGGCGGGTTGCGTCCACTCGGGTGAGTTCCGATGGCCGGTAGATGCTCCGCTCCCGCTGGCTTCGCAATGGGTCCGGATCCTCCACCGACATCACCTGTTGCAGGCTGGAGAGGTAGCCCGGTGGCAAGCCGCTCTCCCGGGCACCAATCAGGACGTGTTCCAGATACCAGTGATAGGGCTGAAGCGTGGGGTCCAGTTGCAGTGCCACATAGGTAAACGCCCGGTGCCAATGCCCCTGCTGACACTCTACCTGAACGATTTTTTGCCGGTATCCCACGCCCAGTCCTTCAGCCAGATCCAACTGCGGTTTGTGTTGCGGGTCCAGCTGGAACAGGGCGCCAAACAGGGGGGCGTTAACCGGCTCGGTCGCAAAGGCATCGCACTTGGCTGAGCCATCCCGGCCGCGCTTATGAAACCGCATCTGGTGGCCGGGAAGCGTCGCCTGGGCCAGACGCCGGGCACTGGGCACCCGTTGCTGCAAGCGCCGCAACGACATATTGGAGCCATAGGCAAAGTACTTCATGCTGCCCCTCCCTGGCAGTCTGATATCGGTGTCCAGCTTGCCCTATCGACGGTGTCAGAGCCAGTAACCGCCCGCTGCCCGCTTTGCCGTCACAGTAAAGTCATGGCAACAGCGGTCGTTTGCCTGTCGTCTTACGCGGTCTGAGCCGTGGTTCGCACCTTGACGGTTTTGCGGGCGCTCAGCCGTGCCTGGGGCCGGACATCCTCGACTACGGTGGCGGAGATCTTGTCGTGAATCGCCTGTCGGTTCGGGTCCCAGAACACCTGGATAAAGCCCAGCAGGCCGGTGGCAATGCCCGCACTGTAACCGCCATAGCGGCCAAAGGCGTCCCACAGTGAGATGGGAGTACCATCCAGTTGCCTTACCCGGCACCGGGTCAGCTTTTTCCCCACCGTCTGGCCATCAAACCAGGCCACGAATACGGTGAAGTAGAACGCCGCCAGACCAAAACCCAGGCCCAGATCTTTGGCCGCGCCCTGCAACCACGCCAATGGGCTGGTGCCGACCTCCTCCAGCGCCTGAACCTGTTTCGACAGCTTGGCCCGACGCGCCTTCTCTTTGGCCAGCGCCGCTTCCAGTTCTGCCACCGGGTCTGGCTCGGCAGGCACCGCCTCATCCCCACTCCCGACCGGCTCGGACCGATCCGGCGCCGCTTTGGCAGTGAGGTTCAGGGCGGCTCTCAGTTCGACGCCAAGTTGCTCACGCTGCTCGGCGGGGATCTGGCTCAAAATCTCCTCGCTCCAGGTCTGCCGCTCCGCTTCCGACATCACCGGTACCAGCTTCTCCAGCGGCACCAGATGTTGACGCACGCAGGCCGCATCGTCACACAGTTCAATCTGCACCAGTGACATCGCAGCACCACTGACCATCAGGGCTTCCGCTGTGGTCAGGTCTTTGTGGCTCTCCCCACTGACCACTTCGGTGACGGGCTCCTGTCCCAGCCCCTTTATCCAGCTGACCAGAGGCGGCACCAACGACGCCGCCAGCAGAAAATAGAGCAGGTAGAGCGCCCAGGTGCCCGCCTTCCATTGCCGTCGGCGCAAGCGCCAGGTGGCCAGCACCAGAATCACAAACAAGACACCATCCGATTCGGTCACCATCGCCACCACCATCAGATCGATCAACATGGCGATGCCCCGGCGCCACGGCGACGCCAGAGGGCGGTTTAACAGAACGGGATGAATCTGGAATGCATCGGGGGTGATGATGTCCTTGGGATCTTGGGCGGTGGTCACGTCAGGCTCCTTCCTGTAGCACTGGCCCAAGGTAACACAGTGAAAATGTGACCACACCCAGTCGCGGACGCGTTCAAGTCGCTGTATATAAAAAGACTTAAGGTAATTACCTTCGGGAATAAGGCATAACGAACAAACACTTCCTCGCGTCATTTCAACGATTAAGCTAAGCCTATCTGCGCGGTGTTTTTCCGCGCCCCCACTCCTTTTGGCAGGAACGCAATCATGGCAAAGATTTACGACGACAACTCCCTCTCCATCGGTAACACTCCGCTGGTGCGCCTGAGCCGCGTCACCGACGGCAACGTATTGGCGAAGATTGAGGCCCGTAACCCCTCCTTCAGCGTAAAGTGCCGCCTCGGTGCCAACATGGTGTGGGATGCTGAGAAGAAAGGCCTGCTGGGCCCGGGCAAAGAGATCATTGAGCCCACCTCCGGCAACACCGGTATTGCTCTGGCCTTTGTCGCCGCCTCCCGCGGCTACCCGCTGACCCTGACCATGCCCAACACCATGAGCCTTGAGCGCCGTAAGCTGCTCAAAGCCCTGGGCGCCAATCTGGTGCTAACCGAAGGCGCCAAAGGGATGAAGGGCGCCGTCGCCAAGGCCGAAGAGATCCGCGACAGCGATCCGAATCGCTACGTTCTGCTGCAGCAGTTTGAAAACCCGGCCAACCCGGAGATCCACGAAAAGACCACCGGCCCCGAAGTGTGGGACGACACCGACGGCGAAGTGGACGTGTTTGTGGCTGGCGTCGGCACCGGCGGCACCCTGACCGGTGTGAGCCGCTACATCAAGCTGCAGAAGGGCAAATCGATCCTGACCGTGGCGGTTGAGCCGGAAGACTCCCCGGTGATCAGCCAGGCCCTGTGCGGCGAAGAGCTGACTCCCGGACCGCACAAAATCCAGGGCATCGGCGCGGGCTTTATCCCCGGCAACCTGGACCTGGAGATGGTGGACGCCGCCGTCACCGTTTCCAATGACGAAGCCATCGCCATGGCACACCGCCTGATGAAGGAAGAGGGCATTCTGGCCGGCATCAGCTCCGGCGCTGCCGTTGCCGCCGTCAACAAGCTGATCGCCGATGACCCGTCGCTGAAGGACAAGACCATCGTGGTGGTGCTGCCCTCCTCCGCCGAACGCTACCTCTCCTCGGCGCTGTTTGCCGGCATCTTTACCGAAGCCGAAAACGAACAGTAACACCCCGTTTCGCTTGTGCATTTGGGCGGTCTCAGACCGCCCTTTTTTTATGTTTTTTTGTAATTCCTTTAGGAATTTAGAAATTTTTGATCCATACGCTATCCCCGGGTCGGTACAGTTTCGTTTAATGGGGCCGACGCATAACAACCATCAAGGGATAGAGATGATCGCGCTGTTACGACGCCTCACCATCTCGCTGCGCCTGTTGGCGCTGCTGGGACTGGCAGCCGGGGGAACCCTGGTTTACACCTACCTTGGCCTGACGGAGCAACGGGCCCAACTCAGTAACGACCGTGAACACCAGGTCATCGAGATGGCCGATACCCTGGCCGCCACCCTGCAACACGCCGATATGGCCACCCTGCCCTGGGACACCCTGACCAAACCCGATGCCCCCTTATGGCTGTACCGCCTGGATGGTCAGGCAGTACGCGGAGAAGGTGCCCCGAAGCAGGCGGAACAGTGGCGTGACCGTGCCGGCAATCTGCCGCTGCAGCAAGCCCTCGCCCGGGTCAAACTGGGCAACAGCTACGATGGTCAATTCCAGCTTGATGGCAAAACGGTATGGCTCAGCGCCCGGCCCCTGAATGGCCAGATGCTGGTGCTGTCCGGCGATGACCGCAGCGTCGACGCACAGATGTGGGTGGTGATCAAAACCTACGCCGTGTTCCTGTTCTTCCTGGCGCTGCCGCTGCTCTCCCTGTTTATTCTTCTCAACTACTCCATCACCCGCCCGCTCAATGACGCCATCAACGCGATGGAAGCGATCGCCAACGGCGACGGTGACCTGACCCGACGCCTCGACACCTCCGGGCACGATGAGATCACCCGCTTCGCCACCAGCTTCAACCAGTTCACCGGCAAGATTGCCGAGATGGTGAGAAACCTGCAGCCACTGTCCCAAAGCGTCAATGACAGCGCCCACCGCCTGACCACCGTGGCGGGTGAATCCCAGGCCACCGGCGAACAGGTGCATAGCCAAACCCAATCCGTCGCCAGCGCCATGACCGAGATGCTGGCCAGCACCGAAGAGGTGGCCCGCTCCGCCCAGCAGGCCGCCGATGCCGCCGACGGTGCCCATAAGCAGGTCGGCAACTGCCGCACCGCCGTCCAGGGCACCCACCAGTTGGTGAACTCCCTGGCGGATGATCTCAACCAAACCGCCCGCACCGCCGACGAGTTGGCCCAGCACAGCGCTCAGGTTGGCCAGATCCTTGAGGTGATCCGCACCATCGCCGATCAAACCAACCTGCTGGCCCTGAACGCGGCCATTGAAGCCGCCCGCGCCGGTGAGCATGGCCGCGGCTTTGCGGTGGTGGCCGACGAAGTGCGGGCCCTGGCCAACCGCACCCAGGACTCCACCAACGAGATTGGCGCCATCGTCGACAACATCCAGACCGGCGTGGGTCAGGTGACCGATGCCGCCGGCAGCTCACTCAATCAGTTCCAGGCACTGTCTGCCCAGGCCCAGGAAGCCAATGACGCGCTCGATGCCATTGTTCAGGCGGTGGTGGCGATCCAGGACCGCAACAGCCAGATTGCCACGGCCACCGAGCAGCAGAGTCAGGTCAGCGCGGAGGTCAACGGCAATGTCCACACCATTGCCGAGTTGACCGAAGCGGCCGCCAAGGCCGGGCAGAGCCATCTGGGCGCCGCCGACGAACTGATGGCCATGGGGGGCCAGCTCAAGCAACAACTGGCTCAGTTCAAGGCCTGAGCTCAACATTTGACCCCATCCGGTGGCGCCAGTATCCTTGGCGCCACCACGCCCCAATCACCCGGCCCGGCCACCTTTATGCATCGTAAAACCGTCACCGTAACCGCTCCCCATGGCATCCATACCCGTCCTGCTGCACTGCTGGTAAAAGCCGCGCAGGGGTACGAGTGTGACATTCTGGTGGAGTGTGGCGGCCGCCGGGCCAGCGCCAAGAGTCTGTTCCGGCTGCAAACCCTGGCTTTGAGCCAGGGCGCCGAAGTGACCGTGAGCGCCCAGGGCGACGGTGCACAACAAGCGGTTGAAGCCATCGCCACTCTGCTGCAAGAATTGAACTGAACCGCAGCCATCGCCACAGGAGGGCCAGGCCGTGTCAAAAGTCTTTACCGCATTTGCCATCAGCCCCGGTCTCGCCCTTGGCACCCTTTACCTGTGCCGCCCCACCCATCAGGAGCGCAGCAACGCGCCCGAGCCCGATCCCAAACGCCGACTCACCCAACAGCTGCGCAAAGAGTGCGACGCCCTGGCGCAACTGGCCCAGCGCCCTGACCTGAGTGACAGCCAGCGCGCCCTGCTGGACGCCGACCGGCTGTTGCTGGAAGACCCGGAGCTGCACCAGGCCATTTTTGAGGTGATCGACACCGGCCAGGACGCCGACGATGCCTGCCTGCAGGTGTTTACCGAATACGCCAAGCAGTTCGAACAACTGGATGATCTGCATCTGGCCCATCGCGGCCGGGATATCCTCTGCCTGGGTGAACGACTGGCCCGGCGCCTCAGTGGTCTGAGCCACGGCCTGCCGGAGCAACTCGATGAGGACAGCCTGCTGGTGGTGCATGACCTGACTGCGGCCGAATTTATCCACCTGCCCAAACAGCACCTGTGTGGCGTGGTGCTGGAGCGCGGCAACGTCGATGACCACCTTGCCATCCTGCTGCGCAGTGCCGGCATCCCCACCCTGGTGATGACCGATGCCCTCAGTCGCCTGTCGGAACTGTCCGGCCTGCTGGATGCCGATAAGGGGCAGTTGACCCTGGCCACCAATGACACCGATCTCGAACTGTTTGCCGCCACCCTGGCGCAGTGGCAACAGCGCCGGCAGAAGCATCTGGCCTGCCTGGCGGACAACGCCGCCACCGGCGACGGTGAGCGGGTCTGGCTGGGGGCCAATATCGGTTCGGTCGAAGAGGCCGATAAAGTGGCCCAGTACCACCTCGATGGCATCGGCCTGCTGCGCAGCGAATTTCTCTATATGGCGGAGGGGCACTGGCCCGATGAAGCGCGCCAGCTCAGCCTCTACCGCGCCATCGCCCGTCAGTTGGACGGCGCACCTCTGATCATCCGCACCTTCGATTTTGGTGCCGACAAAGCGTTGCCGGGCTTAAATCTGGTGGAGGCCAATCCGGCCCTGGGCCAACGCGCCATCCGCCTGGGCCTGGCCCAGCCGGAACGCCTGAAAACCCAGCTGGCCGCCATTGTCCGGTTGGCGATGGAGTACCCGGTCAAACTGCTGCTGCCGATGATCAGCCTGCCGGAAGAGTTGGAAGGCGTGTTAGCACAGCTGGAACAGGTGAAAGCGGAGTTGGCGATGAATCCGCCCCTGCCGGTGGGCATTATGGTGGAAACCCCGGCGGCGGTGCTGATGCTCGACGCCATGGCCGACAAGCTGGATTTTGCCAGTGTCGGCACCAATGACCTGGCCCAATACTGCTACGCCGCCGACCGCAACAACGCCAATGTCAGCCCGCACTATCCGCAACTCAGTCCCGCCCTGATCCGCCTGCTGCACCAACTCAGTCGCCAAGCCAAAGCGCTGGAACTGCCGCTCTCCCTGTGTGGGGAACTGGCCTCCGAACCGCGGGCTCTGCCTTTGTTGCTGGCGATGGGATTACGCAGCTTCAGCATCACGCCGGTTCGCAGCGCTGAGATCAAATATCAGCTGCAACAGTATCGTCAGGCAGAGGGCAAAGCGCTGCTGGCCAAGGCCCTGGCCTGCACCCACAAGCGAGAATTGTTGGCACTGTTAAACGATTGTGTGAACAGGTGATTTTCGGCTAACATTGGGACTCAGATCCCTCCCTACAGACGTCAGAAGGTCAACATCCATGGGATTTTTCAGTCGACTACGCCGCATGATGGCCAACCGCGAGGTCCCCGCCGATGGGGTCGCCATCATGGCTCCCGTTTCCGGGCGCCTGGTGCCTATTGAGCAGGTACCCGACGTGGTGTTCTCGGAGAAGATCGTCGGTGACGGCCTGGCCATCGATCCCACCGGAAACCAGGTACTGGCCCCCATCGACGGCACCATTGGCCAGATTTTTGATGCCAACCACGCCTTCTCGCTGGAGTCACCGCTGGGGCTGGAGCTGTTTGTTCACTTTGGTATCGATACCGTCGAACTGCGCGGCGCAGGCTTCACCCGGCTGGCCGAAGCGGGTCAGCAGGTCAGCGCCGGAGACCCCATCCTCGAGTTCGATCTGGATTACCTGAAGGCGCACGCCAAAAGCGTGCTGACGCCAGTGGTGATCGCCAATATGGAAGACGTCAAAGCGCTGGAGAAACAGGACGGCGAAGTGGTGGCCGGGCAAACCCCGATGCTGCGCGCCTACCTCTGAATGATGTGATTCTGCGCCGTTAGCGAAAAAGCCAGCCTCCGGGGCTGGCTTTTTTGTGGAGGCAACTCACAGTTTCAACACGTTATTCCCGCCGTTTTTCAGCCTTAACCCCTGCTTTTTGTGAGCCTTATCACCAAACCCCCGCCCCCGTTCATTTTTTTTCATAACTTGTCTTAAGCCGTTCAAAACCATTCCCAACACATTCACACCATCAGCCTATTCTGACAGCCAATCCCAGACCGCCAGATGGCGGCGATGCGCCGAAGGGGAAACCCGGCGGGACAGACACCAAATAAAAACCTTACTGTATGTAATGTTACTGTCCCAAAGGAGCGACCCATGAGCCGCACACCTTCGGCACGGATGCAAAGCATCTGCGTGTGAGCGAGGGCGGTGGCCCGCCCAAACCAAGAGGTATCATCCATGCAATTGGAACGCCGTGATTTTCTTAAGATGAGCGCCGCCCTCGGCGCCGCCGCAGCCGTCACCGGCTGCAGCCCTGAAGTGGCCAAGCCGGTCGCCCCGCTGAAGCCCACCGGCCCGGAGACTCTGAACTGGAGCTCCTGCCTGGTTAACTGCGGCTCCAACTGCCCGGTTCGCGTGTTCAGCCGCGACGGCATCATCACCCGCATCGAAACCGACTTCTACCAGAAGGACGAATACGGTCATCATCAGGTGCGTGCCTGTCTGCGTGGCCGCTCCCTGCGCCAGCGCGTTTACGCGCCGGACCGTCTCAAGTACCCCATGCGCCGCGTTGGCCCTCGGGGCAGTGGTCAGTTTGAGCGCATCAGCTGGGAAGAAGCTTTGGACCTGGTGGCCGGTGAGCTTGGCCGCCTGCGCGAAACCTATGGCCCTGAGTCCACCCACTTCACCTACAACTCCGGTGCCGGTTACAGCTTCTCCGGTAAGCAGTGTCTGTACCGCCTGATGAACCTGACCGGTGGCTACCTGGGCACCTATGGCGATTACAGCTGGGCACAGCTGTACAAAGCCGCTCACTACACCTGGGGTGACGCCAACCTGGGCTGGCGCGGTTCCTCCAACTCCGAGATGAAAAACTCGGATCTGGTGCTGCTGGTGGGTCACAACCCGTCCGAGATCCGCATGAGCGGCTCCGGTGAGTCCTACGACTACCTGAACATCATCCAGGCCAAGCAGAAAGAGCGCGCCGAGAAAGGCACCACGTTCAAGACCATCATCATCGACCCGCGCTACACCGACTCTGCGCTGGGTAAAGAGGACCAATGGGTTCCGATCCGTCCCGGCACCGACGCCGCGCTGATGGAGGCCCTGGCCTACGAATTCATCACCAATGGCTGGCACAACCAGGCGTTCCTGGACAAGTACACCGTGGGCTTCGACGAGAAGACCATGCCGGAAGGCGTGGGCTACGAAGAGTCCTACAAGGCGCACATCCTGGGCGATGGCCCGGACGGTCTGAAGAAGACCCCGGAGTGGGCTGCACCGATCACCGGTATCGATGCGGCCACCATTCGCCAGCTGGCCAAAGACCTAGCGTCTGCCAAGGCGCCCTTTATCCATGTGGCCGCCTCCCTGAGCCGTCAGGCCGCCGGTGAAAACAACCTGCGTGCCGCGCACATGCTGCCGATTATCCTCGGTCAGGTGGGCCTGCCGGGCACCAACAACGGCGGCCTGTGCACCGGCGCGTCCCTGTTCGCCCCGAGCATGCCCACCGGCAACAACCCGGTGCAGAAGAAGATCTCCTTCTTCACCTTCACCCAGGCCATTCAGGACGGTAAGAACATGACCGTACTGAAAGATGGCGTGGTGCTGCCTGAAAGCGAGCTGGACAGCAACGGTGACGGCAAACTGGGTACCGACATCAAGGCGATCATCAACTACGCCGGTAACGCGCTGATCAACCAGCACGCCGAAACCAAGAAGACCGAACAGATCCTGGCTGACACCAGCAAGTGTGAGTTCATTCTGGTGATCGACAACTGGATGACCCCGTCCGCCCAGTTCGCCGACATCGTGCTGCCGGACGTCAGCTGGCTGGAATCCGAGGACCTGGTGAACCAGGCCTACGCCGCCGGTGACACCGGCACCCTGATCCAGATGAGCACTGCGGTTGGGCCGATGTTTGAGTGCCGTCCGGTGTACGAAATGTGTGTCGAACTGGCCAAGCGCTGGGGCGTTGAAGAGCAGTTCACCGAAGGCAAAACCGCCGACCAGTGGCGCGCAGAGTTCTACGCCAAGGCGCAGGAAGCCACTCCGGAACTGCCTAACAAAGACGTGATGCTGAAGCAGGGCATCTTCCGCAAGTACCTGCCCAACGGCAGCTACATCGTGCTGGAAGACTTCCGTAAAGACCCGGAAGCCAACCCGCTGAAGACGCCGTCCGGCAAGATCGAGATCTACTCCAGTCAGCTGGCCCACAAAGCCGCGACCTGGGTACTGAAAGACGGCGACGTGATCTCCGCACTGCCCAAGTACGTGCCGACCTGGGACGGGTACCAGGACCTGGAAAACAAACAGGCCGAGTTCCCGCTGCAGCTGACCGGTTACCACACCAAAGGCCGCGCCCACTCCAGCTACCACAACGTACCGTGGCTGCGTGAGGCGGTTGAGGATGCGGTATGGATGAACCCCATCGACGCCGAGTCCCGTGGCATCAAGGCTGGCGATATGGTGATTGTGTACAACAAACGCGGCCAGATTGAAGTGCCTGCCAAGGTCACTCCGCGCATCATGCCCGGCGTTACCGCACTGGGCCAGGGCGCCTGGTACAAGGGCTTTGGCCACAAAGTGGACAAAGGTGGCTGTTTGAACACCCTGACGTCACAGCGGACAACCCCGCTGTCCAAGGGCAACGGCCAGCACACTAACCGCGTTGAAATTAAAAAGGCTTGATAGGGGGCAACCATGCAAGTGAAACAGCAGTACGGCTTTTACGTCGATGCCAGCAAATGCACTGGCTGCAAAACCTGTCACGTCAGCTGCAAGGACAAGAACGATCTGCCGGTGGGCGTGATCTGGCGTCGTGTGTACGAATACGGCGGCGGTGACTGGGCGCCCCAGGCGGACGGCACCATGAAGCAGAACGTGTTCGCCTACTACATGTCCATCGGCTGCAACCACTGCAGCAAGCCGCCCTGTGTCGAGATCTGCCCGACCGGTGCCATGCACAAGCGGGCAAAAGATGGCATCGTACGGGTCGATACCGAGCAGTGCATCGGTTGTGAAATGTGTGCCGAGATGTGCCCTTATGACGCGCCTCAGTACGACAAGGCCAAAGGCCACATGACCAAGTGCGACGGCTGTTTTGAGCGCATCGACATGGGCCTCAAGCCGATCTGCGTAGAGTCCTGCCCGATGCGTGCCCTCGACTTCGGTCCGATGGACGAGCTGAAAGCCAAATACCCCAATGCGGTTAAGCCGGACATCGCGCCGCTGCCGAGCAGCGACATCACCCAGCCGAGCCTGATCGTGGCACCCAACCGCCACAGCCGCCCGTGCGGCTCTGAGCAGGGCAAAGTGCTGAACTGGGCGGAAGTCTAAGCCTATTACTGAGGGGGAGCCCCGCTCCCCCGTTGCGACGGAGAGACCCGATGCTGAATCAGGACCAGCTGAGCCAATACCAGGCCCAGTGCAACGTGCTCTACCATGCCATCTACTTCGAACCCAGCGACGTCATGCCGGACCGCTTACGCGCCGTCGACGTGGTTCACAGCTGGCCGCAAACCGGTGCCGCCGACGCCCGTGCCGCGGGCCTGGCCCTGCTGGGCGAGGCGCTGGCCGAGGACAACGACACCCTGCTGCCGAGACTGAAGCGGGATTTTACCGAGCTGTTTATTGGCCCGGTGGAGCTTAAGGTGATCCCCTGGGGCAGCCCCTACCTGCACGAAAAGCGTTTGCTGTGCGGGCCATCCACCCAGGCATTGGTTCAGTTTTACCAGCATTACGGCATCCTGGTGACCACCCAGCTTAACGAGCCGGTGGACCATATCGGCCTGATGCTGTCGGTGCTGTCCAGCCTGCTGGAACAGGAGGTCGACAAGCAGGATGGTGCCGCCCTTGAGGTGTTGCGCGTGCTGCTGGCTGAGCACCTGCTGCCCTGGTCTCCCCGTTTTTGCGACAAACTGGCCAACGCGGCCCAAACCCCCTACTACCGGGGTCTGGCCCTGTTGATTACCAGTGTATTGGAAGGACTGAAGCAGGATCTCGGCGTTCAGCCGCTGTCGCTGCAGTTGTTCCAGTAACCGTTTTCATCATCCCACACCTGCAAAGGTCCGAATTCGGCGTTCGCCGACATTCGATTCGGCTGGCCGAACTACCCTTTCTCGGCCAGCCATTTTTTTACCTGCTCGACGTCACTTTCCAACTGTTGTGCCAGTTGCCTGGCCTGCTCCTGCGACCAGGTTGCCGCCCGCTCAATCTGCTGACACTGCTGCGCCAGTGCCGCCAGCCCCAGTGCGCCTGCACCGCCCTTAAGCTTGTGCGCCAGCCTGGCCAACGCGGTCCCTTCGCCCTCCTGCTGCATCGCCTCCAGCGTGGCCCGGGCATCGCTTTCAAACTGATTCAGCATGGTCTGCATCATCTCGCTGCCCAGCACCGACTGGTCCTGCGCCAGCTGGCCCCAATTGATCGCCTGTTGCGGCGATGGCGTCGGTTCCACCATCCCGGCCTCCGGTTCACGACTCCCCAGTTGCGCCGCCAGCGCTTCCGCCAGCACATTCATCCGCACCGGCTTGGCCACAAAACCATCAAACCCCGCCGCCAGATAATCCCGCACCTGCTCCTCAAACACCTGCGCGGACACCGCAATACAGGGCAGTGGCCGGGCAAAGTGTTGCTGCTGCAACGCCTTAAGCTGTTGCTGCAACTCGGTGCCGTCGCCATCCGGCAGATGGATGTCCACCAGGGCCAGATCAAACCGACGTGAAGCGGCTTCCACCCGCGCCGCCTCGGCATTGGCCGCCATCACCACCCGCTGTCCCAACTTGGCCAGAAAGCCCGCCATCACCATGCGGTTGACCGGATTGTCCTCCACCACCAACAAGCTTGCGGCAGGCAGGGACAAGGCCGGGCGCTCCGGCTCACTCTGAGGTTCGGTCTCCGGCCAGGGCAACGTCAGGGTAAACACACTTCCGTGACCTGGGGTGCTGGCCAGACTGAGATCGCCTCCCATCGCCTCGCACAGGCGCCGGCTGATGGGCAGGCCCAAACCGGTGCCGCCCCACTGTTCGCCACTGCGGCTTTGCTGGAAAGGCTCAAACACCGAACGCTGGCGCTCCAGTTCGATGCCCATGCCGGTGTCCTCCACCGCCAGTCGCAGTGTCCCGCCGTCGGCGCTGAGCGCCACCCTCACCTCTCCCTGGGCGGTGAATTTGATGGCGTTGCCCACCAGGTTCAGCAGCACCTGGCGCAGCTTGGCGTGGTCACCCAGATAGGCGGGCGCCAGCGTACCGCGTACCGCCATCCGCAGGCTGAGCCCCTTCTGGGCCGCGCGGGAAGCGAGGGTATCCAGCACCGACTGCACCAGCGCCTCCACCACCACCGGCTCTTCAACCACGCTGAGGTGGCCCGCTTCAATTTTGGAGTAGTCCAACACGTCATTGAGCACGTCCAGCAACGCTTCACCGGAGCGGTGAATCACATCAAGGTAGTGGCGCTGTTGCGGGGTCAGGTCGGCATCGGCCATCAGCTCGGCGGTGCCGAGGATGCCGTTCATCGGGGTGCGGATCTCGTGGCTCATGGTCGCGAGGAAGGTGGTTTTGGCCCGGCTGGCTGCCTCCGCCTGCTGTTTGGCTTCCGCTGATACCGCCAGCTCCTGCGCCAGCAGCGCATTGGCCTGGTTCAGCTCTTCGGTGCGACTGGCCACGGCTTGCTCCAACTGCTGGTGTTGCGCCCGCAGCGCGTCTTCCGCCTCTTTACGGGCGATGGCGGTCGCTTTAAAGGTGCCGATGGCGTCCGCCAGCCGGCTCAGTTCATCACTGCCGCCCTTCACCACAGTGACCGAATGGTCCCCCTCCGCCAGCTTCAGCAGCGCTCCGGTGGTGCCATTGAGGCGCACCACCACTTCTCGGTACACCACCCGCCACAGCACAAACGCCGCCACCAGAGCCGCCACCAGCCCCAGCGCCAGCAACCCCCACAGCGCCTGCTGATAGCGCGAATCGATCTGGCTTTGGGCATTGGTCAGGCCCTGGTTGGCGCGACGCACCAGCACGGTCACCGCCGCATTCATCGCCTTAAACCGGGCATCAAGGTGAGTCAGTGCGTCCCGGATCTCCAGTTCATGGGCCATCTGCTGACGTTTAAGCGGGTACAGCTCGGCACCCTCACTCAGTCGCTGCCACTGGGCCAGGATGGCGTCCCGTCGCTCAGGGTCGGGCACTTCGGCCATCTGCAGCGGCAGGTAATCCGCCAGCTCGGCAAACTGGCTGGCCCGACGGGCCATCAAATCCGGGTCCTCCATGTAGGGCAACAGCACCAGATGTCGACGCAGCTTAAGCAGGTTGTTCTTCAGTTCGTTCATGCGCCGGATCTGCATCAGGTCCTGCTCAATCAACGCATCCACCTTGCTGTCCATGTCGCCGCTGCCATAGAGCCCGACACTGCGCGCCACCATGGCCGTTTCGGCGTTGGCCAGCTGGCCATCTGCCAGGTCCGCCAGTCGGTTGGCCGCCTCGTTGACCCGGGTAAAGCGGTCGTCAAACTCCCGGTGCAGGCTGATCTGGGTACGGGCCAGCTGGTAGACGTTCTCCAGTGTCGTCACCACCTCATTGTGCAGGTGCTGCAGGGTACTGCGCTGGCCCGGTTCAATCGCCACCAGCTCCTGCAGGCGCCGGTCCAACGCATCGTTGGTGTGGCCCAGCTCGCGCCAGGTTTGCTCCAGCACACCGTCGTCGCGCAGCTCCGCCATAAGGCGTCCGCTGCTGAGGATTCGGCCGGACAGGTCCGCCACCACCCGGGCCTGGTTCAGGGCCGGCACGGCGTCCTTAACCAGTTGCTGGTGGGAACTGCGCAGCTGCCCCAGGCTGACCAGACCAAGGCTGGCCGCCAACACCGACAGGGCGGCGAGGATGACAAAGGCGATCAACAGTTTTCCGGCCACCGAACGCCAGGGGGAAAAGGATAACGACAACAAGGGACAAGGCTTCCGCTCTGGTACACTAGCCCAGTGTACCCAACTTTGAGTCAACTGCCGTGGGACGATTTGCCCTATCTGCCTGGATCTTGTCTGTAAGTTTGATGTCGCTCGCCCACGGCGCCGAGCCCACCCGGCTTTGCGCCCTCTACCCGCACCTGAAAGATTCCTACTGGCTGAGCGTGAACGCCGGCATGGTGGAGCAGGCCCGGGCCCGGGGCATCGAACTGAAGGCGTTCGAGGCTGGTGGCTATGAGCATCAGGCCACCCAAATCGAACAGTTCCAGCGCTGTCGCGACTGGGGCGCCGATGCCGTCCTGCTGGGCAGCGTCACCTACGAGCTGCCCAACCTGATCCGCGATGCGCTGGTCAGCGTGCCGACGCTGGCGGTGGTGAACGAGGTGGAGCCGGACACCGTGGCCAGTACCATCGGGGTGGATTGGTACCAGATGGGGGAAGCCGTGGCGGAGTACGTCAATACCCACTTCGCCGATGACACCCATGCGCTGCTGATGTTTGGCCCCAAGGGCCAGGGCGGCAACCAGTTTCTCAGCCAGGGGCTGCTGGAGCACCTGACCCCCGGCAAACTGATGGTGGACGCCACCCTCAACGGCGCCAACAGCGTGGCGGAGCAACGCCAGTTACTGAACGAATACCTGGCCGCTCATCCGGCGCCGCAGCTGATCATCGCCGGGGCGATTCCTGCGGAAGTGGCGGTCAATGAGTTGCGCGCCCGCGGGCTGGAAACCCGGGTGATCAGCACCTACCTGAGCCACGGCGTCTACCGGGGCTTGCTGCGGGGTAAGGTTGAGATGGCCAACAGCGATCGGATGCGGCTGCAGGGGCGAATGGCGGTGGACGCGGCGTTGGATCTGCTGGCGGGAAAAGCACTGCCCGAGCGACTTGACCCGGGCATAGAGGTGTTAGTGCCCCCCAAAGCTCTGGGCCGGTTTGAGGACAGCTTGTCCGACCCGGACTTCCGGGCGGTTTATGACGTTACGGTGGTGCCGAACAGGTAACCTTCACCGTGGACGGTGACAAACAACTTCGGCAGGCCCTCCCCCTTCTCCATCTTGCCCCGCAGGCGCCGCACCAGCACATCGATGGTGCGGTCATCCGGGGCGTCCACCCGATGTGATACCAGATTGAGCAGACGCTCCCGCGCCAGCACCTGTTGGGGGTAACGGGCAAATGCCGCCAGCAGTTCAAACTCCGCCGTCGTCAGGCGCACATCCACGCCCTCGCGGCACAGGTGGCGGTTGCCCAGGTTCAAGGTCCAGCCGGCAAAGTACAGCTCATTGCCCATGGGCATTTCATTGGCCGGACGCTGCGCCAGGCTGATGCGCCACAGCAGGTTTTTGACCCGCACCAGCAACTCCCGCATCTCCACCGGCTTGGTGACGTAGTCGTCGGCCCCCATCTCGAGTCCGACAATCTTGTCGACGGAGTCGCTGCGGCCGGTAACCAGAATGATCCCCACCGCCGATTCACTGCGCAGTTCGCGGGTGAGTTGCAAGCCATCTTCGTCCGGCAGATTGACGTCCAACAGCACCAGGTCGAACTCCTGCTCTGCCATCGCCGCCCGCATCTGCGCGCCATTGGATACCGCAGTCACCTGATAACCGGCCTGCTGAAAATACCCCTGGTGACGCATCTGGGTGACGCTGTCGTCTTCCACCACCAAAATGCGGCTGCCTGTCAGAGCCATTGCTTCGCCTTATCTGCCTGAGATTGGCCCCCGATCTTGGAAAGCTTTGCCGTCAGTTGCAACATCAATATAAGCTCAGAAGTGATCATCAGCACAAAACGGCACCACCTTATCGGGCCGGGGCGGCGCCATAGGCCTGCGCGGTCAGGCCCGCGGGGCGGCCCACCTAAGCGCCTATGCTCACTATACTTAATGCAATCTGAGTCGCCGGGCACCGGCTGTTGACTCTCCAGTTCAGGAGACAAGGATGTTACCCACCACCATTATTCTCCGTGCATTGAAGGGAGACCCGGCACTGATTCAGGCCAAATTGCGGGTGCTGCTCGCCGAGGCCAGCACGCCCAGCCGGGTGATTATTGATGCCGAGTCGCCCCCGCTCCAGCGCTTCTATCTGTTTGAAGATGATGCGCTAAGCGCCGCCGCGAAGGCCTATCGCATTGACGTAGAGATGTGGGCAGAAACGTTGTTTGCGCCACTTAACGCCAAGGGGGAAAGGTTCTCTCTGGAGTACATCTGGAACAAAAGTTCGCTGGTGGAACGCCTGGCGCAAGCGCCCGAGGCAGGCCAACTTATCCTCTTTTGTCTGGAGGCTTCGCTGCCTTCACGCTACCGCCGTGCGATTGAGCAGAGCCAATCTCCGGTTCTGGTCCTTGGCGAGAACCGGTGGCATCACCCCCCGAATCTGGTGGTCGGTATCGACCCTTTTCACAAAAGCGACCGCCCCGCCGACATCGATGCCAAGGTAGTACGCACGGCGATGACACTGAGTAAACGCCTTAAGGGCCAACTCACTCTGGTGCACAGCTGCTACACCCCCTCTTTCATGATCAAGTACCGCGCCATGATTCAGTCCACCCACCAGAGGGTGATCCACGACTTTCTGGCCAAGCACCATCTGCAGCGACTGAACTGGCACCTGCTGTTGGGGGAGCCCGCCGATACGCTCTCAGATTACTGCCGGACGCATCAGAGCGACCTGCTGGTGATGGGGTTGGTGGCCCGGGGCCTGATCAAAAAGCGGATCACCGGCAGCACCACGGACCAGCTGATGTCCGAACGTGCTTGCGACCTCTATCTGATCCCCTGAACCCAGCTGCATCAGCCGCTTTGGCGACTTGCGCCAGTCAAGCGGGCTTTTGTTAATGCTGGCAAAACCGGCCAGGCCACCACCTTGTCGGCCCGGTCCGTGGGTGTCACAATGCCCGCACAATAACTGACTGGAGCAAAAAGGATGATCCTGTACGGCATCAAAAGCTGTGAGCACTTTTTGTCAGTTATGCCGTCACCTTTCCTGAAGCATCTCAATTGACAGTTAAGTGCTTCCTCAGTAGCGTAAAGGAAGGTGCCCACCTTACTTGTGTGCGAGTAAAAACAGGCTTTTAAATACACACACCAGTTCTCATAAATGTTTCGACGCTGTCTGGCGAATTCGACGACTTAAACGCACACCTGATTCAATTGCCAGCCAGCGGAAGGAGATATTTATGTTCCGCAAAGAATTGGCTTTCACTCTGCACCAAGCTGTCCGAAATGAGCTCCCCTCTATCAAGCGTTCCCATTGCCACGAACTGATTGCCGCCGCATTTGGTTTCAACAGCCGTGCCTCCATGGATGCCCAGGGAATGCTTACCCAATCCGCTCTACTGAATGATGGCGAATGGGATGAGTATGACTCTTGGGACGATACTTTCGATGAAGAAGAACCCGCTCAAGAGTACTCAGAGGTTGATGTTAACCAGCTCTCAACTCGCCTAGATGCCTTGGGGCTCAGAACTGAGCACGCTACTCGAATTGCCGACGTGATTTCCAACCTGTTACGTGAGCCACAAATCGTATTCGCCGATTACGGCTCCCTCTGGCATGAAGATGCCAGGGAGCACATCATCGAAAGGGCAAAAACACATCCCAATGCAGCCTATGCGCTAGCGTGCTTCAACGAGTGCAGCATGCCTCCCTCCTCAGAAGCCTATTGGTACAACCAACGCCGGCAGGGCATTGAACTCAACACCACCCAAATCGAGTTTGCTGACGAGTACGGCGAAGCATTCGAGCAAGCCAATTTGTACCAAAGCTTACTTAAAAAAGCTGCCCAACTTGGTCACGCAGATGCGGCCTATGTCATGGCTGATGTGGTCGAATCCGAAGAAGAACACGAGAGTTGGTTACGTAAGGCGGCAAACCTCGGAAGCGTTCAGGCTCAGTCACATTTGGCGATTCATTACGAGGAGTCCAAATGGCTAGAATGTGCAGCCAACCAGGGGGATTTCTCCTGCTTAGATACCCTCGCTCGGCAGGCATTTGAGCAACCAAACTCAGAATCTCTTATCGAGGGCTACAAGTGGGTAAAGCTGGCTAAGCTTTACGGCCATGATTTGACCCGAAGCATTGCCGATAATGACGAAGACTACGGCCCGGTCTTTGTACTGCATGAAGGGATCCACCTTCCTAAAGCCACGAAAGCCCAAATAGATCAAGCTGCACGAGATGCCACTGAGACATATAAACAGTACAGCACTGACCTTGACTAACCCTAAGCTAAGCATGTGATGCGTAGCAGGTTACCGCCGCTTTTTGGTAACCTGCTACGAAGCCTCAAAAACTGCAACTGGAAGCAATTTAGAAATGATTCTCTATGGAATAAAGTCCTGCGATACCGTTCGCAAGGCCCGCAAGCACCTGGACGCTAAGGGCTGCACTCACACCTTCCACGATTTTCGCGAAGCCGGACTGGATGACGCCACCCTGACCCGCTGGCTGGCGCAGGTGCCCTACACCACCCTGCTCAACACCCGTTCCACCAGTTGGCGTGCGCTCGATGACGCCGCCAAGCAGGACCTGGATGCCGATAAGGCCAAGCAGCTGATGCTGGACAACCCCACCCTGGTCAAGCGTCCGGTGCTGGAAGCCGGCGATGCCCTGATGGTGGGTTTCAAAGCCGCTGACTACGACCAGTGGGTTGCCCAGCATGGCTGATTCCGCCGTACTGACCCTGGCCAAAGACCTGATCGCCCGCCCCTCGGTAACGCCGGAAGACGCGGGTTGTCAGGCGATGATGGCCGCACACCTGGAACGCCTCGGCTTCACCATCGAATCGATGGTGTTTGAAGACACCACCAACCTGTGGGCCCGCCGTGGCAGCGAAGGTCCGGTGTTCTGCTTTGCCGGCCACACCGATGTGGTGCCGCCCGGCGACCTCAGCCAATGGCACACCCCGCCATTTGAACCCACGGTCATCGACGGCATCCTGCACGGGCGCGGCGCGGCCGATATGAAGGGCTCTCTGGCAGCGATGCTGGTGGCGGTGGAGCGGTTCGTTACCGAGCACCCGGACCATCAGGGCTCCATCGCCTTCCTGATCACCTCCGATGAAGAGGGGCCGTTTATCAACGGCACCACCCGGGTGATCGACACGCTGGAAGCGCGCAATGAGAAGATCACCTGGTGCATCGTTGGTGAGCCCTCCAGCACCCATAAGCTGGGCGACATCATCAAGAACGGCCGCCGTGGCAGCCTGACTGCCGAAGTCACCGTTAAGGGGATTCAGGGCCACGTGGCCTACCCCCATCTGGCGGACAATCCGGTGCACAAAGCGGCCCCGGCGCTGGCCGAACTGGCGGCGATGGAGTGGGACAAAGGCAACGCGTTCTTCCCGCCCACCAGCTTCCAGATCGCCAACATCCACGCTGGTACTGGTGCGCCTAACGTGGTGCCCGGCGCCCTCAATGTGCAGTTCAATTTCCGCTACAGCACCGAAGTGACGGCGCAGGATCTGGAGTCCCGGGTGCACAATATCTTTGACCGCTACGGTCTGGATTACGACATCAAGTGGACCTACAACGGCCAGCCGTTCCTGACCGGCGGCGGTGCCCTGCTGGACGCCACCTGTGCCGCCATCCGGGAGGTCACCGGTTACGACACCGAACCCTCCACCAGCGGCGGCACCTCCGATGGGCGCTTTATCGCCCCCACCGGTGCTCAGGTGATTGAACTGGGCCCCTGCAACGCCACCATTCACAAGATCAACGAGTGCGTCAGCGTGCGGGATCTGGAACTGCTGGCCGAGTGCTACGAGAAGGTGCTGGAGAAGCTGCTGTGCTGAGCCAGGCCCAACTGCTGGGCGTGGATGACAGCCACCTGGTGGCCGTCGGTCCACAGCGGCTGGAGGCCCGCACCGCTGAGGCGTGGCAGGCGTTGGTGGCGGATGCCGCCAGCGCCGGTTTCCAGCTGGGGCTGTGTTCCGGCTGGCGCAGCTTCGAGCGGCAGATGGCGATATTCAACGGTAAAGCGGAGGGCAACCGCCCCCTGCAGAATCGCCGGGGCGAACGCTGTGACGTCCGGGTGATGAGCGATGCGGATATTCTGGATGCCATCCTCGCCTGGTCGGCCCTGCCCGGCATGTCCCGCCACCACTGGGGAACGGATCTGGACTGGTTTGATGCCGGTGCCCTGCCCGCCTCGGAGCTGAAACTGGAGCCGTGGGAGTATCAGGAGGGAGGCCCCTGTCATGCCCTGGCCCGGTGGTTGGAGCCGAGGCTAACCAGTTACGGCTTCTTCCGTCCCTACCGCGAAGCGTTGGGTGGGGTGTCACCGGAACCCTGGCACCTGAGTTTTGCCCCGGTTTCCGTACCGGCTCTGCACGCTTTTGATGCCAACGAGCTGGCGATGCAACTCGATGGTGCCGATCTGGCCCTGAAGGAGAGCATACTGGCCCAGCTTCCGGGCCTGGTTGAACGCTACTGCTACCGCATCAGCCCCGCCTGAATCCCGCCGGGCAAGCGCTTGTCGCTTGCCCCGTGCCAGCGCCCCTGTTAGCTTGCAACCTCCTGATAACAACAGCGAGGCCATGGATGCGCCCCTCCACCTACACGCTTCCCCTGCTAGTCACCCTGTCGACCCTGCCGCTGATGGCCGGAGCCACGCAACTGCACCTGTTCAGCCTGAAGGACGGGAAGGTCATGTCACACCAGACGGTGACGGACGCCGGGGGCTACAACAACCAACCGGCCTTTACCGCCGACAGTCAGGGGCTGCTGTTCAGCTCCGACCGGGCCGGCGGTCAGATGGACATCTTCCGCTTCGACATCGCCAGCGCCACCCTGAGCAACCTCACCAACACCCCGGAGCAAAGCGAGTTCTCGCCCCAGCCGGGTCAGCAAGGGGATGAGATCACCTACGTGGTGGAACAGGGGGTGCCACACCAGAGTGTGTGGCGTCAGCGCCAGGGTCAACCGCCTGAGCGGGCGGTGAACAGCTACATTCCGGCTGGCTATTACGCCCAACGTTACGGCCAGGGCACACTGCTGTGGGCCCGCTACGGCTACCACCTCTACTTTGAGCCCTGGGGCGAACAGGCGGACGAGCGCCACTTTGTCAGTGCCAGCGTCGGCCGCAGCCTGCATCCCATCCCCAACAGCGCGGAGTTCAGCTTCCTGCATAAACAGGTGGATGGCGACTGGGTGATCAAGGGCTTTCACCCCGACACTGGGGCCATCCGCCCCATTACCGCCATTGATAAAGCCAGTGAGGACTACAGCTGGGACCAGCAGGGTCGGATCTGGATGGGCAGCGGCAGCGAGTTGCGCCGCTGGGATGCGGAAGGTCAGTGGCAGTCGGTGGCTGACCTGTCAGAACAGGGTGTGACCACCATTGGCCGCCTGGCGATCAGCCCGGATGGCCGCTATCTGGCCATCGTCGGGCTGTAATTCGGCTCAGAAGCGCTGGATGTCGAACACCACGTCGTCCGCCACCAGCGCTTCCATCTCATCAAAGCCAAAATGGAAGGTGGTGTCCTCGGAGAAGCCACTTTCGGCATTTTGCTCAGAGAGGGCATTGCGGATGCCAGCACGCTGATCAAACTGGTATTCGGACACCACCACCTTGATCCCCTTACTGTTCACCGCCACCACTTTCAGCGCGCCGTAGGGAAATGCCGGGTCTTCCAGATCAAAGGCGCTGCTCAGGTCCATCAGGTAGATGTCTTCGACCCTGGGCTCGGCCAGATAAGCGGCCATCTTGTCTTCCCGCTCACCCTCAAAGTAGCTGCCGAGTCCCACCAGAAGAGGGATAAGCAGCGCCCAGTACTGAATGGGAATAAAAAACAACGCGTGCTGCGGTGGGTGCGGCCCCTCCCCTTCACGATGGTTGGCCGCCACACCGAAGAACCCCACTACCAGAGCGATGAGAAAAACGCTCAGCCAGAGGCTCCAGCCCTCCCCCTGATAGGTGCCCTTACCAAACAGGCCATCCAAGGCCAGTTGCATTAATAACATCACGCCAATGGCGATAACCGGCACCAGCCAGCCCAACCCGCGCCAAATGATCATTCCCTGCTCCTATGACGTAGCGGTTCACTCGGAATGGCAAGTTAACAGTTTGTTGCGCCAACAGCCATGGTTCACTTTACCAACTTCAACAGGGTCTTGAATTCTGGGTGATCGCAGCGTCCCATCAACTCAAACAGTGCCATCTCAACCCCGGTTACCTCGGCACCCAGAGCCGCCATTCGTTGCAGCCCCAATTGGTGGTTGGCGGGGGTCCGGGCACTGACGGCATCGGCAACAACCTGCACCTCAAAACCCTGAGCCAGCCACTGTGCGGCCGACTGGTAAACGCAGACGTGGCTCTCTATCCCGCACAGCAGCAGTTGGCGACAGCCAAGACGCTCAATCTCGGCCATCACCTCGGCGCTGGCACCGCAGCCAAAACTGAGCTTGGCGATGGGGCTTTGCTGGCCAAGCAGTTCAGCCAGCTCAGGGACTGTGGGGCCCAGCCCTTCGGGATACTGTTCCACCCAGACAATGGGCAATGAAAGCGCTTGCGCCCCTTTTATCAGGCACTGCAGGCGAGCAATAAGAGCATCACTGTCGTGCATGGCGCGGGCCAGGCGGCCCTGAACGTCCACCAGCACCAGCGCGGTGTGTTTAGCATCGAGCATAACGAAACTCTCCGTGGCATCAGCCTCATCACTGTGCCACGAAGGTCAGGGTCGCAGGATGCGACTTTGGTCAAGCGCGGGGGAGATTAACGCTCAGCGGAATAGTGTTGGGGCGCCAGAGTGCGGGCGGACAGAGAGCTCGATGGTTGTCGCTCGGCGTGGCGCTGACGCTCCGCCCAAATCAGTCCAACCACCAGGGCCAGGCACATCAGAGCCAGGGCGCGGGGTGCGCTGAAGGTGCCCAGGGCAGTACGAAGATAAAACAGCAGTCCGGACGTGGATAACAGCGGCAGCATCGCCCGGCTGAGCCAAATTGCAGTGTGTTTCATGGTTTCGATCTATCGGTCAATCACAAATGCGAGTGATACGCCATTCGACTTTGATCCAGATCAAACCACAGGCGCATCCGACCATCAAGTGATCGGGCGCTTCACATCTCAATTCAGTGAGATTGCGCAGATTCTCGGGTCAATATGCGCTCAATTTGCTGGTGGTAACCGTTCAGTCGGTTGCGATCCGCCTGCAGCTGCTCCCGGCGAACCTCTTCGGACGTCCCCGGCATGTTCTCGATGGTGACCAAGGCATCCTCGAGGGCCTGGGGCAGAGTGTGAAAATCCTCATCCACCTCCTCAAAGGACACCACCACCAGCAGCAGGTCTTTGAGCCGTTGCTCAACCGCAAAGATCGTCGCGTCAGTCGGCTCGCCGATCGCCTTATCATAGGCCGCAAGCAAACGGGCCAGTGCGGAGTCCACGGCCGCGTCGGAGCGCAGCTGCTCACCTTTGTCGTGAGCGCGGTCTCGCCGCAGCACCACAAACACCCACAACAGCACCACCAACGCCAGGGCGCCAGCGCCAATCAAACCGTAAGTGTGCCAGGAAGCGTCGTTCATAGAATTCTCCGGGACGGGTCGGTGTCATCTGGGAGTATAGATGGCATTTCAGGTCAAGGCCTTAGCCCCACTGTCATCAAAACGCCACCGCTCTGTCACCCGCACATCACGTTCCACACTGAAGATGTCTGCACTGCCGGGATTCGAACCTGAGCAGTTGGCAACCGAGTCGCTTGCTTGCATTGACAACCCTTTTGGCCCCATCACCCTGGGGCTTTTTTTGTACCTGAGCGATACCAGGAGCGATCACTCCGCCCCGTTGAACACTTGTTAACCACCCCAACATCGCACTCACATCAACCCGCTTCAGGCACCTTTTTTTTACCCACCATTCACTCCATAATGCCGTCGAAGTCCCCCATCGGAAGGAACCGAGACACCGATGAAAGAAGTCGCATTTCGCTGGATAGACCGGCTGTTGATCCACCTCACGCTGCGGGAGAAGTTCCTGTTGGTGTTCGTTGTTCCCCTGTTGGTTTTGGGTCTTTTGGCACTGGTGCTGGGCTATCAGGCTCACAGCCAGACTCTGGCGCAACTGTACAGCCAGCAGCAATGGCTGGCCCAGACGCTGACTCAGCATCCAGAGCTGGATGCACAAGCCCTGCTGGCCGGTTCCAATTTCCGTCTCGGTGAGGGTCCTCACGCGATGGTACTGACCTCTGGGCAGACCCTGTCCGTGATCAGCGAACCCAGCTGGCTCGACCTCTTCACGCCCATGGTTCTGACCTTTAGCGCCGTTGCCGTGCTGCTGTGCGCCATGGTGTCCTACTACACCATGACCTTTATTGGCGGTGCGATGTTCACCATGAACAAAGCCCTCAACCAGCTGGCAGAGGGCGACCTGACCGCCCGTCTCAACTTCTTCCCGGTGCGGGACGAGTTCAGCCAGATCGCCATCACCATCGATAAGGTGGCAGAGCGGGAACAGAATCTGGTGAAGGAGATGAAACAGGCCGCGGGCCTGATGCAGCAGTTCAGTACCGAGCTGACCGAGATGAGCCGCACCTCCCACAATCTGGCCAATGAGCAGACCCTGCAGATGGACAGCCTGGTCAGCGCCTCGGAGGAGATGGAGTACTCCATCCGTGAAGTGGCCAGCCACGCCCTGACCTCGTCACAGAACACTCAGGCCGCCGCCGAAGCCACCCAAGCCGGACAGGGGCAGTTGGCGCAAACCCAACAAAGCCTCGACACCCTACAGGGCGAGGTGACAGAGGCGGCTCAGGCGGTGACGCTGCTGGAACAGAACATCACCCAGATCAATCAGGTGCTGACCAGCATCAACGCCATCTCCGAGCAAACCAACCTGCTGGCGCTGAACGCCGCCATTGAAGCGGCTCGTGCCGGTGAGCAGGGACGCGGCTTTGCCGTGGTGGCCGATGAGGTGCGGACCCTGGCAGGCCGGACCCAGGACGCCACTGTGGCAATTCAGGGCATGATGGACACCCTGCAAAGTGGCCGTACCCAGCTGGTCAGTGTGATGGAGCGTACCGTCGATAACGCCGCCCAAAGCGGAGAGTTAATGGGACTGGTGGCGGAGCAGATCCGTCAAATCAGCGAACGCAATCAGGACCTGGCGCTGCGCAGTACTGAGATCGCCACCGCCGCCGAGCAGCAAAGCAGTGTGGCCACCACGCTGGTCACCAACATCGACCAGATCCGCCAGCACGGCAATGCCATTGGTGAGCAGATCCAACAGGCAGTCAGCCAGATTGCCGAGCTGACCCGGCAGGCGGAACAGCTTGATGCGCTGGTACATCACCTGAAAAGCTGACCCGGGTCAGCGGACGTCAGTCACAACAAAAAAGGGCGCCATAACGGCGCCCTTTTTGCGTGGCTGAGCCCCGGCTTATTCGCCGACCAGCCACTCCAGAGTGAAACCGGCCTGCGGAGACTGGCCCAGTTTTTCCGTCAGGTACGGCAACAGTTCGGCCATCTGCTGCTCCAGCTTCCAGGGCGGGTTAATGACGATCATGCCGGAACCGGTCATACCGCGCTCGACGTTGTCCTGCTTCACCCGCAGCTCAATCTTCAGGATCTTACGGATGCCGGAGGCTTTAAGGCGACGCTCAACAAACTCAATGTCCTGACGGAACACCACCGGGTACCACAGCGCGTAGGTGCCGGTGGCCCAGCGCTTCGCCCCTTCCTGTACCCCGGCCACCAGGTCGCGGTACTCATCTTTCAGTTCGTAGGGCGGGTCAATCAACACCATGCCCCGACGCTCTTTCGGCGGCAGGTTGGCTTTCAGGCACTGGTAACCGTCTTCGCGCGCAATGCGCACCTGACGGTCACCTTCAAACTCCTGTGCCAGACGCGGATAGTCACTGGGGTGCAGTTCCGTCAGCATCATGCGGTCCTGGGGGCGGATCAAAGCCGACGCCAGCAGCGGGCTGCCCGGGTAGTAGCGCAGGTTGCCATTGGGGTTCAGTGCCTTGACGGCTCTCAGGTAAGGGTGCAGCAACTGCGGGCAATCCTCGCCCCACAGGCGGCCGATGCCATCCACGTACTCACCGGTCTTCTCGGCGTGGTCGTCCTTCAGATCGTAACGACCGGCACCGGAGTGGGTGTCATGGTAAACAAAGGCTTTGTCCTTGCCTTTAAGCGCTTCCAGGATCAGGGACTGGACGCAGTGCTTCAATACGTCAGCATGGTTGCCGGCGTGGTAACTGTGGCGATAGGAAAGCATGGGGGAATCACTTCAACTCGTTGCAAGAGGGCCATTATCGCCGAAGCGAGCTCAACGCGCCGAACTTTTTGCCGGGGAGCCGGATTTTTACCAGAAAAAAGTGATCGGCTTACCCCACGCTCCCGTTAACCGATTGTCCTGGCGACGAAAGGATCGCTTCTCCTGCCAACGCCAGGCTCCTTGATATCACACCCATTCGCCGCCTCCTCCGGGCGGCTTTTTTTTGCCTGGGCCAAACCATTAGCCCCATTGCCCCGTAGGCATTGAGGGGCCGGGTTGTTGCGCACAACTCTCTCCGGTGTGCGTCAGCCGCACGGAGGTGGCCTGCCCGGCCCCACCTTTTTAGCAACCGAACTCAGCGTTGGATGTAGTGGTAGCTGTCGTCACTGCGGTCGCGCTGGCCACGGTATTTGTCGCTGAAGCTCTCCGCCCAGATGGCGCTGGCCGGCTGGTTTTGGTTCCAGTCAAACACGGTCGAGCGATGCAGGATCCGCCACTCTCCCGCCCGGCGCTGGAAGCGGAAATGGTGTCGCCCACCCAGGATCCCTTCCCGGTCGACGCCCTCCTCCTCATGGACGTGATACGCCCACACATAGCACTCCGCACGGGCCTCATCCCCATCCACCTCGATCAGTGGATTGCTGATGCGGTGCTGGGTGGCCTTAAGGGCTTTGAAACCCGCCATGGCCGGGTCAACAAAGTCATGGGCATTACCGTTGTAGTAGAACAGCTCAGGGAAAATGGGGTCCTGGTGCTCCTCTACCGCGTCTGGCCAGTAAGTCGACTTCATCAACTCGCCATCAACCCGGTCCAGGGCACGGGCAAATTTGTACATCAATTCGGTCAGTGCCTGCTTATCCAGTAAAACTTGCAGTTGTTGTTCCAGTGTCATGGTGTTCGCCTCACATCAGTCAAAAGGGTGCTTCGCCAGCGGGCCAGCTTTCAGAACTGGCCGCCGGTGACCTGATGACGTCACGATAGAGCACTCAGTTTTTGAATAGAACCATGGTAAATTGAATTCCATCTATTCACTTTTGTTGGAGATGTAATGGATCAGCTCGGCGCGATGCGCGTCTTTGTCCGGGTGGTGCAATCCGGCAGCTTCTCAGCGGCGGCCCGTGAACTGCTTACCAGCCAGGCTTCGGTCAGCAAGAAGGTGGCAACGCTGGAAGCGGAGCTGGGTGTGAAGTTACTGCGCCGAACCAGCCGCGATCACGCATTAACTCCGGAAGGGGCAGACTACTACCACCATTGCGTCAACTGGCTGGCAGAGCTGGATGAAGTAGAGGGGCGGATCCGCGCACAGGGGGTCCAGCCAAAGGGAAACTTGCGCATCACCGCACCCTACCCCTTTGCCCGCCAGATATTGGCGCCGGTGATGACCGAGTTTCTTGAGCGTTATCCGGATATCCAGCTGGATTTTCTGGTCAGCGATCGGCGCTCCGACCTCCAGGCCGAAGGCATCGACATCGCAATACGTGCCGGCCACCTGGAGGATTCCTCACTGATCGTGCGCCATCTGTTCGACAATCCGATGTTACTGGTGGCGTCACCCGATTACCTGTCCCGTCAGGGTGTGCCTGAGACACCCGACGCGTTAAGCCAACACCAGTGCATCGTCTATTCTCCGGTCCGGGCCGTGCACAGCTGGCGCTTCCAATACCAGGGCAACACGATTGTGGTGCCGGTTCGTGGACCGTTTCAAAGTGACAGCGGTGACATGAACCTGGAAGCCGCGATCGCCGGCATGGGCATCACCGAACTGCCGGTCTGGATGGTGGAGCAAGCCTTGTCTGACGGGCGTTTGGTGCAGGTTCTCGCCAGCTATCAGGCCGACAATGTGCCCTTTAACGCGCTCTATCCCCAGAGCCGACACGTGCCATTAAAGGTCCGGTGCTTTATCGACTTTCTGAAAGAGAAACTGGCTCAGCACCCGCATATTTCCCCGAATTCCGGCTAGGGTTCAGGCGGCGTTTTGCGCTGTTCGGGCAGGGTCTTGCTAAGCAGCACGTATCCAGCCACCGCCGCCAGCCCGGAGCCAATCAGGATGCCCAACCGGGCCAGGTCACCGTAGTTCAGCATGCCCGGGTCAAACGACAGGGAGGCCACAAACATCGCCATGGTAAAGCCAATGCCACAGAGCAGTGATACCCCCAGCAGGTGAACCCAGCCCAAGCCTTCCGGCAGGCGGGCAAGCCGCACCATCACCGCAATAATGCTGAACAGCATGATGCCGAGGGGTTTGCCGAGAAGCAGGCCCAGAGCAATCCCCATCGGCAGCGGAGAGGTCAGGTCGGCCAGCCCCAGCCCCTCTAGGCTGACGCCGGCATTGGCAAACGCGAATACCGGCAGGATCAGAAACGCGCTCCATGGGTGTAACCGGTGCTCCAGAGTTTCACTGGGACAGTAACCGCTCTCGTCCCGATCCAACGGCAGGGTAAAGGCCAACACCACACCGGCGAGCGTAGCGTGTACCCCGGACTTCAGCACCGCCACCCACAGAACCACCCCGATCAACAGGTAGGGCGCCAGCTTGCGCACACCGGCGCGGTTGAGCGTCACCAACCCCAGCGTGGCCACTGCAGCAACAGTGAGACTGAGCATCGACAAGCTGTCGCTGTAGAACAGCGCGATGATCAGGATCACCAGCAAATCATCGATGATCGCCAACGCCAGCAGAAACACTTTGAGCGCCGCCGGCACCCGGCTGCCAAGCAAAGCCAGAACCCCCAGAGCAAAGGCAATATCCGTAGCCGCCGGGATGGCCCAACCCACCCGACCCAGCTCATCCTGGTGATTAAAAGCGAGGAAGATCAACGCCGGCACCAGCAAGCCGCCAATGGCGGCAAAGGTGGGCAAAGCGGCCTTGCTGGGGCTGGATAAGGCGCCCTGCAACAGTTCACGCTTCACCTCGAGGCCAATCAAGGTGAAGAACATCGCCATCAGGCCATCGTTGATCCACAACAACATCGGCTTATCGATGTCCAGCGGACCGAAGCGCACCCGCACCGGCGTATTCAGAAACGCGTGATAGGCACCGTCGAGCGGCGAGTTGGCCAGCACCATAGCGATAACCACCACCACCATCAGTACGATGCCGCCGGACGATTCCTGTGAGAAAAAATCCTGGAATGACTGCTTCATAACATCCCCCAGATAAGGCATAGCACAGCGCAAAAAGAACAGGAGGTTAGCAAGGGCGTGCGAGCGCGCTCAGGGACGATGCCTTCGGGCGATGACAGCGGGCCACCACGCCCTCAGTCACGGTGCTGACGTAAGCCATGCGTATCCCCAACACGCGATTACGGCGGCACGGATGGGAACCGCCAGATAACTCTGGCAAGGTGTCCCGACCCACCGCACGCCAAAGTAACACCGGCATTGGTGACAGCGGCGGTGAAGGAGAAAGGAGACACAGAATGAAGCAAGGACAGAGTTGGCCACTTCCGCTATTCAGCCTGCTGCTGGTGTTCGCCGGGGGGCTGGCCGACGCCGGCCAGAGCGAGGTTACCGACGCGCAGATCGCCAGTCAGCGGGCTGCACTGCAGGCCAATACGGCTATGAAGGGTTTCGGGCCACAGTCGCCCCGAAATATTGATGCAGCAACGGGGCTGAACCGTGCCCGGTTTTCCCCCGCCCCACCCTATCAGCAGATGAATTTGTGCAATATCCACTTCCACAGTGGTGCTGAACATTCGGGGGGCGAGTTCACCCAATACGCTGGCAACGGCGATGGCAAAGGCCATCACAGCGGATACCTGTACTCAGGCAAGTTGAACGCGGCCGAGCGTCGTCCTATCGCACAGTCAGTATGCTCAGGCAAACAGGGCGCCCTGCAGTCCGGTGACACCATTGAGGTGCACTTTGTCCACACCACCGCTGCGGTGCAACCGGGCCCAACCCTTGGCGCCTGCCTCAGCGACGCCAACAACAACCCTCAATTGAGGGTGGAGGCTCAGGTCTACGTGCTGGTTAACGACGCCGATGCCCTCGACTTTGGCCATCTGGCTCAGGTTCAACAGGTCGGCGATTACTATCAGGCGGTGAACCTGCCGGACAACCTCGGTAAACCGGTGGCCTACGCCGGTTCCACCACCGGGCCCGGTTTCAATGAGCAGGGCTCCCCTTTCCAGGTGAGCTGGCGCGTCTACCCCGAGGTCGCTAAGGTCGACGTGCGCAGCTTGGGGCGCTGGTGCCAGGCTAACCGCTTTAATGAAGACCACGGTCATGGCGTGCGAAACCTGGTCATCAATCCGGCGCTGCTCGCTCCAATCCACTGACCAACGACCAAGCTGCCGCTAATCGGCACAAAAAAGCCCGGCACTGGCCGGGCTTTTTCGCGACAGCGTCGCACTTATTGGTCGTTACTTGCTGTCGGCACGACTAATAAACTTACGCTCTTCAACATGCACCTTAATCTTTTCACCGGTGGCAATGTACTCCGGTACCTGCACGGTTACGCCGCTGGAGAGTACCGCAGGCTTGGTGCGGGAGGTGGCGGAGGCGCCTTTGATGGACGGGTCGGTCTCAACCACAACCAGCTCAACGGTGGTCGGCATATCGATACCAACAGGGGTGTCATTAACGATAACCACCTGCATCCCCTCGGTGGATTCGTCCAGGAAGGGGATCTGGTCTTCGATGGAGGAACGGTTCAGGTGATAGCTGGAGTAGTCCTCAGAATCCATGAAGACATATTCATCACCGTCGATGTAGGACAGGGTAACAGGAGAACGACGCAGATCACCCAAGTCGAGCATGTCGCTGTCTTTAAAGGTTTCGTCAATCTTCTGGCCGGTCACCACTTCATACATACGCATCCGGTAAAGGCTTCCGCCAGCACGTCCCTGCGGTACAGAACGCTCGATATCGCGAACCACGTAAGTTTTACCATTGAAGACAATGGCGGTGTTCTTTTTGATTTCACTGGCCTTCGGCATGATCACTCAATCTCAGTTAACGCTACAGCAGGCAAACTACCACTTACGGGATTTTAGACAAGCTTTTGTGGGCGTAAACCACGCCGAATGCGCGCTTGTGCGCCCATTCCGGGGAGAGAGGTAGAGGGTAGGAAGAAAAGAGGAACGAGAAAAACAAAAAGGGCGTGGTCAATGCCACGCCCCCGGGGAGGCTTATTCGTCGCCGTGACGCTGGTTGTCGGCCATCCGCTCTGCCAGTTTATCAATGGTACGGTCCACCACCGGACGCACCACTGGCACCATCAATGCCGACACCACCAGACACACTGTTGTTACCATATCGCCTCCCACTGCTGTGCGAAAAGTCTACGACTTTAGTCTAAAGCGTAGCCTCGCTGCAGAGAGGCCGCTCACAATACTTCCACTTGTGCCTGGATGGGTTCTGGCCCGTTTCAGTCGTCGATTTTGTGACTGAACTTGCGCTCCAGGTAATCGATGAAAAACGCCCAAATCAAACTCAACACAGGTCGAAAGAGCACCACCAGCACGGCCGCCAAGGCCAGGATCAGGCCGGTTTCTAACATGAAGACTCCTTCGGAGAATACCGGCACGAATCCGGTTCAGAGCAAAAAGTGGGGGCATCATAGCAGTGAGGAGGGCGGTTAAAAAGGCCGCAAAATGGCGGAGGTAGACCAATACCACGGGGTTTGCCAGCGGATTGGAACCAGAACAGTCACTTGGCTAAGACAATTTTTTTATAAAAAAATTACCCACCAAATTGACACCGCTGTCAGATCCGACCAGACTCAAACTTAACATTGCGTTCACCGGGACCACACCCTCCCGACCGGAACTGGCAATGCTCCCAATAAGGCCGGACCCCCACACTCCGGCCTTGTCTTATCTGAATCCCGGCTCAGGTGCGCAGATGCAGGGCCAGCCACAGGCTAGGCTGGTTCGGGTCGGTCCAGACCACCCGGTGGCGACAGTGGGCCGGAAGCAGCAGCCAATCCCCCGCCGCCAGCTGTCGGGGTTGAGACTCTCCCTCAATCTGTAACTGTGCCGCCCCCTCAATCAACACCACAAACTCGTCTTCGGCCTGATCGCACCATTGCCCTTGAGGCGTCACCTGGCCGTGACTGAGGATCCGCTCTATCCGCGCATTGGGCGTCTGCACTAAGCCATCAAACCACTCAGAGTCGCTCTGCCCCAACCCGGGCAGCCCCGCCCTCAGATTGCCACTGACGACACTCATGCCTGCACCCGCCGAGCCTGACGGTAGGCGCCCGGCCCCTGTCCGGTCCACTGCTTAAAACGGCGTTGGAACGAGCGCACGTCACTGAATCCCAATCTGAGTGCCAGCTCTGCGACCGGTTGTTCGGTCTCCTCCAGTGCCCGCTGGGCCAGGCTCAATCGAACACGATCCAGCTCAGTCTGGTATTGGGTCTGACACTGGGCCAGGCGGCGTTGCAGGGTCTTTTCGCTAAGCCCCAAGGCATCGGCAATCTGATCCCGACGCACCGGCCCACGCTGTAATGCGGCTTCAATCTGAACCCGCACCCGCATCGGCAGGTCGTCCTGTTGTTCCAACGCCTGCAAACGCCGCTTGGCATGCTGCTCCAGTACCGGCAACAGCTGTGGGTCGGGCCGCACCACCGGTTGCGATAACAGCGAAGCGGGGATGCCGATGGCGTCCTGTTCCGCACCGAATTGCACCGGTGCGCCGAACCATTGCTGATGGGCACGTCCCCCGTCCGCCGGCACCGCACGACGCAAACTGACCCAACTCGGGCTGGCCCCGGGCTGGCCCAACAGCGCTCGGGCAAAACCGGTCCAGCTGGCCAGCACGTTATCCACCATCTGCGGCACCACCTGCGGGTGAGAGTACTGGCAGTGCCAACGCAACACCGCCTCTTTGGGCCCGAACCGCCAGTCGGAGCGGCCCATATCCCCCACCAGCTTTTCGTAAGGCATGGCGCGCTCCAGCGCCTGGCCGAGGTTATCGCTGTTCATAGCGATGTAGCCCAATACCGAGTAGGAGCCCGGCTGAACATGCTGCGCCGACTGCAGCCCAAAGGTGTCCTCCTGGCTGACCCGGGCCAAGGCCAGCAAGAACTGCTGAAACTGCTCGCCGCCCAACCGCGCCTCGGGCTGCGCCAATAAAGCCGGGTCTATCCCGGCCTGGTCTAACAGTGGGGCAGGATCCACCCCATGCTGCCGGGCCCAGTCAAGGTACTGCAGTAACGCCGGCATGGCACAACTACCCAGCGTCATGATGGCCACCTCCCGGCTGTGCTGTTTGCTTCATTCTGTCACTCCGTGACAACCGCCTGATGGGCACCAAGTTACCGATTCAGTCGACTCAGTCCAAGAGGTGAAGCCATGCCACTGTCTGAAAAATCCACCCAAGCTGTCCTTATCCACCGCTGCACTTCCCGTGTGCGGACGTTACCCTCTATCTTTAGAAAAACGATTCAGGGACAACGAGATGGAAAGACGATGGAACGGATGGGGCCGAACGGATATCGCCCCGACACTGCCCGAGGCCGCCAGCACCATGCTGGCAGAACGATTGGGCCCGGGCGTGCCGTTGGGGGAGGTCAGCCTTGAGGAGGCGATAAGCCTGGTGCCCCCTTCCCGTCTGTCGGAGTCTGAGCTTTGGTCCACCTCGCCGGAGCTGCGCCTGCGCCATGCCCGTGGCCAGAGTCTGCCGGACTGGCTGGCCCTGAAATCCGGAAAAATGGGCCACTACCCCGATGCCGTCGCCCTGCCCGACAACGACGATCAATTGCGCGCCCTGCTCGACCTGGCCCGTGAGGACAATCTGGTGGTGATCCCCTACGGTGGCGGCACCAGCGTGGCAGGCCACATCAATGTGCCCGACTCGGACCGACCGGTGATCACGCTGTCGCTGGCGCGGATGAACCGACTGCTCGCCCTCGACCCCATCAGCCAACTGGCCACCTTTGGGGCAGGCGTATCCGGGCCCGATCTGGAAGCCGCCCTGAACGCTCAGAACTTTACCCTGGGTCACTTCCCACAATCGTTTGAACTCTCCACCCTTGGTGGCTGGGTCGCCAGCCGTTCCAGTGGCCAGCAATCCCTGACCTATGGCCGCATCGAGCAACTGTTTGCTGGCGCGGTGCTGCACACCCTGAACGAGCGCTGGGTGCTGCCCACCGTACCCGCCTCTGCAGCCGGCCCGGACTGGCGCGAGGCGGTGCTGGGCAGCGAAGGTCGGCTTGGGGTGCTGTCTCAGGTGACGGTACGGATCCGCCCTCTGCCGGAAAAAGAGCGTTTCTACACCAGTGTCCTCAAGGATTATGACCAGGCGGTCGAGGCGGTACGCAGCCTGATCCAGGCGGGCCTGCCGGCGGGGATGCTGCGCCTGAGCCACCCGGAGGAGACCCGCACCCAGCTGGCGCTGGCCCTGTCCGGCTCAAAGAAACAGTGGCTCGACCGCTACCTGGCCCTGCGCGGCGCCGAACAACCGGCCATGCTGGTGTGGGAAGGGGGCGAGCAGCACCGGGCCATCCGCCGCCACCTCAACCGCTATGGCGCGGTGATGCACAGCCAGACACTGGGTCAGCACTGGCAGCGCAAACGCTTCGCCGCCCCCTATCTGCGCGAGGCCCTGTGGCAAAAAGGCTACTGCGTCGACACCCTGGAAACCGCCACCGACTGGGCCAACATTGAGTCGCTGCGGCTCGCCATTGAGCACACCCTGCGCCACGCTCTGGCCAGCGAAGACCAGCCGGTACTGGTGTTTACCCACATCAGCCATGTCTATCGCCAGGGCGCCAGCCTCTACACCACCTACCTGTTCCCCTGTGGCCAGGATTTTGACCACAGCCTGTTGCGCTGGCGCCGACTCAAGCACGCCACCTCCGCCGTCATCGTTGAGCATGGTGGCACCATCAGTCACCAGCATGGGGTGGGCCGGGACCACGCCCCCTACCTCAACACCGAGAAGGGTCCGGTGGCCCAGGCGGCGCTGCGCCAACTGCTGACCCACTTTGATCCCAAGGCTCAACTCAATCCCGGCGCCCTGTTGGAGGAGGATGAATGCGGAGTCTGACCGACGCGGTCTGCCAAACCCGGGCCCAGCTGGAAGCCGGCGCCGACTGGGACATTATCGTGATTGGGGCAGGCATCACCGGGGCGGGCATTGCCCGCGTCGCGGCCCAACGGGGCTATCGCACCCTGCTGCTGGACCGTGGCGATCTGGCCGGTGGCACCTCTAATTTCAGCTCCAAGATGGTGCACGGTGGCCTGCGCTACCTCGGCCAGGGCCACTTCCGCCTGACCCGACAGGCCGCCCGCGCCCGCGAACGACTGCGCCAGCGCTGGCCCGACATCATCACCCCCCTGCCCTACTACCTGATGCACCACCGGGGCCGTGGCCCCGGCCCGCTGGCGATGCGACTGGTGCTGTGGATCTACTACCGGATCTCCGGGGCCAAACCCTTCCACCGACCGCGCTGGCTCACTCCCGAGCAGCTGGCTGCGCGTCTTCCGGGCCTGAACCTGGCGGACAACCTCGGGGCCAATCACTACTTTGATGCGGTGTGCGATGACAGCCACCTGGTGCTGCGAACCCTGGAGGAAGCGGTGGCGCAAGGGGCCGACCTCAGCCACTACACCGAGGTGACGGCGTTGCGCCGCAACGAACAGGGGCAGATTAACGGCGTCGACATCGCCTGCGGCGAACGCCGCTGCCAACTGACTGCTCCGATGGTGATCAACGCCACCGGGGTATGGGCCGATGGCCTGACCCCGCTGCCGGAGGGGCTGATGATGCGCCCGCTGCGCGGCTCACACCTGGTGTTTGATCAGCGTGACCTGCCCCTCACCGCGTCACTGACCCTGTTTCACCCCCGGGATAAACGGGTGGTGTTCTGCTACCCCTGGGCTGGCACCAGCGTGCTCGGCACCACCGACCTTGACCACCTGGCCGATAAGAACGCGCCGGCCCGGTGCAGCGCCGAAGAGCGGGAATACCTGCTGGAACTGCTGCCACTGCTGGGGCTAAACCACACCCCACCGATCCTCAGCAGTTGGTCGGGCCTGCGCCCCATTGTGACGCCACAGCCCAAAGCGGGGGAGAAACAGGCGCCCTCCGACGCCAGCCGCGAACACCTGATCTGGGATGAGCCGGGACTGGTCAACGTCACCGGCGGCAAACTCACCACCTTTGTTGAGATGGCCGAAGAGGTGATGGCCAGCGCCGAATCCCAGGGCCGCCTGCCTGAGCCTCAGCCACAACCGGACATCATCCTGACTCAGCGCCCCCACCTGGATGGCAGCGCCATCGGCAACAGCCTGACCCCGCGCCACGAGCTGGTGCACTGGGCCCGCCACGGCGCCATCCACCAACTGTCCGACCTGCTGCTGCGCCGCACCCGCTTAGGCTGGGTGCTGGGCGAGGGGCTGCGGGCCTATCAGGACGAGATCCAGCAGCTGTGCCAGCCCGCCCTGCCCTGGGACGATTCGCGCTGGCAGCAGGAGTGGCAGCATTATTGGCACCACTTCCAGCAGTATCATCAGGAGTAACACGTTGGCTGATTTGATCCTTGCCATCGACAATGGCACCCAAAGCCTGCGCGCGCTGCTGTTCGATGTCCGGGGCCAGCTGGTGGGCAAAAGCCAGCTCGCCTTTGACCCGCCCTACCACAGCCCCGAACCCGGTGCCGCCGAACAAGCCGTCAGTCGCTACTGGGACGCGTTGGTGCAGTGCTGCCAGTCGCTGTGGCAACAGGGCCATGACCCCGCCCGGGTGGCGGGCCTGAGCCTGACTTGTCAGCGCACCTCGGTGGTGGCACTGGATGCCGACCACCAACCCCTCGGCCCCGCCATCCTCTGGCTCGACCAACGCCGCGCCACCGAACTGCCGACGCTGCCCCAGCCCTGGCGTACCCTGTTGGCGCTGCCCAAGGTTGGTCCGCTGCTTACCAAAGTGCGGCAGCGGGCACCGGCCAACCGGCTGGCTCAGCTGCATCCTGAACGATGGCAGCAGTGCCGCAAGTTGGTGTCCCTGTCCGCCTACCTGACCCACCGCCTGACCGGCCAGTTGGCGGACAGCACCGCCGCCCAGGTGGGCTACCTGCCGTTCGATTACCGTAAACACCGCTGGCACTCTCCCCGCAACTGGCGTTGGCGTGCCCTGGGCGTCCGGCCGGAGCAGATGGCCCAGTTGCAGGCCCCCGGCGAGACGCTGGGCCAGCTGACCGACAGCGCCGCCAACGCGCTGGGGCTGGCTCCGGACCTGCCACTGTTTGCCGCCGGCGGCGACAAAACCTGCGAAGTGCTGGGCAGCGGCGGCCACCAGAGCGGCATCGCCAGCCTCAGCTTTGGCACCACCGCCACCGTCAATCTGCCGTCTCGGCGCTATCGTGAAGTGGTGCCACTGATGCCCGCTTATCCCGCCTGCGAGCCGGGGCTGTACCTGAACGAGAAGATGCTGTTCCGCGGCTTCTGGATGGTGTCCTGGTTTAAAGAGCAGTTTGGCCATCTGGAGAAACTGCTGGCGCGGGAGAGCGGTGAACCGGTGGAAGCGCTGTTTGACCCGCTGGTCAGCGCCGTGCCGCCGGGGGCCATGGGGCTGATGTTGCAACCCTACTGGGGCGCCGACCTGTCCAGTCCGGAAGCCAAGGGCTGTGTGATCGGTTTCGGCGATGTCCACACCCGGGCCCACCTCTACCGCGCCATTCTCGAAGGGCTGGCGTTTGGCCTGAAAGAGGGGCTGGACCAGATTGAACGCGCCACCGGCGCGCGCTCAACCCGGCTGCGCATCTCCGGTGGCGGCGCCCAATCCGATGCCGCCATGCAGCTGACCGCCGACCTGTTTGGCCTGCCCGCCGAACGGGTGCATACCATTGAAACCTCGGGACTGGGCGCGGCCATCTGTGCCGCCGTGGGATTGGGCTGGCACCCGGATTTTGCTGCCGCACAGGGGGCGATGGTGCACACCGGGCAACGGTTCGAGCCCAACCCGGAGCACCACCACCTCTACCAGCAGTTGTATCAACAGGTGTACCTCAAGCTGTACCCGCAACTGGCGCCGCTTTACCAGGCTATCCGCACCATCACCGGCTATCCGAAAGGGTAGCGCCTTTACTCTGTCACAGCGGGCTGGCAGAGTGAGCACTTCGATGGACTGGGATGGATTTCAATGAGCGCAATCAGTTGGTTAGTGCTGGCCGCCGCGGCCAGCAACCCCTGCCTTGAAGAGCAACTGCGAAGTGGCCACGGCGACACCACACTGGAGGAGCTGCGCGCCCTGTGCCAACTGGAGAGTGACCCAACCACCAGCTCCGCCGAAGAGCGGATCGAATCCGAGATCAGTACCAGTGATGAGCGCTTTGCGCTCAATGCCCACTACAACAACTACATCCTGCCCGCCAGCTACAACCGCACCCCGAATGAGGACGGCTGGCGCTACCACCCGGAGTCGATGGACAACTGGGAGGTGAAGTTCCAGCTCAGTGTGAAGGTGCCGGTGACCCCCTCCTGGTTTGGCGGCAAGGGGCGGGTGTTTGTGGCCTACACCAACCAAAGCTGGTGGCAGGCTTACAACAAGGACGCCTCCTCGCCGTTCCGGGAAACCAACCATATGCCGGAGATCATCTACTTCCACCGTCCTGGCTGGGAGTGGGGAGGCTGGCAAGTGGACTCCCTCAGTCTCGCCTTTAACCACCAGTCCAACGGCCAGTCCGGCAGCCAATCCCGCAGCTGGAACCGGCTGATTGGTGGCATGGCGGTCAGTAAGGGCGACTGGGCACTCGGCGCCCAGACCTGGTACCGGCTTAAAGAGGACCCGAAAGCCTACCCCGACGACCCGCGTGGCGACGATAACCCGGACATCACCGATTACATGGGTTACAGCGAGTTTCTGGTGGTGCACAAGCGCGAACAGCGCAATCTCAGTCTGCGGGTACGGGGCAACTTCAACACCGGCAAGGGTGGCATGGAAGCGGGCTGGAGCTTTCCCATCTGGGCCAAGCTGAGAGGGTTTGTGCAGGTGTATTACGGCTATGGCGAAAGCCTGATCGACTACAACGTCAAAAGCGAACGGGTCAGCCTTGGGTTTGAATTTACTCCCTGGCTGTAAGTGGAGGCATCAGCCACTCGAGCTGGTCCATCGCGAAGCCCAGCTGTTCCGCCACCGCCAGCGGCGCTTCCAGTCGCGCCTGCGGCAGACTGGGCTCCCGTGCCAGTAACCACAGGTACTGGTGGTCATCCCCGGCCACCAGTGCCAGGTCGTAATCGTCGCTGAGCCACAGCACGTTATAGGCGCCGTAGAAGGGGCCAAAGAACGACACCTTCAGCTTGGCCGCGTCAGGGTCGAGCCGGTAGGCCTTACCCTCAGCCTCCTCCCAGTCGCGGGTGCGGGTGTTAAACCCCCGGTTGATCACCTTAACGCCGCCATCGTCCCGCATGCTGTATTGGGCGGTGACGTTGACCAGGTCGGTCTCAAACCGGTTCGGCAGCCGGGCCAGCTCGTGCCAGGTGCCGAGATACCGCTCCAAGTCAAACGGGGAGACCGCTTCGCCGCCATGCGGCGTGCCACTGCAGCCCGCCAGCACCAGCGCTGCCGCCACCAGCACGCCCCGAAATCCCTGCGTTGCCACCAGCATTAACCTTTGCATTACCCCTACCATTCTCGGACTTCCTGTTGTTTGAGCCTCAGCCGCATTAAACGTCAGCACGGCACCGGAAGATCACCGACGGTAGTCGCCGCGCAAACCCCCGAAGCCTTTGCCACACTGACAGCATATCCTTTAAGGACGACCCGGATGAAGGCTTCTGTACTGGCACTCCTGATGTTGCCATTGGGGCTGAACGCCTCCCCCCTCGCCATTGAGTTTCGTGGCGACCTCAGCGCCAGTGAACAGGACAAACTCCGGCACTGGCTGGAACAAAGCGCCGATACCCTGAGCCTGGTCAGCGGCCGCTTTCCCCTCGAGCAGGCCCGCATTACCGTCACCCCCACCCAGCGCGGTTACGGCCCGGTACCCTGGGCACGGGTGATCCGCAGTCAACCGGAGGGGATCCATTTTTACGTGGACCCCAGCTACCCGGCCCGCGCCTTCCACAACGACTGGACCGCCCTGCACGAATTCAGCCACCTGTTGATCCCCTACCCCGGTGACGACGACATCTGGTTCAGTGAAGGGCTCGCCAGCTACTACCAGAACCTGCTCAGGGGACGGGCTGGCGTGGTGTCGGTCGAGCAGGCCCTGCTCGACCTCGATGCCGGATTCCAGCGGGGTGAGCGCGACGCCAACCGCAAGGGTCGCAGCCTGCGCCAGCTGAGCCCGGCGATGTGGCGCACCGGCAGCTACATGCGGGTGTACTGGAGTGGCGCGGCGTACTTTATGCGGGTGGATATGGCGCTTCGCGAGCAACACAACGTCAGCCTCGATACCGTGCTGGCCCGATTTATTGAGTGCTGCCGCCAGCAGCGCCGGAGCTGGACAGCCCGGTCCCTCATCGCGACCTTTGACCAACTGGCCGACACCACGTTGTTCGCCGACCACTACCGCCAGGTGATTGATGACACCGCCTTTCCCGAACTGGCATCGGTGTACCAAAACCTGGGGCTGGAGCGGCGCAATGGTCGACTGAAATTCAATCCGGCCGAGGAGTTTGACCAGCGTCGCCAGTCACTGTTTCGTGCTCCAACCTCCAGCCCGTGAACATTTCGGCTGTCGTAGCGGCGCTTTTGGGCTATCCTACGCGCCTTTCGCCCTTCGCCCCCGCTTCCCCGGGGTGTCGCTGGGCCTCCCCACCCACAAGAGTCGAAGTCTATGCCTTTTGCTTCCCTGGGCTTGTCCCCGGAACTGGCCCGTGCCGTTGCCGACAAAGGTTACCGTGAACCCTCCCCCATCCAGGCTCAGGCGATCCCCGCCATCCTGGCTGGCAAGGATGTGATGGCCGCCGCCCAAACCGGTACCGGTAAAACCGCCGGGTTCACCCTGCCGATGCTGCAAAACCTCAGCCGCGGCACCCGCGCCCGCAGCAACCGCGTGCGCGCCCTGGTACTGACCCCGACCCGTGAGCTGGCAGCCCAGGTGGCCGAGTCCGTACAGACTTACGGCCAAAACCTGCCGCTGCGCTCCGTCGTGGTGTTTGGCGGCGTCAGCATCAACCCGCAGATGCAGGCCCTGCGTCGTGGCGCCGATGTGCTGGTGGCCACCCCAGGCCGCCTGCTGGACCTGTTCAGCCAGAACGCCGTCAAGTTCGAAGACCTCGAGCTGCTGGTACTGGATGAAGCCGACCGCATGCTCGACATGGGCTTTATCCGCGACATCCGCAAAATTCTGGCCCTGCTGCCCAAGCGTCGTCAGAACCTGCTGTTCTCCGCAACCTTCTCCGGCGAGATCCGTGAACTGGCCCGTGGCCTGCTGAACCAGCCGGTGGAAGTGGACGTCAGCCCGCGCAACAGCACCGCCCGCACCGTGGTACAGCGTCTGCACCCGGTAGACAAAGGCCGCAAGCCGGCGCTGATCTCCAAGCTGATCCGCGAGCACAACTGGCACCAGGTGCTGATCTTCACCCGCACCAAGCACGGCGCCAACCGCCTGGCTCAGAAGCTGGAGCGCGATGGCATTCAGGCCGCTGCCATCCACGGCAACAAGAGTCAGGGTGCCCGTACCCGTGCACTGGCCGGCTTTAAAGACGGCACCGTGCAGGCGCTGGTGGCCACCGACATCGCCGCCCGCGGTCTCGACATCCATCAGCTGCCTCAAGTCGTGAACTTCGACCTGCCGCAAGTGGCGGAAGACTACGTGCACCGCATTGGCCGTACCGGCCGTGCCGGCGCCGAAGGCCAGGCCATCTCTCTGGTGTGTGCGGAAGAGTTCAAACTGCTGCAGGCCATCGAAAAGCTGATTCAGAAGCCGATTGAACGGGTTGAGCTGGCTGGCTTTGAGCCGCAGGAACCGCTGCCGGTACCGCGCCAACACGGCAATCAACCCAAGCGCACTGACGCCGCTGCCGCGCCTAAGCGCGATAACCGCAGCAAGCCGCGCAAAGAGGGTGATAAGCCGGCTGGCAACGACGAGCAGCCCCGCAGCCGTCGTCGTCCCCAGGGTGGCAAACCCGGTGGCAACGGCAAACCCGGTAACAAGCCGGGCGGCAACGGCAAACCCGGTAACAAGCCGGGCGGCAACGGTAAGCCCGGCAACAAACCGGCCGATGGCAAATCCCGCGCTCCCCGCAAACCGGGTGAGCAAAGCGAGGGCCAACGAGCCCGACGCCGTCGTCCCAGCCGCCAGGGTGCAGCCCGAAGCGGTGACAAAAACTGATAAAAACGCCAGGCACTGCCTGGCGTTTTTATCGTCTTGTTTTTGTAAGTACAGGTTGGCATGCTGGGTTCGCCAAACACACAGCGCCGGATCGCGCTTGAGCCAAATGGGAGGGCAATGTGTTGGACCCGTGGACGCTGGCGCTGTCGCCAGTGCTGTTTGTGCAGGGCAAATGGGTAAGGCTGCGCACCCCAAAGCTGCCGGAAGCGCCCGGTCCCCGCAGCGGTGAGCAGGGCCAGGGCCCGCCGTTGTCGCTGATGATCATCGGTGACTCAGCCGCGGCTGGCGTTGGCATTGAGCATCAGCATCGTGCCCTCACCGGGAAACTGGCCGAACAACTGCAGTCACACTGCCGACTCAGCTGGCAACTGCACGCCCGCAGTGGCCTCAATACCGGACAAGCCCTCCACCTTATCGACGCCATCAATGCAGAAGCCATCGACGTGGTGCTGGTGTCGCTGGGCGTCAACGACGCCCTCTCCCCGGTATCCCGCCAGCGTTGGCTCAACCAGACCGCCGCCCTGACCCACACCCTGCGCCGGCGCTTTCAGCCCAGCCTGATCCTGCTGACCGCGCTGCCCCCGCTGGGTGCCTTTCCCGGCCTGCCCTGGCCCCTGAGCGCCCACCTTGGCCATCGTGCCAACCGCTTTAACCGGGCCCTCAGCCAATGGGCAGCCCCCCAGCAGGATATCGGGATCCTCGACCTCACCACCGGCGCCACGCTGTTGACCGAACACCTGGCACCGGACCGCTTTCACCCCGGCGAACCGGTGCATCAGCACTGGGCGGAGTTGGCCACAGCACACATCCGACCGTTGGTGCCCAGCCCCGCCCCGGACCAAACCGCGCCGTAACACCATTGTGCCGCCCGGCCGCCACACCGCCCGTCGGTGCTCGCCGTCGATGAACCAAAAGAAAGCCACCGGAATGGCGTACCATCCGGTGGCTGCTTTACGTCAGAAACCGTGCCGAGCGTCGGTCAGCGGGCTGGCACGTTCAGCGTGACCCGTTCGGCCAGCGAGAACGCGGCGTGGCTGTCGTAGTAGGCGGCTTCGTTAATGAAGTGGGGATGGAGGGGTCGATCACCGTCGAACACCCCAATCCGGCCATCGAAGTACTGGTAAGCCGGGTCACCAGGCTTCAGTTCGCAGAAGTCATTTTGCTCCAGAGACTTATGCACCATCGCCAGCGGTTCACCCTGTTCATCCATCGGCAGGTAGTGGGTGTCGATAAAGCGGTACGCCTCCACCTCGCCGGGGAGTTCTGGCAGGTCACCGGCCTGCTCCAGACTGGCGAAATCCAGGATCAGCCCGGTCATGGTCGCCATCTGCTCGAGAATGTCATGACGCAGTACCGACTGGGATTGTGGCCCCACTTCCACCATCACCCCGCGTTTGCCCACGGTGCACAGGTAGCCCCATTCAGCGGCAGGCTTGGCGTCCTCCACCAGAATCACCGCCTCCGGCATGTGGTGCTTGACGTAAGCCGCCAGCTGGTAATCCCAGGGGGTAGTGTCCACCAGGATCAGGGTGGGGCCCATATTGCTGGTGGTGTTGTGCAGGTCGATCACCAGATCGATCTGGCTGGCGCCCTTCGGGCCAATCTGGGCATTGATCACCTTGGCGCGGGACTGCTCGATATTGGCCAACGAGTCATCTGCCAACAGCTCCGGTAAAAACTGGCGGTTGAGGTCCACATCCAGATAGCGGCGATTGGCGCGGTAAGCCGAGGGGTTGCCCATCAGCGTCGACACCGACAGACCCGGGCGGGCCAGTTGCTGCGGCGACGCCTGCCAGTTCTTCAGCAATTGGATGCCGGAGAGTTCATTACCATGGGTGCCACCAACCACAACCACTTTCATTCTTTTGCCTTCCTAGTGATGCATAGATCTGCACGAATAGTGCCTATTAATTCACGGACTGTACAGTCTGAATTCGCCGCTTTTCCAAACCCGTTTTCCCGGACAAAGGGCTATGTTACCCCTCGAATTCCGTACTTTTCTCTGGGCAGAACCGTTAAAGAATCCGTCACTTAGTCCTGAATATCCACAAAATCTGGGACTAACTCTGTGGGTAACTGTGGAAACTCCCATTAGCTCAGGCGTTGCGGGGTGGTTATTTTTTCACCATGACGATTCGATGAATGCTGGCTGGCGCGTAGCGGATCTGACTGGCCCTGCCATTGCCGGGATGTCTGCCCTGTGCGACCATCCCAGTTAACTCAAATATCTGCCAACGGAATGTGAGATGACGCCGTACCAGCAGCTCAATGCCGCCTACCTGGCCATGATTGCCCACTGCCCCAACGCCTGCGTGGAACTGGGCCTGGACGAGCAGTTGAATCGCCTGCCCAGCCCCGCCCCCACCGACCGCGAACAATTGCTGGCCAAAGCCGATGCGGTACTCGCCGCAGCCGAACAATGCGTTGATCTGGACTTCGACCAACAACAGGATGTCACCCTGATGCGACTCAGCGCAGAGCGGGTCCACTTTATGCACAAGCTGGAGCGGGAGGGACGCCGACGGGACCACGCCCTGCCCCGGGCCGGGGAGCAGATCAGCGGCGGCATCTTCCTCTTGATGAGCCGGGATCCCCGCCAGGCTGAACAACGGCTGGACAATATCCGACAGCGTTTGGCCGCCGTCCCAGCCCTGCTGGAAGGCACGCTGGCCCAACTGGACCGTCCCATCGCACGCTGGGTGCAGATCGAACACGATACCCTGGAGGAGCTGCCCAGCCTGTTCCAATCGATTCAGCAGTGGGCAGAGCAGGTGACCTACTCTGACCAACCCGCGTTGCAGCACAACATCACCAGCGCGCTGGACGCCATCGCTGCCTATCGCCAGGGGCTGGACGCCCTGCCCACCGCCACCGATTTCACCCTAGGTGAGGAGAATGCCCGCACTCTGGTGGCCCTGAACGGCATCGAACTGAGCCTGGAGCAGATCCACCAGCACACCCGCGACTTTGTTGCCGACACCCTGGCCAACCTGGAGCAGCTGCGCCAGACTCTGGTCGCCCGCTACCAGTTGCCCGAGGACACTGACGCCGACGGCGTACACCAGTTTCTCAACCAACGCTTTGCCGTGGCCGTGCCCGATGGCCGCCTGCAAGCGGTGATTGAGCGATACCAGGCGGAGGCCGAGCGCATCGGGGAATTTATCCAGGCCCGCCAACTGTTCGATGAGCCCGACGACCACGCCATGACCATCATGCGCACTCCGGAGTTTATGGCGCCCATGATCCCGGCTGGGGCAATGATGCAGCCCGCCGCCCTGGCGGACGGCACCAAGACCAGTCAGATCTACCTGACGCTGTCAGAAGCGCTGCTGGATGAACACACCGAACTGGGCATCCCGGTGATGATGATCCATGAAGGGATCCCCGGTCATCACCTGCAGCTGGCGACGGCGTCCGGCAATGACAGCCTGGTACGACGGGTGTTCCCGGCCATGGAATTGGCCGAAGGCTGGACCACCATGCTGGAAGATTACATGCTCGACATCGGCTACATGGGTGAGCTGACCGACGAAGCCCGCTTTATTGCCAAGCGCGACATCAGCCGACTCAGCGCCCGGGTGGCGATTGATCTCTACTTTATGACCGGCCAACGCCACTACCTCGATATCGGCTATCCGGTCGACACCAGCAGCGACGACCCCTTTGTGAACGCCGGACGGTTGCTCAAGGTGGTCACCGGGTTTACCGATGGCCGGGTACAGGGCGAACTCAACTGGTACTCCCAGGAGCCGGGCTACCCCATGAGTTATCTGGTGGGCAACGTCCTGATGTGGCAACTGAAACGGGACTTTGTCCACGATGGCAATGCGCTGGCCCGTGACCGCGCCTTCCACCGGGAAGTGCTGGCCTGCGGTAACCTGCCCATGGCGATGGTGCGGGCCAGACTGGCCCAGCGCGGCCGGCTGCGGGCCGCCAACTGATGAGCGACGCACTGCGGGCCGAATTCGTTTCCGACCTCAGTGCCGTCGACCCGGCCGAGTGGGACCGCCTGCTCGGCCACCACCTCTTTACCCGCTACCACTACCTCGCTGCGCTGGAGCAAAGCCACTGCGTTGGCGAGGCCAGCGGCTGGCTGCCCCACCACCTGTTGGTGTATCGCGGCACCACACTGGTGGCCGCCATGCCGCTCTACATCAAGCTGCACTCTTACGGTGAATATCTGTTCGACTGGAGCTGGGCCCGGGCCTACGAACAACGTGGACTGGACTACTACCCCAAGCTGGTCAGCGCCATCCCTTTTACCGCCATCACCGGCCCCCGACTCGGCATCGATAGGACACAGGCTCCGGCGGACATTCACGCGCTGGTAGGCCACTGCCTGACGCAGCGGGCCGAGTCTCTGGATGCCTCCGGCGTTCAGTTGCTGTTCCCCGACGGCAACGAGCTTAAGCAATGGACCCTGCCGGATTGGTACCGACGCCGGGACATCCGATTCCAGTGGCACCACCGGGGCGAAGCCAACTTCAGTGAGTTTCTCGGCCGCTTTAAATCCCGTAAACGCAAGATGGTGAACAAGGAGCGGCAGCGCCTGGCCGATACCGGCATAAGCTTTGAAACCCTGTCCGGCCACGACCTTACCGACGCCCACTGGCACGCCTTTATCCAGTGCTACCAAACCACCTACCTCAAGCGCTCCGGCCACCCCGGCTATCTCTCCCCCACCTTCTTCCGCCTGCTGGCCCAACACTTTGCCGAACACGTGGTGCTGATGGTGGCACGCCAACAAGGCACCATCATCGCCTGCGCGCTCTACCTGAAAGAGGGCGACACCTTATATGGGCGTTATTGGGGGGCGCTGCAGGCGGTAGAGGGGCTGCACTTCGAACTGTGCTACTACCGGGGCATCGAATACTGCCTGCAACAAGGACTGAACCGGTTTGACCCGGGCGTACAGGGGGAACACAAACTGGCCCGCGGATTCGAGCCGGTTTTCAGCTATGGCACCGGAATGATACGCCACCCCGACTTCGCCCCCGCCATCGCCCACTTCTGCCAGGAAGAGTGGCTGGCCGTCGGCCAAGCCGAGGAGCAAGCCCGCCAAGCGCTGCCGTTTCGGGAGGGGGAGTAGCGGCGCTGGCGATTGCCGACCAGCCTGCTGGAACAGGCTGGTCGGTTCTACTGGTGCTGGACGCTAGCCACCCAGAAGCACCGAAGCTATGGCCTTCCAACTCATCTTAAATGCCGTAAATAAAGCTCATTAGTCCTTCCCCTTACTGCCTACCGTAGCAAGGTCATAGGATACTTAATGATCACGCTAATTAATGAAAATGACTCTACACTCTTATACAGAAACACAGTAAACAAAACAGCTAGAACGATAGAGAAAATCATCCCAACTGTTGCAATTGATGCCTCAGCTCCGTGAAACTTACCATCATTAGGAACAAAAAAGTCTGAGTACCAGAGCATCAAGTAGCCATAAAACCAAATAATAAAGAACAAGACGTCTATAGAAATACTATTTCCAAAGGACAAAGCTACATATACATATGTTGCAGAGTAAGCCATACGGAACGCTGAGTGCATATACCTCGCACTAAATGTAGACAACGTTGATCTTGAAATTAAATGTTCTCCATCATTAGGTACAGGAAACAAGTATTTTGCAACTAAGCCTGCGCATATAAAAAACGCCAGAGCCGTAACGTTGGTGACCACAAACATTGAAAAAGCAAACGCAACAAATACAAATGATACATTTTGCCATTTATTATCAATACTAATGCAGCTAATCATCTTGTTACTCCAGACCCTTGGAGATTGTTCTAATTGGACACCCACTTTTTCATCAGCATCGCGAACACAAACCTTTCCTTACCCTTACCATCGAAATCTCCGCCCGATTAGTGACACCCAGTCGGACCATTGACCCCTGTTGGTCCACAACCTCGCACATCTGCCGCTTGATAGACATAGCCACGCCTACACGGTTTCTAATTGGACACCCACTTTTTCATCAGCATCGCGAACACAAACCTTTCCTTACCCTTGCCATCGAAATCTCCGCCCGATTAGTGATACCCAGTCGGACCTTCTAATTGGACACCCACTTTTTCATCAGCATCGCGAACACAAACCTTTCCTTACCCTTACCATCGAAATCTCCGCCCGATTAGTGACACCCAGTCGGACCATTGACCCCTGTTGGTCCACAACCTCGCACATCTGCCGCTTGATAGACATAGCCACGCCTACACGGTTTCTAATTGGACACCCACTTTTTCATCAGCATCGCGAACACAAACCTTTCCTTACCCTTGCCATCGAAATCTCCGCCCGATTAGTGATACCCAGTCGGACCATTGACCCCTTTCGGCCTGTTTCTAATTGGACACCCACTTTTTCATCAGCATCGCGAACACAAACCTTTCCTTACCCTTGCCATCGAAATCTCCGCCCGATTAGTGATACCCAGTCGGACCATTGACCCCTTTCGGCCCACAACCTCGCACATCTTCCGCCAGATAGACATAGCCACCCCTACACTGGCGTGCATTACGGTCGAGGTTGGAGTTAATCGATGTCTCTACGCGGCAAACAAGCGCCTAGCGTTACCCGAACCACGTATTCGAGCCGCCTCATGATGATTTTGGCAACGCCGCAAACTGGTTAATGTGCCGGCGCGACAGCCGAATTGGTACTCAAAGCCCTGGGTCAGGGTGAGCCAGTTGCTAAGAGAAATGCCCAGACGGGTGGTTAAGTCGGGTGTGATTTCGGCTATGTGCCCGGGTTTATCCAACCGTTGAGCACGCCCGGTAAACTCCACCACCTCCAGATAGTCATTCAGATGACAGGGCAGCGTTTCTTCGTCGGCATCGTCTTCGCCTGTACGAAACCGCTTTAGTGGTTGCGGCTGCAGGCCGTTAAGCGCCGCTTTGATGCGCAACTGAATACTGGTGTGGTCTGAGCTTTCTGGTGTGCGGGCGATATTGGCCCGAATCGGGTTAAGGTCGACATAGGCCATACAGGACAGTAGGGCTTGTTCATCCAACAGGGCTTGAGATTTAAACCGCCCCTCCCAGAAACGGCCTGTGCAACCATCTTCTCGATTCGCCATCCGGGCAATGGGTTCGTTCAGTGCCCGCATAAACCAACTGATGTCCATCAGGCGTTGCCGATAGGTCTCTGCCAACAACTCAACCCTAAGACGCTCTGCCTTTGGCATAAGGTCGTACTCTTCAGGCTGACAATATCGTTGAGTGAGAAGCGTACCGTTATAGAGCGTGTGCCAGCGTTCTAATACGGTGTGAGTATCCCAATCATCCGCTTGCTGACTCTCCACGCATAACACCACGTGGGTGTGGTTGCTCATCACCGCAAAGGCGCACACGCTGATGGCAAAGATATCCGTCAGCGTGAGTAACCTCTTTTCTACCCATCCCCGACGGTGTTCATAGCTCTTGCCGGTATAGGGGTCCTGGCCACACAAAAAGCTTCGGCGCACACAGCGACTGACGCAGTGGTAATAGCAGGTGTCCTGCAAGCTGACTTGGTTTCGACGGGGTTGGGGCATGGGACACTCCAGGGTCGGCGGTGGTCACTAACCAACAACCTACCCGTGCCCTAACCTGAAATGGCGTAACTTCGAGTTAAATCAGATTAAAAGTGGGTGTCTTCCTAGACTGCATTCCAACACTCGCCATTATTTTCACACTATCAATTTTCAGGATGGAATAATCTTTCGACAACGCACAAACAAGCCCGCTATGGCGGGCTTGTTTTATATTTAATCAATGCTGTCTAAGTAGCTTTGCTGCTTCCTTTACTTCAAGCCAGATAGAACTGCATAGAATTTTATCTGGTCTATCACTTAACCTATTGTCGTTAACGAAATCTTCAAGCTCTCTGAGCTTAGCCAAAAACTTAGATATTCTTTCTTTCTGGGAAGCATCCAATTCAAGCCTAAATCCATCTGACTCTTCAAAACGATCTGAATCAAGACCTTCAAATATCTGCTCAAATAACTCATCAGGTTCTGTTATGGACGTCACTGACTTATCCCCCTGCAACCAAACCTTCTCAAAAAGCCCATCTTCAGCAATAAGTTCTGCGGTACTATAAATTCCATCAATCCATACTTCTAACTTGATCATAGATACTACCTCCTGAACTTAAAGTCTTTTAGCTGTATTCCGTGAGCCTCAGGAGAGTTCATTCTCACCTCATTTCCGTCTTTATCAAGAGCCCGGCCGTTTCTAACTTGTGTTACCTCACCATTGCGCTTTACTCGAACATAGCTATGCGGATTTCTCGGATCAACCCACTTAACGTCTTTTCCGTTTCTGGAAGGTTTCTTAATCCAATCTTTAGGGACACCTTCAGGCCTACCATCATCCTCAGGGTCTTCTTCATTGGGGTCTCGCCCAGAGGATTCAGATGCACCTCTCATATTCGAAAGGTCGTTTCCTGGTGAGGAAGTATCACCCGGCAAAGATAATAAGCCTAGACCTACCAAAAGTGCTACCGCATCCATTGGACCTGGTTGGGGCCCATCTGAAAAAGCCACCAATACTAGACTACCGACTCCTAACCCAGATTGAGCAAAGCTATGATCATTTTGAGCGTCTTCTTGACACTGTCTATCGCAAGTTACTTGGATTCTCTCTATCGGATCCTCATTCTCATGTCCTCCATTCTGGCTCTCGCTATTCTGCGAACGGCTACTTTGGCTACCGATATCAGCCGCTTCTCCAGTACTGCTTTGCATCCCGGAGTCATGCCCGTTATTCGCTTCATTGCTCGAGTCACTTGAATCCTCTGTGCTAGGGCCACCATTCTCGCAACTTCCCTCAGCAAGGCATCTCGACTCCGCCCCCCCTGCTATTCCAACCGATGTATACCCAGTTGGGTCGGTACCAGCCAACGGGTTGTTCATCACATAGCTATAGGGGTTGATCGACTGAGTGCTGGTAGGAGCCTGAATATAAGGGTCAACACTCATGAATCGGCCCAGGTTGTAATCGTAAACCCGACCATTCATATGAATAAGATCCAACAGCCCTCGCCAGTAACCAGATAATACTTAAGTAACGCTCCTGCTTCGGTGACGCCCCCCTACCCCCTCACCAGCACCAACAGCCGATTATTCGCTGGCATGGTGTGATCAGCGGTCAGGTGTAAACCATGCTCTGCGGCCACTTCACACACCGCTTCAAAATCCCGGATCCCCATCTGGTCGTCCTGTGCGCGGAGGAAGGCGTCGAAGCGGGCGTTGCTGGCGCTGGTGGGTTGGCCGCCGTAGTGGAAGGGGCCATAAAGGCAGAAGCGGCCGCCGCTGCTGAGCAGTTGCCCTGCCCCTTCCAGCATCCGTTCCACCACGGGCCAGGGCATGATGTGGGCGGTGTTGGCGCTGAACAGGCCATCGAACGGGCCGTCAGGCCACTGCCGGGTGACGTCCAGCTCAATGGGGGCGGCCAAATTGGGGGCGGCGGCGCTGTTCCGCCATAGACGGATGCCGGGGAGGTTTTCCGCGCGGTCGCTGGGTTGCCACAGCAGATGGGGCAGGTTGGGGGCAAAGTGGGCGCCGTGTTGGCCGGTGCCACTGCCAATCTCCAACACCCGCCGGGTGGTTCTGAACTCGCTGGCGAGAATGGCCAGTATGGCGTCCTTATTATTCTCGCAGGCCTGAGAAAAGGGTTTGTTCATCATTGGCTTATTTTGCGTCGGGACTCTCAGACTACGTCAATTCCCACATTGTGCCCAGAGGGCTTGATCTGGATCGCCCTCTGACCGGGTCACTGCGTTACACTGAGTTAAGCCAATGGGATCAAGGAGTCCAGTCATGAACGCGCACTTTCTGATGACCGTGGTCGGTCCCGACCGTCCCGGAATGCTCAACCAGTTGGCCTCAACCACCCACCACCATCAGGGTAAGTGGCTCAACACCCGCACCATCAACCTTGAGGGGCAGTTTGCCGCCATCATCAAGGTGGAAGCCCCGCAATCCGAAATGCAGCAGCTGCAGGAAGCGCTGTGCGAAGCGCCGCGCATGCTGGTGCAGATCCACGAATGCCATCCCGAACAAGCGGTACCGGCCAAGCCGTTCCATTTGCAGATTGATGCGGCAGACCGTCCCGGCCTGGTGAATGACATCACCGCCGCGTTGGATGGCCACGGCATTGCCGTGGAGAAACTGGAATGCCACCGGGTCGGCAGTGCCGATGGCGGCACCCTGTTTACCGCCGAGTTGGCGGTGCACATGCCCGCCGAGCTGGACCCGGATATCGTGATGATGGAGTTAGAAGGGCTTGGCGAGCGGATGATTGTTCAGCGAATTTGAACGCGGAGTGCTACCCCGCTCACAGTTCCAGATTGTGAGGCCACCAGAGTGTGAGCACGCTTACGGTGTGCTGCAGTTAAAACACGTAGCGTGAAGAGGTACCGGGGTCACGGTGGCCCCCACAAAGTCTGAACAGGAAATTAGGATGTCTGACAGCAACAACGCCTTTTTCAACCGTGCCAATGATCTGATCCAGCTGGCCAACAAGCAGAACCAGGACAAAGAAGTGAAAACCGGCGAAGTCAGCGCGTCCTTTATGTACGCCCTGGCGCGTTACAACGCGTGGTTCGGTTCCACCAGTTTCCAGAGTCAGGAGCAGATGCAGTCCAAGAAGCAGGAGATGCTGGACTACTACGTCGAAGAGTACAAAAAGATGCTCGAGAACAACCTCGACGATTACATCGAGCACTTCGACCACTACCGCTCCACTCAGAAGTAATCATTGACGCCCGGCCCCACGCCGGGCGTTTTTGTGTGCCCAACCAGTGAGCCAAAAGCGTACCCGGCGGTGCGCTTTTCTTTTGCCTGTCATCCGACGGCAGGCACAAAAAAAGCGTGCCGATGGGCACGCTTTTTTGTTGGGGTTCCGATGATTACATCAGGGCCGGGATGCCGTATTGCGGCTCCAGCATACCCACTGCCAGCATGGCAGCCAGACAGATCAGCAGTACCGCGGCCGGGATAACGATGCGGTCCATTTTGGACAGACGCTTCGGACGCTCTTTGTCGCCGATCAGGCCGTTGTTGTCCAACAGCATGGTCAGGGCCCAGGCCAGAACCGGGTTGGTTACCGCAGCAGCGAACACACAGATACCAGCAGACTGAGAGTCTTTGGTGTCTTTGATCATCTGCATACCGGCTTCCAGCAGCGGCAGGAATACACCCACCAGCAGCGCGATGCGCATCACCGGCGGCCAAACCGCTACGTCCATCGGGAAGCCCAGGTAGGCCACGATGATACACAGGGTACCCAGCAGAATCGCACCGGCCGGGATAGGACGCTTGGCGATGGCAGCCGGGATCATGTAAGTGCCCCAGGAGGAGGTGATGTTACAGCCACCCAGAGAGGTACCTACCATTTGGCGAACGGAGCAGGTGGTCATGGTGTCATCCACGTCCATCAGCACTTTCTCGGTGCCTTTCGGGTAGTTCAGCTCCTGGAAGATACGGTGGCCCAGGAAGTCCGGAGACCACATGGCAACCGCCAGGATGGCGAACGGCAGAGAAGCAATAAAGTGCTGCAGGTTCGGCAGACCCAGCATCCAGCCCTGCTCGGTGGAACCCCACCAGTACACCGGGTTCAGGTTTGGCAGACCGGTTTCAGTGGTGAAGGTCAGGTCAAAACCGGCACCCAGCAACAGCGCGGTGATCAGGCCGGTGAAGGCACAAGCCGGGATCGCCAGCCAACGTTTGCCGACTTTGGCCAGGAAGGCGTACAGCACGATGGTCACCGCCAGCACAACAAGGCCAACGTGACCCATGCCGATGCCGGTAGACCAGGACTGAATGTCGCTGATCTGGCTCATCGCACCGGTAAAGCCAAGGAACACAAGCAAACCGCCCGCCACGCCTTCACCGGTAAGGTTCACCAGACGAGAGCCACCTTTAAAGGCACTCAGCAGCAGACCGAACACACCCAGCAGCAGCGCCAGAGCCAGCGGGTGAGCACCAGCCAGCGCGATGGCACCGATCAGGGGGATCATCGGACCGTGGTTACCCGCCAGGTTGGAGCGCGGGTTGAGGAAGCCAGGGGCAATGATGCAGAACAGCAGCGCCGGGATCAGCATCTCTACGCGCGCCACTTCGATGGCGAAGTCGCGGCCCAGTTCGATGTGGTCCCAGGCCTGAGACAGACCGTCGGCCCAGGACATGGCCACGGCGGAGTACATGGCAATAATGCCGATGGTGCCTGCCAGAGCCGGTACCAGGTCTTCCCACTCGAAGCGATAATCGCGACCGGGCAGGTTCAGACGCCAGCGGCGCGGCTTCATGATTTGCAGTTCGTGCTCCAGGTACTCAGACCGGGAGTTGAACTCGCTGGCCGGGCGGTGTGCTTCCCGGTAGGACTTCTCTTCGGGTTTTGTTGTCTGCTCTTGCATGGCAACAACCACTCCTCAACACAAGGGGTATCAATGACAACAGATGGGCTTCGGCTCATTAGCTGATAACCAAAACCCATCACAGTATAGCGTTGCGCGATATTCTGAACGCATTTGAGCCAGATACCGTGATCCACCTCCGAAGTCTTACCAATTTACCAATGGCTTTTTCGCTTCTGCGCTCTTTTTGCCCAGCGGCAGCATGATTGTGATCTAGCTTCCTTGACGCACATCAATTTGGACAGTGAATGTGCGCATCAACAAGCGCTTTTTTCGGATTTCGTCAAAAACGCGTCACAGACCCTTCCTTAGCCCACTTTTCCTCGCTGACGATTTTTCGCGACAACTCACAGCAATTGGTAAGACCAAAAGCCAAGGCAGGCAAAATGCCATCTTTTGCCCCTGAGCAACAAGCGCTTAGGGTAACAACTTGGTGAAAGCGTGAAGCCCATCAGATCCACTTTGGTTAATCTCTTGGCACAAAAAAAGCCGGTCAATGACCGGCTTTTCTCTTCGATGCGCCTCTGTGCCTTAGCGATAGAGGGGCATCGCCGTGACGCTGAGTGACCACTGAGCCATCAGTGCCTGCAGGGTCCCTTCCAGCATCTGTCCTACCGCTTGGTAAAAGCGGCTGACGGATTGCGCTTCGAGGCCAGCGATAAAGCGCGGCACCCAAGGCATCAGGTGGTCGCACAGCAACTCTCTGCTGACCTCGACATTGTCTTGCTCCAACAGCAGGGCCAGCAACAACAGTTGCTCCGACAGATGGTCCGGAGCGGCACACTCCAGCACCGGCTGCCATTGCTGCGCGGAAGCAAAGCGTTGCCACGCCCGCGCGGTATCGCCCCAGGTCAGGTTGTCCTTATCGGTATACACCGAACCAAACGGCGACAGGCGCTGAGACCCGGGCACCCAAAAAAGCTGCTCATTGGCCAGCAGCAGAGCTTCCGGCTGCGCCAGTCCCTCCTGCCAGGCCTGACGCTGAGCAGGCGTCAGTGGGTCAGGCCAACTCTCGACACACTCAGCCAGTGCAGCCAGTGCGTCCTGTCCCGGCGCACGGTAGATCAGCCCCGCCAATACCCGCAGCTGGGCTGCGCGCTCGGCCAGGCTGACACCAACAGGCACCTCAGCACCCACCTTACACCTCCCGCTCGTTGGTGACCCGGCCCAGGGTGGAGCCACTGGGCTGCGCATTGGCATTGGCGCCAATCAGCAAGTTGGGTGAGGTGATGCCCGGGTCCGGCAGCGGTGCAACCGCCGCAATGCTGGCGTGTGGGTAGCGCTGTTTCAGCTCATCCATCGGGCCAAAATCCAGCGCTCGCATCGGACACGCTGCCACACAGATTGGCGCTTTTCCCTCGGCCAGGCGGTCAGCACAGCCATCGCACTTCATCATGGTGCCGGTGGCCTGATTCAGTTGTGGCGCATCATAGGGACAAGCGCGGGCGCAGCTGGCACAGCCGATGCACACGCCTCGGTCGATGCTTACCAACCCGGTGCTGCGACTCTTATGACAAGCGCCGGTAGGGCAGGCTTTTACGCACACCGGGTGAGAGCAGTGGTTGCAGCCCACGGAGGTATAGTAGGAGAACACTGAGGCGGTCATCGCGCCCTGCTCATCCCGAATGAAGCCGCCGCCGCTGTATTCATAAACCCGACGCGGGATCACCCCTTCCGGGGCGTTCATCCGATCTTTGCAGGCCACATGGCAGGCTTTACAGCCGCTGCAGCGGCTGGCGTCGAAGTAGAAACCGTATTGTTGGGTGGTCTTTTCCATCATCTCTGTTCTCACGCTCGCTCAATCTTGACCCGCAGGGTGCCGCCGGTGCAGCCCTTGGCCAACGGACTCGGACGGTGATCGGTCAGGGTATTGATGCAGCCGCCCATATCCTCCTGGCCCGCATCGCGGGCGTTACGCCAGGCGCCCTGCCCCAATCCGGCCACTCCGGGCATCACCCGAGGTGTCACACGTGCAGGGACCACGATGACACCGCGGCGGCTGGTCACCCGAACGGTATCGTTGTTTTGAATTCCCAATGCCGCAGCATCTCCCGGGTTGATCCACAGGGCATCCTGGATCGCCTCACGCAGCACCTTGTGGCTGTGGAAGCTGGAATGGGCCCGGCCCTTGGTGTGGTACACCGCCACCTGGAACGGATAGTCCGGGTCGTCAGTGACACCGCCTTCCCACGGGGCGCGAAACTCCGGCAATGCAGTGACTTCGTCCCCTTCCGGCAGGTCCCAGTCTCTGGTGAGGTTGGCGATCGCTTCGGAGTAGATCTCGATCTTACCGGACGGCGTTTTCAGCGGGTTGGCCTGAGGGTCAGCCCGGAAATCGGCAAAGCCCGGTTTACTGGCCGGCAGGTACTCGCGGTAAACGCCGTGCGCCTTGGCCTCGTCAAAGTCCGGCAGGGACAGAGAGCTGCTGGCCTGTGGGGTTTGCCACAGGTGGCGTACCCACTCTGCTTTGGTGCGTCCTTCGGTAAAGGTCTGGCGGATACCAAAACGCTCGGCGATGTCGGCACAGATGTCATAAGCGGAGCGGGACTCACCACGGGGCGCAATCGCGGCGGTGGTGGCCAGCAGGTTGGCCATATCTCCGGAGTGCCAGCCGTCGCACACCAGGTCTTCGGTTTCGAACTGGGTGATCTCCGGCAGCAGGATGTCGGCGAAGCGGGCGGTGGGCGTCATGTAGATCTCAGACACCAGAACGAAATCGACCTTACTGTCTTCGGCAGCCAGCAAACGGTGAGTCCGGTTGATGTTGGAGTGCTGGTTACCCAGCATGTTGCTGCCCGCCACGATGATGGCGCGGATGTTGCGCTCCAGCTGCACGGTCGGGTCGCCCGGGCGCTGGCTGTCCAGCACGTCGTGGGTCAGCGCGGTCATCGGCTCCTGTTGCAGATCACGCTCGATGGCATCGGTCCACAGGAAACAGGGGATCGACTTGGTCACCGGGTTGGCGCCCGCCGGGATCCCCGGGGTGATGTAGGCGTGGGTCCCATTGTGAGCACCCACTGCGTTGGAGGTTCCCGGCAAACCAAACTTTCCGACTATGGCCACTAGGGTGTAGATGGCCCGGGCGGAGTTTTCACCATTGGCCTGGCGCTGAAGGCCCCAGCCCATCTGGATAAAGGGGGCTTTGCTGCGGTGCAGTTTGGTGGCCAACTCCCGAATGGTGGCAGCCGGAACGCCGGTGATGGACGCCGCCCACTCCGGGGTTTTGGCCACGCCATCGCGGTCGCCCAGGATGTACGCCTTGTAGCTGGCGTTCTTACCCTTGGCGGATTCCGGCAGGCTGGCTTCGGTCCAGCCTACGGCATAGCGGTCAACATGGGCGTCGTCCACCGCCCCAATCTCCCACAGGGCGTAGACAATGCCCGCCACCAGCGCCGCGTCGGTGCCCGGGCGAATCGGCAGCCATTGCTGCTCTTTGCCGCCGGCGGATTCGGTGTAGCGCGGGTCAATCATGATCACTTCGGCATTGCTGTGATGCAGCGCTTCAGACCACTCGTAGCTGACCCCGCCGCCACTCATAAAGGTTTCCTGCGGGTTGTAGCCAAAGCACAGCACCAGATCGGAGCGCTCAATCTCCCGGGTGGAGCTGCCCAGGCCATTAAGGATCACGCTGCCGATGCCGTAGGTGTACTGGGTAGCGGTATCCACCTGGTGGGTGCTGTAAGAACCCCGCGTGCCGAGGTAGCCGCCCAGTTGATGGAACAGGCGCTTCCAGATCCCGGTGCCGCTGGTTTTCATGCCAGAGGTGCCGGTGGAAACCGGGAAAAATACCGATTCCGGGCCACCCTGGCTGCTGTCCTGGTAGATGGCTTCGAGGCGCTGGTGGATCTCGGTCAGGGCGTCGTCCCAGCTGATGCGGACAAACTCGCCGCTGCCCCGCGGCCCTACCCGTTTCATCGGGTAGAGGATGCGCTCGTCGGAGTAAACCCGCTGACGCAGGGAACGACCCCGGGGGCAGGCACGAATTTGGCGGCTCTCGTATTGATCGTCGCCGTGGTCATCGGTTTCCAGCTGGGTGATCTGGCCGTCCTGGACGGTGAACTTGATCGGGCAGTTGGAACCGCAGTTAACGTAACAGCTTTGCCAGCCCTGGGTTACCGGCAGTTCCGGCTCAGGGATAACGGTTTCGGTGCGTTTTCCGTTGCACCCCGCCAGGCTGGCAGCGGCCGAAACCAGTGCCGCTGACTTGAGAAAATCACGACGTTGCATAGGTCACCTCAATGGTTAAAGCGAATAGGTCAGGGTCAGCATCAGCAGGTGGGCGTTGTAGTTGTGGCCCAGGTCGCCCAGGGTGATAAGCCCGGGGATGCTGTCACTGGCGACATCGGCATAATCGGTGTCGTAGTAGCGTTCGTAGCGGTAATCCAGGCGCACGCTGGTGCGGGTGGATACCGCGTAATCGGCGTAGGCGCGCACGCTATGGGCCCACTGGAAGTAGTCACCGTAGGGCTGGCCCTCGGACACCTGGGTGTCGGAGCTGGACTCGGTGTACTGGTAGTCCGCGCCCACGGTCAGGCGGTCGTCCATCAGGCCGCCGTAGCTGGCGCCCACACCGGCGTAGTCGAACTGGTCTTCGATGCGGTAGGTCCAGTCGGCGCTGGCGAAGCTCTGGCTGCCCGCCTGGTTGGACTCAATCCACTGCTGACCGGCAAACGCATGCAGGTTCAGGGCCTCGGTCACGCGGTAGTTGGCGGACAGGTCGTAGCTCAGGTCGTCGGCGTCCAGCAGGCCAATCTCGGACTCGCTGTAGTCGTCCTTGGCGTAGCGCACGGTGGCGTCCAGGCTCAGCGCCGCGAACGGGCTGTAGCTGGCGTCGAAGCTCAGTTCGGTGCGGTCACGGTCGGCCAGGTAGTACTTGCGCAGCAGGGTGTTGTCTTCGCTGGAGGTGGCTTCGCTGGCCTGGTAACGGGAGCCGTCACGCTGGCCGTAGCTGGCTTTCAGGCCCAGCTCGAGGTTGTCCATGGCGCTGACCCGGGTGCGGGCCCAGACGGTGTTGTCCTCGGTGGTTTCCCGCACGCTGTGGCTGCGCTCGGTGCGCTCACCCTGGTAGCCCGCTTCCAGTGCCACGCGCTGGGACAGGCGGGTGCTGGCGTCCAGCCCGTAACGGTGACGGGTGATGTCCAGCGGGGTGTTCATCCGCGCGGTGCCGCTGAGGCTGTCGATGGACAGGCTCTGGTCGTAGGCGAATACCGGGGTGCGGTTGTCGCGGTCGGAGTAGTCGTACTTGGCGGCCAGACGCACTCCGGAGAGGGCGCTGGTCAGGCGCAGGTTGGCGCCCTGGGTACGCACTTCGCCGTTGGCGTTGGTGATGCCGTTGGGTGCGCCCAGCGGGTCAACGAAGTCGGTGTCGTTCTGGTACAGCCAGCCCTGAGTCAGGCGACCGGTCAGGCGGGTTTTGCCCATCCGGTATTGGCCGGACAGGGCCACCAGGTGCGCTTCGTTGTTCGGCGCCAGGGCCTGAACCGCACCGCGCTCACCGTTGTAGAGGCCGTCGTAGCTGTTCTCGAACAGCGAGCCCTGGTAGCTGACTGCGGTGTGCCACTGCTCACCGCCCAGCTCAGCGCCGGCGTTGAAGGTCTGGGTGGTGGTGTCCACCGGCGCAGCGATGTTGACCGGGCTCTTGATGAAGCTGGTGCTGCTGGATTTGAAGCCGGTTTTGGACTCGTGGTCGTAACGGGCGTAGGTGCGCCAGTTCAGGCCCGCCATCACGTCCTGATAGGCCAGACCCAGGCCGGTGCGCTCACGGCGCTGTTCCAGGTCCACGTCGATGGGCTGGTCCAGTGCCACCAGGTTGCGGCCGTCAAAGCCGTACTGGGTTTGCGCGGTGGCGTCGACGGTGCGCAGCTTGGCGTAGTCAAACTGGGCGTCGAGGTGGTTGTCGCGGTAGCGGGCCTGGCCGTAGCCGCTGCTCATACCGAGCTGGTCGGCGTTGAGGTCGAGGCGGCCCTCTTCGTCACCGTTGAGGGTGGCGTTGGCGTTGACCCCGGCCACGGCACCGTCGCGGGCGCCGAAGCGGTTGGCGACGTGGTCGTCGTTGCTCTGCACCGCACCGGCGCTGAGGCCGATGGTGCCGCTGGCCTGCGGCGCGTCACAGCGTTTGCAGGCCCAGCTGCTGGTGTCCAGGCTCTGGGTGTTGGCTTGCGACAGGGCGAAGCTGGCGCCCTGGGCCGGGGCCATCACGGAGAGGATGGCCAGGGCAGTCATGGAGAGTTGCGCTTTCATCACGGACGTCCTTATTTCTCAAGCAGGCTGCCAGCGGGTGGTTGGAACCGTGCACCTGGCTGTGGCAGTTGAGACAGCTCTGGCCGGAGACAAAGGCGTTGCTCTGACCGTCGTAGACGCGGCTGGCGTGACCGTCGCTGGCGTGACAGCTCTGACACAGCTGCGGAGCGCGGCGGGTCAGCATGGCGTCGTTGACGCTGCCGTGTACGCTGTGGCAGCTGGCGCAGTTGTCGGTCACCGGCGCGTGTTCCCACACCACCGGGCCGCGCTTCTCGGCGTGGCAGCTGTAGCAGGTGTCATTGAGGCTGACCTCCTTGAGGGCGGATTCGGTCAGGCTGCCGTGGGCGCTGTGACAGCTGGTGCAGCTCATGTCGCTGCCGCTGTGTTGGCCGGCCATCGGGTGGGCGGAGCGCTTCATCATGTCCGCCGCTTCGCTGCTGTGGCAGCTGGTGCAGGTGGCGATTTCGCCCGCGGGGGAGAGCACCGGGTCGTCGGCGGTGTGGATCTGGTGACAATCGGTGCAGGCCACTTCAGAGAAGTCGTGGCGGCTGCCGTGCCAGTCGCGGCGCCCGGTGTCTTCGTGGCAGCTCAGACACACGGAGTTTTGCAGCTCGGCACTGACGTTGGCCTCGTCACCGAAGTTGATCATCGGCTCATTCTTGCCGCGGTGTTTACCCTGGGGGCCGTGGCAGGTTTCACACTGCAGCTTGGCCATCGGGCTGGCGCTGGTGTCGAGACTGCCGTGGGGGGAGGCAAACAGAGCGGTGACCTGCTCGTCGCGGCCGTGGCACATCAGGCAACCGTCGGTGCCTTTGCCGGAGTACTGTCCCTGCTGGAACTTGTCGATAAGCTGGGCCTGAACGTCGTCACTGGCCAGCGACGGTGTCGCACAGAGCAACAGCAGCAATAAAGTAGGAATTCGAGTCATCAGTCATCGCCAGGAGTGGTGGTGACGATGAAGGTTACTTAGGTGGCATCGTGGGTGATATCAGGCCGAATTCATCAAACGCGCCAGCCTCGAAATCGATTACCGATTCGATCGACATTCACGCCAACAGGCTCACACTGAAGGGGCTGAAGTCGGACTTGGTCACGCTGTCGCCGGGACCGGTTGACCTTCACTGCGAAGGCCGTAACACTCCAGCCCAACTCCCCCACCCAAGTCGAATGGTCTGATACATCATGGAACCGCCGCTGATCATGCGGGCGTCTGTCGCCGAACCGTTTTTCCAGTTGCTGCCGCAATTGGGGCTCGACGCGGATGCCCTGTTGGCCCAGTTTGAGATTGAGCGAGGCCAGCCCTTCGTGCCCGCCCGCAAGATCTGGTACCTGATTGACCATATCGCCCTCTGCCTGGAAGACCCGGATTTCCTGCTTAACCACCGGGACGCGTTCCAGGCCAGGATCGACCAGACCCTGCTCAGGGGCACCGCCAGCCCCTCCCCCAATCTGCACTGGGCGCTGTCCCAGGCGGTGCAAAACGTCAACACCCGTTTGACCAACGCCCGCTGGTTTCTCGATATTCGTGACGATGGTGTGGTGAAGATCGGCAGCCGCAGTCCCTTTATCTTTGACCGGGGCGAGTGGCAGTCCGAACAGGGTTTTTTCTGCTTTGTCCTCGCACTGATTGAGCAAATTGGGCTGAAGATCAGCGATGTGTTTGAGGCAGGCAGTAAAACGGAACGCGAAAAATGTGACTTCTTTACGGGCCACAACATCCGCTTTATCAGTCATTGTTCCAGCGCCTACCTCAAGTTCCGGGTCGGCACTGACAGCCTGATTACCCTGCCCGCCCTGTCCGCGCTGGAGCAGGATCAGGCCATTGATCTCTGTGATCTGATCCGGACCCTGCTGGCCAATGCGCCGCTGAATGCGCAACCCAGCCTCAGTGATATGGCCAGGGCACTGAACGTGACGCCGCGTACTCTGCAGCGTTACCTGGCTCAGCAACAGACGCAGTATGGTCAGCTGCGTGATTTGGCCTGGCGCGAAGCCGTGATGCTTCAGCTGATAAAAAGCCGCTCCATTAAGGCCGCCAGTTATGACCTGGGTTACCGTAACCTGAGTCAGTTTTATGCCCGCTTCCAGCGCTGTTTTGGCACCACCCCCAAGGCGTATCTCAGCCAGCAAGCCTAGACCGGCCCCCCTATCCTGTAGCCACAAAAAAAGCCGGTCAATGACCGGCTTTTCGTTCTTACCCACGCTTATTCAGTGCGGGCAGCAAAGCGCTCCAGGCCCCATACCAGGCCGATGCCCAACAGGGCGCAGGCGATGGCCATCGGTACCTGAGCCGAAGCCCCAGTCAGGGCTTCGTATTGCCACGGGCTGATCGCCTGCTCCAGCAGCGGCACCTGTTCACCGCCGGAGTTGGTGCGCCAGGTCAACACCTCTTTCCAGGGCCAGATCTTCTCCAGAGTGCCCAGCATCAGGCCACAGAGGAAGGCCAGAGTCAGCCCGTGGAAGCGACGCAACAGGAAGCTGAGCAGGTGAGAGAAGCTCAGCAAGCCCAGGGCACAGCCAGTGGCAAAGATGGCAATTACGGTCAGGTCCAGTCCTTTTACCGCACTCAGTACCGGGCCGTAGAGACCCAACAGCAGCAGGATAAAGGAACCGGAGATCCCCGGCAGGATCATGGCGCAGATCGCCACCATGCCCCCCAGCAGGAAATTCAGGTAGGTGGCTTCCAGCGCCAGCGGATTGGATACGGTAATCACGTAGGCGAAGGCGAAGCCAGCGGCCGCGGACAGCAGGGTGCCGATGCCGTGGCCCTTAATCGACCGCCCGATGTGCACCAGCGAGATCAGGATCAGGCCGAAGAAGAAGCTCCACAGCGGCACCGGGTGGTGCTCCAGCAGGTAGGTGATGACACGGGCCAGGGTCAGGATGCTGGTGAGGATACCGGTCAGCAGGGTAACCAGGAAGGTGCCGCTGATGTATTCCCAGGCCGCGGCGAAGCCCTGACGACGCCATACCCCGATCAGACTCGGGTTGATGCGGCGGATGCTCTCCAGCAGGCGGTCATAGATGCCGCTGATAAACGCGATGGTGCCACCGGACACGCCCGGTACCACGTCGGCGGCCCCCATGGCCACCCCTTTCAAAAACGTTCGAAAATCAATACTCATGCAAAAAAGCACACTCAGGGACAATGCAGTGCAGCGATTATATCGGCTTTTTGTCGAAAGATTGTGGATCAAAAAAAAGGGGGGCCATTTGGCCCCCGATGGTTGGGGAACTTCAGGGAGTGTTACTGCGGAGAAAACCATCCAAATCGCGATTCCAGTCGATCTGCTCCAGCCAGATGCGGATCAGGCGCGACTTGGGAATGCCGGTGTGTTGCGACAACAGGTTCAGCCGGGTGATGGACTGTTCCGTCAGGCTGAAGTTGGCCTTTTTACAGCGCGCGCCCTGCTCGGGCCGGACCATGGCCAACGACACCACCTTCTCCTGCCCGGCACCGTAGGCCACTGCCCCATTGATGAAGGCTTCGACCTGCGCCTCAAGTTCGTCGCCCGGTGGCGAACTGGCTTTACTGGCCGACGGCGACGTGCGTTTCAAGTTGAGTAGACTCATGGTCTGCCCCCTGGCCGCGGCACAGCAGCTCGTGAATGATGGTGCGAATTTCGGCGGCGCATTTACCGTCCGGCTCAGACTCCATCACGGACATGCCGGACTCTTCGCTGTCGTCGTACATGTTGCGGCTGTAGGTGACCGCATCCAGTACCGTCATGTCGTAGGAGCGGCACACCTCTTTCGCCTCAAGAATGCGCGGAGCCAGCGACGGCAGCGATGGACACTGGGTAATCACAAACGCCATGTTCATGCGGGGATTGACCATCTTGCAGGTGGAGACAATGTCTTCCATGTGCTCGACGGTTTTCAGGTCACGCCGCTTGGGTCGCAGCGGCACCAGTACATGGTCGGCGACGGCCATGGAGGAGCGCAGCGCCAGGTTGTCCTGACCACCGCAATCAATCACCAGGTAGTCATAGCGTTCCCGCAGGCTCAGTAACTCGTTGCGGATTTTTCCGTAGAGTTGGATGCAGTTGATATGAGGCAGTTGAGGATTGCTGTTTCGTTCCTGAACCCAATCCGAGGTGGTGCGCTGGGGATCACAATCCACCATCAGCACATTGCCTTCCTCTTCGGTTCTCAGATAAACCGCAATATTTTGCGCCAGACAGCTTTTGCCGCTGCCGCCTTTTTCTCCACCAACAAGGATGATCATGATCGATTCCTTCCCTGATTGTCCGAATGAGAGGTCTGGGAAGACCACGCCCTGCACGGAAAAAGGAGGTGCGATCACAGGAGGGATCATTACACTCGGCAGCCCCGCTATCGATAGCGTTCACCTTAGACCGGAGGCTTTGCGTCCCAGGCTTTCACCTGGTTTGCCTTTTTCGTCGTGCTTTCCCAATCATAGCCAATGCGTTAGCGGATACCAGATCATTTTTCACACATTTCACCAACTGACTCACAACGAAGTAACAAAAAAGGGCCTTTACGGCCCCTTTTTACTCAGATAACGCCCAGTTCTCTGAGCCGTTCCATCAGATAGCTGTGCGCGGTATGGCGCTCAGACAACACCACCTCAGGACGGGGATGCAAAAACAGCGGCAACGAGATGCGCGACTGGTTGGCTGCCTCTCCCTCCGGGTTCACCACGCGATGGGTGGTGGAGGGAAAATACCCCCCGGAGGCTTCCTGCAGCATGTCACCGATATTGACAATCAGGGTGCCAAAATCGCACGGCACGTCCAGCCATTGGCCGTCCCGGCCCTTGACCTGCAAACCCCGGGCATTGGCAGCGGGCAGGATGGTCAGCAGGTTGATGTCTTCATGGGCGGCAGCACGGATGGCGCCTGCGGCTTCATCGCCGTTCAGTGGCGGATAGTGCAGCACCCGCAACAGCGACTTTTCGCTGCCCTCAATCATGTTGGGCAACGGCTCCGCGTAGCCGGAGGCCACGTTATCCGGCCCCAGCTGCTGAACCCAGCCCAGCAGCTCTGCGGCCAAGGTGGTGGCCTGACCGTAGTAGTCCGCCAGGTCGGCTTTGTGCTCGGCCGGGCACTGGCCCCAGGGGTAGTAGTGAAAATACTCTTTCAGGTCTTTTACGCTGTGGCCTTTGGCCACTTCCGAGACAGACGCCGGAAAGAAACCGTCCTGAGTGTCGCGGTTAAAGTGGTAGCGGGTTTTATTTTCGCCATCAAAGAAGCCTTGCCAGTCGCGGTAGATCCGCTCAACCAGCTGCTCAGGGATGGGGTGATTTTTGAGGACGCCAAAGCCGGTTTGGCGCAGGGATTCGACGAATTGAGCCGGCGCATCAGGCGCGCGGTAATCCACGGCGGTTAGAGTCATTGGATGGATTCTCTGGACAGAGGGGCGAGAAAGCCCTTTGAAACGGCGCGCCGGCGACGTTTTTCTGTTTTTATGGAAAGCCTGAGGCTCGCCGCCGTCGGCGCGGTGAAGCTCAGGAGGTGGTCAGGGTCACCATGCCGAACAGCACAATGCCCACTACCATCAAGTAATCGCGTCGTTGCATGACTTGCTCCATGTCATAAAAAGGCCCACCGGTGGGTGGGCCATATTTTAACCAGTTTGTTACCAGCCTGTCACTTCCCGCAGTGCCTTGCCGATGTCGGCCAGGGAACGCACGGTTTTCACACCGGCATCTTCCAGGGCAGCAAACTTGTCGGCAGCGGTGCCTTTACCACCGGCGATGATGGCGCCAGCGTGGCCCATACGCTTGCCCGGAGGCGCGGTCACACCGGCGATGTAGGAAACCACCGGCTTGGTCACGTGCTGCTTGATGTAAGCGGCCGCTTCCTCTTCGGCGGTACCACCGATTTCACCGATCATTACGATGGCTTCGGTCTGTGGGTCTTTCTCGAACATCTCCAGGATGTCGATGAAGTTGGAACCCGGGATCGGGTCGCCACCGATGCCCACACAGGTGGACTGACCAAAACCTTCGTCAGTGGTCTGCTTAACCGCTTCGTAGGTCAGGGTGCCGGAGCGGGATACGATGCCCACTTTGCCCGGCTGGTGGATGTGACCCGGCATGATGCCGATTTTGCACTCGCCCGGGGTGATCACACCGGGGCAGTTCGGGCCGATCATGCGCACACCGGCCTGGTCCAGCTTGACCTTAACGTCGAGCATATCCAGGGTCGGGATCCCTTCGGTGATGGTGACGATCAGCTCGATGCCGGCGTCGATCGCTTCCAGGATGGCGTCCTTACAGAACGGGGCCGGAACGTAGATAACAGAGGCGGTGGCGCCAGTGGCTTCAACCGCTTCACGGACGGTGTTGAACACCGGCAGGCCCAGGTGGGTAGAACCGCCTTTACCCGGGGAAACGCCGCCCACCATCTGGGTACCGTAGGCAATCGCCTGTTCGGAGTGGAAGGTGCCCTGGCCGCCAGTGAAACCCTGGCAGATCACCTTGGTGTCTTTGTTAATCAGAACGCTCATTACTGGGCCTCCGCGGCTTTTACTACTTGCTGGGCAGCGTCGGTCAGGCTGTTCGCTGCAATGATGTTCAGGCCGGACTCGGCCAGCTTCTGGGCACCCAGTTCGGCGTTGTTGCCTTCCAGACGCACCACCACGGGGACTTTCACACCCACCTCTTCCACAGCACCGATGATGCCGTCAGCGATGAGGTCACAGCGGACGATGCCGCCGAAGATGTTCACCAGCACCGCTTTCACGTTGCTGTCGGACAGGATGATCTTGAACGCTTCGGTCACGCGCTCTTTGGTGGCGCCGCCACCCACATCCAGGAAGTTGGCCGGGCTGCCACCGTGCAGGTTCACGATGTCCATGGTGCCCATCGCCAGACCGGCGCCGTTCACCATGCAGCCGATGTTGCCATCCAATGCCACGTAGTTCAGTTCCCACTGGGCGGCGTGCGCTTCGCGCTCGTCTTCCTGGGACGGATCGTGCATTTCACGAACCTTGGGCTGACGGTACAGGGCGTTGGAGTCGATGTTGATCTTGCCGTCGAGGCAGTGCAGGTTGCCCTGCTCGGTGATCACCAGCGGGTTGATCTCCAGCAGTGCGAAATCCAGGTCCAGGAACATCTGGCCCAGACCCATAAAGATCTTGGTGAACTGCTTGATCTGGTCGCCTTGCAGGCCCAGTTTGAAGGCCAGTTCACGGCCCTGGTAAGCCTGCGGGCCCACCAGCGGATCGATGGCGGCTTTGTGGATCAGCTCCGGAGTTTCCTCGGCCACTTTCTCAATTTCCACGCCACCTTCGGTGGAGGCCATGAACACCACGCGCTGGCTGCCACGGTCTACCACGGCGCCCAGGTACAGCTCTTTGGCGATGTCGGTGCAGGATTCCACCAGGATTTTGGTTACCGGCTGACCGTTGGCGTCAGTCTGGTAGGTCACCAGGTTCTTGCCCAGCCAGTGCTGAGCGAATTCACGGATCTCTTCTTTGCTGGAAGCCAGCTTTACGCCACCGGCTTTACCACGGCCACCGGCGTGGACCTGGCATTTCACCACCCACTTGTCACCGCCGATTTTGCCTGCGGCTTCAGCCGCTTCCTGGGGGGTGTCGCAAGCGTAACCTTCGGAGACGGGCAGGCCGTACTCGGCGAAGATCTGCTTAGCCTGATATTCGTGCAGATTCATACTCTTTTATCCGTATTACTTCTTATGACTTCCATAGCCGTTAGGCTGGGGACTTGATAACGGGGAGGCTCCGCCTCCCCGGTAAAAACCTTTAGATGTCCAGCAGCAGACGAGTCGGATCTTCCAGCAGCTCCTTGATGGTCACCAGGAAGCCCACGGACTCACGACCGTCCACAATGCGGTGGTCGTAGGACAGGGCCAGGTACATCATCGGCTGGATAACCACTTCGCCATTCACCGCCATCGGACGGTCTTTAATGGCGTGCATGCCCAGGATGGCGCTCTGCGGCGGGTTGATGATCGGGGTGGACATCAGGGAACCGAACACACCACCGTTGGTGATGGTGAAGTTACCGCCGGTCAGCTCATCCACGGTCAGCTTGCCCTGCTGGCCTTTCACTGCCAGCTCTTTGATGCCCTTCTCGATCTCGGCCACGGACAGCTTGTCCGCGTCACGCAGAACCGGGGTCACCAGGCCACGCGGGGTGGAGACGGCGATGCTGACATCGAAGTAGTTGTGGTAAACGATGTCGTCACCGTCGATGGAGGCGTTCACTTCCGGGTAGCGCTTCAGCGCTTCCACAACCGCTTTCACGTAGAAGGACATAAAGCCCAGGCGGATGCCGTGGCGCTCTTCGAAGATGTCCTTGTACTGCTTACGCAGGGCCATGATCGGGCCCATGTTCACCTCATTAAAGGTGGTCAGCATGGCGGTGGAGTTCTTGGCTTCCAGCAGACGCTCAGCGATGCGCTTACGCAGGCGGGTCATGGGAACGCGCTTCTCGGAGCGGTCGCCCAGTGCCGGGGCCGGAGCGGCTTCCGCGGCAGCGGCCGGGGCAGCGCCCTGACCTTTGATAAAGGCTTCAACGTCTTCTTTGGTGATGCGACCACCGACACCGGTGCCGCTGATCTTGGCCACGTCAACGTTGTGCTCAGCCACCAGGCGGCGTACGGACGGGCTCAGGGCGTCGTTACCGGCTTCCGCTTCAGCGGCTTCAGCCACCGGGGCAGCTTCGGCTTCGGCCTTGGACACTTCCTGGCCGGCCTTGGCACCGGCTACGAAGCGGGCAATCACCTGCTCGGCCAGAACGGTATCGCCTTCACCGTGCAGAATTTCCGCCAGCTGGCCATCTTCCGGCGCAACCACTTCCAGTACCACTTTGTCGGTCTCAATATCGACCAGGTTTTGATCACGGCTGACCGCTTCACCGGGCTGGACGTGCCAGGTGGCAATGGTGGCATCGGCGACGGACTCAGGGAGTACGGGAACCTTAATTTCGATGCTCATTGATTCTAATCCTTGTTATTAACTCAATTGAGGCCCAGCGCGGCATTGACCAGCGCTTGTTGCTGTTTGTTGTGCACGGAGACGTAACCGCAGGCAGGCGCGGCAGACGCCTCGCGGCCGGCGTAGGTCAGGTTGGCGCCAGCCGGGATGGCTTGCCAGAAGTGGTGCTGGCTGCAGTACCAGGCACCCTGGTTCTGCGGCTCTTCCTGACACCAGACGAACTCTTTCACGTGCTGATAGGCTTCCAGCACCTGTGCCATTTCGGCGTGCGGGAAGGGGTAAAGCTGTTCGATGCGGATCAGTGCCACGTTGGTGAGTTCTTCACGACGGCGTTTTTCGAGCAGTTCGAAGTACACCTTGCCGGAACAGAACACCACGCGGTCGACCTTGGCCGGGTCCAGCTCGTCCAGTTCGCCGATGACGTTCTGGAAGTCGCCGAGGGCCAGCTCCTCGAGGCTGCTGACGGCCATCGGGTGGCGCAGCAGGGATTTCGGGCTCATCACCACCAGCGGACGACGCATCGGGCGCACCACCTGGCGGCGCAGCATGTGGTAGACCTGTGCCGGGGTGGAGGGCACCACCACCTGCATGTTGTGGTCTGCACAGAGCTGCAGGAAGCGCTCAAGACGGGCGGAGGAGTGCTCCGGGCCCTGGCCTTCGTAGCCATGCGGCAGCAGCAGGGTCAGGCCACAGAGACGGCCCCACTTCTGCTCACCGGAGGAGAGGAACTGGTCAATTACTACCTGAGCGCCGTTGGCGAAGTCACCAAACTGGGCTTCCCACATGGTCAGGCCGGACGGTTCCGCGGTGGCGTAGCCGTATTCAAAAGCCAGGACCGCCGCTTCGGACAGCACCGAGTCGAAGATCTCGATGGGGCCCTGGTGCTCGCCCAGGTGGCGCAGCGGCATGTAGGTGGTGGCGTTGTCCTGGTTGTGCAGCACCGCGTGGCGGTGGAAGAAGGTGCCGCGGCCGGAATCCTGGCCGGTCAGGCGCACCCGGTAACCGCTGTCCAGCAGAGTGGCGTAGGCCAGGGTTTCAGCCATACCCCAGTCCAGCGGCTTGTCACCGGCGGCCATCGCTTCACGGTCTTTGTAGATCTTGGCAACCCGGGATTGCAGCTTGTGGGACTCCGGCACTTCACAGATGCTGGTGGCCAGCGCCTTGAGCTTGTCCAGGCCCACCTGGCTGTCCCAGCTTTCATCCCAGTCGTGGCCCAGGTACGGGGTCCAGTCCACGGAGTGCTCTGTCATGGTGCGCCATTCCGGCACCACGCATTCACCCTGGTCGAGCTGTTCGCGGTAGGTGTTGATCTGCTCCGTCACCTCTTCGGCGTTCATCACGCCCTGCTCAATCAGGCGGTCTGCGTAGATCTTGCGCGGGGTCGGGTGCTTCTTGATCTTTTGGTACATCAGCGGCTGAGTCGCGTTCGGCTCGTCCGCTTCGTTGTGACCATGGCGGCGGTAGCAGATCAGGTCGATCACCACATCGCGGCCAAATTCGTAACGGAAGTCCACCGCCAGCTGGGCCACAAAGGCCACCGCTTCCGGGTCATCCGCGTTGACGTGCAGTACCGGCGCCTGAACCATCTTGGCGATGTCGGTGCAGTACTCGGTGGAACGGGTGTCTTCCGGGTTGGAGGTGGTAAAGCCCACCTGGTTGTTCACCACGATGCGGATGGCGCCGCCCACCTTAAAGCCCCGGGTCTGGGACATATTGAAGGTTTCCTGCACGATGCCCTGACCGGTAATGGCGGAGTCACCGTGGATGGTGATGGGCATCACCAGCTTGCCGGTTTCGCAGTTGCGGCGGTCCATACGGGCGCGCACAGAACCCATCACCACCGGCGAGACGATCTCCAGGTGAGAGGGGTTGAAAGCCAGCGCCAGGTGAACGTTGCCACCGGGGGTGGCGAAGTCGGAGCTGAAGCCCTGGTGGTACTTCACGTCACCACTGCCCAGTGCTTCATCGTGCTTGCCGGCAAACTCGTCAAACAGATCACCCGGCTTTTTACCGAGGATGTTCACCAGCATATTGAGGCGGCCACGGTGAGCCATGCCAACCACAACCTCTTTGGCACCCTGATCACCGGCGCGGTAGATCAGTTCGCGCATCATCGGGATCATGGCGTCGCCACCTTCGAGGGAGAAGCGTTTGGCGCCCGGGAACTTGGCGCCCAGGTACTTCTCCAGACCCTCAGCGGCGTTCAGGCCGGCGAGGATGCGTTTCTTGGTGTCGGCGTCGTAGCTGCCCTGCCCCATCACCGGCTCAAGACGCTGTTGCAGCCAGCGCTTCTCTTCGGTGGAGGTGATGTGCATGTATTCGGCACCGATGGGGCCACAGTAGGTGGCCTTGAGTGAGTTAAACAGCTCACCCAGCTTCATGGTGCCGTTGCCCAGCGCGTAGGAACCGGTATTGAACTCGCGACCCAGGTCATCCTCGGTCAGGCCGTGGTGGGCCAGGTCAAGTTCGGCCACCGGCTCACGCTGCCACAGCCCGAGGGGGTCGAGGTTGGCGTTCTGGTGACCACGGAAACGGAATGCGTTGATCAGCTGCAGGACGCGCACCTGTTTCTCGGTGACTTCCGGATCAACGGTGGTGGTTTTGGAGCGATTGCTGTCCAGTGCGGTGGCACGGAAGTAGTCGCGGATACGGGAGTGGGCCACGTCGGTTCCGACACCCTGGGAAGGCAGTTCGGCGAAAATCGCCTGCCACTCTTCCGATACGGCATTCGGATCGTCCAGATAGGCCTCGTACAGCTCTTCGATGTAGGCAGCGTTCGCACCAGCGAAGTGGGAGGACGCCTGCCAAGCCTTGAGGGAACCCTGTTGCATCTCTTTTCCTTTGGGGTAATACCGGCTCAGATGATTATCGTTTTAATTCGCTGAGCACTATACAAAAAAGCCACGACCTTCGGGTGTTGAAGGCGTGGCCTTTTTTCAATCCATAAGCGTGAAATATGCAGTCATTATCAGACGGCGCGGTTCAGCAGCATGGACTTGATGTGGCCAATCGCCTTAGTGGGGTTCAACCCCTTCGGACAGACGTTTACGCAGTTCATGATGCCATGGCAACGGAACACGCTGAACGCATCGTCCAAATCAGCCAGACGCTCGTCAGTGGCAGTATCCCGGCTGTCGATCAGGAAGCGGTAAGCGTGCAGCAAACCACTCGGACCGACGAACTTGTCCGGGTTCCACCAGAAGGACGGGCAGGCCGTGGAACAGCAAGCACAGAGGATACACTCGTACAGGCCGTCCAGCTTAGCGCGCTCTTCCGGTGATTGCAGGTTCTCGCGAGCCGGGGTTTTGCCGTCATTAATCAGGTACGGTTTCACCTTCTCGTACTGCTTGTAGAACTGGCTCAGGTCGACCACCAGGTCACGCACCACCGGCATACCAGGCAGCGGACGAACGGTCAGCTTTTTGCCCTTGAAGGTGGAGATGGGGGTGATGCAAGCCAGACCGTTCTTGCCGTTCATGTTGATGCCGTCTGAGCCACACACACCTTCTCGGCAGGAGCGGCGGAAAGACAGAGTCGGGTCCTGCTCCTTCAGCAGCAGCAAGACATCCAGCACCATCATGTCGGAGCCTTCCGGCAGATCCAGGGTGTAATCCTGCATCTTGGGCCGGGCATCAGACTCCGGGTTATAACGGTAGACAGACACTTCCAATTTCATTCTCTGTCTCTCCTTAGTAGGTACGCTTCTTCGGCGGGAACGCTTCGCGCAGATTCGGTGACATGTTCACCTCGCGCTTGGTCATTTCGCCGGTCAGCGGGTTGTACAGGCTGTGGCACAGCCAGTTCTCATCATCCCGCTCAACAAAGTCTTCGCGGGAGTGGGCGCCACGGCTTTCGGTACGGAAGTTGGCCGCCATCGCGGTGGCGACAGCCGTCTCCATCAGGTTGTCCAGTTCCAGGCACTCGATGCGCTGAGTGTTGAACGCCTTAGAGGTGTCGCTCAGCTTGGCGTGCTGCAGACGTTCCCGAATCGCCTTGAGTTCGGTCAGGCCCTGCGCCATCGCTTCGCCCTGACGGAATACGGAGAAGTTCAGTTGCATGCACTGCTGCAGGTCCTTGCGGATCTGAACCGGGTCTTCACCGTTGCCGTTTTTGCTGGACTCCCAACGATTGAAACGGGCCATCGCGGCATCCAGATCGGACTCGGATGCGTCGCGGGCTTCGCCCTGCGCGTCCAGAGTCTCGCCCAGGTGCATACCGGCAGCGCGACCGAATACCACCAGGTCGAGCAGTGAGTTGCCGCCCAGACGGTTGGCACCGTGTACGGACACACAGGCGATTTCGCCTACCGCCAGCAGACCCTGTACCGGCTTTTCATCAGCACCCAGTACCTGGCCATTCACGTTGGTGGGGATACCACCCATCATGTAGTGACAGGTCGGAATGACCGGAATCGGCTCTTTCACCGGATCAACGTGAGCGAAGGTGCGGGACAGTTCACAGATGCCCGGCAGGCGGGACTCCAGCACTTCCTGACCCAGGTGGTCCAGTTTCAGCTTGGCGTGTGGGCCCCAAGGACCATCGCAACCACGGCCTTCGCGGATTTCAGTCATGATGGCACGGGCCACCACGTCACGACCGGCCAGGTCTTTCGCGTTCGGCGCGTAACGCTCCATAAAGCGCTCGCCGTCTTTGTTCAGCAGGTAGCCGCCTTCACCACGGCAACCTTCGGTCACCAGCACACCCGCGCCAGCAATACCGGTGGGGTGGAACTGCCACATCTCCATGTCCTGCACCGGAACCCCGGCGCGCAGCGCCATACCGACACCGTCACCGGTGTTGATGTGGGCGTTGGTGGTGGACGCGTAGATGCGACCGGCACCGCCGGTGGCCAGCACGGTGGCCTTGGCTTTGAAGTAAACGATCTCGCCGGTTTCGATGTCGATGGCAGTACAGCCCACCACGGCACCATCCTGGTTCTTCACCAGATCCAGGGCGTACCACTCGGAGTACACCTCGGTTTTGTTCTTCACGTTCTGCTGGTAGAGGCAGTGCAGCAGGGCGTGGCCGGTACGGTCAGCGGCTGCAGCGGTACGGGCCGCCTGCTCACCACCGAAGTTCTTGGACTGGCCACCAAACGGACGCTGGTACACCTTGCCGTTTTCAAAACGGGAGAACGGCAGGCCCATGTTTTCCATCTCGATGATGGCTTCCGGACCGGTTTTACACATGTACTCAATGGCGTCCTGGTCACCGATGTAATCGGAACCCTTGACGGTGTCGTACATGTGCCATTCCCAGTTGTCGTCGTGGGCATTGCCCAGCGCCACAGTGATACCGCCCTGGGCGGACACGGTGTGGGAACGGGTCGGGAACACTTTGGAGAGCAGAGCGCAGGTCTTGCCTTCTTTGGAGATCTGCAGGGCAGCGCGCATGCCCGCGCCACCAGCGCCAATCACAATGGCATCGAATTCTTTAGTTGGAATAGTCACTTACACACCCCACAGGATCACAACGCCGGCAAACAGGTAGGCCAGCAGAACCAGATTGACCGCAAATTGCAGGAAGGCACGCAGGCCCGCCGGCTTGATGTAATCGGTCAGTACCTGCCACAGGCCAATCCAGCCATGCACCAACAGGGCGACCAGGCTGACCAGGGTGTACACCTTCATGGCGGTATGGGAAAACAGGCCGTGCCAGCTTTCAAAGGTCAGCTCCGGAGTGAGCGCCAGGAAACCAACCATAAAGAGGACGAAGCTGGCCAGAACCAGAGCACTGGCGCGCAGCAGGACAAAATCGTGGACGCCGCTGCGTCCGAGAGTCGCGGCATTTTTTACCATAACCAGATCCCCGCAATGACAGACAGAATGACAGTAATCGCCATCGCAGCGCGGGCGGAGTTGTTGCCGCTTTCCATAGAGCCTTCGAAATGCCCCATGTCCATCAGCAGGTGACGAATACCACCACAGAAGTGGTAGGCCAGGGCGGTCAGGATCCCCCAGACAACGAATTTAGCGATTAGGCTGTTCATGATTTCCGATACGGTTGCAAACCCCTGGGCGGATCCCAGAGAGGTGGCCAGCAGCCACAGCAATACCGCAATGGAGACAAACAGGATGACACCGCTGACACGATGCAGGATCGACGCAATGGCCGTCGCGGGGAACTGGATCTGTTGCAGATCCAAGTAGACAGGTCTTTGCTTATTCACAGTTCTGCTCACTCAGCTCCATTGAGCAATAGTTATCATTATCTCCAGTAGCCGTCCGACAAATCCTGTCCGTGGTAAAAACAGCGTTTTGGGCCACCACTAAACCACTGACCCGTGGAGAGGCAGACTCCACTTTCGTCTCATTGACTGGCTAGAAAATCACCCTTAAAACCCAGTATTACCGGGCTCCCGGGGGAGGTTCGCGGCCAGTATACAGAGGCCCCCATACAAATACAAACATCACACTTTTAGGATTTCTGAGATTTACATCTACGACAGTCTGTTCAACACATGTGGGGGTTTTTGTGAACCCACTTCGAGGCAATTGGCGACCTGTTCCCCGGTTTGCGAATTGCCTTTTGTGATTCCCGTCACTTAGAATGGCGCCACTGTGACGAAACAGATAACAATAATGAAGTAAGGAGAACCAGCATGGCAGACAACATCGCCAAGCTTCAGGTCCCAGGTAAGGAACCCGTCGAGCTGCCCATTAAGTCCGGTACAGCAGGTCACGATGTCGTCGACATCAGCACTCTGGGTAAGAGCGGTTACTTCACCTTTGACCCGGGATTCATGGCTACCGCTTCCTGTGAATCTGAAATCACCTTTATCGATGGTGCCAAAGGCATTCTGCTGCACCGTGGATACCCCATCGACCAGCTGGCTACCCAGTCCAGCTACCTCGAAGTTTGCTACCTGTTGCTCAAAGGCGAACTGCCGACTCAACAGCAGATGCAGGATTTCAAAAACCTGGTGACCAAACACACCATGGTTCATGAGCAGCTGGCTCAGTTCTATCGCGGCTTCCGTCGCGACGCTCACCCGATGGCCATTCTGTGTGGTGTGGTGGGTGCCCTGTCTGCGTTCTACCATGACTCTCTGGACGTCAACGATGAGCACCACCGCGAAGTGGCGGCGATTCGCCTGATCTCCAAGATGCCGACCCTGGCCGCCATGGCCTACAAGTACAACCTGGGTCAGCCCTTTATCTACCCGCGCAACGAACTGTCCTTCGCCGGTAACTTCCTCAACATGATGTTCTCCGTACCCTGCGAAGAGTACGTGGTGAACCCGGTGATTGAGCGCGCCATGGACCGCATCTTTATTCTGCACGCCGATCACGAGCAGAACGCGTCCACCTCCACCGTGCGTCTGGCTGGCTCTTCCGGTGCCAACCCGTTCGCCTGTATCTCTGCGGGCGTAGCCTCCCTCTGGGGCCCGGCTCACGGCGGTGCCAACGAGGCCTGCCTGAACATGCTGGAAGAGATTGGCAGCGTTGACCGCATTCCGGAGTTTATTGAAAAGGCCAAGGACAAGAACGACCCGTTCCGCCTGATGGGCTTTGGCCACCGCGTCTACAAGAACTTCGACCCGCGTGCCACCGTGATGCGCGAAACCTGCCACGAAGTGCTGGCCGAGCTGGACATCAAAGATCCGCTGCTGGACGTGGCGATGGAGCTCGAGCGCATCGCGCTGTCCGACGAGTACTTTATCGAGAAGAAACTGTACCCGAACGTGGATTTCTACTCCGGCATCATCATGAAGGCCATCGGTATCCCGACCTCCATGTTCACCGTGATTTTCGCGTTGTCCCGTACCGTGGGCTGGGTTTCTCACTGGCAGGAGATGCTGAGCCAGCCGGGCCACAAGATCGGTCGTCCGCGCCAGCTCTACACCGGTGCGCCGCAGCGTGACTACATCCCGGGTAGCCAGCGATAAACGCCGGCCCCTCTGATGATATAAACCAGCCTCCGGGCTGGTTTTTTTGTGGCTTACGCCATCGATTTATACATTTCCTTAACAGTTGGTGTAACTGACCACGCCCCCCTCCACGCCCTGCCCTAACTTATTGTAATTAATGATATTTAAAAGTTGGCACACCCTTCGCAAACTCAGCGGCGTCTGTGAATCGATTAGGGAAAGTCACCATGTCTCACAAATTTGCTCCCGCCCTGGCTCTGCTGGTCCTGCTGTCCGGCTGCTCTCAGCCCGCTGCCGAGGACACCGAGACCACCGCCACCGACGCGGTTGAAACCGCCGAAGCTACCGAAGCCGCCCCCAAGGTGCCGGTGGAGATCCAACCGGTTGCGGTCGACAGCATCTCCGCTTACTACCGCACCACGGCACTGCTGGAAGCCCCGGAGGAGGCCCAGGTGGTCGCCCGGGTCAGCGGCCTGGTGGAATCCCTGCATGTAGAGGAGGGTCAGCGGGTGGAAGCGGGTCAGAAGTTGGCCACCATTGATCCCCGTCGCTACCGCCTGGCACTGAATAAGGCACAAGCTGAGCTGGACGTGATTGATCAGGAGCTGGAGCGTCTGAACGCCATCGCCAACCAGCAACTGGTTAGCCAGGAAACCCTCGCCAAGCTGGTCTATCGTCGCCAGGCTGCCCTGGCAGACCGGGACATTGCCGCGCTGCAACTGGAGTACAGCACCGTTGCGTCTCCCATCGCCGGCGTGGTGGCTAAACGCTTTGTGAAGCGTGGCAAGATGGCCTCTGAGATGGACGCCCTGTTTCATATCGTTCAGCAGGACACCCTGCACGGTATCCTGCACCTGCCCGAGCGCGAACTCAGTAAAGTGCGCCCGGGCCAGAGTGCCGAGTTGACCGTTGATGGCCTCGATACCCCACAGCGGGCGCAGGTTCTGCGCATCGCCCCGGTGGTGGACCCGGATACCGGCACCTTTAAGATCACCCTCTCCATCGATAACCAACAGGGTGAGCTGAAAGCCGGCATGCTCAGCCGCGCCCGGCTTCGTTTCGACACCCACCATGACACTCTGGTGGTGCCGCGCATGGCCCTGCTGCGCCAGGACCTCGGCCACTCTGTCTTTGTGATTGAGGAGGGTCAGGCCCGCAGCCAGGCGGTGCAAGTTGGTTACCAGGATGGGGAACGCGTCGAAATCCTTAACGGACTGGAAGCGGGCCAGCAGGTGGTGGTGCGCGGTCAGCATCAACTGAAGGACGACGCCAAGGTGGAGGTGATCCCTTCCCTGCAACTGGCGGCTCAGCGCTAAGGACCGCACCATGACCCTTATCCGCACTGCCATTGCCCGCCCTATTACCGTCTGGATGGGCATTCTGACCCTGCTGCTGTTCGGCATGGTGGGCTTCTCCCGCCTGGCCGTGACCCTGCTGCCGGAGATGAACTACCCCACCCTGACCATCCGTACCCTCTACCCCGGTGCCGCCCCGGTCGAGGTGGAACAACTGGTGTCCAAGCCGATCGAGGAAGCGGTCGGCATCGTGAAGGGGCTGCGTCGTCTCAGCTCCACCTCACGGGCAGGACTGTCCGACATTCAGCTGGAGTTTGAATGGGGCACCGATATGGACCTGGCGGCCCTCGATACCCGGGAAAAGCTGGACGCCATCCTGTTACCGCTGGACATCGATAAGCCACTGATTCTCCGTTTTAACCCCAATCTCGACCCGGTGATGCGCCTTGGCGTGCAGACTGACGCCAGCGATGAGGCCAGCCTTATCGCCCTGCGCAGCTGGGCCGACGACGACCTGAAGCGCCAGCTTGAAGCGGTACCGGGCGTGGCCTCGGTGCGTCCCTCCGGGGGACTGGTGCGCGAGGTTCAGATCCTGGTGGACCAGGACAAGCTGGCCCAACTCAACCTCAGCCCTGATGAGTTGGTTCAGCGCATCAACGCAGAGAACATCAACCTCTCCGCCGGCAAGCTGACCCAGGGCAGCGAAGAGTTACTGGTGCGCACCCTGAATCAGTTCGACAGCGTCGACGCCCTCGCCAACGTGATTGTCTATCACCAGCAGGGCCGCCAGGTTCGGCTGCGTGATGTGGCCGAAGTGCGGGACGGCTTCGCCGAGCGCACCGACATCTCCCGGGTGGATGGCGAAGACGCGGTGGAACTGTCGCTCTACAAGGAGGGCGATGCCAACGCGGTTCAGGTGGCCAATGCAGTCCACGCCAAACTGGCGGAACTGGCCAAGCGTCCGAACGCCCGCACCATTACTGTGCTCTATGACCAATCCCGCTTTATCCAGGGCGCCATTGATGAAGTGACCTCCGCCGCGGTCATTGGCGCAGTATTGGCGATGCTGGTGATCTATCTGTTCCTGAGGGATATCCGTCCCACCCTGATCATCTCACTCTCCATCCCCATCTCCGTGGTGGCCACCTTTAATCTGATGTACTTCGCCGACATCAGTCTCAATTTGATGTCGCTGGGTGGCATCGCCCTGGCGGTGGGTCTGCTGGTGGATAACGCCATTGTGGTGCTGGAAAACATCGACCGTCAGCGCCAGCTGGCGGGCAACAGTGAAGCACCGCAAGCCCGGGCTGAAGCGGCCCGTAAAGGCACTGCGGAGGTAGCCGGAGCCATCACCGCCTCGACCCTCACCACCCTTGCGGTGTTCGTACCACTTCTGTTTGTTGAGGGGGTGGCCGGGGCGCTGTTTGGCGACCAAGCCCTCACCGTCGCCTTTGCCCTGGTGGCCTCCTTACTTGTTGCCCTGACGGCCATTCCGATGCTGGCTGGCCGCCGGGGATTCCAATGGCCCAAAGGGGAAACCCGTCCCAAACGCCCGCTGCCCGACAGCCGTTGGGGCCGTACCCGGCACTACGCCACCACGGTGTTCTCCTTCCCCTTTTCGGTCTTGTTCCGCTACATTCCGGCGCTGCTGTTTACCCTCGGCCTGATCCTGGGACGGGCCATTAAGCGACTGGCCGGTGCCCTGTTTGCGCCACTGGCCTGGCTGTTTCAGAAGCTTTATGGCGCCCTGGCCTGGTTCTATCCCCATCTGCTGGCACTGGCGCTGCGCCAACGCGCCGTGACCCTGCTGCTGGCACTGGCGATAACCGGCACCGCCACGGCCTTATTACCGCGGCTGGGTATGGAGCTGATCCCGCCGATGAATCAGGGCGAGTTCTACCTCGAGGTGCAGCTGCCGCCGGGCACCGATGTGCGCCGTACTGACGAAGTGCTCAATCGATTGGCTCAATCGATATTGTCTGACCCCGCAGTGCATCACGCCTACTCACAGGCCGGCAGTGCCGCCCTGCTCTCCTCCGCGTCCAGTCGCAGCGGTGAAAACTGGGGCCGGTTGCAGGTGGTGTTGGCAGACGCTGACGCTCAGGCCTCGGTCATGGCGACCCTGCGCCAGACCGCCGCCCGCATTCCCGACCTGGAGACCGAGCTGAAACAGCCGCAACTGCTGACCTTCAAACAGCCGTTGGCCATTGAGCTGGCGGGCTATGACCTTGACCACCTCAAACAAGCCAGCACGGCACTGGCCAAGGCGCTGGGCGCCTCACCACGGTTCAGTGACGTCACCAACAGTCTGCGTGACGGCCAACCGGAGCTGGCGATTCACTTTGATCACGCCCGCCTGGCCGCACTGGGGTTGACTGCGCCGGACGTGGCCAGCCGTCTTGCCACGCTGGTGGGGGGCACCGTCGCCTCGCGCTACACCCTGGCGGACCGCAAGATCGACATCCGCCTGCGGGCCGATGAAGCCACCCGCGACCAGCTGGATGACATCCGCGCCCTGATCGTCAACCCCGGCGCCCGTCATCCGGTGCCGCTGGATGCGGTGGCCACCATCGAGCAGAGCATCGGCCCGGCTGCCATCAACCGTATTGCGCAGCAGCGGGTGGCCATCGTCAGCGCCGGTCTGGCCGAGGGCACTCTGAGTGAAGGGGTCGACGCGGCACAGCAGCTGGTGCAGCAACTGGCCCTGCCTGCGGGCATTCAGATCACCTTTGGCGGCCAGAACGAAGAGATGGAGCAATCCAGCCAGTCGCTCAAGATTGCGCTGCTTCTGGCGGTGTTCCTAGTCTATATCGTGATGGCCAGCCAGTTTGAATCGCTGTTGCACCCGCTGCTGATTCTGGCGGCGGTGCCAATGGCACTGGCGGGGTCGGTATTGGGCCTGTGGCTGACCGGCACCCCACTGTCGGTGCTGGTGTTTATCGGCCTGATCATGCTGTGTGGCATTGTGGTCAATAACGCCATTGTCCTGGTCGACCGCATCAACCAACTGCGTGGCCAGGGCCTCGACCGCATTGCGGCGATTGAGCAGGCGGCCGCCAGTCGCCTGCGCCCCATCCTGATGACCACCCTCACCACCACCCTGGGTCTGCTGCCGATGCTGCTTGGCCTGGGGGAAGGGGCGGAACTGCGCGCGCCGATGGCGATCACCGTCATCTTTGGCCTTGGCCTCTCGACGCTGCTGACCCTGGTGGTGCTGCCGGTGCTGTACGCGGTGTTCGACCACGGCCAGCGTCGCCAGCCGGATGCGGAGGTGCAGCATGGCTAATCGCAACAACCTGACCCGCCTTGCTCTCCAGCGCCCGGTCACCGTCACCATGGCCTTTATTGCCATGTTGCTGTTGGGTCTGGTCGCCACCCGCCTGTTGCCGCTGGAGATGTGGCCGGGGCTGGAGATCCCCCAGATCACCGTACAGGTGCCCTACCAGGGCGGTTCGCCGGAGGAGGTGGAGCGTGAGATCACCTCGGTACTGGAGGAATCGCTGGCAACCCTCTCCGGGGTAAAACGGATGCGCTCCGGTTCGAGCCAGAGCGAATCCTGGATCCGAATGGACTTTAACTGGGACGAGTCGATCGCCAGCAAGGTGGTCGAGGTGCGGGAGCGGGTCGATTCGGTTCGTCACCTGCTGCCGCAGGATGTGGAACGGGTGATGCTGTGGCAGTTCTCCACCGCCGACATGCCCATTCTGACCCTGCGCCTCTCCTCCCGTCGCGACCTGTCCGGTGCCTGGGACTTGCTGGATAAGCAGCTTAAGCGTCCGCTGGAGCGCCTGAGCGGCGTCTCCAAAGTGACGCTGTACGGGGTCCAGCCCCAGGAGATCCAGATCCGGCTCGACCCGGACCGCATGATCGCCCGCGGCATCGATGCCAACTGGCTGAGCCAGCAGCTGCAGGCGCAGAACTTTGTGATCAGCGCCGGTGACCTGCGCACCGGCTCCGCCCTGTGGCAGATCTCTCCCAAAGGGGAGTACCAAAGTGTCGAAGCGATGCGGGAGCTGGTGGTGCGCCGCGGCGTTAAGCTGGGCGAGATCGCCGACGTCCAGTACCGCCGCCCGGAGATGATCGATGGCCGTCACCTTGACCGTGACTACGCCGTTGGCCTGGACGTGTTTAAAGAGTCCGGCGCCAACCTGGTGGAGGTGGCCGACCGGGTGCTGGCCGTGGTGGAAACCGTACGGGCGCATCCCCAGTTTGAAGGCATTGAGCTGTTTGTGATGGATGATCAGGCCGCTGGGGTGAAGTCCTCACTGAAGAACCTCGCCAATGCGGGCCTCATCGGGGCCGGGCTCTCCTTCCTGGTGCTGTTCCTGTTCCTGCGCAATCCGCTGACCACCCTGATCATCGTGGTCTCCGTGCCGCTGTCGGTGGCGATCACCCTTGGCGCCATGTACCTGATGGGCTATACCCTCAACATCCTGTCGATGATGGGCCTGCTGCTGGCTGTGGGGATGTTGATCGACAACGCCGTGGTGGTCAGTGAAAGTGTGCTTCAGCAGGACCCGAAAGATCGCTTCAACGCCGTGACGAACGGGGTCGACAAAGTCGCGCTGGCCGTGATGGCCGGCACCCTGACCACCGCCATCGTGTTCCTGCCCAACATCTTCGGCGTTAAGGTGCAGCTCACCGTGTTCCTCGAACACGTGGCCATCTCCATCTGCCTCTCTCTGCTGGCCAGTCTGCTGATTTCGCGCACCCTGCTGCCGCTGCTGCTGTATCGCTTTGCTCACCTCGGGCAGAAAGCCAAAGTGGCCCGCGCACCGCGCTATCGCAAGGCCCTGAGCTGGACCCTGGATCACCCCAAAACCAGTGGCCTTATCGCCATACTGCTGTTGGCCAGCACCGCCCTACCGGTGTCTCAGGTGACCGCGACCGATGACGATGAGGGCAACGATGAGCGCCTCTTTATCAACTACAACCTCGAGGGGCGCCACAGCCTGCAGGTGACCGAGGGGATGATCAACCAGATGGAGGAGTACCTGTACGCCAACCAGGAGGCGTTCCATATCGACTCGGTCTACAGCTATTTTTCCAACGACAATCTGCAGACCACCCTGCTGCTGAAGACCCCCCTGCCGGAGCCCCGGGCTGACCTGATGGAGCGGGTACGGGAAGGTTTTCCCAAGTTCGCCTATGCCCGACCCGAATTTGGCTGGCAGGGCGGCGACGACCGTGGCATGCGGGTCTATCTGCGGGGACGGTCTACCACCACCCTGATCGAGCTGGCCAGCCAGATCACCCCGATGCTCAGCCGCATCGAGGGGCTGTCCGATGTGCGCAGTGAGTTGGATGGCGGTCAGCGGGAGCTGTTGGTGCAGTTTGACCGGGACAAGCTGGCCCGCCTCGGCATGAGCGTTAAAGACGCCGCTCAGGTGCTGGCCACGGCGTTGCGGGGGCAAACCCTGCGCTCGTTCCGTCATGACCCGAACGGTGAAGTGCAGATCCGGCTGCAGTGGGATCCCCTCTGGCGACAGTCCGCCGACCGCCTGCAAGCCCTGCCGCTGGGCCAGCAGGAGGGCAAAGTGATCACGCTCGGACAGGTGGCGAAGTTGCATGAGCAGCCGCGGCTGGAGGAGATCCGCCACGAAGGTCGCCAGACCGCACTGGCCATCGGCGGAAACGTTGACGACCGTGACCTGAATGAGCTGCGCGAGGAGATCACCGCGCTGATGGACACCATCGCCCTGCCCGAGGGTTACAGCTACAGCTTCGGGGGCAGCTTCCAGTATCAAGATGAAAGCCAGGCCCTGATGGTGACCAACATGCTGCTGGCGGTGGCGATGATCTACATCGTCATGGCCGCCCTGTTTGAATCCCTGCTGCTGCCTACCGCCGTGATAAGCGCCATCCTGTTTTCCATCACCGGGGTGTTCTGGACCTTTATGCTGACCGGCACACCGATGAGCATCATGGGGATGATCGGCATTCTGGTGCTGATGGGAGTGGTGGTGAACAACGGCATCGTCCTGGTGGACCAGATCAACCAGCGGCAACCCAGCCTGGAGCAGATGAAGGACGCCATCGTTGAAGCCGCCAGCACCCGCTTACGGCCGGTGCTGATGACGGTGTCCACCACCATCCTGGGATTGCTGCCACTGGCCCTAAATGACACGCGTCTGGCCGGCGGTGGCCCCAGCTACACACCGATGGCCTTCGCCATTATTGGTGGCCTGGCCTTCTCCACCCTGACCAGCCTGTTTCTGGTGCCCTATCTCTATCTGATGCTGTGTCGTTTGCGGCACCGGGTCGCGACCGGGGTGGGTAATGTGCTGGCCTGGCGCCAGCGGGCCCTGCCAGGGTGGCTCTGATACCACATTAACTCAATGGGCCCGGCGCAAGCCGGGCCACTGTGTAATGATTCGCTTTTGACCAACATCACAATCGGTTAGGCTTGACCGAAAACCGACGTTAACACGGAGCGAACGGAATGTTACGCGCACCCCTACTGTTGCTGTCCCTGCTGTTGTCCCCTGCCCACGCCGGGCCCGATGACCGTTTCACCGACGTGCAGATAACCCGCACCGAATTGGCCAGTGGTATCCATATGCTGGTGGGCGCCGGTGGCAATATCGGCGTCAGCAGCGGCCCTGATGGCATCCTGATCATTGACGATCAGTTCGCGCCGTTGGCGGACAAGATTGAAGCGGCCCTGGCTCAGATCCAACCCGGCCCGGTGCGCTTTGTGGTGAACACCCACCACCATGGCGACCACACCGGCGGCAACGCTCACTTTGCCCGACAGGGCACGGTGTTTGCCCACCAAAACGTTCTCAAACACCTGCAGGCCGACGACAGCACCAGCCCGGCGCATTGGCCGGTGGTGACCTACCAGGACGGCATCGCCTTCCGCTTCAACGGCCAGTCAATCCGTGTTCGCCACTTAGGTGCAGGCCACACCGATGGCGACTCGGTGGTGTGGTTTGAAAAGGCCAATGTGCTGCACATGGGTGACCTGTTCTTTAAAGACCGTTTCCCCTACGTTGACCTGGCCCACGGCGGCACCGTGCGCGGCTACGCCGAGCGGGTGCGCGAGGTATTGAGCTGGACCAACGACAACACCCGCATCATTCCGGGCCATGGCAGCCTCGCCAACCGGGCCGACCTGACCCGATTCCTGACCATGCTGGACGACTCGCTGACCTGGGCCGAATCGATGAAAGGCCAACCCAAAGAGGCCTGGCATCAGGCTGGCGTGCCCGAGGCCTATAAAGACTGGTCCTGGCAATTTATCGGGGAGTCACGTTGGATAGACACCCTTTGGGAGGAGATGGAGACCCAACCATGATGGCGTTAATTCTGTTTGTCGGCGCTGCGGTAGTGTTGGCGCTGCTGCCGGTATACTTGGGGGCTCGCTTGCTGCGGGTGGGCAACCCGGCATGGTGGGCCGCATTGCTGGCAGTGGTGGCCATTCTGGCTTTGCAGGACCTGGCAATGAAGTATATCGACGACATTGAGCTGGCCTGGCTGGCAGCCTGTCTGCTTGGCGGGTTCGCCTTCTCACTGATGCTGGATACCAGCTACTGGCGCGGCCTGGTGATTGGGGCTTTGGTGCTGGGTCTGCAGTTTGCTGTGACTCAGGTTCTGCTGGACGGTCAGCCTCCGGCAGAGGCGCTGAATAATCGAATCCTTGCCGCTCAGGAAGAGCTGTGGCCGGAGTACCGCTGACCCGCCCAATCTCGCCCGCTGCACCAGCTTACATCTGACTTACGCCGGGAGGAAGTGGATCGGAAACGGTCACTTCCGCCCTCCAGACCCGCCCAAATCGCACACCCCAGAACACACAGGAAGTACCACTTCCGCACCCAGCCCGCCACCAAAGGAAGCCCTGCTTCCGCCCCACCCCATTGCGAAAGGCGTTTTTTCTGCCCTAATCTGACGCCGGTGACAACGCTGTCATTTGTACCTCACAAGTGGTCACTGTGATAAAGGCAAACCGGTCGAAAGGCCGGGACGCAAAGCCTCCGGTCTAAGGGCATCGCCTAAGATAGCGGGGATACCATATTTGAGATGGGCGTGACCCTCAGGGTCAGGCCCCCATTTCAGACTGCTTTGCGAGCCTTATTGAACTCAATCTCACAATAAGGACAACCAACATGTTCGCAGCGAAACCCACCGTTACGGCCCTGCTCGTCGCGGGAGCACTGTGTCCCTCTGCCTGGGCCGCGATTCCGGCAAAGCCCTCAATCGCTGGTGACACCCACTTTGCGGTCATTGAGGTCGACCACGGGGCGACCAGCTACAACCAGTTGATCAATGTCAAACCGGCTGCTGAAGTGTCTGTCAGCTGGAGCTTGTGGCATGGCGAGCTTGGCGACACCGCCAAAGTCTTGCTGGATGACCAGGTGGTTTGGCAAGGCCCGTCAGCGGCTTCCGGCACCGCGGAATTTGAGGTCAGCAAGGCCGGTCGCTATCAGCTGACCGTCGCCCTGTGTAATGCGGAAGGGTGCACCAGCAGCGACCCGATGTCGATTCAGGTGGCGGATACCGACGGCAGTCACCTTGCCCCTCTCGATCTCCAGTTGAAAGAGAACAATCGACCCTACACCAACACCAGCGGCAAAGTGGTGGGCGCCTATTTTGTTGAGTGGGGCGTCTACGGGCGCGCCTTCCCGGTGGAAAAGATCCCTGCTCAGAACCTGACACACATCCTTTACGGCTTCATTCCGATTTGTGGCGGCGATGGCATCAATGACGCCCTCAAGTCGATGCCCCAGAGCTACGCTGCCCTGCAAAGCTCCTGCAGCGGTCGGGAAGATTTTACCGTCACCCTGCACGATCTCTGGGCCGCCGTTCAGATGCCGCAAGGGGATCTGAAGAACTGGCAGGATCCCTACCGGGGCAACTTTGGCAACCTGATGGCCCTGAAGCGGACCTATCCTGACCTCAAGATCCTACCCTCCATCGGTGGCTGGACCCTCTCCGACCCCTTCTTCCATTTTGCCGACGAAACCAAGCGCAACACCTTTGTTGCCTCAGTGAAGGCGTTCCTGAAAACCTGGAAGTTCTTTGATGGTGTGGACATCGACTGGGAGTTCCCCGGTGGCGAAGGCGCCAACCCGGCGCTGGGCAGCGCCAGCGATGGTGCCACCTACCTGACCCTGATGGCTGAACTCCGTGCCATGCTGGATGAGCTTGAGGCCGAAACCGGTCGCCGCTATCAACTGACCTCAGCCATCAGCGCCGGTGACGACAAGATTGCCAAAGTCGATTATCAGCAGGCGCAACAGTATATGGACCACATCTTTGTGATGACCTACGACTTCAATGGCGCCTGGCAAAATACGTCTCTTGGTCATCAGACCGCACTCTATGATGCCCATTGGGACCAAGACACCCGGTACACCACTGCCAAAGGGATCCAGGCCTTGCTGGGCCAGGGGGTCGAACCCGGTAAACTGGTGGTCGGTGCCGCCATGTACGGCCGCGGCTGGAGTGGCGTATCCGGTTATCAGGATGGCAACCCCTTTACCGGCACGGCCAGCGGCCCGATCAAAGGGACCTGGGAGAACGGTGTGGTGGATTACCGCCAAATCGCCAATGAGTTCTCCGGCCCAGATTGGCAGCATAGTTATGATGAATCCGCCGAAGCGCCCTACGCGTTCCACCCCGCTACCGGCTCCCTGGTCACTTACGATAATCCGCGCTCGGTGATTGCCAAGGGGGAGTACGTGCTGGCCAACGACCTCGGTGGCCTGTTCGCCTGGGAGATCGACGCCGACAATGGCGACATTCTCAATGCGATGAATCAGGGGCTGGGCCACGACGATGGCAGCGGACCCGCACCGAACCGGGCTCCGATTGCCAACGCAGGCGCCGATCAAACGGTCGTCGGCCCGGCACAGATTACCTTGCGTGGCAGTCAGTCCCGAGACCCGGATGGCGACCCACTGAGCTACCAATGGGCACAGAGCAGCGGACCTGTGGTTACCCTGAGTGACGCAAATTCCGCCAATACCAGCTTCTCACTGGCGGCCACAGACGAGACGGTTCAATATGGCTTTACTCTGACCGTCACCGATCCGGATGGCCTCTCCGCCAGCGACAGCGTTATCATCACCAACCAACCGGAAACGCCCAACCAAGCACCAACCGTGGTGCTGCCAGCACAGGTGACTGCGACCTCCGGTGCCAGCCTGAGCCTTACCGCCGAAGCCAACGATCCGGACGGCAACCCTCTGATCTATCAATGGCGACTGCCAACTGGCCTCAACAGCAACAGTCTGAACCAGAGCACCCTGACACTGACGGCTCCGGTTGTGACCGAACCCACGACCTTCACCATCGAGGTGCTGGTCTCTGACGGCAGTCTCGATGCCCGCGCCAGCACCCAACTGACCGTTACGCCAAGCGACAACAGCGGCGGCAATGGCGGCGGCAATGGCAGTTGTGCCACTACCGATCCGAACGCCAGCCAACTGCAGGCCTGGTCCGCCGACGCCATCTATGTTGGCGGCGACAGGGTTAACTATCAGCAGTTGATCTGGGAAGCGAAATACTGGATTCGGCATGACGCGCCCAGCCTCTCCCACGATGCCTGGACCTTAGTCAGTGATGTGGAGTTCGGATGGTCTGCGGATGTGGTCTATAACGGCGGTTCGACTGTGGACCATCAGGGCCGCCGTTGGCAAGCGGCCTGGTGGACCCGCGGGGACGAACCGGGCACCACCGGCGTTTGGAAAGATATCGGCCCGGCCAGTTGCCAGTAACCCCGGACAGCCAGGCATAAAAAACGCCGCGCATCTGCGCGGCGTTTTTTTGGGGCCCGGTATCAGGCCAGGTGAGCGCGAACCCGCTCCAGATCTTCCGGGGTGTCCACCCCCGCTGGCGGCGGCTCCACCGCTGCGGCGACGTGGATCTTCTCACTCTGGTACAGCACCCGCAGTTGCTCCAGAGACTCGATGGTCTCCAGCGGACTGACCGGCCAGGCCACGTAGCGACGGATAAAACCGGCTCGGTAGCCGTAGATGCCAACGTGACGCATCGCCCCATCGCTGACGCCCTGGGCTACGGCAAAGCCGTCACGGTCCCACGGAATCGCGGCACGGCTGAAGTAGAGTGCATGACCGTGTTGGTCACACACCACTTTCACCGCATTGGGGTTATGCATCTCTTCGGCGTCTTCAATGGCCACCGCCAGGGTCGCCATGGAGGCACTGCCCTGAGCCAGGTTCTGCGCCAACTGGTGAATGTTGGCGGAGGGGATAAGCGGCTCGTCCCCCTGCACATTCACCACGATGGCATCGTCCGCCAGCGCCAGGGTGTCGACCACTTCGGCCAGGCGTTCGGTACCGCTCTGGTGGTCCGGTGAGGTCATCACCACCTCACAACGACCCGCCAGTGCAGCCTGCACCCGCTCATCGTCGGTGGCCACGATCACCCTCTCAGCACCGGAGGCCAAAGCGCGTTCCACCACGTGCTGAATCATCGGCTTGCCGGCGATATCCACCAGCGGCTTACCCGGCAGGCGGGTAGACGCATAGCGCGCCGGGATCACCACGATAAAGCTCATGCTCAGGCCTCGTCGCGCAGGGGCTCGGCCCGGTCTTCCAGCAGAACCGGAATGCCTTCGGTGATCGGGTACACCAGTCGATCCGCCTTGCAGATCAGGCGGTCGCCTTCACGGTCATATTCCAGCTTACCCTTGCAAACCGGGCAAGCGATGATCTCCAGCAGCTTGTTATCAAAGCCCATCGAGCGATTCCTTCAACTTACGCAAAAATTCGGTATCAAAATTCCGCCCCAAACTAGCAGTAACCGGTAGGTAATACCAGTTGGAGCGGGCAAAGCCGCGACACTTGACCGCGTCTTTTTCGGTCATCACCAGCGACTGGCCAGTGTCGGTCAATTGGGTCAGGATATCAGCCTCGTAAGGCTGGTGATCCGCAAATCCGTGACAGGCGACCGGCGCCATTCCCAACGAACGCAGGGTGTCGAAAAAGCGCGGCGGATGGCCAATACCCGCCATCGCCACCTGGGGTGCAGGCGGTTCAGCCGGGCCGGAGCCATCCACCCGTTGCCATTGGTCGGGCATCAGCGTCATGGCGTATTCGCCTGGCTGGGCCTCGCCGCCATTACAGACCCTCAGGTCACACTGCTGCAGCCGCGCCGGCGTCTCGCGCAGCGGGCCCATCGGCAACAGCCAGCCATTGCCAAACCGACGCTGGCCGTCGATGACGGCGACTTCAAGCTGTCGTGCCAGACGGTAATGCTGCATGCCATCGTCACTGATCAGGACATCCACTTCGCCACTGTCGATCAGCAACTGTGCTGCGGCGACCCGGTCAGGCCCCACCGCCACCGGCACGCCGGTGCGCTGGGCCATCAGGGCGGGCTCATCGCCACAGTATTCCGCTGGCGTGTCGGCGTCCACCCGGTAGGGATAGTGCGGCGCTTTTCCGCCATAGCCGCGGCTGATGATGCCGGGCCGGTACCCGGCTTTCTGCAACAGCGCCACCAGATAGAGCACCGTCGGGGTCTTGCCGTTCCCACCAACGCTGATGTTGCCGACCACCACCACCGGCACAGAGAGGCGCGGTGACGACAGCCAGCCCCGGCGGTATAACCAGCGGCGACTGACACTGATAAGGGCAAACAGGGCGGTCAGCGGGGCCAGCAGATAGAGGGCCGGGTGGCCCTGTTGCCACGCCCGTTCCAGCGCCTTGCTCATACTCAGTCGCTCGCTTGCAGCTGTTGCAGCTGGGCGTAGATGCCACCGTGGTTCATCAGGTCGTTGTGATCGCCCTTCTCAACGATGGCGCCCTTATCCATCACCACGATCTGGTCCGCATTCTCAATGGTGGAGAGTCGGTGCGCGATCACCAGACAGGTACGGCCCTGCTGAAGGGTTTCCAGCGCCGCCTGAATGGCACGCTCGGATTCGGTATCCAGCGCTGAGGTCGCCTCATCCAGGATCAGGATGGGGGCATCACGCAACAGCGCGCGGGCGATGGCAATACGCTGGCGCTGGCCGCCGGACAGCAGAACGCCATCCTCACCCACCAGGGTGTCGAGCCCGTCCGGCATATCCTTGACGAAATCCATCACGTGCGCCGCTTCCGCCGCCGCTTCGATCTGCTCGCGGGTAACGGCTTCATCGCAGGCGTAGGCGATGTTGTTGGCGATGGTGTCGTTAAACAGAATCACCTGCTGGGACACCATGGCGATCTGATTACGCAAGCTGGCCAGAGTAACGTCACGAATGTCCTGACCATCAATGGTGATGGTGCCACTGGCGATGTCGTAGAAACGGGGCAACAGGCTGGACAGTGTGGACTTGCCGGAGCCGGACCGCCCTACCAGGGCCAGCGTCTGCCCGGCCGGAATGGCCAGGTCGATCTGCTTCAGTACCGGATCGGATTCCTCGTTGTAGCGGAAGGTGACGTTGTCAAAACGCACTTCACCCTTAACCCGCTTGAGCTCAACGCTGCCGTTGTCCACCGCTTCGGCTTCGTCCAGCACTTCAAACACACTGCTGGCCGCAGCGATGCCACGCTGGAATTCGGCGTTGACCCGGGTCAGGTGCTTAACCGGCGTCATCAGGCCCATCATCGCGCCGATAATGGCGACAAAGGAGCCCGGGGTCAGGCTGTCCAACACACTGGGGAAACTGGCCGCAAACAGCACCACCGCCAGCGCGATGGAGCCGATGATCTGGATTGCCGGTTGGCTGATGGCCTGAGCCGCCGCCAGTTTCATGTTCTGCTGACGGGTGTGGTTGTTCACCTTGTCGAAACGCGCAGACTCCACCTCCTGGCCCCCGAAGGCCAGCACGTTACGATGGCCCTTGAGCATCTGCTCAGATGCACTGGTCACCCCGCCCATGGCGGCCTGAATGTTCTTGGAGATCTTACGGAAGCGGCGGCTCACTATGGTGATCACCCAAGCCACCACCGGACCCACCAGGAAGAAGATGGCGGACAGTTGCCAGCTCTCGTAGAACATGATGAAGAGCAGGCCGATAACGGTAAAACCGTCACGCACCATGCTGATCAGCGCGTTGGTGGAGGCGCGGGATACCTGCTCGGTGTCGTAAGTGATTTTGGAGATGAGATCGCCACTGGAGCGGCTGTCAAAGTAGGTCACCGGCAGCTTCAGGTACTTCTCAAACACCGCCTGGCGCATGGAACGAATAACGTGCTGGGAAACCCAGGCCATGCAGTAGGTGGAGACAAAGTTGCCGAGGCCGCGGATCATAAACAGGCCAACCACCACCAGGGGGGCCCATTTGAAGGTGCTGGCATTACCGTCGGCCAGGCCGCTGTCGATCAGCGGTTTGACCAGATAGATCATGGCGGCGTCAACACCACCGTAAACCATCATCGCGATGATGGCCGCAATAAAGGCCATCTTGTAGGGCAGGACATAGGGCCACAGTCGTTTAAAAGTGGGCCAAACCTGGCTCTGATTTTCTGCGCTCATGAACGCCTTAGGGCTAATGATTCAAAGGGGCCATCATACCCCCCACGCACGGCGATACCAATGTTCGGGCGCTATTTTGCGTCCTGTTGCCTGTTATACCACCAGGGGGAGCGATGGCGACGCTGACTGATCAACCTCGCCGGTTGTCCCGGCCAGAAGCCAACCGTGATCTGCCCCTCCTGGCCCACCACCCAAACCTGGCTGTCGATGGCCCGGTAACGGGCCAGTACCGCCGGGTGGGGAAAGCCCCAGCGATTACGATAACCCGCTGGCACCAATACCCACTGTGGTGAGAGTGCCGCCAGCCACCCGGGTGAACTGGAGGTGGCAGAACCATGGTGAGGACTTACCAACACCGATACCGGCCCTGCAACGCCGGCTTCCACCATTAACGCTTCAGCGTCCGCTTCGATGTCGCCGGGAAGCAATACGCTGTGAACGCCATCGCTGATCCGCACGGTGCAGGAATCATTATTGTCGATGGCGCGCGCTTCGGCCGGTCCGGCTGGCGCCCGCCACCAACGGAGGGTTAACCGATGCCACTGCTCTTCGCCCTGACAGGCGCCCCCAAGGCCCCGATATGCCAGAACAGGCAAGGCGTCACGAATCGCCGGTACCCCACCGGCGTGATCGTTGTCGCTGTGGCTCACCACCAGATAATCCAGTCGTTCAGCGCCCCGCTCCCGCAGCATCGGCAGCACCGCCCGCTCGGCATAACGATAGCCGCTGACAAAGGCGGCACCAGTGTCGTACAACAGGAAATGTCCCTCCTGCTCCACCACCACCGCCAGCCCCTGCCCCACATCGATAAGGTGAAGTTGCCAGGGCGGCTCGGGGCGCCAGAGTCGCCAGCCAACCACCAGCAACAACACCATCAGGTACACCGGCCAAGTTCGCCAGGGACGCAGCAGGCCCATCGCCAGCGCCAGCAACACCACCAGCAGACTGACCGCCGCCTCGCTGTTCAGGTGGCCGCCCAGCAACGGCCAGCGTTGCTCCGCCCACAGCGCCCACTCTGACAATACGGTCACCAAGGCCAGTGCCTGATCCGCCAGCCACAGCGGTGTGGCTGCCCACTCCGGCACAACAATCGCCATCATCCCCGCCAGCAGGCACAACGGCAGCACCAACAGGGAAAACAGGGGCAGCGCCAGAGCATTGGCCCAGATCCCCTGCAGGGTATAGGTCTGGAACCAGGCCCCCTGTATCAGGGTCATCACCAGTGCCAGCCCCAATTGCAGGTAGAGCAGATAGCCCAGTTTGGCCCAGCGCCCCTCAGGCGGCGGGCGGCACCAGTTCAACATAAGCAGCGTCACGACCGCCCCGAAAGAGAGCCAAAACCCGGCACTGAGCGCCGCCAGCGGTTGCAACAGCAACACCAGCGCCGCCGCACGTAACGCCAGTTCCCAGGGCCTGGCTTCGTGACAGCGCCACAGCAATGCCAGCGCCAGCAGCACCATCACCGCCGCCCGGCGGGTTGGCAGAGCGTAGCCGGCCAGCGCCGCGTAGCCCAACACCAGCGCGCCACAGATCAGCCACAGCACGCCCTGCCCTTGTCCGGTGGCGCTGGGCCGGAACCGGGACAGCCCTTTGCGGCCCAGCCACAACACCCAACCGGCCACAATACTCAGGTGCAGGCCGGAGATCGCCACCAAGTGCACCAGCCCTGAGCTTCGCAGCGCTTGCCAACGGTCATTGCCGATGCCGCGTCGGTCCCCCAGCACCAGCGCCCGCAGCAGATCGCCACGGGGCAACGCAGACACCTGGTTCGCCAGCCGTGTGGCCAACACCCCACGCCAATGCCGACTATCCTCCAATATCAGCCCATTACGGATATAGCCCGTGGCGCTGATCCCCTCCGCCAGGGCCCGTTGACGGGCGTTGCCCCCGCCCTGGTTAAGGATCCCGGAGGGGGGCTTAAGACGAACCTGAAGCTGGTAGCGCTGCCCCAGAGCCAGCACCGGTGCGCCGTACCAGCCCAGCGTGACCCGGTCTGGCCACCAAAGTGAAAAGGTTTCGCCATTTATGGCCTCGACCTGCCACTGGGATCGCTGGTATATTTCGTCGCCGACTGGCAGAGAGGCCACGCGCGCCACCAGAGTCACGTCGCCGGAATGAAGCGGCCGCTCCGGATGGACCAGCCGATGGGCCTGCAGGTGAAACAGCGTCACCCCCAAAATCCATCCCAGGAGCAAAGGGTAACGACGCAGCAATACCACCGCAGGTATACTGAATAGCAAAAGGGGCAATGGCACTAGGCCCGGCCAGATGATGGCCGACAGCAAGGCGATAACCCAGCCCAGTAGAAGTCCGTTCACTGAACGTTTAGGTAATATTCAACCGTTATGCCGAAGAAGACGATCCAGAGATTCATGCCGGATCCGGAAGTGATCCGCCAGCACAAAAGCCTGCGCCTGCTCGGGCCATGGATGCAGCGTGCGAGTCTTTGGCATCTGAATCGACGCTCCGCCTCCGGAGCGTTGGCCCTCGGCATGGTGGTAGCATGGATCCCGATCCCCTTTCAAATGGTGGTGGCGGCGCTGTTCGCCATTCTGGTGGGGGTAAACCTGCCACTGGCGGTAGCCACCGTCTGGATCTCCAATCCGGTCACCATGCCGGTAATGTTCTACGCCGCCTATCTTTGTGGCACCTGGGTGATGGACTGGCCCCGCACCGGTTTCCATTTCGAACTGAGCTGGCATTGGCTGACGGAGAGCATGCACGCCTTCGGGCCCCCGTTTTTTCTGGGCTGCGCCATTCTCGGCATCGCCAGCGCCGCCTTCACCTATCTGGTGATCAACAGCCTGTGGCGCTACGCCATTCTGTTCAGTTGGAAGAAGCGACGGGAACTGCGCAGCACCCGCACTCCGCGCTAAAGCAAAACGGCACCCAAGGGTGCCGTTTTTCGTTGTATCTCATTGGTATCGCGAAGGCCGCTGCCCCCCTAAGCCAATGATTTGATCACCTTAGCCGGAACCCCACCTACCAGGGTATCTGCCGGCACATCCCGGGTGACCACCGCGCCAGCGGCCACCACGGCACGCGCCCCAATAGTGACCCCCGGATTGATCACCACATTGCCGCCAATCCAGGCATCCTGCTCGATGCGGATAGGCTGGCACAGGGTCTCCCACTGACGGCGCTCAAGATGGTTGAGGGAATGGGAGGCGGTATAGAACTGCACGCTCGGCCCCACCATCACGTTATCGCCAATGTGGATCTCCGCCCCATCGAGCATCACCACGTTGGTGTTGATAAAGCAGCCGCGGCCAATGCGGATGGTCTTACCGAACTCACACTGAAACGGCGTCCGGACCATCGAGCCCTCCCCCAACTGACCGAACAACTCAGCAAACAGGGGTTGGGTGGCATCGAAAGTGGGGCTTTGGCGGATGCGGTGCAGCAGATCAAAGGCGCGGTCGCGGATGGCGGACAGCTCGGCATCGCCGCCGTTAAATGGCAGCCCCTGAATCATTTTTTGAAATTCGGTCATGGTCGAATCAGCAAAAATCAGGTGCGGTACAGCACCTTGATGATGTGAAAACCAAACTTGGTTTTGACCGGGCCAATCGGCTTCAGAATCGGGCCGGTGAACACCGCCTTGTCGAAGGTCGGCACCATATCGCCTTTACGAAACTCCCCCAGGTGTCCGCCCTTTTTGCCGGACGGACAGGTGGAGTGTTTCTTGGCCAGGGTCTGGAAGTTGGCGCCCTTTTCCAGCTGTTGCAGCAGCTCTTGCGCTTTGGCTTCGTGCTTGACCAGGATGTGCAGGGCACTGGCGGTTTTGGCCATGGGGGTCTCCTCAAAAATCGGGCGCCAATGCTATCAGCTTTTCTCAGCCGCAGCGACGCGTGACAGGTACTCACCCTGCAGCATGTACATGCGGATGGCGTCGCGATAGGCCCCGTCGGTAAAGAACTCCTCCACCAGCGTGCCCTCTTCGATAAAACCAAACTCACGGTAGAGGCGCACCGCGACGGTGTTTTCCACCGCCACCAGCAGATACAGCTTGTGGATGTTGAGCACTTTGAAGGCGTAGTCCACCGCCTTAGCCATCACCGGACGGGCGTAGCCTTTGCCCTGGTGCGCCGGGTCGATGATGATCTGGAATTCGGCACGACGGTGGATATGGGTGATCTCCACCAACTCCACCAGACCAATCGCTTCCCCCTCGCCGTTTTCGGCGATAAAGCGGCGTTCAGACTGGTCATGGATGTGCTTGTCGTAGAGCTGTTGCAGCTCGACAAACGCCTCGTAAGGCTCCTCAAACCAGTACGCCATGATCTGGCGGTCGTTATTGAGGTGGTGAACAAAACGCAGGTCATCCCGCTCAAGCGGGCGAAGGCGGACAACAACGGACATAAGTCTCCCGCGAATACGCGACATCTGAGTTGAACTGAACGGCGCCAGCCCATTGAGGGCCAGCGCCGGGAAAGACGATTTCAACGGTCACCGTGCTCTGGCATCCAAGCATACGTGCTCAGGCCCTGCTGGTCAGCTTAGAGCACCTGAGCCGGTTGCAGGCGACTGGCTTGCCAGGCGGGGTACCAGGTGGCCACCAGCGTCACCGCGAAGGCCAGCAGGCTGACGCTGGCCACATCCTGCCAGTGCAGCTCTGAGGGCAGGAAGTCGATAAAGTAGATGTCTCCGGACAGGAAGCGGATGCCAAACAGCCGCTCCAGCGCCGCCATCAGATCGGACAGTTTCCAGGCCAGAATGGCGCCCAGCGCCGCACCAATCAGGCAACCCAGCAGCCCAGTCAGCGCCCCCTGCACCATAAAGCTCTGCAGGATGCCGCGTCGGCCCATGCCCATGGTGCGCAAAATGGCGATCTCCGCCTGCTTGTCCCGCACCGACATCACCAAAGAGCAGATGATGTTAAAGCTGGCCACCGCCACCACCAGCACCAGCACCAGGTAGGTCAGGGTGCGGATAAGCTGAATGTCGCTGTAAAGGTGACCCTGAGTGCGGGTCCAGTCAGTCAGATACAGCGGGTGCTGCTGAGCAAAACCGATATTGCGGATCAGTTGCGGCGCTTCGAACAGGTTGTCGGCGCGAATGCGCACACCGCTGACGCCGTCCCCCATCCCCGCCAGCTCAGCGGCGGCAGCCAGGTTGGTAAAGGCCACCGTGCGATCAATCTCACCGCCCAGATCAAACAGACCGGTGATGGTCAGGTGCCGGGTGCGGTAACCGGCCAACGGCCCGGCTCCGGCGCGGGGCAGCAGCAGGCTGATGCGGTCCCCCACTTCAACGCCCAATTGGTTAGCCAGCGCTTTTCCCAGCACCAGATTGGGCTGGTTGTCAGTCAAACTGTTCCAGGCGCTGTCGCTCATAAACCGGTGGGCGTCGGAAACGTCCTTCTCCCACTTCGGCAGAACCCCGCGCAGCGCCACGGGCTTCATGGTGTCGCCCTTCTGCAGCATCCCCTCGATCAGCACAAAGGGGGCCGCCGCGGCGACACCGGGCTCCGCTTCGGCACTTTGCACCATCGCTGGCCAATCAATAATCGGGGTATCGATGGCGGTCATCTCGGCATGGGGCACCACCGCCAGCAGCCGGTCTTTCAGTTCCCGCTCAAACCCATTCATGGCAGACAGCACCAGGATCAACACGGTGACCCCCAGTGCCACACCCACCACAGAGGAGAGGCTGATAAAGGAGACAAAGCGGTTGTTGTTGCGAGCCCGCAGGAAGCGCCAGCCAATCTGCAGCGCCAGCGGCCCCTTAGTGTTGAGCATCCGCCGCCTCCAGGTGGCCCGCCTTCATCTCCAGCTGACGGTCCAGTCGCGCCGCCAGGTCACGGTCGTGGGTCACCACCACAAAGGCGGTGCCCTGCTCCGCCGCCAGTTCGCGGATCAGGCTGTAGATCGATTCCGCCGTGGTGGCATCGAGGTTGCCAGTGGGCTCATCCGCCAGCACCAGGGCCGGTTGATTCGCCAGGGCACGGGCAATCGCCACCCGCTGGCGTTCACCGCCGGACAGTTCACCGGGCTTATGGTGGTGGCGCTCGGCCAGACCAACCCGGGCCAGCAGCTCTGCGGCTCGCTCGGCGGACTGCTTACGGCTGAGTCCGGAGATCATCAGCGGCATCGCCACATTTTCCAGCGCAGTAAATTCCGGCAGCAGATGGTGGAACTGATAGACAAAGCCCAGATCGGCGTTGCGCAGACGGTTGCGTTGGGCTTCGGAGAGCCGGGTCAGGTTCTGGCCACGAAACCGGACTTCCCCCTCAGACGGGGTGTCCAGGGTGCCCAACAGGTGCAGCAGGGTGCTCTTGCCGGAGCCGGAGCTGCCCACTATCGCCACCAGTTCGCCGGCGTTCACGGTCAGATTCAAGCCTTGCAGTACCCGGGTTTTCTGCCGGCCTTCCTGATAGACCTTGCCCAGGTCGATGCACTGCAGTAAGGGTTCACTCATAGCGTAAAATCTCCGCCGGATTGACTTGGGACGCCCGCCAGGCGGGATAGAGGGTGGCCAGGAAGCTCAGGGACAGAGCACCACCGACCACACTGGCCACCTGCACCGGGTCGATGATCACCGGCAACGGCTGACCCGGCGGCAGCAACCAGATACCCAGCAGTGACAACACCGGTTGCAGATGGTTGGCCAGCAGCAGGCCGATGGTCATGCCCACCAGAGTACCGAGGGCAGCACTGCTCATCCCCTGTACCGAGAAGATGCCCATCACCTGGCCACGGGAGAGTCCCAGGGTTTTCAGAATGGCCACATCGGCGGTTTTGTCGGTCACCATCATCACCAGCGCCGACACAATATTGAACGCCGCCACGGCGATGATGAGGCCCAGCAGCAGCGACATCATCCGCTTCTCCATCTTTACGGCAGAGAACAGCTGGCCATACTGGCTGCGCCAATCGGTCAGGGTCAGGGTTTCCCCCAGCTGTTGCGGCGCTTTGGCCGCCAGCTCGGCAGAGAGCAGCGGCGCATCAAAGGCATCATTGAGATAGAGGCGCAGGTCCGGGCTCTGGCGCAGCAGGCGCTCGGCGTCGGACAGGTTAACCAGGGCCAGGGCTTTGTCGATGTCGGAACCCAGCTCAAACACCCCGGCTACGGTGAACTGTCGTTGCGCCGGCACCCGGCCCATCGGGGTATAGCGGGCGCCCTGGGCGGTCATCACCCGCACCCGGTCACCGGGCAGCACGTTCAGGCGACGAGCCAGCTGACTGCCCAGGATGATGTGGTAATCGCCGGGGCTGAGGTCTTTCAGCTGACCGTACAGCATGTGGCTGGTCACCACGGAAAGTGGGGTTTCGGTGTCCGGGTCGATGCCCAGCAGCTGCACGCCGCCAAGCTCGCTGCCCCGCTGAACCATCGCTTCCGAGGTCAGCATCGGCACCGCACCACGAATGCGGGGGTCGCCTTGCAACAGGGGCTCAAAGCGGCTGATGGGGCCCTCACCGGCTTCAATCACCAGCTGCGGCACAGCCCCAAGAATCTTGCCCTTCAGGCGCCCTTCCAGGCCGTTCATCACCGAACTGACGATGATCAGCGCCGCCACGCCCAGCGCGATGCCAAGCACGGAGAACAGGGTAATAAAGGAGACAAATCGGGTGTCCTTGCGCGCACGCCAGTAGCGCAGCCCTACAAAGAGCGACAGGGAAGGCAAAGCCTGAGACATAGGGGCCGTTTGGATAAACTCATCAGTTAACAGGGCATTCCGTTACCCGATTCCATCCTGCGGAACCCGGGTCGGGCACGTTCTGTACCATCTGGCTAAAACAGTTCGCCGGTACAACCAAGGTGTTACCGCGCAAAGTCGCGATAAAACAGCGTGTTCAGCGATACTACCCCATACCACCGCCAGAATCCTAGTGAGGCGCTGCCGAGACGGGTGAAAAAATCCGCCGCAATGCGCATTACGGACACCCCTAAGCCGCGGTAGCCGGGCACGGCCGGGAAGTGTTTACCGGTTAGGCAAACGCGCCGGCCGGAAGCGGGTATTTTGGCGTGATGGCGCCGAATTGGGTACTATTCAACAGGTTGTCAGCGGCCGCCCGGACGATGGAATGGACGGTATTGGGTCCGTCCCGGCGCCGCATCCCGATAACACGCCATCATCAACGCACTAAAAGGGAAGATCATGTCCGAGACCGATCCGGGTCTGTTCAGCGTCGAAAGCGACTTTGAGGCCCTGCTGGACCCCATCGACGAAGCCCAATTGTGGCTGTCGGAAAGCGCCCTGACCGACGCCATGCCCAAGGCGTTCGCCCTGATGGCGCAGGTCACCGACCTTGAGAGCCACTGCCTGCCTCTGCTCAAAGGGTTGGAGAAACACGCCAAGGCCCTGGCCGAATACCTGAGCCTGCAATCCCAGAAAATCGATCTGGTGCTGCAGCAGCAGTTGGCTCAGGACCCCAACGCCCATTACCGCGCCCGCGGCCTGCGTTTTGGCGGCTCCGGCGTTACCCTGCAGGTCGACCGTCCATTGGCGGTAGGCCAGGCTTTGGCACTGCGCCTCTTCCTGCCCCATGCTCAGGTGGCGGTGTTTGCCCACGGCGAAGTGAGCCAGGTCAGCGCCAATGACCAGGGCCAGCAGATCGAGGTGGCCTTTACCGCCATCCGTGAGTCCGATCAGGACCGACTGGTACGGGCCAGCTTGCAGATCCAGCAGCGGCTGCTGCGGGAACGCGCCGAACGGCGTCGTGCTGGCGAGCTGTGACGCGCTTTTTTACACTAAACCCTCAACCGAATTCCAAGTCGTGCCAATGAGTCGTTTTTCCCCTCTTGAGCCGCCAGCGGGCGGTCCTCACAGCAAGTTACGCCTGACCGGACTGGTGGGCTCAGCGAAATCGCTGGCCATCAATACCATGGCGCGCCGTCACAGCGGACTGACACTGCTGCTGACCCACGACACGCCAACCGCATTGCGCCTGGAGCAGGAGCTGGCCTATCTGTGCCGCGACGATCTGCCGGTGCTGCTGTTCCCGGACCGCGAAACCCTGCCCTACGACAGCTTTTCGCCCCATCAGGACATCGTGTCCCAGCGCCTCGAAGCGTTGCATGCCCTGCCCGGCCTCAAGCGTGGCCTGGTGATCCTTCCGGTGCCCACCGCCCTGACCCGGGTCTGCCCGCCCGCCTTTGTGGCCGGCAAAGTGGTGCGATTCGAGCAAGGCCAGACGCTGGATATCGAGAAGCTGCGACAGGATCTGACGCAGGCCGGCTACCACCACGTCGACCAGGTCCGCGAACATGGCGAGTACGCCATTCGCGGCGCCATTGTTGACCTGTTCCCCATGGGCAGCGATACGCCGCTGCGACTGGACCTGTTTGACGACGAACTGGAAAGCATCCGCCCCTTTGACCCGGATACCCAGCGCTCCGAGGGCACCCTGCCCTCAATCAGCCTGCTGCCGGCCCGGGAGTTCCCCACCGACGCGGCGGGCATCGACAGCTTCCGCGCCCACTATCGTCAACGCTTTGAGCGCATCAGTAACGAAGCGGAGTCGGTCTATCAGCAGGTGTCCAAAGGGATCCTGCCCGGCGGGGTAGAAAACTACCTGCCGCTGTTCTTCGACCAGACCGCCACCGTGTTCGACTTTCTGCCCAACGACACCCAGATGCTGACGGTCGGGCCGATTCAGGACGCCTGCGAACGCTACCTGAGCGACGCCGAAGCGCGCTACGAAAACCAGCGGGTTGACCCCCTGCGTCCACTGCTGGCTCCCCACGAGCTGTTCCTGCGCAACGAAGAGCTGTTCAGCGAGATCAAACAGCGTGGCCGCATCCAGCTCGAAGCTGGCGTCTCCGAGATCGCCCGCGAACCTCGCGCCGATGTGGACGACGTGCAGGAGATTGAGATCAACCACCTGCTGAAAACGCCCCTGGCACCGCTGCTCAGTTATCTGGAAAACGTGCCACGGGTGTTGTTCTCGGTGGAATCCGAAGGTCGCCGCGAAGCGCTGCTGGAACTGCTGCGTCCGGCGGGGCTGAAGCCGGAACCTTGCGACCATATCGACGACTTCCTCGCCAGCAACTGCCCGATGGGTCTGGTGGTCAGCCCGCTTGAGCGCTCAGTGATGCTGCGCCGGGAGGGGATCGCCCTCATCTGTGAAGAGGAGTTGCTTGGTGGTCGGGTGCGGCAAAGCCGCCGCAGCCGACAGCGCCGCAGCGTCAGCTCCGAATCCCTGATCCGCAATCTGGCTGAGCTGAAAGTGGGCCAGCCGGTGGTGCACCTTAAACACGGCATCGGGCGCTACCTCGGCCTGGAAACCCTGGAAGCCGGTGGGCTCGAATCCGAGTTCCTGATGCTGGAATACGGTGGCGGCTCCAAGCTCTATGTGCCGGTTAACGCGCTGCACATGATCAGCCGCTACAGCGGTGCCGACGAAGAGAGCGTCACCCTCAACAAGCTGGGCTCTGAAGCCTGGGACAAGGCCCGTCGCAAAGCCGCCGAGAAGGTGCGTGATGTGGCCGCGGAGTTGCTGGACATCTATGCCCGCCGTGAGGCCAAACCGGGCCACGGTTTCCCCATGGACGAGCTGGAGTACCAGCGCTTCAGCGCGGCCTTCCCGTTTGAGGAAACCGTTGATCAGGCTGCCGCCATCGGCGCCGTACTGCGGGATATGACCAAGCCCCAGGCCATGGACCGTCTGGTCTGCGGTGACGTGGGCTTTGGTAAAACCGAGGTGGCGATGCGCGCGGCGTTTGTTGCCGTCAATGGCGGCAAGCAGGTGGCGGTGTTGGTGCCCACTACCCTGTTGGCCCAGCAGCACTACGAGAACTTCCGTGATCGCTTTGCCGATTGGCCGGTGCGGGTTGAGGTGATGAGCCGATTCCGCACCGCCAGCGAGCAGAAAAAGGTGCTGGAGCAACTGGCCGAAGGCAAAGTCGACATCCTGATCGGCACCCATAAGCTGCTGCAGAGCGAGATCAACTTCCCCGACCTGGGCCTGCTGATCGTCGACGAAGAGCACCGCTTTGGCGTGCGGCAGAAGGAGAAGATCAAGGCGCTGCGGGCCGAGGTGGACATTCTCACCCTGACCGCCACGCCCATCCCGCGTACCCTCAATATGGCGATGTCCGGCATGCGCGACCTCTCCATCATCGCCACCGCCCCCAAACGCCGCCTGTCGGTGAAAACCTTTGTCCGCCCCCAGGAGGGCGCGCTGGTGCGGGAAGCGCTGATGCGGGAGATCCTCCGCGGTGGCCAGGTGTACTACCTGCACAACAGCGTGGAGACGATTCAGGAGTGCGCCGACGAACTGGCCAAACTGGTACCGGAAGCGCGGGTGGGCATTGCCCACGGCCAGATGCGTGAGCGCGAGCTGGAGCAGGTGATGAGCGACTTCCACCACGGTCGTTTCAATCTGCTGGTCTGCACCACCATCATCGAAACCGGCATCGACATTCCCAGCGCCAACACCATCCTGATTGAGCGGGCGGATAAATTCGGCCTGGCCCAGCTGCACCAGCTGCGCGGCCGGGTGGGTCGTTCCCACCACCAGGCTTACGCCTACCTGCTGACCCCGGCCAAGAAGCTGGCCAAAGACGCGGCCAAGCGACTGGAGGCGATTGAGCAACTGGATGATCTGGGTGCCGGCTTCCTGTTGGCCACCCAGGACCTCGAGATCCGGGGCGCCGGCGAACTGCTCGGCGATGAGCAGAGCGGCCACATCAGCAAGATCGGCTTCAGCCTCTATATGGAGATGCTGGAGCAAACCGTCAATGCCCTGAAATCCGGTCAGGAGCCGTCGCTCGACCAGATCCTGTCGGACCAGGCGGAACTGGAGCTGCGCATCCCGGCCCTGCTGCCGGAGTCCTACCTGCCCCACGTCAACACCCGCCTGGCCATCTACAAGCAGATCGCGTCCTGCAACAGTGACGATGACCTGCTGCAAGCCAAGGTGGAACTGGTGGACCGATTTGGTCGACTGCCGGAAGCGGCGGAAAACCTGTTGGCGGTTACCCGCCTGAAACTGCGCGCCACCACGCTGGGGATCCGGCGAATTGAGGCTCACGCCAAGGGCGGCAGCTTCGAATTCACCGAACATACCCCGGTTCAGGCACAAACCCTGATAGCACTGCTGCAATCGAACGTCGGTAAGCTTAAGATGGACGGGCCGACCAAACTGCGGTTTATGGACGATATCGAGGCGCCCCAGGCTCGTCTGGACGCCGTCACCGAGTGGCTTGACCGCCTCTCGGTGGATCTCAAACAAGAGGCCACGCTTTCGTGAAATTCCTGCTTCCTGCAATGGCGCTGCTGGCCAGCGTCACCAGCCCCCTGGCTTTGGCCGAAGACCCCACCTGGTTTGAGGTGGAGGTGGCCGTGTTTACGCGCCCGGACAACAGCGGTGAAATATGGGATCAGGACCAACCGGTGCTGACCCAGGGCAACACCCGCGACCTGATTGGCCCGGCGCTGCTGCCGGATCTGAGCCAGTTTGAGGCCGCGCTGGCAGAGTGCGATGCCAATGAGTGGTTGATGGATCCTGCGGGCTGTCAGGCCCGAGAAGACAGCGCAACCCCATCCCTGCCATCACGGCTGCCGGTGGTCGCCACCGCCGATCAGGCCGGTGACCCGCTCAAGGGCCAACCCTATCTGCTGACCAGCGCCCAGCTGCAGTTTAACGATGCGCTGAGTCAGCTTAATCGCCAGCGGGGTTACAAAATTCTGCTGCACACCGGTTGGCAGATGCCGGTGTATGGCCGACGTCAGGCTCAACCCTTTGCCCTGTATGGTGGCGTCAACTTTGGTGAGCGTTTCCGCATGGATGGTCATCTGAAAGCGCCAGACGATGAACTGCTGTCCCAGTTCAATTTCCTCACTGGCTTTGCCCCCAGCAGCCAGGGTTCGGAAGCGGTTTGGCAGCTCAATGGCTGGCTGCGCATCTACCTCGACCACTTCCTGTTTATTGAAACCAAACTGGACCTGCGTGAAGAGGGTGAGCGCCGCTGGAGTGCAACCTCACTGGAAGCCGACAGCGGAGCGCTGGCCGCCGATGTGACGGTGGCCGAAGAGAGTGAGCCGTTCCTGCTGACCATTCCGCTGGAGCAGAACCGACGCGTGCGCAGTCGCGAGATCCACTATTTTGACCATCCCAAGATGGGCCTGATTGTGCAGATCCGCCGGATGGAACAGCCGCAGCCGTCCGAGCCCAGCGCCAGCGCTAATCCGTAATCTCGAAATCCAGGTAGAGGTCGTCGCCGTCGTAATCGCTGACCAGCACATCCATGACGGCGGCCTGTTCGGGCCCATGATGGGCCCAGTCAACCAGGGCGTCCACCGCCAGGTCGCCGCCCTGCGCCAGGATCTCCACCGAGCCATCGCTCAGGTTGCGCACATACCCAGTCACCCCCAATCGGCGCGCTTCCTGCCGCGCCGACGCACGAAACCAGACTCCCTGAACCTCACCGGTGACTCTCGCCACGATTTTCTTCATTTTTCACCCCTTTACGCCTCACACAGGCTGAGCCCAGCCAAAAGGCATAAGACTGTTTTAGCGAATGGAAGGGGGGGCGTCCAGTTTCATGGCCAGAGGATGGCGTCGGAAAAAAGCAGCTAACGAAACCGCTGTTAGCTGCATCGGGCGACAAAACGCAAAGACTCGTGCGGCGGTCAGCCCGGACGGGCCAACCGCAGGGCCCCGCCAATCAGGGCCCGAGTCTGCGCGCACAGCTTACCGAGCCGCCACAATTATGCAACAACGGAATAGGGCTATAGCCCAGAGGAATGACCAGTGCGGCTCAGGCCGGTTGCTGGGTTAACGGTGTGCCCGGTTCCGACGCTTTGAACGCCTCAATCCGACGCAGGTGAGCACTGATCGACTTGAACTTGTGCAGCTGCTCTTCGTCCCACACCACCGGGTAGTAGGGGGACAGCTCCGCCTCGATACGACCGGTATCCAGCACTTCGTCCTGGCGGGCCAGAACCACCAGAGCCCGGCCCTGGTTCTTACGGCGAAACTCGCTGACGCACTTACTGCGGATGTCGGCGTACTCTTCGGGGCGGTCAATCTTGCCCACCATGTTCTCTTCCGGCCACAGGTTGGGATTGAACATCACCGCCCGGATGCCGCACAGAAAACCCACCCGTTCGGCCCAGTAGCCGCCCAGGCCCACCCCGACAATCAGCGGGGCCGGGTCATCGGACAGTTTCAGTTGCTTATCCACTTCCTTGAGCAGGTGCTGCATATCGTGCTTGGGGTGGAGGGTGGAATAGCTGACAAACCGCACGTCCTCCTCGATAAACTGCAACTGCATCACCTTCTCGTGGTTGCCGGGGCTGGTGGCATCAAAGCCGTGTAGATAGATGATCACCCGTCTCTCCTTGTCGCCCGGTTGAGCGTCCTTTTAGTGTACTTCCCGCAGCCTGTCCGCCAGGGCCGCCGCCTGTTGCCAGCGCTCTGATGCCTTCAGCGTGTTCCAGTCCACCGTGGTTTTACCCATCATCGCCTGGAACCGCACCGGCACCTGTTGCCAGGGGGCCAGCACCCGCGCCACCGCCAGTGCCGCTTCGCCCTGATTGCAGATCAGCGCCACATCACAGCCAGCAGTCAATGCCGAATGGGTGCGCTTGAGGTAGTTGCCCGCCCCGGCGGCACCAGCCATCCCGAGGTCATCAGAGAAGATAAGGCCCTGATAGCCCATCTTTCCACGCAGGATGCTCTGCAGCCAGATGCGGCTGTATCCTGCCGGCTGTTCGCACACTGCCGGGTAGGTAACGTGCGCCGGCATCATTGCATCCAGCTTAGCGCTGAGGGCAACAAAAGGCACCATGTCGTTGGCTTCAATCTCCGCCAGCGGCCGCGGGTCCACCGGTGCAGCCAGATGAGAGTCGGCGGCTACGCTGCCGTGGCCCGGGAAATGTTTACCCACACAGGCCATACCCGCGTCGTGCATGCCATCGATGTAGGCCCCCGCCAGGGCAATCACGGCATCGGGTCGGCTGGCAAAGGCACGCTCACCAATCACTTCGGAGATGCCGTTCAGGTCCAGCACCGGGGCAAAGCTGAAATCAATATCAAACGCGCGCAACTCACTGGCCATCAGCCAGCCCAGCTCACGGGCCCAGCCCATCGCCTTATTCATATCGTCACCGGCCACATTCAAAATCTGGCCCGCCGAAGGCAACACGGTAAAACCGTCACGAAAGCGTTGTACCCTGCCGCCTTCATGGTCCACGGCCAGCAGCAGCTCAGGGCGGCGCGCCCGCACATCGGCGACCAGTTGGCGTAACTGGGCCAGGTCGGCAAAGTTGCGGGAAAAGAGGATAAGGCCGCCCAGGCTGTCACACGCCAACAGGGCTTTATCGAGGTCGGTCAGTTCCGTGCCAGTCAAATCGGCCATCAAAGGACCCATGCTACGCTCCATAGGTAAAGATTTCAGTCATCGGATTGGGCTGTGCTGTGCGCTAGTGTACCATCCGGCTCAATAAGATGACGTGACAGGGAAGAGAGATGATCAGCGTTTTCGATATGTTCAGCATAGGCATAGGCCCCTCCAGCTCCCACACCGTGGGACCGATGCGGGCCGCCAACCGGTTTATTGACGACCTGCGCAACCAGGAGCAGCTGTCCCAGATCACCGAGGTGCGCTGTGAGCTGTTTGGTTCATTGGGGCAGACCGGCAAAGGCCACGGCACCGGCACCGCGGTAGTGCTGGGCCTGTTGGGCGAAGCTCCGGAGTCGGTGGACCCGGATCAGGTGCCTAAGATGCTCGAAGCGGTGGCTACCGATCAGGCCATGCTGCTCGGCGGTGAACAGCAGGTGGCATTCACCCGCGCCGATGGCATCACCTACCATCGCCGCAAGTCGCTGCCGGAGCATGCCAATGCCATGACCCTGCACGCCTACACCCGCGATACGCTGGTTTACAGCCGCACCTACTTCTCCATCGGCGGTGGTTTTGTGCTTGATGAGGACGAGATCAAGCAGAGCGACAGCATTAACCAGATCACCATCAGCCAGCCCTACCCCTTCGACACTGCCCAACAGCTGATGGAGCAGTGCACCGAGCATGGCTTATCCATCTCCAGCCTGATGATGGCCAATGAGTGTGCGGTTCAGGACCGTGAAGCGGTGATCGACGGCCTGTGGGCCATCTGGCAAACCATGCGCGCCTGCGTGGACCGTGGCTGTCGCAGTGAAGGGATCCTGGCCGGTGGGCTGAAACTGCGGCGCCGGGCCCCGGCCCTCTATCGTCGCCTGCATGCGGAGGGTGTGACCAACCGCGACCCGCTGAACGCCATGGATTGGGTTAACCTGTTTGCCCTGGCCGTGAACGAAGAGAACGCGGCCGGCGGACGGGTGGTAACGGCCCCCACCAACGGCGCCGCCGGCATCATCCCGGCGGTGCTGTGCTACTACGACAAGTTTGTTCAGCCGGTGGACCGCGAGATCTGCGCCCGTTATCTGCTGACCGCCGCCGCCATCGGCATTCTGTATAAGAAAAACGCCTCCATCTCCGGTGCCGAAGTGGGCTGCCAGGGGGAGGTGGGCGTGGCCTGTTCCATGGCCGCTGGCGCACTGACCGAGATCCTCGGTGGTACCGTGGTGAACGTGGAAAACGCCGCCGAGATTGGCATGGAGCACAACCTGGGCCTCACCTGCGACCCGGTAGGCGGCCTGGTACAGGTGCCCTGCATTGAGCGCAACGCCATGGGCGCGGTGAAGGCGATCAACGCCTCCCGCCTGGCCCTGCGCGGCGATGGCATGCATAAGGTGTCTCTCGATAAGGTGATCAAAACCATGTGGGACACCGGCATGGATATGCGCTCCAAGTACAAGGAAACCGCCAAAGGCGGCTTGGCGGTGAACATCGTCGAGTGCTGATTGGCCCGACGCGTCCCACAAAAACGCCCGGCCAACTGGCCGGGCGTTTTTTATCCTGAGACGGAGTCGCTCAGCGCATCGGCAACTCAATGTCCTTAAACATGGCATCGATCTGGGCCTGGTCTCTCAGGCTCAGGGCTTCCTCTACCCGGGGGCGGGTCAGGTGCGGTGCAAAGCGCTCCATAAAGTCGTACATGTAGGTGCGCAGGAAGCTGCCCTTACGGAAACCAATCTTTGTGGTGTTGGGCTCAAACAGGTGGGCGGCATCCACCACCACCAGATCCTCCGTGTCCTCGTGCTCCAGTGCCATGGTGGCCATCACCCCGACGCCCAGTCCCATCCGAACGTAGGTTTTCAATACGTCGGCGCTGGTGGCCGAGAACACCACGCGGGGATCCCCTTCCACGGTAGAGAACGCCTTCTCCAGTGCAGAGCTGCGGTTAAAGCCAAACACGTAGGTCACCAGCGGATACTTCACCAGCTCCTCCAGCCCCACTTTGCTGCTTTGCGCCAGCGGATGATCCTTGGGGAACACGATGGAGCGATTCCAGTGGTAACAGGGCAGCATCACCAGGTCATGGAACAGGTGCATCCCCTCAGTGGCGATGGCAAAGTCCGCGTCACCGCGCACCGCCATCTCACAGATCTGGTCCGGGGTGGCCTGATGCATATGCAGATTGACGTTGGGATAGCGGTGGATAAAGCCCTGGATCACTGACGGCAGGGCATAACGGGCCTGGGTATGGGTGGTGGCGATGTTGAGGTCGCCCCGGTCTGGTTGAGTGTACTCCTGCGCCGCGCGCTTGATCCCTTCCACTTTACCGAGGATATCACCCGCGATGTCGATAACCTGCTGCCCCGCCGGAGTGACGTGGGTCAGATGCTTGCCGCTGCGGCCAAAGATCTGGATACCCAGCTCGTCCTCCAGCATCCGAACCTGTTTGGAGATGCCCGGCTGCGAGGTATAGAGACTCTCGGCGGTGGCGGACACATTAAGGTTATTGTTGACCACTTCAACAATGTATCGGAGCTGCTGCAGCTTCATCGAACCGTTCCTTTCCCTGAAATTCAATAAAGTTATAGTCACAGCGACAAAACAAATCAAATGGGAATAAGCATATAGTTTGACGCATCACAATGAAGATACGACTGGCCTGCCTACAAGGTATGGGGTTCATCCGTCGTCTTTTTTGCCGCCGCTTGGCCAGCAGAATCACGCTCGGGACGGGCAATTCTGCCGTTTAGGGTGTAGCATAAGCAGGACGAAAATGAGTGAGGCAGATCAGGGAGTTCTCCTGCATTGGCCCCGGGTAGGAAGACCCGGCTCAACAACAGAAACTCGGCAACAGAACAATACAGGTTAAGCCACCCATGTCTTTTACCCTCGTGATGCTTCTGCTCGGCGCCCTGCTGCTGCTGGTGATTGGTATCAACCTTATCCAGCAGCACAAAGAGCAGGTGGAGAACGTTAAGCGCCAGGAGATGGCGAAACAGCGTGCCATCATTGAAGAAACTGAGCAGATCCTGTCAATGGCGCCGGTCCTGCCCTTTACCAGTGCCCTGCTGGTCACCCTGAACCAACGCATTCTCGATGCGCTGGACGCCGCGCTGGTGATCGACCCCAAACACACCGACCTGGCCCGCCGTAAGGCCGACATTCAGGCCCAATTGACCAACCTGGCCAAAGGCGCCGACCACGCCCCCTCCCTCGACACCTTCTCCGTACCCAACAACGAGAAACAGGTGTTGGCGATGGTGCAGACCTTAAAACGTCTGAAAGCGGTGATCCGCAATGAGCACAGCAAATCCCGCATGAACCACGACCGCTACGTCGAGGAGAACCATCGGGTTGATCAGCTCCAGGTGCGTATTAACGCCACCGTACTGTTTGAGCGTGCCCGGATGGCGCTGCAGGCAAATCAGGTGGGGTCCGCCAAACAACTGCTGTCCAAGCTGGTGGCGACCCTGAACAGTCACGGCGGTACTGACCACCTGTTTAAGGACACCATGCTGGAGCGCGCCAACGAGCTGCTTGGCGAAATCGACACCCGGCAGAAAGCCAACCTGCACCAGGTCAGCAATGAGCCCAAGTCGGAGAAAGACGACCTGGACCAGCTGTTCCAGCCCAAAAAGAAGTGGTAACAACCGCCTCTTACTGTTGAGCCTTCGATCAAACTGGCGCCCCCTCAGAGGCGCCAGTTTTCCGTTCAGTGGGCCCGACGCCTGTAGCACCAGCCTCGGCTTGCAAGCAGCCAGAGCAGGATGGCCAAAACCACGCCGCTCATCACACCGCCACCACTCTCCTCCTCACCCTCGACAGGCCAGATTTTGATGTTCAGCATGACCGGTTGGCTGCTGACCTGCGGATCGCTCGCCACCAGAGCCAGTACGACGGTTTCCGCCTGCTGCACCGTTGGGGCCATCACGATCATGGTTGAGCCGACAATCTCCGTATCCACTGCAGTGCCTTGTCGCTGGGTGACCTGCCACTGGATAGGGTCACCCTCCACGTCGCTGGCCCGAAGTCCCACTTCCAGCTGCTCGCCGCTACGAACCTGATAGGACAGCGGCATATTGATCCTTGGCGCATCATTGACCTGGGTGACGTCGATGACCAGTTGCTGCTGGAACAGCGCATTGCCGCCGCCATCGAGCAGTTCATACCGCACTCTGTCCTGGCCCGAAAAGTCCGCTTCCGGCTGGTAAACGATGCTGCTCCCCTGTGGCTGTACGATGCCCGCATCCGGCGCATTCAACACCCTTACACTGACTCCCTCATCAATACCAAAGTCCACCAACCGCACCGCCTCGACCCGGTTTTCCTGGTTCTCCGCAGTCATGACCAGCGGATGGGACCCCGAAGGCAGGAGCTTAACGGAAACCGGATTGTCCTCTTTCGTGGTGACGCTGATCGCCTCGGGTAACACCGAGCTCAGCGAAAAGTCGATCGCCAGCTGACCCGCTGGAATCATCTCGACTTTCAGCGTGTCGCCCTCCTTCGGCGCCACCCCTTCACCATTGTGATACCGCATCACACCGGCGGCACCGAGTACGTCCTCAACGCCAACGGTCAGGTTGGCCGGCAGGGGCCCCAGTTTGTAGTAACGCAGCAGGTTGTGGCCCTTTTTCTGCCCAACCCCAAGCCAGACGCCAAAGCTGTAGCCCTCACCGTCACCGTGTCCGGCCAGTTGCGTCCCAATCCAATCCACCACCAGATAGTTCACCTCCCCGGCGCCGTCCTTAACCTGATAAAGGTGCAAGGTACCGCCCCCGCTTCCGTTGCCCGGTAAAGCGTCCTCATCCTGCAGGTCAAGATCGGTCCAGAAAGGCGCAATGACATTATTTGGCACCAGCGAATCTGGCAGCCGGTGGTTTAGCCAGCTGCTGTTGGCCTTGGTCTCTCCGGGAGAGAGGAAGCCATTACTGGAGACGGTAAATTGGTTGTAGCTCCGCCCATGAAATTCAAAGGGCAATGCGGTGGTGTACACCAGAGACACTTCGTCGCAACTGCCAAAGCAGGGGATCCGATTTGCCTCGCTCGCCAGGCTGTTCTGAGCCAGTGGAGGCACCTCGGTGATGGAGGCGATGGTTTGATTAAGCCGCCCCTGCCAGACCAATCGACGACGCTGCGTGTCTACCGTCACCTCCTGCTCCAGCCCACCCAACAATTGGGTTTCAATGCTGTCCGGTTCAATCGATAAGGCATCATCGATGTCCAGCGTGACGGTCACCGGTCCGTTAAAAGCACGATTAAACAACACCGCATGGTACTGAGCCTGTTCGCCCAACTGATGCTCAGGTTCTGCGCTGTATATGGCGGTCAGATTAAGGTCATCAGAGATATCCGGATACACCGCAATGGGGAGGTGTGCATGATTGTCAGCGGCGGTCAGCTCAACCCGGCCAAACAGCCATTGCCCCTTTTTCGCCAGGGTTGAGTCGACCGTCACCACCAGTTCCGCTGATTCACCACTGGCCAGCACCAGTTGGGTCGGCTGCGTTGTGACCTCTGCCCCCTCCAGCGCCGTGCTGACCACCCAGGTGCCCTTATTGGAGGAGCGATTGGTCACCCGGGTACTGAACTGGCATTGCAGGATGCAAGTGGCGTCAGAGAAGCCTGTGGCAGAAAAGGTCAGCTTGGCGGCCGCAGCTGCGGCCAAATCCAGACGCCCGGCCCCCACATCAAATGGCGTCGGCGAGGAGGTTGAGTCGGGCAGCCTCAGTCCTTCCGTTTGTGCGCTGGAGGTGAGCGCGCTTTTGATCGCTTGTGCCCCCCAGTTGGGATGGAGGTTTTTCAGCACCGCTGCCGCGCCGGCAACATGGGGACTCGCCATTGAGGTGCCGGTTAACATCGCAACCGCCTGGCCCTCGTAACCCGGCTCCTGGGACGAGACGGCGGACAATATCAGTGCCCCCGGCGCAGCAATATCGGGTTTGAGGATATTCGGGTCACCATTAGGGCCCCGGGAACTGGACGTATGGACCATATCCACCAGGGATTCCGAGACCACCGGGTGCTCTGTCGCAGAGATCGTGGCCAGCGCCGTGCTGCCCTTAAGCAGAGCTGCACGCAGCATCGCCCCACTGGCCTGGTCAACCATCACAGCGGGGATACGGGCCTTATCCATCAACATGCCGAAGGGCTCGCCACTCTGGTGGTTATCCACCACCAGCGCTTTCGCCCCGGCCAGGAGAGCGTGCTCACTTTTATCCAAAAAGGGACAGTCCCCTCGTTGAACCAGAGCGATGCTGTCCCGGAAGCTCTCCTGAGCAAAGGGCCGACAGCCCTTGCTGTTGCCAGGGTCAACCTGATCCGCCGCAACCAGAGGGGCGCTGATGTCCTCGCTCACCCGTATCGAAGAGGTTCCCTCAAGCGCGTAAACATCGGGCAGATTGCCCAGCGACAAGACGTTACTGATGTAGCGGCCATGGGTGGTATTGGCCACGGCCAAACCCGAAGCCACGCAGCCCGGGCAACTGATGGTGCCGGGTTCCGGCCCCGCATTACCGGCGGAACTGACCACCACCACCCCTGCCGCTTCTGCAGCGATAAGCGCCTTATGAAATGGCGAGAATGCGGGGTCGAGACCGATGCCCCCACCCCAGGAGTTGTTGATGACATCAGCGCCATCATTGACGGCGTCCTCTAATGCCTGCAGCAGCGTGATATTGGAACCCATCGCTCGCGTTGGATCGTAAGCCGGGGAAAACAGCGCCTTATACACCATCAGATAGGCCCCTGGGGCGACTCCCGACAGCGTAAACCGGTTTCCCTTGTGATCGACTTCGACCCGATTCCCCACCGCGATGGCCGCAACATGGGTGCCATGGCCATTAAAACCCAGCGGACTGCGATGCTCATCCTGCCAGATGTTCATCGATGGCATGTACCAGCGCGCCACAATCAACTTGCCGTTACAGAAACTGGCGTCCTGTTCAGAGCAGTAATCGTCGCTCGGCATCCCTTTTTCCGGCGCAGTGAACCCCACCGACGAGAACATCGGATGTTCGGGACGGATGCCGCTGTCGATGATGGCGACGCGCACCCCAGCCCCCGCGTCATCGCGACCACCGACGCGTCGCCAGGCCCCTGGCGCATCGATCAACTCAAGCGAGGTATCCAGGTTGGTATAGAACAGGCGTTCGGGAAACACCGCCCTCACCCCCTGCATCGCCGCGACTTGTGCTACATCAATCTGATGACCTTCCAGCACAACGCCATTAAACAGGCTGGTAAAGCGGTGCTTCACCTTCAGATCGAGACGACTGTTTGTCAGTCCCCGCTCAAACTGGTCGGCCTCCCGCATCAGCTTTTGGCGATAACGCTGCGAAGCGGCAGAAAACAGCGGGGACCCCTTGCCACCGTGGGCAGCAGGGTCGTCATCCTGATGAAGGAACCAGGCCACCGGCTCAGAGTCCAGCTGAACAATGTATCGCTGCGATGGCTCCGATGCGGATGAGCGCTGGCTCACTGACCAGTGTTCCCGCATCGACTGCAGTGCAAAGGCTTCACTGGCCCCGGCGCGCTCCAACCACCCCACTCCTCCCAGCAGGCACACAATCAGGCCTACGCTCTTTACACTCAATCGCACACTGTTCCCTCCCTGTTCCGTTCTGTGCGGTGCCGATACCTCTTGCGAGCTATCAATAACGTTCCAGCTTTACCACGTTCAAACTTCAATGAGTGGCCCTGCTGAGCCGAACAGGCTCCTGTGTAACGCCAGCGAACAGAAGTAAAGCGCTTAACAAATCAGAAGGTTGGGCAGGACGATGCGGTCAGCAGCGGAGGCCGCCCTGGTTGAAACCGTCGTGATGGAGAGAGGGGAAGATGAGTGATCAGTGACGCCCGCCGGCAGCGCGCGCAGGGATAACAAAAAAGCGCCCCGGAGGGCGCTTTTCATTACTTCTTGGCTTTGCTCTTCTTGGTCTGCTCTTCGACCCAGCGGCTGTTCTCGAACCGCGCAATCCAGCCAGTTGGTTTGCCATCGACTTCGGACGCAACGTACTGCTCCTTGGTCTTACGGCTGAACTTCACCACCGCCGGATTGCCTTCCGGATCCGCTTGCGGCGCCTCAGCCAGGTAGTAGAACTTGGGCGAGATGCGGTCCTTGAAGCGCTTCAGCTCTTCCACCTTGGGCGCGCGGGTTTCGCGGCTCTTGGGGAAGGTACTGGCAGCCAGGAACAGGCCAGCGGCACCGTCGCGCAGCACAAAGTGCGCATCGGACTTTTCACAGGGCAGCTCCGGCAGTTGCACCGGGTCTTCCTTCGGCGGCGCCACTTCACCGTTCTTCAACAGTTTGCGGGTGTTCTTACAGCCGGTTTCCTTGCTGTCAGTACAGGCGAAGTACTTACCAAAGCGGCCGTTCTTCAGCTCCATGTCGCTGCCACAACGGTCACATTCGATGATCGGGCCGTCGTAACCCTTGATCTTGAAGCTGCCGGTTTCCACCTCGTAGCCGTCGCACACCGGGTTGTTACCACACACGTGCAGCTTGCGGGTTTCGTCGATCAGGTAGCTGTCCATGGTGCTTTCGCACTTGCTGCAGCGACGCTTGGTCACCAGCGCGGCGGCTTCCTGATCATCCGAGGTGATCGCTTCAGCTTCCTCACCGGGAGTGAGGTTGATGGTGGTTTTGCAGCGCTCTTTCGGCGGCAGAGCATAGCCACTGCAGCCGAGGAACACGCCGGTGGTAGCGGTGCGGATGCCCATCGGACGGCCACAGGTGGGACACGCGATGTCGGTCATCACCATCTGGTTGGCCCGCATACCGCCCTCTTCCGGGGCCAGCTCCGCCTGGGTCAGCTTCTCAGTAAAGTCGCTGTAGAACTGGTCCAGAACCGCCTTCCACTCCAGCTTGCCCTGGGCGATTTTATCCAGGGTCTGCTCCATCTCCGCGGTGAAGTGGTAGTTGAGCAGGTCGGTGAAGTTTTCCACCAGGCGATCGGTGACGATCTCACCCATCTTCTCCGCGAAGAAACGGCGGTTCTCGACCCGTACGTAACCCCGGTCCTGGATGGTGGAGATGATGCTGGCGTAGGTAGAGGGACGACCAATACCACGCTTCTCCAGCTCTTTTACCAGCGACGCTTCGTTAAAGCGCGCCACCGGCTTGGTGAAGTGTTGTTTCGGGTCCAGCGCCTTAAGGTCGAGCACATCGCCCACCTGCACCGCAGGCAGCATGGTGTCCTCGTCGCCCTTACGGCCCATCGGCGGCTGCACACGGGTCCAGCCATCAAACACCATGATGCGCCCTTTGGCTTTCAGCTCGTAGCTGCCCGCGGTGGCGGTCACGGTGGTGGAGTCGTACTTGGCCGGCACCATCTGACAGGCCACGAACTGGCGCCAGATCAGTTCATACAAACGCTGAGCGTCACGCTCCATGGTGCTCAGGGTGGACGCCTTAACGTTCACATCGGACGGACGGATCGCTTCGTGCGCTTCCTGTGCGCCCTGCTTCGCGCCGTACAGGTTGGGGCTGGAGGGCAGGTACTGGTTACCGAACTCCTGGCCAATGTAGCCCCGTACACTTTCCACCGCCTCTTTGCTCAGGTTGGTGGAGTCGGTACGCATATAGGTGATATGACCGGCTTCATACAGGCGCTGAGCCAAAGTCATGGTCTTCTTCACCCCAAAACCCAGACGGGTACTGGCCGCCTGTTGCAGGGTGGAGGTGATAAAGGGGGCTGACGGCTTGCTGGAGCTCGGCTTATCTTCCCGGGCGCTGATGGTGTAACGCGCCTCTTTCAGGGCGGAGACGGCCTTGTCGGCGTCGCCCTGGTTCACCATCTTCAGGGCTTCGCCATTAAAGCGGGCCACCTGCATACGCAGTGCATCACCGGAAGCGCTGGACAGGTCGGCGTGCAGATCCCAGTACTCTTCCGGGACAAAGGCACGAATTTCGCGCTCACGCTCAACCACCAGGCGTACCGCAACGGACTGAACCCGGCCCGCTGACAGACCGCGCGCCAGCTTCTTCCAAAGCAGCGGTGACACCATAAAGCCCACCACCCGGTCGAGGAAACGACGGGCCTGCTGGGCATCAACCTTGGCGTTATCGAGGTGCAGGGGATGAGAGAAGGCTTCCTGAATCGCAGACTTGGTGATCTCGTTGAACACCACGCGGCGGTAACGTTCCGGGTCACCACCAATCACCTCCTGGAGGTGCCAGGCGATCGCTTCCCCTTCTCTATCCAAATCCGTTGCGAGATAGACGGTGTCGGCTTTTTCCGCCAGGGTTTGCAGCTCTTTCACCACCTTCTCTTTGCCGGGCAGCACTTGATAGTTGGCGGCCCAGCCATGCTCGGGGTCGATCCCCATGCGACCGATCAGGCTTTGATAGTCGCGCTCACGCTTATAGGCCGCCTTGGCTTCCGGGTCCATCTTGCGCACCTCTGCGGGCGTCTTCGACGGCGGGGCTTTTTCAGCGGCCTGACCGCCAGAAGTCGGCAGGTCACGGATGTGACCAACGGAGGACTTAACGACGAAGTCCTTGCCGAGATACTTGTTGATGGTTTTCGCCTTGGCTGGCGACTCCACAATTACCAGGGATTTGCCCATAGCTACGGGATGAGACCTTTTTGTCAGCGTTGGAAGAGAATTGGCACCATATATAGTGGCATGAGGCGGGAGATTCAACCCTAGTGTCCATGGATGCCAAGCACTTAGACGCTTTTTGTCCAGTTAAAAAATTTTTTGAGACTAAAAACGCAATTCCAAAAAGTAGTAATGCATCGGTCAGCCACAAGCAAGAAATAGTTATGCAGATGTTGCCACTGACTCAATTGCACACCGCTTGAGCAGTGCCGCAATGCACGTATACTGGCGGGAAATTCCACGAGCTGTCGCGTTGGATCCGTCCTTCTCTGTATTCCCCTTATTCGCGGCGCCGGACCACGCCAGAAGCAGCCCCGTTCATAGGAAGAACCATGAAACATATCGAAGCGAATTTTGATGGGCTGGTGGGCCCGACTCACAACTACGCCGGATTGTCGTTTGGCAATGTCGCGTCCCAGAGCAATGCCGCCGCCATCTCAAACCCCAAGTCTGCCGCCCTGCAGGGTCTGGCCAAGATGAAAGCGCTGCACGATATGGGCATGACCCAGGGCGTGCTGGCGCCCCAGCAGCGCCCCGACCTGAACATGCTGCGCCGTATCGGCTTCTCCGGCAGCGACGCTCAGGTGCTGGATAAGGCGTATCGCGATGCTCCGGCGATCCTGCGGGCGGCCTACTCGGCCTCCAGCATGTGGACCGCCAATGCCGCCACCGTCTCCCCCAGTGCCGACAGCGCGGATAATAAGGTGCACTTTACCCCGGCCAACCTGGTGAATAAGTTCCACCGCTCCATTGAGCCGGAGGTCACCGGCCGTATCCTGCGCGCCACTTTTGCCGACACCAGTCACTTTGCCCACCATCAGCACCTGCCGGAGCACGACCAGTTTGGTGACGAAGGCGCCGCCAACCACACCCGCCTGTGCCGCCAGTACGGTGACGAGGGCCTGCAACTGTTTGTTTACGGTCGTTACGGGTTCGACCTAAGCAAACCCGCGCCTCAGCGCTACCCGGCCCGACAAACCCGGGAAGCCAGCGAGGCGGTGGCGCGGCTGCATCAGTTGGGCGAGCACAACACCGTCTACATCCAGCAAAACCCGGATGTGATTGACCAGGGTGTGTTCCACAACGACGTGATCGCGGTGGGCAACCAGAATGTGCTGTTCTACCACCAGCAGGCGTTCCTCAACACCGAATCAGCTCTGGCGGAGATCCGCGCCAAGTTCGGTGACAGCCCGCTGCACTTCATTGAAGTGGGGACCGATCAGGTCAGCGTTCAGGATGCGGTGAAGAGCTACCTGTTCAACACCCAAATCCTGACCCTGCCCAGCGGCGAGATGGCCATCATCGCGCCCACCGAGTGCCGCGAGAATCCGGCCGTCTACGCCTACCTGAACCAGCTGCTGGAGCAGAATACGCCGATCCGCCACGTCCACTACTTCGACGTAAAGCAGAGCATGCAAAACGGTGGCGGCCCCGCCTGTCTGCGTCTGCGGGTCGCCCTGTCCGAACAGGAAAAGGCGGCAGTGAACCCCCACAGCCTGATGAGCGACAGCAAATATGCGGAACTGACCGCCTGGGTCGAGAAGCATTACCGCGACCGACTGACGGCAGAGGACCTGCGTGACCCGCAGCTGGTGGTGGAATCCCACCAGGCTCTGGACCAGCTGACCCAGATCCTCAATCTCGGCAGCGTCTATCCGTTCCAGCGCTGAGCCAACCAAAAAAGGCGCCGAAAGGCGCCTTTTTTCTTTTATCCCCGCGGGTTAACGACTCTCACCGGTCAGCTGGAACGCCGCCCAGTAGAACGGGTGGGGGTACTTTTCCCGGGTGTGCATCTGGGCTTCGCGCAGCGCCACCACCTTATCTCCCCCTTTCAGGCGGGCGTAAAAATCCGCCATCAGCAATGCGGTGGAGGTGTCCTCCACCGGCCAGAGGCTGGACACCACCGAATCGGCCCCGGCAAACAGGAACCCCCGGTTCAGTCCCACTACGTCATCCCCAGAGCGCACATCCCCCAACCCGGTCTCACAGGCGGACAGGGTGACCAGGTCGGCGTTCAGCTGCAAACCGTACAGCTCACCGAGGGTCAGGCTGCCATCATGCTGCGCATCGGCCGCCAGCATCAGGCGGGAATCCAGAGGGTTACTGGCGTTAAACTCGCCGTGGCTGGCGAAGTGCAACATGGCATATTGCGGGCCCTGCTGGCGGACGGCAGTTTCGGTGGCCTGCTCGCGCAACAGGACTTGTCCCTGCTGCCACTGCCGCGCGATCACCTGAGCTTCATACTCCGCCCCGGGCAGTGCCATCTCCGCGTCGTTCAGGTCCGGGTTCCCCAGCACCAGCAGCCGCCCGCTGGCCTGCTGCTTCCCCAGATAGGCCAGCACCGACGCACTGGGCAGCAAGCGAGTGGCCCAGCGGTCCACCACAAAACGGCGCCCGTCATGCAGCGCGTTAAAGGGCAGGTAGTGCAGTGAACCGTGGGGCACCACCAACAGCTCCTGGCCGACCAGTGCCGCCTCAACCGGTGCCACCAGCTGCTGGTACAGCGCCTGCGCAGGCTCACGCCACTCATCACCGGTCAGCATCAGGGCTTCCCGAAAAGCGGCTATGCGCTGATCCAGTTGCCCCGCGTCCAGCTTGACCGCGCTCAGCTGCTCGGCCGAGAGCACAAACGCGACCAGCTGATCGCCCTGCCAATAGTACTCCAGCATCACCTCTTCCGGCCCCAGCCGGGCCCGGATGGCCGCCACGTCGAGGCTGTCGACGTTAACCAGCGATGCCAACTCCGGATACTCGCTGCGCAGCTGCTGAGCGGCCACATTATTACTGCGGGTACGGTCACCGGAAGTGGCCTTCTGCTGGGTACGTTCGTACTCCTGCGCCGCTTTGAGTAACTGGCTGGCACGGGGGTCTACCGACTGCTCCAGAGTCTCGCGGCTGGCCAGCATATCCACCAGGGCGCGGGATTTGGCTTTTTCGGCGTAAGACAGCGCCTGTTCCGCCTGCCCCTGCTCCACCAGAATGTCGATCAGCAGCGCGTAGACCTTCTGCTTATCGTTGGCGAACGCCATCTTGCTGTGGTCGCTGCTGAAGTCACGCCGCTGGCTCTCAATGATCTCGACCGCGCGCTCCAGCTTGCTGATGGCCAGATCCGGCTGGCCGGATGCCCGGTATGCACGTCCAAAGTGATAAAAATAGGACCAGTGGCGATAGTGGCTGCTGCGAATCACGATCTCCTCACCGTCAAACTCGTTCAGGTGATCAATCGCCGCCTCGCTGCGCCCCTGGGCCAGCTCGCCCAGTGCCAGATAGTAAGGCCGGGGGGTGATGGGATCCTGGGTCATGTCCACCAGGGCGCTGGTGCCAAAGCTGGTGATGAGATCCATGGTATCCGCCAGGGTGTCAGCCACGGTGTCCTCGTCCTGCAGGAACAGGTTTGCCGCCTTCTGATACTCGCCCATCGCTTCATAGCCGTTCGCCAGCCAGCTGTATCCGGTATGACGGAATAACCGGGGCTCCCCTCTCAGCCACACCAGTTCCTCATCCAACGCCACCTCAGCCTGGGCCGATTGCTCCGGTTGCCCCAACTGTTGGTGCAGATAGCGCTGCTTTTGCAGCGTCAGCATCCGCATCAGGCGGGCCCAGCCGCCATAAAGGCTGCTGGATGCCAGCTCCGGCTCTCTGGAGAGCGTCAGCACCTTCTCGTTCAGTGCCAGCGCCCCCCACAAGTCACCGTGGTTCATCCGATAATCCGCCACCGCGCCGTAAGAGCTCAGCAGGTAGTAGCGGTTTTCCGGGTCTTCCACCTGTTCGAAGCGCCGGATATGAGCCTGAAAACACTGATTGGCCGACTCCATTTTACCGGCACTGGCGTACACGCCACAGAGCATGATCAGGTCGTCGTACGCCATGGTATTGAAGGCCGCCTTGCCCCCGTGTTTCTGGATATACGCCTCTTCGGTGCCATTGTTCATCGCCAACGCCGCATCCAGTGAGCTGCACCCCGGCAGCCAAGCCACCAAGGCCAGTGCCGCCAAAAGCCGTAATGCTGTCATCCTGTCCTCCTCAATCCTTTTCCGGAGCTTCCAATCGCTGTACTTCCACCCGTCGATTCTGCTGCTTACCCTGACGCTCGTGATTGGACGCCAGTGGCGTGGTTTCGCCGAAGCCCACCACTTTCAGCTGGTCGGGCGTCAGTGAGGTGTGCTGCAACAGGTAATCACGCACCGTGTTGGCCCGCCGCAGGCTGAGCCCCAGGTTATATTCCTCATCGCCATCGGCATCGGTATGGCCGGCTATCAGGAAGGCTTGTCCGTTAAAGCGGGGATCGGTCAGGGCGTCGCCCAGAGTCTGCACCAGCGCGAGCGAACTCGGCCGCAACCGGGCAGAACCACTGTCAAACTCAATGCTCAGGTCAATGGTGCTGGCCAGGGCTGGCAGTTGCGCCACGGTGGTGTCCCCTTGCGGGGTTTTGACCCGCACCAGCCCCCGGGTGTTGGCCGGCGTCGCCGTACTGCCACGCAGGCGTCGGGGTAACGGCTTGCCCTGGGAGTTGTCGCCTCGGTGAGGTTGGCTGAGCTGTTCAACAATGGCGGTCCGGGAGGGGGTCTCAGGGCCATTGGCGGCTACGCTGGTGCTGGCCAGCACGGTGAGTAAGCCAGTCAGTAAGACGGCACGCATGGTGGGTTCCTATGTGGTTGTCCAACGTCTTCGCGACCGGGCGACGCCCACATTCGACACAGGCTGCACGCTGTGACGACCTCAATGCAGAACGCGTCAGGGACGCGTTGGGATGGCGAAACCGCAATAACGCCTCCCGGTAAAGCAAAAAGGCACCCGGTTGGGTGCCTTTCTCGGTTCTCGACTCAGGGTGCCGGCACGATGGCGACCGAGTCGCTGGCGTACACCCCTTTGCTGGTCTCAAGTTCCACCCGCAGGGTGCCGAAGCCTTCAGAGGTGTCGACATCCACGGAGAACTGGCCACCGCCGCAACTGCTGCGCATGTCGGCCAACACAGTACCTTCGTTGTTGACGTGGTAGATCGCCGCAGAGGTGCTGAGCTGAGTGAAGCTGTTGCGACCGGCGGTTTTCAGCGGGTCATCCGGGCTGAAGGTCACACCGGTGCCATAGGGCAGCGGGTTCCAGGTGCCGTCGATCGCGATGTCCACCGCACAGGCCACGGCCACACCGGGGTCTTCGTAGTCATCAGCCCTCATAAAGGTGTCGGTGGTGTTGTTCCAGCAATCAAACCCGTTATTGCCATCGCCATCCTCATCCGCGCTGTCGCGCTTGCAGAAGAATACGGTGGGGCTGACCCCGGCCATGACAATCACCGCAGAATCATTGACGTCGACCAGTTCCTGGTTGCACTGGCCACCGGACAGCGCGCTTCCCTGACAGAGGATGCCGTTGTACTGGCCGTCGGCGTCGTTGAAAGCGCCGTCGCTGTTGCGGTCAATCAGCTGCTCCATCTGATCAAACTCGCCATCCTCGTTCTCGTCCACGTAGGCTTCATGTTCATCAAAGCGAGCATCGTACTCACCCTGGTCAAACAGGCCGTTACCGTTCTGGTCGATAAAGGACTCTTCACCCTCGGCAAAAGCCAGCAGGGTGACCCGGGCATTGTCCGGACGGATATCCTGCGAGCGCCACTTCACTGAACACTGGCCTCCAAGCGTCAGGCAGCGGGACTCAATCGCGCCGCCTTCGGTCACAAAGGAGATCGCCGTACCATCCGGCACCGGGTTATTAAAGTGGTCCGCTGCCAGCACCATGACATCAACAATCACGTTGTCATAACGCCAGGCCTCCGGGTTGGCCACAGAAAGGCTCAGCGAGTAGCTGTCCTTATCCGGCAGGCCGGTACCAATGCTCAGCTCTTTTGAGACACTGGCGATCACCGGGTCGCTGCCCATCACTTCCGCCTGCACCCGCACGGAACCGGGCAGGTTGCCCGCCCGCAGGGTGGTGGAGACTTCGCCTTCGCTGTTGGTGCGGGCCTGGATGGGGCTCATCGCCACCTTGTCGGCACCACTGGCCAGGATGAAGTCCACATCGACGCCCTGCTTGGCGCGGCCGGATTCATCCAGCACCTGGAAGGTCACCACAGCGCTGGTGTCGCCACCGGACCCGTCCAGCTGCAGGTAATCCGGGGTGCTGGAGACAAACTTGATGCTGGCCACCGGCGAGGTAGCCAGGGAAACGTTAACGCTGTCGCTGGCCACATCGGTGCCCAGAGTCAGTGTGGCGGTGATCTGGTCCTGCTGATCGCAACCGGTGGGCTTGTAGGTGGCAATGGCCTGGCCATCTTTGGCGATCACGGAAGCGTCGATCTCGGCTTTGTCCGTCAGGCTGCAGGTGGAGGAGAAGCTCACCTCCAGTGGCTCGCCATAGGGCTGGCCATCGACGGTCAGATTGGCGACCACGGCAAGGGTAGAGCCGTCGGCCAGGGTTTCGCCTTCGCCCAGCGCGGTGCTGAGGGCCAGCTCCACGTCGATGGCGTTGATCTCAGCAAACATGCTTGCGGTGGCATCCACGTACTTACCACTGACGGTAACAATGCCTTCACTGTCGGACGCCAGCAGGCGCAGCAGGGCAACGCCACTGGCGTCGGTCAGTACCCGGCCATCGGAGGGGATCAGCACCCCTTTGTCGGTGCTGACTTCCACCAGTTCACCCACCACAGCGGTCTCATCACGCTTGGCAACAAGCTGGATCAGGGCGGGCTTCTGAACATCGAAACTGGAGGATTCGGTACACCCTTCGGTGGAGGTGGCGGCGGAGTCTGGACAGGTCCACATGGTCATCGCCAGAGTGTGAACCGCGGTGGCGGGTGGGTTGGTGGGGTCAACGGGGCCAGCGCCCGGATCCGAGCCGCCCGCTTCCAGTGAACCGCCCCCGCTGCAACCAGCCATAACCAATGCGCCGGCAAACAAAAGTGGCAAGTGAGTTAGCCTCATCGCAAACATCCTGTAATCTTTAGGTGAGCTTTTAATATCCCTTAAGCAACCCATAGATTAATTTATACTCTTTTAAAATCCACACTTTATTTTCAATCGGCGACCCCGTTTAACACGGGACCGCATTTTGCTACCTTTTCGGGGTTTTTCCCAACACGGGGTTCTTGCTAGGCTAACCCCGAAGATAAAAACGATAAAATTGTTAAGGAAGTTACATGCGTGCTAATTCATCCGGGAAAATGGGCCTGACGGCCAAGATCCTGCTGGCCATGGCGGCCGGTTTGGGTATCGGCCTTGCGCTTCGTTTGATGTTCCCCGGCAGCCAGGTGGTGGAAGACATTTTCACCAACGGCATCTTCAATGTGTTGGGTGCCCTGTTCGTTTCCGCGCTGCGGATGCTGGTTGTACCGTTGGTATTTGTCTCGCTGGTGTGTGGTACCGCCACACTGTCAGACCCCTCCCGGCTCGGTCGCCTGGGCGGTAAGACCCTGGCGCTTTACCTGTTCACCACCGCCGTGGCGATCTCACTGGCACTGGGTGCCGCCCTGCTGTTCCAGCCGGGTGACGCCACCATGCAAACCGCCAACATGGCGTTTGATGCCAAGCAGGCGCCGTCCCTGACCGACGTGATCATCGGCCTGGTGCCGAAGAACCCGATCAACGCCATGGTCGAAGGCAACATGCTGCAGATCATCGTGTTCGCCATCCTGTTCGGTTTCTCCATCGCCCACATTGGTGAGCGCGGCGAGCGTCTGCGCCAGTTCTTCATCGACCTCAACGAGGTGATGATGAAGCTGGTGACTCTGGTGATGGCCATTGCTCCCATCGGTGTGTTCGGTTTGATCGCCAAACTGACCCTGACCCTGGGCATGGACACCTTCGGCTCTGTGGTGAAGTACTTCTTCCTGGTGCTGGGCGTCCTGATCGTTCACGCACTGGTGGTGTACCCGCTGCTGGTGAGCACCCTCAGTGGCCTGAACCCGATGACCTTCCTGAAGAAGATGCGCAGTGTTCAGCTGTTCGCCTTCTCCACCGCCAGCTCCGCAGCCACCCTGCCGATCTCCATCGAGAACGCCAACTACCGCCTCGGTGTGAGCAACCGGGTCAGCTCCTTTACCCTGCCGCTGGGGGCCACCGTGAACATGGACGGCACCGCCATCATGCAGGGTGTGGCCACCGTGTTTATCGCCCAGGTGTTCGGCATCGACCTCAGCATCTCCGACATGCTGATGGTGATCCTGACCGCCACCCTGGCCTCCATCGGCACCGCCGGTGTGCCGGGTGTGGGTCTGATTATGCTGGCCATGGTGCTGCAGCAGGTGAACCTGCCGGTAGAGGGTATCGCCCTGATCCTGGGTGTTGACCGTCTGCTCGACATGGTTCGTACCGCGGTGAACGTCACCGGTGATGCGGCGGTCTCCGTCGTGGTGGCTTCCTCCGAGGGCGAACTGTCCCGGGACACCTACACCGACCCCAACGCCGGTCAGGACAAGCTGGATATGGATGCGGTGCCCCACGTCCGCCAGTAACCCTGCTGAACCGAAAAGGGCGAGCCATTGGCTCGCCCTTTTTTGTGCTTTGTCTTGCCGTACCGAACCACGATGATTCGGGAGTTTGCCCTAATAACCCTGAGGTCCGCGATGATGCGACTGTACCCATAAGCGACAACCCACGCTTCAGGACGCTCTGGTCACTCACCAGAGGCCGTTGGCGCGCCTACCGACCCAGGGTATGCGCTGAGGGCAGAATCGCCCTGGTGCCCGGCGACAGGCCCTAAAAAAGCCGGCACATTGGCCGACTTTCGTTTAGGTTACCCGATTACAGCGGACGGCGCGCCAGTTCCGCCAGCTTCAGGCTGCCACGCTCCAGCGCGGTTTCAGCGGCCCGGCCAAAGCGCTTGGCCAGATTCTTCTTCTCTTCATACTGCAGCTGCAGGATCTCTTTGTCCTGCGCCATCAGATAATCGTCAGAGGTCTGGATGGCGTCCACCAGGCCCAGTTCCAGCGCCTGCAGGCCGAACCAGTGCTCACCGGTGGCCACCTTGTCGAGATCGAGCTCAGGACGGTAACGCTGCACAAACTCTTTAAACAGCAGATGCGTCTCCTCCAGCTCTTCACGGAACTTGTCGCGGCCCGCCTCGTTGTTCTCACCGAACATGGTCAGGGTGCGCTTAAAGTCACCGGCGGTGTGCTGTTCAAACTCGATATCGTGCTTCTTAAGCACCTTATTAAAGTTCGGCAGCTGGGCAATCACCCCGATGGAACCCACGATGGCGAAGGGCGCGGAGAGGATTTTGTCGCCCACACAGGCCATCATGTAGCCGCCACTGGCCGCCACCTTGTCCACCGCAATGGTGAGCGGGATCTTGGCCTGGCGGATGCGATCCAGCTGACTGGCCGCCAGCCCGTAGGCGTGCACCATGCCGCCACCGCTCTCAACCCGAACCAGCACTTCGTCGCGCGCTTCGGCGACGGTCAGCACCGCGGTGATCTCCTCGCGCAGCTGAGCCACCTGAGCGGCGTCAATGCCCGCTTTAAAGTCGATCAGGAACAAGCGGCCTTCCCGCTCCTTGCCCTTGCTCTCTTTCGCCTTGGCTTTCTGTTCCGCCTTATGGGCCTTGTCCCGCGCTTTAAGCTGCTCATCGCTGAGCAGGTGGTGGCAGAGCTTGTCTTCATACTGCTCAAACTTGTCGGTCAGGTTGTGCACCTTCAGTTCGCCCTTGCCACTCTTGCCAGCGCGGTTCGCTGCAGCGGCGGCAACAATGATGGCCACCACGGCCGCCACCAGAGTCACTGCCTTGGCCAGAAACAGGCCATACTCGTATAGAAACTCCAAGGTACTCTCCTAAAACGATCTTTGGCCCTAGTGTACTCACCCAGGCCAGACACAAAAAGGCCCGGTCAGAAACCGGGCCCTTTTTCATCCAGCGAAACGCTTACTGAGCACACTCACCGCCCTGAATCAGGCAGCCGTCACCCACGGGGATGGTACGGCCATCAGTCAAGGCAAAGGTAGCAACCTGGTTTTGCATCTCAACGGTGACCAGCGGAGCGATGCTTGGGTCAACTCCCGGTACACCGCCGGTGCTCGGGTCTATCAACGAGCTATGCTGACCTTTGCTAAAGCGTACCGCACCACTAACGCGGCCAGCCGCATCGGAAACGGTTTCCGTTACCGCAGGCAGACCCAGCGCTGCAATAAGAGGCTCAGTGCCAGACAGGGCAAAGCCTTCAACGGTGTTCGGCAGTACCAGATCCGGCGGGTTACTCCCGCCCTCAGCCATATCGCCGACTACCTCTATCAGATGCACTGGTACGTCGCTGTTAGCGATGATGGCGGCATGGTTGATCGGGTCCATGGAATCGGAGGCGGTTTGCGCCGCGAATGCGAAGGCCGGGATCACCTCAGACTCGATCTGTTTCTCTACCGCAGCACAGGTAGGGCCAGCAAAGTTCTCAAGCACGCAATCGGGTGCAATTTCCAACGCCAGGGCAGTCTTCAATACCGGGCCAAAGGTGGCTGAGCCAGCAAACACACCGGCCAAACCGCCAGCAGGAGCAACCAGAGATGCGGCAGAGATGTGGTAAGGATTCTGCTCTGCTCCGAACAAGTCATCCATCAAACCGGTGTATGCGGTAGTGCTGGTACCAACGATACCGCCCAAGCTCAGTCCCTGAAGAGAAACGCGGCGGGTATCCAATGCTGGCACGGTCGGGTTCTGGGTAAACAGCGGCCAAGCATTCAGGGCTGCACGTAAAGCCAGTTGATCAGCAATAGCCTGACGGAAGTTATCACGTACAGTCAGGATGCTCTTGAGATTAACGAAAGCCAGCGGATTGCCATTCGCGTATGCCATTTCACACATCTGACGACCGGGATCCGTTTCATCCCCCAAAGCCGCACAGAAATCAGCTGGTGTCGCGGACACCTCATAGATGCCGTCGCCATTCAGATCAAAAGATCGATCGCCATGCAGCGGCATATCGATGGAGACGGTAGCAATCCCTTTCGAGGCATACATACCTGCATAGGCCAGGTTGAGTTCCTTCACGCCGCCAAGGCCATGCATCGCCACGGTGACGGGCCAACCGTTCTCAGGCTTGGTCAACAGGCCTCCGGAGAGCGCCAGCAGGGCTTCTTCATCAGGGATGGTGATCAGAACCGGTACGGTTACCTTATGACTGCCCGGCGCCACAGCAGCATCTCGAAGCGGACTTGGCAGAGGGTTAAAACGGGTCAGGTGACGGGCGGTGTCTACCGGCTCGCCAGCATCAGTAACAAAACTGGCGCCCACCAGTACGGAGGGGTCCACCAGCGCTTCATTGGGGTCGATGCCCTGCGCCATCGCCTGAGTCGCAAAGCTCTCCTGGCTCAGCAGGCCACCCTGCACCGCCTGCAGAACCGCTACCGGGCTGTCACCCAATGCGCTGAAACGGCCATTGATATCAAAATCAATGATGTTCTGATTGTCGTCGAAAACCGGTTGGGGGTTAGGCAGGTAGTACGGCAGTGCAATTTCAGCCTGGAACACCTTCGCCAGAGTTGCGGCCAGATAGGCGTCTCCCATATCCGGCGTCAATCCAAGAGCGTCTGCAGCGGTTAGCCCCGTATCAAACGGCAACGTCACCCACTCGGGCGCATACAGGGGCGATACCGGTACCGAGGGGCCCTGAGGATTGAGACCATCGGCCATAACAAGCCCAACCGTACTCACCACATCGGTGACAGACTGGGTGGTAAACACACCGGTATAAGTAATGGTTGCCTTATCAACTGAATGAGCTTGAGCTAAGGCGTTTTCATAGTTGTTGACGAGCCCCTGCAGCAGCAGCTGTTCAGGAGTCACCAACGGCTCTTCGTTGATGTCCAGCTTCAGCAGTTCATAGGTGGTGGAGGGTGCCACCGACTGACCTTCGGAGTCGCTGATCTGGGTCGTTGTGATCACCGCATAACTGCTGGCCGGCTCCAACGGCTTCAACGGAACCATGTTGATGGTATTGCCCGAGGGAACGGAGATGAAGTCTTCACCAAACACCAACTCCTCACCCACTTTACAGATACTGAGGGAGGGTGCCTCAGTACACTCGGGGTCAACAGAAAGCGGGCCACCCAACGTCACTTCAAAAACGCGTACCGAGCCAGCCGCTGCTGCAGAGGCGGCATCCAACGAAATGCCCTCTTCGCCCGGGATCATGGTGATGCTCATCGGCATGGTGGTAGACCAGCCGTCCAGCGCCCCCAGCGCAATCTGCGGATCGGTGTAATCACCAGATTCAGCCTCGCCAGGGATTTCCAGCGTGCCATCAAAGGTGCCAGAGAACAGAAGATCGTTCGGCAGGGCAATGTCGCCAGCACCCGGATCAAATGCGATGCGCGAGAATGGCACCGGTGTTGGTGTGTTCTCAATGGTTTCCTGGTAGCTGTCGCCGCTACATCCCACCAGCCCCAGGGCCGATGCGACAGCCGCGCTGAGCAACAAACGTTTCATTGGCTCTCCCCATTCCTTTGCTTTTATTTTGTCTTCCGGACCACTTTTGGTCACAATACTGGCCTGCAATGCCGGTCAGGATCACACCTCCGACATCGGGCAACATTAGCCAAAGTAACGCAAAATCCTATGGTTAGCTACACTTTTGCAACGTCGCCGCAGCACAAAACAAGAAAGCAAACAACCATTTGTTTAAAACATTCGTTTAACTTTGCGGCAACCCCGTTTACTCGGGGCTTTGAGCCGATCCAGTCGAGTCATACTATGTTGGAATACTCTGCCTCACCCGAACTCCTCAAAGACAAAGTCATCCTGGTGACCGGTGCCGGTGACGGCATTGGCAAGGAAGCCGCCTGTCAGTTTGCTGCTCACGGCGCGACGGTGATTCTGCTGGGCCGTACCGTTAAGAAACTGGAAGCGGTCTACGACGCCATCGTGGCTGCCGGTGGTCCGGAGCCGGCCATCGTGCCGCTGGATGCCAAAGGCGCTACCGAGCAGAACTACCTGGATCTGGCCGATACCATTGAAGGTCAGTTCGGTCGCCTTGACGGCCTGCTGCACAACGCCGCCGTACTGGGTGCGCTCTCCCCGTTCGAACAACTGGGTGCCGACATGTTTGCCGAAGTGATGCAGGTGAACGTGACCGCCCAGTTCCTGATGACCAAAGCGCTGCTGCCGGTTCTGAAGAAGGCCGAGCACGGCTCCATCGTGTTCACCTCTTCCGGTGTTGGCCGCAAAGGCCGCGCCTACTGGGGCGCCTACGCCATCTCCAAGTTCGCCACCGAAGGGATGATGGAAACCCTGGCCGACGAACTGGACGGCACCAGCGTGCGCGCCAACTGCATCAATCCCGGCGCCACCCGCACCGGCATGCGCGCCACCGCGTTCCCGGCGGAAGACCCGCAAACCCTGCGCACCGCGGCCGACCTGATGCCCACCTACCTCTACCTGATGGGCGATGACAGCCTGGCGGTAAACGGCCAGAGCCTGGACGCACAACCTAAGCGTTAAGCCCTGTCGCGGGCACAAAAAAAAAGGGCACCTCGCGGTGCCCTTTTTTGATGCCATCTGATTAGCCCTTGTTGGGGCGGCCCTTGGCGGGGCGAGCGCGATGCTTGTGCACGGCGCGGCGGATCTTGCCCGCTTTGAGGGTTTTCTGACGACGGGCGCCCAGCTTGTCCTGCGCCAGCAGGGTGCGGGATTCGCGCTCCAGACCCACCAGATCACGCAGGTAGTTCACCTGCTCCAGCGGCAGTTCAACCCAACCACCACGGGGCAGGCCCTTGGGCAGGGTGATGTCGCCGTAGCGGATACGCATCAGGCGGCTGACCTGCACTTCCTGGCTCTCCCACAGGCGACGCACTTCGCGGTTACGACCTTCGCTCAGTACGCCGTGGTACCAGGTGTTCAGGCCTTCACCGCCCGCCGGCACCAGGCGCTTAAACTGGGCGGTGCCGTCTTCCAGCTCAACGCCGGTACGCAGGTTTTTCAGCATCTCTTCGGTCACTTCACCGAAGACGCGGATGGCGTATTCACGCTCCACTTCCTGGGACGGGTGCATCAGGCGGTTGGCCAGTTCACCGTCGGTGGTGAACAGCAGCAGACCGGAGGTGTTGATGTCCAGACGACCCACCGCCACCCAGCGGCTGTCACGAACCCGCGGCAGACGCTCGAATACGGTCGGACGACCCTGCGGGTCGGAACGGGAGCACAGCTCACCTTCAGGCTTGTAGTAAGCCAGCACCCGGCAGATCACTTCCTCTTCCGCCTTCAGGGAAACGGCATGGCCATCGATGCGAACCTTCAGTTCGGCACGGCCATCTACGCGGTCACCCAACTTGGCAACCTGGCCGTCGATGCTGACACGCCCTGCGGCAATCATGGCCTCGATCTCACGACGGGAGCCATGGCCGGCACGGGCCAATACTTTCTGTAACTTTTCGCTCATTCAGAATCTTCTTTAATGTACTGGTGGCTCAGCCTCAATCTGACCGGTGCTAAGCAGAGCGTCCAAAGCGCTCTCCTCATCCAGCGGCGGCAGACTGGACAGACTGTCCAAACAAAAGTAGTGCAAAAATGCGTCGGTGGTCGCATAGAGGGCTGGCCGTCCCGGCACCTCCTTATGACCTACCACCTTGATCCACCCCCGATCCTGCAGGGTGCGCATGATGTTGGCGCTGATGGAAACCCCACGAACTTTCTCAATCTGGCCGCGGGTAATGGGCTGGCGATAGGCGATCAGCGCCAGCGTTTCCAACAATGCCCGGGAGTAACGGGGGGCCCGCTCCTCCCACAGGTTGCCCAGTAATGGGCTCAGACTCTCAAGGGTCTGGAATCGATACCCTCCGCCAACCCGAACCAGTTGCACACCCCGCGGGCGGTAATCCAGTTCCAGTTCGTCGAGGGTTTCGTTGATGCGGCCAATGGAGACCGCGAAGCCCGCCAGCACTGAGTCTTTCAGACCCCGCGCTGTCATCGGTGCGTCCGCCACAAACAGGGCGGCTTCGATCAACTGTTTCAGCTGTTCGTCGCTGATCCGCTTCATGCTCGTGCCCTTACGTGGATCTGGCTGCCCGGTGCCGCTTGTTGCAACTCAATCAGTTGCTCTTTGGTCAGCTCCAGAATCGCCAGAAAACTCACCACCACACCGGCCCGTCCCTCTTCCGGCTCAAACAGGGCCTGAAACGGGGTAAAGCGCTCGGTGCACAGCATCTCGAGGATGCGGCTCATGCGCTCACGGGTGGACAGCACTTCACGCTCGATATGATGGTGTTCAAAGTACTCGGTGCGCTGCAACACGCTGCGCAGTGCCCCCAGCAACTCATCCAGTGACACCTCAGGCGGCACCACCACCGGCACCAGATCGGCGGCCTTCTGCGCCTTAGCGTGCCAGAAATCGCGCTCTTCACGCGGACGGTCATCAAGCTGGGTGGAGGCGTTCTTAATCACCTCATAGGCCTGCAGCTGCTTAATCAGCAGGGCGCGGGGATCTTCCTCCTCCTCACCCTCCTCCAGCTGGCGGGGCAACAGCAGACGAGACTTAATCTCGGCCAGGGTTGCCGCCATCACCAGATACTCTGCCGCCAGCTCAAACTTCATGGTTTCCATCAGGCCGATGTAATCCATGTACTGACGGGTGATGGTCACCACCGGCAGGTCGAGGATATCGAGTTTTTGCTTACGGATCAGGTACAACAGCAGGTCCAGCGGACCTTCGAACGACTCAAGGATGACCTCAAGCGCCTCCGGCGGAATGAACAGATCCGCCGGCCACTGAGTGACCGGTTCACCCCGAACCAGCGCGAGGGGCAAAGGCTGTTGGATCTGAGGTGACGGTTCCATTCACTTCCCGGAGAAAAAACGCGCCATTATACGCAATCTGTGGCGCGCTTGTCAGTGATTATTCGAAGGGTGTCGGGTCGCCGGCACCCACCCGCACAATCTCACCCTCGCCTTCGGAGAAATCCACCACCGTAGTGGGACTCTCGCCGAGGAAACCACCGTGCAGGATCAGGTCAACCTGGTGCTCCAGCTTATCGCGGATGTCGTCCGGATCGGACTCGGCCAGAGTCTCGCCGGGCAGGATCAGCGAGGTGGACATCATCGGCTCACCCAGAGCCTCCAGCAGCGCCAGGGCGATGTTGTTGTCCGGCACCCGGATGCCAATGGTTTTGCGCTTGGCGTTCAGCAATCGGCGCGGCACCTCTTTGGTGCCTTTGAAAATGAAGGTGTAGGGCCCCGGCGTGTTGTTTTTCAGCAACCGGAACGCCGCGTTGTCGACCCGGGCGTACAGCGACAACTCGGAGAGGTCGCGACACATCAGGGTGAAGTTGTGGTGCTCATTAAGCCGGCGGATCCGGCAGATCCGCTCCAGCGCCGACTTATCGCCGATGTGGCAGCCCAGCGCATAACCGGAATCGGTGGGATACACGATCACCCCACCCTTGTGGATGGTCGCCACGGCCTGATTGATCAGGCGGGACTGGGGGTTTTCCGGATGAAGATAGAAAAATTGGCTCATAGCACGTCCTTAAACCCAGCCAAGATGGTGCCAGACCCCGGGCATATCCGGACGTTGCAGTCCGCGTCCCAGTTCAATCCAGCGCCCTGGCTGGTGAAAATCGGAGCCGGCCGAAATCAGCATCTGATGCTCTTCAGCCAGGCTCAACAGGAAGCGACGTTGGTCCGGGGACTGCTGGCTGCCCAGTGCCTCCATCGCCATGCCGCCCGCCGCTTGAAACTCACCTAGTAATTTACGCAACCACTTGTTGGAAAGCGAATATTTCCCCGGATGGGCCAGCACAGAGACCCCACCGGCCTGGTGGATTGCTGCCACCGCTTGCTCAATGCTGCACCACTGGGTCGGCACATAAGCGCTCTGGCCTTTGCCCAGATACTTGTCAAACGCGGCCTGGGGCTGCCGCACAATGCCACGGTTCACCAGCACCCGGGCAAAGTGGCCCCGTCCCACCACGCCCTCACCCGCCATCGCCCGGGCTGCCTCGTAAGCCCCTTCGATACGGCGCTTGGCCAGCTTGTCGCCAATCGCCACCGCCCGGGCTTCCCGGTTGCGCTGCTGGCTGTCCAGCAGGGCCACCATCGCCGGATGCTGGGGATCAAAATTGAGGCCGACAATGTGGATCTCAAAGCCGTGCCAACGGGTGGAGATCTCCACCCCGCTGATCAAACGAACGCCCTTTTGCGCCGCCGCGTCGGCGGCCTGGTCCAGGCCCGCAACGGTATCGTGGTCAGTGATGGCTAGAATGGTCACCTGCTGCAATGCGGCGCGGGTCACCAGTTCGGTCGGGGTCAGAGTGCCATCGGAGGCAGTGGTGTGGCAGTGCAGATCGATTTTCATGAGGTTCCTTGCAGTCAGAACGCCATTGTACTGCACTGGTCGGATAAAAACCTTATGGCGAAAATTCACCCTTGACAGCAGGGGCGCCGGGTCGGTAGCCTTCCGGTGTAAAGTCAAAACGTCAATTTTCTGGTACAGGTTTACAACGCATGTTTATTCGTCAGTTCAACAACATCGCATGGTGGTGGCACTCCCGAACATAGCGGGGGTACGTTGAGCTGTACCTAAAGAAAAGACACCGAATCTTTAAACCCGCTTTCGACCCATCGAAAGCGGGTTTTTTCATATCTGGGGAACATGAAGCATGATCATCATTCTGAAACCCGGCGTCAGTGAGCAAGATGCCAAGGAACTCGTCCAAAAGATTGAGTCAACCGGACTGAAACCGCTCTATATGCCGGGCGTGGAGCGCACCGTACTGGGCGCCATCGGTGACGAGCGCGTACTGCAATCCCTGCGCCTGGACAGCGACCCGCGGGTGGATGAGATCAAGCCTATCCTCTCCAAGTACAAGCTGGTATCACGGGAGCTGAATCCGGTGGACAGCCACGTTATGCTGGGGCAACACCTGGTGGGCGGCGGTCGTTTCACCGTGATTGCCGGCCCCTGTGGCGTCGAGAGCCGCGACCAACTGCTGAGCGTGGCCGAGATGGTAAAACAGCATCCGGTCGCCGCACTGCGTGGCGGTGCATTCAAACCCCGTACCAGCCCCTACAGTTTCCAGGGCTTGGGTGAAGAGGGCCTGAAACTGCTGCAAGAAGCCAATCGCCAAACCGGCCTGCCCACCGTCTCTGAGGTGGTGGACGCCGCCGACGCTGAACTGATGGCACAGTACGTGGACTGCCTGCAGATCGGCGCCCGCAATATGCAGAACTTCCGCCTGCTGGAAGCGGTCGGCAAACTGGGCCTGCCGGTGCTGCTCAAGCGGGGGATGAGCGCCACCATTGAGGAGCTGCTGTTGGCTGCCGAATACATCGTCAACGCCGGTAACCCCAATGTGATCCTCTGTGAACGCGGCATCCGCACCTTCGAAACCGCCACCCGAAACACCCTCGACCTCAACGCCGTTGCCTACCTGAAACGCAAAACCCACCTGCCGGTATTGGTGGACCCCAGCCATGGCACCGGCGTGCGCGAGCTGATTGCACCGCTCTCCTACGCCAGCGCCGCCGTGGGCGCCGATGGCATCATCGTTGAAACCCATCTCAAACCGGCCGAGGCGCTGTCCGATGGCCACCAGGCTCTGAATGCCGAGCAGTTCGCTGACCTGATTACCGGTCTGCGTCCCTTTGTTGAAGCCGCAGGGAAAACCTTATGAACCCACCATTGCCCGTCGGCCACGCCCGCACCCTGACCACTGCCGCCCGCTATCACAGCGAGCCCGCGGAGGTGTTTCAGGCCCTGTGTGGCGAACGCCCCCACACCCTGCTGCTGGAGTCCGCCGAGATTGAATCCAAGGCGGGCCTGAAAAGCCTGCTGTTGGTCGACGCTGCCCTCGAGCTGCGTTGCCAGGGCCGCGACATCACCCTGACCGCCCTGTCGGTCAACGGCGAACAGCTGCTGCCTTTTCTGGCTGACCAGCTGGATGGCTTTCAGCCCCGCCTGCAGGACAACCGCCTGCTGCTGACCGTACCGGCCCTGGCCACCGGCCTGGATGAGGACAGCCGCCTCAAAGCGCCCTCACCGCTGACCGTGCTGCGCACCGTTCAGCAGGCCATTCAGTCCGACGATGCACTGGCCGAATCGGTGCTGCTGGCCGGCAGCTTTGCCTTTGACCTGGTCGCCAGCGTGGAGCCCCTTCCGGCAGTGGCAGACGGCGCCAACACCTGTCCGGACTATCTGTTCTACCTGTCCGAGACGGCGTTGGTGCTGGACCACCAGGCCCGCACCGCGCGGCTGATTGGTTCGGTGTTCGGCGGCGACCAGAGCAACGAGCTGGCCAACGACAAACGTCAACGCCTGGCCGCGCTGGTCAACCGCCTCGAGCAACCTTTGGCGCCCCTGCCCAAAGAGATGCCGGAACCGCGGCCGGTCAGCGTCAACCAGAGCGATGCTGAGTTCTGCCGCATCGTGGAAGACCTGAAGGAGCACGTTCGCGCCGGTGACATCTTCCAGGTGGTGCCTGCCCGCCGTTTCTCCCTGCCCTGCCCCTCTCCCCTTGCCGCCTACGGCCGTCTGCGCCAGCTCAACCCCAGCCCCTACATGTTCTTTATGCGCAGCGACGACTTCACCCTGTTTGGGGCCTCCCCGGAAAGTGCGCTGAAGTATGAGCGGGTCAGCAATCAGGTGGAGATCTACCCCATCGCCGGTACCCGTAAGCGCGGCAAACACGCCGATGGCCGCATCGACCATGACCTCGACAGCCGCATTGAGCTGGGCCTGCGCCAGGACCAGAAAGAGCTATCCGAGCACCTGATGCTGGTGGACCTGGCCCGCAACGACGTGGCCCGCATCAGCCAGCCCGGTACCCGCCGGGTGGCCGACCTGCTCAAGGTCGACCGCTACAGCCACGTGATGCACCTGGTGTCCCGGGTTACCGGCCAGCTGCGCGATGACCTCGACGCCCTGCACGCCTATCAGGCCTGCATGAACATGGGCACCCTGACCGGCGCCCCCAAAGTCAAAGCCGCGCAACTGCTGCGGGAAGCCGAAGGTGAGCGCCGCGGCAGCTACGGCGGGGCCGTGGGTTACCTCAATGGTCGTGGCGATATGGACACCTGCATCGTGATCCGCTCCGCACTGGTGGCTGAAGGCATCGCCCACGTTCAGGCGGGTGCCGGGGTGGTGTACGACTCCGACCCGCAATCCGAGGCGGACGAAACCCGCAATAAGGCTCAGGCCGTGATCCGCGCAATTGGAGGTGAAGCATGACGCCGGTGACCCTGCTCGACAACTTCGACTCCTTTACCTGGAACCTGGTGGACCAGTTCCGCGCCAACGGCCATCCGGTGACCGTGTACCGCAACGACATCGATGCCGACCGGCTGGCCGAAACCCTGCTGAACCAGCAGGAGCCCGGCGTGCTGGTGCTCTCTCCCGGCCCGGGCGCCCCCCACGAAGCGGGCTGCATGATGGCCCTGCTGGAGAAACTGGCCGGCAAGCTGCCGATTCTGGGCATCTGTCTTGGCCACCAGGCCCTGATTGAGCACTACGGTGGCAAGGTGGGTCGGGCCGAGCAGGTGATGCACGGCAAGGCCAGCGCCATGACCCACGACGGCTCCGCCCTGTTTGAGGGCCTGCCCAACCCACTCAGTGTGGCCCGCTACCATTCTCTGGTGGGCCAGCGCATTCCCGACTGCCTGCGGGTACCCGCCCACGTCGATGGCATGACCATGGCCGTGGTGCACCCCCAACACCGTGCCGTTGGTTACCAGTTCCACCCCGAATCGATCCTGACTGAGCACGGCGCCAACCTGCTCAGCCACACTCTCACCCTTTTGACCGAGGACCGCCCGTTATGCTGATGCTGACTCCGACCCAGAAAATGATGGCCCAACTGTTTGAGGGCCAGCCGCTGAGCCGTGAGCAGGCCGCTGCCCTCTTTGGTTACGTGGTGGCTGGCCAGATCAGCGACGTCGAGCTGGCCTGTGTGCTGACCGCCATGAAGCTGCGTGGCGAAAGCATCAGTGAGATCACCGGCGCCGCCGAAGCGCTGCGTGCGGCCGCCAAGCCCTTTCCCCGTCCGCAGGGTGATCTTATCGACATCGTTGGCACCGGCGGCGACGGGGCCAACACCATCAACATCTCCACCACCGCCACCTTTGTGGCCGCCGCGGCCGGCGCCAAAGTGGCCAAGCACGGCAGCCGCAGCGTCTCCTCCAAATCCGGTGCCTCCGACCTGCTGACCCAGTTCGGCGTCAACCTGACCATGAGCCCGGAGCAGTCCGCCCAGTGTCTGGACAGCCTCGGCGTCACCTTCCTGTTCGCCCCCCACTACCACGCTGGCATGCGCCACGCAGTGCCGGTGCGCCAGGTGATGAAAACCCGCACCCTGTTCAATCTGCTGGGCCCCCTGATCAACCCGGCCCGACCCAACCAGATGCTGTTGGGGGTGTATGACGCCGCGCTGGTTCGCCCCATCGCCGAGGTGATTCAGTCGCTGGGTGTTGAACGCGCTCTGGTGGTGCATGGTTCCGGTCTGGATGAATTGGCGATTCATGGCGATACCCTGGCGGTGGAGCTGAAAGACGGCACTCTGACCGAGCAGAACTACACCCCGGCAGACCTCGGCGTGGAACGCTACGACCTGGCGGAGATCCGCGGCGGCGAACCGGAGGAGAACAAAGCGATCTCCGAACAGCTGCTGGGCGGCGGTGGCACCGCAGCTCAGCGCGCAGCGGTGGCCGTTAACGCCGGTGCCGCGCTCTACCTCTCCGGCCACGCCGACAGCATCAAAGCCGGCACCGCGCTGGCCCTGGCGACCATGGACAGTGGCAAACCGCTGCAGCTGCTGCGCCAGTTCGCGGAGGCCAGCCAATGAGCCTTGCCGGAATCAAACACACCGACACCGTATTGGATCGCATCGTGGCCACCAAGCCGGCCCAGATTGAGGCGCTTACCGCCCGCTACGGTGATCTGCTGGAGCGCCGCGCGGCCCCCTCACAACGCAGCCTGTTCGACGCGCTCAAGCAGGGCCCCACCGGCTTTATTCTTGAGTGCAAAAAGGCCAGCCCCTCCAAGGGTCTGATCCGCGCCGACTTCGACCCGGTGGCCATCGCCCGCATCTACAACCACTACGCGGCGGCCATTTCGGTGCTGACCGATGAGCAGTTCTTTCAGGGCGACTTTGAATACCTGCGCGCGGTATGCCAGAACGTCGATGTGCCGGTGCTGTGCAAAGACTTTATTGTCGATGTCCGCCAGCTGCGCCTGGCCCGCCACCTCGGCGCCGACGCGGCCCTGCTGATGCTGTCCGTACTCGATGACCCCCTCTACCAGACCCTGGCTGAAGAAGCCGACGCACTGGGGCTGGATGTGCTGACTGAGGTCAGCAATCAGGAGGAGATGGACCGGGCCATCGCCCTGAACGCCCGCATTATCGGCATCAACAACCGTGACCTGCGCGACCTCTCCATCGATCTGGCCACCACCGAGCGCCTGGCAGGCCAGGTGCCAAAAGACCGGGTGGTGATCAGCGAGTCCGGCATCTACCGCCATGATCAGGTGCGTCGACTGGCGCCCCATGCGGATGCCTTCCTGGTGGGCAGCAGCCTGACCGAACAGGCCAATATCGATCTTGCCTGCCGCCGCCTGATCTACGGCCCCACTAAGGTGTGTGGGCTGACCCGCCCTGACGACGCCCGCGCCGCCGCCGAGGCGGGTGCCAGTTACGGTGGCCTGATCTTCGCCGCCAAGTCCCCCCGTTGTGTCAGCCTGGAGCGGGCTCAACAGGTGCGTCAGGCCGCCGACCTCGATTACGTCGGGGTGTTCGTCAATGAAGACCCAGCCCGGGTGGCGGCCGTGGCGGAACACCTCGGTCTGCACGCGGTGCAGCTGCACGGCAGTGAAGATGACGCCTACATCAATGACCTGCGCCCCCGGTTAAGCGGCACCGCCATCTGGAAAGCGGTGAAGCCCGATGGCAGTAATGCGGTCAGCAACGCCGACCGACTGCTGTTCGACAGCGCTAAGGGCAGCCAGTTTGGCGGCACCGGCTGCGTATTTGACTGGGCCAGTGTGGGCAGCGAACGCGCCGACGCCATGCTGGCCGGCGGCCTTGGACCGGACAACGTGGCCGATGCCGCCCGGGCCGGTTTCTACGGACTGGACATCAACTCCGGTGTGGAAGACGCACCGGGCATCAAGAACGCCGACAAAATCAGAACCAGCCTGACCGCAGTACGCCAGTACTGAGCCGGGCAATAAGCAAGAGAGAGCAAGATGACCATTCTCAACCCCTACTTCGGTGAATTTGGCGGCCAGTACGTGTCGCAGATCCTGGTGCCGGCACTTAACCAGCTGGAAGCCGCCTTTGTTGAGGCACAACAGGATCCCGACTTTCAGCGCGAGTTCACCGGACTGCTGAAAGAGTACGCCGGCCGTCCCACTGCCCTGACCCTGACCCGCAACTTCAGCCCCAACCCGCTGGTGAAGATCTACCTCAAGCGGGAAGACCTGCTGCATGGCGGCGCCCACAAGACCAACCAGGTACTGGGTCAGGCCCTGTTGGCCAAGCGCATGGGCAAAAACGAGATCATCGCCGAAACCGGCGCCGGTCAGCACGGTGTGGCCAGCGCCCTGGCCTGCGCCCTGTTGGGCCTGAAGTGCCGGGTGTACATGGGCGCCAAAGACGTGGAGCGTCAAAGCCCCAATGTGTTCCGGATGCGCCTGATGGGTGCCGAGGTGATTCCGGTGCACTCAGGTTCCGCCACCCTCAAAGACGCCTGTAACGAGGCCCTGCGTGACTGGAGCGCCAACTACGACAAGGCCCACTACCTGCTCGGCACCGCCGCAGGCCCGCACCCCTTCCCCACCATTGTGCGCGAGTTCCAACGCATGATCGGTGAAGAAACCAAGGCCCAGATCCTGCAAAAAGAGGGGCGCCTGCCGGACGCCGTTATCGCCTGTGTGGGCGGTGGCTCCAATGCCATCGGCATGTTCGCCGACTTTATCGAGGAAACCTCGGTCAAGCTGATCGGCGTTGAGCCGGCGGGCCACGGTATTGAGTCTGGTGAGCACGGCGCACCGCTGGCTCACGGCAAGCTCGGCATCTTCTTTGGTATGAAAGCGCCACTGATGCAGAACGAACACGGTCAGATTGAAGAGTCCTATTCGGTCTCTGCCGGTCTGGACTTCCCGTCCGTCGGGCCGCAGCACGCCCATCTGGCCGCCACCGGTCGTGCCCAGTACCCGTCCATCACCGATGACGAAGCACTGGAAGCGTTCCAGCGTCTGGCCCGCACTGAGGGGATCATCCCGGCGCTGGAATCCGCCCACGCCCTGGCCCACGCCTACAAGATGGCTGAGCAGGCCACCGAAGAGACGCTGCTGGTGGTGAACCTGTCCGGCCGCGGCGACAAAGACATCTTTACTGTTCACGATATTCTGGAGAAGGAAGGCAAGCTATGAGCCGCTACCAACGCCTGTTTGATACCCTGTCCGCGCGCGGCGAAGGCGCCTTTGTGCCGTTTGTGACCCTGGGCGATCCCAACCCCGGTGACAGCCTGGCGGTGATTGAAGCCCTGATCGCCGGCGGCGCCGACGCGTTGGAGCTGGGCTTCCCCTTCTCTGACCCCGCCGCCGATGGCCCCACCATTCAGGACGCCAATATCCGTGCCCTGAACGCCGGCACCACTCCGGGCCACTGCTTTGAGATTCTGGCCCAGATCCGCCAGCGTCACCCGGACCTGCCCATCGGCCTGCTGGTGTACGCCAACCTGGTGTTTTCGCCGGGACTGGACACCTTCTACCGCCGTTGTGCCGAAGTGGGGGTGGATTCGGTGCTGGTGGCCGATGTGCCGGTGCAGGAAGCTACGCCCTTTATTGAAGCCGCCAAAGCCCACGGCGTGGCGCCGATCTTTATCGCCCCGCCCAATGCCGACGACGCCACCCTGCAAGCGGTGGCCGAAGCGGGCCAGGGTTACACCTACCTGCTGTCCCGCGCAGGGGTGACCGGCACCGAAACCGCCGCCGGCATGCCGGTGGACCACCTGCTGGAGGCCCTCAAGCGTTTTGGTGCGCCGCCAGCGGTACTGGGCTTTGGCATCGCCGAGCCGAGCCAGGTGAAGAGTGCCATTGATGCTGGCGCCGCCGGGGCCATCTCCGGCTCTGCGGTGGTCAAGCTGATTGCCCAGCACCAGCATGACCGCGCCGCTCTGACCCAGGCCCTGACCGACTTTGTGCAAGGGATGAAAGCGGCCACCCGCTAATCTCGTACCCGTCCAAAACACGCCGCCCCGGTGCCGCTTTCATTGGCACCGTCCGGGGCGGCGTTGTTGTACTCAAGCTGAAACCTGACCCAGCCTGTTCAGCCAATCACAGACAAACCGCGCCTCCTTGAGTACACTCTCACTCAATTGCCTACTCCATTTTGAGAATCCATGAAGCAACTGATCGATTTTCTGCCCCTGTTGGTGTTCTTCGCCGTCTACAAGTTTTACGGCATCTTTGCGGCCACCGGCGCCATCGTGGTGGCCACCGGCGTCCAGCTCGGCCTGATGTACGCGCTGTACCGTAAAGTGGAAAAGATGCATCTGGTCACCTTTGGCCTGCTGCTGGTGTTCGGTGGCGCCACCGTCCTGTTCCACGACGACGCCTTCATTAAGTGGAAAGTCACCATTGTTTATGGCCTGTTCAGCGCCGTGCTGCTGATCAGTCAATGGATGGGCAAACCGGTTATCCGGTCGATGCTGGGCAAGGAGATCACCCTGCCGGACCGCATCTGGACCGGCCTGAGCTACGCCTGGGCGGTGTTCTTCACCTTCTGTGCCGGCCTCAATCTCTATGTGGCCTTTAACCTGCCTCAGGAGACCTGGGTAAACTTCAAGGTGTTTGGCCTGATGGGGATGACCCTGGCCTTTATCGTCGCCACCATCGTTTACCTCTACAAACATCTGCCCAAAGAGGACCAGTCCTCCAAGTAAGGCAAACGGATGTCATCAACGGCCCTGCGGGGCCGTTTTGTTTTTGACCACTCAGACCGTAGCGTGATCCCGATCACGGTCATCCTCCGATAAAGACGATCCCACCACCAAAACGCGAAAAAACCTCACGGCACCGCTTCCCCTCTCTGGCCCCCCCGACAACGGCTCTTTATAGTACGCGACCCTAAATATTGGCCTGACCATTAACCCAAGCCCACGTCATTGCTGACCCCGGGCTCAGTGAGTAACCCGATGAATCGTGCTGTAAAGATCCTGCTTGCAGGTGTCTGCATCAACCTTGTCATGGGCGTACTGTACGCCTGGAGTATCTTTTCCAAAGCGCTGCAAACCGAGCTGGGCTGGTCCAGCGTTGACGCCGGTATGCCCTACTCCGTGGCCGTGCTGGTGTTCGCCTCCAGCCTGCTGGTCTCCGGCGTACTGCAAGACCGCATGGGTCCGCGCCGCATGGTTATCCTGGGCTGCTCCATGGTAGCGGCTGGCCTGCTGCTCTCCTCCTTCGCCACCACCCCGCTGATGCTGGTTCTGACCTTCGGCGTACTGGTGGGTGCGGGCATCGGCTTCGGTTACGCCTGTCTGAGCCCGTCCGCCATGAAGTGGTTCCACCCTTCCAAGAAGGGTCTGGTCAACGGCCTGATCGCTGGTGGTTTCGGTATGGCTCCGCTGTACCTGGCCCCACTGACCACCCACCTGATCGGTGAGTACGGCATCAACAACGCTTTCCTGTTCCTCGGTGGTGCAGCCCTGCTGATCGCGGTACCGCTGGCGTTCACCATCGTAAACCCGCCGGCAGGCTACACCCCGGCAGCGCCCGCCAACCTGGCCGGCAAAGCCAAGTCCGCCGCCAACGCCGACATGAGCTGGCGCCAGATGCTGAAAACCCCTCAGTTCTACATGCTGTGGGTGATGTTCTGCTTCGCCTCCTCCGCCGGCCTGATGCTGATCGGCAACATCACCAGCATCGCTGCCCTGCAGGGCAACGTGGCCAACGCCGCTTTCCTGGTGGTGGTTCTGGCGGTGTTCAACACCCTGGGCCGCATCGTAATGGGCATCCTGTCTGACAAGATGGGCCGCACCCAGACCCTGCTGCTGGTGTTCCTGATCCAGGGCGGCAATATGCTGCTGTTCCCCAACCTGACCACCGAGTGGGGCTTTGTCCTGGGCGCCGCCCTGGCCGGTATCGGTTACGGCGCACTGCTGTCCGTGTTCCCGTCCATCACCGCGGACTACTACGGCCTGAAGAACTACGGCTCCAACTTCGGCGTGCTGTACACCGCCTGGGGCGTGTCCGGCTTTATCGGTCCGGTGATCGCCGGCTTCGTGGCTGGCGCTTACGGCTCCTACGCCATCGCTTACACCGTATCCGCCGTGATGCTGGCCGTTGCCGCCGTTCTGGCCGTGGTCATCAAACCGGTAAACAACCCGGTGGAAGAGAACGACGCGGTTCCGGCTGCGGCCTGATTCTCCGTTCAAAAAAGGCCCGCCATTGGCGGGCTTTTTTGTGCCTTGGAGCCGGACAATGGCCGTGGTATCGTCATCCGCACTCAAGCCAACAGGAAAAGACATCTATGTGGTACATGATCTGCTCCACCGACGTGGAAAACAGCCTGGAAAAACGCCTGGGCGCCCGTCCCGCCCACCTGGCCCGCCTGCAACAGCTGCAGGATGAAGGCCGTCTGATGACTGCCGGCCCGTTCCCGGCCGTGGACAGCGAAGACCCGGGTGCAGCTGGCTTTACCGGTTCTCTGGTGGTGGCGCAGTTTGATTCTCTCGAAGACGCCGAAGCCTGGGCCGCGGCCGACCCGTACATCGACGCAGGCGTCTACAAAAAGTCCGTGATCAAGCCGTTCAAGAAAGTGTTCTGATGAAGTTCGTCTCCTTCAACATCAACGGATTGCGCGCACGTCTGCATCAGCTGCAGGCGCTGATCGACAAGCACCAGCCGGACGTGATCGGCCTGCAGGAAACCAAGGTGGATGACCCGCAATTCCCGCTCGAAGCGGTGGAAGCGATGGGTTACCACGTGGCGTTCCATGGCCAGAAAGGCCACTACGGCGTGGCGATGCTGACCAAGCAGGTGCCACTGGCGGTGCAAAAAGGCTTTGCCACGGATGAAGAAGACGCCCAGCGTCGGATGATCATGGTGACCGTGGCAGACGCCAACGGCCAACCGGTGCACGTGCTGAACGGCTACTTCCCCCAGGGCGAGAACCGCGACCACGAAACCAAGTTCCCGGCCAAGCGTCGCTTCTATGCGGACCTGATGAGCCACCTGAACACCCACCGTCAGGCAGACGAGCAGGTGGTGGTGATGGGCGACATCAACATCAGCCCCACCGATCTGGATATCGGCATCGGCGAGCCCAATGCCAAACGCTGGCTGAAGACCGGCAAGTGCTCCTTCCTGCCGGAAGAGCGCGAATGGCTGGCCACCTTGCTGAACTGGGGACTGACCGACAGCTTCCGTCACCTGAATCCGGAAGAGGCGCAAACCTACAGCTGGTTTGATTACCGCTCCCGCGGGTTCGACGACAACCGGGGTCTGCGTATCGACGTGATCCTCACCTCCGCTCCGCTCACCGCGCGGCTGGACAGTGCTGGGGTCGACTACGAGCTGCGTGGCATCGAGAAGCCCTCAGACCACGCGCCGATCTGGACAACCATCCGCTGATCGATAAGGGCTGCCTCGGCAGCCCTTGTTACTTTCTTACGCCCTATCCCGCCATTCTGTAATTCAGCAACGTCTGTAATGGGCCGTTGCCCGGTCATCAGTGTCACTTGCGAGTGATGTGCGCTCAATAAAGCCCCCACTGAAACAACATTTCCCTCGCAGCGGTCACTAACTCACAGCAGATCACGACACGCATTAACATCGAAACAGACGATTCTGTAAGTTTCAGATCAGCAATCGTTTTGTCCCGAAGTTGTCTGTGCGCACGATCATATTTTGCTTTCTTGTCGCTGGAAGGATGTAGGCGCTACTGATATCAATATCAACCGTCTGGTACGGCTCTGTGGAGTCTGTAACCGGGTTTTCGAGCTTTTTGAGCCCTTTTTATCCATTGAGCAAAGGAAAAAGATAATTATGAGTCACGCTCAATTGACCAAGATCATGCAGTGTGTGGAGATTTTCCGGGAAGTGTACAGCGAGATCCCACCCCAGACTTGCCTGATGTTTATGCAGGTGTGTCAGGAAGAGGGCTGTTCAATCAAGGAGCTGCAGGAGCGCTTCGAGATGTCCCAGGCCAGTGCCAGCCGCAACGCCCGCCTGCTGTCTGACCGCGTCCATTCTGGCCGTAACGGCCTGGGCCTGGTGGAACTGCGTGTGGATGAACAGGACTACCGCATCAAGCGTGCCTACCTGACTGAGCGCGGCCGCGAAATCCGCGACCGTCTGGAAACCCTGATGCATTAAGCAGCAAGGGAAACACAAAAAAAGCAGGCCATTGGCCTGCTTTTTTTTATGTCCGTTTGATACTCAGTTGGTCCGGCGCAGGCTGAACAACACAAACACCACGCCGCTGATGGCCAGCGACGGCACAATGGCGTGCAGACCCAGAGGTTTAATGGCGGCGAAGGTCCAGAACAGGAACAGGGCCAGACCACTCAGCATCGACGCGATGGCGCCGGTCGCGGTGGCTCTGGGCCAGAACAGGCCCAACACCAGCGGCCACAGGAACACCACCTGCAGCGCCCCCAGTGAAGCCAGATTCAGCCACACAATCATATCCGGCGGGTCCAGCGCCAACACACCGCACAGCAGGGTGAGGCCAATGGTGCTGCCGTAGCTCAGCGCTTTCTGCGCCGACTCGGACAGGGGCCGCTGGCGCTGAACCAGATCCCGCACCAGCGTCGAGCCGGCCTGCAGCAGCATGGAATCCACCGAGGACATCACCGCCGCCATCGGTGCGGCCAGCAACAGGCCCGCCAGCATCGGCGGGAACAGAGTCACCATCAGGGTGGGCATCACCTCATCGGGACTGGCCAGCTCCGGCAACATTGCGCGACCCAATACGCCACTCAGGTGTGGCAGCAGGATCACCACCGCCGAGACCGCGGTGCCCAACACCATGGCGCGACGCAGTGCACTCATGTCTTTTACCGCCATGGTACGCAGTACGGTGTGGGGCAGCCCCAACGTGCCCAGGCAAACCAGCACCCAGAACGACATCAGGAAGGGCCAGGAGAGAAAGTCATCCGGGCCGTGGGGCCGAAGCAGCCCTGGGTCCTGCGCGGCCAGCTCGGTGGTCAGGGCCGTCATACCGCCCCCCTTCACCAACAAACCGATAAACAGCGCAATCATGCCGAAGATCATCACCAGGCCCTGAAGCGCATCGGTATAGCTGACCGCCCGGAAGCCGCCCCAAAGGGTGTAGAGCAGTACCGTGCCAACAAAGATCGCCAGGGCCACGGTGTAGTCCACGCCGGTCATCACCGACAACAAGCGGGCGCCACCGGTAAACTGGACCACCACCATGCCGACAAAGGCCGCCAGCAGACTGACGCCCGCCAGCACCAGCAAAGGGCCATTGCGATAGCGCTGTTCCAGAACATCCAGAATGGTGACGGCACCGCTCTCTTTGGCCAAACGCCACAGCTTGGGTCCCAGCACGCCGAGGGTCAGCATCGCCACCGGCACCTGCACCATCGCCAGCAACACCCAACCCAGGCCAAATTTGTAGGCCGCACCGGGGCCACCAATAAAGGAGGACGCGCTGGTGTAAGTGGTCACCAATGCCAGCGCCAGCAGGGTGCCCCCCATAAACTGGCCACCGAGGAAGTAGCGCTGGGTAAAGCCGCCCTCGCCAGTTTGGCGGGCCGCTGCCACCCGGGCAATCACCAAGGTCACCACCAGGTAGAGCAGAATCGGGATCAACAGAGAGAGATCACCCACGGGTGCCTCCCATCCAGATAAACAGCAGTATCAACAATACGACTGGGGCAGCAACGCAAGAGAGCCAGAACCAGGCGGGCAATCCCAGCCACAGGCCAGCGTTGGCAAAAAACAGCGGCCCACAGAGCCACAAAACAAAGTACAGCAGGGTCAGCACCAGGGCTGCCGCCGCCAGCCGACCGGCCAGCTTGTTATCCATCATCGGAACGGTTCCATCGAGTAGCCAATGGGAAAGGGGGCGATCCTAAGCAATCCAGTGGCAATTGCCAAGATTTTGCCCCTGAGGGCCAAATGGTATTACCATTTGTATGCTGAGCGGTGGATCGGGCTCCCGGCGGGGGTAAGGTCGTTCATTCCCTGTTCCAAATGGCGATCCCGATCACTGGCAACCCGCGATTTGCATGAGGCCCATCACAGTTTCCATGGAAATGCTGAGCTGCCTGCAATTTCACCACCGGTTGCAATACAGGTTTTATACCCTGTGTTACGCTCTAGCCATGTTATTTGGTATGACCAATTAAATGGCCTCTTGAACAGGCCTTTGGTAGCCAGGAAACAGCGTTCGATGCGAACGCGGCAAATTCAGTGCGAAGGATCACGCACCATACCGACAGCGGCGATATACTTCGCTATCGAATGCACTTTTGCGACGACGGACCTGGCTCCATGACCCAAAAGACCCATTTGTTCCACTCCCGGCTTTCCACCCTGGCCTCCCCGGCCCGGTTGATGCGTGCCGTTTTTGGGTCCCTCTCTCCTGTCGACGCACTCTCCCCTTTTCTTTCCTCGGTTTCTGCTGTGCAGAAGCCGTGCTTTGCCCTGGCCATCTCTGGCCCGGACATGACCCTTTCCGGCCGCGCCTTGCGGCCACAACCGAATTATTTCGGATCCTAACGTGAAGGTAACTGTCATGACTGATAACACCGAAGTGTTTGCCCAAGCCTGGAACGGCTTTGCCGCCGGCGACTGGAAAACTGAAGTCAACGTACGGGACTTTATCCAGAAGAACTACACCCCTTACGCGGGTGATGAGTCCTTCCTGGCTGGTGCCACCGAAGCCACCGACGCCCTGTGGGCCAAAGTGATGGAAGGCATCCGCATCGAGAACAGCACCCACGCTCCGGTCGATTTCGACACCGATCTGGTGTCCACCATCACCGCTCACGATGCGGGTTACATCAATAAAGATCTGGAGACCATCGTTGGTCTGCAGACTGACGCTCCGCTGAAGCGTGCCATCATCCCCAATGGCGGCATCCGCATGGTGGAAGGTTCCTGCAAAGCGTACAACCGCGAGCTGGACCCGCAGATCTCCAAGATCTACTCCGAGTACCGCAAGACCCACAACGCTGGCGTATTCGACGTTTACACCCCGGAAATTCTGGCTTGCCGTAAGTCCGGCGTTCTGACCGGTCTGCCGGATGCCTACGGCCGTGGCCGTATCATCGGTGACTACCGTCGCGTTGCCCTGTACGGCATCGACTTCCTGATGAAGGACAAGCTGGCGCAGTTCCACTCCCTGCAAGCGGACATGGAAAACGGCGTTGAGCTGGAAGACGTTATCCGTCTGCGTGAAGAGATCGCTGAGCAGCACCGCGCCCTGGGTCAAATGAAGACCATGGCTGCCAAGTACGGCTACGACATCTCTGGCCCGGCCAAGAACGCTCAAGAAGCGATCCAGTGGACCTACTTCGGCTACCTGGCTGCAGTGAAGTCTCAGAACGGTGCTGCCATGTCCCTGGGCCGTGTGTCCACCTTCCTGGACGTGTACATCGAGCGTGATCTGCAAGCCGGTATCATCACCGAAGAGCAAGCTCAGGAGATGATCGACCACTTCGTAATGAAGCTGCGTATGGTTCGCTTCCTGCGTACCCCGGAGTACGATGAGCTGTTCTCCGGCGACCCGATCTGGGCAACCGAATCTGTCGGTGGTATGGGTCTGGACGGCCGCCCGCTGGTGTCCAAAACCTCTTTCCGCTTCCTGAACACCCAGTACACCATGGGTCCGTCTCCGGAGCCGAACATCACCGTACTGTGGTCTGAGAACCTGCCGGATGGCTTCAAGCGCTACTGCGCCAAAGTGTCCATCGACACCTCCTCCATCCAGTACGAGAACGACGACCTGATGCGTCCGGACTTCGAGTCTGACGACTACGGCATCGCCTGCTGTGTATCCCCGATGGTTATCGGTAAGCACATGCAGTTCTTCGGCGCTCGTGCCAACCTGGCCAAGACCCTGCTGTACGCAATCAACGGCGGTGTGGACGAGAAGTCCAAGGCTCAGGTCGGTCCGAAGATGGACGCCATCACCGATGACGTTCTGGATTACGACACCGTTTACGCCAAGCTGGACACCTTTATGGACTGGCTGGCCAAACAGTACGTGACCGCGCTGAACACCATCCACTACATGCACGACAAGTACAGCTACGAAGCGGCCCTGATGGCGCTGCACGATCGTGACGTTACTCGTACCATGGCGTGTGGTATTGCAGGTCTGTCCATCACCGCTGACTCTCTGGCTGCCATCAAGTACGCCAAAGTGAAAGCCGTTCGCGACGAAAATGGCATCGCCACTGACTTCGAGATCGAGGGTGACTACCCGAAATTCGGTAACAACGACCCGCGCGTAGACGACATCGCCTGCGAACTGGTTGAAAGCTTCATGAACAAGATCCGTTCTCTGAAGACTTACCGTAACGCGGTTCCGACTCAGTCCGTACTGACCATCACCTCCAACGTGGTATACGGCAAGAAAACCGGTAACACTCCGGACGGCCGTCGTGCTGGTCAACCGTTTGCTCCGGGTGCCAACCCGATGCACGGTCGTGACGAGTCTGGTGCAGTAGCGTCTCTGACCTCCGTGGCCAAACTGCCGTTTGCTCACGCCAAAGACGGTATCTCCTACACCTTCTCCATCGTACCGGGTGCCCTGGGTAAAGACGACACCGGTCGTCGCGCTAACCTGGCTGCCCTAATGGACGGTTACTTCAAGCACACCGAGTCTCGCGAAGGCGGTCAGCACCTGAACGTTAACGTGATGAACCGTGACATGCTGGAAGATGCGGTTAAGCACCCTGAGAAGTACCCGCAGCTGACCATCCGTGTGTCTGGCTACGCCGTGCGCTTCAACGCGCTGACTCCGGAACAGCAGCAAGACGTGATTACCCGGACTTTCACCCAGTCCATGTAAGCACCGGGCGTCTCACGCTAAACTAGGGGCCTGCCCGCATTCGCGGCGGGCCCTTTTCTTTATTAAGTGGGAGAGGATTATGGGCGTCATCGGACGCGTACATTCCTGGGAAACCTGCGGCACCGTTGATGGCCCGGGTATCCGCTTTATCGCCTTTTTGCAAGGCTGCCTGATGCGTTGCCAGTACTGCCACAACCGTGACACCTGGGACCTGGAAGGCGGCAAAGAGGTCACCGTGCCTCAGCTGATGGAGCAGCTGGTCAGCTACCGTCACTTTTTCGAAGCCAGCGGTGGTGGGGTAACCGCCAGCGGTGGCGAAGCGGTTCTGCAGATGGATTTCGTCAAGGAGTGGTTCACCGCCTGTAAAGCGGAGGGGATCCACACCTGCCTCGACACCAACGGCCTGATCCGCAAGTACACTCCGGTGGTCGACGAGATGCTCGACGTTACCGACCTGGTGATGCTGGACATCAAGCAGATGGACGACAGCATCCACCAGAACCTGGTGGGCGTATCCAACAAGCGTCCGCTGGAGTTTGCCCAGCACCTGGCCAAGCGCGGCCAGAAAACCTGGATCCGCTACGTTATCGTACCGGGCTTTACCGACGACGACGCCTCCGCCGAAAAACTGGCTGAGTTCCTGGCGCCGATGAAAAACGTCGAGAAGGTGGAGATGCTGCCCTATCACGAACTGGGCAAGCACAAGTGGGAAGCCCTGGGGGAAACCTACCCCCTCGACGGCGTAAAACCGCCGCCGAAAGAGACCATGGAGCGCCTTAAAGCAATCTTCGTGGCCCACGGTTTAAACGCCATGTACTGATCAGGAAAGCCAGCCTCGCGCTGGCTTTTTTTTCGCCATCCAACCGGAAGTTTTTGCCCCGCCCTTTCCAGAGCCCCATTCACAGGCGACAATTATGTTATTCACATTGTCTCAACCTGGATGAGTTTTGAACCTGCTGCTCTGCCTCGCCTTTCTGCTGTTCTTCCTGTGGGCATTGAAAACCAGTGCACTGGCTCAACGCTGGCGTGACTGGCGCTACCTTAACCTCGCGGCACTCTGCACTCTGGCCTTGCTGGCGCTGTGGCGCATCCGCGCGGGCATCTATGAAGGACTGGATCTGCACTTTCTCGGCCTGACCGTGATGACCCTGATGTTTGGCTGGCGTTCGGCGCTGGTGCTGGCCTCGGTGGCGCAGGGGATTTTGCTGGTGGCGGGGGTGGATGTCTGGGGCAATGCCGCGGGACTGTTCTGGCTCGGCATCGCCCTGCCGGTACTGGCCAGTTTTGGCTGGCTGACCCTGTGCCACAACCTGATGCCCCGCAACCTCTGGATCTACGTGTTTGTCGGCGCCTTCTTCAATGGCCTGCTCACCTTTATCATCCGCACCACCGGATTGGGACTGTGGTACACCGGCCAGTATGACTGGCATCTGGTGGTCGACAATTACCTGATCCTGATCCCGCTGTTTGTGTTCCCCGAGGCGATGCTCAACGGCTTCTCCACCACCATGATGGTGGTCTACAAGCCCGACTGGCTGGCCACCTGGAATGAGCGGGAATACCTGACCGGCCCCAAATAGCGCCCATAAAAAACGCCGCCCATCATGGGGCGGCGTCGGGTCACGACACGGCGGCCTTAGAGTTCACGCCAAAAGGCGGTGTCGAGGCGTTCGTACGCTCGGTTTAACAGACTCGCCATGTGTCGATAGGTTGAATGTGGCGCAAACGGCGCAACATCGCAACCGGCGGCCAGCAATTTTTCACGTACCTCCGTACACCACTGGACCAATGGCAGGGGCAGCGGTTGCTCCGAACGCCATCCCAGCCAATACAACCCCTGCAGGGGCAGACTCAAAATCAGCGCCGCCTGTGCCAAAGCCAGGGGCAAAATCTCTGTGCCCAGCTGAGACAGCTGGAGCGTCAGACTGACACCCGCGACAACCGGCATCCAGGTGATCGCCATACGCGTCGCCCGGATCACCCGGTATTCGGGAAAATAGGCTGCCAATGCCCGGTTTAATGGCCAAATTTTCATGTAGCCACTGCCTTGGCGCAGTCGAGTCATCCACTTCATCGGCTTAATACCAATTTGTTAGTGATACCAATCACAGTTCAACCATCTCCCTGACGGTAGCACAATTCAACCGGCTGTGTAATTGGGTAAAATGGTCAGACCTAGCCGGAGAACTTGGCAAAGCGACAATCGCAACGGATCGTCAGTTCGTGACATGGCCCGCAAATAGGCCCCGGCTATACTGTAAACTTTGTCAGGATCCCTGGGGGACTGGGACTCATTGCGAGTGTTGGTCACCCATCATCTCATTGCTTAGGTGTTGATAAAATGAGCAAACTTGTACTGGTTCTCAACTGTGGCAGTTCCTCTCTGAAATTCGCTGTCATCGATGCCCAAACCGGTGACGAGCATCTGTCCGGTCTGGCCGAGTGCTTTAACCTGGTAGACGCCCGCATCAAGTGGAAATTGGACGGTAACAAGGACCAAGCGGACCTGGGCGCCGGCGCTGCCCACCGCGAAGCCCTGGATTTCATGGTCAACACCATTCTGGCTAAGAAGCCGGAACTGGCTGAGCAGCTGGTTGCTGTGGGCCACCGCGTTGT